>NZ_FNEX01000018.1 GCF_900100435.1 Pedobacter sp. ok626 | reverse complement strand
ATATGTTCTTACCGTGCCTACTCTTCCTCGCATTCAGTAATACTTTGCTTGCTCAGGAAACGGACACCATAAGCACAAAGAAAGTTGCGGTTGTAAAAAGGGCTACCGGACCACAGATTAATGGTGTAGTTACTGATGCTGCTACAGGAAAACCCTTGCCGGGAATTAACGTGAGTGTAACGGGCTATGCTGCTGCGCTGACTGATGAAAAGGGGCATTATAAAATCAGCGTTCCTGATTATCGTGCGGTAGTGGTGATTTCGGGGCAAGGTTATCAGTCTAAAGAAGAAGCTCTGAAAGGACGAAAAACCATCTCTTCGGCTTTGTATGAAGAGAGCTATACTTCTGTTTACGATGCTGCGTTGCTTCCTTTCGGAATTGTTCTCAAAAATAGAACACCATACGCAGTTACAGCCGTTAACCCTAATGGATCTTGGGAGCGTAGCAATGAGACACCAGATTCTTATCTTCAAGGAAAGGTTGCCGGTTTGGAGGCGATTAGAAGATCGGGGACTCCAGATATTGGTGCCGATCTTTACTTGCGAGGTTACAATTCTCTTTATGCAGCCAATCAGCCACTTGTAGTAGTAGATGGTGTACTTTATGACATCAATACTTATGGCAGTTCTATCATTTCTGGTCACCAGACCAACCACTTAGCCAATGTTGATATCAAAGATATTGATAACATCACGATACTTAAAGATGGTGCCTCTATGTACGGAACGCGCGGTGCCAATGGTGTTATTTTAATTACTACAAGTAGGGCAAAGGATGTAGCAACCAGATTGGATTTTGCGGCTTACGGTGGATACAATGGAACAGTAAGTCATTTGCCAGTAATGCAGGCCGACAATTACCGTATATTTTTGGGGGATATGTTGAGAACTCGTCCGGGATATACAGACGCGATGATCAAGGATGAGCCTTATATGAATGATAATTCTGGGCCGGACTATTATACCTACCATCAAAATACCAATTGGCAGGATAAGGTAATGAGTAGCGGGACCAGCCAAAATTATTACCTCAAAGTAACAGGGGGAGATGAAGTTGCTACTTACGCTTTGTCACTAGGATACCTGAATAATGAGGGCTTAACCCATAAGACCGATCTAACAAGATATCAGACTCGTTTTAACGCCAATTTAAATCTCTCAGCAAAATTAAAAGCACAAGCAAACCTGGCCTTTACCCGAAGTGAGCAGAATCTCAGAGATCAGGGGCAAGCTTATTCCACGAATCCATTATACCTGGCATTGGTTAAATCACCTTTTCTCTCCTCACATGAAATATCTGAATCAGGTGTACTTTCTCCAAACCTCTCAGATACCGATATTTTCGGCCTAAGTAATCCAGTTGCAGCGGCCGAAAGCGTAGAGGCCGTAAACCGTAATTACCGGTTTGTTGGTTCTGTTGGTTTCGATTATACACTTAACAAATCCTTTAAAATCAGTACTATAATTGGAGTTACCTATGATAAAGTAAGAGAAAACTACTTTACTCCAGAACTGGGAATCACACCTGTATTATTGCCAACAGCAGTGGGTTATAATAAGGTCGCGGCTGGTGTACAGCGTTTGTTTGCCGTAAATACAGATACCAGGTTGGCTTACCAAAAGAATCTGAATCACTTTAGTAAGCTGAGTGCAAACCTGGGTTTTAGGTACCAGAGCAGCAGTGCCGAATTGGATAATGGTACAACTTATAATACGGCCAGTGATGATTTTGTAACCTTGGGAAGTGGACAAAGTACCTTAAGGATTGTAGGTGGGGCACTGGGGAAATGGAACTGGTTAAATACCTACTTTAATGTGAACTATGAGGCTTATAGTAAATACTTTTTATCATTTAATGTAGCTGCAGATGCTTCATCTCGTTTTGGAAAGGAAATCCCAGATGTATTGACTTTAAATGGCGTTAAGCTTGCCGTATTACCTTCTGTTGCTGGTTCATGGCTTGTTTCTTCAGAAAATTTTATGGCCAATAATGCATTTGTAGAGAGCCTTAAATTACGTGCAAGTTATGGGTTAACTGGTAATGATGAGATTGGTAATTATAGTGCTAAGACCTATTATGTTTCTCAGAACTTTCTGGGTAGACAAGGTTTGATTAGAGGTAACATTGGCAACACTGCTTTGAAATGGGAAACAAATGCCAAATTAAATGTTGGTATGGATGCCTCATTCTTGAAAGAAAGATTGAATATCAGTCTGGATATATATCGCAATAAAATATCGGATATGTTGATATACGAACCTATGCTAACGGCTACTGGATTTGATTATGGATTGCGAAATGGCGGAACCATGGAAAATAAGGGTGTTGAGCTCGCGGTAAGTGGCCGATTGATCAATAAAAATAACCTGAAATGGGACATGGGCTTTACTTATGCGCTCAATAGAAATAAAGTGATCGGCCTTGGTGAAAACCAAAATCTGATTACTAATTTCTCTGGAGCAACGATTATTACCCAACCTGGTTCAGCTGCTAACTTATTCTATGGATACAAAACAAAAGGGGTATATGCCACTGATGCGGAAGCGCTGGCTTCTGGTTTAAGTAATAAAACAGTTGATGGTGACTTTATTCCTTTTCAAGGTGGGGATATGCGCTTTGTGGAGACAAATGGAGACGGTACCATTGATGAAAATGACAGACAGGTAATTGGCAACCCAAATCCTGATTTTACCGGATCGTTCAGTAATAAACTGTCTTACAAACAATGGACATTGGATGCCTTGTTTACGTTTACTTATGGAAATGATATTTACAATGGGACACGCGCCGCGCTGGAGAGCATGAACGGATACAACAACCAAACGCTGGCTGTAGTAAACAGATGGCGTGTGAATGGGCAGGTAACCGATATACCGCGTGCTTCCTGGGACGACCCATCCAGAAATTCAAGATTCTCAGATCGCTGGATTGAAGATGGCTCTTATTTGAAATTGAGGTCCTTAGCCTTAAGTTATAAACTGCCTAAGCTTGCTTTCTTTAGGTCTGCAACTGTGTATGCCATTGCCAATAATTTACTTACGCTCACTAAATACAAGGGCTATGATCCTGAGTTTAGTGCAGGTAGTAGTGTATTCGCAAGAGGAGTGGATACGGGGTTGGAGCCCGGAACAAAGTCAGTACAACTGGGTGTTAGAATTGGTCTGTAGTTTAGTTTAGAAGAAGGAATATGAACACGAAATTATCCATTAAAATAAGAAAATCTATACTGATTGTCCTAGGGCTGAGCACTATGGCTTCCTGTAAAAAAATGTTTGACATTAAACCTAAAGATGCTTTAGAATCATCACAAACCTATCAGAATGTGTATGATGCAGATGCTGCCGTACTTGGGATTTACGGGAAATTTGTAGGTCTGGCCGATCGCTATATCCTGCTTAATGAGCTGAGGGCAGACTTGCTGGATGTAACTAGAAATGCCAATACTTATTTAAGACAGTTAGGCACACAAACGGTAGTAGAAGATAACCCCTATGCTGACCCTAAGCCTTTTTATGAAGTTATTTTGAATTGCAATGACGCGTTGAAGAATTTTGAAATCATGCGCAGTAAAAAATTACTGGATAATACCCAGTTTTATCAGCGCTATACTGATATTTTGTTTTTACGCAGTTGGATTTATCTACAGCTTGGTATCCACTATGGTAGTGTACCCTACGTAACAGATGCACTAAGTGATGTCAATGACCTTAAGGATCAAGGTAAATTTCCAAAATTGTTATTTGAGGATTTGCTGACTCAGCTTATTGCCGAAACTGAAGCTATACCCAAAGAATACCTCAATCAGAATACCTCTGCTGCGAGTCCAACGTTGATGTTGCCGATGGACTCGTATGTCCTTAGGGATGGCGTATTTAAGTTTTTTATCCAGAGAAAATCGTTCCTGGCCGATCTTCACCTGTGGAAAGGCGATTATTTAATTGCCGCAAAGTATTACAGGGAGGTGATGGAAATCGGAACCAATAGTAGCACCAGCGCTGATCAACAGGTGGATATTTTTGATACCTATAGGGTGTCTGATGACAATTCCGCAGATCACTCGCTTAAAACTACGGCGGTGCTCAATCCCTGGACGAAGATTTTTTATGGTGCTTTGGCAGATCGGATTACGAATTGGGAAAGGATGTGGACACTGCCTTTCAGTGGTCGTTTTGCACCTGGAAACCCATTGCTGACGCTGTTTTCAACATCAGGCAATTACCTCGTTAAGCCCTCAGCGCTATCAATGGGCAATTGGAATAATCAAGTAAGACTTGATGGCAGTTTGACGGATCGACGAGGTAGAAATATGTCGTATGGTATGGTCGGTGAGGATCCTGAAGTTTTAAAATATACCATGAACTACACTTCTGCATTGCCTTTTGAAAAAACGGGGGTTTGGATTGTTTATCGTGCTGCGGTAATGCACATGCGCTTTGCTGAAGCCGCAAATAGGTTAGATCGTAGTGTGCTTGCAGGTGCTTTAATTAATGCTGGTATTTATGAAACTTTCGGAACAAAATCTACCTATAATGGTGTTCCGGATACTTATCCATTTGATTTTGATGGCACAACTACAAACGCTTTCAGAGGTAATTGGTATCGGAATAAAGGGATCAGAGGCCGAGCTGTTAATCAAAATGTGCCTATTCTGACTACTAATGCAATTGTAGATACGGAGAATAAGATCATCCAGGAGGAGGCACTGGAAACTGCCTTCGAAGGTTACCGCTGGCAAGACCTCTTGCGTATAGCATTGCGCAGACAAACTACTGAACCGAATTACCTTGCAGATAAAATTGCTGCAAAATTTGAGGCTGCGGGTGATGGCGCATCTGCTGCACTTGTGCGTTCACGTTTGTCTAACAAAGCCAATTGGTACTTACCCTTTAAACTCAAATAACACGATTCTACCTATTGATCACCCTATAAAAACACATTAAATGCAACGTACTTTTTTAGTTTTAATTCTCTCTTTTTTCTCAACTTTTTTGACCAATGCACAACAGCTTGCTTTTCCGGGAGCGGAGGGCTTTGGCCGCTTTGCAACTGGCGGCCGTGGCGGTACAGTTTATCGGGTAACCAATCTCGATGATTCCGGTAAAGGCTCTTTTCGTGATGCCGTGAGCCAATCTGGCAGGACTGTGGTGTTCGATGTTTCCGGAGTAATTAAAATTGGAGCTAAAATCTCCGTTGCAGCCCGTACTACCATTGCTGGTCAAACTGCACCGGGCGAGGGCATAACCATTTACGGCAACGGCGTTTCTTTCAAAGACAGTACAATTGTACGCTATATCCGTTTTAGGGGAAGCATCAATATGTCTAAAGGATCATGTACCGTAGTTGCTGACGATTTAAAGGACATCATTTTTGATCACGTATCGATTGAATGGGGTAGATGGGATAACCTGCACATCAAGAAAAGCAAGAATGTAACCTTACAGTATTGTATGATTGCAGAAAGTATAGATCCGCAACGTTTTGGTGCTCTCCTGGAAGTGCCTGAAAATGTCACCATACATCATTCTCTATTTTCAGGGAACCAAAGCCGTAATCCAAAAGCTAAGGCAAGTATTGAGTTTATCAACAATGTGATTTACAACTGGGGTAAAAGTGGATTTGTGGGAGGGCATTCCAGTGCCAATCACTACCAGGATATTGTAGGTAACTATTTCATTGCAGGCCCAAGTTCTACAAATGAGTTTTTGAGTATGTTCTCTGCAACAGACCACGTATTTCATAAAGATAACTACGCTGATCTTGATAAAGATGGCAAGCTAAACGGACGTTTGATTAGGGATGAAGATTTTATAAAAGAAACTGCTACGCTACTCAAAGAACCTACCCTTCTGCTAAAAAGTAATGTTAAGATCGGCATGGCTGCTGAAGCTTGCAAAATGGTTATGGCAGAGGCTGGTTCTTCTTTAAAACGAGATGCTGTCGACAATAGGATCATTGGCTATTTTAAAAGTCTGGGTAAAAGCGGTGCGATTTTTAAAACAGAAGCGGATGCAGGTGGACAAGACCTGCCAAAAGAGATCCGCTCAAATGTAAAGGACACAGACGAAGATGGTATCCCTGACGATTGGGAAAAGAAAAATAAACTAGACCATCGTAATGCCGCCGATGCGACTAAAATTAGCGGAACAGGTTATACGAACCTTGAACTATACATCAATAGCTTAGTAAAACGATAAGAATATGAAGATGCTATTTTTTGGAAGAAAACTTGCAGCAGTAATGTTGCTTACCTTTTTATGTCCATTTACCAGTTTGTACGCACAGATAAACCGTCAGGGATTGGTACAAAGACATCAGGTATTGATTAATAAAATTGATTCTTTATCCTCACTTTCTGTAGGTAATGGAAAGTTTGCCTTTACGGTGGATGCAACGGGCCTGCAAACTTTTCCGGATGCTTATGAAAAAGGTGTACCACTGGGGACACAATCAGAATGGGCTTGGGATAGTTTTAAAGATACCGCCAACTATAGGCTTGAAGAAACCTATAAGTATTACGATCAGTACGGGCGTAAAGTGTCTTATACGGTTCAGTTGAATGAGACGCAACGGACTAAAGACGCATCTAATTATTACCGGCAAAATGTACACCGATTACAATTAGGTAATATAGGTTTTGAGTTGAGCAAAGCCAATGGCGACCCTGCCATGCCTGCTGATATCAAAGATATTAAGCAAATGCTAGATCCATGGACAGGAGAAATTAGAAGTTCCTTTACCTTTGAGGGTATTCCGGTAACTGTAATTACAGTGGGGCATCAGGATCAAGACCTGATTGCCACAACAGTTAAATCTGACCTGATTAAATTGGGCCGGTTAAAAATCAGGTTGCGTTTCCCTTATCCTACGGGTGATTGGGTGGATGTTGGTAACAACTGGGAAGATACTGAAAAGCATACTTCATCCATTATCAACAGCAACCAGAATGGTGCAGTTCTTAAACATCAACTTGATTCTGCCGCTTATTTTGCCGCTTTTTCATGGAAAACTGGAGCGCGTATTGTCGAGAAATCAAAGCACTACTATACCATTATACCTGATAAAAAAACAAACGACTTTAGTTTTAGCTGTCTTTTTAGCGCTAAGAAAAGTCAATATGGCGTGCCTTTATTTGCTGCGGTGCAAGCCAATAGCATCAATAAATGGAAAGCCTTTTGGTTAAGCGGTGCTGCGGTTGATTTTAGTGGCAGCATTGATAAGCGTGCTTTTGAATTGGAGCGTAGGATCATCTTATCACTATATCTTACTAAAATCCAGTGTGCGGGAGATTTTCCCCCACAAGAAACAGGCTTAACTTACAACAGCTGGTTTGGCAAACCGCATCTGGAGATGCACTGGTGGCATGGTGTGCATTTTGCACTTTGGGGCAGACCTGCATTGTTGAGTAAAAGCGTGGATTGGTATTTTACCGTGAAAGATAAGGCTGCCAAGCTAGCCAAACGTCAAGGTTTTGATGGTGTACGATGGCAAAAAATGACAGACAATAAAGGAAATGAATCTCCTTCGTCGGTAGGAGCGATGCTGATCTGGCAACAGCCACATATCATTACATTTACAGAGCTTGAATACAGGGCTCATCCTGATCAGAAAACACTCCAAAAATATAAGGATCTGGTTTTCAAGACAGCCGATTTCATGGCCTCTTTTGCACATTATGATGTGGATAAAGAGCGCTATGTGTTAGGACCGGGTTTAATTCCTGCCCAAGAACGCTTTAAAGCCGAAACTACATTTAACCCGACTTACGAATTGGCTTATTGGGAATGGGCCTTAAAAACTGCGCAACAATGGCGCAGTCGTTTAGGCATGGAACGTAATGCAAAATGGGATGATGTGATCGCTAAATTATCGCCCTTGCCAAAGCAGGATGGGGTTTATCTGGCAACAGAGAGTGCAACAGATTCTTACACTAATCCAGAATATAAAACAGATCATCCTTCTGTTTTAGGTGCATATGGAATGCTACCGGAAACCAGCTTGTTGGATAAGGCTGTCATGAAAAATACCTTTAATCTTGTTTGGGATACCTGGAGTTGGAATGATACCTGGGGCTGGGATTTCCCGATGACTGCCATGACTGCTGCACGTTTAAATATGCCAGAGAAAGCGATTGATGCCTTGTTGATGAATGTTAAAACAAACACTTATTTGGTTAACGGACATAATTATCAGGATGATCGCTTGCGCTTGTACCTGCCCGGTAACGGGGGCTTGCTGACGGCTATTGCGATGATGTGCGCAGGCTGGGATGGCAACACTGTTGAAAGTCCCGGTTTCCCTAAAGATGGAACCTGGAAAGTAAAGTGGGAGGGCTTTAAAAAGATGATGTAAAAACAAAATAGCAGGATGAGGCAGGTTGCTGTTTACCCTTTTACTTTTTATGTTTATCCAATTGCTATAATATTAAAAGGGCTTTAATTTTTTACCTTAACCGAGTATACCCTCAATCACTATGAGATTTTACAACAATCTGCTATTTTTTGCTTTATTCTTTTTTTCAGTTTCCTTATTTGCTCAACCTAAAGCTCCAGAATGGGTTTCAAAAGTTGGGGCAAAAGCCATTACTTTTAAGAAAACCACGTTCAACGTAACTAAGTATGGTGCCGTAAACGATGGAAAAACATTAAACACCAAAGCCATTCAGCAAGCGATTGATGATTGTGCAGCGAAAGGCGGTGGGGTAGTTATATTCAGTCCGGGGAAATACCTTACAGGCTCCGTATTTATTAAAAAAGGAGTCAACTTTAGGATTGACAAAGGCGTTGAGTTATTGGGCAGCGAAAATATTAAAGATTACAAGGAGATAGATACGCGTGTAGCTGGCATAGAAATGAAATGGCCGGCTGCCTTGTTAAATATTCTGAATCAGGAAAATGCAGGTATCAGTGGCGAAGGGTTAATTAACGCACAAGGGAAGGTGTTTTGGGATCATTATTGGAAGATCCGTAAAGAAGATTACGATCCGAAAGGCTTACGCTGGATTGTAGATTATGATGCCAAAAGACCAAGAACCATTTTAATTGCCGATTCAAAAAATATTATTTTAAGAGACATTCATGCGCAACAGGCCGGTTTTTGGACCGTGCAGGTACTTTACTCTTCATATGTAACTGTAGACAACATTACCATTCGCAACAATGTGGGCGGCCATGGACCAAGTACCGATGGCATTGACGTTGATTCCTCGTCATGGATCTTGGTGCAAAACTGTGATATCGACTGCAATGATGATAATTTCTGCTTAAAGGCTGGACGCGATTGGGATGGCCTTCGGGTAAATCGTCCAACAGAGTATGTTGTGATACGGAATAGTGTAGCCAGAAAGGGCGCTGGACTTTTAACCCTCGGTAGCGAAACCTCGGGGGGCATTCGCCACGTATGGGCTACCGATCTTGTTGGGTACGGTACGGGGAATGCTTTAAATATTAAATCGGCCCGGACACGTGGTGGTACAGTAGAAGATATCTATTTCGGTAACATCACCATGCATGGAGTAGGTAATGTGATCCAGATCAATCCAAATTGGAACCCAACTTACAGCTATTCTACACTTCCGGCAGGTTACAATCCTGATTCTATTCCAGCACATTGGACAAAGCTGTTAAACAGGGTTACCCCAGAATCTAAGGGTATTCCTAGAATCCAAAACGTAACAGTTTACAATGTTAAAGCTACGGAAGCCAAGAAAGCGATTAATGCAATTGGCTTTAAAGCAACCATTTTAAAGAACTTTAAGCTCGTCAACATAGATGTAAATGGCCTTACTGCCGGAACGATTGATTATGCGGAAAACTGGACATTTAAAAATGTCGTGATCAAGACGGCGGACAAAACTAAACCAGAAGTCATCAATTCGGTTGGCGTAAAGCTTTAATCATATCATAATGGTAGGTAATCAGTTCAATGTGAGTTTTAAACGGTCTTTAGTATACTGTGCTTTACTACTGTGTGCTCCTGTAGTTGGACGGGCGCAGGAAAAAGTCCAACCAGTGGGTATCGCTCCAAAGACTGTTCAGTGGTTTTTCGAAAAAACCTATCTACATACAGATAGAGAGTTTTACAGTGCCGGAGAAGATCTTTGGTTTAATGCTTATCTGGTTAATGGTAGAAGTGCCAATTTAACGGCAACAAGTAATAACCTTTATGTCGAGCTGATCTCGCCTACTGCTGAAATCATAGATCGTAAGGTAATCCGTTTAGATAAGGGTTTAGGCAAAGGTGATTTTAAAATCAAAGACTCCATTCCCGGAGGCTCGTATCAGCTAAGGGCATACACCAATTGGATGCGAAACTTTAACGACCTTTTTATTTTTCAAAAGAAGATTTACATTTCCAGTCCCCTTTCTAAAAAGAAAAGTCTGGTGGCAGCTACAGCTCAAGAGTCTATTCAATTATTTCCAGAGGGCGGGTCCTTGGTACAGGGGGTTAACGGCGTTGTCGCTTTTAAGGCTCTTGATCAACAGGGAAATGGAATCCGCGTAAGTGGGAAGGTGATTGCTGGTAATGGAGCCGAAATTGGTGGTTTTGAAAGTACCGATTTGGGGCTGGGTATATTTACCATTAAACCGGAGGCCGGTGTTAAATATCGGGTAGAAGGAAGCTATGCAAATGGTAAGAAGTTTAGCACGGCAATACCTGATGCATTGAGTAAAGGGATTTCTTTGCATGTGCTTACAGACTCGGCCAATATTAAAGCCGTAATTTCTGTGAATGAAGCCATGTTAAACGAACTTAAGAATAAAGACTTAATCGTTTCCGTAAAGCATGGGGGAAGTATATTGTATACTGAGCAAATCAAATTGGCTAAGGCACAGGTTTCCATGTTGTTTCCTTTACAGGGCATGCCACAAGGTATTACAAGTATCACCATCCTGGATGATCAGGGCCGGCCAAATTGTGAAAGGCTGATCTATGTACCGGGTAAGCCTGTTATATTATCGGTGTTATCTGATAAAGTAAGTTATAAATCACAAGAACAAGTCAATTTAACGGTAAAAGTAGTAGATGGAGAAGGTAAACCGGTTAAAGCCAATTTATCGCTGGCTGCTGTGGATGCTATAGTGCCAGGAAACGAAAGTAACATTGCTTCTTATTTGTGGTTGGAGTCTGAAATTAAAGGTAATATACAGGATCCGGCAAGGTATTTTGATGAAAAGAATTCGGGAAGGTCAAAACAACTGGATCTTTTACTGATGACCCAGGGATGGCGGAATTATTTATGGAAAAAACTGGCAGATGCAAAGCCTGTAATGAGTTATATGCCTGAACCTGGAATTACGATTTCAGGGAAAGTACGACAGAAAATAGGGAGCAAGGCACTTCCGGATATGAATATTACTTTGTTTGGAGACGGGCTCCAGGATAGTAAAATATACATGACCAAAAGTATGGCAGATGGCCGCTATTTTCTGGATGGGTTAAATTGGTTTGGCAACCAACCTTTCAAGCTATCCTCAAAAGATGCGAAAGGGAAAAAGGCCGGCTGGATAATGCTGGATTCACTTTTTAAGGACCCGTTGAAAGTTAATGCAGGAGCAGGCGACTTAATGCTGCCCGATTTATCTGCATTTGATCTCGAAGCAGCCAGACGAATGGCCTATAATCGTATCGCAAAATCAAATGAAGCGATTAACTTAAAAGAGGTGGTAATTGATGGCGGGGATAAAAAAACATTGGTGTTACGGGATGAAACCTTGATGTCCTTTGGCTATCCCGATCTGGTATATAACATCACAGCAGCAGATTACGATTTTAAGAGCCTTGAACATTTTTTAATCACTAAAGTTCCCGGCAGTGTCTCGCTTTCAGATACCACTGATGGTATCGCTTTTATTTCGGCAGGAAAAAAGGCAGTACCCCGCATTATTGTCAACAAACAAGAAGATATTTTTGGGAGACTCGATTATTATAGTCTACCTATGAATCAGGTGAATAAGATTACTGTGCGGCACCTGATTAGGAATGGTGGCGGTGATGCCTATGTGATAAATTTGGATTTGAAAGAAGAAGCATTTAGGGGTTCAAGCCTGGATATTTTAAATACAACCTTGCCCGGTTATTATCAGGCGCGTGAGTTTTACAATCCATCATTTCAGGATAAGACGGGGGCTAAACAAGATCTTCGGACAACTATCTTTTGGGCTCCTTTGTTAAGCACAAATGAGCAGGGGGAAGCCAAACTAAGCTTTTTAAACGCCGACCCTAAGGCTACTATTTCTATCCGAGCAGAAGGAATTACAACCAATGGGGTGCCAATAGCAGGAGGAACACAATACCAGGTTAAATAGATATGACGATGTACAAAATTAGTCTGCTTGTAATAGTTTTATTTTTCAGCAATGCCTTTGCCAAAGGGGCTATTGATCCCAAAAAAAAGAAACCGAACATTATTGTGATTTTAGCCGATGACATGGGCTATTCGGATATTGGTTGTTTTGGCGCTGAAACTAAAACGCCTAATCTTGATGAAATGGCCGCCAAGGGCTTAAAGATGACGCAGTTTTACAATGCGTCGCGTTGCTGCCCGAGCCGCGCATCCTTACTTACAGGTTTATACCAGCATCAGGCCGGTGTAGGGGATATGATGAATACCCGTAAAGAACCTGCCTATCAAGGCTATCTGAACCAAAACTGTGTAACTATTGCCGAGGCTTTGAAACCTTATGGCTATACAACACTAATGGCAGGTAAATGGCATGTTGGTCAGGCAGAAGAACATTGGCCACGTAAACGTGGTTTCGATCGTTATTTTGGTCTGATTGATGGTGCTGGGAGTTATTTCGGACCTTATCCTTATCGTCAAAATCAAAAGTTAACTATAGCTCTGGATGATAAGGAGTTTAGGACTGGAAAAGATTATTATTCGACAGATGCCTATACGGATTATGCCATTGAATTTATAGAACAGAATAAAAACACAGGTAAACCTTTCTTTTTGTACCTGGCTTATCAGGCCCCTCATTGGCCTTTGCAGGCACTACCTGAAGACATTGCAAAGTACAAAGGTAAATACATGCAGGGTTGGGACAAATTAAGAACCGAGCGCTTTAAACGGATGCAGGCTGCGGGGATTATTGACCCTCAAATCAAACTTTCGCCACGGGATGGGAAGGTTGCTGATTGGAATACATTAAGCCAGGAAGAGAAAGTTCGCTGGGATGATCAGATGGCCGTGTATGCAGCAATGATAGACCGTATGGATCAAAATATCGGTCGCATCAGAAAAAAGTTAAAAGAATTGGGACAGGATGAAAATACGGTGATTATGTTTTTGTCAGACAATGGTGCCAGCAACGAAAGCATCAATGCCAATGGCTTTTTACCCGAAGTTTATGAAAGTAGTAAAAAGCTCTCCAGTGATCCAAGCTCTTTTACAGCTTATGGATTTCCAGGAGCAAATGTGAGCAATACCCCATTCCGCATGTTCAAGCATTGGGAGTATGAGGGTGGAACTGCAACTCCTTTTATTGCCTATGGGCCTGCTGTGGTTAAACCTGGTCAAACAGTTGCACAACCCGGGCACATCATTGACATGATGGCGACTTGTCTGGATCTGGCAGGAGGGAAGTACCCCACTGTTTACAAAGACCAGAAAATTAAAGCAACGACTGGCCTGAGTTTAGTGCCTTTATTTAAACGTCAAAGCTGGAAAGGACATGATGCTTTGTTCTTTGAACATGAAGGAAACCGTGCCGTAAGACAAGGAAACTGGAAACTGGTTTCTAACTATCCGGATAACAAATGGCATTTGTTTGATCTCTTGAAAGACCGTTCTGAACTGAATGATCTGAGTAGTCAAAATCCTGCTAAGGTAAAAGAATTGAATACTTTGTATGAAGCCTGGGCTTCCCGGTCGGATGTGATTTCTTTTGAGAAATTACAGGTCAGGAAAACGGATAAGTTTTAGTCATCACCTCAATAAAAGAGGCGGATTTCTGATCAGGAATCCGCCTCTTTTATTGGGGTAAATTTCAATTAATAATTGAAGTTCTGTTGCCAGTTGTTGCGTGTTTTTAATTCGTTTTGAGGAATTGGAAGTAACAAGTCTCTTTTTGTTGGTGCCACCGCATTGGACGTCGAAAAGTAGTGTGTCTTAAAAGCTGATAAAGTGCTTATGGCTTCAGCCTCACCCCATCTCACCAAGTCAAAATACCTGCGACCTTCACCTATAAATTCAAATCTTCTTTCCCGTTTGATGTCTGCCATTGTTGGCGCAGCGGATAATGCAGTTAATCCGGCACGTACTCTGATTTTATCTACGTATTCTTTAGCCTGGCCTGCTTTCCCATTTTGGATCAGGGATTCTGCATACAATAAATAAACATCAGCGTCACGGATAATCGGGAAATTTCTAGGGCCATCATTCCATGCTTTTATTTTATCATTTCCTGGATCTTTTTCCAGAAACTTAGTTACGATGTTCTTCAATACAATTACCCTGATACTGGCATTGCTTCCATCTGGTTTCAAAACAGCATTATAAAACCCAGTGTCAATACTTGCCCTAAATCTGAGGTCTTTAGCTAGTTTCATTTCTTTGATTAACAGTGTGTCAACCCGAATGTCTTGTCCTTGAAGTGTATATGAGTTGTACATCCACTCTGGAAATGGATTGCCTGTTGAGGAAGAACTGGTAATGTAACCTGGTAAGCTTGAGCCTGTACCGACATTTCCTGAACTAAATTGAATGGAAAACAAATCAAATTTATTCTCGTTGGCTACTGTGAAAAGGTTAGCATATACTGGACCAAATCGAGGAGCTACATCTGTTATAATACCAGAAAATGCTGTCTCTGCTTTTGCATATGCGGTCGCATCGTTCATTGGATATCCAGCCATAGTCATATAAACCTGACCCAGTAACGCTTTAGCTGCAAGGTTTCCAACACGGCCAGCGTCAATACCAGTGTAAGTTTTCGCCAGATTAGCTGCGGCATAATTTAAATCGTCGATAATTAGTGCGTAAATCTCAGTCAGTGGCGCGCGAGGTAAAAGTATTGCTTCACGATTTTCTATAGGTTTTGTAATGATAGCCGTAGGGCCAAATGATCTGGCCAGTTCAGAATACGCATATGCTCTTAAAAATTTTGCTTCTGCACGGTAACGCATGTATTCACCTTCCTTAGTGTAATAAAGTAAGTTGTTGGCTTCTTTGATTACCTGATACAAGCGCGCAAAAATTGTAGAAACAATTGTTGTATTTGAAGTAATTAAATACTTTCTTAAGTCAAGCTGGTCATTTTGTGCGGAAGTCTCGCCGCCCAAATAAAACAAGTCTGACCTGTTTTCAGAAGCTAACCAAAAATATTCGGTTGCGAAATCAGTGTTAGTTCCGTTTCTTCCCAGTCTTGCATAAATTCCTAATGCTGCCTGTTTGATTTCTATTTCATTGCTGTAAAATGCACCAGATGTATTATTTTCAACCGGGGCTATATCAATTGTTTTATTACAGGATTGGAAAGCCATTGTTCCCAAACTGAAAAATAAAACCATATATTTTTTATAACTTCTCATGTTCTTAAATTAAATGGTAGATTAAAATTTAGCTGATAATCCGAAAGATATCGTTCTGGCCAGCGGATATGAACCCCAGTCAGAGGATGCATTGTCCTGCGTAGCTCCCTCAGGAGAATAGCCAGGGTAGTAGGAATCCCACATGAATACATTGTCACATGAGGTATATAACCTGATGCTGCTGAAAACCTTTTTCAACACAGGTACATTGTATCCAAGTGTTACGTTTTTAATGCGTAAATAACTAGCGCTGTACATCCAGTTGGTATCATATTCACTACCGATGGAATAAAATGCAGACACTTTTCCATCACCTGGTTCAGCCTCAGACCAGTATGCTTTAGTCAACCAGCTTTCCATGTAGTTGTACCTGGTATCCCCAGTAGCTCTATTCCATCCGCGAGATCCAATAGAAAGCAGATCACCACCAACACGTCCCTGAAGTAAAACTGACAAGTCCCAGTTTTTATAAGATACACTGTTTGTAATTCCAAATTCAAATTTAGGCTGATAGTTTCCTGCAACGATATAGTCATTTGCATCTATTTTTCCATCTCCGTTGGCATCCCTATATTTGGTATCGCCCGGTTTTTGGCCGGTCAGGATTGGCAGTTTAGGAATGGTGTATTTACCATTAGCATCTTGAGTAAAGTCAGATTCTCTCAGTACGCCCTGCGCATCTAATAAATAGTAAGAGTTTACAGGAGAGCCTACCCTTTGAATAATGGTATTGTTTAGTCCCAGTTTAATATCAGCATTGGAATTGGTTAATTCAGTGATTTTATTACGGTTTATAGAAACGTTAAATGAAGTCGACCATTTTATTGGTGCAACAAAGTTTATGGTATTTACCTGTATATCTACCCCTTTGTTGTCTACATTTCCAATATTGTCTAGCATACTGCTAAAACCAGTGGTTAATGAGACTGGGGCTTGTAGTAGCAAGTCAGATGTTTTCTTGAAATAAGCATCAACTGATAGGGCAACTCGGTTTTGGATAAAAGCAAGGTCTAAGCCGATATTATAACTATCTGTTTTTTCCCAACGTAGGTTAGAGTTGGCAATATTTCCAACTACGAAACCATTATTTACCGTTTGGTTCGTTTCTCCCAGTGGATAATTTAAAGCGCCCATATTAGAAAGGAAGTTTGAACTTCCGATCCTGTCATTACCTGTTTGTCCCCAACTTGCTCTTACCTTTGCAGTACTTAACCACTCAAAACTTTTTGCAAAATCTTCTGCACTGATTACCCAACCTGCAGAAAGTGCAGGGAAAGTACCCCAACGGTTGTTTGGTCCGAATTTGGATGAACCATCGCGACGAAGCGATGCAGAAAATAGATAGCGGTTATCATATGAATATTGTACACGTCCAAAGTAAGAAATTAATGCATTACTCGCGGCCGATATGGTGTTTTGATTTATTGTAGTTCCTCTCTTCAGATCAAACACATAGGTTTTGTCATTTGGAAAACCCGTATATCCCTGATCGCTACTTTCCTCTTTGTAAGTCTCCTGTGAAACACCCAATAAACCGTCAATAGAATGCTTACCCAGCTCCTTGTTGTAATTTAATGTTCCCTGGTAAAGTAGGCTGTTGTAAAAAAGTCCTGTTTTTCTTGAAGTTGACAATGCACCTGGTGCAACCTTATTCCAAGTACCTTGAATCCAGGTAGGGCTATAGGTTCTTTGTGAATTATTGCGATAGTTCCATCCCAATAATCCATTTGCGTTTAAACCGTCAATAATTTTAACCGTGGTGTTTAACGCGGTATTCATCCGGAAATCAGAATTTGTTCGCTCATTGTATACGGCTTGTACATATGGGCTCACGTTATCTGCTCCAGGACCCCATCCGTCGTAAAATTTATACGGATCGGAACCTGCCATCTTTCCTGAACCAGCAGGTACCCAGCCTGGGAAACTTAATGCACGTGATACGGCGTTATCTTTCCCATCTACATTCGCACCTGTAATGGTTCCAATTGAAGGAGCCAGACTTAAACCTAATTTTACGCGGTCGCTCAATTTTGCTTCCACATTAGCTCTTAATGAATAACGGTTATATCCTGATCCAACAATAATTCCTTTTTGATTGTATGCACCTCCAGAAATGGAATAATTAATGTCATCAGTTGCACCTGATACACCTAGCTGAAGGTCATTAACCGGCGCTGAACGTAATAGTTCATCCTGCCAGTCAATTGGTTCAATCGCACTGGTTCCCCAATAAGGGTCGTAAATGCCATAAGCAGTCCTAATTGCCAATAATTGATCTCTGGTTTGATAAACTGTGTTTGGGGGGGCTAGCGACTGGGCATAAGCAATCCGATCAGCCTGACTTACACTGCCGCTTTGATTTGTTGCATTTACCCATAGTCTGTCCAGATATTTTTTGCTGAATGTGATCCATTCATCAGGGCTCATCACATCTACTTTTTTCTCAGCGGTTGCCACAGCAGTATACGCTGCAATGTTGAACACTGGTTTTCCTGATTTACCTTTTTTGGTAGTCACCATCACTACCCCGTTAGAACCCCTTGCTCCGTAAATAGCTGCGGATGCCGCATCTTTCAATACGTCGATAGACGCAATGTCAGACGGGTTAATACCTGATAAGTTATCTAATGGCACGCCATCTACAATGTATAAGGGCGTAGTTGAACCTGTAATAGAAGCCGCACCACGTACATTCACCGTGATGTCGCTACCAGGAGATCCGGAGGTACTACGTACCGTTACCCCAGCCATTTGGCCTTGTAAAGCTTGTTCAACACGGGTAATCGGTCTTTCTTCAATAGACTCAGCAGTTATTTTGGAAATTGCTCCAATAGACTTGCTTTTAGATTGCGTTCCATAACCAATAACCACTATTTCACTCAGCGTTTTCTTCTCTTCCAGTAATTTTATAGCAAAATTCGTTTTACTTGCGATGGCCACTTCCTGACTTTCGAAGCCGATGTAAATGAACTGCAGCTTACCATTGGCTTTATCTTCGGGTACACTTAATGTAAAACTTCCTGTGCTGTTGGTCGTGGTACCAATTGTAGTTCCGCTGATCTTTACGCTTACACCCGGTAAAGCCTGCCCCTTTTCGTCAGTTACCTTACCGGTAATGACCACATCGGCTATAATGGTTTGTGCGTTTGTAAGCCCCGGCGGAAAAGCCTTTGCTTTTCCCAGTACGATTTGCTCATTAAAGAGTTCAAAAGTGATCCCGTTACCGGTCAGCAGCTTTGTTAGTATGGTGGATAACCTTTCTCCGTTAGCATTTACCGATACCCTTTGGTTGGCATTGATCAGGGTATTGCTGTAGACAAATTTTGTTTTGGCGGTTTTCTCGATGGCTGTCAGCGCTTCCCGCAAACTTATATCGCCTACATTCATGCTAATAGTGGTATTCAACAGCCCTTGTGCTTTAGATGGAGAAGCATAGGTTACACCCGTAAATACGAAAAATAGAATTAAATGGCTCAATGTAATTCTCATAATATAACGTAAGTCAATAGAGACTTTTAAATTAAAGTTCATATATTTAATATGGTTTTATTTTCCAGAAATAAGACAGTTAACGATCTGGCGCTTTGTTTAATGCGTCAGATCAGGATTTTAGAGTAGAGAAGTGCCCACCACTTCTCTACTCTTTTTTTATATTAACTACGCGGCTCGTTTTTTTCGTTCACATGATTAATCCTCCGAATTTATTTGGTTAGTTACAGCCGATGCTGCGGTTATTTATTTTCGTTGATCCTTACCTGTTTGTCAGAAATCTCGTAATTCAGATCCATGGATTTACTAAGCAGCTCCAGGATATCCGGAAGGTTTTGCTTATTGAAGTCGGCCTTAAGGGTATACTTTCTGACTTCTGTATTTTCAATTTCGATTTTTACCTTGAAATGCTGCTCCAGTATGTTAACGACTTCTGACAGCGGGGTGTCATTAAAAGTAAAAGTATCTTTTTCCCATATTCTAAGTGTCCTGTCATTTTCTTTATGGAGGTCTGTCGTTGTCTTGGAATAAACAGCTTTCTGATTGGGCAGTAAATAGACTTCGCTGGTGCCTTTATCTTTTAATCGTTTATCCAGGTATACCAGCACTTTACCAGTTATTACGGAGACTTCCGCTTGATCAGCGCCATCATAAGCCTTGATGTTAAAGCTGGTTCCAAGTACTTTGGTGTTGATATGGCCTGTTTTGATGATAAAAGGATGTAAAGTGTCGCGTTTTACATCGAAAAAAGCTTCGCCGCTAAGTGTGACCTCACGGAATTTACTCGCGGCAATATTTTTAGCATAGGTAATTTTAGAATTTGGCTTTAGCCAGATGGATGTCCCGTCGGGAAGCAACTGTCTCTTCATGATTTTAGAAGGGTTACGCACCATTACTAATTCTGAAGCAGTAGGAAGATTAATTTTTTTTGAGACAGCTGGTTTTTCTGTACGGAACAGGAAAGAACCAAGCACCATGAATAAGGTTGCTGCCATGCCAATGCCGATATAATTGAAACGTTTAGGCTTTTTCTGGCTGGAAATTTCCCGGGAGAGAATGTTTTCATCGATCTTATGGAGCATTCTTCGGTTTAATTCTTCCTGCTGTGTGGCTGATAAGTAGGATAGGGGCTCATCATCGTTTTCAAATGAGTTAAACCACTCATGTAGCAGTTCGCGCTCATGGGCCGTGCAGGTATCATTTAAATAGCTATCAATAAGTTTGGATGAGATCTTCATACCCGTTTCAATAAATTGGTTTATATATTGGTTATATATGTAGTGAGTATTTTTGGGCCTAGCCCCCAACGGATAGTAAAATATTTAAAAAAATAAAGACGGAGCCCTTATGGAGCTATGCAGGAGGTTGTTAAGAGGCTAGGAAATGATTAACCAAAATCGTTCCTGTAATACAGAGAGAGGTGAAGCTCAGGCGAAGAATCTTTAATGCCCTAGTCATGTGGTTTTCAACTGTTTTCTCGGAAATTCCAAGGGTTGCAGCGATCTCTTTATTGGTTTTATGGTCTTTCCTGCTGAGTTCAAAGACCGAGCGGCATTTTTCAGGCAAGGTATAAACTTTTCGGTTCAGCAGCCCGAGCAGGTCATTCGTTACAATAGAATCTTCTGTTGTGGTATCAGCAATGGTATTCACTTTTGAAAAGTCTTCTTCAAACCTGAGTTTGTTCATCTGCTTCTGGAAGCAGGCGATGATCAGATAGCGTACAGCGCTATGAAGATAACTTTCAAAAGAAGTATGTATGTTGATTTTATGGCGGTTCAGCCATAAACTGGTGAAAAGGTCTTGCACGATTTCTTCTGCGGCTTCAGGATCCTTAATCCGTTTATTTGCGGTATTATATAGTTTTTTCCAATATCGGTTGTAGAGCACATTAAAAGCCTGTCTGTTTTCCTCTTTGAGCAACTCAAGTAAAGCTTGATCAGATTGGTTTTCTAAGTTGTTCATACTTTATTACTCCCCCTGCTGGAAAATATAATTTGTTTTTTTATGAGGTTTAAACGTAAGGTTTATTCCACTAATGATGCAACCTGCTCCATCCTGTTCATAGGAGGGAGCAGAGTTGTTTGGTAAACAAAACTATTGTAGTTTGCTGTCGAGAGGTTACAATGGATTTAATTTATAGCCTAGTTAAGGTTATTTTGTAGAGCAGGTGGGGGCAGGTTGCCTATTTTCTTTTTTATTTCCAATTTGTCCCCGCGTACTATTAAGACACACAAATCAGTTAACCGGGAGATTTGGAATGACCTTCTGAATCCTCCAACAAAAAATCAAATATGTTCGGGCGAAGTTTTTTTAAATATATAATTCCTGTCATGCTGATATTGTTCTTCCGGAATGATCTTTTTGCTCAACGGCAAATGGAAAAATTGGGACGTGGAGTGATTGCTGTACGGCAGGCGGAGGACACTGTATATGTTGGCTGGCGGATATTGGGTACAGACCCTGAAGACCTTGCTTTTAATTTGTACAGGCAGACGGGAATTCAACCGGCTGTTAAACTAAACGAGCTGCCTTTAACAGCTGGTACAAACTATGTGGATAGCAATGCGCCTGCTGCACAAAGCTATAGTTATTACATCAGGCCGGTATTAAATGCGAAGGAGCGAGCGGCCAGTCAAGCTTTCAAATTACCCACAAATTCTCTTATACAGCAATACCTGACCATACCTTTACGTACCCCTAAAGGATATACACCAAATGATATTTCTGTGGGGGACCTGGATGGTGATGGTGAGTATGATATTGTATTGCATCAAACCGGCCGTGCTCGGGATAATTCATTCAATGGAATAACTGACCCCGCAATCTTCCAGGCCTATAAAATGGATGGAACTTTTTTATGGGAGATCAATCTGGGGAAAAATATAAGAGAAGGAGCACATTATACCCAGTTTATGGTGTATGACCTGGACGGTGATGGCATCGCTGAGTTTGCTTGTAAAACGGCAGATGGGACAATCGACGGATTGGGAAAAGTAATCGGGGATGGGACAAAAGACTGGCGTAATGACAATGGCAGGATTTTATCCGGTCCGGAATTTTTCACCATCTTTAGTGGTAAAACAGGTGAAGCGCTGGCCACTGTGGATTATATCCCTGAACGCGGAGACATTGCTGGTTGGGGTGGAAAAGGTGGCAACGGCAAAAATGACAAGATTGGTAACCGGGTAGATCGTTTTACCGCCTGTATAGCTTATCTGGATGGTGTACATCCGAGTGTAGTCATGTGTCGTGGCTATTATGGTCGCACTGTTTTGGCTGCCTGGGATTGGCGTGACGGAAAGCTTACTTCACGTTGGGTATTTGATTCAAAAGATGGTAGAAACCCTTATTCAGGGATGGGTAATCATGGGCTCTCTGTTGCCGATGTAGATGGCGATGGAAAGGATGAAATTATCTATGGTTCGATGTGCGTGGATGACAATGGCAAAGGTTTATATACGACTGTCTTAAGGCATGGTGATGCTCTGCATGTCAGTGATTTGGATCCTGAACGCCCAGGATTGGAAGTTTTCGGCGTCCATGAAATCGAAGAAGGCACAAAAGGGCCTGGAGCGGCCGTTTATGATGCCCGTACAGGTGAAATTTTATGGAAGGGGTCTGAAGATGAGGATGTGGGCCGTGGCGTTGCTGAAAATATCGACAATACCAGGATTGGCGCACAAATGTGGTGGTCAGGATCAAATGGGTTGCATGATATAAAAGGAAACAGAATTGGAGATCAACCTCGTTCGACTAATTTTTTAATCTGGTGGGACGCAGATCTTTCACGTGAGCTGTTGGATGGTAACCACATTGATAAATACAATGGAGGACGTTTGTTTACGGCAAATGGTTGTGTGTCCAACAATGGCAGTAAATCAACTCCCGCTTTAAGCGCAGATCTTTTTGGAGACTGGAGGGAAGAAGTAATTTTTCGTGCTTATGACAACCAGAGCCTGCGGATTTATACAACGACTATTCCCACAACACATAGAAATTATACTTTCATGCACGACCCGCAATATCGGTTGAGTATCGCCTGGCAAAACGTGGGCTATAACCAACCTCCCCATACTGGCTTCTATTTCGGGAATGGGATGAAGAAGGCGCCAAAACCTAATATTGTATTGATAGAACCAATAAAAAAATAAACCATGAACAAGAATATCATCTTAATAGGCCTGTTGTGTATGGCCGTCCTATTTGCTTTCAAGAAGATGGAAAAACCAGTTTTACATGTCATCGGTGATTCCACCGTTCGCAATTCAAATAAAGAAACCTGGGGTTGGGGAACACCTATTGCGGATCTTTTTGATACCACAAAAATAGATGTAGAAAATAACGCGATGGCGGGGCGCAGTACCCGTACATTCCTTTCAGAGGGAAGATGGGATAAAGTACTACAATCCTTAAAACCTGGTGACTTTGTAACCATGCAATTTGGTCATAATGATGGAAGTGTCCCAGATACTACCAAAGAGGGGCGACGTGGTGTATTGAAGGGAACTGGTGAGGAAACGAAAGTGCTTACCTGGCCTAATGGTACCATAGAAACAGTGCATACCTATGGCTGGTATCTTCGCAAATTTGTACGGGAAGCAAAAGCAAAGGGTGCTATACCAATCGTCATTTCTATGATTCCACGTAACCAGTTTAAAGATGGAAAAGTACTACGCGCTGGTGATAGTTTTGGTAAATGGGCTGCAGAGGTGGCTAAACAAGAAGGGGTTTATTTTATAGATCTGAATAGGATCGTAGCCAATAAATACGATGTGATGGGTCCCGAATCTGTGAAAGCATTTTTTCCGGGAGATCATACCCATACCAATCTGGCAGGTGCAAAATTTAACGCATTATCAGTGGTTGAAGGTATAAAAGAACTTAAGGATTGCCCCTTAAATAAATACCTGCTCAAGCCTACCTTATATCTAATCGGCGACTCCACGGTTAAAAATGGAAAAGGAAAGGGGGATGGCTCTTTATGGGGTTGGGGCAGTTATTTGGCTGATTTTTTTGACCTAAATAAAATCAATGTTGAAAATCACGCTTTGGGTGGCACCAGTACACGTACTTTTCAAAGTAAGGGGTTGTGGGATGCGGTATTGACAAAGCTGCAACCTGGCGACTTTGTTCTGATGCAATTTGGTCATAATGATGGTAGTCCGCTTGATGATACGGCTCGTGCTCGTGGAACCATCAAAGGAACAGGGCTGGAAAGTAAGGAAATCTATAACCCCATCACTAAACAGAAAGAAGTAGTTTATACCTACGGTTGGTATCTACGTAAATTTATCAATGATGCAAAAGCAAAAGGTGCAACAGCTATTGTATGTTCTCCAGTTCCACGCAATCCGGTAAGAAATGGAGTGATGACCTTGGTGGTGGATAATTATGCGACCTGGGCTGAGGAAGTAGCAAATGCAGAAAAGGTGGGTTTTATTCCACTCAATAAGATCATAAAAGATAAGTACGCAGGATTGGCTGCGGAAAAGGTAGACGCCTTTTTCACAGAAAAAGATCATACACATACGAATGAATTGGGGGCTAAAGTAAATGCAGCATCGGTAGTTGAAGGGGTAAAAGCATTGAAAACCTCTACGCTCCTTAAATACCTAAAAGATTAGTGTTTTAACAGGATGGGACAGGTTGCCCGTTAAAGCATTTAAACCTATAATCGTACCTAACTAAATATTAACCCGCGGAAACCTTCCGTCTCTTATAACCATGCTTTTGAAACGACATATTTTTGTTCAATATATTATCGCCTGCTTCTGTCTGGTTTTTGTGCTTTCGTCAACGTTAAAAGCGCAAAATATTTCTTTAAAAGGCAAATGGAGATTTAAAATTGATGCTGGTGATGTTGGGCTAAAAGACAAATGGTTTGCTACGGTATTACCCGAATCTGTAAACCTTCCGGGATCTATGGCTGAAAATTTTAAAGGTGATGAAATCACTTTAAAAACTAAATGGACGGGTAGTATTTATGATAGTTCCTGGTATTACAATCCAAGATTAGAGAAATATAGAGCCGAAGGGAATATAAAAATACCTTTTTGGTTAACACCAGCTAAACACTATACGGGGGCGGCCTGGTATCAAAAAGAAGTAAATATTCCCGCCAACTGGAAAGGGCAACGTGTACTACTCTCACTGGAGTATCCGCATAGCGAAACCCGTGTATGGCTTGATGATGAAGAGTTGGGTAATCCTCAGTATACCTTTGTTGTCGCACAGAATTTTGAACTTCCGGTTAACCTGAAGCCTGGTAAACATATATTAACTATCCGGATAGACAATTCGATTAAAGCCATTAATGTGGGCCAGGATTCCCATAGTTTAACAGACCATACACAAGGGAACTGGAACGGTATAGTCGGCAAAATGGAACTTCGGGCCGCTGCACCGGTTTATATGGATGATATTCAGGTTTATCCTGATCTGAAGAGGAAATTGGCAAAAGTTAAAATTCAATTGAAATCGAGAGCTATTAGCGCGATTTCCGGAAAAATAACATTAAGTGCTAATAGTTTTAATACGAAGACGAATTTGAAGGTTAAGCCTGTCACGGTCGACTTTAAAATAGTTGATGGGAAGGGATCCTTAGAAATCGACTATCCTATGGGGGATAAGATTTTAACCTGGGATGAGTTTAATCCAGCATTATATGCACTAATAGCAACTATAGTGACTGCTGATGGTAAAAAAGATCAGAAACAGGTGCAATTTGGTATGCGGGAATTTAAAGCCCTAGGCCGTAATTTCGAAATCAATGGCAGACCAGTATTTTTGAGAGGAACAGTAAATAACTGTGAATTTCCCTTAACGGGTTATCCGGCTATGGATGTCGATTCCTGGCTACGAATCTTCAGGATCTCTAAGGCACATGGATTAAATCATATGCGGTTTCATTCCTGGTGCCCGCCAGAAGCGGCCTTTATTGCTGCGGACCAGTTAGGTTTTTACTTGCAGCCGGAAGGACCAAGCTGGGCAAATCATGGCTCATCCATAGGTGACGGCAAACCGATCGACCAGTTCATTTATGATGAAACCAATAGAATGGCGAAAAACTATGGCAATTACGCTTCCTTTTGTATGCTCGCTTATGGAAATGAACCACGCGGAAAACAAGTGCCTTACCTCAGCAAATTCAATAATTATTGGAAAGCAAAAGATTCGAGACGCTTGTACACCGGTGCTTCGGTTGGCGGTAGTTGGCCAGTCATAGAGAATAACGAATTTATGGTTCGGGCAGGAGCAAGGGGGCTTGACTGGGGAAGGAGACCGGAGAGCATTTCAGATTATCGCAAGCAGATCTCACAGTTTACAGTGCCCTTTGTGGCACATGAAATGGGGCAATATTGCGTGTTTCCTAATTTTAAAGAGATAAAAAAATATACCGGAGTATACCGAGCTAAAAATTTTGAGCTTTTTCAGGAAGATCTTAAAGATCATGATATGAGCGATCAGGCCGAAGCTTTTTTAATTGCTAGTGGTAAGTTACAGGTTCTTTGTTATAAAAATGAAATAGAAAAAGCTTTACGTACGCCTGGTTACAGTGGTTTTCAACTTTTGTCCCTAAATGATTATCCAGGACAGGGGACCGCACTTGTAGGAGTGTTGGATGCGTTTTGGGACGAGAAAGGCTATGTTACACCAAAGGAGTTTCGCCAGTTCTGTAACAGTACTGTGCCCCTTGCCAGGATTTCAAAGTTCGTATTTCAGAACAATGAAAATTTTGATGCGGCAATTGAAGTTGCGCATTATGGGGCTTCGCCAATTCAAAATGCCAGGTTATCCTGGAGGATCAAGGATGAAGCCGAGACTGTAATCGGCAAAGGGGCTTTTGAGCCTAAGACGCTGGACATCACCAATTGCATCAGAATAGGCGACATTGTATTTCCACTTGCACAGGTTCAAAAGGCAAGTCATTTAAAACTGGAGGTAATGATAGATGGAACTCTGTTTGTCAACAGTTGGGATTTTTGGGTTTATCCAGCAGAACTACCACAATATAAGACAGACTTTTATTATTGTAGCGCATTAGATGATCAGGCGAAAAAAATACTGGATGAAGGAGGAAATGTATTTCTGAATGCAGCTGGAACGGTTGTTAAAGGGAAAGAAGTCGTACAAACTTTTCTTCCTGTTTTTTGGAATACCTCTTGGTTTAAAATGCGTCCGCCACATACCCTGGGTTTTTTATGTGATCCGAAGCATCCCGCATTCTCGGAATTTCCAACCGATGATCACAGTGATATGCAATGGTGGGAAATTGTAAATAAAGCGCAGGTAATGAATCTTGAAGATTTTCCGTCGGGATTTAGGCCAATCGTACAACCTATTGATACCTGGTTTTTGAACCGACGCCTGGCATTGATTTTTGAAGCAAAAGTAGGTAAAGGGAAACTAATCGTTTCAAGTGCCAACCTGGGACCTGGAAAAGATGAATCGCCAGCTGCGAAACAGCTGTTCTTTAGTTTACAGCGATACATGCAGTCAGACAAATTTAGTCCCCGGTCCGAAATCACATTTGCAATGGTAAAAGATCTTTTTGAAAGTCCTTCCAAAGAAATGTTCAACACCTATACCAAGGATAGTCCGGATGAGTTAAAACAGAAAGCTGGCACCAAAAAGCTTTAATATTTTTTAATACGATAGAATATTTAATGATAATGAAACAGAAGATTGCTATTGCCCTGACACTATTTGGATTGCTTGTACAAGCCAGTTTTGCTCAAAAAATTCCTTCAAAAAAAGAAGTGTTAAAATCATTGGTACTTACCAATGCCTACTTTATGAACAAATGGCCAGATGCTGGCAAATCTATCATTACCAATAGAGAACGCCCAAGTAACATCTGGACGCGAGCCGTATACTATGAAGGCCTGATGAGTTTATATCAGCTCAAACCTGATCAGGCTTATTATGATTATGCGGTACAATGGGGTGAGAAGCATAAATGGGGGCTAAGAGATGGTATTGGGACACGCAATGCCGATAATCAAGCCTGTGGTCAGACTTATATCGATTTATATAACATGGACAAAAAGCCTGAGCGAATTAAAGACATTAAGGCTTCGATAGACCTGATGATGAAATCAGGTAAAATTGACGATTGGACCTGGATTGACGCGTTGCAAATGGGAATGCCTGTTTTCGCAAAACTAGGTGTATTGTATAATGATCCTGCCTATTACGAGTATATGTATAAAATGTATATGCATTCGAAAAATGTAGAGGGTGGTGGCTTATATAATGCTAAGGACGGTTTATGGTGGAGAGATAAGGATTTTGTGCCACCATATAAAGAGCCTAATGCTGAAGATTGTTACTGGTCGAGAGGTAATGGCTGGGTCGTTGCTGCATTGGTAAAAGTATTGGAGATTATGCCTAAAGATGCGCCACATAGAGAGGAGTATTTAAAAACATATCAGGAAATGATCAAAGCATTGGTTCCAATTCAACGTACCGATGGATTTTGGAATGTAAGTCTGCATGATCCAACCCATTTTGGAGGTAAAGAAACATCTGGTACAGCGCTATTTGTTTATGGAATGGCCTGGGGTGTAAATCAAGGACTTTTAGATCAAAAGGTTTATCAACCAATCATTGTAAAGGCATGGAATGCCATGACGAAAGATGCAGTGCATAACAATGGTTTCCTGGGTTATTTACAGGGAACAGGTAAGGAGCCTAAGGATGGTCAGCCTGTAAGCTATACAAGTATGCCCGATTTTGAAGATTATGGATTAGGCTGTTTCCTGTTGGCAGGTACAGAAGTTTATAAAATGAAAAAATAAAACGTCAGCGCTTAAATTATATCATGTTTAAAAAAATCATAAAGTCGGCTTTTCTGTTGCTTATTCCATTTCTAGTGAATGGCCAAAGTGCTGGCAGCTACAAATCTGGCTTTAAAAAAGAAGGAAATGAGATTTCATTCTCTACCACAAGTACACAAGTAAAACTTGAGTTTTGTGCTCCCGGTGTATTTAGGGTTAGGGCCAGTTGGAGCGGAAAATTTGAAGTAAATGAACAGCTGATGGTGAGTCGCTACGATTGGCCGATTGTACCTGTCCAAACGATAGATAAAAATGATCACTTTTTGCTGAGTACAAGTAGTCTGAACATTAAAGTGTACAAGGCTCCTTTTCGCATAATCGTTTTTGATAAAACTGGTAAGCTTCTTTCTGAAGATGAACAGACTGCTTTGCTTAAGCAAGGAGATGCGGTAAGCGCCAATAAAAAACTAGCGGCTGATGAGCATTTCTTTGGCTTTGGGGAACGTATGGATTTTCTGGACCGTAGAAGTAAGAAAGTAACTTTGAATGTAGGCAGAGGTAAGGGGTTGCCACACGCTATTGGTGCTTATAATATTTTAGAAGCTAATTACAGCCCAGTTCCATTCTTCATGAGTACGCGAGGTTATGGTATTTTCTTTCACAATACATTTGCGACAGAATGGGATATGGGAGCAAGCAAAAAAGATCAGTATAGCTTTAAAGCTGTGGATGGAGAATTGGATTATTATTTCATTTATGGACCAACATTTAAAACGATCCTTGGCAGTTATACGGACATCACGGGCAAATCGCCTATGTTGCCCCAGTTTGCCTTAGGTCTACATGCCGGCACTTATAGTGGGGGCACATGGAGTCATGAAGCATTGACATCTGATCAGTACGTAGTAGCATTGGCTAAAAAATATAGAGAACTGGGGATTCCTGTCGATTTACTTTGGCTGGATTCTACCTGGCGACTATTTGGTGAGAATGGTGGTAAGGGCGCTACTTCTTTTGAATGGCGCGAAACCTTTAAAAATCCAAAATCTATGTTCGATAGTATTTATGCGATGGGCTATAAGATGGTCGGCTTACATATCCGTCCCAGATTTGACAATGCCAAAAAACTGAACCTCCTCGATCAGGCCAGAGAAAAGGGCTATACTTATCCTGAAAATGGAAAGCCCGGCGAGTTTGTTAATTTCTTCGATCAAAAGGCCGTTGATTGGTGGTGGGATAATGGAGTGAAACGTGTCGCATCTATAGGTGCAAAGTTTTTAAAGACAGATGAAGGTAGTGCCTTTGGCGCTTTGGCGAATGAAAGTGAAAAGATTGGTCCAACAGGTAAAGATGCAGAGCGTCTGCACAATGTATTTCCTATAGCCTATGCCAAAGCACCCTTTGAAGAGTTTCAGAAGTTTAACGGGATGAGAGGTTTAAATCAAACCAGGGAGGGATATTCCGGAATTCAACGTTATCCATATATTTTTGCAGGTGATTGGCCTAGTGAATGGCAATATTTCGCCCCTGTAATCAAGGCAGGATTAAATATTGGTCTTTCTGGCATCGGCTCATGGGCACATTGCATGGGTGGTTTTGAGCATCAGGCAGATCCTGAGTTGTACATCCGTTGGGTACAGTTTGGCATGTTCAGCCCAATTGCCATGGTTTTCGGAATGGACCATCCAGGTTATAAAGAGCCCTGGAAGTATGGAGAAGATGCCTTGCGTAATTTTAAAAAATATGATGTATTGCGTTATCGCATGATCCCTTACTTGTACACGGGTATGCATCAGCAATATCAAAGTGGTGTACCAATGATGCGTGCATTGGTATTGGATCACCAGGATGATGAAAATGTTTATGAGATTGCAGATCAATATATGCTTGGCGATCACTTAATGGTGGCTCCGGTAACAACTAAAGGTGCCATTACCCGCACGGTATATTTGCCAAAAGGCACTTGGTTTGACTATTGGACAGGGAAGCAATACAGTGGTGCCAGCTATGTGAATGTCGTTGCGCCATTAGATACTATTCCTTTGTTTGTAAAGGGCGGCGGAATTATTCCGATGCAGCCAGAAATGTTATACAGTGGTGAAAAAGCAATAGATTTAATTACGTTGGATATTTTTCCGCACGGAGCCTTGGCTTATAACCTGTATGAAGATGATGGATTAAGTTTAAACTATCAAAAAGGAAGCTCTGCCTTAACCCGTATCACTGCGGCGCAATCTGCAAATGCTTTAGAATTGACTATTGCAAAACCTACAGGATCGTTTAAACCTACATTTCATACTTATTTAGCTAAAGTTCACTGGAACTTAGCCAATCAACCTAAAGCTGTGATTGAAAATGGTGAAGGATTAAAACAATTGAACAATAAAGCCGATCTTGAAAAATCTCCGGGTTGGTATTACGATACCGCAGCACGGTTACTTTGGGTAAAATCAAAAAATGGAAATACAGCAACTATGGTTATTCAAATAAACTAGATAAATATGTCGAAGATTGCATTTAAAATGAAGCTTAAAGCAGGTGCTAAAGCGGAATATAAAAAAAGACATGATGAAATATGGCCAGACTTGGCAGCCTTGTTAAAGCAGAATGGAGTAAGTGATTATTCTATTTTTCTGGATGAAGAAACCAATACCTTGTTTGCGGTGCAGCAACAGGATGGGGCGTCATCACAAGACCTGGGTACTACAGCGATTGTGCAAAAATGGTGGGCTTATATGGCCGATATTATGGAAACCAATCCGGATAATTCGCCGGTGAGTGTAAGATTGGAGCAGGTGTTTCACCTGGATTAAATGATGAAGTTAAGATCAACACTAACTGCATTGGTCATTGGTGTATTGTTATTTGATGGCGCAGTGGCACAAAACAATATTAAGCCATCAGCACCCTGGCCGAGGGTTGAGAAACAGATGAAACCCTGGACTCGCTGGTGGTGGATGGGGAATGCGGTAGGGGAAGATAATATCAGTAAAGTATTGACTCAATATCAGCAAGCTGGTATTGGTGGGGTGGAAATTACACCAATATATGGGGCTGTGGGTTTTGAGAAACGGTACATTGATTTCTTATCTCCAAAATGGGTGGAAATGCTTCGCTATACGGTTCAAAAATCCAATGCACTAGGTATGGGCGTTGATATGAATACCGGAACAGGTTGGCCTTTTGGTGGTCCGATGGTGAAACCTGAGGATGCAGCTACAAAACTAATTGTGCAGCAGTATGAACTGAAATCAGGTCAAAAGCTAACAGAAGCGATCAAAGTAAAAGAAGCAAGACAGGATGTCGCCAAATTACAGGCTGTTACTGCTTATGGAAGTAATGGAGAGCTATTGGACTTATTTGATAAAGTTGATGCCAATGGAGGGTTGAACTGGACAGCTGGAAAGGGAAACTGGCAATTGTATGCCGCCTTTGTGGGTAAAACCCGTCAGGCAGTGAAACGTGCAGCGCCAGGGGGCGAAGGGCTTACAGTAGACCATTTGGATAAAAACTCGGTAACGAATTATTTGAGCCGCTTTGACAATGCCTTTGGGAATAAATCACAGGGAGTAAGAGCCTTCTTTAACGACAGCTACGAAGTTTATGGGGCAAACTGGACACCAACCTTTTTTGATGAATTTAAAAAAAACAGAGGCTACGATTTAAAAAAGTATCTGATGGAGTTGGTAGGGGAAGATTCTACCAGTGAAAGCGTTGCCCGTCTGAAATCAGACTACAGAGAAACGATGAGTGATTTGTTGCTGTTCAATTTTACCCATAACTGGACGGATTGGGCACATCGCTATCAATCAATTACCAGGAATCAATCCCATGGTTCTCCAGGGAATTTGCTGGATCTTTATGCTGCGGTAGATATTCCGGAGACGGAAACCTTTGGCTCTAGTTATTTCCCTATCCCTGGACTTCGCAGAGATAGTGCGGACATTAGGAATGTAGATCCTGATCCGATGATGTGTAAGTTTGCTTCTTCTGCAGCACATACAGGAGGTAAAAAACTAGTTTCTTCTGAAACTTTTACCTGGCTAACTGAGCATTTTAAAACTTCCTATTCGCAATGTAAGCCTGAGGCGGAACAGTTGTTTCTTTCAGGCGTGAACCATATCTTTTTTCACGGTACCACTAATTCTCCTGAAGACGCAGTTTGGCCGGGCTGGCTTTTTTATGCTTCTGTAGAGTTTACACCAAGTAATAGCTTGTGGCCACATCTTGGTGGATTAACCAATTACATTACCCGTTGCCAGTCTATCCTTCAATCGGGTAAACCCGATAATGAACTATTAATTTACTGGCCGGTATATGATGTATGGAATGTTGCAAAAGGGATGGATTTGGCTGTTAAAGTACATAATATCGATGAGTGGTTGCACCCTACAGCATTTTATAAATTAGCGAAAGGGATGGCAAAGTCTGGTTACTCTTTTGATTTTGCATCGGATCGGTTATTGGCGCAATCTACCACTCAGAATGGACTGGTAAATACGGTGAATGAGGGTTCAGCTTACAAAGTCTTGGTGATTCCAGCATGTACAATGATTAGTCTGGAAACCTTAAGTAAAGCGATTCAGTTGGCAAATGATGGAGCAACTGTGATTTTTCAGGAGTTGCCAAAGGATGTTCCGGGCTTAAACAACTTGGAGGAACGCAGAACGCAACTGAAAATCATGCTGTCCAAATTGAGTTTTTCGGATGTTGGAAATGGTGTAAAGCAATTTAAAACGGGTAAGGGAGTAGTATTGTTGGCTTCGGACGTGGAAAAAGCTTTAGCTTATAAATCCGTTGAGCGGGAAGAGTTAACCGATACGGGCTTGCAGTTTATCCGTCGAAGCTTTGTTGGTGGTAAATACTATTATATAGTTAACCATACCGATAATGATGTGGATACGGAATTACCAATTAATGCGAATGGTAGTGTATTGATCATGGATCCGCAAAGTGGGGCATCAGGACTTGCAGCAACAAGTGTTAAAGATGGACAGTTGAAAGTAAGGCTGCAAATGCGTTCTGGCGAAGCAATGATCCTTAAGGTAATGGAAAAAGGCCCTTCTGGTACTACAACATGGACGTACTTGAATAAACCTGGGGAGCAAGTTGAATTAAATAATGCCTGGTCCTTGCATTTTACTACTGGAGGACCAGAATTACCATCTGATCAAAAATTGGATAAGCTGGTTTCCTGGACTAGTCTTGCCGATCCCAAACTTCAGGATTTTTCGGGTACAGGAGTATATACCAGTAGTTTTACGCTAAAAGGGAAAACTGCCAAAGAGTACCTGTTAAATCTGAATCAGGTTGATGAAAGTGCCAGGGTTTGGATCAATGGGCAGGAAGTTGGCATCTTATGGAGTCTTCCTTTTCAGGCTCGTATAGGCAAGTATTTGAAAGTGGGGACCAATACCATTAAAGTTGAAATGGTTAATCTGATGGCCAATCGCATTCGTTATATGGATCAGAAAAAGATCCAGTGGAGAAACTATCATGAGATCAATTTTGTGAATATAAACTATAAACCATTTGACGCTTCAAATTGGTCGGTAATGCCATCTGGGCTGATTGGCCCGGTTACGATTACCCCTTATTTCTAAAAATTGCATCTCTTTAGGCTTTGTTGTCCTATTCTCCTTTTATTTTGATAAGATCATATCAAATGATGCAAAGAACCGATAAATATTTGTCGGTTCTTTTGCGTAAAAATCCCCCTATTACCAGCAAAGTTTCAGTTCATTCGAAAAAAATATAAGAATACTTTCATTTTTTTTTGAATGAAAAACGGCTTATAAACGTCTATAGAACGATTATTTATTGTATGTGCTTTAAATTAAGTGATTTGAAAAGCTAAAGCAGGATGAGGCAGGTTGCCGCAAGATCGCTGATCAGCTAAATTTAATTTAAATAACCAAATAACCAATAACCTAACACGAGTCAACAGCCGTTAATAACCAAATAAAACTGTATGTAAAAACTTCTACTTTCTTTCTTGGAATCAACACGCGTCTGCGCAGGTTTATTGTTGATTTCAGATTCTTGTTGCTTACTAATCAGTTAGTTATTAAGGCGTTTTTTCAATGAAAAATGCTATGGATAAACTTTTCAAAAAACGTTTAATTGTCATTCTAACGCTTATTGTAGCCTTTGCCAGCTGCAGAAAGAAGGAATTTGATGCTTATTACGGTCGTCCCGAAACTTTGGGAGACCCTATATACCAGCAGCTGCAGGCCCGAGGTAACTTCAGCAGTTTCCTGGCTTGTATTGATAAAGCTGGATATAAGGAAATATTAGGAACGGCAGGTTTTTGGACATTATTTGCTCCAAATGATGATGCATTCAAAGCTTACTTTCAGGAGAAAGGCCTAACCGGGATAGAACAACTTTCTGATTCTGCAGCCACCAGTCTTGTACGTTACGCCCTCGCCTATGATGCTAATAAAACAGATCATTTAGGAGATTATTTATCCGCAACAGGATGGAAACCTAATCTTGGTTTTCGACGCCGTACTACTTACTATGATTTTGTATATGATGGTAAGGTAAATGGGAAAAGTGTAAAGCTTATTTCTTCGAATGGTAACGGAACTTATATAAATACCAATTTTAATAATAAATACATCACGTATTTTATTTCTAATGCCATGTCTACAGCTTCACTTGGTGCAGCAGATTATAATTATTTCTTTCCAAATACAGCTTACACAGGTTTTAATATCATGAATGCTGCTGTTAAGAACAAAGATATTGTAGCAGAAAATGGGGTAATTCATGAGGTTGATCATGTAATTGAGCCGCCTAAAACATTGGATCAATACGTTGCTTCTAAAGATGAGTACAGTGAGTTTAAAAAGTTGCTTGATCTGTTTGTGACTTATTCGCCTAGTAACGAAGCGACACACAGATATCAGGTATTATCTGGTAAATCAGATTCCGTCTACGTAAAATACTATAATGCATCATTAGGTTTTTCTCTAAACAACGAATCTTTTACCGAAGAGGCCGGAGCGGCGAATAATTCGCAAATAGGGGCTTACTCTCTATTTGTACCAAGAAATGCAGAGTTATTAGCCTATGAAAGGGATGTATTGCTCAAGTATTACCCCGGAAAAACGATGGCAGATTTATTTTTAAATAACCAACAGATTTTGATTGATTTTTTGAATGCTCACATGTATAAAAGTATGGTGTGGCCCAGCAAGTTTGCAAATGCTACAGCAGTACTTACAGGGGAAGTTCCACAGTTTAATGCAAATGGTGATATCCTCGATAAAAAGTTATTAAGTAATGGTTTGTTTTATGGAGTGAGTAAGGTTCAAAATCCTGATGTGTTTTCTACAGTATTCGGAAAGGCATATTTAAATCCTGCTTATCTAACCACATCTACATTCTTAAACGAATACGGTTTATACACATCGGTTAAAAATTCAAAGGTCAAAGCGCATCTTATTCTGATGAGCGATGCTACACTAATTGCGTCTGGGTATAATTACAACCCAAATTATCTTGCTTCTTCTACTGTTATTGGAAGATTAACCATTCCGGCTAATGGTGATTTCAAACGTGTCCTGCAACAGGCGGTTATTCCTGCTGCGCATGGTGAAATGAGTAATCTGCTTTCAGGTGGTTCAGGAATCGTCGAAACGCTGAATGGAGAGTATATCAAGTATGATAATTTTAAAATCTATTCTTCTGGTACCCTAGATAGCACTGATGTTACTAAACAATATGTTACGGTAAATAGCGCAATGAGTAGTGCAGATGGAAAGGCAAGCAATGGTTACGCATTTTATGTGAATAAATTTCTATCATTTACCACAAAACAGGTTAGCCAGCACATTATTGCAAAGGGTACCGTTTCAACGGATCCGTATTACAATTTTGCAATGTACCTCAAAAGCAGTCAGCTCTATAATGCGGGCACTTTTGAAATAAATGGTGTCCCTTTAGGCGTCAACTATACCGTGTTTATTCCTAATAATGCAGCTATTGTTCAGGCAGTAAAGGACGAGGTCCTTCCAGGTACCATAAGTACAGGGGTTCCGAATTTTGCGCCTACCAATGTAAACGATATAGCTAAAGTAAGTCGATTTATTCAATATCATATTATTTCTGGTAACACAGTTGTTCCTGATGGGTTAAAGTCAGGCCTTTATAAAACGCTGTTTAAGGATTCAAATGGTAATGATACCTATATAACCATAACCAATAGTTTGAATAGTATGCAAGTAAAAGATATGAAGAGCAGTGCTCCGCTTGCTAACGTAGTGATATCAAACAGTAATGTGTTGTCCAATCGGGCAGTTATCCATCAACTGGATCGTTATTTAAAATTTGAGTATTAATTATCCTGAAATAGCAGATATATGAAAAGATTTTTTACTAAGAACATTTACCTTGTTTTTGCTTTTATTTTAATACTGGCAGGATCATCATTCGCGCAGGTGCAGACAGCTGTTGTCATCCGAGGAAAAGTAACCGACGCGAAGGATAAAACTGGGGTTATTGGCGCTTCTGTAGTAGAAGTTGATAAAGATAACCGGACAGTAGGTGGAGTGTCTACAGACATAGAAGGGAATTTTGCACTGAAAATATCGAATCCAGCTAATAAAATTATGGTTTCCTTCATTGGATATGAAACCCAAAGAGGTATTGTAATCAACGGGAGAACAACGATTAATGTTTCTCTTAAACCAAGTAATAACTCACTTAATGAAATTGTGATAGGTGGTAAACGTGGTACGGACAATGGAACAGGTATGCGAGTGGATGAGCGTAATCGAACAACCGCAGTTGCAACAATAGACGCCAAGGTATTGGAGGAAATGCAGTCAGCGTCTATTGATCAAGCTTTACAAGGTCGATTACCAGGTGTGGATATTGCTGCAACTTCAGGAGATCCAGGGGCAGGGATGCAAATTCGTATCCGTGGGACTTCTTCAATTAATGGAGCTACCAATCCATTGATTGTAGTTGATGGAATGCCTTATGAAACAGAGATCCCTGAGGATTTTAATTTCGCCAGTTCCGATGAAAATAATTATGCGCAACTGTTAAATATTGCTCCTTCAGATATCAAGGAAATCAGTGTTTTGAAAGATGCAGCTGCCACAGCTGTTTGGGGATCAAGAGCCTCCAACGGAGTGTTGATTATTACTACAAAACGTGGTACAATCGGTAAACCTAATATTACATACACCTTTAAAGGATCCTATTCAAAGCAACCAAGTGCAATTCCTCTGCTTAATGGTAATCAATATTCTACCTTAATATCTGAAGAATATTACAATGCTGGCAAGATTTTCTCGACTACAGAATTTGCTAAAGAATTTCAATATGATAAGAATGATCCTTACAACTACTACAATTTTAGCAACAATACAAACTGGGTAGATGCAATTACAAGGATTGGTTATCTGCAGGATCATAATGTTTCTATTTCAGGTGGAGGAGAACGCGCTCGTTATTATGGCTCCCTGGGATATTTCAATCAGCAAGGTACTACAAAGGGAACCGATTTGGGACGTATTACTGCCCGGATCAACCTTGATTATACCGTGTCAGAAAAAATAAAATTCAGAACCGATGTCTCTTATACGCATATTTCCAATAATCAGCTTTATACCGGGTCCAAAGATTTGGGGGTGAGACAAGCTGCTTATATTAAAATGCCCAATCAAAGTATATACGAATATGATGAATATGGTAATCTGACCGATAACTACTTTACACCAGCAACAACAGCCCAGGGCTTCGCTTATTATTACCTGAGAAGTGGGAATTATGTATTGGGGGGCACCTATAATCCAGTATCTATGGCCCTACAAGCTTCAAATTATCAATTGGGAGATCGCGTTACTCCTCACTTTAATGTTCAATATAATGTTGTTCCTGGGGTATTAACAGCTACTTCGGATGTTCAGTTCGATATTAATAACTCAAAGATTACAACTTTTTTACCTCAAATTGTTACAGGAAGGCCAGTTACGGAGACCATTTCTAACCGTGCTTCAGATGTAGATGGTGACCAGTTTACAGTTACTACCAAAACAAATTTAATTTATACGCCGGTACTTGGTAGTAAACATACTTTTCAGGGGCTGTTATCACTTCAGAGTAACGATAGTAGATATGTAAGTCAACAGGCAATGAGTGCAAATTCGCCCTCTTCTGAACTTTCTGATGTAACTAGCGGGGGGAGAACAGCAAATTTCGATTTGAGGCTCTATTCTTCAGTTTCGCAAACACGCAGCGTGGGTGCCTTGATCAGTGCACAATATGGATTCTTAGATCGTTACCTGATCAATGTTGGTTTAAGAGGTGATGGTAACTCTCGTTTCGGTCCCAATAATCGATATGGATTATTTCCTTCAGTGTCTGCAAGGTACAGACTTTCTGGAGAACCTTTTATGAAGGGGGTTAAATTTATAGACGATTTGAGTTTCAGGGCCAGTTATGGGCAGGCAGGTAATGCGCCAAAAAAGGATTACCGTTTTTACAATACTTATAATACTTATGATTATACCTATTTGGGTGAGACAGGTGTTTCTTCCTCTAATCTGGAGCTAACCAATTTGCGATGGGAAACAGTTACTGGTAAAAATATTGGACTGAATCTGAACATGTTCGATAATCGGGTAAATATAGATGTGGAGGTTTATAGAAACAGGACCACAGATTTGTTTTATGAAAATCTTGCCTTATCTAACTATACCGGTTTCAATTCAGTAGATATGAATGTGGGAACAATGGATAATCAAGGTTGGGAATTTAGCTTGAACAGTACCTTAATTAAAAACAAAAAATGGCGTGTTGATTTTGCTTTTAATATTGCACAAAATCAAAATATGCTCCGTGAAATATCTCCATTGTATCCGGCTGAAAATAATGGAAAAATCACTACAAATGGGACTTACAAAGAATACCTACAGGTAGGTAATCCTTTCGGGTCTTTTTATGGATTTAAATTTAAAGGAGTGTATGCAACCACTGAGGCTACAGTAGCCAAAGACGCAGATGGAAATGATATTGTAGGACTAAATGGCCAGAAGAAGTATATGAAGTTTTACGCAAATAATGCTTCTATCAATTATCAGTTTCAGGCAGGTGATGCTATTTACGAAGATATCAACCACGACGGAAGTATTGATTATAAAGATATTGTTTACCTGGGTAATAGCAATCCAAGGTATACCGGCGGTTTTGGCCCGAGTATTACTTTTAATGGAAATCTTAAGGTCAGTGCTTTTTTTAGTTTCCGTACCGGGTACGATCTTATTAACGGAACTAAAATGGCCACCACAAATATGTCTTCTTACGACAATCAGAGTACTGCTGTATTGCGAAGATGGAAAGCCGAGGGCGATATAACCGATATTCCGAGAGCTGTATATGGTTCTACGAATAACTACAATTGGCTAGGTTCTAGCCGATATGTAGAGGATGCTTCATTCCTTAGATGGAGAACGGTTACTGTAAGGTACGATTTGGGGAAGAACTTTTTGAAGCGTGTTAACATGAAAGGACTTAGTGTTTATGTGACTGCAGAAAATATCCTCACTTTAACTAAGTACACAGGGCAGGATCCGGAAGTGACGACAAAGATCAGTGGACCTTTCTCTGTAGCTATTGATAATTCAATGACGCCTCCTATTAAAACAATGACTATTGGTATATCTGCCAGATTTTAAGCAATAAACAAAGGAAAAAATGAAAACGAATGTTTACAAATCACTGATAGTTCTAATGATACTTATCAGTTCATCCTGCGGAAAATATTTGAGCCTCGAGCCTCAGGATGGTATTATCCGTCAAAAATATTGGAAAACTAAAGAAGATGTGAAAGCTGCTGTTATAGGATGTTATTCCTCCTTATTAGATGCGGGGTTGATTTACAACTTGTTTACTTGGGGAGAAATTCGGGGTGACATGATTGCGGCAGGTGCAGGGGTTAATACCGATGAACAGGATATCATTAATGTTAATATTCTTCCAACCAATACTTTAACAAATTGGGGCGCTGTTTATAGGGTCATTAATAATTGTAATACCGTAATTGATTTTGCTCCACAGGTATTGAGTCAGGATAAAACATTTACCCAAAGTAGTCTAGATGCTTACGTGGCGGAGGCGCTTACTGTTCGGAGTCTAATGTACTTTTATTTAGTACGTGCTTTTAGAGATGTGCCTTTAAAGCTGAAATCAACTTCTTCCGATGCTCAGCTTGAAAATTTGCCTAAAAGTGCTGCTTCAATTATCTTGGCTCAGATCGTAGCAGATTTGAAGACAGCAGAAATCAATGCAGTAAACACTTATGGTACGCGTGCTTCCGATAAAGGAAGGGTTACTAAATATACTACTCAGGCTATTCTTGCTGATGTCTATTTGTGGATGGAACAATATGATAATAGCATTGTAGAATGTGATAAGCTCATTAACTCAGGTCAGTTCGCATTAGTGCCACATTCGAGTGGATGGGCTGATATATTATTCTATAATGGAAATTCATCGGAAGGTATTTTTGAATTCCAGTTTGATGCATTGGGGGCTGCAAATCCTTTTTATAGTTTCTTAACAGCTTCAAAGAAAAAATTTATTGCTGGTCCCGCCACTTCAGCTGAATTCTTTGCTCCTGATGAATCTGCTAATCCTGTAGTGGATATCAGAGGTGAGGATGCTGCATATAATCCTACTTCTTCGAGTATCACAAAGTACTCTATTGATAATCCATCCTATGTACATTGGTTTGCCTATCGTTACGCTGATATTTTGCTGATGAAAGCGGAGGCTTGTGCTCAGGTTAATCGGGGGCAGGATGCTTTGGACATCATTGCTAAAATACGGACCAGAGCTACCGCGCCAAATATAACTCAAGAAACGCCTGATGTCACAGACGCTACTGGTATTTCTGACTATATACTCAATGAAAGAGCTAGAGAATTTGCTTTTGAGGGAAAACGTTGGTTTGACTTACTGCGAAATGCAAAAAGAAGTAACTATCAAAGACTAAATGAAATTTTTACAAGAGTAGTTGAACGTTCCGTACCCGCAGCGAGACAACAGTCCGCGTTAGCAATTTACCAAGATGTGGACAGCCATTACTTCCCTATTTTCCAGAATGAAATTAATACTGATCCAGCATTGGAACAAAACAATTTTTATAAATAATCAAAAATAAAGATTATGAAAAAGACAGTTAAAAAAATGTACACGATGATTGGCATTTTGTTGATGCTTGTTGTTGGTTTGTTAGGATGTAAAAGGGAGCACATGACACTGGCTACTACTAGTGATGTGAATATTACCGGCTACTTGGATCTTTATCCTGAAAAATTCTCCTTATTCTCAGAGATCATTAAGAAATCAGGTTCGTCGGGTTTTTTGGGTGCTTATGGTTCGTATACCATCTTTGCGCCTACTAACGACGCTGTAAATTTGTGGTTAAAAACATTGAATAAATCAGCTGTTGCAGAGGTTGATGTAAATGCATTGAAGGATATGGTAAAGTTTCACCTGATCTCAGATACCATTTCAACATCAAAATTTACTGATGGCAAATTGCGCCTTACGGAATACGGGCAGTATTTAATTACTGGTGCGTCTAATACAGGAGGAGTTACAAGGTATACAATTAATAAACAATCTAATATATTGCAAGCCAACATAAGAACTGGAAATGGGATCATCCATGTTTTAGATCATGTTCTGGTCCCGGCATCCAAAACAGTTGCTCAAATTATTGAAGGCAATTCTCGCTATTCTATTTTTACCCAGGCTTTGAAAGCTACGGGGTTATACGATACATTAAATACGATCAATAATATTGATACCACTCGCCGATTTTTAACTGCGATTGCTGAAAGTGATAGCGCTTTAAGAGTAGCTGGGTTTACGAGCTACGAACAACTTCGGCTAAAGCTGTCCACAAAGAATAATCCGAAAGATCATGCCGATAGTTTATGGTTATATGTGGCTTACCATGTTTTACCGGGAGCAAATTATATGGCTGATTTGGTGAGTGCAGAGTCATTTCCTACAATAGCACCGAATGAAGTAATTGTTACCAAAAAAAGTAGCCAGGATGTGATACTGAATGAAGTTACTTTTAATGATGTTACAGAAGTAGGAGTGCCTTTGATCAGAAACCATAGTGATATTTCTGCGAAAAATGGGGTGGTAAATGATGCTTCTAAATATTTTAAAATTAAGGTACGTAATCCTGATGCCGTATACTTCGATCTGGGTGAGCAGCCAGAGTTGCGTGCACAAACATCATTTTTTCGTCAGTTAGGTAAAATCGTAGATATCAATACCTCTGGAAATAAAAGCCTATGTGCCGGAATTACATTTCAAAATGCAAGTGCTACAACAGTTTCAAGTTATGTTGTTGATGGTTCGTTAACAGGAACAACTTTTTATACTGCTTACAACGACTACCTGGCAATTCAACTTGGTCAGGTTTCGAGTCGGCATACTTGGGTACAGTTTAAAACCCCAATGTTGGTGAAGGGTAAGTATAAAGTGTGGTTGTGTTATAGAGCGCAAAGCTCTAAGGCCCCCAATTTACAGGCAACAATGAATGTAGGAACTGCAAATGAACAGACATTACCAAATATAGCCTCCATGATTTCCTATCTGGATGCTTCAGGGGTTAGTTTAAGTGATCCTAACTCTGATAATCTCATGCTAGCTCAGGGGTATAAACGGTATTCCTTCGAACAGCCCAATGGAACAAAAAATAACGCTGGGCGTTTATTAGGGGTAGCAGATATCACTACTACTGGTTATCAAACCATACGCTTCACCTGTGTGAATGGTACATACGGGGCCCTTACCTGGTTGGATATGATTCACTTCATCCCAATCGATCAGGATCAAAAGGGCTGCAGGTTCAAAAAGACAAGTTCAGATGCAAAAATTTGCGGATTTTAAGAAACCGTTCAGCGGCTGATGGTTGAATTTTCAGCCGCTTAATACAAAAATTAAATGACCTTAAGTAAAAAATATATGATAGGTAATACTACCCGATTTTTAATAATGATGCTTGTTAGTTTAAGCATATTAACCGCCTGTAAAGATTCCTGGGAGGAAAGAGGGATGGTTTCCGGTGAAGGCTTGACTTTGAGCTTGATGGATAGAATCAATGCCGATGCAAATCTTTCCTTGTTTAGTGCTTTTTTAACCAAAACCGGTTATGCCGAGGTTATAAATTCTTCTAAAAATTATACGATATGGGCACCTACTAATGCTGCTTTACAAAACCTGGATGCTTCGATAGTAAACGATAGTCTGAAACTTAAAAGTTTTGTAGCGAACCACATCAGTAACCTGACCTATGCTACCAGTGTCCCGGCCGATACTGCTCAGCGTATACTAATGCTTAACGGCAAATACATCCCATTTACCAAAACTACTTTCGATGATGCAACGATCAGCACTGCAAATCAGTACGCCAAAAATGGTATACTTCATGTGATTAGTGCTGCTGTTCCCGTACGTTTAAGTATTTGGGAATATCTAAATAGTACTACTTCAGGCTTAAACCAAAAGAATTATCTATTATCACTGAACAAAACGGGGCAGGATACTACATTGGCAACAGTAATAGGTTATGATCCGGCAACAGGGAAACCAATTTTAAAACCTGGTACCGGACTGGTAACGACAAATAGATTTTTAACTAGTGTACAAAACGTAAGTAATGAACAAAAGCAGTATACTTTTTTCCTATTAACTGATGCAGCTTATTCCGCAGAGCAAGCTAAGCTCAATAAGTATTATTATACAACCAGTCTTGACGTAGATAGTACGACAGCTAACTTAACTTCCTGGAATTTAGTGAAAGACCTGGCTGTTAGCGGAGCTTATTCTTTAAACGCTTTACCTTCACAATTGATTTCGGTAAATAATGTAAAGATTCCAATTGATAAAAATGCAATTGTTGCATCTTACAAAGCGAGTAACGGTTGGGTGTATGTCATGAACAGTATGAATTTCGCTGTATCAGAAAAAATTCCACCAATTACAGTGGAAGGTGAAAATGTGAGTAGCTTTAGTGCAGGTGGGGCGTCCGGAAATATATTTTATCCAATCAGATCAGATTACAATGGAGTATCTTATAAGAGTTTAGAGGTTTACAGGTTATCCATATCTGGATTTACAGCTAATTACCGTTTAAGAAATATTCCATCCGCTACCTATAAAGTTTATTGGAGGTCCATTGCTGGTACAACCGGAGACCCTCAGGCAGTAACTTTTAACCAAAAGGTCACCTTTTATAGTTCTAATATTCTGACAGACCTAGGCTATAAACCTGTGTCAGTTGCCTCTACCGACCCGATTGCTAATGCATTAGCCTATTCAGAGCGTTATCTAGGTGATTGCGTGGTTAGTAAATATGGCAATGTAACCATGTCACTTATTGCTGCAGCGAGTACATCTGTGAACGTAAATACTTTGCTGTTAGACTATGTAAAATTAGTTCCAGTAATCCAATAATTAAGACGCGGCTATTCCAAATAAACTATATTATGTTTAAATCAATCACACTCTTTAAAAGTTTACCGGTTATGCTGACGTTATTGGCTGTATCATCAGTAGGTTTCTCGCAGCAATCCGATTCACTTCATATTCCCGGAGATACTGTAAAAGTTGTTCTAAATAAAAAAGCTAAAGGTCCAAAACTTAAGGGGATAATTATAGATGCATCTACCGGAAAACCGCTATCTGCATTAAATGTTCGGGTAGAGGGATACTCTGCTGCGCTGACGGATGAAAAGGGCCGATTTTCTTTGACTGTTCCCGATTATAATGCCATCATTTTGGTTTCTGGAATCGGTTTTCAGGAAAAGGAAATTTCATTAAAAGGTCGTAAAGAACTAAACATTAGGTTGCACGAAGATTCTTTTACTTCTTTTTATGATGAAGCTGCATTTGCATTTAGTTCGAAGCGACTAAGCCATATTACTGGAGCTGTGAACACTGTTAATACCCAGGGAGGCTGGAATTTAAATTCAGAAACGCCGGATACTTACCTTCAAGGGCGTGTGTCTGGTTTAAATGCGATTCGTCGATCAGGAACAGCGGGTATTGGAGCTAATTTATTGATAAGAGGTTTTAACTCCATTAATTCGACAAATCAGCCGTTAATTGTAGTCGATGGGATGATTTATGACAACAATAGCTATGGTTCGAGTCTGATTGGAGGTCATGTTAACAATCCGCTTCAGTATATCGATGTTAAAGATATTGATAACTTCACGATAGTTAAAGATGCAACGGCCTCAATTTATGGTACCAAAGCTGCAAATGGCATCATATTCATTAATACCAATCATGCTAAAGAATTAGCAACAAAGATTGATTTTTCCATGTATGGTGGTTTAAATCTTGAACCTAAGCGTTTACCTGTTATGCAGTCTGATAGCTATAGACTATATCTTTCGGAACTCCTGCAAAGTGGGGGCTATACGAGTGCACAGATATCTGCATTACCGTTTATGAATGACAATCCGAACTCAAATTATTATACCTATCATAACAATACAAACTGGCAGAAAGAAATTTTTAGAAAAAGCTATGATCAAAATTATTTCTTAAAGATCACCGGTGGAGATGATATTGCGAAATATGCGCTCTCTATAGGATATTTGAAAAATAAAGGAGTTGTAGATAGTACTGATTTAATTAAATACAATACCCGCTTCAACGCTGAATTTAAATTGACTCAAAAACTTACAGCGAATGCTAATCTTGCTTTTACATATGCCGAACAGAATTTAAAGGATCAAGGGCTTTCTACGAAGACAAGTCCAATCTATTCCGCACTGGTAAAGTCACCTTTTTTAAGGGCAAATGAGGTAGATGCAAGTAATAATGTTTCACCGAGTCTAAGTGACGCAGATATTTTTGGGGTCAGTAATCCACGTTCTTTAATTAATACAGCACAAGCTGTTACAAAGAATTATAGATTTTTTGGATCTGTTAATTTTAATTATCAATTTAACAAGAGTTTAAACTTCTCTTCTTTAATTGGGGTTACTTATGATAAGCAAAGAGAAAGCTACTTCATTCCAAAGAAAGGTGTTTCAAATGATACACTTAGAAGTGCAATAGCGGATAGTCGCTTATCTGCTCAGGTCCAAAGAATTTATAGTTTGTATAGTGATACCCGAATAAGTTATCGCAAAACTTTTGATAAGCATAACATTTCTGCAACAGCTGGATTTAGATACATCTCTAGCAATACGGAAAGTGATTATGCCAGAACTTATAATTCTGCTACGGATCAGCTGATCAGTATTGGAAATGGTTCTGCTGCTTTAAGAGAATTAGGTGGAGAAATTGGGAAGTATAGGTGGTTAAATAATTACTTAACGGCAGAATATGATTATAATCGCAAATACTTCTTGAATGTAAATGTATCGCTTGATGGTTCTTCCAGATTTGGTAACGAGGCAACTGAAGGATTTAAAATTGGTGGAGCACCTTTCGCTGTGCTTCCTTCTGTTTCTGCAAGCTGGTTGGTATCTTCAGAAAAATTTATGTCTGACGCGGGATTTATCGAACTGCTAAAAGTTCGGGCAAGCTATGGACTTACGGCTAATGATGATATCGGAAATTATACAGCACGTCAATATTATGTAAAACAAAACTTGCTCGGTTTATCTGGTTTAGTAAGAGGAAATTTTGGTAATCCTGAATTGCAATGGGAAAGAGTAGCCAAAGCAAATTTCGGAATAGATGCTTCATTTTTAAATGAGAACTTATCTTTTTCCGTGGATGTTTACAACAACAGAACTTCAAAAATGCTTATTTATGAGCCAACACAAACTGTTAGTGGACTTGGTTTTTCGGTTACAAATTCTGGGGCAATGCGTACCAATGGTGTTGATGTTGGTATAAATGCCCGAATCCTTAATAGGGTATTTAAATGGAATACAGGTCTTATCTATAGTACCTATAAGAATAAAGTTTTATCACTTCCTAATAACAATGGAAGTTTGATCAATTCCTATGCAGATGCAAGCTATATTACTCAAGTAGGAAGAGTAGCTAATCTTTTCTACGGCTATAAAACAAACGGAGTTTATGCAACCAATGCTGAAGCTGCATCTGCAGGATATTCAATTAAAACAGCTCTGGGTAATCCTGTAGCCTTTAGTGGGGGTGATATTCGTTTTACTGATGTAAATGGGGATAAAGTAATTGACGAGAATGATCGTGTCGTTATTGGTAATCCTAATCCTGACTTCACCGGAAGCTTTAGTAACCAGTTTAGTTATAAAAACTGGTCGTTGGATGCCTTGTTTACCTTTAGTTACGGTAATGATTTGTACAATTTTACCCGTGCTAATTTGGAGTCCGAAAAAAATTACAACAATCAAAGTATAGCCATTTTAAACCGGTGGAAAATGGATGGACAGGTTACCGACATCCCAAAGGCAACATTAAACGATCCTATGGGGAATTCCAGATTTTCAGATCGTTGGATTGAAGATGGGTCTTATTTTAGATTGAGGATGTTAAGCCTGGCGTATAATGTTCCTTTAAAAACTAAAGCACTTAAATACGTTAAGGTTTATGCTACTGGGAATAACTTGTTTGTACTTACCAAATACCTTGGGTATGATCCTGAATTTAGTGCTACCGGAAGTATTTATACTCAAGGAGTAGATGTGCCGGTTGAGCCACAAATTAGGTCATTTCAATTAGGAGTACGGATAGGTTTATAAGTAAAGTTGACTTTAGGAATTATAAAATAACAGAGAATGAAAAATATACTATACAACAAACTAGCTTTTCTAATAGTCATAGCCGCGATTAGTTTAGGAGGATGTAAAAAAATGTTTGATGTACCGCCAGAAGATAAGCTGGATATTAAAAATGCCTACAAAACTGTGGCTGACGCAGATGCTGCGGTAATAGGTGTTTATGGGAAATTTCAGGGATTAGCCAAGCAATATTTATTACTTAATGAAGTGCGTGCTGATCTATTGGATGTAACCAATAATGCTGACCCTTATTTGAAGCAATTAAATACACATTCAGTAACGGTTGATAATCCCTACGCGGATCCGAGATCATTTTATGAAGTCATTTTGAATTGTAATGATGTGTTAAAAAACTTTAATGTTATGAATGAGAAGCATTTGATGAGTGTAGATGATTATCAGAAACGGTACTCTGATATTGTTTCCTTACGTTGCTTTTTGTATTTGCAATTGGGTATTCAGTATGGGGCCGTGCCTTATGTTACCGATGCGCTGGTCAATGTAAACGATTTGAAAGATGAATCGTTGTTTCCAAAACTGAGCTTAGATCTTTTGCTGGATAAATTAATCGCTGATATGAGCGCAATTCCATATATCAGTAGCTATAGTTATCCCACAGGTTCTTCATTAGTTATCGCAACCGACGGCAGTAATACTCAGCGAATGTTTATTAATAAGTATTACATGTTAGGCGAATTGCAGCTGTGGAAGGGGAATTATTTGGAAGCGGCGAGAAACTACAAAAATGTGATGGAGACCGAAATTAACAATACAAATACCAATTTTATGTTCAATACCTTTCATGTCAACTATAATGATGGTACGTATGGAAATGGCGTATTGTATACGGATGGTGGAACTAATTATGGAGGTCTACATTCGGAATCTGCTTTAAGCTATAGTACTACTTATGGTTTTAAATCTATGTTTTGTCTGGGCAATACGGCAGCAAACTGGAATCACGAGTGGATCTGGGCTATGCCGTATAATTCAGGATTTAATCCTGTAAACCCATTTGTTGAATTATTTGCTAATACGGGTGCAGGAAAATATATGCTTAAACCATCACAAACTACCATCGATGCATGGGCCAGTAATCCTCAAGCTAATGGTATTCCTTACGATGCACGTGGTAAATTAAGCTATGCAGTTTCTAACGGTCAACCTGTAGTGATGAAGTATATTTACAACTACGATCCATTGGTCCCATTAACCAGAAATGGAATGTGGTACTTGTGGCGAGGTGCTGGTTTGCATTTACACTATGCAGAAGCTGCAAATAGGGATGGAAAAGGCAAGTTGGCCTGGGCTTTATTGAATACCGGAATTGCAAATACTTTTGCCGATGCTTCTCTGGCATCATCTTCCAATACAGCGGCTTATCTAGCTACTATGATCACTCCGTATGAGGAGCCTTATAAGTTTAATGCTCAATATATCGCCTCAAATACTGCTTACCGTGGTCCATACCATAAAAATGCGGGTGTTAGAGGTCGCTCTGGCGTGGTCGCACTAAATGTAAGCTACCAAACTGATATGACAGGGCTGGAGGCGAAACTTGTGGATGAAGGTGGACTCGAGCTTGCATTTGAAGGTAACCGTTGGGCCGATCTTGTACGTGTGGCAAGACGTAGAAATGATCCTTCATTCTTAGCGGAACGTGTTTATCAGAAATTGTTAAGAGATGGCAATCCGGAAGCTTCTACAGTAAGAGCAAAGCTAATGAGTATGGATAATTGGTATTTGCCATTTAAATGGAAATAGTCTGCTCTGGAAAATATTACCTCATTCTATGTCTACTATGGATCCATTATTCGGTCAGTGCTCAGCTTAATCCTGATATAAAAATCAAAGTTTCAGATCAAGCCATGATAGGGGGCTTCCCTTTGGTAAGTAATGGTAAAGCTGCTGGGATTTATATAGATAATACAGATGCAACAGTTGTAAACATCGCGGCCAATGCGTTAAAAAATGATCTGAAGTTGGTTACTGGTTTGTTACCTGAGGTAAATGTAACCGGGAGTGTAAGTGTTTCTTTTGCTGTCTTGATCGGAACCCTTGGGAAATCAAAGCTGATAGACCAACTGGTACTCCGTAAAAGGATAAAAGTAGATGGTTTGACTGCCAAATGGGAAACTTTTAGTATTTCGGTAGTTGATGATCCACAGCCAGGTATAAAGCAGGCTTTAGTGATTGCAGGAAGTGATCCAAGAGGTACAGCCTTTGGTGTTTTTGAGTTGTCTAAACTAATTGGTGTTTCGCCCTGGTATTGGTGGGCTGATGTTAATCCGGTACTTAAAAAGGATATTTTTATAAAAGGGGCTATCGTTTCAGAACCCCCATCAGTAAAATACAGGGGCATATTTTTAAATGATGAAGATTGGGGCTTACAGCCATGGGCGGCAAAAACCTTTGAACCTGAAACTGCGGATATCGGCCCAAAAACATATGCACGTATTTTTGAATTGTTACTTCGGCTGAAAGCCAATCTGATCTGGCCAGCTATGCATCCCAGCACCAAAGCCTTTTATCATTATCCGGGTAATGAAAAGGCTGCTGCAGATTATTCGATTGTAGTTGGCTCTTCACATGCTGAACCTATGTTAAGGAATAATGTGGGCGAATGGAAGAAAACCATGGGTGATTTTAATTACTTGAGTAACCGAGATGGGGTATACAACTATTGGAAAACGCGGGTAAAAGAGAGCAAGAATAACGATGCGATTTATACAGTAGGGATGCGCGGTATGCACGATGGGGCAATGGAAGGAGTGAAAACAGTAAAGGAGGCTATCCCTTTGTTGGAAAGGATTATCGGGGATCAACGTCAGTTGCTTCAAACTTATATCAACCCTAATGTGAAAGCTATTCCACAAGTGTTTACGGTGTACAAAGAGGTATTGGATATTTACGACGGTGGAATTAAGTTGCCGGAAGATATTACGCTAGTTTGGCCAGATGACAATTACGGTTATATACAACGCCTAAATAATGAAAAGGAAAATGGACGATCTGGCGGTTCTGGTATTTATTACCATGCTTCTTACTGGGGGCGACCGCACGATTACCTTTGGCTGAGCACGACGCATCCGGGCCTGATCCGCGAAGAAATGATGAAGGCCTATCAAACAAAGTCAAACCGTTTATGGGTTTTAAATGTAGGGGATATTAAACCTGCTGAATACAATATGCAGCTGTTTTTGGATATGGCTTATCAAGCCAAGCCTTTCGAGGACAGCAATTATTCGAAGACTTATATGCAACAATGGGCGGCTGATATTTTTGGTGCCGACAAGGCTATTGAAATAGCTGAGATATTGTGGCAGTACTACCAATTTGCCTTTGAGCGTAAGCCTGAATTTATGGGTTGGAGCCAAACCGAACCGACCACCAAAATTAATTATACAAACTACAACCATTTTTATTATGGAGATGAAGCCCAACGTAGGATAGATAATTACGAACAGTTAATGGAAAGGGTGAAAGCGTTACGTACAAAAATCAGGGGCAAAGATGTAGACGCTTTTTATCAATTGGTGTATTATCCAGTAGTAGGGGCCTCACTGATGAATATGAAGTTTCTTTACCGGGACAAAGCAATGCTGTATGCCAAACAGAATAGGGCAAGTGCTGCAGATTATGCAAGGTTATCTAAACAAGCTTATGAGGATATTGTAAAGGAAACGCAGTATTACAATACAGTTTTGAGCGCAGGTAAATGGAAGAACATGATGTCTATGAATCCGCGTAATTTACCGGTTTATCAAGCACCAGATTTGTCAGCAACAATAATTGATCCATCAGGTGTTTGGAGTATTGCCCCAGAGGGTTTTGTAAGTAAAGACTCCTCATTGGTAACTAGGCCCGCCACTGGTTTTACCTTACCCGCATTTAACCCACAAACCAATCCATCCTACTTTATTGATGTTTTCCTCAGCGCAGCTGAAAGCCTAAACTGGACCGCTAAAACTGAGCCTTGGATCAAGTTATCTCAATGCAAAGGGACTTTAAAGCCCGAATTGGGTAAAAGGGAGCAGCGGATATGGGTAAGTATCGATTGGGATAAAGTCAATAAAGAAACGGGCAACAATAAACAAAGGGGCAACATCAGCTTTATTGCCAATGGAAAAGAACTAAACGTTGCGCTAGATATCAAGCCCAATCGAGATTATATTTCCATTCCTGCTGCAAAATTTAGTAGGATCTTCAATAAAGACGGTCAAATCTGGACGGTCGTTAACGACTTGGGATATACCGGTAAAAGTTTAATGGCTTTACCATTGGAAGGTGTTAAAATTCCTGATCTGCAAAACACTGCAGCCTTAAAGGAAAACGCGTATGTTGAATATGGTTTTAATACCTCAACGCTCAGTAGTCCAGAAATTAGTATTTACACCTTGCCAACCCATCCAATTAACAATAATTACAAGATGCGGTACGCAGTATCTATTGATAATGGAACTTTAAAGGTGCTGGATTTTAAGACCCAGGGCAGGTCTGAAGAATGGAAACAGAATGTTTTGAGGAATAGCGCTATTAGAAAAATAAAGACACAAGACTTAAAGCCGGGTAAACATACACTACGCATTTATATGATCGATCCGGGAGTTATTTTAGATCGGATATTTATCCAATAGCTATTTCCATTGGCGGTCTGCAAAGGCCAAATATTGCTGCCAGTCGTACAAGGTAACATCGTGTTTGCCGGCCCTAATGTGATAACGAATAACATCGCCAACTGGTTGATGTAAGGCAGGTAGCTCATCTACCTCAATACCTTTTTTGCCATATAAGGCATAAACCCGACTGGCTGCTCTGGCACTTAGAAACTCGCCTTTTGGATCTGAGTTGGTATCACCTTCAGCACTGGCGACATATAATGGTCTAGGCGCCATTAAAGACAAAAGCATATGTGCGTCTATCGGTAAATTGCCTACGTTATCGCCGTACGTTTTATAATTAACGCTAAACCAATGCGGAAACTTTCCGTTAATAATTTTTACGGTTTCACCATACCAACGTTTTGATAGTGCAGCTCCACCTTCTCCGGATTCATTGGATACAATTAAAGCGAAACGTCGATCTGATGCGGCTGCCCACAAGGCTGCCTTACCCAATCGGGAGTGACCAATAAGTGCAATCTTTTTGGCATCAATAGCTTTGTCCTTTTCCAGATAATCATAGATGCGACTTAAGCCATAAGCCCAAGCGCCCATAGCACCCCATTCTTCGGGTTGTATTTTCAACTCATCTTTTAATGTCGTACGAATCCCTGTTTTCCAACCATCAACGTGATCGGCTTCCAGATCCCCATAATAGGCCGTAGCCAATGCATAGCCATGCGATAAAATCTCTTTAAGCTGCCATTGGGCCGTATCAGTCCCTCTGGATAGATCTGTAGCCTTGTTATCGACCACACCTTTGGCTCTGGCTGTAACCCAGCCCTGCGAAAGTAGAATCTCACTATCCGCTTGTAGGGTATGATTGCCAGAAAAGTTATATCCTATAAAAACAGGTACTGGCTTTTTAAGTTTACTGGGAAGATATAAAAGCACATCTGTATAGATCTTATTGTCTGTTGGATGCAGATAAATGCGAATTTGTTTCCGTGTTGCCAGACCATCTAAAGTTTGGTTAGTTTTCATCACTTCAAATCTAATCGGGATTTGCTGAAGAGGATATCTGCCAAACTGAATGGTCTGATACAAATTATAGATATAAGGGCGCTGTGTTTTCTCCCATTCCGAGCTGTTTTTTACGGTCTTGCCATTTTGCATTTTTAATACATCGGGCAAAGTATAGGCTGGAACTTTTGTTTCATCGATATTAGAAAGCGGTGCCTGGGCACGACTTTGAAATACAATGAATAAACAGCTTATCAACAGTGTCGGAATTAGAGGTCTTTTCATTTTTTCTATTTGGAAAAGTAATTTAACATTATTTAGGCAAAAATGATTTGCTGCTTTAATTAAGGACGCTCAAATATGTCAGCTTCAATGATACTCAATGCTCCTTTAGCGTTTGAATTGGCTGTTTTAATACCGTCATCCAGGTTCTTGCCATTCATTTCTACTCCAAAATTACCTTCATTTTTAACTGCGCCGCTATTGTTCAGCAACACGGTTACTGTTTTCCCTTTAGTCGGTTTACAAGCTGCCGTAAAATAACCCAGTCCCGGTTTTGTATTGCCGTTGAAAACTTCTTTGTTGTCAACCAGAATCCGAATCGGATAGATCTTGCTTCTGAAGCCATTTAACTTTAAACCTACACTTGTGACCGTGCTTTCTTTATCCAAAGTATATTTTATCCAGGCCGTAGAAACCTGGCCATCATTGGCCCAACCTGTAAGCTCATTGTCGTCGTAACTTAGTTTTGCCTTGTCCGCATTTGCTCCAGCATCGGCAGCAACAACTTTAATAGTTTTGCGGGTTACCGTATAAGATTGACCCGCAGGAGTAGCACCTCGTATCAAATCTGATTTAAGACCATCTGAGGGAAGTATTATGGCCAGTCCGTTTTCTACTTTAAATGGCAAGGTTTGAAAAGAAATAGAGGCGGGTTTTAATCCATCTGCATTTGCGATTAGATCAATTCTTCCCGCTGTAGTGGTCGAACGGATCAATACCCTGTTTACACCACATTCTACAGGAAGTTCTTTGGATAAAATATAGTTGTCTGGTCCCTGAGCAATACCACCACGCCATTCAGCCGGACCGGAAAGTGTAAATTTTACTAAATTAAGTGCAGTTGGACAACGGTTTCCATCTTTATCAATGACCTCAACTTCTGCTAAAACTACATCAGCTCCATCGGCTTTAAATCCAGTGGGGTTTGTAATTGCAGTTAAGCGCAACGCAGCCGGAGCGCCCGCTGTTTTCAATTCCGTTTCAGCTAGTTTCTTACCATCCGAACTATAAGAGATTGCTTTTAAAATACCCGGTTTCCAGCGAATGTTTTTAAAAGTAAATAGAAAGCCCTCAGTCAATTCTCCATAACCTAGAGACTTATTGTTCAAAACCAACTCAACTTTATCTGCCGGAGAAACCACATAGACATCTTTTTTTATACCAGCTTTATAGTTCCAGTGTCCCATGATATGCAACCCTGTTTTTTTAGGTTCTACCCAGCCATCCCACATTACCTGATGGGCATAATAACCGTCTTTTGGGATACGCATGGCATCTACCTCACCACTTCGGCGGTAGTTCTCTTCCCCACGATGGTGCGTATTGGAATCAGAGAAAATAATGTTTACACCGCCAGAGCTTACACGTGCGCCCGTTCCAGGGCGTTCCAGATAGTAATCATTCCAGCGCGCAATGCTCTCTATCGCATGAGAATCCTGATTGCGGTTGTAATCACTGGCATCTGCGCCTTTATACAGTGGACCTGCACCGTCTTTATGAAATGGAGGACTATATTCATCCCAGTATTTCCTTAAGCCCTCATCTCTGGAATATTCCATCGACCACAAAGGCTTTACTGCACTTTTGTTGATATACAACATCTCTCCGCCATATTCGGCCTGGTCAATGTCCAGCATCTCGCGTGATCCAATCGCACGGTAACCATGCGGGTCGTATTGATTGCGGATGTCTTTCATTTCCTGCATATGTGCCGCGCTGATGGATTCATTACCGCATTCGTAAAATAGGATACTTGGGTTGTTACGGTTATAAATGATCGCATCGCGCATCACCGCTTTTCGCTGATCCCATCGCGTGCCTTGTACATCCTTTTCAGCATCACCAGCAGGCATCGCCTGAATCAAACCTACACGGTCACAAGACTCAATATCCTGTTTCCATGGGGTGATGTGCATCCAGCGGACCAGATTTGCATTACTTTTGACCATAAGCTGGTTGCTATAGTCGCTCATCCAGGCAGGTACAGACAGTCCAATAGCTGGCCATTCATTGCTCGTGCGTTGTGCATAACCCTTCATCATCAGCACACGGTCATTCAAATAAACCATGCCATTTTTAAACTCAGCTTTTCTAAAGCCTGTTTTAGTACTTAACTCGTCAATCACACGACCATCCGATTTTAACTTGGTGGTTACCGTATACAGATAACCATAGCCCCAGCTCCAAAAATTTAGGTTGTTTACAACTGACCGGGCAGTAAGCGTTTTCGTTTCGCCGGGGGTAAGGGTGGCCTGATTTCCAGTAAAAGTCTTCACCAGCTTATTGTCAGCATCCCTGATCTCTACTTCATATTGAACTGTTTTAGCTGTACTTTCATCGTTTTTAATTTCCGACTCAGCCACCACCGTTGCAGATCTGGCAGGGATATCAAAATCCGCTGCATAGATATAAGTACCAGTTGTTTTTAAAGTTGTGTACAAAGGCAGAGTTTGGTATAACTTAGCCGTAGCATGTAAACGTACATTTTTAGAAAGACCCCCATAATTAGCATTGAAGTTTTTATCGTTCCACTGAAAGCCAGAATTTGTTGCTTTTTCTCGGTAGTTCCAGGCATTGTCAATACGGACAGCCAGTACGTTTTCCTGCCCTTGTGGATTCAGTACATCCGTAATGTCAAAGCCAAAGGCCGTGATGCCATTTTCGTGAAGCCCAATAAACTTTCCATTTAAATAGAACGCTCCGGCTTGTCTTACCCCTTCAAATTCGAGGAATATTTTTTTGCCAGCATCCGATGTCGGAATTTTAAAGCGCTTACGATACCAGGAAATTGAGACAGGTAAATTCTCAATAGATTGCTTAAAAGCTTCATCTTCATTCCAGGCATGTGGTAGGGTAATTGTCTTCCAGTTTGTGTCATCAAAATTTGCTGATCTCGCAGTGCTGTCATCGCCCACATATAATTTCCAACCAGGGTTAAAATTATAGGTTATCCTTGCTGTTTCCCCCGATTGAGCGATGGCAAAGGATTGAATCAAGCAAAATAATAGAAACGTAAAGTTAAACTTCATGATAAGGATTTGCTGATTAATATTTGGTTAAAGCTATTTTCAGAGGCTTGTCCCTGTCGCACACAATTACGCCATCTTTATATTCTAGTTCTGCCAGTTGTAAGCTGCTGCGTCTGGTTTCATAGTTGTCGATGCCTTTATTGGCAGGTGTTTTTCCAGGATGAGTAAAGTAATAGATAAAGGCCCTTCCATTATTCACTACTACATCTGCATGTCCGCCCATGACTTGATCATCCAGACCCTTTCCCGGTAGCTGTAAGATGTTTTCAGGTTGTCTTTTCCATTCGCTGAGGTCCTTAGATGCATATACACCCAAACCCTTCCAATTGTCTACAATCATCCAATAGGTATCTTTCCAGAAGAAAACCTTAGGGCCTTCACCACCTTTATCGCCAATTACGCGTTTCCCGCTGTCTTTCCAATGATAGAGATCTTCGCTATCCGCATAATAGATGGATTTTCCCGCTAACTCATTGTTGTAGTACATGCGCCAACCACCATTGGGCATTTTAAATACACAGGCATCTATACAACGTTCGGAGGCTAAATTGAGCTTCGATTCAAACTTCCAGTTGATCAGGTTGGTACTGGTTAAGTGGACAATGTCTCTAGGGTGTCTCCAATCTGCAAAAACTCCGGGGACATAAGTTAGATACATGTGGTATATCCCTTTGTTTTCAATCACCTCCGGTGCCCAATGGGTGTAATCGGGAAAGCGGTATTGAATGTCGCAAGTATCTTTGTATTTCCAGTCAACCCCATTTCTCGACTCTGCAATTCCAATTCTGGTTCCATGTACCCAGGTTACGCCATCCAAACCTTTTGCATTAGCCCGGCGGTTGGTGTAGAACATGAACCATTTTTTTTCGGCTTTATTCCAAATCACTACCGGATCAGCGGCACCATCGTATACCGGGTCTCTGTAAAGCGGTTTAGGTACGGTCTGCGCTTTCTTACTGGTTTGCGCTCCAGCAAAAAAAGGTACAACAAATAAGAACAATAACAATAGCCGTTTGAGGAGATACATTTGGTTGGGTTTCGAAATTTAATAATGAAATAAGCCTTAAATTAAGCCCATTTTAACCATCCTGCAACCTGTTCCATCCTGAATAATGCTATTTCCCAATTATAGGATGGGCTATGTTACATTTATATTTTCGAGCTGAGCTCGATATGCTATAATAATATTCTTTTATTGACATAGGTTCCTTATGTTTACTTGCCAAATAATTAGTGACCGAATTATCGCAAAGAGAAGTGTTTATGGATAAAATTTTCAAAAAAAGCCATTTTGATAGATATAGACTATTTGGCAGTATTTTGATCATATTTTTCCTGACTTTTATAAGGTTGGGTGCCTGGGCCCAAGATGCCGACCTTAAATTTAAAAATATCACTTCAGAACAAGGCCTTGCTCAAAGTACCATTCATGGAATAGCCAAAGATAAGTACGGATTTATGTGGTTCGGTACTTGGGGAGGATTGTGTCGTTATGATGGTTATACTTTCAAAACTTACAGGTATAATCCCGATAACAACAAAAGCATCAACAACAATATGATACATAATGTTATCAAAGATACGGATGATCGTATTTGGGTGCTGACATTTTCAAAAAATGAGTTGTGTCGTTATAATTACGAACGGGATGATTTTGATCGAATTCCCCTCAGTCGCCTTTCTCCGTCTTTTTTAAAAATGATCAACAGAAGGAATCACCTTTTAACAGTAAATTATTCCTACAAAAATTATAAATGGATGATTGATACCTCATCCATTTCCCTCGCTAGACTGGATTTGAATTCAGGTCAGGTTAAAAAGTATAAATATAATGCCGCTAATCCCTGGTCTTTAAATGGATCGAATGTTTCAGATCTTTATATGGATAATGATAATCTGCTTTGGGTGGGGACTTATAGCTACGGTATCAATAAAGCCAATTTGAATGGGAAACCTTTCGATTACTATTATCACGACCCATTTACATCGGCTTCGCTCATTGACAATAATGTGAGTGCCATTTGCGAGGATAATTCCGGTAAGTTATGGGTTGGTACACGTGACAATGGGATCAGCGTAATCGGTAAAAATGGTTATCGGCACATCACAAAAAGCCCTACTACCATTGTCGATAATCAGATCAGGTCTATTTTTTGCGACAGCAGAGGGACCATTTGGATTGGGACAAAGTTGGGGCTGAATAATTATGACTCGAGAACAAATTCCTTTCAGCACATTACTGGACTGGGGTTAAAAAATATCAGTGTTTATTCTGTTACGGAAGACAACGAACATAACGTCTGGATTGGAACATGGCAAGGGATATACCAGTACAATCCGATAAAGAAGGAATTGAAACATTTTAATCCAGACAAAACTTTAAAATATCCCTGGGTCAGAACAATCATCCAGGACCGTAAGCAACAATTATGGGTTGGAACAGAGGGTGGTGGGATAAGTATTTTAAAGCCTGTTTTAAACAAAGATACCTTTGAAGTAGTCAAACACCTGCTCCATCAGGATAAAGGAAACTCCATTAGTGATAACCGGGTTTACTGTATTTACCAAGACAACGAAGGTTTAATATGGATAGGAACAGGCAATGGCCTTGATATTTATGATCCATCTAAAAATATCATTATACATTTTTCCCGTCAGAGTGGTTTGGCTGATGCAACCATAGCCGGAATCACAGAAGATAAAAATGGTTTTATGTGGATAAGCCATAAAAAGGGCATTTCAAGATTAAATAAGAAGACATTTAAGATCAGGAATTATACCGCTCAGGATGGACTGCAAAGTAACGAATTTTCGGATGGCGCCGTACTCAAAAGCCGTTACAAGAACAGATTGTTTTTTGGAGGAAATAACGGGTTAAATTCTTTTAACCCGGATTCGATCTATCCTGAGAAAACTTTGCCCAATACTGTTTTAACGGAATTGCAGATATTAAATCATAAAGTTGATATCAATAAGATTGTTAATGGAAGGGTGGTCCTCACGAAACCTCTGTACTTAACAGACAAAATACAGCTCAATTACGGAGATAAAAGCGTAGCCATTGAGTTTGCAGGCCTGCATTATTCAAACCCGCAAGGTAATCGATATGCCTATAAACTCGAAGGTTTCGATAAAGAATGGGTGTCTACAGATGCTGGGAGAAGGATTGCTACCTATTCAAACCTTGAACCTGGTAAATACACGTTCAAAGTCATTTCATCCAATAGTGACGGAATATGGAATTTAAAACCGGCTACTTTAAATATTGTTGTAAAACCTCCTTTTTGGGCAAGTATCTGGGCCTATATTTTTTACGTAACTGTGCTTTTGCTGATTTTTTATACTTATCATCAATACACCACAGAATTTACCCGTTTGCAGTCCAAGCTATCCTACGAATCGTTGATAAGAATGAAGGAAAATGAACTTCACCAAATTAAGCTGCAATTTTTCACGAACATCTCACATGAGATAAAGACACCATTAACCTTAATTCTTGCTCCAATTGAAAGGCTCCTTCAAATGTTACCTGGCAATGCGCTTGCGGCTTCGCAATTGACAACGATGAAATCCAACGGAGACAGATTGCTGAAGCTGATCAATCAATTGCTGGACTTTAGGAAACTGGAAACCGGAAATGAAGCACTCCACTTGGGGAAGGGCAATATGATTGCCTTTTTAAGCAAAGCAATTACCCAGTTTGAACCATTGGCTGAGGCAAAGAATTTGAAACTGGAATTTGAAACTGCTTTAACTGCTTTCGAATGCTGCTATGATGAGGACAAGTTGGAAGTGGTTATCGCGAATTTATTATCAAATGCACTGAAATTTACCCCCGAGTTGGGCTGGATTAAAGTCCGGTTTAGTGTTAGAAATATAGAAGCGGAAAAAATAGCAGTCATCGAAGTGATCAACTCAGGTCGCCCAATCAGAACTGAAGATCTTGAAGATATTTTTCAACCTTTCCATCGGGGCTCGGGACATAATGTGGCAGGAACGGGGCTAGGGCTTGCTTTTAGTAAAGGTTTAATAGAACTTCATGGTGGTAAAATCACTGTGAATAGTCTTGAAAAAGAAGATGGTTTTGCAGAAACAGTCTTTGTGGTTGAACTGCCTGAAAATCCTGCTGAAGTATTAAATATTCAAAATAATAATACCGAAACGGTTTCATCTGCTGCTGTTGGTATATCTGTCGATTCAGCAGCAGATTTCAAAGCAACAACAGCTGCTCAGGAGAAGCGTGTGCTTGTGAATGACAAGATACCGGTTTTGCTTATTGTTGAAGATAACGTTGATCTGAGAAAGTATCTGGTAGAACATTTTGAGAATCTGTATAATATCCTGGAAGCAGAAAATGGATTACTGGGTTTACAGGTTGCAGGCCAGGAACTTCCGGATCTTGTGATTTCTGATGTGACCATGCCACAGATGGATGGTTTTGAATTCTGCAAAAAGCTAAAATCAGATCTTAAAACCGGCCATATCCCTGTTATACTATTAACAGCCAGATCCCATGAACAAGATCGGATAGAGGGGATTGAGACAGGGGCCGAAGATTATATCACTAAGCCTTTCAGTCTGGATTTCTTAGCGGCAAGGATTAAAAGCCTGTTGCAGTTAAGAGAGAAACTAAAGGAGAAATATCGTCGGGAAATCTCGTTGAATGCACCGGATGACCTCCCTTCGTCTCCCGATGAAAAGTTGTTAAAAAGAATGTTGTTGTACATTGAAGAGTGTTTAGCCAATCCAGATCTTAGTGTAGATGATATTTGCAAAGAGGTGGGTACCAGTAGGGCTAACCTATATCGAAAGGTTAAGACTATGATAGGGTTGAGTATTGTGGAAGTGATCAAGGAGATCAGGTTAAAACGAGCAAAACAATTGATCAAGGATCGCCGTTTCAATGTAAATGAAATTTCATATCTGGTAGGTTTTTCCGATAGTAACCATTTTAGAAAATGCTTTAAAGCAGAGTTCGGATTGTCTCCAACAGAATATAGGAAAATACAAGATAGAGGAGCCGTTAAAGATGAATAAGCATCTGTTAAGACTATTTTTTTGGTCTTTTCGATACAGTTAGCGTGCATTTTGAGACGCTCGTACCCTTTGTTTTTTATGTAGGTGTGCTAAATTTAACTTCATAATAATAACCAGATATAATGAAGTTAACGGATTCAAACAAGTACATTGTTATCGATGAATATGCACCTACACCTAAGTATATTCAACTGACAAATTCAATATTATCGGCAATAGAAGCCGGGTACGTAAATAAGGACGATACATTGCCTTCCATTTGCGAGATGAGTAACGAGTTGGAAATCTCCAAAGATACAGTAGAAAAGTCGTACCGAGATTTGAAAAAAATTGGGGTACTGGAATCTATTCCTGGTAGAGGCTATTATATTATGAATACGGACTTTCGTCAGAAGTCAAAGATCTGTCTGTTGTTTAATAAAATAAGTTCTTATAAAAAGATGGTTTACGACTCCTTCGTTACAACAGTAGGTGAAGGGGTAACTACTGATCTTTGTATTTATAACAATGACTTTACACAGTTCAAAAAGCTAATCGATAGTAAAAGAGATGAATATTCACATTTTGTAATAATGCCCCAGTTTACCGAAAGTGCTGAAATTGTGGCCCAGTTAATAAATACAATTCCTAAACATAAACTGGTTATCCTTAGTAAAATGATAGACGGTGTTACAGGAGATTATGCCGCCGTTTATGAAGATTTTGAAAACGATATTTATGGCGCATTGGAAAAGGCTGTTCCCGAGCTGACCAAATATCACACCATTAAATTGGTATTTCCAAATAATAGTTATTATCCTAAAGCGATTACCAAAGGATTTATTCGGTTTTGTCAGCAATACGCATTTAAGTTTTCGCTGGTGCCGGATATAGAGGTCGAACCAATTAACGAAGGTGAGGTTTGTGTGATCTTGAAAGAAGATGATCTGGTGACCTTTATTGAACGTATGAAGTCTACCAATTTTAAAATAGGGAAACAGGTTGGTCTAATTTCTTACAACGAAGCACCAATAAAGAAAATTATATTGAATGGTATAAGTACCATTTCAACCGACTTTAGCGAAATGGGTAAAATGGCTGCTAAGTTGATTGCCGGAGGATCAAAGATGCAATTGAAAGTTCCTTTTTACTTAACTTTAAGGGCTACAGTTTAATCGATAGCAATGAAATTAACGGGGACTTATAAATACATAAGTATTGATGAGTATTCGGCAACGCCGAAATACATTCAATTAACCTCAAAACCAACTATATATGACCTTTAAATATTTTATAACATTAATCTTAGCCTTTGTGTTGTGGAACAGCTATACCTATGCACAGGTAGCCACTTTTAAGTTCGATTTTGGGACAGGTAAAGTGGCTGATGACTATACCCGTGTTTTACCCGATCAGGCCTATTCAAAAGAAAAGGGATATGGCTTTGATTTCAATACTGACATGACTGGCAAGGGGCGTCCATTTTATTTTTCAATTGCGGTACCCGAAGGAAATTATAAAATAACGGTAACGTTGGGAGAGCCTAAAAGGGCATCTACAACAACAGTGAAAGCAGAGTCGCGTAGACTGATGTTGGAAGCCATTCCAACTAAAGCAGGAGAAACCAAAAAAAAGACTTTTATAGTCAATGTAAAGGATAGGAACATTAACAATGGAGAAGTGGTAGGACTTAAACCCCGCGAATTGACAAAGTTGGATTGGGACGATAAACTGACCTTGGAGTTTGCCGGTCAGTATGCAGTAACCGCTATAGAAATTACTAAAGTAGAAGATCAGATTACGGTTTACCTGGCAGGAAATTCGACTGTCGTTAATCAGGAAGACGAGCCTTGGGGATCCTGGGGACAAATGATCCCGCGCTTTTTTAAACCGGGGGTGTCATTTGCCAACCATGCAGAATCTGGACTTACATTAGGCTCTTTTGCAGGGAGCAGAAGATTAAAGAAAATATTAAGTGTGATGAAACCCGGAGATTATCTGTTTATAGAGTTCGGCCATAATGATCAGAAAGATAAAGGGCCTAATGATGGAGCCTATAAATCTTATACCGAACGTTTAAAAATGTTTGTAAGCGAAACAAAGAAAAAAGGAGGAATTCCGGTCATCATAACCTCCACCAGTCGCCGGTCTTTTGAAAACGGAAAGATTGTCAACTCTCTAGGCGATTTTCCAGATGCAGCGCGTAAGGTTGCTGCTTCTGAAAACGTGGCGCTGATTGACTTGAATGCGCTGACTACAACATTGTACAATGCATTGGGCGAAGAGCCTTCTAAGAAGGCTTTTGTGCACTATCCCGCAAATTCATACTCAGGTCAGAAGCAGGCATTGGCAGACAATACACACTTCAATACTTATGGGGCTTACGAGATTGCCAAATGTGTAATTGAAGGGATCAAAGCCGCTAAGCTGGATCTTGCAAAATACCTGATCGATCCAAAGGCTAAATTTGACCCAGCTAAACCAGATGCGGTCGAAGACTGGCATTGGCCGGAAAGCCCTAAAAGTAGCGTGGTAAAACCTGATGGGAATTAGATTGATAGAGGCTGTTTAACTATTTGGCTTTTCCTACACCCTCAGTAGTCATAACCACTCGTTTCATGCTTCCATCTTTATGGTAATATAAGTAATCAATACACACCGATCTTCTAAAGCTACCACCGTCGTTATTGATAGAGCCATTGTGGTAGATGAAATAAGATTTGCCTTTAAAATCTATGATGGCCTGATGGTTGGTGTTGGAGTTTCCTGCAATCTCATTTAAGATTCCCTTATAGGTCCATGGTCCATTAATATTTTTACTCATGGCATAGACAATTTTCTCTGGGAATTGAGAAGCATAGGATAAATAGTACCAGCCCTTACGCTTATGGACCCATGGCGCTTCGGTAAACTCAGGGATATCCACAGTTTTTATGGGACCATCCAATTCAATCATGTTCTTCTTTAACTTGGCATAATAGCACTTTGTATTGCCCCAGAACAAATAAGCCTGGCCATCATCATCTATGATAACGGTAGGATCAATGTCATCCCAGCTAATCGTTGTTTCCGTAGTCATGTCGTTTGTGATCAGGGCCTTGCCAATGGCATCCTTAAAAGGGCCAGTTGGACTATCAGATACGGCAACACCAATAGCCTTACCATGAATGGTATTGTGTGAAATCGACACAAACCAGTAAAACTTCCCATCTCTTTCAATCACTTGCGAAGCCCAGGCGTCGTCCTTTGCCCATAAAAAATCCTTTGCACTTAGAGGAACTTTATGTGCTTTCCAATTCACCATGTCAGCAGATGAATAGCATAGCCATTCATGCATTTCATATCGCTCTTTACCTTTTGGAGCCTGGTCATGACCAGTGTACAAGTAAACAGAATCCCGATAAACCAAAGCGGCTGGGTCGGCCGTATATTTATCTTTGATAATGGGATTACCAGCGGATTTAAATGTGCTAATTTCCTGAGTTTGAGCTGCAGCGCAATAAACTGTGCCAAGCAATAGTGTTAAGTAAGCGTATTTTAGGTTTTGGATCATGTGCTTTTTATTGAGCGAGTAATTTTTTAAGTTCTTTTTGCTTGATCTGTAAAATGGTGCCATGTCTCAAACCTTTAGGTAAAGAGATTTGATCAGATACATCCTTCCAGTTTTTCAGGTCTGAAGATAGGATTGCCCCATATTTATGATCTCTGTATTTATCAAAATACACCAGCCAATCGTTACCTTTTTTTAGGGTGGTAGGTCCTTCGGCCCAGTAGTTCCCCGTAATCGGAGCGCTGGCAGCAGAGTAGGGGCCGGTTAACTGCTCACTAAAGGCGATCTTAAGGTTTTTCTGAGCTGGTTCCCTGGTCTCATCCTTTAAAAACATCACAAATCGGCCATTATCCCTTACAATAGAAGCATCAATCACATTAAAACCTGGATCGTAAAGAAGCTTGGTTTCAGAATAAGTCTTAAAATCTTTGGTCGTCACATAATACATTCGGTGATTGTATGCATTATCTGCTGTAGAAGCCGTTTCAGGGAACTTGTCGACAATCGTGGTAGCCCAATAGATCATATAGGTTTTAGTCGAAGGATCATAGGTAATTTCAGGTGCCCAGGTATTTCTTGCACCTTCCTCTTTGGCCATTACTGGTATAAACTGTTGCTCCGACCAATTGATCAGGTCTTTGGAATTGGCATAACCGATGCCCTTATCTTTCCAGCTCACAGTCCAGACCATGTGGAACAAGCCATCAGCGCCACGAATAATGCAGGGATCTCGCATTAGTTTGTCTTTGCTTACTGTTGGCGTTAAAAAAGATTGATCATTTTTTAATGCTTTCCAGTGATAAGCATCCTCACTATAAGCCAAATGAAGTCCATCCTCTCCATTGCCTTTAAAATAAGCGAATAGAAATGGGTCTTTTGAAGATTGGGCATCTGCAGATAACATGATGCCTAAAAACAGGCTTGTTAGGTATAAAAACTTGTTCATTAGGATTGTTTTAATTCCAAAACCACTACAGATTGGGCTGGAAGCTCAACACTCAAATTACTTCCTTCTTTTTTAGCCCCATTAAACTTGGAGATACTCACTTTATTGGGATCAGTAAAGGAATTGACATCCGTAACATTTTTTGAAGTAATGATTTGTCCGGTAATCGATTTCCAGCTTAAGCCATTTAATGAAGTATTCAGTTTAATCTTATTTTTTGGATCAAGGTTAACTAACGAAATATGAATAGCACCAGAGGCATCCTGTGAAGCAGAAACATTGAGTGCAGGGATCTTTTTATCTCCTGAAACATAGTCAGGACTCACAAAGTCAATTGGCAAATACTTGGCATCCTGATGCACCTGAAAAAGATCAAAAACATGATAAGTAGGGGTAAGCAACATCTTGTCCTTTTCGGTAAGGATTAGTGCCTGCAATACATTTATGGTTTGTGCCAGATTGGCCATTTTAACCCGGTCAGAATGATTGTTGAAAATATTTAGTGTTGTGGCAGCAATCAATGCATCGCGTAGACTGTTTTGCTGATAAAGAAAACCCGGATTGGTACCCGGTTCTACATTTGTCCATATTCCCCATTCATCAACAATTAGCGCTACCTTTTTCGAAGGATCATACTTGTCCATAATGGCTGAGTGTTTAGCTACAATCTCATCCATTCTGAGGCAGTTTTTCATCGTATTGAAATACTGTGTTTCATCAAAAGCTGTGGCCGATCCCTTGTCTTTCCAGTTTCCGGTAGGTAAGGTATAGTAGTGCAAGGTTAAGCCCCACATGCGGGTCCCTATGTTTTTCATGCAGGTTTCCGTCCAATTGTAGTCTTCCGCATTGGCACCGCTGGCAATTCTTTTAAGCGGCGCACCTTCATAGTTTCGGGCATAAGTGGCATATCTTCTATAGAGGTCGCAATAATATTGTGCTGTCATGTTACCACCGCAACCCCAGCTTTCGTTACCGACACCCCAAAAAGAAACTTTCCATGGTTTTTCCCTACCATTTTGTTTACGTAGGGTAGCCATCGGACTTACCCCATCAAAGTTCAGGTACTCTACCCATTTCGCCATTTCCTCAACCGTACCACTACCTACGTTTCCGGCAATATAAGGTTCAGTTTTCAGCATTTCGCAAAGCTCGAGGAACTCATGTGTACCAAAGCTATTGTCTTCCGTTACACCACCCCAATTGGTGTTTACCATTTTGGGTCTTTGGCTTCTTAAGCCAATACCATCCCGCCAATGGTATTCATCTGCAAAACACCCCCCCGGCCATCGCAGGTTAGGGATTTTTATTTTCTTTAGGGCTTCCACTATATCTAGCCTGATCCGACCCTTATTAGGAATGGTAGAATTCTCATCTACCCAAAAACCATCGTAAATGCAACGACCAAGGTGTTCGGCAAAATGCCCGTATATATGTTTGCTGATGATCTGCTTATCTGCAGGTTTAATATTTAATTGTGTGGCATTTTGCGCATTGCTGATAAAAGGGATCAGTAAGCCTAAAAGGGTAAAACGTAATGATTTCATTTCAAATACTGTTTATATTTTCGGTTTATGGTTGGTGATGAAGCCTAATTAATGGGGACTTTAATCACATTAAATGAATAAGGTTTTAGTGTCAAGTTGAGTTGTCCACTCTTTACTTTAATTGGAGTTTGTTTCGGACTAACTGCGGCTGGTAGCTTAAACGAATTTGTCTCGGTGAGCAAATTGCCAGTCATTTCTTCTACCAATCCACTGCTCTTAAATTTACCAGCATGGTCTATCTGGAAATTGGCATTTTGCAATTTGTCCGAATGGTTTACGATTTTAACAATCAGTTCTTTGCGTTTCCGATCCATAACCGCAGAAGCATAGATCCCATTTTGGCCCGTTAGCGGCTTATCTTCCAATAAAATTGAAGCAAGCTCAGTCCCTTTATTTAAGGAGAATAGTTTTTGAACATAGTAATCAGGTGTACCGTAGCATTTCAGATTATCTACCCAAATCATATCCGGAGCCCATTGCCAGGCGTCAATATGTGCAAAAAGAGGAGCATAAGATGCCATTTCTACAACTGCGGCATTGCGTTCCAGCCCGGTCATAAAAGCAGCAGCAGCAATTGCACTTTGCCAGTTGTTTTTTTCATTGCCAACTATGGTTTTGTCCGCATGTACGGCATACTCTCCTGCAAAAACTTTGCTTCCGTTTCTAGGATAGCTGTCATATCGTCCTGCATTTTTCAAGAACCAATCTGCCGGACGGTAATAATGTTCATCAATAATATCGGTGTTCAGCGCTCTCAGTTTATCGTTGAGGAAATGGAAACGTTCACTATCAGGATCAGTACCAGAACTGGCGATGATTTTAAAGTCAGGATATTTGGCTTTAATGGCATCCGTAAAAACCTTTAAGCGTTCCAGGTATTGAGGTCCCCAGTTTTCATTACCCACACCCATCATTTTTAGGTTAAATGCTTTTGGATGCCCCATTTCTGCACGTACCTTTCCCCATTTACTATCGATGTCGCCATTGGCAAATTCAATCAGGTCTAAAGCATCCTGAACGTAAGGATCCAATTCGTCTAAAGCGACAACCTCGGCTGTGTTGTATTGACAAGCCATTCCGCAATTCAATATAGGCAATGGTGTTGCACCAATATCTTCTGACAATTGGAAATACTCAAAAAATCCAAGACCAAAAGTTTGGTAATAATCTGGCGCCGAACGGTGTGGAAACTCGGTATTCCACCTGTTGATCATGGTTGGTCTTTCTTCCACCGGGCCAACTGTTTTTTTCCATTGGTAGCGGTTTTCCAGATCCATGCCTTCTACAATGCAGCCGCCAGGGAAACGCACAAAACCAGGTTTCATATCTGCTAGCATTTGCACCATATCAGCCCTTAATCCACCGGGGCGTTTCATCCAGGTATCTTCTGGGAAAAGAGAAAGCATATCCAAATCAATTTTGCCGGTCCCTTCAAACCAAATGGTCAACTTGGCTTTAGGGTCGGTCTCAGTTGCATAAAAACTAGTGCTTTGTTTGGTCCAGCTCTGACCACTCGTATTAGGCGTTAATTCACCTTTACCAATAACCCTATTGTCGTTGCTAATTAGTTCAAAGCGAAGCGTAACTCCTTTGGTAGCTTGTCGGTACAGCATGGAGAAATCATAACGCAAGCCTTTTTTAATGCCCATTCCTTTAAATCCTTCGTTGGTAATGCCCAGACTTCCGGGTTGGGGATTAGTTACAGTCACCTGCAGGTATCTTGGATTGTTCGGATGATCATCCTTACGGTTCACAACCAATAATTCGCCTTCTGTAGCTTTTTTGCGCTGTATGGTCCAACCCATTAATGGTTTAGCAAATTCAAAGGAACGGTTCTTAATGAGTTCCGCATAGATGCCACCATCAGCACCGAAGTTGATGTCTTCAAAGAACACACCCCACATACTGGACGGTATTTTTGTGACAGATGGATCTGCTTTTACTTTGAACAACAGGTTGGATTGCGCTAAACAATTATTAGAAGTTTTAGCAAGTATGAAGAGGAAGATGGGGAAAATCACCCATATCTTTTGGAATTTGGAATAACGATGCATGAAAAAAGGTTTATTATACTTGGTTTTGTTGTATCAAAAATTAGTTTGAAAATACATAATAATAGTCAATTTAACGTTTAATTATTGAATAATTATTTTGACCGGCATTTCCGGCAACGATTGCGTAAATAAAATTGGTATTTTGCCGTTCTTTGGTAATCTTAGGAGTCCGAAAGGAAAGCCAAATATTATGAAATTAACCGAATCTTATAAATACATTAGTATTGATGAATACTCGGCTACACCCAAATATATCCAGCTCACCAACTCCATTTTGGCGTCCATAGAAGCGGGCCATATTCATAAAGATGATATCCTTCCTTCTATTTGCGATATCAGCGCCGAGTTAGAGATTTCAAGAGATACCGTAGAAAAAGCTTATAAAAATTTAAAGAATATAGGCGTATTAACGTCTATTCCAGGCAGAGGATTTTATATTTTGGATACTGCATTCAGACAAACACTTAAGGTTTGCTTGCTTTTTAACAAATTGAGCGTTTACAAGAAAATAGTCTATGATTCCTTCTTAGCTGCTTTAGGAGAAGGGGCTGCAACAGATTTATTTATCTACAATAATGACTCTACCATCTTTAAAAAATTTCTGGAAGATAAAAGAGATCGTTACTCTCATTTTGTAATTATTCCGCATTTTATAGAAGGAAAAGATCATGCTTATGAAGCAATCAATACCATTCCAAAGCAAAAGCTCATCATTTTGGATAAGAGAATACCTGGTATTATAGGCGATTATGCAGGTGTATATGAAGATTTTGAAAACGATATCTATAAAGCGCTGGAGCAAGCTTGTCCTTCCTTAAGTAAGTATCATACTTTAAAACTTATATTTCCGGCTAATAGTTATTATCCGAAGGAGATTGTAAAGGGATTTTCCAGATTTTGTCAGCATTATGCATTCGCCTATCATGTGGTGAATAACATATACGAAGAGTCTATCAATGAAGGTGAAGCCTATATTAATCTTTTAGAGGATGATCTGGTGATTCTAATTGAAAGGATCCAATTGCTTAATTTGAAAATTGGAGAACAGGTAGGGATCATATCTTATAATGAGGCGCCTATAAAACGGGTGATATTGAACGGCATCACCACAATCTCAACGGATTTTGCCAGAATGGGAAATCTTGCTGCTAATCTAATCCGCGAAAATGCCCGTGAACATATTGATGTTCCCTTTCATTTAACATTGCGTGATTCGTTATAGGTTATAAGCCTGTGTTGTTTCTAAACAGCTTAATGGCGATGGCCAACAGGATAATTCCAAAGGCTTTTCTTAAAACATTTAGTCCTGATTTTCCGAATAGCTTTTCTAAGCGTTCGGTGTTCTTTAACACAAAGTAAACAAACATCATATTGATCAGAATGCCGACAATAATGTTTTGAGTAGCATATTCTGTTTTTAAAGATAGGAGAGTGGTCATGGTTCCTGCACCTGCAATTAGTGGAAATGCCAATGGAACAATAGATACCGTTTCCGGGGCATCGCCTTCTTTAAATATGGTTAAGCCTAATATCATTTCCATTGCGATGAAAAAGATCACCATGGAACCTGCAATGGCAAAAGAAGCTACATCTAAACCAATCACCTTTAATAAAGATTCTCCTGCAAATAAAAAGATCACCATTAAAACGGTAGCTACTATGGTTGCCTTCTCCGACTGGATATGCCCTGCCTTTTTTCTAAGTTCTATTACAATAGGAATAGCACCCAAAATATCAATGATGGCGAATAATACCATCGAAGTGGAAAGGATTTGACTGTAATTAAACTCCATAGCAGTAGATTTATGCTGCAAAGTAACGGAAAAAAATAATCGTTCTCTTCATCGCTGGAATCTTTTGCCTTGAAGAAAGGAAAACTGCGAAGCACTCTTGAAGACCAAGATCAATAGATGCTACTGAAAAAAGTTCCGAGGCTCTTCAGAGAAGATGATTTTTTTTGTAAAGCAGAATGGTTAGATCTATTGGGTAGGTTTTTTGTGTTTCTCGCATATCGTATGATATTTATCATATAATATTGAATTATTTTTATGTTTTTGTTGATATTATATGATTTATGCAGTTGTTTTTGTTGCTTTTACTGCGATGAAAGCATATATTTATATCGTTAAGCCAAAGTAAATTAAATACGAGCATAGTATTCACTTTTTAATTGAGATTATGCGAAAAATTTACTTGTTCTTATTCACAGCTTTATTGTTTTTAGGTGTCAAAGCTCAAAATAATAATACTACTCATCCCGATTCGCTACCCATTAGCAGACGAATCTTTAAATTGGGAGAAGTTAAAGTAACCGGAAAAAATGGCAACGCCAATTCAACGGTCAACAGTGAACAAATAGAATCCTTTAACAAACTTGATGTTGCTCAGGCACTAAATCTGCTGCCGGGAGTCACGCTTTCCAGCGTAGGTGCTAGAAATGAATCTGTAGTTTTTGTTCGAGGTTTTGATTTAAGGCAAGTGCCTGTTTTTATTGATGGTATTCCGATTTACGTGCCCTATGATGGTTATGTTGATTTGGCGCGATTTACCACTTTTGATGTTTCCACAATAAGTGTAGAAAAGGGATTCTCATCGATTGCTTATGGTGCAAATACAATGGGGGGCGCAATTAATATCATATCCAGAAAGCCAGTAAAGCAATTCGAAATGGACGCTCGCTCAGGCTGGTTAAGTGGGCAAGGGCATCGTTTAAATCTGAATGTAGGTTCGAGGATTGGGAAGTTCTATGTACAGGGAAGTGCGTCACAATTAAAGCAAAATGGATTTCCATTGTCAGATGATTTTAAACCAAAGCAATATGAAGATGGCGGGAAAAGGGACAATGCATTTAGGGAGGACTCAAAATATACATTTAAAGTAGGTTTTACACCTAAAGGTGATGATGAATATGCCTTAAGTTACGTAAACCAAAAGGGAGAAAAAGGAAATCCACCTTATGTAGGGGATGATCCCTTGCAGAAAGCCCGCTTTTGGCAGTGGCCATATTGGAATAAGGAAAGTCTGTATTTTATTTCAACCACAGGGATTAATGCAAAAAGTGCTATAAAAACCCGGCTGTTTTATGATAAGTTTAGCAATTTGTTAAGCGCTTTTGACGACAATACTTATACCACACAAAAGAAAGCCTCATCCTTCCAGAGTTTTTACAATGATGATACCTATGGTGGAGCTTTGGAATATAATATTCAGCCTGATACAAAACATTCGTTAAAAGCATCCGCGCAATTAAAAACAGACCGCCATAAAGAATACAATCTTGGAGAGCCTGTGCGGACCTTTAGGGATTATACAGCATCAGTTGGTGTGGAGGATGCCTATACTGTGACCGATAAGTTAAGCTTGCTTCCTGGTATCAGTATAAATCTGCGCCATAGTCTGCAGGCGCAGAATTACAATTCGACCACTAAGGAAGTTACGAACTTACCCGAAAATGAAAACTATGCATTTAATGCGCAGCTAGGAGCTGTTTATCGCTTAAATGCATCAAATAGGATCAGTTTGTCTGTTGCCCGAAAGTCGCGCTTTGCAACTATAAAAGATCGGTATTCGTATAGAATGGGGGCGGCGATCCCTAATCCTGATCTGAAGTCTGAAACGGCTATGCACTTCGATGCTGGTTATACTGGGCGCTTTTTTGATAAGTTGGAAATTGAAACAGGCCTATTTTATAGCCGTTTGTCTGATGCAATACAGCAGGTTAATAATGTTCAGCCAAACATTTATCAATTGCAAAATACTGGGAAGGCTAGATTTTATGGAGCCGAACTTTCATTAAACTATGCGGTATTGAAGGGATGGGCAGCTGGAGGGCAGTATAGTTATATTCACCGTACAAACCTCAGTAACAGCGCCCTTAAATTTACGGATGTGCCGGATCATAAAGTATTACTTACTTCAACGTATCGATACAACGGCCGGCTCTCTGTTATGGCTAGTGGATCGTATAATTCGGAGCGTTACAGTACCAGCTATGGGATTAAATCCGGCGCATTTGCTTTGGCAAATTTAAGTGCTCACATAAAGGTATATCATGGCATTTCCATTGAAGGTGGTATAAACAATGTATTCGATAAAAATTATACCATTACTGAAGGCTTCCCGGAACAGGGGCGGAACTATTTTGTGAACCTTGTATTCAATAACTTATGAAAACTTATAGCGTTTATTTCTTCTTGACCTTTATCATGCTAATTGCTTTATCATCGACAAAGGCGCAAACCGTATCGAAAAACACGAATGTAAATATAATCGGCGAAGTAAAAACTTCGATTAGTTTAGCCCCATTGGCGATGGATAAAATGGGGAAAACAGAGATTGTCGCCAAAGATCACAATGAAAAGGAACATACCTATACTGGCGTTGAGTTATACGTTCTGTTAGAGGAGGCTGGAGTTACCTTATGGCCTGAATTAATGGGTGAAAATCTGACTAAATACCTGCTGATCAAAGCCAGTGATGGTTATCAGGTGGTTTTTTCTTTGGCGGAAGTAGATCCTGAGTTCTCCGATAAGAAGATTGTGCTGGCAAACAGAAAAGACGGCGAGCTACTTAACGCCGAAGAGGGACCTTTCCATATTATCATAGATGGAGAAAAAAGAAAACCTCGTTTTATCAGACAGGTAATTAGTATTGAGGTTAAGTACGCTAAATAAAAAAAGAGGATATAGAATTGCTAGTCAAAAACTTTTAGGATATTAGAAACCGCAACTTAAAAGCTGCGGAAAATATGAAAAAAGGTAAATGCTGTGATCTTGAAAGCTGCTTGATGTGCAGCTTGGTCCTTAAAGAATGGAAACTGGCTATTGATAGCCATCGCAAAAACTTTATCGCGAAAAAAGGAGAGCAGATCTTTAGAGAGGGGGACCCTGTTGCAGGTGTATATTTCGTGTATAAGGGGAATGTTAAAGTGCATAAACATTGGGGAGATAAAGAATTGATTGTACGTTTTGCTAATCCCGGTAAAATATTCGGCCATAGAGGCTTAGGTACACACAGTTCAGCTTATCCCATTTCGGCTACTGCGCTTGAAGAAACCTCGCTTTGCTTTATAGACCTCGAATTTTTTATGGCTACCTTAAAGGTAAATCATGATTTTGCTTTTAACCTGATGTTGTTTTATGCCGATGAACTACAGGAATCCGAGAAAAAGATGCGAAACCTGGCACTGATGTCCGTGAAAAGCAGACTTGCAGTTGCTCTGTTGCAACTCAAAGAACAGTTTGGACTGAATGAAACAGGTGGATTAAATATAGAACTCAGCAAACAAGATCTGGCCGCATTTACAGGGGCCGCTTATGAAACTGTATTCAGGATGACGACAGAGCTGGTTAATGAAAATCTGATTTCCCTATCAGGTAAGCAGATCAATATCATAGATGAAGAAAAATTAAGATTCCTTACGCAGGAATCTTAATTTAATTAAAACTTGTACCCGATACCTATACCCGGATTCCATTTGCCATCTTTAGTGCTTGTTTTGGCATTGTAATACACTGGGACTTGAATGGCCAGGTGCTTGTAAGTAGCGGTAATGCCTGCGCCCAGGTTAGGCGTGATCACAGAATTTTGTGTTGCACCTGTCGCTACCTTGTCCTTCTTAATCCGTAAGCTAGGTAACAACCCTACCAATATGGCCAACGGTTTTTTAGAGAATTTGATGGCCGGACCGGTACAGTTGATGTAGGCACCCTGGTCAACATAGCCCGCAACAATTACACCTTCAAAAAAGGTAGCCTTGGTTTGGATAACATTGGTTTGCGATTTGGCTGTTAGGGCCAAAATTGAAAGGCCTGCGAAGAAATAGATGGTTTTTTTGTAGTGGTTTGTCATATGTTGGTTTTAAGGGTTGCGGTATTGTGGTTGTTGAAATTTTTAATATTGCTTATGGTAAGTGTTTTGTAGCGCGCCTGTTTAATGAGTTTATGCAAAGAAAAGTTGGATAAACTTCCCTTTTTGAACTCATGGTGGATTTTTTTTAACTGTGATGAAGTATAAACGGCACATAAAGGCTCCATAAAATCTTCCCTGCAGTATACATAGTAATCAAATCCTGGAAATGTTGCTATGCTATCCCGTAAGAACCTTAATGAGCTGATATCCATGTCGATCATGTCGCAGGCTAGTAACAATAGGTCATCATCAGGATGTTTGAGGTGTGCGCTCAATAAGCCAGTTAAAGGACCTTTCGTCTTTACCTGATCGATGACTAATAGTTCAGAAGGAAATAATCCATGGTAGGTTGCTATTTGGGTTTCATTGATAGAAATCAGAACAGGGATATATAAGCGTTCAAGCTTACGAGCTGCAAGTTGAGCCCAGGTACAGGGACCAATGGTAAGCAATCCTTTATCGCTACCCATTCGTTTACTCTCTCCACCAGATAATACTACGCCTCTTATCATACGGATTCAAATTCATAAATGTGCTTATTCACATCTCCGGTCTCTTTATCACAATTGCAGTTGCCACCCCATTCTTTGCTGCCATCTGCAAAATGTTCGCATTTCCAGATGGGAACTTCATGCTTAATTCTGTCAATAATATAACGGTTGCTCGCATAAGCCTCTCCCCGGTGTACGGACGCTGTAATCACCACCACAGCAGATTCCGTAACTTTTACTTTTCCTATTCTGTGTTGCGCATGCGCAATACTCAGGCTCCAGCGGTTTCTGGCGGCCAGCAAAATTTCGGCAATCATTTTAGCGGCCAAGCTGGCATGCGCTTCATATTCCAGATACCTTACTGATTTACCTACATTATGATTTCTAACTTCCCCGCTAAACAACACTATTGCTCCGGCAGATGGACAGTGCGATTTCTGAAGAAGGGCAACCAGATCTATTTCTTTTTTAGTAATGAAATCCATATTAACCTCCGCTGCTAGGTGGAATGATTACGATATGCTCATTTCCAGTTAGTGTATATTCGTCTGTTACAAATTCGTCCTGCACAGCAAAGCGACAGCGATTTAAAACTGGTGTCGCATTTGGGTTCAGTAAACTTAGGTGTGTCCTTAAATCTGCTATGGTATAGAGCTTTGCATTAAGCTCAAATTCCTTTTTAAAAAAGTCCTTTAATATGGCAAATACCTGTATTCTCATTTTTTATCCTCCTATATGAAGCATGCTCAGTTTGCTTCCTGTAAATTTTGTTGATTGTTTTTGTGCCAACGCTTCTCTTAAACGGTTATCCATTTCAGCGCTTTCTAAATTTTCGTTTATTGGTACAGGGTAGTTGCTACTCAGACAGCCGTAAACGTTTCCATATACATCTAATCTCAAGCGATCGCAATCCGTACAAAAAGGTTGACTTTCATTAGCGATGATGCCAAAAATATTCCCCTCTTCCGTTTGCCAGTAATTGGCAGTTGCTCCAGGTTTTCTTTGGATTGGGCTAAAGCGGTACTGGGTACTGATGAGCTGAAGTATTTCCTGTTGCGAGAAAAAGTATTCATCAGCCTTTCCATGTAAATGCCCCATTGCCATGATCTCCAAAAAACGGATGATAATTTGTTTGTCCGCCGCATATTTTAACAAGGGAATAACCTGACTGTGGTTCATTCCTTTCATGAGCACCGAATTTATTTTTACGGCTATGCCGGCATTCAGTGCTGCGTCTATGCCTTTTAGTGTTTGGTCGAGCCCGTGCCTTCTTGCCATCATAAAAAATGTCATCGGGTCCGTTGCGTCCAGCGATACATTAATGGCTGTCAATCCCGCGGCTTTTAATGCGGGTACCTGTTTTTGTAGTAACAGCCCGTTGGTGGTGAGGTTAAGATCCGTAATACCCAGACTTCGCGCTCCCTTAATTAGTACAGGAAGTTCTTTATAAAGTAGTGGTTCGCCACCTGTAAAACGAATGGTGCTAAAGTCCAGACGCTCATGTAATTTGACAATGAGGTTCATCAGTTCTTTTGGCTTTAGTGCATTGCCTTTAGCCGCCGAATGATTTTCGCGACTCTCCTCGTTGCTGTAACTACAGTAAGTACAGGCCAGGTTGCAAGTGTTGATCAAGCTAATCCTTAGCGTCTTAAAAGTCCTTCCCAAATGATCTTTAATCAGGTCCATCACATAAAAAATAAAAGTTTAACAGATGCTATAGTTAATACAGCACTTAAAAGATAACGTACCGTAATGTGTTGAAATCTGCTACTGCCCCAATAAGCCCCGGTAATGCCACCGGCAGCAGCCATAATAAACCAGGTAATCGCCGAAGGGGTTATGATGAGCGTTGCAGCGCTGCCAAGTAAGCCGCTTAGAGAATTTAAGACAATAAATATGGCAGAGGCTGCTGCTGCTTCTTTCACATTGGCCCAGCCTAAGAGAATGAGCACGGGGCTTAAGAATATGCCACCCCCAATGTTCAGCATTCCAGAAAGTCCACCTATGATTGTACCAATCAATAAGGCGGGTATAAGTTTTACAGGTTTAGTTGCTTTATCTTCGTTGGGTTTGATGCCCAGTAATTTAATGATGGGCAGAATTAAAGCTAATCCCAACAGTAAATGATAGATGTTACCTTCCAGAGAATATTTAGAGCCTATAAATGCTGCGGGGATGGAGGTGACTAGAAATACCCTGCATAATTTCCATCTAAAATAGCCTGCTTGCCAGAATTGATAAAATCCTACTCCTGCAACCAAGATATTTAAGATTAGTATAAGCGGTTTATAGGTGCTAACCGGAATGGCAAATAAGGAAAGTACGGCTATATACCCACTTGCCCCGCCATGGCCCACAGAAGCGTAAAGGAAACCTACCAGGTATAAAGAAAATGCGATGTAGATGTCTAATTCCATTTTTAAAATGTATTTAAGGTTTCTTTAATAATTGGTGTAAACTGAGCAAGGCTTGCTTCACAAAGCGGACAGCAATAATCTGTTGGAAGTGCAGAAAATGGAGTGCCTGCAGGGATCCCCTGGCTTTCCTCGCCCCATAGCTCGTCATAAATACTTAAGCAATGTCCGCATTGGTGTACGTAAGTTATTTCCGATTCAATAGTGTTGCTGGTTTCGTAATAATTATCAGGTTGCTTTCCGGCCGCTAAGGTTTGCAGCTGGTGGTAATCTTCACAAAGCTGTACCAGGCTAGAAAATAAATCAGTTTTGCTGAGGCCCTGGGCGTAGCTGAAATAATGTTTTGAATTGGGATTAAAATCAACTGTGTGGAGTAAGTCAAATAATGCCGGTGTACCCGAGTCTGTTGTAATCGTCTGTTTTCTGATGATAACGGCACCGAAGAGACCACTTTTTGGATTGATCTTGATTGCAAAACAAAGTTTAAAGGTCCTAAGGTCATACTCATTAAATTCTCGGATCAGCTCGTGTTTTAGGGCTAACCCTTCTTCACACAGATCTTCAGTTTGCCAGTTCAGTTCATTGGAAGCATGACGAACATTGATCCTGTTTTTATCCAATACTGCATTCCATAATTTTCGGTCAGTAGGCGCTACCTCTTTGATGATAATGGATTTCCAGGGCGTAGTGTATAGTTGTCCAATACGTGTTTTGCGGCATATGTCGCAAAGCTCCTTTAAAAAGGCAACTGGAAATAATTCGTTTCTGCGGTAAATACCCAACCAGTATTTTTCGTTGTATTTATTGAAACCTTCATAATAAGGTACTTGAAAGTCGGGTGCTCTAAGTAAGGACTGTGGCGATTGAAATAGAAAATTTCCCTTGGTCTTTATGGTGTTTTCCAATTGTTGTCCATCAGCTTCCGCTTGGTCGTAATACAAATGCTTATGACCAAGGATCATGGATTCAATCATTTCGCTCAATGGAGCAATGTCTTCCGAACAAACCAATGACGACCAATAGTAGATCGTATTTGTTTTGGGAAAGCGGACATATAAATGCCAGTAATTTCCAATATCAGATGAAATGAAATTTAAGTTCCCACTAAAAAAAGGAACAAGAGTCTGACTGTCGTCGATCAGGTTTATTTTGAGTCCAGGGCTATGGCCAAACGAATCTAATATGTCTTTGTACACACCTTCCCGTAACCAGTTTGAATTGTTAAATAGCTCTTCTGCTACGTACGAACTCACAATATTTGGATGTCGATCTGCATCTGTTTCAAAGTCGGTATCCGACATCAAAAAGCCATGTTCAATATCCTCCAGTTGGGCTGAGTTTGCAGAAAAATAAAGCTGTTGCCTGGTGCCAAACCTTACATTTTCAATGCCTGCGCTTTCAAGTGTTTCCAGGATTACTGAAAGGTCGCCAACAGATACGATTCCTCCTGGAAGGTTAACTTTGATCTGATGGTTTTTAATTGCGCTACTTTCCATACTAAAGTGTTTTTTCTAAGGGGTTGTTTTGTAATGCTTCCTGAAGAATTAGCTTAACTTCCGGCCTGCATGAGCCGCAGCCCATTCCTGCCCCCGTTGATTCGCAAAGCTGTGCAAGGTCTGTGCAGCCTGATGCGATTTTCTTTTCCAGGTTGCCTACGCCGACATTATTGCAACTGCATACCAGTTTACCGCTCACAGGTTCTGTTTTTTTGCCGCTTCTAAGCAAATGCAGTCTTTTGTCGCTGAGCTCTGTTTTATTGGCTATCAAATCCCTGAATTCAAGAAATTCACTTTTGTCGCCTATTAAGATGGTGCCTACCAGTTTGTCCTGATGGATGATACATTTTTTATAGTACCGTTTGGCTTTGTCAATAAATACAATCTCTTCATAGTTTACAGAATCCGGACACTCAGAAAGGCCAATGCTGCAAAGATCAAAACCATGGATTTTTATAATGTTCATGAACAGACTGCCCTGGTAATAAGTACTAATGTCGCCGTTGTGAAACTTGGCTACTACCTCAGCTTGTTGTTCTGCGGCTGCGGTGATTCCATATAAGGTGCCGTCAAATTCTGCGATCTCACCAATGGCATATACAGATGGATCACTGGTCTGTAAACGTTCATTTACCAATACCCCACGTTTACAATCCAATCCGCATTCTCGGGCCAGCTCAATATTTGGCGTAGTCCCAATGGCTAGTATTACTGCATCGCAGTTGATGCGTCTCCCACTTTTTAATTCAATTCCAGATAGTTTGGAGCGACCGTAATAAAGCTGTACTTCGTCATTGTAGTAAATGTCGCAACCCTGATCTACCATTTCTTCATGTAAAAGCTGGCTGCCCAATGGGTCCAGTTGCCGGTTCAGAAACCTGGATACCCGTTGTACAATCGTAATACGCATACCAATCTCCCGTAAGGATGCAGCCATTTCTAAGCCAAGCAAGCCACCGCCAACAATAACCACGTGGCCATTTTTAGGAATGTGCTTTTTAAAACCATCTGCGTCACTACGATTTCGCATGGTGAAAATGCCTGGTAATGAAGGGGCGTTTTTCGGTAAGGTTGCCCGACTGCCTGTAGCCATAACTAAAATGTCATAAGGCGTTTTTCGACCGGTAACGTCTGTTACATATTTTTTCTCCCTGTCAATTTTCTCAATCCCAATGCCCCTTAAATGTCGGATGTTATATTCCGGTTCTTCTTCATCTTTCATCTTTACCAGTTGTTCCCATTTTTGAGTCCCACTGATGTAATCAGGAAGCATTACCCGGTTATAAAATGGAAGGTTTTCCTTGCTGAAAATCGTAATCTGATCGGCTTTATTGATCTCTCTATACGATCTCACAAAACCATGTGCACCGGCACCGGCGCCAATAACCACAATCCGCTGGAAATCCTTTTTGTATTTTTCTACACTAACCGCACAATATTTAAAATCAGGTTCTTTCGAGATGGGGTCTATAATAGTGCTGGTGATGTTGTTGGCGCGGTTCAGGTCGCTACCTAAAATTTTGCCCCAATGCATCGGAAGAAACACAACGCCTTGCTTTATCGTAGCAGATACCTTAGATTTTACCTGTACTTCGCCGCGTCTGGATCTAACTACCAATACTTGATTGTCTGAAATGTTCAGCAATGCCGCATCAATAGGATGGATTTCCAGAAAAGCATGTTTAATGTGCTGTTTTAATTTGCTTACTTTTCCGGTTTTCGACATGGTGTGCCACTGGTCTCGAACCCTTCCTGTAGTTAAAATAAAAGGGAAATCTTCATCCGGTAATTCACTTTTCAGTTCGTCCGAAGGACTATGTATAATTGCTTTTTTAGAGGGGGTATGGAATAAATGGTTGGTAAATAATCGTTTTGTTCCGCTTTCTGTTTTTTTATTGTATGGCCATTGCACAGTTTTGCAATCATCAATCTGTTTGTAGTCCAATCCATTTATATTGATGCTGGATTTAGAAGTAAGTTTTGTGTGCTCTTTATATATGTCCTCCGTACACTTATAGGCAAAACCTTTATAACCCATTTTTGTCGCAAAGCGACAGATGATCTCTGCGTCAGGTAAAGCTTCACCAGGAGGATCGATTACTTTTTGAAGGTGACTGATTCTCCTTTCAGAGTTCGTCATAGTGCCTTCCTTTTCTGTCCATGCTGCGGCGGGTAAAATCACGTCAGCATAGGCTAGCGTTTCGGCTTTATCTGTGATTTCTTGAACCACTACAAATTTTGCCTTTTTTAAGGCTTGCTCTGCAAAACGGGCATTGGGTAAACTGGTTATAGGATTTGTACAAAGAATCCATATCGCTTTTAGTCGCCCATCATTTAGGGCTTCAAACATTTCAGTTGCAGTAAGTCCGGTTTTACCGGAAATGGTTGTGCCGCCCCAAAATTGTTGTACCTCTTTGCGATGGGTTTCATTCAGTAAGTCGCGGTGTGCTGGCAACAGGTTTGCTAAACCGCCAACTTCCCGGCCGCCCATGGCATTGGGTTGTCCGGTTAGCGAAAATGGGCCAGACCCGGGCTTGCCAATATGACCTGTGATCAGATTTAGGTTAATCAGGCTCAGGTTCTTATTTACACCAATAGAACTTTGGTTCAATCCCATGGTCCACATGGTTAAAAACCCTTTGGCATTGCCGATGTAGCTGGCCGCAAGCTCTATTTCAGCTACGGTAACCCCGCATATTGCCGCCGATTCTTTTAATGTTCTTTCAAACACCTTTTTTTGATAAGTTTCAAAACCTTCTGTGCGTTGGTCAATAAAGCTTTTATCAATATAGTTTCGTTCAATAAGTGCCCTTCCGATGGCATGGTTAAGGGTAACGTCCGTTCCAGGGTTAATCTGAAGGTGTAGGTCAGCCAGTCCGCAGGAGTCTGTTACCCTTGGATCCACAATAATCAATTTTACTTCTGGATGGGCAGCTTTGTGGGCTTCTACACGGCGCCAAAGAATAGGGTGGCACCATGCCGGATTGGCTCCTGTAACGAAAAAGCAATCCGCCAATTCAATATCGTCATAACAAATTGGTACGCTATCCTCTCCTAAGGCCATTTTGTAGGCCGTAACGGCACTACTCATGCATAGTCGGGAATTGGTGTCTATGTTGTTGCTGCCAATAAAGCCTTTTATGAGTTTGTTGATGACGTAATACTCTTCGGTAAGGCACTGACCTGATGCGTAAAACGCGACAGAGTCAGGCCCGTATTTATCTATAAATGTCTTAAAAACAGCTGCTGTACGGTTCAATGCATCATCCCAGCTTACTCTTTGTAATGGCATGCTTTTGCTGTATCTCATTTGGGGATACAGCAGTCGGTCGCTTTTGTCGTTAACTGTATATTGTAGATTAAGTCCCTTGCTACAAAGCATGCCATGGTTAACCGGGTGATCTTTATCGCCTTCAACAGCTATATTTTTATTTTTATCCAGTGTGATTTTTACGCCACAGCCCACCCCGCAATAACAGCAGGTACTGGTGTATGTCTTATTTCTGTGCACTGGCATAAGCTGATGATTAATGTTAAGCTTGTAGAAGTTCAGGATTTACCGTTTCGGTCTTTTCAACCCCTTTGATTTGGAATTTTGTAATAAATACAAGTAGGCCGATGATCGCTACGCCAATACCGATGTAATGAAAGGCATCTGCGTAGGTTAGGTGTTCTGATTTGAAGAGGAAACCTACCAGCATTGCGCCAATGTTTCCGCCAGCACCCACAATGCCGCTTACGGTTCCAATTGAATTTTTATTGATAAAAGGGACGATGCCATAAGTTCCGCCATTGGCCATTTTAAGGAAAAGTGCAAAAAACAACATGGCTGCAATGGCCATACCCAGGGTGTGCGACTGGGCAAAAAGGCTAATTCCTATGCCTTCTAATAGCAATAATGCACCAAGTAGTAATCCCTTTCCGCGCAAACCGTAAGATTTACCTACTTTATCGCTCACATAGCCCCCAAGTGCTCTTGCAAAAATGTTCATGCCGCCAAATATGCTGGCCATCGCACCGGCCATGATCATAGATGCCCCAAACTGATCCGTAAAAAAGGTGGCTGCAACATTGTCTACTGTGATTTCAATTCCAAAACAAGCTGCGTAGGCAAGTGCGAGTACCCAGGTGCGGTAGTCCTTTAGTGCCTCGACAAAAGAACTCTTTTTAGTTGTTTTGACATTTGAGACTTCCAGGTCCTTGAAATTTCCAGCAGGAGTATCTTTAGTGTATTTATAATAAATGAAGGCCATAATCAACAGGATTACACCAGGAACAACCATAGCCAGGCGCCAGGAGTCGCCATGACTCACAAAGCCTAAGCCTGCAAAACCAGCTGCAATAAGTGGCATAATTAAATTGGTGACTCCTCCACCCAGGTTGCCCCAGCCCCCGGTTACTGCATTGGCTGTGCCCACTACATTGGGTGCAAACATCATCGATGTATGGAATTGGGTGATCACAAATGAAGCACCAATAATCCCTATGACGAAGCGAAACAATAAAAAACTTTCGTAGCTATTGCTTAATCCAATACACATTACAGGGATAGAACCTACAGCAAGTAGTATGGTGTAGGACAACCGGGGACCCAAGGTATCGCAGAGCTTTCCTATAATTAAACGGGCAATAATTGTCGCAGAAACGGAGGCGATGATAATGTTCCCGATCTGGTCTTTACTTAAATGCAGCTGCTCTCTGATGAGTGGCATTAATGGGGCAACTCCAAACCAACCAAAGAAACAAAAGAAAAAGGTGACCCATGTGATGTGAAAGGTCCGCATTTGAATGCCTTTGGCTGAAAAAATGTTTAGTTTACTTAGTGGTTTAAAGTCAGCAGTCATGTTGGTTTAGGTTTAAGTTTCTAAAATGATTGATTATGGCGCCGGTTTTTACTTATAATGGTTATTTGATATAGTTGTTAAATGGATAAAAATTGATTACGTCGTTTTCATTTAGTTGTGCCGAAACGGCTGGTTGCATTGCAAGGCCATTCGCATTGATAGCGGCCGTGACATCGCCTGATCCGTTAAAGGGCAAGAGGTTTAGTCCGCCCGAATGTCCTGTGCTTACAGGGAAAAATTCAGTTAAAGGGTGTTTTTTAGTTCTGCTTTCTAAAAGAGGTATCCTTTGAAAAGGTCTGTTTTCGAATCCAAAGCTGCGATATAGGTAGTGTTCAACAAATATGGTAAACGTGGTAAGGCAGGAGAGTGGGTTGCCTGGTAGTGCAAAAACGACAGTTCCGCTGTCTGCTTTGCCTACAAGTAAAGGTTTGCCCGGACGGATGCTAACCTTATGAAACAGTGTTTTAAGCCCTAGTTCTTTAAGTACTGCAGGTACATGATCGGCGTCACCCGCAGAAACAGCTCCGTTAATGATGACTAAATCGGCTTCCAGTGCAGCTGTTAAAATGGTAGTTAGTTTATCTTTATCGTCACTTACATGTTCGCATAAAACGGGAAGGATTTTCCATTGTTCAAGTAAGGATTTTAAAAGGTATTGGTTGCTGTTGCGAATCTGAAAAGGGTTCAGTTGGGTAGCGGGACTAACCACTTCATCTCCAGTTGTTACTATGGCTATACTAGGTGATTTGTAAACCTGTAATCTGGCCTTGCCTACCGTCGCTAGTAAACTAATGATTTGCGGTGTGCATCTTAGCGGAGCAGATAGAAGTAAAGTTCCGCTGAGGGTATCTTCTCCTTGTCGGGCAATGTTTTGATAGGTTTTAATTGTATCAGCGTGTAATAGAACCTTGTCTTCAAGCTCTTCAGCATCTTCTCTGCGGATAATCAGGTCTGCCAGTTTTGGGGTTGCTGCACCTGTCATTATTTTATAACATGCCCCTGAAACTAAAGGGTACTTGGCTGCCTGACCAGTAAAGATGGTATCTATAACGCTATATTTTCTGATGCCTTTTTCCCAGTCGTTTTGCATGATCGCGTACCCATCCATTGCTGCTCGGTTAAAAGGTGGATAATCCCGATCTGCGTAAATGTTTTCTGCCAGTATCTTACCATTGGCTTCTTCAAGACTAATAGTTTCCACATCAAAAGGACTGGATATGGCTGAAATGATTGCAATAGCTTCTTCAAAAGTTTTCATAGCTAATGTCCACCTCCCTTCATCATTTTTCGGGCATGGAATATACCCGGTAACACTGCTTCTAAGGATTCTTTGGCACCATCGGTACTGCCTGGGAGGGTGAGTATTAAAGTGTGTGAAATGGATCCTGCAACAGCTCGGCTCATCATGGCCATAGGTGTACGCATTTGTCCAAAATTGCGCATGGCTTCGGTAATTCCATCTGCATCACGCTCCAGTATTTCGCTAACTGCGGTAACGGTATTGTCGCGTGGTCCTAATCCGGTTCCGCCGGTGGTAAATATAAAATGAACATCTTCTGCAACCCATTTGAGTAATTGTTGCTGAATCAACGCTTTGTCGTCTGCTACGATTTCATAAGCCACAACATTTGCATTTACCTGTTCCAGCATTTGTTTGATCATCAACCCACTTTTGTCTTCACGCTTCCCTGCTGCAGTCGAGTCTGAGCAGACTAAAATTGCGCAGGTAGGAGGGGTTGAAAAGTATTTTTTACGGTCGCTTTTACCGCCTGTTTTTTGTAAAAGCTTGATGCCGCCTATCTCTAATGTGGTGTCAACGGGTTTAAGCATATCGTAGATTTCTAAAGCCGCTATAGAAACTGCTGTCAGCATTTCCATTTCTATGCCTGTTCTTCCTATAGATTTTGCATTTCCACTGATGGTAATGCCCGGTCTTTCTGTTTCATTGATCTCAAAACTAATGTCCATGCCGTCTATGGTTACAGGATGGCAATGTGGAAGGAGTTGTGGAGTAAGTTTGGCCCCTAAAAATCCCGCTGCTCTGGCTACATCAAAAAGATTACCTTTAGGCAGTTCATTGTTTTTGATGAGCGCGAGGGTTTCCTTTGTGCAATAAATCACCGCTACAGCTTTTGCTGTTCTTAATGTAATTTGTTTGCTGGTGATATCGCGCATTCGTTAGGAGTTTTGAAATTGATAATTAAAATTTGTGATGCCATTTTTTAGACTGAAGGCATTTTTGTAGCCTTTAGCCCGTAGCCATTTTGCGGCTTGGAGGCTTCTTGCCCCAGTCTGGCAATAGAGGTAAAAATGCTGTGTAGATGGAAATCTGGTTAAATTGACTAAGCTCAATTCGGGTAAAGGAATATGCTTGCCACCTATATGCTGGATGATTCTTTCTGCTGTTGTTCTTACGTCGATTAGTTCTACATCTGTCGCCTGTGCTTTTTCCATAAATGCTTCTGCGGTCAGTTCAATGGGTTTTTGCAGGGCTTTAAATCTGGAGTGGCTTATGTTTTTCGAAAGCTTATCAGGATAGTAGGTCGTTCGAATTGTATGGTTGCTTAAGGCTTCATAGGAGAGTAGTTTTCCACTCAATATATCTTCCTGGCCCAGGATAGTTTTAATGACTTCATTGGCCATCATCGTTCCAATGATATTGGTCGCAATCATGTAAGCACCGGTATCTGAACAAGAGGGGATGTAGGCTCCCTGATCCGGTTCAGGGAAAAGACAGCGAAGTGTAGCTGAGTTTTTGTAATTGAATACCGTTAAGTGTCCTTCTGTTTGAAATATAGCCCCATAAACCAATGGTTTATCCTTGACTACACAGGCATCATTAATTAAATATCGGGCTTCAAAATTATCGGTGGCATCCACAATCACATCGTAGGCCTCAATCAGTTGTAAAATGTTTTCTTCATCTACAAAAAAGCGGTGTTCATGATAAAGTAGATAAGGATTTCTGGTGCTGAGTGCATGAATTGCAGCAGTTGTTTTGGATTTTCCGGTGTCGGTATAATTAAAAAGCGTTTGTCTTGAAATATTGGTGGTGCTGATGATATCGCCATCTGCAATACCAATATTGCCTATGCCAGATGCAGTCAGGGCCATTAAACATGGGCAGCCAAGGCCTCCTGCGCCGATTACAAGAACCTTCGACCTGTTCAGCATGTGCTGACCGGTAATGGCTATAAAATCCAATTTTAAATGGCTCTTGTAATATTGCTTATTCATGTTCAGGCATTTTTTTATTACTACAATTTATGCTTAGTTGTTTAGACCTATGTATACTAACCCATCCTCTACTTTTACTGGATAAGTTTGTATTGCACATTCATCTCCGCTCAGGCATTCACCAGTTGCCAGTGAAAATGTTTTTTTGTGAAAGGGGCAGGCGATCTTGGGATCTTCTCCTGCAGAGCCAATCATGCCGCGGCTAAGGGCCATTTGCTGACGGTGTGGACAAAGGTTTTGTGTGGCGTACCACTCGTTCCGGCGCGTGAAATAAAATAGTGCAATTTGATCATCTCCGCACTTTACACATACACCACCATTCTCTACCGCATCTTCTACGCGGCAGGCTGCAAACCAGTTTGTTGTTGTTTCTATCATGATTTCTGTCTTTGGGTTAAGCTAATGTCCAGTCAGCCGCTTTTTTCTGACCGCGCATTTCATCAAATTTTACACTTGGGTCTTTTTCTTCTGGGGCGTTTACAAAGTGATTGAAGCGTTTCCTGATCTCCGGATCTTCTATCGCAGTCTTCCATTCGCATTGGTAGCTGTCCACAAGTGCCTGCATTTCCAATTCCCATTGCTCGGCCATGCCTAGGCTATCGTTTACCACTACATTTCGCAGGTATTCCATGCCGCCTTCCATCTTATTCAACCATGGAGCTGTTCGCGTTAAAGGATCAGCCGTGCGGATATAGAACATCAAAAAGCGGTCAATATATTTAATACAAGTGTCGCTATCCACATCAGCTGCTAGTAGTAAGGCATGTTGTGGTTTGCTACCGCCGTTGCCACATACATATAAGTTCCAGCCTTTTTCGGTGGCTATAATTCCAAAGTCCTTGCTTTGCGCCTCCGCGCATTCGCGGATGCAACCGCTAACCGCTGATTTTAATTTGTGAGGTGCTCGCAGACCCCGGTAGCGTTCCTCTATTCGGATGGCATAGCTTACGCTATCGTGTAATCCAAACCTGCACCATGTACTACCTACGCAGCTTTTTACCGTACGAAGAGCTTTGCCATAAGCGTGTCCGCTTTCAAAACCTGCATTGATTAATTCCTCCCATATTAAAGGAAGATCACTCAGGTGTGCACCGAACATATCTATACGTTGTCCTCCGGTTATTTTGGTGTAAAGGCCGTATTTTTCTGCAACCTGGCCTATAATGACCAGTTTTTCTGGGGTAATTTCTCCACCTGGTATTCGGGGTACGACAGAATAGGTACCTCCCTTTTGAATATTTGCTAAAAAACGATCGTTACTGTCCTGGGCAGTATCATTGCCTTTTTTTAAGATCATGTCATTCCATAAACTTGCCAATAGCGATGATACCAATGGTTTGCATACTTCGCAGCCATCTCCTTTGCCCAGATTGTCCAGTACTTGCTCGTAATTCTTTAGGTTGTGTATTTTTATCAGATCATAAAGTTCTTGTCTGCTTAAATGGAAATGCTCGCAAACTACGTTTCTAACATATTTGCCATTTTGTTTCATAGTATGTAGCATCAGGTCCTTAACCATAGGGATGCAACCGCCACAGCCTGTTCCTGCTTTTGTACATTTCTTTATGGCGTCAATCGATTCGCAGCCATCTTCTGAAACGGCATTGCAGATTGCACCTTTAGATATACCCTCACAGCTGCAGATTAATGCTTCATCTGGTAGTCCGGCCAGACCAGCATTTTCTGATTGAGCGCTACCGCCCCTTGATCCAAGAATCAGGTCTTCTGGGTTAGGAGGGAGCAGGATTTTATTGTTTACGGTTTGAAGCAACATGTTATAAGCTTCTGCTTCTCCGATCAATATTCCGCCAAGCAGATATTTTCCATCGTTGCTGATGTTGATGCGTTTGTATATTCCTTTGTGGCTATCTTCAAAAAGGATGGTTCTTGCATCTGGTTCAGTGGTAAAAGGATCTCCAAAGCTTGCTACATCCACACCAATAAGTTTTAGTTTGGTGCTCATGTCAAAACCTTTAAAAGTTTTGATGTCGTTACAAATCCTGGCTGCAGCCACCTCGGCCATTTCGTAACCAGGGGCAATCAGTCCATAGATGTTATGATCAAAAAGCGCACACTCACCTATAGCAAAAATAGATGGGTCGCTGGTTTGCATATATTCATTTACAATAATGCCGCCCCTTGTGCCTACTTCAATGCCAGAAAGTTTAGCCAGTTCATCTCTGGGTCTTATCCCTGCAGAAATCACCAGCATATCTGTTTTTAGTTCGGTGCCATCATTAAATTTTAAAGCGCTGATGCGATCTGTTCCTTCAATACTACTTGTTCCTTTATTGGTATAAATGTTTAGTCCCAGGGCTTTTAGTTTGCTTTGAAGCATTCCGCTTCCGGCAGAATCAATTTGTCTGGGCATTAAACGGGGAGCGAATTCTATTACGTTTGTTTCACTAAGGTTTAGGTCAATCAATGCTTTTGCAGCTTCCAGACCCAATAAGCCTCCGCCCAGTACAGCTCCGGTTTTTGCATGAGTAGCATAATTTCTAATGAGGTCGAGGTCTTCAATTGTACGGTATACAAAAACACCTTCTTTGTCTATTCCGGGAATATCCGGGACAAAAGGAGCAGAGCCGGTGGCAATGATCAAGTAATCGTATTTTACCGTAAGGCCTTTTGATGAGTGTACAGTTCTATTATTTCTATCAATTTCCTTTACCGGATCATTTAAGTAAAGTGTTATTCCTTGTTGCGTATACCATTCTGATGTCGATAAAGATAAATCGTCTGCGCTTTTGCCATTGAAGTATTCGCTTAAATGAACTCTGTCGTAGGCTCTTCTTGGCTCTTCTCCGAAAATTATGATGTCGAAATCGTTTTTTTTACTAATTATTTTCTCACAAAACTTATATCCGACCATTCCATTTCCAATTATGACTATTTTTTCTTGTTTCATGATCTTTATTTTTTATTGTTTTATGGATTTGTGAATTTGCTTGTGTTTTATTCTTCTTTTTTGTTAATTTTTTTTGTTTTATTATTTTTTGTTGTGTTTTATTTATTGTTTTTTATGTTTTTTAATCACGTTTTTGATTTAAATATGATTTATGTTATTCAAATGTATGTTTTTAAAACATAAAATTCAATTTTTTGTGATATTTATCATTAAATATTATATTTTTGACTTAATTATTTACCTATTTATTGTTTTTTGTCTGTTAATTATGTGTTTATGTCTGAAAAAATTGGTGATTTTGGGTTATTTGTAGTCGGAGGAGGTCCTGGAGATCCGGAATTGATCACTATGAAGGGATATAAGGTATTAAAAAGAGCAGAAGTGATACTTTATGATAATTTAATCAATAAAAAACTGCTGGAAATCGCTCCGAAGGATTGTAAATTGGTCTACGTAGGTAAACAACCCTATGGAAATTACACTCCTCAAGAAGTTATACATGATTTAATAAAGGAATATAGTTTAACACATCGGGTTGTGGTCCGTTTAAAGGGAGGTGATCCTTTTATTTTTGGACGTGGCTTTGAGGAGGTATTGTTTGCGGAAAAGCATGGGATTCCTGCTTATTATATACCGGGTATCAGCAGTATGCAGGCTACAGGTTTAAGTGGAATTCCTTTGACACACCGTGGTGCGAGTGAAAGCATGTGGATCATAACTGGAACTAAAAAAGATGGGAGCTTATCTAAAGATCTTCGTTGCGCAATAAATAGTTCTGCGACAGTTGTGATTTATATGGGGATGAAAAAGCTTGAAGAAATTGCAGGGATTTATATGGACGCTGGTCTGGGCGATATGCCGGCGGCAATTATACAACACGCTTCGTTACCGCATCAGAAAAAAGTGGTTTGCACAGCGCAGAATCTTTCTGAAGCTGCTGCTCTGGGCGGACTTACTTATCCTGCAATCATTGTGATTGGCAAGGTTGTGGAAGCGGGGAGCATTTATCGATAGTTGATCCTGTTTCCTTCAGTGTCTCTTAAATAAGCAACTACCCCTGCAGGAAGTTCATTGCTTTCTATCGGAAAACTCACCGAATCCGCTACATAGTTTTTTGTAGTATTTACCTTCTGGAAAATCTCAAATAAGGCTATCGGCTCCTGATTAAAACTAATGCAGGTACTGATAAAGTGCACTTCCTCAATTCTGTAATTTGGCTGTTTTAATTTCTCGCCAATATCTTTCAGTCGCGAAATAAAGTGTCTCTGACGAATAAATGTATTGCTGTTCATGATGATGAAGATATAATCGGCATAGGAAGTTACTTTTCCATAATATTTATGGTTGTCCCCTCCACTCCTTTCTATAAAATACTCGCCTGTCGACTCGGATTTATAAATTTCAACCGAAGAACGCCAGATCCTTTCCTCATTAATCCTTTCCGGATTATCAGGTAGATTCCGGTTATAGGAATACCATAAACCGACTAGCTCATCCAGCAACTTATGGTTAATCGTAGCTTTAGGAATATCAATCTTTAAATCAGTGAAACTGAAAACCTCATTATGAGAATTAATAAAATCGATGTAGCTATCATAGCCCAGCACCTGTACGATGCGACTCAGTTTGCCCAGGTTAGGCTTGCTTAATGCACTGAAATCTTTCTTGTTTTCATAAGCTTTTAGTTTATTGATAATCAGATGCTCATACAGATAGTTTGCTCCAAACAGGTCGCTCTCTTTTTTAATGCGTTGCTTTCGGTTACGCTCCTGTAACAGCCCGTTTAATTCTTCTACGATATATGTCCATTCAGATTTCGAAACATCTTTCCAACTCTTTTTCTTTAGAAAAGTTCCCGCTAGAAAGTTCATCAGCTTCTCCAGATGTCCTAAGTCTTCTTTATTCATAATACTAATATAAGATTAAAATAATATATAATAATACTGTTATAAGACGACTATATTTTCTTATTTCCTGAGGTTTGATTTGAAAGAAAATCAGATCAAAACAAATGTTACAGACTTAAATAATCCCATTAACAAAAACTTAAAACCAACGATCATGGACTATTATCAAATCTTTCTGAACTATTGGTGGATCTCCGCCACTCTCTTCACCTTTTTGTTTTACAAATTTATCTTGCGTGTTTTCCTGGGGATGGTCATTGTGCCTGAAAACAAAGTGGGAATGGTTACTAAAAAATTCGTGCTTTTCGGCCGGGACAAAGAACTACCTGATGGTCGTATTATCGCTACCAAAGGTGAGGCTGGTTTCCAGGCAAAAACCCTTGCTCCCGGTCTTTACTGGGGCATGTGGCCTTGGCAGTATTCCGTAGGCATGGAGGGATTCACCATTATTCCTGAAGGTAAGATAGGATTGATACTTGCCAATGACGGCGCAGAAATCCCAACAGGCGCCATTCTCGGACGCAGGGTTGAATCAGATAACTTCCAGGATGCCGAGAAGTTTCTGAATAACAATGGACAAAAAGGTCGTCAGACTTCCTACATCACAGCAGGAACCTACCGCATTAACCTTTTCGCTTTCACGGTTACCATTGCGGATATGGTGAGCATCAGTGAAAATATGGTGGGTATCGTTACCACACTCGATGGCCTGCCTATAGAAGGTGGACAAATTGCAGGTAAGCTAATTGCGGGACACAATAACTTTCAGGACATAGATGTTTTTTTAAAACATGACGGTAACCGTGGTTTACAACCCAGCATTATTTTGGCAGGAAGTTATAACATCAATCCATGGGCGATCCAAATTGAAGAAATACCGATGACTGATGTCCCCATTGGCTTCGTTGGTGTGGTTATCAGTTATATTGGAGAGGATGGCAAAGATATCAGTGGGGAGAGCTTTAAACATGGTAATATTGTCAGCAAAGGTCAGCGCGGGGTTTGGATGGAAGCCTATGGGCCAGGGAAATACCCCTTCAATAAATACATTATGAAGGTGGAGCTTGTGCCTACCACCAACCTTGTGCTCAATTGGGCTAATGCCAGGAACGAATCGCACCAGTTAGACAAGAACCTGAGTACCATTACTGTTCGCTCTAGAGATGGTTTTCCGTTCAACTTAGATGTTTCTCAGATCATCCATATTCCTGCGACTGAAGCTCCAAAAGTCATTGCCCGTTTCGGCAGCATGAGCAACCTGGTCAGTCAGGTTCTGGAACCCACCATTGGCAACTATTTCCGAAACTCTGCTCAGGACAGCGATGTAATCAGCTTCTTGATTACCCGTAAAGAAAGGCAGCAATCTGCAAAAGAGCATATTAAAGCCGTGTTGGACGACTATAATGTCAATGCAGTAGACACGCTGATTGGGGATATTCTTCCTCCGGAATCTTTAATGAAAACTCTAACCGATCGTAAGATTGCCGAAGAGGAACAAAAGACTTATCAGATACAACGAATGGCACAGGAACAACGTCAGGGTATGGAAAAAGAGACCGCTATAGCAGATATGCAGAAGGAAATAGTGAAAGCGCAACAAAACGTAGAAATTGCTCAGCGTACGGCTGATGCTACAGTTAAAAAAGCAGAAGGTGATGCTAACAGCTTAAAACTTCAGGTTGATGCAGAAGCTACCGCAACAAAAATGCGTGCTGGAGCACAAGCAGAAGCTACTAGAGTTAATGCTAGTGCGGATGCCGAAAAGATTACTAAAACCGGTTTGGCCGAGGCGGAAAAGATCATGGCGATTGGTAAATCTACTGCCGATGCCTATGACTTGCAGGTAAAAGCTATGGGGAACGAAAATTTCACCAGATTCAAAATCACAGAGGAGATTGGAAAAGGCAGGATTAAAATTATTCCCGATCTGATCGTCACCGGTGGCAATGGAAGCGATGGAAGTCTTAGCGGTTTGATGGGGATGCAACTCATGCAGATGATGCAACAGGATAAAGAAAAATCAGCAAACAACAAATAATAAAATAGGATCATGCTAAACGAACATCACGAGATCATGGATTCTGGCAGGCTGTATCCGCCGCTGGAAATGACAGCTGACCAAGCCCTGCTGTTACTTCGGGAAGGTCATGTACGATTTCAAAATGGGTATAGTATCCACGCTAACCTATTGCAAAAAGTACAGGAAACAAAAGATGAGCCCAAACCATTTGCAACCATATTAAGCTGCATGGACTCCAGGGTCGCCGCAGAACTGATCTTCGACCAAAGTATTGGTGATATTTTCAATATTCGTGTTGCAGGAAATGTGGTCTCCCAACATATCCTGGGTTCACTAGAATACACCATTCTAACCGCCGGCGTGAAACTGATCATTGTGATGGGGCATACGGGTTGCGGCGCTATAAAAAGTGCCTGCAACAGTGTGACAATAGAGAACCTTTCAGGCTTATTGAGAGAGGTGAAAATCAGTATCCCGCAGGAGCTTACCGAAAATCATAATCGCAACGGTGAAAATGAATCTTTTGTCAATAAAGTGGCGGTGCTAAATGTATACCGCTCTATACAACAGATATTAGAGCAGAGCAGTTTGATCCGACAACTCGCGGATCATGGGGAAATTAGAATTGTTCCTGCCATGTATGACATTTCTATAGGCTTCCTCCAGTTTTACCCTTAACCAGATTGCATAGCTCAGAAGGGAGATGTGCTCTGGAGTTTTTACCGATGTTTTTTTGTGGTTCACCGGGGTTTTTGCCCGGCTCCACCTTAAATCGATTTACTAGTTCAGTTAAACTACCCATCTTTGGTGTATAATTTAACAACCATGAACACGGTCATCTTTAAAACATCAGTACAAAACAGAATCGACATGATTGCTGTGAAACCAGTTTTTAATCTTTTGTTTGGTAAACATAACTGGTTGTTTTCATTTGAAGATAAGTTGCTTAAAGTAATGTCTTCTGTCCCTTGTGCGGATATGGTAAAGGCTATATTATGGGAGAATGGTGTGGTAGGAGAAGAACTGAGATTGGCCTAGGTCCCTGGCCTGTTCATTAAAAAAGCCGCCCTACATATGTGCAGGGCGGCTTTTTTATGATGTTTTTTACCAGTTGATTACTTGATTTCTTTAATCGTTACGTTACCAGCATTAGCAGCTTTAAATGCATAAAGAATGAAATGTGCAGCAGCAAAAATTAAGGAGAAATAGTATAGTCCGGTATCGACACCATCAGTAATGTGGTGGTGAATAATGGCTACAATCACTAAAAGTACAGTTAATGCAATTCCAATATAGGAAACTGTTTTGGTGCTTTTCATCAAGGTTTCTTTTTTATTGTCTGATAGTAAACTGTTTTTCATACCATAGAACAGATAAACATTTACACCAATAATCATCCAAACCAATAAACGTACCCAAGTATCTAATGGTAAAAATACCATCATACCTAGACAAACTACAACACCCAAAATTGGAATTAAAGGAACCAATGGCACTTTAAACGCTCTTGGTAGATCCGGCATTCTCTTTCTTAAAATAACTATACCAATACATACCAGGATAAAGGCCAATAAGGTGCCGATACTGGTCATCTCACCAACTACAGTAGCTGGTACAAATGCAGAAAATAAGCTCGTAAATACCATGAACAATAAATTGTTTTTTGCTGGAGTACTGAATTTAGGATGTACTTCTGAGAAAACCTTAGGCAATAAACCATCCCTACTCATCGAGAAGAATACCCTTGATTGGCCCAATAGCATCACTAGAACTACTGAAGCATAACCACCTAAAATAGCTAGAATGATTAGTTTGTTTAACCATGGGAAAGCAGGTGTCACAACTCCGGCGGCATTTTTAAGACCCATATTGTCAATAGCAACCGCAACAGGAGCAATACCATCCTGACCTTTGAAAAGATCGTAATTGGCAACACCAGTCATTACGTGTGCAAAAAGAATATACAAAATGGTGCAGATAAATAAAGATACCAGGATACCAATTGGCATGTCTCTTTTAGGATTCTTGGCTTCCTGTGCAGCAGTGGATACGGCATCAAAACCAATATAGGCAAAGAATACAATACCTGCAGCCCTGATTACGCCGCCCCATCCATGTGTAAACACACTCTCATGACCTGGTTTATCGGCAGGGATAAAATATGGCGAATAATTTTCTGTATTGATATATTTCCATCCAAGGAAGATAAAAATGAAAACGATCACCACTTTAATGGATACAATAAGACCGTTAACAAATGCAGACTCACTTGTACCTCTAATCAGAATGAAAGACATTAAAACAATGATAAATACAGCAGGTAGGTTCATCATACCATGAACAACAGTGCCGTCTAATAGGGTAACGTGTTCAAAAGGTGACATGGTGACCTGGGGTGGGAGATGAAGGTCGTAATAGCCCAAAAATTTGACCAGATACCTACTCCAGCTAATTGAAACCGTTGCAGCTCCTAAAGCGTATTCCAAAACAAGATCCCAACCGATAACCCAGGCTACAAATTCGCCCATTGTGGCATACGAATAAGTGTAGGCACTACCGGCAACAGGTATCATGGATGCAAATTCTGCATAACACAAGCCTGCAAAGCCGCAGCCTAAAGCTGCAATAACGAAAGAGATTGTGATGGCAGGACCGGCATTGTTAGCTGCCGCCGAACCAGTGATAGAGAATAGCCCAGCTCCGATGATTGCTCCAATACCTAAAGCAACCAGATTTACTGGCCCAAGTGTTCTTTTTAGTGTTCCCTCACCGCTCTCTGACGCCTCCTTGGTGAGTAAGTCGATTGACTTTCTAAAATTCATAATTTGTGGTTTAGTTTAATAAGTTAGTTTTTTTGTGCTGTTTAATTTGAAAGTATTGTTTATCTGATAGTCGTAAAAAATGCAATTATCATCGTAGTGTCAAACCTAAAGAAAATATATCTAAAAATAAAAGGGATTCTTTTTAGAAATCCCTTTTATTTTTAGACGGTATTTAAACTACAGCTTCGTTATTACGCTGTCTTTTACAACTTGAATGGTTTTGGTATTGGAAATGATTTTTGTTGGGTTTACCGCTTGAGCAATAACCTCAATCTTCTTTGTGTACGTTTTGGTTTTTGAAGTTTCTGCCGAACTGCTCACGGCAATATAAGGAGCAATCACCAGGGAAACGATCGACATCAACTTGATCAGGATATTCATTGATGGTCCTGAAGTATCTTTAAACGGATCACCAACTGTATCTCCTGTAACAGAGGCTTTATGTGGTTCTGATTTTTTATAATGCATTTCACCATTGATCTCCACACCTTTTTCAAATGATTTTTTGGCATTGTCCCATGCGCCACCAGCGTTAGATTGGAAGATGCCCATTAATACGCCTGAAACAGTAACACCTGCCAATAAGCCACCTAATATCTCGGCGGAACTTACAGAAGGGAAAACACCTTTGAAACCGAAACCAACGATAATTGGTACCAATAAGGCAATTGCACCCGGTAACATCATTTCACGAAGAGAGGCTTTGGTAGATATGGCTACGCATTTCTCATATTCAGGTTTTGCTTTATATTCCATGATTCCCGGAATTTCGCGGAACTGGCGACGAACTTCCTGTACCATATCCATTGCGGCTTTACCAACTGCTGCGATACACAGTGCAGAGAAAATAAAAGGGATCATCGCACCTACAAATAAGCCAGCCAATACTGGAGCTTTGTAAATGTCGATAGCAGAAATACCCGCTACACCCACAAAGGCCGCAAATAGGGCTAGTGAGGTTAAGGCTGCAGAAGCAATTGCAAATCCCTTTCCTGTAGCAGCAGTTGTGTTCCCAACCGCATCCAGGTTATCTGTACGTTCACGTACTTCTGGAGGTAGTTGGCTCATTTCGGCAATACCACCAGCATTGTCGGCAATTGGTCCAAAAGCATCAATCGCCAATTGCATAGCCGTAGTGGCCATCATACCCGCAGCAGCAATAGCCACACCGTATAGACCTGCAAAAGCATAGGAGAAAATGATACCACCAGCCAAAACAAGGATAGGGGCAACTGTAGATTTCATACCAACCGATAAACCACCAATGATATTGGTGGCATGGCCTGTGCCTGATTGCTGTATAATTGAGTTAACAGGTCCTTTGCCCATGGCCGTGTAGTACTCGGTAATGATGCTCATTAAAGTACCTACTACTAAACCTACTATAATGGCGCAATACACATCTAAGCTAGTGAAATCAATACCACGTAAATGTAAATGCGTAGGTAGCATAGCCATTACGATAAAGTAAGAAGCAATGGCGGTGATCACGATTGATCCCCAGTTTCCTAAGTTTAGCGCCGTCTGCACATTTGAATCTTCACCCTTAATGCGAACAAACCAGGTGCCTATAATAGAGAAGATGATACCTAAGCCGCAAATCACCATTGGTAACAATACCGGTGAAAAGCCATTTAGGTTATCTACTGCAATTCCATTTATTTTTTCGACAATAATTTCCTGACCCAATACCATAGTGGCTAAGATGGTCGCCACATACGAACCAAATAAATCGGCACCCATACCAGCTACATCACCCACGTTATCACCTACGTTATCGGCAATGGTGGCCGGATTCCGCACGTCATCCTCAGGAATACCTGCTTCAACTTTACCCACTAAATCTGCACCAACATCGGCAGCTTTGGTATAGATACCACCACCAACACGAGCAAATAAAGCGATGGATTCGGCACCCAGTGAGAAACCAGTCAATACTTCTATTGCCGTTTTCATTTCTGTGCTGTTGGCCGCAACAACATTAAATATTTGAAGAAAAACGATGAATAAACCTCCTAAACCCAGAATTGCCAATCCGGCAACACCAAGCCCCATTACGGTACCACCGGTAAAAGAAACCTTTAAAGCTTGTTTTAAACTGGTTCTTGCTGCCTGAGTGGTACGAACATTTGCTTTAGTCGCCGCTTTCATACCGATGTATCCTGCAGTTGCAGAAAATACAGCACCAATCACAAAGGCGACAGCAATGATCCAGCTTGAATGTAAGACTATACCATTTACCTCATGAATGCTGCCTGAGTAAGCCAGTAATGCAGCAGTAAACACCACAAAAATACTTAGTACCCTCCATTCAGCTTTTAAAAAAGCCATTGCTCCATCGGCTATGTAACCGGCAAGTTCTTGCATTTTTGCGTCGCCCGCATCCTGCTTATTTACCCACGCACTCTTAATTGCCATTACCAGAAGGCTAATTAAACCCAATACAGGGATCATGTAAATTAAATTGTTTTGTAAAAACTCCATACTTTAATTCTTCTCGTTTAGGTTGTTTAACTTGTTTTTTTAGTTCATTTGGTTCTCCGTTTTGTGGTTCGCGGTGGTTCTTGATATGCGTTTTTTCACAATTGGGCTTACAACAAAAATAGTTGAGTAAACGTAATTAACAAATTTTTAATCAATTGATTGCAAACCTTTTTTGAAAAAAAGGAGTTTTGTGCTTTCTGTTGCATTTAATGCTGATTTTTTATTTTGTAAAAATCGATATGAAGTAATAAGCTGGAAAGCAAATATTTTAAACTTATTCTAAAAGGTAGTTTGGAAGTTTCTTATTAGTTAACGCTACTTACCCGGCTTATTCCCGGAGATTACCCAGACATTACCCGGATATTACTCGGGTTAGGCCGAACAGTGTCCGGGTAATGTCTGGGTTGTCTCAGTTAAATAATCGCGCTATAAAAGTAAGCCGATTAAATTCTAACGGAAATTTGGGTGGTTGATATAAAACGAGAACAAAAAAAATGGTTTTACCAGATAATAATGATTTTTAAATATCTTAGCTTTAGGAAGTGATGCTGATTTAGAAGATAGTATCCTAACTAAACCAACCAGACCAAACAAAAAATATGAATAAAGAAAATCAGGATGGCTCTTTTAAACGAGAGCTGGGCCTTTTAGATGGTACAATGCTTGTTGCCGGATCGATGATCGGCTCCGGAATATTTATTGTTAGTGCCGATATTGCAAGGCAAGTGGGTTCTGCTGGATGGCTTACCTTGATTTGGGTGGTAACAGCTTTGATTACGGTTATTGCTGCTGTAAGCTATGGTGAGCTTAGTGCCATGTTTCCAAAAGCTGGTGGGCAATATGTTTACCTCAAAGAAGCCTACAATAAACTGATCGCTTTTTTATATGGTTGGAGCCTTTTTGGGGTGATACAAACGGGGACCATTGCTGCAGTAGGAGTAGCTTTCTCTAAGTTTGCCGCCTATTTGTTTGAACCTTTTAGTGAAAATAACATCCTCTGGCAAATTCAAACCGGGGTAAGTGATAAGGGCCTGCCGGAACTTTATACGATTAGTGCTGCCCAATTGGTTTCCATAGTTACCATTGTTTTTCTAACTTATGTGAACAGCCGTGGGGTTAAAGACAGCAAGATTTTGCAAACGGTTTTAACGATCGTCAAAATTTTATCTCTATTCGGACTCATCATATTTGGTTTTACTTTGGCCGCAAAAGCTGAGGTTTGGAATGCGAATTGGGCCAATGCATGGGAAACTCGCTCTTTTAGTCTGGAAACATTGACCTGGACACCGATTAGTGGTAGCTTATTGCTTTCTGGTATTGCTGCGGCAATGGTAGGTTCGATCTTCTCAAGTGATGCCTGGGCCGGAGTTACCTTTATTGCTGGCGAGATTAAAAATCCAAAACGCAATGTTGGATTAAGTTTATTTTTAGGAACACTTATCGTAAGTGTCATTTATGTTTTGGCCAATCTGATGTACGTGGCTGTATTGCCTTTGGATGTCATCACGACAGCAAAATCAGATCGGGTAGCGGTTGTGGCTGCTCAGTATATTTTTGGACAGGCAGGAACGATTATCATTGCTGTAATGATCATGATTTCTACGTTTGCCTGTAACAATGGTTTGATTATGTCAGGAGCAAGGGTTTATTATACCATGGCAAAAGATGGCCTGTTTTTTAAGAAAGCAGCAAAACTAAATGCTTTTGATGTACCGGGCTGGGCGCTATGGGTTCAAGGAGCTTGGGCCTCAGTATTGTGTCTTACCGGACGTTATGGTGCTTTGTTAGATTTTGTAGTGATTATTGTCTTGATCTTTTATATCCTAACGATTTATGGTATTTTCATTCTAAGAAGAAAGATGCCTGATGCAGAGCGTCCGTATAGAGCTTTTGGTTATCCGGTATTGCCGTTTTTATACATCGTTTTGGCTTCTGCGCTTTGTATTGCCTTGCTGATCTATAAAACGGATACTTGCGGCTGGGGTGTATTGATTATGTTGATTGGGATACCAGTTTACTATTTAACTAAGCAAAAGGACTCCGCGGAGTAGCACTAAGAGACCTTATATTTTTTCATTATAAAGCCTCGATTTGTTCAATAGTGAGCCCCGTAGTTTTAGAGATAAGGCTTAAAGGAGCGTTTTCAATTTTTAATTTGAGCGCTACTTCTTTAAGTCCTATCTCAATTCCTTTTTCAAGTCCTTTTTTAATTCCTTCATCTCTCGCATTCTCCATCACGCTAAAGTTATCGCGTGTTATTTTTAATCCTTGATTGTATTCGCACATTTCTTCTCGTGTTAAATTGCCAAGTTCTGCAAGCTCAAATACTTTTTCATATTCTGTATTGCCTACCAAAGATAGCGGTATTTCAGATAATTTTCCCAGGTTATTTAAGATGTAAAGCCACTCATCCAGTTCAGTTTCCAATTCAGCTTCCAGTTTTTTAAATTTAGGCGTCTCTATAAAAGTATATGACAACTTTGAATAAAATTCCTGATGGGTATTGTTGTCTATTAGCCTAATATCATGTAAAAAGTGATCTGGATGGCTATCATCGAAATTAAAATTCATGATCCCAATAAAGAATATTTCAGGCATCTCATAATCCCAATTGCCAGCTACACCGATGCCCTGCTCCTGAATCAGATTTGCTGTATAAAAAATACTTCGGTCCTTAAAGTTTTTAGGTTTTGCTTTTTGCATTTCTACCATGAACTTTTCACCCTTATCTCCGGTACAGTGTAAATCTAATACAGTCTTCTTATAATCCACACCGGAACCTTTAAACTCTATATTACTATACTGTATATCAATAATTACTTTTCTGCCTTTTAGCACCTGATTGATGAAACTAATGAGCAGATTCTTGTTGGGCGCTTTACCAAAAATGTGTTTAAATCCAAAGTCGCTATAAGGATCAATAAAGCGTGGAAGTTTTTTCTTGTCTAGTGGATCGGTAGATTTGCTGATGCTTGTTTCTTCACTCATTTTCCCCTGGTTATTTAGGCAAACCTCTCGAGATAATTAATGATAAACCTTACTGTACTGAAATTTGGTTGAAAGCGCAGTCTAATTACATTTGGCCAAAATGAAATACCGAAAGGCAGTAAGAAAATACGCTAGAACAAAATTAAAATGATGAGGGATTAATAACTAAATCTGGCAAATGTGGAGAGGGTTAAACTTCTTATTGCCGTCCTAATTGGGATGGAGTTATTTGACGCTGAAGATAAGCGGTTTAATGTTAAAGAATAATATTTTGTAAGCGATTATGTAATCTGTTTATTGCGATATTTTATGTTGCTTATTGTTGTTTTTTTTGTGGAATACGCTGAATTTAAGGTGAGTGTGGATTTTTACGTATGATCTGATTAGGTTTGCTGAATATACGTATGATGTTAGACCCAGCTGTCGTATTCGACATCAGGGGTATTAGATCCCACCAGAGAAAAAATCAGGTTTATCGGGTTTTTCTAATTACGTCGGCAATCCGAACGCAATTGAATTGGGCTCCCTACCGAACAGCAGTTAATTGCGGAAATCAATAAGGGAATTGAAAACAAATTGAATTTTTAACAAATTATATAAAATAGCAATGGGAGAATTTTTGCAAACTAGGCTTATTACAACTTTAAGTGTCTCTAAGGACCATCTGGATGAAATGGAGACAAAAGATAAAATTGTATGTTTAAACCGGCTTCTTAAGGTTATCGTAGCCAATCCTCAATCATTTGTACTGGAAGAAGGTGAAGACTCATATTCATGGAAGTTAAAACCAGATATTTTGGAAGGTCAATTAGTTCCTTTTCTTGAAGAATATTACAAGGATTTTTATGGAGAGGATAGTAATTGGTATGCAAGAGAGTGTAAACCTACATTAGATTTTTTAAGTGTCAGGCCTAAGGATGCTCCTGTTTTGGAATATTTAGAAAATGAAAAAAATGATATCATTTTTTTTGACAAATCAGATTATAATCTGTCAACCAAAGATCGTAGGTTAATTGTTTTAACTTCTGAACTCAGATTGAGTTTTGAAGGTAAAATCATTTATGAAAGTATATTTGGTCACGTATCCTTTTTTACGAAGTGTATTCGGAAAGTATATGCTCATAGTCCTTTAGGAGGTGCTTTGTCGATTGATATATATTAAGATCTTTTTTGTCTTAAGGAGAAACCGCAATTGAATTTGGCTCCCTTTTACTGGAATTTCGGTAAACAAAATAGAGTCTAAAAAGGCACTGATGCCCTAAATATAAAAGCTGCGTGTTGCGTCTCTTTTTTTTCGTGTAAAAATTCTGATTTGAAGGGTGCTTATCGTTATGCATAAGTAAATTGTAAATGAATTCCGCATCCCTTATTGAAATGAATATCATTGCGGAAGAACACTACCACTCAAACGTGAATATCAATTGATGTAAAGCCCAATAAGGAGCATATCAATTGGCAGGGCTTGACTTACAAAAATGATGTAAGCGAAAACTGCCTTGGAAATAAGATGTATGGCTTTACGGTTATACAAAATCAATCAGATATATATTATATGAAATATTTAATTTTTCTCCTGATGCTTTTGATTACGCAAAATTGTCTTGCTCAAACCAATGTACAAATTGAGGTGTACAACAAATACAAGGAGACGACTAATCCCTTCTTGTATAACGGTATAGCCTACCCAGCATATATACCGGGTTCTATTTTTGAAGCAAGACACGCATGTTTTAGAGATTCCATTTGTAAACCAGGAACCTTAGTATACATGGGTAGAACCTACAATGATGTAGCTCTAAAATACGATATTGTAATTGATGAAGTGGCCATTTTACACCACGTTTTGCAATCCGAAGTCGTATTGAGAAAATCTGAAGTAACAGAATTCTCCATTGGTAATACTGATTTTATCAATATCCCGAAAGGACAGAATATACCACCTGGTTATTACGAACTATATCAAAAAGGAAAAACGAGGATACTCTGCAAGCACAGAAAAACTTATATGACAGGTGTAAACTATAACCATAGGTTCTACACTATGATTAACGAGGATGATCGCAAGTTTTACATCGAAAAGAACAACCAATTCCATCTCGTTAAAAATGAAAAATCTTTATATGAAATATTCCCAGACAGGAAAAATGAATTAAAAGATTTCATACGGAGAAATGAATTGTTCATCAAAGAAACCCCGGGCTCCTCAATCCCCATTGTTGTAGAGTTTATAAACAAATAAAATTAGACATGAAGTATTTATGGACCTTGATGGTCTTTTGCTCTCCTCTCATAGGACTAGCCCAGGAAAAGTTATTGAATAAGAAAATCACATTATCTCTTGATAGCGCAAAAGTTCAACAGTTTGTTGATGCCATAGAGCATCAAACCAATTGCTTCTTTTACTTTGATGAACAAAAATTTGATGGTTTATTTATCACTATGCATGTGCAAGACCAACCGCTTGAAAAAGTTTTGCAAGACGCCTTCCAAAGTAAAGGCATCTACTATAGCATTGAAGATAACAATACCATTTATTTGACCACCAATGCCATTATTTCCTTTGTCGTAGGTGAAAAACCATCAATTACAGTCACAAAGAAATACATTAGTCCTCGTGTAAAAGCAAATGAAAAAAGTCCTCCCGATCCAACTGTCAATCCTTTAATTCGAATCAGCTACGAAGAAAATAAAATCTATGACATTGGCATTAAATCAAGCTCTTTCGGTACGGGAAATGCAACTGTGGCTGGTTATGTAAAACACAATAAAACCGGGGAAGGCATCAGCGGAGCATCTATCTCTGTTGAAGGGTTTAAAATTAGAGCCATCACAGATCAATATGGTTACTTCACGATCACCTTACCAAAAGGAAAACACACGCTTTATCTCAAGTATGTTGGGCTTACTGATACCAAACGACAATTGATGTTGTATGGCGACGGTAAGATGACCATTGTGCTGACGGACTATATTACAGCCCTAAATGTGGTAAATATAGCCAGCGAAAAAACCTCGAACATTCGCTCTACCCTTATGGGGATGCAAAAAGTAAACATCAAAACTGTAAAACAGTTACCTGCCTTATTAGGCGAACCTGATATTATTCGCGTGATATTAAACCTTCCGGGGGTTACTAGTGTAGGTGAAGGTAGTACGGGACTGAATGTTAGAGGTGGCGCTGTAGATCAAAACCTAGTCTTATATGATGGAGCAACAATTTATAATCCATCCCATTTCTTTGGCTTCTTTTCAGGATTTAATCCCGATGTGGTAAAAGATGCAGAGCTGTACAAAAGTAGTATTCCTATAAAATATGGTGGCCGCCTCTCTTCCGTATTGGAAGTAGTAACACGGGAAGGTAACCACAACAAGTTTTCAGGCTCAGGTGGTATCGGGCCTTTAAATGCACATCTTACCTTCGAAGGCCCAATCGGAAAAAAAACTACGTTCATCGCAGGTGGTCGTGCCACCTATTCCAACTGGCTCCTTGGTTTATTGGATGATGAAAAATATCGGCGAAGCAATGGTGGCTTTCAGGACTTAAATGTACGGATCAGTCATGATGCGAATGAAAAAAACAGTGTCTACCTTTCCGGTTATTTAAGTGCTGATCGTTTTAGCTTAGATGGTGATTCGCTTTATAAATATGCCAATAAAAATGTTGTTGTCAAATGGAAACACATTTTTAATAATCGTCTTTTTAGCGTAATCGCAGCTGGATACGATAGCTACAATTTCTCTATGGAAAGCGAAAATTACAATATAAAAGACTTTAAATTTAAGTTTGATGTGAGGCAATATCATGGGAAAGCTGATTTTACCTATGTGCCAAATGTAAAACATAAATTCGAGGCTGGCCTTGCTGCAATCTCCTATAAATTACGACCAGGCGATTATTTTGCCATTGGGAAAGGACAAGCCATTACCAACACTGTAGAGCCTGAGGCGGGATTAGATGCCGCTGTCTATTTAAGTGACACTTATACTATCACACCCGATTTATCCTTGAATGTCGGTGTACGTTTCAATCTATTCAATTATAATGGGCCGCAAACTATTTACGAATACATTCCCGGCGCGCCCAGAAGTACACTCAGTATCACCGATACCATTCAGAAAACAGGAAATATCAAGTCCTATATGGGGCTAGAACCACGAGTATCTTTACGGTACTCTTTATCGTCAGACGCGAGTATCAAATTGGCTTACAATAGAACAAGGCAAAATATTCATATGCTAAGTAACACCACAGCTATCAGTCCAATGGACACCTGGAAGCTCAGTGACAATTACATACGACCACAAATTGGTGATCAATTTGCCCTTGGATATTACAGAAATTTCAGAGATAATAGTATTGAAACATCCATTGAGGCCTACTATAAGCGCATTCAACACGCGATCACTTATAAGAATGGAGCGGAGTTGTTATTAAATTCACACATCGAAACAGATATCGCTAATGCTTCGGGTAAAGCATATGGTATTGAATTTTTAATCAAAAAAACTACCGGAAAATTAACGGGTTGGGTGAGCTACACTTTTTCGAGAACATTCTTAAAAATGGATGATCCATTGGTTCCATCACCCGTTAATAATGGGAATTTTCTTCCTGCGGATTACGACAAGCCACACGTTGTAAACTTTATTAGCAATTATAAATTATCACATCGATTTAGTGTCTCGTTGACAACGAATTATAGTACAGGTAGGCCGATTACTTACCCGATAGCTAAGTATTATTATGCAGACGCTTATCGAATGTTATACACAGACAGAAACACCTATCGCATACCCGATTATTTTAGAACAGATTTTAGTATGAATATTGAAGGTAACCACAAAGTGAAAAAATTATACCACAGCAGTTTTACAGTCGGCATATATAATTTAACAGGGCGAAGAAACCCCTATTCAGTCTATTTTGTATCTGAGAACGGAAAAACAAATGGATACAAATTCTCCATTTTTGGGGCTGCCATTCCTTTTGCCACCTATAACTTTAAATTCTAAATCCATGCAAAAGAATCTATACTATATTATATCAGCAGTACTTTGTAGCTTATTTTTCTGCCAGTGTAAAGATAAATTCACACCTAAAATAGAAAGTGGCAACGTAAATTACTTGGTGGTCGACGGCACTATTGTACCGGGTTTGGGTAATACAACACATATTACGCTTTCGCGCACGCTCCCTCTTGATACAGATGAAAAACTCATCGTGGAAACTGGCGCATTAGTGAGTGTGGAAGTAGAAAATGGGACAAGCTTTGCTTTTGTAGAAGATAAACCCGGTAATTATTATGGAAAAGATATTGTGGTGCCAGCAGGTGGCAATTGCAGGTTAAAAATCAGTACAAAAAATCAATCGCAATATGCTTCTGCATTTGTCCCGGTGAAAATTTCTCCTGCAATTGACCGTATTGATTACTACATTAAAAATAAAGACGCACAGATATACGTAAATACACATGATGCAACCAATAATACAAGGTATTACCGTTGGCTGTATGATGGTACTTATGAATACCATTCCCAATTCTTGGCATTGGTGAAATTTGATCCCGCCACTTCAACCTTAGTTCCTACTGATTTCCCCTTCCAGGATAAAATGTGGCGTTGTTGGCAAAAAGACATAAATACAAGCATCTTAATTGCCAGTACAGAACAGCTTGCAGTTGACGAAGTGTTTCAGGCACCTTTAAAAATAATTCGTGACAAAAGTGTTGAGTTTTCCGTTGGTTATAGTGTGTATTTAAAACAATATGCCTTAACTAAAGAAGCTTATTATTATTACTTCAATTTGAGAAAAGTTACAGAACAGCTAGGTGGGATTTTTAGTCCTTTACCCACTGAAGTAAAGGGTAATATTTTTTGCATCAACAATCCTAAGGAGCCTGTAATTGGCTTTATTTCTGCATCAACAGAAAGTATAAAAAGGCAGTTCATACCTAGGCCTATGGATTGGAGATATATAAATACCTGTGGTTTCCCAGACCCAGAATATGATCGCTCAAAAATAGGACTTGCATGGATATTTTCAGGAGGAGGGTATATTGTTTACGAGGATAATGACCCTAAAAAAGGGTCAGGGTATATAAGTAGCAGTTGCGTCGAATGTACCAAGCTTGGCGGTACAAATGAAAAACCAATCTTTTGGCCACTTTAATTAAGATATTTAAATAGCTATACCCATGAAAAAGGAACTGCTTGCAGCTTGGATGTTTATGCTGATCGTTGGTAATACTTACGCTCAAGAACAACCGAGTAATACTCAACAATCACCAGGCGATCATGCTAAATATTATTACCTGCCGCAATTATCAATTCAAACCGACCGCGTGGTTTACCTCGCTGGAGAAACGATCTGGCTACAGCTACTTCCAACTATGGCGGTGACCACTGAATCCCAAGATCTAAGTAAATTAATATATGTTGAAATTTTGGACGCTCAAAACAAACCTGTCTTTCAAGAAAAGATAGGCATGAAAAACGGATCAGCAACTGGTTATCTAAAGTTACCCACAGAACTATCCACTGGCAATTACACCATATGCGCCTACACAAATTGGATGAAAAACTTTGGAGAAGACTGCTTTTTTAAAAAGCAAATTGTACTGATCAACTCTTTTCAACCCCTCCCCCTTATTTCGGAGGCCCCTTCCCCGATCAGCACAATTGCTATTGTTCAAGCTCAAACATATACTGCGGGACTATCGGTTAAAACAGCCAAAACCGTTTTTCATAAACGGGAAAAAGTCACCCTAAACTTGAAATCGAACGATAGCATATCCAATAATTTAATGGTAACGGTAATAAAAACTGATAAACTTTCCGAATGGGCTGCAAATACAATGCTTACACCAGATCTTCAAAAAAACATGTCCAAGGGAAAGCTAATGGACACAAATCCTGCAGCATACCTATTTCCACCGGAAATTAACGGACAGCTCATTAAGGGGAAAGTATTGAGCAAAGCTGGAGACCCGCTTCCTAACATCCCCGTATTGGTTACCATCCCTGGCAAAAATGTTCGACTTTATGCCATTGAAAGTGATCAGGATGGGAACTTGGATTTAGAAATCCCAGTGTTAAATGGTAACATGGACTTAATCGTTCAACCCTTACCTAAAGATAGTACCGCAAGAATAGTAATCCATAGCCCATACCATGAGCATAAAGTTGCAGATAGCGTAATGCCCAATGAGGTACGTCTTAACCCTGATTTAATCGCAGACATCAGGGAACGTCATAAAGCCTTGCAGGTACAGTTAGCCTACCATAACGACAGCTTAAGTACCATCTTAAATGCCCCACCTCTTGATAGTACCCAATTTTTCGGAAAGCCTGATGAAAAGTTTAATCTAGACGATTACAACCGGTTTACGACTATTGAAGAAGTATTTAGGGAATATGTGGGTACGATTATGGTTCAAAAACACAAGGATGGACTTCATCTTCATGTGTTGGATAAAGGTTTAGTCACCCCACGTTTTTCTGATTACGATCCTTTTATAATGCTCGATGGGGTGCCAATTTTCAACTTCAACAAATTCTTCAAATTCGATCCATTTAAGCTTAAAAAAGGTGCGGTAATAGCGCATACTTACTTTTATAACAACCTTCAAGTTGATGGAATTTTAAGTTTACAAACTTACAATGGCGACCTGGATGGATTTCCACTTGAACCTTATGTATCAGTGCATTCTTTTAATGGAATACAGCTTCCACGTACGCCTTTTTCTCCGCAACAAGCCATTAACAAAAGATTGCCAGATCAAAGGAGTTTAATTTATTATGCGCCTAACGTTTTACCTGGTACGCTGGATTTTTATACCAGCGACGTAACGGGCAATTACAGAATATCTGTTCAAAACTTGAATAAAGAAAATCCAATGAACACAACTTTGGAGATCAAAGTCGAATAGATTGTCAACATAAGGGGCAGGCTTTGTAATCCTTCGGGAACGGTCTTACCCTGGAAGGAGTCTGAAAGGAGTTCGAAAGGAGTTTGAAAGGACTCTGATAGGACCCTCGCTCCTTTCAAACTCCTTTTATATTCCTTTGGAACTCCCTGTTGCGTAAGACCTTTCCCGAGGGAATCCCAGTGGTAATAAAGGGTTATAGGGGCATATTTAAAATAATTGCAAGTTAACAGTCGATTGCTGCGAAGCTGAGGAAGAAGAACCCGGTTTTGTATTGGCTTTTACTTTGTGTTTATTGATCCAGGTTGTATAATCCTCGGTTTTAATAGGTTCCTTTAATAGGTTCGAAGCATATTGCATTAGCACAATTCTGCCTTCTATCACCTGTCTGTACTTTTGCATCAGGTGCTGTAGCTGCTGTTGAATCTTGTTTTTGGGTTTAATCCTGATATTTTTATTGAGCTGATTGATGAGCTGCAAGTTTAGCTCTTTAATGAAGTAAGCCAACGCAGATTCAATTCGGGCTTGAAGTGCTTCCTGATCCTTAAATCCGCTTTGTTTATGTAGTTGTTTTACCTGATTTTGGAAACGGTCTGATAGTGCCAATAGATCATTCACTGATTTGTTAAGCTGAACAAGTAAAGATTTAAATTCTGGCAGAATTGATTTGACTACTTCAGGGTTGGATGCCATGGTCTCCAATCCGGTATAAATGCGGCTAAAAGAAAAATGATCCAGGACCAATTGCAGAATAAAACTCTCCTGAGCAGTGATTAAGATATCATCCAGTTCAGCTTCCTTTGCAGGGTTCATATAATTGATCACTTCTGTATTTGATCTTAAGCTTTCTGTGCTGATTTTTGATTTTAAAATCAAGCCGTTTAGTGTCCTTACACGACTTAATGCGACATAGACCTGACCAGCAACAAAGGATTTCCCAGCATCAATAATTGCACTATCAAAAGTGAGACCCTGGCTTTTATGAATGGTTACGGCCCAGGCCAGTTTAATAGGGTATTGAGAAAATTCACCTACCTGTTGCTGAACAATGGCTTCTTCCGTATCTGTTTTGTATTCGAAAGATTGCCATGAGGTTTTTTCTAATAAAAAGTCTGGTTCATTTGGGAAGGAAATATAGATTTCACCTTCGTTCAGCGATTTTACCTTTCCAATCTTTCCATTATAGAATTTACGGTTCTCGCCAGTATCGTTTTTGATGAACATGATCTGGGCGCCTTCCTTCAATTTCAAGCTTTGTTCCGCTTGTAAACCAAGATCTCTAAACTCTCCACTTACTTCACCTTCAAAGGTGTATTCTGTGCCCGTAAGCTCCTCTAGTTTCTCTTTATTGATGGCATTGGCTTCGGCATTGTGAGAAGTAATGATAATAGGGCTTACCTCATCGGCAGTATTGGGGCTAGGATTGTATCTTTTGTTTAATAGTTCTAGTCCGCTTTCGTTAATCTGATTGTTTCTGATGTCATTTAAGATATTGATAAATTCAGGCTCAGTTTGTCGAAATACCGTGCTGAGCTCTATTTGTAAAACGGGGTTTCTGCGGATCACCAGTGCATCAAAAAAATACGGAGAAGGGTAGGCTCTGCTTAAAAATGTCCAATCTTCCCTTTTGGTAACTGGTGGCAGTTGGTATAAATCGCCGATAAGGAGTAACTGTACGCCGCCAAAGGGGGCATTGTTTTTTCTAACAGTACGCAATATCGCATCAATTACGTCTAACAAATCGCAACGCACCATAGATACCTCATCGATAATCAGGAGTTCGAGTTCATTAAAAAGACTTGTTTTTTCTCTGCTGTAGCTCAAATCAGAAACCATCGATTGAATAGAGAGTATGCCTGATTGAAGGTTTTCAAGACTAATGTCTCCCGGGAAAAAGGAACCTGGAGGCAATTGAAAAAAGGAATTGATGGTGGTGCCTTTTGCGTTCATTGCTGCGACCCCGGTTGGAGCGATAACGGCCATCTTTTTCGAAGAAGTTTCTTTGATCCGTTTTAGCAGGGTGGTTTTTCCTGTCCCCGCCTTTCCGGTAAGAAAAATACTCTGGTTGCTGTAGTCGATAAAAGATAAAACCTTGTCGAAAATTGAATTAGAAGAACCGCCATTACTCATTCAGCAAATTTAATTGATTTTTTTTGCTGTTGCACTTATTGTTGATAATGTGTGGAGGTTGATGTAGCTTGATTTGGTTTGTGTTGTTTGTTAGGTGGTTACGATAAATAGTCAATTAATGTAATGGCAAGTAAGTTAACAGGGAGTGCATTAACAACAGTATTCAGATCATAAATGTTAATAAATTCGGGAATAATAGTTAGCTTTGCTAAAAATAGTAGTATTACTGAGATTTTAGCCGATGACTGTAACTGTACTTGCGATTATAGAACCAGATGTTAAGCCAGCACCACCGCTGGCAAAAGTGATGAACGAAAGACTTGTACGCTTTGCTAAGGAGCTGCAAGAAATACACCTTAAGGGACTGGAAACAGTTGAACCTTTATTTGATGATATTGTAATTTATATCGGATATAATAGTAAATACAGCGTACGCTGGAAGATTGTAAACGATGTACCGGGTAGTGTAGAAGCCGAAGTAGCCGATCAATGTGCAAAACTGGGCTATATTAAATGGAAAACAGTCGCCTTTGGGGTGATTGACAAATCCTAAAGTATTGATAAGAAATAATTAAGTATTATAAAAGACCTTTAAAAGGGTGAATAGATTTTTTTTAAAATCTGTTCACCCTTTTTTCGTTTCTGTTCGCCTTATAAAATATTATACCGCCATCAGGCGAATTTTATCAGCTAAACCAACCAGACGAATGAATTTAAGACCCTTTTACTTAATGCTATTTTTGGCGCCTTTTTTTAATGTAGCCTATGCCGGTTTTGTCATCAAGGGAGAAATTACCGGTGCAAAATATGGGAAAGCCTGGATCACTAGATCTGAAGATAATAAGGTGATTGCAGGCCCGGTAGAAATTGAAAATGGTCGTTTCACTATTAAAGGGGAAATGGAATATGCCACATCATGTTATTTAAACATCAACCGCTCTGGGGTAATGGTATTGTTGGAGAACACCAATATGACCTTTGAAGGGGATGTAAATCATTTAACCGTCGATCTGTTAAAAGGGAGCCCCCTTAATGACCTGTATATTAAATGGAGGCTCCTGAAGCCAACGGACCTTGCAAATTTTATTAAGGAGCAAAATGATAATGAGCTTTCGGGGTACCTGGTAAATCTCTATGCCAATTTTCCCTATAGGAGAGTGGTAGAACATTATGCATTGTTAGGTAACCGTGCCAAAGAAATGCATTATGGGAGATTGCTCAAGAAAAAAATAGACATGATGGCAAAAACACAACCCGGACGAAAGGTTCCGGTATTCGAAGTGCTAAATGTAAACGGTAGTAAGTCTGATTTGAGCGAGTATGCAGGTAAAACAATAGTAATCGATTTCTGGGCTTCCTGGTGCGCGCCATGCCGGAGAGAAATTCCACATATAAGGGAACTGTACAATAAATTTAAAGATAAGAATGTTGTTTTTCTTGCTGTTTCCATGGATAGTGAGGATGAAAAATGGAAAAAAGCATTGGAACAGGAAAAAATGGAATGGCCTCAGGTAAGAGACGAAAAAGGCTTTGATAAGGATGGTTTGAGAAGTGTTTTTGGATTTGATAGCATCCCGTTTTTGGTAGTTGTAAATGGCGAAGGAAAGGTTGCGGCTTCAATAGACTTTGAATTGAAGAATACACTTGAAGTAGAAATAGAAAAAACACTTAAAGACAAATAGATGAAATATATAGTAATAATTGTTTTGATGATTTTCTTAAAGGTTGGGCATGTTTTTGGCCAGAAATTACTTCAGCCATCTATAGACAAGATTTCCAATGCCAGGATGGGAAAGCTATATGCAGATTATCTTGCAGCAGATGTATGGGTGAAGACCGGGAATACGGATCCTTCTTCAAAAAAAATGATGGAAGCTGCATTCGAGAAGTTAGACATTGACCATGCCTTGTTAAGTAAGACCATCAAAAATCCTGTTAAATATTTTGATACCTATTTTAACTTACGCAAACTGGTTAAAGGAGAGGAAATCTGTACCAGCTCAGCTATAAACAAGGCAAGCTATCTGCTTTATAATGTGAAAAATACGGCGCTAAAAAAGACTTATTTTAATAAGGTTTTGAAGGCAGGCCTTGGAAAAGAAGGTTTATCTGATGAGCTAAAATCATTATTTGAAGATGCGGAACTGACAATTAAAGATGAGGCGTTCATCGCGGATACGAGGATTTTGCTCGAGAGGTATAAACTCATTGAACGAGGAGCTATTAGTCCTCAGTTTAGTTTAACAACTAGCAAAGGAGAAATTTTAACACCCGCTTCATTTAAGGGAAAAGTTTTGGTAATGCAGGTACTATTTAGTAATAAGTCGGCTGATAGTATACTGGCGCAAAAAAAAGCATTTGAAAAGGTCGCTGATTCTTTCGCGGATAAGGATTCAATTCTTTTTGTTCGTATAGATATGGGGAAAAATATTAAGCTGGGTAACACGGCCGTCGAGGCCTTTACAAGCCCTCATGTACTGCAGCTCTCGCCCTTAAATAAGAATGAATTTACTAATCAGTTTATGCTAATGAACCTGACAAGGCATATGATTATAAGTGATCAAAAAATTATGTATTCACATTTACCGGATATTGCATCTATCGGTGTATTTGTGAATGTTGCGAAAATGACAACTGAAATTAACAAGAATGATGAATAATAACAGCCATTTAAATGTGTTTAAATCAGCCTTTTGTGCTGCAGTATTTTTTTTAGGATCGCTGCAGGGCACAATGGGGCAGTCAGAAGTTCCCGACATTGCGGCCATTCAAAAAAATACAATACTAAGGGTGATCCAGAATCTGGAAACAAAGCATGTAAGGCCTAAATCTATTGATGATAATTTCTCTAAAATTATATGGACGAAATTTCTGAATGGCCTGGATCCGAATAAGGATGTGTTTTTGAAAAGTGATCTCGAATACCTAAAGAAGTATGAGTTGGCTATCGATAATGAATTGCATGATGGGTCTTCTGACTTTTTTACCGCGGCATACCAGATCTTTCATAAAAGACTAAATGAGGCTGCCGGGGGCTACAAAAGAATCCTGGAAAAGCCTTTTGACTTCAGTAAAAATGAAAGCATTCAACTTAATGGAGATTTACGCGACTTTGCCAGTAACCAAGCGGTATTGACGCAGTTGTGGCAGAAAAAAGCCAAATACCTGGTATTGAAAAAAATGTCAGATCTGAACAATGGTAAAGGGCAGAATGCTGCTTTAGAAAAGGAAGCCAGAGTAAAAGTTGGCAAATGGGTTTCCAATACATTTAAAAACCTAACGGGGCCTTCGGCCTTAAATGAAAGATTTAGTCAATACATCAATACCATTACGCTTGAAGTTGATCCTCATACTTCCTATTTTCCTCCGGTGAAGGCAAGGAGTGTTAATGACCAGATGGCAAAACGATTCTATGGCCTGGGATTAGAGCTTCAGGATAAGGAAGGTGATGTGTTCATCAAAGCCTTAAGGCCAGGAGGAGTGGCCATAAAAAGTGGATTAGTGGATGTCAATGATAGGATTTTGAGCATTAGTGATGCAAAAGGGGCTATGCTTGATGTTACGGGAATTCCAATCACTGATATTGCAGATATGATCAGAGGCGAAAAGGATACTGAAGTGTCTTTGGGGCTGTTGAAAAGTAGCGGACAGGAGAAAACCGTTGCGCTGAAGCGAAGCGAAATAAAGGATGAAGAGGGAAGGGCCAGGAGCGCCATTATTGAAAAGAACGGTTATAAAATTGGCTACATTTATTTGCAGGAGTTTTACGTCGACATGGTAAACCCTGCCGGAATCCGTTCTGCTGATGATGTGCAAAGAGAGCTGATTAAATTAAAAGCCGAAAATGTGAACGGAATCATCTTTGATCTGCGCGGTAATGGTGGCGGATCATTGGATGAAGTGGTTAAAATGAGTGGTTACTTTTTAGGAGCGGGACCTAAAGTTCAAATTAAGGATCCAAATGAACTAAAAATACATACTACAAACGGAGCTCCTCTGTACGCGGGTCCTCTTGTTGTTTTGGTGAACGAACAAAGTGCCTCGGCTTCGGAAATATTTGCCGCAGTAATTCAGGATTATAATCGTGGAATTATCATTGGTAGCCCATCGACTTATGGAAAAGGAACGGCCCAAGCAACGCTCCCAATGGGAAAAATGGGAGATAAGACCAAGGGAACTCCAAATATAAGTTACGGATCTTTAAGACTTACCCAGCACCAGTTTTACAGGGTTAATGGAGCCTCAACACAGTTGAGAGGAGTAAGAGCAGATGTAGTTTTACCAGGGAAGCTTGCTTATTTGAAGATCAGAGAAAAAGACAATTCAACAGCCTTGGCCTGGGATAGTATTCAGCCGGCGGTTTATACAGAATTCAATAAAGCATCAGTTTGGAAAAATATCTTGCATTTAGCAAAAGAATCAGTTGGGCAGGATGAAAAGTTTAGGATTGTGGATGAAAACAGTAAATTGCTAGCGCAAAACCAACTTAATCCAGTAAGCCTGAACTTAGATAAATTTAGTAAAGAACAAGCCAAATTATCGGCATTTTCCCGGAATATTGACCAGGCAATACTGCTGTCTGAATTTAAAAAGAATAAAGTGAAGGGAATGCTGGATCAAAGTGCTGATCCAGGTAATGAATGGTATACGAAGTGGATAGATGGGCTCTCAGCAGACTTATACATCGATAAAAGTCTGGATATTGTGACTAAAATTATTGAAGTTAAATAACCCAATACTTAAACTATAAGGCCGATGGCAGATCTTTCAAAGATAGAACCTTTATTTCGGGAGCATTATTCCTTTTTATGTGCTATTGCCTATAAAGTCGTAGAAGATGAAGAGGTCGCCAAGGATATTGTTCAGAATTTTTTTCTCTATTGCCTGGATAAAATGTCAACGATAGAAATCCATGCCAGCTTTAAAAGCTATGCTTTTCGGGCTGTAAGGAATGCATCATTGAGTTATAGGAAAAAGTCGAAAAAGGTAGATTTTAATGATGAACTGCTGCGGAAAAAGACCGCGAACATGGCCAGTTATTCGGAACAGGATGTACAGGAACATGAGACTGCACGCGATTTGGTGTTATGGGAAATTATCGGACAAATGCCTGAAAAGCGAAGGCATGTGTTTTTATTGAGTAACAAGGAGGGATTAAAATATACGGAAATTGCTGAACAGCTGGATATTTCGGTAAATACGGTCAAAACACATATCAAACTATCCTATGAGTTTTTACGACGTGAGTGCCAGTCATTGGTCAGAATAATGGTTTTAGTTGGTATATGGATTGGATTTTATTAACAGGGATATGGATCAGGAAGAAAAGTTAAACTGGGATAAGCTGTTGAAGCATATAGAAGGCAATTATGAAAACGATCAGGATGCCGAGGAGTTGAATGAAGAGGAGCTTGAATTGCTATTACTGGCAGAAGAAACAAATATGAGGTTAAAGGAAGAAAATCCGGAGCATAAATTTCCGGTGGCGGCAGGCTGGGAAGAATTACAGGCAAGGCATAAAGAAAAGGAACAGTTGAAAACAGGTGTAGTTAATCGCCAAAAGTTATATAAGGCAATGGCTGTAGCCGCCTTAATCGCTCTTGTGATGGCACCAGCATGGTGGTTGTTCTTAAAACAGAATGATGGGGTTAAATCTACCCCGAAGGTGTCAGATCAGATTCAGCTTACGCTGGCAAATGGGGAGACTGTTGAACTGGCAGCAAGCCAGGTAAAAGTCTTAAAATCTGAAGGTGCCACTTTGAATGGCAGTACCCTTATCTATCAAAAGGAAGGGGATTTGCTTAAAGAAGGAACTGAATTACAAATGAATGTGGTTGAGGTGCCTAATGGTAAGTATACCAAGCTGGAACTCAGTGACGGTACGGTGGTATGGGTAAATTCGGGGTCAAAACTAAGCTACCCTACATTTTTTTCAGCGGCAAAAAGAGAGGTGACATTAGAGGGAGAAGCTTATTTTGATGTGAGCCACAATGCCGCCAGGCCCTTTATAGTTCATTTGAAAAACCTGAATGTGAAGGTGCTGGGTACAGCATTTAGTATCAGCACCTTTGGGAATGTGATCCACACCGCGCTTGAACGTGGAAAGGTTAGTCTGGAGACAGGAAATCAATCCGTCTATCTATTGCCTGGCGAACTGGGTAAATACAATAAGCAGGAAAAACAATTGTCTAAAACTGAGTCAGACTTAAGAGTTTATACTGCATGGAAAGATTCGGATATTTATTTCGACAACAGTAGGCTGGAAGAAATTGCAGCTCGCCTGCAACGCGAGTATAATCTGGAATTCAATTTTGAAAATGATGCACTTAAAAATCTGCATTTTACTATTGATATGCCTAAAACACAAGATGTAAGCAAGATTTTAAACAACATTAAATTTAGTAGTAATCAGGTTGATTTTAGGATTGAGGGAAATAAAATACAAGTAAAATCGCGCTAAGTTTTTATCGCTTATCACAAAAGGGTGAAAATAATTTGCAATTGTTTTCACCCTTTTTAGTACTAGCCTCGCCTATACTAAAAACCAACCTAAACTATAATGAAGTTAAAATTATTCTTGTGCTGCTTTACGCTATTGATATTAGCGTCGAGTGGGCTTCGTGCTGCAGACGAACCTTCGGGAAAGATCAGGCTTAATGTAACAGTTAATTGTCCGGACCTACATTTTGTCGCGTTTTCTCATTTAAAAGATCAGGATGAAACTGTTTGGGAAACAGAGATGGTTATGCCTAAAAAGTCAGGTCAGATTTTAATTAAAAAAGATTTGCCATTCGCCTTACAGATTATATCCTTGAATCAGATTCCGGTATTTATAAGCGGAGCTCAGGATGTTAATTTGATGATTCGTGCTAAATCACGGACAGTTCGTCCTACGGTTAATTTTAATGGAATTGAGGGCTTCAGACAAAGTCTTCCTTATCAAATGGACAGCTTGTACGAGATTTCAACCGATAAGTTGGCTAAGATGAATCTAGAAGAGTTGATTGTTGATCTTAAAAAGCTGAATGAAAGGGGAGAGGTCTTGCTTAAGAAAGCAGGAGTAGTAAAGCCTGCTGAGTTGTCCTTACTACGCCGTTATACAGGTTTGCTTCGGATGCAGATTAAACAAACTTATTTGAAACTGCATAAGGACAACAATACTTTGCCAGATAATTTCGCCGATTGGTATTTAAAGGGCGAAGGCTTTAAAGGAACGGATTTGGGTAGGATTTGCCGTGAGGAGATGGTTCATAATTACGTCGTTGGGTTCGAAGAGGGACAAGCATTGATCAATCCCGCAGCATCCAGATTTGAAAAATGGGCACCAATATTACAGGACAAAAACCAGTTTTTAATAAAAAAGAACATCATTCCATTTTATTATGCACTTTTTCGTACGAAAGGATTGACTTCGGAGCTCGATGAATTTTATCCGAAAATTAGAAGGGCATTAACGAATGCAGAAGATATCAAAGCGTTTGAAGCATTTTATCATACCTATGAAAACTTGCAGGTAGGTAAGCCTGCTCCTGATTTCGCTTTGCCAGATACGGACGGAAAATTGGTTCGCTCATCTGATTTTAAAGGTAAAATGTTGGTCATAGATTGTTGGGGTACATGGTGTGGACCATGCAAGGAAACACTCCCATTATTTAGGGCCATTGCAGCAAATTACAAGGACAGTACCGATGTCGCATTCATTACCATTGCCTTGGAGACAAAGGATGGGATTGACTGGCGGGAATATATAAAAGAACACAAGATGGAGCAGGAAATCAATTTGCATCTTGTAAATGGGTCAAAAGATCATGATTTCTTTAGAGATATCTATAAGATGAATACCTATCCACGATATATTGTTTTAGATCGAAAGGGAAATTTTCTCGATTCGCACCTAGAACACCCGAATCAAAAATCATTTAAGGAGAAAGTCGACCAATGGTACAAAGAGAAAAGATAAGCATCACACTTTGCTTATGGCTTGTGGCCATGGCTTTTTTCATCGAGCCATTGTACGCGCAGCAAGCAGTGCTCTTTGATCCTCATGAAACTTTTAAGTCTATGAGTTATCCGCCAGACGATTTGTACAGAACTGCAAACGGCAGGCCGGGAGCTGGGTATTGGCAAAATAAAGCAGACTATAAAATAGTGGGACGTTTTGATACTTTATCAAGAGTTTTCTCCGCTAAAATGACGGTCAGGTATACCAATAATAGCCCTCATGATTTACAAGAAATCTGGGTTGGTCTAGCACAGAACCGTTTTAGGAAAGACTCACGTGCTTCGGCACTCACTCCGATAAATGGGAGCCGTTTCGGTATTCAGGAGTATACCGAAGGCTTCGTGTTGGATGCGGTCTCGGTCCCAGGTAAATCCAGGAACCAGGTAGCCAGGGCAGGTTATGAGCTAATGAACGACCAACTCAAAATCAACCTTCCAAATACACTAAAACCTTCAAAAAGTATTACACTGAGCATTAATTATCATTTTACACTGCCTGTGAAAGGATCTGACTTTATGGGGGTGATGCCCTCCTTAAACGGATCCATTTATCAGATCTCGTCCTGGTTTCCCCGTGTAGTTGTTTATGACAACATCAAAGGTTGGAACACGAATGCAGGTTATTATGTGGAACCGGGTACTATAGATTATTCGATAAATGTACCTTCTGAAATGATAGTTCAGGGCACTGGCAGCCTTGTAAATCCCAGGGAGGTTTTAACAAAATTGCAATATGAACGGTTGCTAAAAGCGGCTAACAGTGATACGACCGTTCGGATTCGCAGGCCAGAAGAAATTAACCTGTCGGCAACAAAATCTCCTGGTGGTCGCTCCACCTGGCACTTTAAGGCTGATAACGCCGGTGATGCGATTTTTGCCTTATCAAAGGCTTTTATTTGGGATGCTGTAAAAGTAAATATCCCTGGTAAAGCACCGGCCTTAGCTATGTCTTTATATCCTGTGGAAAGCAATTATGCTGTTTGGCAGGAGTCTGCACAATCCATGAAAAAGATATTGGAAAACTATTCAAAACTCTGGGGGCCTTATCCTTATGCTACGGCTGTAAATATCGGTGGCTTAGTTACAGGGATTGCTGGGCCTGGGGCTTGTTTTCTCTATTATAAATCAAATGGGATGGCAAATGGTGTATGGCCGATATTGAACCATGAGCTTGGTCACAACTGGTTTAACATCATGGTCGCGGGTAATGGTCGACATGGTTGGATGGTTGAAGGTTTAAATTCATTTATCAATCATGTAAATGGAGAACAGCTAAAACGCCAAACTGCGTTTGAGATGCCAGATGCGGTACAATGGCTTACCAAAGCAAAACCTGGACAAACTGCTGCTACTCCTGCTGAACTGCTTACCTACAATAATTTTGCTTTACTCTCTTATATGAAGCCGGCAATTGCAATAAACCTCTTGAGAACGCAGGTTTTAGGAGCCGAACGATTTGATCCTGCATTTCGTGGATTTATCGCCGATTGGAAATTTAAACATCCTATGCCTTCAGATTTTTTCCGTTACATGGAAAGTGCGACGGGAGAAGATCTTTCCTGGTTCTGGCAAAGCTGGTTTTTGAATGACTGGAGGTTGGACCAATCCCTAACAGAGGTTGCGTATGTTGATAAGCAACCAGAGAAAGGTATAAATATTAAGCTTCTGAATAAAGGAAAGATGGTGATGCCGGTTGTGGTAGAGGTTATTGAATTCAACGGGAATATAAATCGGGTTAAACTTCCTGCAGAAATTTGGCAGAAAGGTCCGGAATGGGTTTTCCATTATCCCTCAACTAGTACGGTCATCTCTGTGAAGATTGATCCCGATCAATGCCTCCCAGATCAGGATTATAGCAATAATACCTGGCAGGGCAGTACTGTACGTAAACCTGTGCCTACTGGAGTTACAGCAAAAAAAGTTATTGAGCAATATCTCCAAGCTGTTGGTGGAAGAAATAAGGCTATGAAAGTGTCTAAGGCAGAGCTTGAGTACTTTAAGCTTGTTGGTGAAGTTGAATATGCCTTCATCAGAACTGTCAATGAAGGTCAATGTGGTACAGAAATCAGGCTTTCCAATCTCTCCTATCCCTTGCATAAATACACCACAAAGGAGAATGATGTGCTGTATAAACAAATGGGTACACAAGTAGAGCTAAACACCACACAAAAGAAAAGTATTCAGCAGATGTGTCAGTTGTTTCCTGAGCTACAAGTTCTTGAATCCGATATGCAGCTGGAAGAGACCATACAAAATATAAATGGTACCGATGTTTACGTGCTTCATCTGGATAAGGGTAAACCTGGAGAAAGAAAGTGCTATTATGAAGTTAGTAGCGGCTTAAAGGTGAAAGAGATCTATGTCGGGGCTGAAGATTTTAATCTGTTGTATTCAAGCCTGGATATGGCAGAGTATAAATCCGTAAATGGCCTGCTCCTTCCTCATGCACTTATACTGAAGCGCGCAGGCGAAAACATTGTCATATTAAAGAAAAAGCAATTTAAACTAACCATAAACTAATCTTAAAATAATGAAAAGATCAATATTATCACTTTTAGGTCTGAGTATTTTCGCCCTTAGTGTTTCTGCTCAGGATAAACTAGAGCTTACGGCTAAAATGCCGGAGCTGATTAACGATGACGTGGTTTATCTATGGAATCCTATCGATAAAACCACAGATTCAACCTACGTTAAAAACAATAGCTTCTCTTTCACTAATCCGATGAAAGGCGGAGGTTCTACATTTATTTTGCAGGCCGGCAAAAATCCCGAGAAAACCGGGTTGGGAATGGTCGTATACCTGGAAGGGGGAAAAATGAATATTGTGGGAAATGGAACGGGGTTTAAGGGGGCGACTTTCAGTGGAGATGCTTTTGTAGCGGATTGGATAGCTATGGAAAAAGCGATGGCGGAATCTTATGCTAACCTTGATAAAATTGATGCACTAAGTATCGAATTAGCTGAAGCCAAAAAGATAGGGGATGAGTCTGCTGCGAACTCAATTGCGGCGCAGATCACTATGTTGACGCAAAAGGTTACTGCAAGTGGTAAAAAATGGATCGACAATCATTTGAATTCGGGTTCGTCTACCTATTTGCTCAATGCAGTTTTGCCTAACATGCTTTCTCGTGAGGAGACATTGGCTTATCTGAATAAATTTACCGGCAGGGCTAAAAATCAGATCACAACAGCTATGTTGTCTGGGCTCACAGGTTCTAGGGCGCAATGGATAGATAAGCAGGCACCAGACTTTAGTCAGCCCGATGCGAAAGGGAAAGTAAGTAGCCTGGCCGACTTTAAAGGCAAATATGTGTTGGTTGATTTCTGGGCGAGCTGGTGTACACCATGTAAAGCGGAAATTGCAGAATTAAAATCTGTTTATGAAAAGTTCAAGGACAAGAATTTTACCATTGTAAGTATTTCTCTTGATAAAGACAAAGAAAAATGGCTGCAATCTATTACTGAAGAGCAAATGCCATGGTTACAACTGTCAGATTTGAAAGCGGAGCAGAATAGTGCGGTATTGGCTTACAAGGTACAGGGTATTCCGGCCAACTTTTTGATTGATCCGACAGGTAAAATCGTAGGCGTAGGCTTCCGGGATGGTACTAATCCTGGTTCAAAAGCACTGGAAAACACCTTAATAAGATTGCTAAAATAACGCAGCATTGACAACTAAACCAAACTCATGAATTATTTTTATCGAACAATAGGTGTCGTGATTTACGGCATCATGTTTTTAACTGTTTTTCTGCAGCCAGCATTGGCACAGCAAAAAAATGAAGATAAGGTTAACATCGATATCCGTAATGGAAAGCTTGAAGAGATCATTCAGGCAGTGATGAAGCAAACTTCGGTTAAGATCGTGTACAATCAGGAACTGGTACAGAAGAGCCCGCGCCAAACTTTTATAGCTAAAAATGAACCGCTCAAATCAGTAATGAAAAGGCTATTGAAGGGTTCTGCCCTCACCTTTGTGATGATGGACAAAGTAATGGTGATTGCGCCCAAAGAAGAGGAGGATGAAGAAGCTAAAATTAGCAATACTATGAAGGGGATGGTGCAGGATGATAAGGGGAATCCGATCCCGGCAGTGACTGTAAATGTAACCGGAACGCCCTCTACTACATTTACAAATGAAAAGGGCACGTTTAGCATTTTATTGGAAGAAGGGAGAAGCCTCACTTTTTCGTCTGTTGGATTTCAAAAGAAAACCGTCAAGCCGAAATCGGGAGAAATGATTACTGTCAGACTGGAATCGGAATTAAATGAGATGGAAGAATTCGTGGTAACGGGTTACCAGACTGTGAATAAGCGTTTGTCTGCCAGCTCTACTTATACCTTAAAAGGGACTGAAGTTAAGGAACCTGGTGCTACAAATATCGTTTCCATGCTTCAGGGGAAGGTTCCGGGACTATCTATTGCGAAAAATTCGGGAAGTCCGAATGCCATTCCTTCCATGCGAATGCGGGGGACCTCTACCTTGATTGGAAATGCAAATCCGATTATTGTTGTTGACGGGATTATCCGGGAAAACCCAAATGCTATTAATCCGGATAACCTTTTGGGGGTTGAGCCAACTAGCCGTGATATGTACTTAATGAAAGATGGTATTCTATCAAAAGCCAGTTTAACAGGAAATTCCATTAGTGGGTTAAATGTAAATGATGTGGAAAGTATAACCTTTTTAAAAGACGCTTCAGCTACAGCAATTTATGGAACCAGGGCCGCAAATGGGGTAATCGTGATCACGACTAAAAAAGGAAAGGCTGGTAAGCCTGAGATTAGTTATTCCAGCACTTTAGGTACTTCGCGTAGACCACAGTATAGTGATATGCAACTAATGAATTCGCAGCAGCGTGTTCGGTTTTCCAGAGAGATGTATCAGGATGGCTATACTTATCAAAGCGTACCTATTAACATGGGATATGAAGGTGCCTTTATGGACCTGATGAACAAGAAAATTACGGAGGGACAGTTTCAGAAAGCGGTAGCGGATTTAGAAAAGATGAATACTGATTGGTTTGGTATACTGTTTCAAAATACGCTGAACGTAAGTCAGCATCTGAGCCTTTCTGGTGGTAGTGAAAAAACGAGTTATTATTCTTCTGCTTCTTATGATGATAATCAAGGTACGGCAAAAAAAGATCGGCTAAGGGAAGGTGGTGTTTCCGTAGCCATAAATTCCCAGTTGAACAGAAAGCTTACTCTAAACTTTAATTTGAATGGAAGTCAACGGTTCTCTTCCGGTTATTTTAGTGTAAATCCACTTGACTACGCGATACAGACCAGCCGTGCAATTTCGCCATCACTGGTTTATCCAAGCATTAAAGAAGATTCTTTTGGTTTTATTACTCCATTGGATTATAATATCCTAAATGAGATTGAGCAGACAGGAAGTTCAGTTAAGAATTCACAATTGGCATCTTCGTTGAGTCTCAACTATCTTATTCTTAGGGGGCTTACCTTTACTTCGTTGGCAAGCGGAAATGTGAATGCATTAAATTCTGAACAATATGCTACCGAGCTTAGTAATTATGTTGCGCTGAGTAGGGGATATAATTATGGTTCCGTCACACCAGGGAGCGCTATGGAACTAAATTCTATCCTACCTTTTGGTGGAGTTTTGCTTCCATCAAGCTCATCAGTATATAGCTATACACTACGTAATATGGCCGAATTTAACCGGAGCATTTTTACCGAGAATGATGTGTTTAATATTGTGGCTGGACAGGAGATCAGGTCTGTAAAAAACGATGGTTTGGACAACTTGCTTCCTGGATATTTACGGGACAGGGGCGAAGGGTTTTCCATGGTGCCCAATTCTATCCCTATGATCAGCCCAAAGCGGACAAATACGCTAAATAATTTCATGTCTTTATTTGCTACTGCAAGCTATAGTTATGCAAATAAATATATCATAAACGGAAACATAAGAACAGATGCTTCCAACCGCTTTGGCCAGTTTGCTAATCAGCGTTTTTTACCAGTTTGGAGTATTGCGGGTAGATGGAATATCAGCGCTGAAAAGTGGCTGCAAAACAGTAAAATTATTAACGACCTAGGTTTAAAGGCCTCTTATGGATTTCAGGGTAATGTAATCAGTTCAGTAGGTCCGGATCTGATTTTGACTATACCAGACGTTAATTCGGCACTTAATGGTGGGGCAAACGAATTTTATTTGAATATCAAATCTTTACCCTATCCAGGTTTGAGGTGGGAAAAAACTAAAAGTTTCAATCTGGAAGTAAATGGCTCACTATTTAATTCATTTCTGAATTTCGGCATGGCCTATTATCATAAACGAACCACAGACGCCATTACTTCAAAATTTATTCCACTGGAGTATGGTGTGGCCACCATGCTCGTTAATGGGGGTAATATTAAAAATTATGGTTATGAAATGCAGCTGGGGATGAACCTCATCCGTAAGGAAAATTTGAAGTGGCGGATGTCTGTAAATTCAGCAAAGAACTTTAATACCCTGGAGAAGGGCACAATAGAAACCACCAGTACGATAGTTACAGATTATCTGAATGGTACTGTACTTGTTGAAGGACAGCCGATCAATACATTTTATGTTTTTTCATTTAAAGGACTGAACCCAAAAACAGGGGTACCCCTGTTTTACGGGATAGATGAAGATGGAGTGGTGCCGAAGGGTTCATTTGTTGATTATTTAAAACCAGCCGGATCACGTATGGCTAAGATTAGTGGCGGATTAAATACTTCTGTGGATTATCATGCTTTTTCTCTGGGGATGTCCTTTGCTTTTAAACTAGGTTCAAAAAGATTGAGAAATCCAGTTTATAAAGTTTCTGACGTATCTATCCCGATGACGCAAGAAAACCTGCCAGCAATTTTGGAGCAGCGCTGGCGTAAACCGGGCGATGAAGCCTTTACTGATATACCCGCCTATCCTAAAAATAACGGTCTGCAGGGTGAAGGATTTGTTGTGATGACAAATCAAACTGGTTCTACCACCTCTAGTATGAGTCGTTATGATATGTACAACCATTCTGATGCAAATCTGGTATCCGGAAGTTTCTTAAGATGCAATGCAATTAATTTTTCTTATCGCTTAGCTGATAACCTGGTTAAACGGATGAAGGTAAAGCAGATTTCAGTTTCGGGAACAGCTTCTAATTTATTTGTAATCGCAGATAAAAAGTTAAGAGGCCAGGATCCGGAAATTGATGGCGTGGGCACAACGGCCTTGCCCATCAGTAAAATCTTCAGTCTGGGTTTAAATGTGACTTTTTAATAAAAAATTATGAAAAGAAATTTATCTATTTTACTTCTTCTTTCTGGCTTTTTTTTGGTGTCATCCTGCAAAAAATTTCTGGAAGAACAGTCTCAGACGGATATTATCCCTAGATCTGCTTCTGCATTGAACGAGTTATTATTGGGTGCGGCCTATGTAAATAATAGTGGTCCTGGATATGATAGGACCTTGCGTCTTTTAGATGATGATGTGGCCCAGGATGCATTTTATAAATATGGTAATAATATGTATTTTCCCTATACCTGGCAGCCAGAGGGCGTAGGTAAAGATGGCTTAACCGCGGGATCAGCTTCATGGACTGTCTTGTATCCGCGCATTCTTACCTGCAATATGGTTTTAGATTATGCGCCTAAAGTAACTGGTACAACTGCAGAAATAGAGAATGTGGTTGGTCAGGCCTGTCTTTTGCGGGCATTTTATTATTTTAAACTGGTTAATCTTTATGCCAAACCTTATAGCGATAAATTATCAGATCCGTCTAAAGATCCCGGTGTTCCATTAATGCTTAGCTCTGGTCTTTCGTTTGATGGTAAAGCGCGCAATACGGTAGCAGAGGTTTACAAGCAAATCGTAGAAGACTTAGATAAAGGAATTGAATTCCTGGAAAGAAATGGTAAAAATAACAACGTTTACCGCATTAACCATATCGCTGGCTATTTGCTCTCCTCGAGGGTGCAATTGCAGCTGGGCAACTGGCAAAAGGTGATTGATGCGACAACAAATGTGTTGAATAGAAAGTCGGATTTAATGGATTTGACCACCTGGGGCGCTGCAAATCAAAATGGCAAACCTATTATTGGTCCAGTGAATCAAGAAAGCTTATGGGTACATGGTAATCCTGATGAGCTTATCTTTGACGGGATTAGTCAGGAAGGCTACGGTTATATCCTTTCTGATGACCTGATTTCCAAGTTTGAAACGGGAGATTTAAGATCGAGTATTTACCTTAAAAATAAAAGATCCATTAAACGTCCAACCCTTGGTTACGTGGCGAAAGTTGGGCAAGCTTTCCGGGTGTCAGAAGCTTTATTGAACCGGGCTGAAGCTTATGCGCAATTGAATAAATTAGGGCAAACAGGGAATGGCCAGCTGGCTTTGGATGATTTAAATACCTTAAGGAAAAAAAGGTTTACTTCCGCAACTTATCATGACCTGGTAAGTTCAGGTGCTGATGACCTACTGCAAAAATGTTATGATGAAAAACGAAGGGAATTTTTTGATGAAGAGAATCACCGTTGGTTTGATCTTCGCCGTCACGGCATGCCTTCCTTTACACATTCCTATTATGAGAGTGATGTGCAAGTCTTAAAGTATGTCCTTCTTGATCATGATCCCGGCTATGTACTTCAAATTCCTAAAGTAGCATTAGATAAGAATGCAAAATTAACCCGAAATCCGGACCCGGCACGACGTATTGGACATTAATCAGATCGACATGAAATTAAGAACTTTAGTATACCCATTGATCGCTCTACTTATGGTTGTGGGCTGTAAAAAGGAGGCCGCCATAATACCAGATACGATTACACCCGAATATAGCCTTCCTCAGGGGAATCATCCTTACGATACGCAAATCGTGGATTTTTACCATACCTATGGCTGCTATATGTTATATAAATTTACTGAAAAGGATTTTAACTGGAACATTTCCAATAAGCTTTCCTATGTTGCTGATCAAGGTGACGAAAATTATATCGCACCCGCACTTGTGGCACTAGACAAATATTTGTTTAAGTATTACAGTTCGGATTTTCTAAAGAAGGCTTTGCCCTATAAAATTATCCTTTCATCCAGAATCAGAGAAGTTACTAATGATAATGATACACTCGCTACGCCTGTTAACAGTGTAAGTACTTTTAGTCATTTTGCTTTTGGCCGTGCCGGCAGCAGTTTGACAGGTATGGCGGAGGATGAACTGAAGGTAATGAAGGTAGATTTGCATAGGGAATTCTGGATGCAAGCTGTGAGTTTCGGTAAAATCCCTTTACCACCAACGTTTGTTAGAGCTACTAATTATGATGATGTGTATTCTTGGACGGCAAAGGCCAACGGGGTTTTTTACCCAACGGTGGATGGAGTAGCCGCGGATGTTTATACTGATTTTGAAGGATATATTAATGTTATTGCTTCAAAAACCGTTGAGGAGTTAGAACAAAGCTTGTTTAAGCCAGCGAATGATCCGAATGGAAAGTATAAGCTGAAATATAACATGATTATTAGTTACTATAAAACGGTTTTTGGAGTTGATTTGCAGGGTATTGCTCGTTTGTAGACCTACTGCTGACCGTTAAGCTCAGATTAAATCAAAACATACAGATGAAAAGAATATGCTCGCTGCTGATCCTGGCGGTCCCCTTGATGGGGATTTGCCAGCAGCAAAAATTTACTATAAAAGGGCGGGTGGAAGGCCTGCCGGCTAAAACTAAGGCTTACCTGGTTTATCAGCTCGGATCAAAAATGGTACAGGATTCCTGTAAGGTGAGTAATGGCACATTCTTATTTACTGGAACAGTGCCAGAAGCTATGGAAGCTTCATTATTATTAGGTCATGCCGGAAAGCAGCCTGGTGCGGAGCCAATGGACTGTCAGTCGATCTATCTTGAAAATGGGATTATACAGGTGCAGGGTAAAGACTCTCTGATTCGTAGTATTGTTAAAGGAACACAACTTAATGCCGACAATCAGGAACGGACGGCATTAATGAAGCGTTATTCAGGCGCCAGTCAGACGATTCAAAAAGAAGCTATGATCGACTTTGTCAGGAAACATCCAAATTCAAGAGTTAGCCTGGAATGGATGAATTTAGTCGGATACCGGGATAGTGTTGTAACGGCCAACTATCTTTTATTGTCTGACCGACTGCGAAATACTGAAATGGGAAAGGAGCTCAGTCATGGAGCAAGGACTGTACTGTCCATCCGTCCCGGACAAATCGCGCCAGATTTTACCCTTTTTGATCCTGAGGGACGTTCGGTAAGGCTATCTGACTTTAGAGGCAAATATATATTACTTGATTTTTGGGCTAGCTGGTGCAAACCTTGTCGCGCTGTGCAACCCGAGTTAAAAGCTTTGAATGAAGCACTAAAAGCAACGGGTAAATTTGCCATTCTAGCCGTTTCTCTTGATAAAAATAAGGAAGCATGGTTAAAAGCGATAGCTGAGGATCAGGTACCTTGGTTACAAGTTGGAGATCTTAATGGACAAGGAAATAAGGCTGCACAGCTGTATGATGTAACGATATTACCTTCCAGTTTCTTAATCGGTCCTGATGGGACAATCCAGCAAGCAAAGCTGAAGGAGAAATTGTTTAAAGATAAATTACTACCTGTTGATAATTTTGGCGGCAATACTACAGGTGCTGATGTACCCTTATCAGACCTTAACATGCAGGTTATATTGAGTGCTCTTGCTAAAGAAAAATTGCTCAATGAAGATATTACAGCAGATTATAATCAATTGAACCAAATCCTAGAAACGGATATCGGAGAAAGGGCACTTGGGAAGGAACTTGATTTGCTGGATCTTGAAAAAGACGGCGAAGCTATTTATCAATTGCTGAATACCAAAGGCGTGTTGTATAATAAACAAAAGCTAAATATGAAACGGAAGTTTATAGCAGAATATCCGGATTCTTTTGTCAGCCTGTATGTACTAAATGGACTGGAGCATATGTATAGCGCCGACAGCTATGCGGCAGCTTATCAAAAACTAACGCCGCGGCTTAAAAACACCAGTCTTGCAGTAACCATAAAGGAAAGAATTGATAAATTAAAGGTCACAGCAACAGGAACGAATGCCAAAGATTTTACCCGTAAAAATCAATATGGAAAATCCATCAAGCTAAGTGACTATCGTGGTAAATTGGTCTTGCTCGATTTCTGGGGCAGCTGGTGTGTGCCATGTCGACAAACTCATCCTCATTTAAAGGAATTGTACAGTAAATATAAAGGTAAAGGACTTGAAATTGTTGCTGTAGCTAATGAAAAGAGCAAAGATTTGGAGAAGAGCAAACAGGCCTGGCATGCAGCGATTAAGAAAGATGATATCAACTGGGTACATGTATTGAATGATGAAGGATCAGGTGCTCCGGATATTGTAGGGGCTTACGGTATTACAAGTTACCCTACTAAATTATTGCTTGACCAGAATGGAAAAATCCTGATGCGGGTGTCATCAGGATTGAATGAGGAAATGGATCAGTTGATAGAAAAATTACTGGGAAAATAGATAAGTTTTTAATTAAAAGGGCTCCATGATCAGGTTAATGTTATGGAGTCCTTTATAGTTGATGTTTATGGTTTTTGAAATCCCAGCAATGCTGCCTTTAAATTTTCCATCAAGTGTGACCATTGTACTATCCAGTTTTAAACCATGTGCGGAAAGATAGGCGAGGTCAATCTTTAAATTGGCGGGTACGGTAAATTCAGATTGTGCTGGGACATAGAATGTCGTATCAATGAGCGCTTTTCCTAATCTTAAGGTATCTAGAAAAATGGTTACCTCTCCACCTTTAAACTGAAAGCCCAGATGATTCTGATTATAACATACCGCTTTTGTACGGATGGTTGGCTTATTACCGTCCCATTTAAGAACTTCAACGTCTAGCAGAGATGGCATCCTGAATTGAGGTGTTTTAAAAGGAGAACAGCCTAGCAGAACTGAACACACGAGTAGCGATAAATTACGTTTGGTTAGTATCATCATGTTTGATTTAATAGGTAAGGCAAACCTAACCCTAAAAAGGGTGAACGGAATTAGTTTTAATTCTTTTCACCCTTTTTTAGTTAGCGAATGCCTTCATTATAAATGTTCATGAAAGGTATCTTATTTAAAGCATCGAAATGTTAACGGAATTGATAGAGAAAACTTTAATGCTATTCAGCATTTCAACAATTAGGTATTTTATTATGGCAGGTATCGCATTTGGCTTATGCTACAAGTTATTTGCCGGGAAACTGCATAAAGCGAAGATTCAACAGCGCGATGCTGACAGATCTAATTTTATACGCGATATCTGGCATTCTATGCAAACTACCGTCATTCTTACCATTATAGGTTGTTTGGTGTTGTTTACACCGCTAAAAGGCTATACAAAGGTTTATGAGGCTGTTACAGATTATTCCTTATGGTGGTTCTGGCTAAGTTTACCTGTTTGTCTTATTATACACGACACCTACTTTTACTGGATGCATCGTTTGTTACATGCCAAGGTAATCTTCCCTCACGTACACCTTTTACATCATAAATCTACCAATCCATCGCCCTGGACATCTTATTCGTTTCATTTTTTTGAAGCCTGGACAGAAGGTGGTGTGTTGATCTTAATTGTTTTTCTGATTCCTATTCATCCTATTGTACTTGAAATGTTTGTTGTTGTTGCTTTCGCTATCAATGTTTATGGGCATTTGGGGTACGAGATCGCTCCGAAATGGTTTAGAAATACCTGGTTGTTCGAGATCTTTAATACCTCTGTACATCATAATTTGCATCATAGTAAGTTTAAAGGAAATTATGGATTGTATTTCAGAATATGGGACAAGCTACTAAAGACTGAGCATCCGGATTATGTTAAAGAGTACGACAAAATACAAAGCAGAAGAATTTAAACCAAAACCTAAACAACCATGAAAAAAATACTACTATTGCTATGTTTGCTGCCATTTATGACCTTGGGCCAGCAAAATTTTATTCTAAATGCTAAGCTGAAACCGCTGACGTTTCCCGCCAGGGCTTTCCTTTACTACACTATAAACGGGAAAACGACTATAGATTCTGCGATTATAAAGGATGGTGTTTTTACTTTTAAGGGTACGCTTTCTGAAGTAGCAAAAGCATACTTAAAAATCAAACGAGAGAAGATGCCGGGAACTGAAACCCGACGTACCCCCTCAGATTTACTTGATTTTTTTCTGGAACCAGGGACAACAAGCCTCAACTCAACAACCGATTCTGTAAGCTCTGCGGTAATAAAAGGTTCTGTGGTTAATGATGATGTCGCAAAATGTAAAGCTGTAATGGCGGGCATTCAAATCAAAGCGAATCAAATTATGGCCCAATATAAATCAGGAACTCCTCAGCAATTGAAGGATTCCCTATACACAGTGGGTTTTAATGAACAATTGAGGGTGCTTGATGCCGAGGCGAAAAATATTCATGCTAATTTTATGCGTAGTAATCCTGATTCGTATTATAGTTTAATATTATTTAAAACTGTTGTGCCTATTGCCGCTGATCCCTTAGTTGCAGAAAGGGAGTTTGCTAAATTCTCGTCACGTTTAAAATCGGGCCCCTTAGGTAAGCGAATTCAGGACGAAATATATGCCACCAGACTATTGGCCGTGGGCCAGCCGGCGATGGATTTCACCCAAAATGACAGCAATGGTAAGCCGGTTAAATTATCCGATTTTAAAGGTAAATATGTCCTGTTAGATTTTTGGGCCTCCTGGTGTGCTCCCTGCAGACAGGAAAATCCAAACGTGGTAAAAGTATATCAAAAATATAAAAACAAGAATTTTACTGTATTGGGGGTGTCTTTAGACAATGCTGGACTAAAAACAGCCTGGCTAAAAGCGATCAAAGATGATGGGCTTAGCTGGACTAATGTTTCGGATCTTAAGGGTGGAGATAATGAAGTGGCTGTGAAATATTTTGTGAAAGCCATACCTAGCAACTTCCTTGTTGGACCGGATGGAAAGATACTGGCAAAAAATCTGAGAGGAGAGGAGTTGGAGCTTAAGCTGGAAGCCTTGCTTGGCACTGGTAATGCCAGATGATTTTGAAATCCGAAGATGAAAAATGTTTGTTAACACTATTTGTGTAAAATGTTCGTTTTAAGTTCGTATTCTTTTTAAGATGTGAAACTTATTTTTTAACATTACGAACACAAACACAAATAAACAAATGAAATTTTTAAGAACCAGTTTATTATTGGCGGCCATTGGCTTGCTTGCGATCTCCGTACAGTCATGTAAAACAAAGAAGGCAATTGTTAAACCACCTGCACCAGTTGAGCAACCAGCACCACCGGTAGAGGAGAAAAAAGAAGCGCCTGCACCAGAGCCAAAACCAGCTCCAGCACCGGTAGAGGAAAAACCTGATTACAATTTTAGTAATGTTCAGTTTGAATTTAACTCAGGCGTACTGAAAACAGCTTCGTTTGAGGTGTTGGATAAGATCGCTGCAGAAATGAAGAAAGATTCATCAGTTAAATTTATGATCAATGGTCACTCTTCAATTGAAGGATCTGCAGAACACAATATGTCTTTATCTGTAGATAGAGCAAACTCTGTGAAATCATACCTGACAAATGCAGGGATTGACGGGAGCCGCTTAATTGTAAAAGGCTTTGGCGCTACACAACCAACTGCGCCTAATACTACAGAAGAGGGTAAAGCTTTAAACCGTAGAGTTGAGTTTAAGCTTAACTAGTAAGATTTAATAAAAAAATTAAAGGCTGTATCATTAACATCGAACAAGGTGTTAATGATATAGCCTTTTTAGCAATAAGATTATACCTTTGCAACTCCATATGAAGTTATCCCTGATCCTTTCTTTATTCGTTTTGCTATGTACTGCTGCTACTGCGCAGGAGGTGATTGATTGTAAAAAGCTTTTAGACACAGAGCCATACTTTGTGCAGCACAAATCATCAGAAAAGGACAGCCTGCTGAAACGTGATATTGCCATCCTTAAGCATTGTGGTAATTTTGAACCTATTGATAGTGTGTTTTTGAAAGGCCCTATGCTTGGTGCTTTAATGCTGGATCAGGCAAGGATTGGCAAGCCTGCCACTTATAGAACGTTGATAGATTACTTTAACGACTATAAAAAGACTATCGCTTATAAGGATTTTATAAAAGGATTGGTGCTCTATAAAGAACTGGCGCAAAAGAAAATTAATCTGGACAATTGGGAAACGGACAAAGAGCTCTTTGTGAGAATGGGCTTTACCGTTGGTGATTTGGAAGACTTTAAAGGCTTTTTGACCAATATAGCCGGTCAGGATTTAACCTATAAAGCCGCGTTGACCAAATACATGAGCGAGATTGAAGTTATGCGTGTAGATAAATAATCGCGCACACAAATAGGGTTATTTTAAAAATAACCAGGCTAATAAAATACCATACGATATTCCAGAATTCTTGAATTGCTGACGAAGGTTTTTAAGTGCCTCGACCAGATGGTTGTTTACAGTACTTTTAGAAAGGTTTAGCATTTCGGCAATTTGATCATGTGTAAGCCCTTCATAACGACTTAATTTAAAGACCAATTGCTGTTGGCTTGGAAGTTTAGCCACGCTTTGTACCGTAAACTCTTCTAGATCTGCCAATAGAATAGCTTCTTCAGTCTCATTGTGCGCCTCTTTAAGATCTGCCCAAAGCTTTTCTCGGGCAGCACCGGCGGTTGCCGCATTACGTAATGCATTGAGGGTGAGTCGGCGGGCAATGGTATACAGATAAGGTCCCAAAGGGTAGCTGATATCCAGGGTCAATCGCTTTGTCCATAAAATAATCAGTGTTTCCTGTACAATTTCTTCGCTCAACTCCCTGTTTTTTAGGAAACGCCAGGCGAAACTATAAAGCTTAGCTTTGTAAATGTTAAACACAAGGGCAAATGCAGACTCTTCGCTATTGCGTAAGCCAGCGATAAGCTGATCCTCTTCATGTGTTTGTACATTCATTGCTGATTCTATTTGTGTCAGAAAAAAAATAATTTCAATTCGACTAGTTATATAAGTCGTCTGCCGTGTATTATCTGATAAACCCTGGGTAAATATCAGTATTAATAAGAAATAATGAACAAGCAACAACTACAAAATTTACTGATTGCTTATTCTAGCAATAAAATTGAACCGAAAGATTACATTGAACTGATGGATCTTGTTGTTTCGTCTGAGCAAGACGCAGAGTTGCATGCTTTTATGCAAAAGGTTTGGGACAGTCAACCCATGGAAAAACCTTTTTCTGATTTACAATCAGAAATGCTGTACAAACGGATCGTTAGTGATCAGCGTTTTTCTGGGCCAGCAATTAAAAAGAGAAGTGTGGGACATGTATTATGGCAAAGAATTGCCGTGGCTGCAGCAGTATTGATTACGGTGTCGATGGGCTTGTTCTTTTATATACATAAAAACGCTTTACCGGGCATTAAAGGGGGGATTACCTCAAAACAGGATGTTAAGCCAGGTGGTAATAATGCTGTGTTGACTTTGGCCGACGGCCGTAAAATTATATTGAATGATGCGAGCAGTGGTAAGCTTGCAGATCAAGGTGGGGTGTCTGTCACAAAAACTGCCGATGGTCAGCTTGTTTATGAAGTTTCGGCTAAGGGAAAAACAGCGATCGCTACTGGATACAATACCATAGAAACGCCAAAGGGTGGGCAGTACCAAGTTAACTTGCCCGATGGGACTAAGGTATGGCTCAACGCAGCTTCCGTACTTAAATTTCCTTCAGATTTTACACATCAAAATAAACGAGTGGTTGAGTTGAGTGGGGAAGGGTATTTTGAAGTAGCACCCTTAAAGGTGGCTACGGCTGGTCGTAAAGCGCTGCATAAAATGTCTTTTATTGTTAAGACGAGTGAGCAATCGGTAGAAGTGCTGGGGACTCACTTTAATATCAGTTGTTACCCTAACGATGTGGAAACTAGAACTTCCTTGTTAGAAGGTGCTGTGAAGGTTAATGTCTTGACTAAGACTATAGGAAGTAAGCTTTCAAATGCTGAAATCATGCTTAAGCCAGGGCAGCAAGCTTTGCTAAACGCTAATGAACTGAGTGTTAAAAATGCAGATGTAGCCAGTGAGGTGGCATGGAAAAATGGCTATTTCGTGTTTAAGAACGAAGAAATGCGTAGTATCATGCGTAAAATAGCGCGTTGGTACAATGTAGATGTTGTTTTCTCAAACGATTTTGCTAGCCGTCGTTTTGAGGGGTCGATTTCTCGTTTTAAAAATATATCTGAAGTACTAAGAAAATTTGAGCTAACAGGAGATATTCATTTTAAAATTGAAGAAAGGAGGATTACCGTTATGCCTTAATTTTTACGTATAACTGGGTAATCAAGAAACCAGGAGTGATTCGAGCCACTCCCGGTAAAGTTTAGGTTACCCTCTAGAATTGCAGTAAACAACCATTTCAACTAACCCAAAACATATCAAAAGTATGAAAATTTACCTACAATTTTTGCAGGTTCTTATTGCCTTTTTTTGGCAAAAAATACCGGTACCATCAAAACGAACTATCATGCGAATTAACTTAACTTGCATTGTTCTTTTATTGACCTTAGTTCAGGTAAGTGCAGCAAGCTATGCGCAAAAAATCAGCCTGTCAAAAAAGAACATCACCCTACAAGAGTTGTTTAAAGAAATTAAAAGTCAGAGTGGTTATGACTTTTTATATCAACCAAGTGAACTAAAAAACGCAAAGCCTGTAAATATAGAAGCTGCCAATACAGACCTACGTATGTTATTGGATAATGTATTTGAGCAGCAGTCCTTAGCTTATGCGATTGACCAAAATACCATTGTGGTGAGGAAAAAAAATGAATCCATTTTAGATAAAGTGGTTAATTTTTTTAAACTTATGATCTTTAATGGTATGGTTGTAGGCGAAGACGGGGAACCACTGCCAGGTGCAACTGTTAAAGTGAAGAATGGAACAAAAGCCGTGATTACCAACGGTAAAGGTGTGTTTTCGATTTCTGGTGTCGAGGAAAATACCATTCTAACAGTTTCCTTCATTGGTTATAAGACAAAGGAGGTGACAGTTGGTAATGGTCGATTCTTAAAAATACAAATGGAACCAGATGAATCAAATCTGGATGCAGTAATGGTAACTGGTTATCAGAAAATATCTAAAGAACGTGCTACAGGTTCTTTTAGCCAGGTAAACAGAGAGGCTTTAGATCATCGTCCGGTTTCTAACTTATCATCTGCATTGCAGGGTGCGGTAGCAGGTATGCAGGCAAAGGAAAATGCAGACGGTAGTGTAGATTTCCTGATCAGGGGAAATAGTACATTGTATGCAGATAGAAAACCATTAGTTGTCGTAGATGGTTTCCCAATTTCAAATAGTGATTTTTCAGACATCAATCCGAATGATGTGGAGTCGGTAACGGTGTTGAAAGATGCTGCTGCGGCTTCAATATGGGGTGCGCGTGCTGCAAATGGGGTAATCGTTGTAGTAACAAAAAAAGTAAAGGGAAATACTAAACTAAAGATTGATGTAAGCGCATTTACAAGGATATCCAATAGGGTAGATCTTGACCAGGCGCTAACACAAGCTAATTCCGCAGATCATGTGGCTTATGAACGTAAGGCTTTTGAAAACAATTGGGTTTTTGATCAGTTTGCAGGATCTTTTGGGGATATCTATAAATCGCTTACTTTGGCGCAAGAGCTATTGTATGCCAATGATGCTGGTACTTTGAGTAAAGCGGATATGGATGCCGGTCTTGATCGTTTAAGTAAAATCAGCAATAGATCGCAGCTTCAAGATTTGTTAATGCGTAAATCTGTATTGAGCCAGTATAACATAAACTTGCAGTCGGGTACAGATCGTTCTAAGACATATATGTCTTTAATGTATGAGAACAACAAAGGTTCATTCGTTAAAAACGGTTACGATCGTGTGAATTTGAATTTTAATAATGATTTTAAAATCTCTAAGGCCCTTAATTTTAACATCTCTGCTAATTTGCAGTATAAAGATCAGGAAAGTAGTGGTGCAACGATAGATGAAATCCAAGGACTTTCTCCGTATGAACTTTTGTTAAATCCAGACGGGAGTTATGGAACGAATTTGAAAGATTACAACCGTGAACAACTTGGACTTATCCCATATGATAAATTTACTTATTCGGATTGGTCATACAACTTGTTACGTGAAGTGACAGGTCGTAATTTGAAGAGCGAGACCTTGAATGCAAGGATTCAAGCTGGACTTAACTTGAAAATCGTGAAAGGCTTGACCTTTGACACAAAGCTTCAATATGAAAGGTCAAAAACTGATTACAACGATTATTTTGATGAAAATACCTTCTTTACAAGGGGATTGATCAATAAAATGACGGTGTATAATGATGCCACCAAAACTGTGGGCAAAGCTTACATTCCAAAGGGTGGTATTTTAAAAGGGCGTGAGTTTACCAGATCAAATGGTGTCACGTATGATGTCAATAATACAGACCTGGAAAGTTACTTGTTAAGAAATCAATTCAATTTCGATAAAAATATAGGGAGCAAACACAGTATCTCTGTGATAGCAGGTATGGAGTTGGCGCAGTACACTACTAGCCAGCGAGCTAATCCTTATGTTTATGGTTATTATGGTGATAAATTGCAGGCCACTACACCGCCTTATGGTTATGGTAGTTCGGTTGACCAGTTTACTGATTTTGAAGGTGGAAATGCTATTGTTCCCGGTGGAAATACGGTGTTTGATTGGAAGCGAGATAAATTTGTTTCCTTCTATAGCAATGCATCTTATACTTATGATAACAAGTATACCTTAACCGGAAGTATAAGAAGTGACGCATCTAATTTTATTACTGATGATCCTAAATTGCGTTGGTCGCCACTTTGGTCTGTTGGGGCAAAATGGAATGCGAAGAATGAACGCTTTATGGATAACATTGCTGCGGTAGATCGCTTAGATATTCGTTTAACTTATGGAAAGAATGGAAACGTTGATGGTAGTACTTCTACAAAGGCCCTTTTGAATATAGGATCGGGGCTTAATGGAAGTACAGGGACAATCACAGGTACTGTTTCTGACAATGGGAATCCTTTTTTACGTTGGGAAGAAACGACCAGTACCAACTTTGGTATTGATTTCGCCTTGCTAAACAACAAGTTGTTTGGATCAATTGATCTTTACAACAAAAGAGGTGAAGGTATTATCGGTGTGGTTGCTTTACCTGCTGCAACAGGAACAACTAGTCAAAAATTTAATAATGCGAGTATCACCAACAGGGGTATTGAAATTTCTTTAGGTACCAATATAGCAATTCCAAATACATCAATTAATTATTCCACCTCATTCAACTACGCTTATAATTACAATAACATCAATAGCTTGTACAATCCATCGTTGTATGTGTACCAGATGATTGAAGGTACGTTTGTAGAGGGAAGACCCGTAAATGCGGTTTACTCTTTTGATTATTTAGGTATGAAGGATGGTGTGCCATACGTTGCGGGTCCAAATGGGACTACGCAGTCGTTAAATGATGTTACTTTATATAATAGAGGATTAGGCTTACCTTTCTTGAATTATGAAGGTACGGCAACGCCGCCACATACCTTAGGCTGGGTAAACAACATCAGGGTGCATGATTTTAACCTTACCGCAATATTTGTGGGTAAAATGGGGGGTGTATACCGCAATCCTGGTTTTCAATATAGTACTACTGTAGGTTACGATAAAACTTTTGTGAATAAATACATCAGTGATGTACTTGCTGGTAATCCAAATGTTCCTGGTTTTGGTAATCCGGATGAAACCAAGCTTTATCTATGGGATCGCTATTCGCCAGCTTTGAGCAGTTTGGTTGAGAGCTCTTCTTACATCGAGCTTAAGGAACTTACATTGGAATACAAGTTGTCGAAAAAACTTGCAAAAGCAATACAGGTAAATAATGTTAAGATTTTTGCGCAGACACGTGATCTGGGTATGATATGGCATGCCAACAGTAAAGGGTACAACCCAGACTGGTTGCCTGGTACAAACAGACCTGTACAATCTTATACTTTCGGTGTAAACCTTCAATTTTAAGACCTAAATATTATGAAATTACTAAAATCGTTATTGATAATTACTGGGGTAATTCTATTTGTAGGGTGTAAAAAATACCTTTCAGAAGAGCCTAAAAAACAAGCCAGCATTAAGACTGTGGAGCAGCTGGAAGCATTGGTGGATAATGCTACTGCTTTTGCTTCTGTAAGCAGCAACACTGCTGTTTACTCTACAGATGATACAGAGATTACTAAAGATTTGTATAAAAATAATGCGGTTGCTTTTACTATAGATAACCTTCAGTACTACGTGAATAGTGTGGATGGAGTAGTTGGTGCTGCGGCAGATGCATTGTGGGCTGGCGAATATAAAAAGATATTTACCGCCAATCTTATTCTTGCAAATGTTGATGAAGTGACGGGAGATGAAGCACGTAAGCAGCGTGTAAAAGCTGATGCGTATTTCATCAGAGCCTATGCTTATTGGGTATTGGCTAATTATTATTGTGCACCATATAGTGCTGCGAATTTAAACAGCTTAGGTTTACCACTTAAGAAAACATTAGATTATACTGAGCCTTTAAAACGTGCTACATTAAAGGAAACTTATGATTTCATTTTAGCGGATATTGCGGAGGCACAAAAAGTACCTAATGATGAGGTTGATCCAATGCGCGCCTGGAGGGTGAGCAAGAAAGCGATTGCTGCATTTATGAGTCGTGTGTACTTGTTCACAGGGGAGTATGATAAGAGTATAGCGCAAGCAAATATAGCGTTAACAACTACGGTTGCTAAATTAGTAGATTATAAAACTTTAAAACCGGGTATTTCTAAATCATATACCAATCCGGTAGCTAAATTGGATTACGTAGAACAGAATGATTGGGCTGCGTCTAAATATTTGTACTGGTCTGAGTTTTATTATACCCGTTATGTTGCTACACGTAGCCAATGGTATTTACCAAGTACAGCTTTGTTGGCTTTGTACGATACCCAAAATGATTTACGCTACAAGAGCTTTATGATCCCTAACGGAGGAAGAAGATTTTCTGTAGTTACGCCAGCAGCTTTTAGGTATACCATATTTGCTGATGGGCAATATATTCCTGAGGGGCCTACTTTTTCTGAAGTATTGCTAAACAAAGCAGAAGTGTTGGCTCGTAGCGGCGACTTTGGAGGTGCAATGACTGAGGTTAATATATTAAGACAAAAAAGAATGAGCACCTATATTGCTTTAACTGCTACAGATAAAGATGATGCGATAAAGAAGGTCTTGGAAGAAAGAAGAAGAGAAATGCCTTTTGCGATGCGCTGGTATGACATTCGTCGTTTCGGTGCAAATGAGTATCTAGCAGATGACGTTACAGTTACCCGTGATTTCTTTGAGGTAAGTATTAGTGGTGTAAATGTAAATGTGCCTAAAACTTATACTTTAAGTTCAAAACGCTTATTAGTACCTATTAATGGTGTCGAAATGGATGCCAGTAAAGGTCAGATTGTACAAAATCCCTACTAATACAAATGTTAAAAAGGGTGTTTGGCTAAGTTCAGATCCCTTTTTATTTCCCTTACGCTAAAACCAAATTATAATGATGAAAAAATGGATTAAAGTAGCCCTGGTTTGCGGTCTTAGTTTACCGCTATTTGCTACTGCTCAGATAAAAAAACAAGCGGTTGTTGCTGATCGCGCAGTGCTATCTAAATTAATTAAAGCGGTAGAAGCTAACCCTGATAGCTTAGCTGCACATAGCGCTTACATAAAAGTGGCAATCTTAAATAGTGCAGCAACTGTTGCCCAATATGATAAATGGATGAAGCAGTTTCCAAAATCAGCTATGGTGCCTTATGCCTTAGCCAAAGCTTATACAGATGAGGAAAGTCCAAAAGCAAAACCATATTTATTGAAAGCGGTGGCTATCGATCCGAAGTTTACTGAGGCCTGGGGCGGTTTATGGACAGATGCACAGCGTTGGGGGGATTTTGAAGCTGGTGATGTGTATCTGAAAAAGGCTGCAGAAAGTGATCCTCAAAATGCAAGTTATGCTTTCTATTATTCAAGTAGTTTCCGCGACAAAGATCCTAAGCGCTACCTTGAGCTAACTATGGATGTTGCAAAACGTTTCTCTACCAGTGATAGAGGGGCGCAAGCCTTATATTGGTTGGCTGCACGCTCTTCAGATGTTGCAGATAAATTAAAGTACTTTGAGTTGTTACATGATAGTTTTGATCCGGCAAAGTTTAACTGGTCATCGAGCGGAATGTCTTCATATTTTAATATTCTGTTGGCCGTGGATCCTGGTAAGGCTGTTGCTTTGGCACAAGAAATGCTTAAAGATAAAAAATCGGAGAAGGAGTGGACAAACTTAGCGGTGCAAGCGCAACGTGTCGCCGAGGCTAGGGGCTTATTGAATGCACAAAAACCTACAGAAGCACTGGCTTTGCTGAATCAAGTGAAATTGCCAAGGTATTTTAGTTTCAATAAAGAATTGATTTTGCTAAAAGCAGAGAGCGATGATCAAGCTGGAAAAACAGGCGCTGCGTACGATAGCTTAATTGTTGCTTTTGCCAAGAAACCAGCTGTTAAATTGAGAACTGTTATCAATGGCTATGGTGTTAAACTAGGCAAGAATTCGACACAGGTTGATGCAGATATTTGGAAGCGTTTGGATGGGGTTGCAAAAGTTGCTACTCCTTTCAAGCTTAAAAATTACCTGACTCCAGGCTCTACTGCGCTGGAAGATTATAAAGGAAAAGTGGTATTGTTGACCTACTGGTTTCCAGGTTGTGGACCATGCCGTGGAGAATTTCCCCATTTCGAGAATGTAGTGCGTAAATTTAAAGGACAAGGGCTTGAGTATGTTGGTATCAATATCGTTTCTGAGCAAAACGAGTATGTTGTGCCTTTTATGAAAGGTAGTGGCTATAGCTTTACACCATTAGAAGATGTGGCTGGAAGAGTTAAAGGTAATTTAGATAACAGAGATGCAGCACCAACTAACTTTTTGATAGATAAAGAAGGTCGCCTGATCTTTTCAAACTTTAGGACTGATGGCGACAATGAGGATGAATTGGAGTTGATGATCAGTATGTTGTTGTCGAATAAAAATTAAGAATAGATAAGCATGAAAATATTTAAAAAACTTAGGATGATTGCTGGCCTGGCCTTATTTACGATGGTTAGTGCATTTGGGCAGCAGAAAGCCGGTTTCATTACCCTTAAAGGCCAGCTGAAAGGCTTTAGCAATCAAGCGGAGATCGAAGACTTGTCAGAGTATCAATACTTGCTTCCTCCTTCTGCAGAAAGAATGGTTGTGCCGGATGCTAATGGGAATTTCAGTATTAAGTTTAAAGCAATTGCCCCTAATTACTATCGCCTGGGCCGTAATACGCTTTACCTTTCGCCTGGTGATCATTTAGAAGTGTATATCGATAAAAGCAATCCCAAATTGGCTACATTTAAAGGGCAAGGTGCAGCTGCAAATATGTACATGAAGAATACGCCTTTCCCAAAAGGAGGTTCTTTTATTGAAGCTGGTAAGTATGTGAAGGAAAGCCCTGAAGCGACAGTGATCGCTGTTGAAGAGCAGGCAGCCTTGCGTACTAAAGAACTAGCTAATGTTAAAGATGTAACTAAGGAATTCAAACGTTTGGAAACTGCCCGTATTAAAGCAGATTTGATCAATAGTATTAATAGTGGAGAGACTTATGGTGTTTATGCATTGAAATTAAAAGGTGATGCCGCTAAAGCTTATGCTGAAAATTATGTAAAATCAGTTGCTTCAAAGGTGGTTACATATAGTAAAGGTTTTACTGATGCTTCTTTGATGAAAATGGTAGTGTACCGTGATATCGCTGATGAAGTGATAAAGCTAGGTGGTAAAGCTGCTGATATCCAAACTATCAAGGATTGGTACGAGATGAGTACATTGGTTACAGATATGCATAAAGTGAGCGATAAAAAGCAATTGGCTGCATTTGAGGCAAAAATTGCTGTGTTTAAAACGCTAAGCTATAAGGCTGCTGCTCGTAAAATGCTGGAAAACTTAATGTCATTTGGAAAAGGAGATACTGCTGTTGATTTCAGCACAGTTGATATGGCCGGAAATCAGGTTAACTTAAGTAGCTTAAAAGGTAAGGTAATCTATGTAGACATCTGGGCAACCTGGTGTGGTCCATGTATGCAGGAGATGCCGCATTTTGAGAAACTTAAATTGCAATATAAAAACAACCCCAATGTGGTTTTTGTATCCTTATCTATTGATGATAGTGAAAAGCCATGGAAGCAAAGTGTGGAGAGTCGCAAAGCCGATGGATACCAATGGTTGATTAACAGAGCTAAATTGCAAGCTTATAATATTGTAGGCATTCCAAGAAGTCTGTTGATTGATAAAGACTTTAAAATAGTGGATATGGATGCACCAATGCCTTCTGAGGCGGCTGCAGTTACTGCCATAAATGACTTGCTAAAGTAATTTTATGATTCGTTCTGCTGTCCTTCACTAGGGGAGGACAGCAGAATAAATTAAAAAGCCGTACTTTTGCAAAAAATAAAAGATAAGCAATTGGGAACTCTATTAGATTTAGGCATAAAGGGATATAATAATTACGGTACGCACCTTAAACAAAAATATAAAGGACAGCGTGTGTTTAAAGTAATTGTTGATGGCGGTTTTACTTGTCCTAATCGTGACGGTAGTAAAGGTTACGGAGGTTGTACTTATTGCAATGTTGATTCTTTTACACCTGAGCTTTCCCGTAAGCTTCCTACCATCCGCGAGCAATTAGAGCAGGGGATGGAAAGAGGAAAGGGTTTCTATAAAGCTGATAAATTTATCGTTTACTTTCAGCCTAATACCAATACTTATGCACCTGTACATTATTTAAAGATGATGTACGATGAGGCACTTTCTATAAATACCGACGATGTTGTTGGTTTTTCTGTAGGTACCCGACCAGATTGTATAGATGCTGAAAAAGTAGCTTTACTTGAGTCTTATACTGATCGTTTTGATGTGGATCTTGAAATGGGTATGGAGTCTATATATGATGAGACCCTAAATCAGATCAATAGAGGTTGCAGTCATGGTGAGTTTGTAGAAGCGGTTAAATTACTTGAAAATTCTAAACTGGATCTTTGTGTACATACTATTTTTGGTTTTCCATGGGAAACTGAAGAGATGATGTTGGGCTATATCCATGAGATCAATAAATTCCCTCAGATTAAATTCGTAAAATTCCATCACCTTCACATCGTTGAAGGCTCTATAATGGGGGCAAAATATAAAAAACAACCATTTAAACTGTTTTCTCTGGAAGAATACACCGATTTGTTATGCAAATTGATTCCTTTACTAAGACCTGATGTGGTTATTCAACGTTTATTTGGTATATCTGACTGGGATTTGCTGATTGCACCCAATTGGGGCTTGAACAAATCGGCCATTCAGACCTATATTGATAAGGAGATTGAGAAAAGAGGGGTAGTGCAGGGCAGTGCTTACGTACCGCTAGCGAAATAAGGGCAACCCATCACATTTTATTCTGTTAATTTTATTTGCATCCCGAATTTCGGGATGTTTTTGTTTATATGGGGTTTATTTCTGTGTATGGTTCTGTGTTTTTTGATTTTTGTCCATCTTTTTATGTTGGGTTTTAATTTTTTATGTGATTTTGTGTAATTTTTATTTATTTATCAAAAAATAGAGGTCTTTTCATCTTCAATATTAGATTATTTCAAAATATTGACTGTGTTTTTGTTAAATTTTAATGTTTTTTGATGATTTGTAATGAAAATTATAACGTTTTCGTTGAAATTGTGTAGTTATGAATATTGTTTTTTGGAATTAATCCGTAGATTTATAAAAAAAATCAAATAAACCGATAATTATAACAAGTAAAATCTAACATTATGGCAAAAGTTTTGTTTAAACAGTGGGGCCCATTTGCAGTTTTATTAATAATTGCAATTCTTGCCCTATTTATTCCCTTACTTCCTAATTTTGATGAGGGAAAATACAGTGGACCAGATATCGCTTTTGTATTAATTGCTGCAGCCTTGGTATTTTTAATGACTCCTGGGCTTGCTTTTTTCTACGGTGGTATGGTTCATCGTAAAAATGTACTCTCTACCATGATTAAAAGTGTGGTAGCTGCAGGGGTAATCTCTGTATTATGGGTAGTAGTTAGTTTCAGTCTGGCCTTCGGTAATACTATCGGTGGTTTTATTGGAGATCCTAGAACCTTTTTCTTCTTTCATGGTGTAAACTCTAGCCCATCGTGGAGTTTGGCTGCAACAATTCCTCTTTCTTTGTTTGCTGTTTTCCAATTGATGTTTGCCATCATTACTCCAGGTTTGGTGGTAGGTGCTGTGGCAGAACGTATCCGTTTTACTTCATACATCTTATTTATCGTGTTGTTCTCGCTATTGGTATATTCTCCTTTGGCACATTGGACATGGCATCCAGAAGGTATCCTGTTTAAAATGGGTGTACTTGACTTTGCTGGTGGTACTGTTGTACACATCTCGGCTGGTATGGCTGCTTTAGCTGGTGCATTGGTGTTGAAACGTAGAAAATCACATATTGAACACCGCGAAGTACCACCTGCTAACATTCCTTATGTATTGATCGGTACTGGATTACTTTGGTTTGGTTGGTTCGGTTTTAATGCTGGTTCTGCCTTAGGTGCAAACAGTTTAGCGGTATCTGCTTTTTTAACAACCAATATTGCAGCTGGTGCAGCAGGTTTGTCATGGATGTTCTTTGATGTATCCAGAGGTAAAAAACCATCTGTACTAGGTTTCTGTATCGGTGCTGTTGTTGGTCTTGTAGCCATCACTCCAGGTGCAGGTTTTGTAAGTATTCCTTCAAGTATCTTCATCGGTGTAATTGCTGCGGTAATTTCAAATCTTGCAGTATCATGGAAACAAAAAACTTCATTAGATGATACTTTAGATGTATTCCCTTGTCATGGTGTAGGTGGTATTGTTGGGATGTTGTTGACAGGTGTATTTGCTACTAAGACTGTAAATAGTGCTGGTGTTGATGGATTGCTGTATGGTAACCCTGCATTCTTCCTAACTCAATTAAAAGGTGTTGTAATCGTGGTGATCTTCAGTTTTGTAATGTCCTTCGTGATTTTTAAACTGATTAACCTGGTACAGCCAATTCGTGTAACTTCTGAAGAAGAAGAAGAAGGTTTGGATGCAAGTCAGCACAACGAAAAATATTCTCAAGGTACTTTGATCGTAGCCGGTCAGGAAGTCGAAAATACTTTTTAAGTAAAAATTATTCACCATTTAAATTCTCAACCTCAACCTAAACCAATTGATTATGAAATTAAGATCTCTATTCACTTTAGCAACATTGACTATCGCTTCTGCAACTTATGCACAAGAGACTACAGAAGCGCCATTGCAGATCTCAGGGTCGGTAGATACTTACTTCAAGTATGACTTCGCAAAAGCGCCAAATATCAAAACATCCTTTGTTACTGACCAGAATTCGGTTTCACTAGGTATGGTTGATCTCGCTTTAAAGAAAACTACAGGTAAGGCGTCGTTTGTTGGAGAACTGTCTTTTGGACCACGAGGACAAGGACAATCGATACCTAATGGCTCATTAGCTTCAACAGCGGGTGGAGATGTTTCAGCATCTAGTTTTCACATTCAGAACTTGTATGTAAACTATGCCTTCACAGATAAGTTTACAATGACTGCGGGTTACATGGGTACATTTATTGGTTATGAAGTAATTTCACCAGTAGCCAACTTCAATTATTCGACCTCTTATTTATTTAGTTACGGACCTTTCCAGAATGCCGGAGTTAAAGGTACTTACGCTTTCTCTGATAAAGTTAGCTTAATGTTAGGTTTGTTTAATGAGTGGAATTCTTATTCTGCTTCACGTGGGGTGTCAAGTGTTGGAGGTCAATTAATGGTTTCTCCCGTTAAGGGCTGGACTGCCTACATAAATGGCTTACATGGATTAGATGCTTATGGAAACTACAGTACGATTGTTGATTTAACAACTTCTTATCAAGTTACTGAGAAAGTTAAAATAGGCTTAAATGCTGCAGATCTTAGTGCCGGCAGTGATAACTTTGGTTATACAGGTGTAGCTTTGTATCCACAATATGCCTTCAGTCCTGCTGTTGCCTTGGGTGTAAGAGCAGAATACATGAATTTTAAAGGTGTTGCTGGTGGGGATGATGCCAGTGTACTTTCTGGAACATTATCTGCAAATATCAAAGCAGGTGGTTTGACTTTCATTCCTGAGGTTCGTTTTGATAATGATAAAGACTTTTCACAGTCTTTCCTTAAAAGTGATGGTATTACACCAACTAAATCGGCTTCACAATTCTCTTTGGCTGCTGTTTATGCATTTTAGTCTCTATTACATTTAATAATGAGCCATCGGGATTGTCCGATGGCTTTTTTATATCTTTATATTATGAAAACTTTAACTCTAGCTATCTTATTGTTTTTTTCTGCTGTTGGTTTTGCCCAAGACAAGCCATTGTCTAACGATGACAGGGGTAAGCTGATCTATTATGAGGTAGTGACAGTAAAGGATGCACATAAAGATTCGTTGAGTGCAAGGGCTGCTACTTTTTTAAAAAAATCAAGTAAATCATTAAAATTGAAATCCCGGGAAAGCGATTCTGTTTTTCAGGCTGAAGGGAAACTGATCGTCAATAAAACGGCAATGGTTTTAAGTCGCCCATCTGGTGAGGTGCTTTATAATTTTTATGTGGAGATCAGGGATGGGAAGTATCGTTTTTGGCTGACTGATTTTAATTTTATTCCATACCAACGGGATCGTTATGGCAATTTCGTTCCTTCAACCACTGTTGGGGTTCCGCTTGAGACTAAACCGGGAAAGTTGAATGCAGCTGAATGGGCGGGTTACCTAAAGGCGACAACCAGCGCTGTGAATGTTTTTGCCGGACGTTTTAAAGCGGCGATGATGAACAAAGCTGTTGCTTTGCCGGTAATAAAAGCCGAGCCTGTAAATCCTGCTAAAAAGTGGTAGTTAGTGCACCATTTTATCTGCACAGGTAGAGCTGGCAAATGCTTCGGGCTTTGCTTTAAAAATGAATCCCATACTTAAAATATAACCCATCGCTTCATTTAATGCTTTGTTTGATTTGAACATTGGGTTGGTATTGATATCTGCATGTACTTCCAGGTCTACATTGTAGAGGTCTAAAAGATCACAAATGGAGTAGGCTGTTTCGATAGACTTTTGTACTTCAACCAACATCCTTTCTTTGATACTCATTTTTTGAGCGGTTTTCTCCTGATGAATGTACATGAAACCCCCATGGTGTTCCCTTAGTAAGACAATTACCGTTGCAAAATCGGTGAGTGCCCCTTTTACCTGTGAATCCGTACCGATGCAGACCTTAAGCTTGTAGCCGTTGTCGCTTTCTCTGATGATGGCGTTTTCTACCTCTTCGAGGATTGAAGAGTGAATGATTTCGCCGCTAAATTTCTTCCAGTTCATACGTTAATTGATGTTTTGTAAACAACCCGTATTTAGGTTTCTTAAAAATAAGTGGATAAAATTAAAAACGTGTTAAATTGTTGCGGTTTAATTGTTAACAATTGTCTAGTTGTCAACAGCTTAGTTGTATATTTAAACTCTTTTGATGAAGCCTTGTTATAATAAGGTAAGTGCGCTTTCGTTAAATAGGAAGAATCGTTAACTAAATATAAGCATTATGAAGACAGAATTGTTAAATGAATTTTATCTGCTTCAAAAGAGCAGAGCTTCAGTTGATTATCAAGAAATGATGGAGGACCGGGTTTATATGCCTGTGAAGCGGGTTAATCGAAAGATGACGACATGGATTGCTGAACGGGGACATATGTTGATGAATCTGGATATGCGACTAAATAGCTCGCTGAAGTATCTAAGGAGGAAGTATCTGAAGTTTTAATGCCTTAATTCCACTATCTTTGCGCCATGATGGTAGAAAAGATACTGGAGAAATTAAAAATTGCTTCCCTAAATCAAATGCAGCAGGAAACAGTTGCTGCTGGTAAAACTGGAAGTGATTTAGTTTTGTTGGCCCCTACGGGGTCGGGTAAAACGTTGGGTTTCTTATTGCCGGTATTACACAATTTAAAAAAAGATGTTGATGGCGTTCAGGCGCTGATATTAGTGCCCTCACGTGAGCTGGCTTTGCAAATTGAAATGGTGTTCAGACAAATGTCGACCGGTTTTAAGGTAAACTGCTGTTATGGTGGTCACCCCGTAAAAACGGAAAGAAACAATTTTGAACAACCACCTGCAGTACTGATCGGAACCCCCGGTAGGATTGCATATCACCTTCGTCATGAGAATTTTGACGAATCTGGGATTACTACGCTTGTATTGGATGAGTTTGATAAAGCATTGGAATTCGGTTTCCAGGAAGATATGTCGTATATCATCCGTAAGCTACTGTCTTTAAAACAAAGAATATTGACTTCGGCAACTTCAATGGAAGAAATTCCTGACTTTACTGGGATTAGTAAGCCTGTTGAGATTAACTTTTTAAGTGATGCCGCTGTAGCGCCAGATTTGAAGTTGAAAAAGGTGTTGACAACTGCGGAAGATAAGCTACCTACATTGTTAAAGCTGATCTGTAAGGTTGGACATAAAAACATGCTGATTTTTTGTAACCATAGGGAGACCGTGGATCGTATTAGTGATTTGCTAATCGATCAGGATCTTTCACACGATATTTTTCATGGCGGAATGGAACAAGATGAGCGTGAGCGCGCTTTGTTAAAGTTTAGGAATGGTAGTATTAAGATTTTAATTACAACAGATCTGGCCTCAAGAGGTTTGGATATACCTGAAGTAGAATGTATCATTCATTACCAGTTGCCATATACGGAAGATGCATTTTTGCACCGCAACGGACGTACCGCGCGTATGAATGCAAAAGGTACAGCCTACCTGATTGTTGCTGACGATGAAAAGTATCCTTTCTTGAAGGGGGATATCGAAGTAGAAAATTTGAAAGGTAATTTTAGTCTTCCAAGAGATAGTGAATGGCAAACTTTATATATCGCTGCAGGGAAAAAGGACAAGGTTAATAAGATAGATATTGTTGGCTTGTTACTTAAAAAAGGTGGTTTGCAGAAAGACGATGTTGGTTTGATTGAAGTTAAAGACCAGGCTTCTTATGTAGCTGTGAAGCGTAAAATGGTAAAGAGCATTTTAGGTGCGCTGGCTAACGAGAGAATAAAGAACAAAAAGGTAAAGATTGAAATAGCAATGTAATATGAGTAATAACGATATCTTTAAGAAGTTGCGTGTAGCGCTGGCGCTTACCAACGACGATATATTGAAAATAATGTCTCTAGTAAATTTTAAAGTTAGCAAAAGCGAGCTTGGAGATATTTTTAGAAGCGATGATCACCCTAATTTTAAACCTTGCGGCGATCAGATTCTACGCAATTTTTTAAATGGTCTTGTGATTTATAAACGAGGACCAAGACCTCCAAAGCAAGATCCGGGCGCAGCAGGCGCTTAGAGACGCTTATCTAGTTCTTCAGCATGTGAATTGATCTTTTTAACTACGGTATCAAGTTCATATGCTGAAGTAACAAGCATTTTAATAATGTTGACATCCCTGGGTTCATTAGGGTGCTCTGCCTTCATCAGTTGAACTAATCCCAGTATATTACTTACCGGTTTTCTGATTTCATGTGAGTTTGTCCAGGCAATCTCTTTGAGTCTTCTCTCGTTTCTGACGCTTCGGTCAATATCAATCGCAATAACAATATAAGCTTCCTTGTCCTTGAATTTTATAGAGTGATGGGAAATGAGCATGTAGAAAAGCTCGCCGTTTTTTTTCTGATGTAACCAGATCCCTGTTTCGTGTCCTTCGTCATGGTCGGAATAGAGGTAATCCTTTAATTTCTTTCTTTCCTCTTCAGGACGGATATCTAAGGCTGACATTTTTAGCAGTTGTCCGCGACTATAGCCGTATTTTTTGACCATTACATCATTAACGGCAAGAAACCTGAAGGTCGTTTTATCCATTACGTATACAGCTCCGGGTGAGGCTTCGAATAATTGGAAGTAATTGCTTTCTGCACGCAACAAACGTTTATGGTGGGCTCTGAGTAGAAAAAATAAAGCTGACGCCGTGAAAAGCAAGAAAGAAATGTTTTTACTCGTATATAGATAGCGGAGATCTACGTGTGGGTTATTACGATCTACAATGCCAATAATGATGCTTCCAAGGTATAGCCAAGCTACTCCTGCAGCGAGGTAGATAAGGATAATAAAAAGAAAGGGCCTGCGCGTCGCGTAGCCAGATTGTATTTCCATATAGAGCGATAAGGATGATTGATTAAATTTAGTAAAGATATGCGGTAATACAAAATGAGACAATTGTAAGAGTTACCTTTGTATACGCTACATTGTTGATGGCTTATCTTGTGTAATTAGATATAATAAAATATGAGTGATTTATTAAAAAGCAAAAACTTTCAGCAGGGTACAGATATTCCCTGGGAATATGCATCTCCTGGTATCCAAAGACAGATTTATGGTTACGATGACCGTGTAATGTTGGTGAAAGTTAAATTTGAGAAAGATGCTGTAGGTTCAATTCACGAACATCCGCATACGCAGGTTAGCTATGTAGAAAGTGGTGTTTTTGAACTGACTATTGGAGATGATAAACAGATCTTAAAAACTGGTGATGGTTTTTATGTACCACCCAACACTTTACATGGGTCGGTATGTCTGGAACCTGGGGTTTTAATAGATGTATTTAGCCCACACAGGGAGGATTTTATATAGCAAGATAAGTGAGAGGCTCAGGATACGATCGTTCGAAAGGTTAGGTTGACCCTGGGCTTATGCGTTTGTTTGGTAGGAGGGAGCCGATGTAACCAATGAGTTTGCGTGTGATCCTTCATCACCAATAGGCTTCCGTTTTCCAGAATTAAAGAAACGGTTTGCTTGCTTTGCTTGTGCTTAAAGGCAAATTTCCTTTCGGCTCCAAAGCTCATAGAGCCTATAGCTCCATTCTTTTTCAAATCTTTCTCCCCATCACTATGCCAGGCCATACCTTCTTCTCCAGTATGGTAAAGATTAAGCAGGCAGGAATTGAATGTTTCTCCCAGTGTTTTTTCTGCTAATGTTTTCAATTCAAGTAACTCTGGGGTCCAGGGTAGTGCTTTTTTTGTGACATTTGAATACGTGTATTCGAATTCTTTTTCGCCGTACCAGGCTACCTTTCGTTTTGTGAGTATATGTTTGCCAAAAATGACCGCCTCATCATTTCTCCATTCGATAGTATTCAACAATATATCCAGGTAATGATTAGCCGTTTGCGAAGACATTAATTTGCCATAATATTTTACTGTACCATCATAAGGTAATAGATTTTTGTTCTCAACTGTTTCGTTACTAAATAAATCCATTTTGTTTTAATTTAAAAATTAGAAGCGGGGCTTAATCTTGATTGCGAAAATCATTAAAATTATTTGGTATTAAAACCCGATTGTTGCTTGCTTGTGTAAAATGATAATATTCATTTTAAAGAAAAACACATATCTTGCACCATCAAATATAGGGCTTTGATCTTTTTTTCAAGTATTAGTTGTTTTTTCTTGCTCTTACTTTCTTTGCACTTGTTTTTCGCAAAACGAGGTGTGAAACTATTGAATCGTTTACTGTCTATTATCTTTATCGCCAGATTTGGTCAGGTACTGGTTTCACTGCTTGTAAATTCGCAGGATCAGGATGTTTTTTCTTTTTTTTATCAGGTTGCAGCTCCATTTTATTATGCTGCTCCTGTTTGCTTTTACTTGTATGTAACCCATTTTATCAATGGACGTACTCAGCTCCGTAAGTTTGAATGGCTGCATTTTATTCCCGCTTTTCTGGCCATTATTCATTTGCTGCCATTGCCCTTTTCGCCTGAAATAAAATGGGATGTTATTGCGGATCAGATTAGAGATAATAAACAACTTTTTATAACAGAAAGGAGTGGGGTATTCCCTTCTTGGTTTTATTACCTGGGCAGACCTTTCTTGTTGCTGGTATATTTAACGGCAACCTGGTTTGCTGTACTCAAATCAAAAGTGATTGATGAACATATTGATGCAAATGGTAAAAAGTGGATCTTCTTTTTTATAAGAGCCGCTACTTTTTTTCAATTGGTGAGCTTTATACCATTGATGATATGGGATGTAGAAGAACCGATATTTAATACTTCTTTCATTATACTTAATTGCGTAGTGCTTTTGGTGATCGTTGTATTTATCATGCATCAGCCGAAATTATTTTATGGCTACTTGTTTGTGGCAGTAGATATGGAAAAAAAACCGGAGGAAGTTAAAGAACTTCCGAAGACAACAGTGGCGGTGAAGAAAGTCAACCTTTTGCCTGATCAGTTAGCTACTTATTCTGATTTGATGAAGTCTTTTATGGAAAACAAAAAGCCATATCTTCAGCCTAATTTTCAAATTGTTGAGCTAGCTAATGAGCTTAATATTCCCGTACACCATTGTTCATTCGTTATCAATAGTTTTTTGGATAAAAATTTTCGCGATTGGATTAACGGATACCGAATTATTTTTTTTATAGATCAATACCCGCTTAAGTCTGATAAAATGACCATCGAATCTGTGGCTTATGAGTCTGGTTTTAAAAGTCTTGCCACTTTTTATAATGCTTTTAAGAAAGAGACAGGTCTAATGCCGAAAGCTTTTTTCTCGCAAAAAAAAGTCTCATAAATTTCTGTATTTCCTCTAATTATTGAATGGTTGGAAGAAAAAATAATACTATATTTAATCTATAGTAAAATACATAGCCTATTTTTGGGCGGTATTACTACTATACAAATATTAATCTAAATTAAACACCTCCCTATGAAGAGAATTTTACTATTCTTATTTCTTTGCCTGACTATTTTTAAAATCCAGGCGCAAACCCCAATAGTCTTAACGTTTAACAGCAATGACGCAACAAATTGGGCTGATGGTATAGCCCAGGATGGTGAGGGGGGATCCACTAATATTCCAGGCCTCAGTTTACAGATTTTTAATATCACTGATATTTCAGGTGCCAAATTGAATTTTCCAATGGAATGGAAAAACGATATCCAGTTGTCAGGAACTGATGGGTTTACCGGATTAACGACGTTCAACGCCGCTGATTGGTATGGTACTGCTATCAAAAGTGCAGATGGAGCAGAATTTAAAATTAATGGTTTCAGTTGGTATGATTGGGGATGGCAATCTGGGGATATTGTTAATATAAGAGGTTATCGGGATAATGTTCAGGTAGCTACAAGTAGCTTTATTGGTAATTTTAACGGTAATAGGGTTGTTGTTGACTTAAGTTCAAATAGTAGCTTTAACAATGTAGATGAAGTCAGAATATTTACTTCGGGGAGTCCTATCTCGCCAGCAATTAATGGAATATCCATTACGGCGCATGTATATGCAAGTAGTGTAAGTTCGACGAAGTCTAATGGGAGCTATAAGGTAGGAGAGATAATTCCGGTAAATGTTTCATTTTCTGAACCCGTAAATGTTACAAATACTCCGCAGCTTAAACTGGAAACAGGTACAACGGATAGAATAATTAATTATGCTTCAGGTACTGGTACAAGTACGCTTACCTTTAATTATACTGTAGAAGATGGAGACAATAGTTCGAGGCTTAGTTATTTTGATTCACAAGCTCTGACTCTTAATGGTGGGCAGATTAAGGCTGTTAGCAATGGTTTTAACGCCGCCTTGACGCTTCCTGTTCCAGGGGGATCGGGTTCTTTAAGTGCGAATAAAGATATTATTATAGATGGGATTGTTCCGACCCTGACTTCTGTAAACTCAAGCACTGCCAATGGCACTTATAAAGAAGGAGATGTGATTGCCATTAATCTGAATTTTTCGGAAGTTATAACGGTTACAGGAACTCCCCAGCTCATTATGAATTCTGGTGCAACAGTCAATTATAGCAGTGGTTCAGGAACGTCAACCCTCAGCTTTAACTATACAGTACAGGCTGGAAATACTAGCGCCGATCTGGATTATATCAGCACGACCGCACTCAGCTTGAATGGTGGGTCACTTAGTGACGAAGTAGGAAATAATGCCACATTAACTCTACCCGCCCCTGGAGCTGCAAACTCTTTGGGTGCCAACAAAAATATTGTTATCGACACTACCTCACCGGTAGTGAGTTCAGTGAGCTCCAGTCTGGCAAACGGAACCCATAAAATCAATGACATTATTCCCGTATCAGTCAATTTCTCTGAAGCGGTGATCGTAACAGGAACACCAACCCTTAGTCTGAATTCAGGAGGAACGGCAAGTTATGCCAGTGGCTCCGGAACAACAACTTTGGTCTTTAACTACACTGTAGCGCTTAACCAAAGTATCGCTGACCTAGATCAGGCCAGCACCACTGCGCTTTCCCTTGCAGCAGGAACCATTAAAGATGCTGCAGGAAACGATGCCACTTTAACCCTCGCCGCTCCAGGAGCGGCTGGATCTTTAGGTGCCAACAAAGATATCGCCATCAATACCACCGCGCCAACCACACTGAGCATCACCAGAACTGGTAATGCCGCGATCAATGGCACTTCAGCCCAGTTTTTAGTAACTTTCTCTGAAAACGTAACTGGTGTCAACACCTCCGATTTCAGCATTACCTCTACAGGGATCACCGCTCCTGCAGTTACCTTCGTCTCAGGAAGTAACAATACCAGGACAGTTACGGTAAACACCGGAACAGGATCGGGAACCTTAAGACTGGACCTTAAAAGTTCAGGAACAGGTATCATCAACACGGTTGGTAACGAGATTCAGGCAGGATATACTGCCGGAGAGGTCTATACCATCGACAAAGTCATTCCAACCTTAATTAACGTAACCATTGCCTCCAATAATGCAAATACCGCAAAAGCAAAAACAGGAGATGTGGTTACTCTGAGCTTCACCGCCTCTGAAACCATCGGTACACCAGTGGTGAGCATTTTTGGGAATACCGCTACGGTGACCAATATCACTGCAAACGACTGGACAGCAACCTATACCACACAAATAACAAATGCCAATGGTATCATTCCCTTTAACATCGCCTTTGCAGATGTTGCCGGAAATGTTGGAATTGCAGTAACTGCAACCACCAATGCCAGCAGCGTGACTTTTGATAAGACCGTTCCAGCCTTAACTACGGTAGCTATTGTCTCCAATAACGCTTCAAATCAAACGGCTAAAACAGGAAATATTATCACTTTAACCTTTGCCGCTTCAGAAGCCGTCGCACTTCCTGTAGTAACCATCGCAGGAAATCCTGTTGTACCCACCTCTGCCGGAGGAAACAGCTTCACTGCTGCCTACACCTTAACGGGTACAGAAACAGAGGGTGCTGTTGCTTTCAATATTGCCTTTACAGACCTGACCGGAAATGCCGGAACAGACATCACTGCAACCACCAACAGCAGCAGCGTCACCTATGACAAAATGGTCCCGACCCTCAGCGGAGTAACCATTGCTTCAAATAACCTGATGACGAACGTAGCAAAAGCAGGGAATATCATCACGCTGAATTTTATGGCCTCAGAAGTCATTGCCACCCCAACGGTAACCATGGGGGGAATCGCGGTAACCCCGAGCAATAGTGGAGGCAACAGCTGGACGGCAACTCAAACGGTATCAGGACTCACCCCTGAAGGGATCCTTGCCTTTAATATTGCTTTTTCAGATTTACCCGGAAATCCGGGGACCCCGGTAACGGCAACTACCAACAGCAGCAGTGTGCTTGTTGACAGAACTGCTCCCGCTGCGCCTACGGGCTTGACAGCTACTGCTGGAAATACACAGAACACTATCACGTGGAATGCAAGTCCGGCTCCAGATCTGGACAAATACATTCTTTATGGAGGAACAAGCATTAACCCGGCCATAGCTATTCAGACCATTCCGGCAGGAACTTTAACGTATACCCATACAGGACTGACCAATGGTGTCGGTTATTTCTACCGCATTTCTGCTGTGGATGCAACGGGAAATGAAGGTGCTAAATCAGGTAATATTGTGTCTACCCCTAAAGGAACTCAAACTATTACCTTTAATCCGCTTGTAGCTTCAGTTTATGGTGCAACTCCGGTTACACTGACTGCAAGCAGCAGTTCGGCATTAGCTGTAACTTATACTTCCAGCAACACCGCGGTAGCCACAGTATCGGGAAGTACAGTAACTATTCTGGCAGCAGGAACAACCACTATTACGGCATCACAGATCGGAGACGCTGCCTTCCTTGCGGCCGCTCCCGTAACTCAAGACCTGGTGGTGAACAAAAAGGATATCGCAGTTAACGCTGTTGCTAAAACCAAAATATATGGCACAGCTGATCCAGTTTTCACTTATACTTTCAGTCCGGCATTAATTGGCTCTGACACCTTTACAGGGGCACTGGAGCGTATTGCAGGTGACAATGTTGGCGTTTATGGCATCAATCAGGGGACAGTTGCGCTAAATGCAAACTACACGATTACATTTACTTCGGCTGACTTGCAGGTTACTGCGAAATCGATAACAATAACTGCTGCTGCTGAAACCAAGATTTTTGGAGATACAGATCCTACTTTTATTTATACTGTAGCACCTGCACTAATCGGAATGGATAACTTTACAGGAAGTCTAGACCGTGCTCTTGGAGAGAATGCAGGTAATTATGCCATTGGTCAGGGCAGTCTGAGTTTGGGTGCAAACTACCAGATTACCTATGTGCCAGCTAACCTATCCATTACTGCCAAGGCCGTTACCGTAGTTGCAACTGCTAAAACGAAGGTTTATGGTAATATTGATCCTGCATTGACTTATACCTTTACTCCGGAACTGATTGGAACGGACGTATTTACCGGAACGCTGGACCGAACTTCTGGAGAAAACATTGGTAGCTATGCCATTTCTCAGGGAACACTTTCTGCTGGAGCAAACTATACTTTATTGTTTAGTACGGCAAACCTGAATATTACGAAGAAAACAATTGCTATCGCCGCAACAGCGGGCAGTAAAGCATACGGAGCGGCGGATCCAGCGTTTGCTTATACTTTCAGTCCAGCATTGATCGGAACAGATGTTTTTACGGGAACATTGGACAGAGCTTCTGGGGAAAACATAGGAAACTATGCTATCGGTCAGGGTACACTTGCACTTAACGGTAATTATAACACTACCTATACACCTGCTGATTTCAGCATTACCAAAAAAACAGTGACCGTTACTGCTATTGTTAAAACCAAAGCGTATGGTGTAGCGGATCCTTCGTTAACATATACATTCAGCCCGGCGCTGATTGGAACAGATGTATTTACTGGAAACTTAGACAGAACAACTGGTGAAAATATCGGAAACTATGCTATCGGACAGGGCTCTCTTGCTTTAAATAACAACTATCTGATTACTTATGTACCGGCGAACCTCAGCATTACTACAAAAGTGCTAACTGTAACCGCTGTTGCCAAAAACAAAACATACGGTGATGGAGATCCGGCACTGACCTATAGTTTCAGTCCGGTGCTTATCGGTACGGATGTTTTTACAGGAAACTTAGACCGGACTATCGGCGAAAACATTGGTGGCTATGCGATTAACCAGGGAACAGTAACTGCAGGGCCTAATTACCAGATTACTTATGTTTCTGCTAACCTGAACATCGGTGCAAAAAGCATTGGTGTGACTGCTACAGCTGCTAACAAAATCTATGGTGCTGCAGATCCGACACTGGCTTATACCTTCAGTCCGGCGCTGATTGGTACAGATACCTTTAGCGGAAGTCTGAATAGGGCTGCAGGTGAAAATGTTGGAACCTATGCCATTAATAAGAATACGTTGGCGCTGAGCAGCAACTATGTATTAAACTACACTACGGCAAGCCTAACCATTGGCAAAGCGCCACTGAGTATTATTGGCGAGGATAAAGAAAAGTTCACAGGTACTACTAATCCGACATTTACTGCAAAATACACTGGCCTTGTAAATGGAGAAACGAGTGCTGTATTGACTACGCCGGCGATATTCAGTACAACAGCAACAACGAGTAGCCCGATCGGAACTTATACTATTGTTCCTTCAGGAGCAGTAGCTGCTAATTATCAGATCAGTTATGTGAATGGTACATTGACTGTAAAACCGGGAGCGCCTACAAATGTGCTGCTTGCGGGAGTGACATTATATGAGAATAAGGCTACGGGAACTGCAGCAGGAACACTAAGCAGTACTTCTGATGATCCTAATGCAACATTTGCCTATAGCCTGGTTTCAGGTACTGGCGATACTGATAATGCTTTGTTCAGTATTAGTGGCAATCAGCTGTTAACTGCTGCCAGTCTGGATTATGAAAATAAAACAACTTATAGTGTAAGGGTAAGAAGCACTACGCAGTATGGTTTCAGTCTGGATAAAACTTTTACCATTGCTTTAAGTGATGTGAATGAATTGCCGACATTGGCCGCTATTGCCAATCAGACCATCTGTTATACTGCAACTGCACAGAACATCAATTTAACAGGCATTAGTGCCGGTCCGGAAAGCACACAAAGTACAAGCCTCAGCGTTGTCGGAAATAACAGTGCTTTGTTACAAAGTTTAAGTGTTTCTGGCTCGGGTGCAACCGCTATCATTAACTATAGCGTTAAAACCGGTGCTTCGGGAACAGCAACAATTACCGTAACGGTAAAAGACAATGGTGGAACAGCTAATGGGGGTGTGGATACCTACAGCAGAGCTTTTGTGTTGACGGTGAACGCGCTACCTGTAGTATCCATTACTGCAGATAAAGGCACTAGCACCGGCAGCAATAGTATTGAAGTAAGTAAAGGTGAAACTGTATTTTTAAACGCTACTGGTGGTGCTATCTACGCATGGGCAAACCACAGCAGCATCATTAGAGGCCTGACTACTTCAACATTGGAAGTAAGGCCAAGGGAAACCACCACTTATACGGTAACAGTAACCAATGCGAGTGGATGTTCGGAAACACAAACTTTCAGTATCAAGGTGCTGGACGATCTGGTTAAAATCAAAGCGACCAACATTATGTCTCCGAATGGTGATGGGATAAATGATAAATGGATAATTGATAACATTGATTTCTATCCGAACAATGAGGTGAAGATCTTTGACAGGAGCGGACGTCTGATATACAGTAAAAAGGGATACGACAACAGTTGGGAGGCTACACTGAATGGAGCACCACTCGCGGAAGGTACTTACTATTACCTGATCGACTTTGGAACTAACAGAGCTGCGTTTAAGGGCTATATCACGGTTATCAGGACCGAACAAACACGATAGTATTTAATATTAAAAACCAGATGAAAATTATATATAAAACATTAGTACTGATTGCCGTTACGGCAATCAGTACTACCTCAAAAGCTCAGCTAAATCCTTTATCTGCGCAGTATTATACCAATCAGTATTTAATCAATCCTGCATTTGCGGGGGCGGGACAAGGTATAAAAGTAAATGGTGCTTACCGAAAGTTATGGAGCAATGTTCCCGGATCACCTTTAACCCAAAACCTGACTGTTGATTATGGTTTCAATAAAGTAGGATTAGGGTTAACAGTAAACAATGAAAGTGCTGGCTTGCAAAGACAAACCCGTGTGGTAGGTAGTTACGCTTATCACTTGAAATTGAATGAAAATAATCATCAGTTGCACTTTGGGGTATCGCTGGGTTTTATGAGTCAGCGTTTGGAGAATGCAGATATTTATGGCAATCCTGCCGATCCGACTGTAGGTCAGTACAATGATCGTAAAACCTATCTGGATGGCGATTTTGGGATGGCTTATACCTCGGATAAACTGAATGTACAAGCATCCATTCCTAACCTTAAAAGTGTATTGAAAAAGGATGTGATAAAGCTGGCCGATGTGGCTACTTTTTACTCAGCAGTGAGTTATAAGATCAGTCTCAGCGAAGGCATGGAGGGGATGGATGTAGAGCCTAAAGTTGCTTACCGTGGCGTAAAAGGATTTGATAACATCTGGGATGCCGGAGCGCAATTGAGCATTGCTAATAAACAGGTGTTTTTGATGGGGATGTACCATAGTTCTGAGAATGCGACTTTTGGCTTGGGTATGGATTACAAAAAGAAATACCTGATCAGCGGAACTTATACTACACAGACTTCTGCATTGAGTGCTTATACGAATGGTAGTTTTGAATTGAACTTAAGATTAAGTTTGGGTAAATAAATCAGAGATTAACTCTTGAAAAGCCTTTGTAGATTGAAAATCTGCAAAGGCTTTTTTTGTTTTTAGTGCCAATTCGATGCTTATGGCCAGTTGTAATAGGGGGGCGTTTATGTTTGCTTTGATTGGTAATCTTATTAATAATTAAGGGGTTGTGTTTCTAATTAGTGTAACTATTGAATAGTTAGAGATATTTAACATTAGGATTTTGTAATCTATGCAACAACTTTGATACCTTTGTTTCGAATTCTATAATCATTTGTCGGGATACAAAGAGGGAATCATTTTATTTTAATTAACCAAACTGTTATGCTAAAAGCTATTGTTGCTGCATGAGGTATTGGCTGTGTTTTATATTCACTTTTCTGACGACTACAAGCAGTCAGGCACAAAGTGTAGGGGCAGCTGTTATAAACTCCTCTGGTAATGCTTATGCCCAAAAAGACTTTACCTACGAGTGGAGTGTAGGGGAAGTTGCGCTTGTTGAAACTATGATTAATCGGCAAGTAAGCGTCACAAATGGGGTACTGCAGCCTATTGTTAGTAACCTGATTATTGCTGCCGGCCCTTTAGTTTTCCCTATCAATATTCTCACACCAAATGGTGATGGAGTAAACGATGTATGGATGATTAAAGATCTCGAAAAATTTCCAGAAAACGAAGTAACCATCTTTGACCGCTCGGGCAGGACTGTATTTCAAACCAAAAATTATCAAAACGATTGGACAGCGTATTTCTCAGGTAAGCTGCTTACCGAAGGCACTTATTATTATGTCCTCAAACTTAAAAGAAACGGCAAGTTTGAAATTGTCAAAGGCTTCATTACCATTCTAAATTAGAACTCAGCACTATATGTCTAAACTTTCGCAAACTCGATTTTTTTTAATTGTTCTTGCATTTATACTGATTTGTTGTACCAGTGTTATGGCTCAACAGCTTCCCCAAATTAACTATCAAGGGGTAGCAAGGAAGTCTGACGGTAATCCTGTTGCCGATCAGTCTATCCGGTTAAGGTTGACCATTAGAGATGGTGGTGCAAGTGGAAATAGCGTTTATTCGGAAACCCGGCAGCGTACCACTAACAAATTTGGATTGTTTACGGCTGTAATTGGCAGTGCCGGAGCGATTACACAAAATGGATCGATGGCCTCAATTGATTGGAGTACGGGAAATAAGTTTCTTCAGGTAGAGATAGATCCCGCTGGAGGAGGTAGTTTTATAGATATGGGAACTTCTCAACTTCAGTCGGTTCCTTATGCAATCTATGCAAGTTCTGCATCTCCTGCAGGTACTGCTGGCGGAGATTTGGGTGGGAGTTATCCTAATCCTACAGTAAATAAATTACAGGGGTCTGCAATAAGTATTACGGCTCCTTTAACGGGACAGATATTAAAATGGAATGGAACAGCCTGGACTCCAAGTAATGAATCTACGGCTTCGACGGGGCCTCAGGGCGCTATTGGGCCAGCAGGACCGCAAGGAATTCAAGGGGTTGCCGGACCGGTAGGAGCCACCGGAGCAACAGGCCCAATGGGTCCGCAGGGTGTACCAGGGGTTTCTGGGATAAGTGGTTTAAATAATGTTGATAATACCAGAGACCTCGATAAACCAATTAGTACACTTACTCAAGCTGCACTTAATTTAAAAGAAGTTTTAGCTAATAAATCACTTGATGTAAATGTTGATGGTGCTTCCGACATAAAATATCCGACAGTAAAAGCTGTAAAAACATATGTTGATGCTGTTGTTGTTAACGCGGCTACAATTCCTGATGCTACGAATAGTGTGAAAGGAAAAATACAGCTGGCGGGAGACTTGTCGGGGACTGGTAGTACAGCAGGAGCACCCATCATTAGTGATGCTGCTATTTCTAGCTCAAAAATTGCAAATGATGCGGTAACAACTGCGAAATTATTGGATGGGAATGTAACGGATGCAAAGATTGCTACAGGAATTAGTCCATCAAAAGTTGGATTAGGGAATGTTGATAATACGAGTGACCTAGCTAAGCCGATCAGTACTGCTACGAAAACTGCGTTGGATGCCAAAGCAAACACAACAGATCTTGCCACCGGGCTAGCATCAAAAGCAAATACTATAGATGTTACTACTGGCTTGGCATCAAAAGCTGATCAAACAACGGTTACGGCTGGACTTGCATTGAAGGCAGACCAGTCTGCACTTAATGCTGCCACTGATGCAATCGCACTAAAAGTTAGTACAGTGGACCTTACAAACGGACTTGCCTTAAAAGCAAATACAGCAGATCTTACTGTTGGGTTGGCATCTAAAGCTGATCAAACAGCGGTAACAGCAGGCTTGGCATTGAAGGCAGACCAGACGGCACTTAATACTGCTACGGATGCGATCGCATTGAAAGCAAATACTACTGATCTTACTGCTGGGTTAGCATTAAAAGCAAGCACAACAGATCTTACTACTGGATTGGCATCAAAAGCTGATCAAATAGCACTTACTACTGGACTTGCATTAAAGGCAGATCAGACGGCAGTCGCATCAGGATTGGCGTTAAAAGCGGACCAAGCAGCCCTTACATCTGCTACAAATGCCATTGCATTGAAGGCTGATCAAACAGCACTTACAGCCGCCACAGATGCTATTGCCTTAAAGGCCGATCAAACTTCAGTTACTGCTGGATTAGCATTAAAAGCAAATACAACAGATCTAACGACTGGTTTGGCATCGAAAGC
>NZ_FNEX01000003.1 GCF_900100435.1 Pedobacter sp. ok626 | reverse complement strand
TGTTTTGCTGAGCCTGCTCTTCCAGCTTACGGGAGGAATACGTATTACTCAGGTAACCATAGACCAACAGTTTCAACATCAAACGGGGATGGAAGCTGGAGGCTCCGCCTCCTTTATATTTACGGTTGATCGGTTTAACATCTACCTGATCGACAACCTGTTTAACGATCCGAACCGGATGGCCTAAAGGCACTAACTCTTCCAGGCTATAAGGTAAAAATGTCGCCTGATCCGGATCATAGGGCTTAAAAACTACTTTTCCTGACATGACTTTAAATTACAAAAATTTCACATCAAAAAAAAGAAGCTGCCTCACTTTTGAGACAGCTTCTTTTTTTATTAGGTGCTGCTGTGGTTAAAGGGAATTTATAAAAGGAGTAAGGAGAAAAGTGTGGATAACAAAATGATTGAGCTGATTTATTTATCCCTGTTTTTTACGGATATTTGAAACAAATGAATTTTGAAAACAATTTAGCATTCGCTCAGGCGCTGGATCAGGCTGATCCACTTCGCGATTTAAGACAAGATTTTTTGTTTCCCCAACAAAATGGAAAGCCGTTTATTTATCTATGTGGTAATTCTTTAGGACTTCAACCTAAAGCTGCACGTCAGGTTTTAGATGAACAGTTAAACAATTGGCAGAATTATGCTGTAGAAGGTTGGTTTGAAGGGGAGACACCTTGGATGTTTTATCATAAAGAACTCAAAAAAATGATGGCGCCCATCGTTGGTGCAAATCCGGCTGAGGTTTGTCCGATGAATACACTGACGGTAAATCTTCATTTGTTGATGGTTAGCTTTTACAAGCCGACTGCAGGTCGTTTTAAGATCATTATGGAGGCTGGAGCTTTTCCTTCAGATCAGTATGCTATAGAAAGTCAAGTTCGCTTTCATGGCTATGATCCTGCTACCGCAATTATTGAGGTGGCTCCTAAGGAAGGTGAGTATACCTTACGGACAGAAGATATTACGGCTGCAATTGCTGAAAACGGTGATGAAATTGCATTGGTGTTGTTTGGAGGAGTAAACTACTTTACCGGACAATGGTTCGATATGGAGGCCATAACGAAAGCGGGACATGCTGCGGGGGCAGTTGTTGGTTTTGATTTGGCGCATGCGGCTGGAAATGTCCCTTTACAATTGCATGATTGGGATATTGATTTCGCGTGTTGGTGTTCGTATAAATATCAGAATTCTGGTCCGGGTGGTATAAGTGGCATCTTTGTGCATGAAAAGCATTTCTCTGATCCTACGTTGAACCGTTTTGCGGGATGGTGGGGTTATCAGGAACAGCAGCGTTTTAAAATGGAAAAGGGCTTTGTACCGGAAGTTGGTGCTGATGGTTGGCAGGTAAGTTGTACGCAGGTTATGCCAATGGCGTTGTACTATGCTTCTCTTCAAAGTTTTAAAAAAGCAGGGTTTATCACTCCATTAAGAAATAAGAGTAAAACTTTAACTAGCTATTTGTTTATCATTATAAATGAGGTAAATAAAGCGTTGGGAGAGGAGCAGTATAAGATCATTACTCCGCTAAGTCAAGCAGATCGCGGAGCACAGGTCTCGATCATTGCAAAGCAAAAGGGAAAAGAGGTTTTTGAACAGTTAGTTGCTAATAATGTACTTGGCGATTGGCGGGAGCCTAATGTGATCAGGTTAAGTCCAGTTCCTTTGTACAACTCTTACGAAGATGTTTTTACAACGGGAACTTTGTTGCTGGATATTAGCAAAAAGCTCCTTAAATAGTTAAAGCCTAATGCGTATTTTAGCATTAGAAAAGGCAAAATAATATGATAAATTATAATCCAAAGGATTGGATAACTTTTATATTTCATGTACATAAGGCGGATACGATCCGTACTTTGTGGCCGTTGATGCTTAGTGTAGCTGTGTTTTCTGGTGTTATCGCTTTTTTGGAGCTAAACTACTTAAAATTGGCGGAGACGATTTATGTTAAAAATATTGGGATGATGCATAACCTGCTGGGTTTTGTGATCTCTATGTTATTGGTATTTAGGACCAATACATCCTATGATAGATGGTGGGAAGGTCGCAGACTTTTAGGTGGATTAACGAACGTGAGCCGTAATTTTGCGATTAAAATAAAATCATTAAAATTAAGTCAAAACCACATAGAGTTTTTTGATTATGCTATCCCTAAGTATGCGTTTGCATTGCAGGAGCATTTAAGAGAGAAACAGTATTTTGGTAAGAATAGCCTTTTGATTGAAGTAGATGGCGGTAAGCACATTCCCAATCAGGTAGCCTCAAGTATATCGTCCAGAATTTTTGAATTACAAGCTAATGGTGAGATTACTAACGAACAACTCATTATATTGAATGCAGATGTTCAGCAGTTTACGGATTTATGTGGAGGCTGCGAGCGTATTAAAAATACGCCTATTCCGTATTCTTATAGTGCTTTTATAAAGAAATTCATCTTTATTTATGTGATTACTTTACCTTTTGGATGGGTGTTTAGTTTGGGATACTTTGTAGTTCCTATTGTTCCTTTCATATTGTATGTGCTAGCCAGTTTGGAGTTGATTGCTGAAGAGATAGAGAATCCTTTTGGAGAAGATGCTAATGACTTGCCAGTTAACGAGATTTGCAACAATATAGAAAAGCATGTTGGGGAGATCTTAAGATAAGATGGTTAAGATCGCATGGCATCCCTTGTATGCGCATCCTTTGCCTGAAGGACATCGTTTTCCAATGGTTAAATATGAGCTGATTCCTGAGCAGTTATTACATGAGGGCGTCATTACCGCAAGTAATCTGTTTGCACCTGAGCCTTTAGAAGAGGATGTGGTCTTGCTATCGCACCAAAAGGAATACTGGAATCAGTTAAAGGATTTGACGCTACCGGCGAAGGAGCAAAGAAGAATAGGCTTCCCTTTAAGTAGCCAACTGGTTGAACGAGAGGTTAGGATTGCTCAAGGGACGATTGATGGAGCTTTGTATGCACAGCAGCATGGTATCGCATTTAATGTAGCTGGTGGTACGCATCATGCAGGAAGTAATTGGGGAGAAGGATTTTGTTTGTTAAATGATCAGGCTATTGCTGCTAATTATTTGTTAAATAATGGTCTGGCTAGTCGTATTTTAATTATAGATTTAGATGTTCATCAAGGTAATGGAACTGCTGAGATCTTTAGTAATGAAGATAGGGTATTTACGTTTTCAATGCATGGGGACAAGAACTTTCCATTTAGAAAGGAAGTTTCTAACCTGGATATTGCTTTGGAAGATGGTATCAGCGATCAGGAATTTTTAGAAAAATTAAGTAAAGCACTTCCAATGCTTTTGGCGCATAACCCTGATTTTGTATTCTATCTATCGGGTGTTGATGTATTGGAAAGTGATAAGCTGGGGAAACTGGCTTTGACTAAGGCGGGCTGTAAAGAAAGAGATAGGATGGTATTGCAATTTTGTAAAGACAATCAACTACCTGTTCAGGTAAGTATGGGCGGTGGGTATTCACCAAACATAAAAGATATTGTTGATGCGCATTGTAATACATTTAAGATTGGTTTAGATATTTTTGAATAATTATGAAGATTGTTATTGCAGAGAAACCTTCGGTGGGACGTGAATTGGCTAAGGTTTTCGGTGCTACAACTAAAAAGGATGGATATATAGAGGGAAAAGGTTATTCTTTTACCTGGGCATTTGGGCATTTACTGCAATTGGCACCTCCTCAGGATTACGGCTTTATTGGCTGGCGAAGACAGCATTTACCGATGTTGCCAAAGAAATTTAAACTTGCCATCCGGAAAATCAAAACTAAGGATGGTATGGTCGAAGATCCTGGTGTACGAAAACAACTTGATATCATTAAAAAGTTATTTGATGAAGCTGAAGAGATTATAGTTGCGACGGATGCCGGGCGGGAAGGTGAACTGATTTTCCGTTATATCTATTATTTTTTGAAATGTAAAAAGCCTTTTCGGAGACTGTGGATTTCTTCGCAAACTGATGAGGCTATTAAAGAGGGTTTTAGAAACTTAAAACCGGGTACTGATTACGATACTTTGTTTAACTCAGCCCATTGCCGTTCGGAGTCGGATTGGCTGGTGGGCATGAACGCTACACAGGCATTGAGTATATCGGCAGGAAACAGATCTGTTTTATCGCTAGGAAGGGTGCAAACACCAACGTTAGCCATGATTTGCTCGCGCTATCTGGAAATTAAAAACTTCGTGCCACAGTTGTATTATCAGCTGGCTATACAATTGGATAAAGACGGACAGCTGTTTAGAGCTATGTCTGTAAATAATTTCGACAAAAAGGAGGATGCAGAAGCGCTACTTGCTAAAATCGAAGATGTTGCATCAGGTTTTAGTAATGGCGGTAAGATTTTAAGTGTTGAAGCTAAACCTAGAAAAGAACCACCTCCACTGTTGCATGATTTAAGTAGTCTACAGCAGGAAGCGAATAAGCGTAAGGGGTTTACGGCTGATCAGACGTTGAATTTGTTACAGGGCTTGTATGAAAGCAAGCTGGTTACTTATCCACGTACGGGTAGTAGGTATATTGGTGATGATGTATTTGCTGGTGTTCCCAGTTTGATTGATAAGGTAAAAGTACATAAGGACTTTGGTAAGCAAGCTGAGTTTTTGTTGACTATTCCATTAAATAAACGAAGCGTAAATGCTAAGAAGGTAACGGATCACCATGCTATTTTGCCTACTGGTGAGTCGCCATATCAATTAAGTGGTGATAAGCAAGCGGTTTATGATATGGTAGTTGGACGGATGCTTGAGGCTTTTCATCAGGAATGCGTGAAAGAAATTACCAAAATATCTGTCGAATCCGGCTCTTTGTTTGTGGCAAATGGTACTGTAATTCGCTCTGCGGGATGGCGTTCGGTTTTCAATGAGACGGATGATGAGAAAAAGGATGAGGATAACCCTGCTTTACCTAAGGTAAAAAAAGGCGAGGAATTGCCGATTACCAATAAGGCTTTGTTAGAAAAGCAAACTAAGCCGAAGGCCATGTACAACGAAGCTTCGTTGTTAAAGGCGCTGGAGACTTCGGGTAAGGATATTGAGGATGAAGAGTTGAGGTATGCGATGAAGGATAGTGGTTTGGGTACACCTGCCACGAGGGCTTCAATCATAGAGACATTAATTAACCGGGAATATATTTCGAGGGAAAAGCGTAACCTGGTGCCTACAGCGAAAGGATTGGCGGTATATGATGTGGTGAAAGATCAGAAAATTGCACAGGCAGAATTGACTGGGCAATGGGAAAAGCGTTTGGAAGAAATTCGTACAGGTGCTTCTGTGGTCGATTTTAAAGCGGAAATCGCAGATTATACGACGACCATTACCAACGAGCTTTTGCTTGCCGGAAATACATTGGCAGCGAAGCTGGCACCTGCACCGGCACCACAAGAGCCAACGAAGGTTGATTAATTTGAATTTTTGCAGTGTTGTATAAATGAAGAAGTTTATGTATTCCATTTTTGTTGTTATAATAGTTCTGGCTATAATTATCGTATGGGTGTTAAACTTACCTGTCTTTGGTAAAACTCCAGGGGGAGCTCGTTTGGAACGGTTGAAAAAACTGGCTAATTTTAAAGCAGATGGGACCTTAGAAAATTTATCGCCCACCCCAATGAAACCTGATAGTGTAAGTTATTGGGATATGATTGTTGCGATGGTAAAAGGAAATGAAGAGCGTACACCTAAGCATGAACTTCCTCATGTTACACCAGATTTTTCGGAAACTACCGCAACCAAGTTAATTTGGTTTGGCCATTCTTCGTATTATTTGCAGATCGATGGGGTTAAAATTTTGGTGGATCCGGTTTTCAGCGAGCGTACTTCACCGATATCATTTATTGGTTCAAAAAATTACGAAGGGACAAACTTTATTAAGGTTGAGGATTTTCCTGCTTTGGACATCGTTTTGATTACCCATGATCATTATGATCATCTGGATTATCAAAGTGTTTTAAAATTGAAAGATAAGACCCAGGTTTTTATTACTTCGTTAGGAGCAGGCACGCATCTGGAACATTGGGGGATACCTGTTGATAAAATAGTGGAACTGGCCTGGGGCGAAGAATCCATCACTAATGGCTTAAAATTTACCGCTGCACCAGCTCGTCATTTTACCGGAAGGCTATTTAAGAGAAATCAAACTTTATGGTCGGCATTTATATTACAAGGTGCAAAGCATAAGCTGTATTTAGGTGGCGATTCAGGCTACGATGCACATTTTAAGCGGACTGGGGAAGAACATGGGCCTTTTGATATGGCTATATTGGAATGTGGACAGTATAATGCTTACTGGCCATTGATTCATATGTTCCCAGAGCAGACTGTACAGGCGGCTCAGGATTTAAATGCAAAAGTATTGCTCCCTGTGCATTGGGGTAAATTTACGCTGGCTATGCACGCCTGGAATGAACCAATTATAAGGGCAGTGAATAAGGCTAAATCAAAAAACTTAAAAATTACCACGCCTTTGTTGGGAGAACCTGTTATTTTAGAGGAGAATTACCCTTCAAAAGAATGGTGGTCTGATAAATAGGGACTGAGGGTTAAACAATATGGCTTTCAAGGTGTTGTTTTAGTAGATTGATCTTAGAGTTATGAAAACAGATTTTATAGAAATATTTCAGACTATCAGGGCAGTATTGCAACCCTATGCTACTTTAGGCTTTAATAATAGGATCAATAGCGAGACTAACTATGATTTGTGGAGCGATATGGAGGTGGTTGCTTTTGGCAAAAAGAGAAATGAGATGTATTTTGCTGCCGTTACGATACGCAAAGATTATGTTGGATTTTATTATATGCCGGTATATGCAGAACCTGAGATGAAAAATGTTTTTGATCCTGCCCTTTTGAAGTTATTAAAAGGTAAATCATGTTTTCATATCAAAAAATTGGATGAATCGCTTTTGGCTCATATTGAAGACGCATTGGCAGAAGGATATAGATTATATAAGGAAAAGGGTTGGGTATAAGTTTGGGTTGGAAGAATGCTGTGTTAACTGCGCTCCAGGATATTGGTATTAGCGTATTGCCTGTTGAACATGAAAAATATGATCTGCTGCGGTGTCATGATAAGGTCGTCCTTCACTTAATAGCCCTTGACAACGATTATAGTCCGGAAGAATTGATTGAGCTACAATCTAGCTATCAGCTTAAAAACATAACTTTATTGCAATTATGGGAAGATGTTTGGTTAACCAAGCAGGAACAGGTATTAGGTAGAGTGCTGTCTGTTCTCGGTTTAAATCAGCGATTGCACGCACGTAAGGGCAAAATTATAACCATCAACCAAAAGGAGGCAGATGATTTTTTGAATAGCAATCATATTCAAGGTTCTGCAAGAGCCAAGTATAAATTTGCTTTACAGATCGATGGGCAAATCGTAGCTGTTGCTTGTTTTAGTAATATCAGGCCGATGAAAAGGATTGCTCCTGATTATAAATCTGTAGAGTTGATTCGCTTTGCAACCTTAATAGGGTATACGGTTACCGGAGGATTTACAAAGCTATTGAAGCATTTTATTAAAATGATCGGTCCAAATGATGTAATGAGTTATGCTGATCGTGACTGGTCGCTCGGTAATGCCTATGAGTTATCGGGTTTTAAATTGGTTGATGTAATCCCACCAGCACAAATATGGCTGCATAAAACTGACCTTCAAAGATGCTTTCCTCATCGATTGCCATCTACTGCACAAGAGGTTTTAAATGAATACCTACCTATCTTTAATACCGGGAACCTTAAATATATATTATACTTGAATGATGACAATGGATAAAAAGCCGCTTCTGGTTATACTGGGGCCAACTGCGTCTGGAAAGACTAAGCTGGCTGTCAATTTATCAAGCGCTTTGAACGGAGAAATTATTAGCGCGGATAGCAGACAGGTTTTTGAGGGGATGGATATTGGAACAGGGAAAGACCTTGATGAGTATGTTACTAATGGTAGAAAAATCCCTTACCATTTAATCGATATTAAAAGAGCAGGTGAGAGTTATAATGTAAATGAGTTTAAGGAGGATTTTTATGATGCTTTTAAAATAATCACTGATAAAAATGTAATTCCAGTATTATGTGGTGGCACTGGGATGTATATTCATAGCATTTTACAAAATCATGAGTACACGGCAATTCCACAAAATGCTACGTTAAGAGTAAGTGTAGAAGGACTTGATATCGTGGAGCTGCGGGATATATTGTCAGGATATTCTCATGAATTTACTGCCCATGCTGATTTGTCTTCCAGAAAGAGATTAATTAGAGCAATTGAAGTTTCTTCTTATTTAACAGAAAATAAACTCGAAAAAATAGAAAGGCCTGTTTTTGATCCTTGCGTTATTGGCTTAGCTTCTGATGTCAATTTACGCAGAGAAAGGATTCTGAATAGATTGGATTTAAGGCTTAAGCAAGGCTTAATAGAAGAGGTGGAGCAATTGATCGCGAATGGGGTTTCTAAGGAGAAATTGATTTTCTATGGTCTTGAATATAAGTTTGTTGTTTCTTATCTGTCCGGTGAGATTGACTATGGTGTATTGAAACAAAGACTCGGTATCGCAATATGTCAGTTTGCAAAACGACAAATGACTTTTTTCAGGAAAATGGAAAAGGATGGAGTGGAAATAAACTGGATAGATTCGGATAATACAGCTGAGCTTAGTGCTCATTCTTTGTCATTGTATGAAAAGCATTTCAATCGCAATGATTAATTATTAAGATAAAAGTTATTTTATTTAATAGCCTCAAGGATATGAGTTACAAAAGCACCATTCTAATAATGGCATGTTTTTTTTAATGGTTTATATTTATCAACTGAAGCTGGTGCTGCATTTGGAATCAAAGAATGTTAAAAATTATCTTCATCTACTTACAGACCACAAAACGCTCAATTTGCTTTACGTTTAGCTTATAGCTTACAAATTGTAATCTATAATTTAATTTATTAGTTTAAAAGCCCTTGGAAATCAAGGGCTTTTTTATTTTAGATATAATCTTAACATACATGGCATGCCATTTGAGAGATTGTAAATGAAACAGGATTAACCTGTAGTATTAATTAAATAATAAGGAAACAATAAAATGAATAGAACTACTAGATTTTTAGCTTCAGCAGCAGCTGTTGTAGCTTTGTTTTTCACGACTAATGTAAATGCCCAATCGGGTGATTCTAAAGCAACGCGCTTAGGTGTGGGGCTTAATGTTGGTGTGCCGACATCAAAAGGATATAGTCTTGCAATAGGTGGTGATTTACGTTTGCAAAAAGATTTCAGTTCAAATATTTCTGGAATGTTATCCGCAGGTTATACAAATTTTTCATTAAAAGACAGTTACGGAGGCGGTAGTTTTGGAATGGTCCCTGTTAAAGCGGGTGCTAAAGTTTTCTTCGCGGAGAGCGCCTATTTTTCTGGAGAGCTTGGGGCAGGCTTCGGTACGGAGTCGGGATCTGGTACAGCCTTTTTGTGGGCTCCGGGAATTGGTTATGGATTCGACAACGGATTAGACTTAGGTTTACGTTATGAAGGTGCCGAATTTAAAGGCGCGTCTTTGGGTCAGGTTGCACTACGTATTGCTTATGGATTTAAATTATAAGTAATTTTATAGTAAATTGTTAAAAGCTCCTGATTTTTTCAGGAGCTTTTTTATTTATTTAAAATTAAAATGCTATTTTAACCAAAAAAACGAAACATGAGAAAATATCTGGCAGTAGTGCTGATCACAGGGATAGTTTCTTGCACAAATACAGATCAAAAAGTAGCAGGGAATTCAGACACCACGTCAAAAGTCGTCGAGACAGGCATAGCAGACGTGGAATTAAAAGACAATAAAGTTCAGGCCATATATAATGGTTATATCTCTTTAAAGGATGCACTGGTGAGTACAAAATTTGAAGATGCGCAAAAAGCAGCGGCAATACTTAAGACAGGCCTTGCTAATTACAAAGGTTGTGAAAGTACTTCGTTAATCGCTGATAAGATTGCAACAGCAAAAGATATCCAAACGCAGCGTAAAGAATTTACTTCATTAAGTAGTGATGTAATTGCATTGTTTAAGCATGCGGATGTAGTTAAAGGTGCTATTTTTGTCCAGCACTGTCCTATGGCCAATAATGGTGATGGGGGCGACTGGCTTTCTTCAGAGAAGAAAATACAAAACCCATATTATGGGGATGAAATGATGGAGTGTGGTCGAGTTTTGGAAGAAATCAAAGCAGCTAAGTAATTTTTAAGATTCTTACTTGGTTTTGACCCACATTTAATAATAATTTAACAGCTTTGTTATAGTAAGCTAAAAGCTAATCGGAATGGATTAGTTAAGTTTGTTTTTATAAATTTAAGAATATATATGTCAGATATTGCAGAAATTAAGATTGATGGAAAAGTGTACGAATTCCCCGTTATTACAGGTACCGAAGGGGAGAAGGCTATTGATATTTCTAAACTTAGAGATTTAACAGGTCATATCACTTTAGACTTTGGATACAAGAATACGGGCTCGACGAAGAGTGCAATAACTTTTTTAGATGGTGAACTAGGTATTTTAAAATATCGTGGCTATCCAATTGAAGAACTGGCAGAAAAATCTACATTCCTGGAAGTAGCTTACTTATTGATATATGGAGATTTACCTACTAACGATCAATTGACAAATTTTCAGTCTCAGATTAGCAGGCATACGCTGATCCATGAGGATATGAAAAAGTTTTTGGATGGTTACCCGTCAAAATCACATCCAATGGCTCAGTTGTCTTCATTGGTTTGTTCATTGTCGACATTCTATCCGGAGTCACTGAATGCAAATTCATCTTCAGAAACAATGGATCTGACGATGATCAAATTATTGGCGAAGTTCCCAACTATCGTTTCTTTCATTTATAAAAAATCTTTAGGCCATCCACTTATTTACCCTAAAAATAAATTCGATTACGTAAGTAACTTCCTGAACATGATCTTTGGTCAACGTACCGAAGAAATTGAAATTGATCCGGTAGTTGTTAGTGCGATGAATACTTTGTTGATCCTGCATGCTGATCACGAACAGAACTGTTCTGCTTCTACAGTAAGAATGGTTGGTTCTTCAGATTGTAATTTATATGCTTCTGTATCTGCCGGTATTGATGCCTTGTGGGGTCCGTTGCATGGTGGTGCAAACCAGGCTGTAATCGAAATGCTTGAATTGATTAAAGAGGACGGTGGTGACACTGAAAAATGGATCAATAAAGCCAAAGATAAAAACGATCCTTTCCGTATGATGGGCTTTGGTCACAGGGTTTACAAAAACTTTGATCCAAGAGCTAAGATCATTAAAAAAGCTTGTGATGATATCTTAGAGAAATTGGGAATTAATGATCCGGTTTTAGAAATTGCTAAGAAACTTGAAGAAGCTGCATTGAATGATCCGTATTTTGTTCAACGTAAACTTTATCCAAACGTAGATTTTTACTCAGGAATCATTTACAGAGCATTAGGTTTCCCAACTGATATGTTTACTGTATTGTTTGCTTTAGGCCGTTTACCAGGATGGATTGCACAATGGAAAGAAATGCACGAAAACAAAGAACCAATTGGTCGTCCACGTCAAATTTATGTAGGTCATACCGATAGAAAATTTGTACCGATAAAAGACAGATAAGCTTATCTTAATTATAGAAAAAACCCCGTTCAGTTATGCTGAACGGGGTTTTTTAGTTTTATCAATTCTTATACTAGATTGAGTAATGATGAAATTTTCTAGTGTACGATTTCCTCGATAGCTTTTTCTTCTGCAAGACTATGCTTGTGTTTAAACATAATAGCAAATGCAATGGTAATAACTAATGCATATATGGTAAAGGAAAGCCAGATATGGTGCCAGTTTTTTACATCTAAGGCTCGGCTTAAATCACCGTTAGCCAATACACTAATACCTTTATTTTTTAGAAATGTAAGTAAGTGTTCGTTTTGAGGATCTGAATTTACAACAGTAGCTAAAGATTGGATGTTGGTATAATGCTTAGTGAAATACTTGTCAATCATCCAGCCAGATACAAGGCTACCAAATACAGCACCAAATCCATTTGTCATCATCATAAACATCCCCTGTGCCGATGAACGGGTCTTTGGGGTAGTAGAGGTTTCAACAAATAAAGAACCGGAGATATTAAAGAAGTCGAACGCCATTCCATAAACAACGCAAGAAAGGATAATCATCCATAAATGTCCGGCAGGGTCGCCAAAGGCAAAGAAGCCAAAACGAAGTACCCATGCTAACATGGCAATCACAATCACTTTTTTAATGCCAAAACGCTTCAGAAAGAAAGGAATTGCTAAAATAAATAAGGTCTCAGATACCTGAGAAATGGACATGATGATGGTTGAATACTTGATTACAAATGAATCTGCGTAAGAAGGAAACAATTTGAATTCATCAAGAAATACATCACCATATGCATTTGTTAGCTGAAGTGCACCACCTAAAAACATCGAAAAGACGAAGAATAGCGCCATTTTATAGTTAGCAAATAGTTTGAAGGCGCCCAGACCTAAAGTTTGTGCAAAGGACTTCTTCTCATCTATTAAGTTTTGTGGACGGCATTTTGGTAATGTGAATGCATAGACCCCCAATCCAAGTGCTGCAAGTCCGGCAATATAAAATTGATAAGCTGTAGCCTTATTTCCTGTTAGGTTGGTTGTCCACATCGCTACAATAAAGCCTATTGTACCCCATACTCTTATAGGAGGGAAATCTTTGATTACATCAAATGCCCCGGACTTTAAGGTGGTATATGAAATAGAATTACTCAATGAAATGGTCGGCATGTAGAAGCACATCGCTAATAGCATTACCCAGAAAAAGGTGTTTGGACTATTGACCTGGGGTATATAAAACAGCACTCCAGCATATAAGATATGAAGAATGCCATAAAGTACTTCAGCATTTACCCATTTGTCTGCAATGATGCCTGTAAGCGTTGGCATGACGAGGGAAGCAAATCCCATTGTTGCGAATATAGCACCGAATTGTGTACCATCCCATTGTTTTGTACCAAACCAATAATTTGCGATGGTGATGAGCCATGCTCCCCAAACGAAGAATTGCAAAAAACTCATTAAGGTTAAGCGAGACTTAACGTTCATTATTTCTCTTATTTATTTCATCTCGAATGCGGGCTGCTTTTTCATAGGCTTCTTCGGCTATTGCTTCCTGAAGTTTTTGATTTAGCTCCTCTAAGCTCAATGACTTGTAACTTGATGATGGAATGGATGAAATATCTTCTGTTCCTTGTTCTTTGGATAGACTATCAATATTTTCAAGGAAAAGAAAGTCGTTTCCTTCTATAACTATACCTGCAGATGAAAGAATAAATTCGTAGGTATAAATTTCTGCATTGAAACGAACGGCCAATGCAATGGCATCAGAGGTACGAGCATCAATTTCGTGGATGGTTTTGCCATCTGTACAGATCAGTTTGGCATAAAAGACACCTTCGACTAAATTATAGATTAAAATCTCCTGGATTTCGATGTTGTAGATTTGAGCGAAGGTTTTAAACAGATCGTGGGTTAAGGGCCTGCTCGGGGTCATCTTTTCTATTTCTATGGCGATAGCCTGTGCTTCGAACGCACCAATTATAATTGGCAGGCGTCTTCGGCCATTTACTTCTCCGAGTACAAGGGCGTAGGCTCCTGACTGGGTTTGGCTATAAGATAAACCAACGATGTCTAGTTTTACTTTTTTCATTTTATATCGATGTCATGTGGAGCTTGTCGAAATATCAAGGGATAGTTCGACAAGCTTCGGATGACAAAATATTACCCTTTATGTGCTTTTAATGCTTCTATTAATTTTGGTACCACTTCGAATGCATCACCAACGATTCCATAATCAGCCACTTTAAAGAAAGGCGCCTCTGGATCTTTATTGATAACTACAATTACTTTTGACGAACTAACGCCAGCCAAATGCTGGATTGCTCCCGAAATACCTATTGCAATATACAAATTCGGACTGATGGCAATGCCGGTTTGTCCAACGTGTTCTTCATGTGGTCTCCAATCAGCGTCTGATACTGGTTTAGAGCAAGCTGTTGCAGCACCTAATAAGGAAGCTAGTTCTTCTATCATTCCCCAGTTTTCAGGGCCTTTTAAGCCTCTTCCTGCTGATACAACTAATTCTGCATCAGGTAGGGATATTTTATTGGTCGCTCTAATTACTTCTTTTACGATAGCTGCAAGGTCAGTTGATTTTACTTCTGGACTGAAAGCTTCAATAGCAGCATCTGTGGCATTTTCTTTAGTGCCAAAAGCATTAGGGTTAAGCGCGATTACTTTAATGGCTGAAGTTAATTCTGTGATGGCAAAGGCTTTTCCTGAGAAAGCTGTTTTTTTAACCTGGAATTTTCCACCATCTAGTTGTGGTAATTCTACAGCACCATCCACTAGACCTGCTTCAAGCTTTACTGCAATACGTGGTGCTAAACCTTTTCCTGAGAAGGAATTAGATAATACGATTACATCTGCATTTTCTTTTTTTGCCGCTTCTGCAATTACTGAAGCATAAGCCTGGTTTACAAAGTTTTTTAATTGATCATTGGATACATTTAAAACTCTAGAAGCCCCGTATTTACCTAATTCTTTAAGTTCATTTTCACCAACATTGCCAATGGAAATGGCGGTTAAATTGGTGCTTTGTTTATCTGCAATGGCTTTAGCGTAAGAGACTGCTTCGAATACAGACTTCTTAAATTTACCATCTACTTGCTCTACATATACTAAAACTGACATAAGATCTTTTATTAAATGATTTTAAAATTTGAAACAGAAATGGTTAGATAACTTTAGCCTCTTGATGCAACAGGTCAATTAATTTAGCAGGATCTTCTGCAGGAACTAATTTAACTGCTCCACGTGGGGGCGGGGTTTCAAATTGTTGTACTTTACTAAGTTGTGCGATCTCTTTCGCTTCAACAACTTGTAAAGGTTTGGTACGTGCAGACATGATACCTCTCATGTTAGGTATTTTTGGTTCAGCTGTCCCTTCAGCACAACTCGCAATAAACTTGCCAGTTACAGAGATAATTTCCTTACCACCTTCAATTTCACGCTCAACAGTTGCAGTACTTCCATCAGAATCTAATTTTTTAATGATAGATATTGAAGGAATGTCTAAAAATTCACCAATCATTGCTGCTACCTGAGAGCCGTTGTAATCGATTGATTCACGTCCGCAAAGGATCATATCAAAATCATTGCTTTTGGCGTACTCAGCGATCTGATATGCAGTGAAATAGGCATCTCTTGGTGCTGCATTGATTCTTACTGCATCATCGGCACCTATTGCTAGTGCTTTTCTGATGGTTGGTTCTGTTGCAACTTCGCCAACATTGATTACAGTCACTGTACCTTTTCCACCTTCACAAAGCTCAATTGCTCTTGATAAAGCGATTTCATCATAAGGGTTGACAATAAACTGTACTCCTGAAGTATTGAATTGTGTATTATCGTTAGTAAAAGTTATTTTTGTGGTCGTGTCGGGCACGTTACTGATACAAACTAATATTTTCATAGATTTATATATTTGATTGTTAAAGGTCATGAAGTCGTAAGGCTTCAAATTGTCTTTTTGCAAATCTAATTAAAAAAGCAGGGATTTAAAATGCAAAGTACCCGATTAGCAAAGTTATTGGAGTTTTTACAAAGTGATCCTAATGATCCATTCGTATTGTATGCGTTAGCTACAGAATATAATACTTCAAATGATACTGAAAAAGCACTTGAATATTATTTGAAGTTGATTACAGACCACCCGGATTATGTGGGTACTTATTATCATCTTGGTAAACTTTACCAAAAAATAGGACAGGCAGAACAGGCGCTGGACATTTATCAAAAAGGTATGACAGCCGCAAGAAATAAAAGAGATATGCATGCCTTTTCTGAGCTTCAGGGAGCATACAATTCTGCGGCGGGTTTAGATTATGAAGATGATTAATTAAAGCAGGTGGGGAAAAAAAGGCAATTGTTGTTTCTCAGGAATGTATTCCTTTTTACTTTCACAGCTTTTGGGGGCGCCCAGGCACATCTAGCCCTTTTATTGAAGTACTTTGTGATAAATGTTCGTTTTGTATCTGAAGAGGAGCTACTCGAACTAAATGCTTTGGCTCAGGTACTGCCCGGACCAGCGTCTACGCAGACACTTGTGGGGGTTGCTTATAAGGTAGGCGGGTTGAGGCTTGCGATTCTTACTTTTTTGATCTGGATCATCCCATCTGCAGCGATTATGACTTTTGCTGCGATTAGTTTTGCCCGCTTTGATCATAAAGAAAAGTTTGTTGAAATTTTAGAATACATACAGCCTATTGCCTTGGGAATTGTAGCTTATGGCGCATTTAACCTGGCAAAAAGAGTTCTGGTATCACAGCTTACAATTTTTTTAGCCATTTCGGCGGCTATTGTAACCTTGGTTTTGAGAAATGCTTATGTATTTCCACTTGCTATATTAATGGGAGGGATGGTTTCTTCAGCCATTGGCACACCTGTTGAAGAGAGTAACATTAGATTGAAGCTTTTCTCTAATATCAATCCGAAGAAACTGACTTACTTTTTTGGAGTATTGCTTTTCCTGGCTTTAATGGGTGCTATTATCAATAGAACCTCCCCATTTAGTTTACCGATTAGGTTATTTGAGAATTTTTATCGCAATGGTATTGTGATTTTTGGGGGTGGACAGGTGTTAGTTCCCTTAATGTTTACTGAATTTGTGCAAATGAAGCAGTATTTAAGTGCTTCTGGTTTTTTATCTGGATTTGCTTTACAGCAAGCTTTACCTGGGCCTACATTTTCCTTTACGAGTTATCTAGGTGCTTTAAGTATGAGGAATTTCGGATTTGGTATTACCGGTCAGGTCTTGGGAGGATTGGTAGGTGTGTTGGGTATTAACTTGCCAGGGCTAATTCTTGTTTTGTTTATCGTTCCATTTTGGGAAGATCTGAAGAAAATCACGCGCATTAAATACTCTTTAACAGGTATTAATGCGGTGAGTGTTGGATTTATTATTGCAGCCTTTGTACTATTGCTTGTGCCTGTGGCATTGAATGCAATGGCAATAGGGATAATGGTTGTTACTTTTTTGGTGCTTAATTACACCAAAATAAGTCCGCCTTTTATTGTGCTTGCTGGTATCTTTTTAGGGTACTTTTTATAGGAGACTAAAAAGGAGCATCGTCATGCATGTCGTCCATGCGCGAAGGTTTAATGATTACGTTTCCTGCTGGTCTATCAAAATCCTGCGAAGGAGCCATACCTGCACTAGGACTGTCCATTGAGAATGAAGTTGGAGCAGCAAAGCTTTCTTCCAAATCGGCAAACTTCACGTATTTACCAATAAAGCGAAGTGGTACGATACCCGTTTCACCGTTACGGTGTTTAGCGATAATAACCTCACCAACACCTGCTTGAGACCTTCCTTGCTCATCTTCAGTGATGCCATAGTATTCCGGTCTGTACAAGAAGAGCACCATATCCGCATCCTGCTCAATAGATCCAGATTCACGTAAATCCGATAGCATTGGCCTTTTTCCGTTTACACCTGGTCTACTCTCCACGGCACGACTTAGCTGTGATAGTGCTAGAACCGGTACGTTTAGTTCCTTTGCTACAGATTTTAAAGCCCTTGAAATACTACCGATTTCCTGCTCCCTGTTTCCACCACCACTTTGTCCTTCACCTTTACCATGCATCAGCTGCAAATAATCGATGATGATCAATTGGATATCATATTGTGCTTTTAGCCTTCTGCATTTTGCTCTGAATTCAAAGATATTTAAGGCCGGGGTATCATCTATTAGGAGTGGAGCTTCTGTGAGTCCACCTATTTTACTGTGTAATTGTTGCCATTCCCATTCAGCAAGGTTTCCCTTCCTGATTTTTTCTTGTTCAATTTCTGCTTCTCCAGAGATCAAACGATTTACCAACTGTACAGAAGACATCTCCAGGGAGAATACTACTGCCGGACGGTGGAATTGAACAGCTGCATTTCGGGCGCAGGTTAATACAAAGGCTGTTTTACCCATCGCTGGGCGAGCTGCAATGATTACCAAATCTGAAGGTTGCCATCCACCTGTAATACGGTCCAGGTCGGTAAAGCCTGAAGGTACACCTGTTAAACCATCGCTTTTACCGCGAAGCTCTTCCAGTGTGGCTAAAGATTGTTTTACAATCTCATCCATCTTTTGTGTATCTCTTCTCAGGTTGTTTTGAGCGATATCAAATAGGCCTTTTTCTGCCTGGTCTAGTAGGTCGAAAATATCCGTTGTATCTTCATATGCATTGGTTATGATCTCTGATGAGATTCTAATCAACTCTCTTTGAATATATTTTTGAGAGACTATCCTTGCGTGATACTCAATATTGGCTGCGGAGGCAACCCTATTTGTAAGGTTGGTAATAAAATAGGCCCCACCAATCATTTCCAATAAGCCCAGTGTACGTAATTCTGATGTAACTGTTAAAATGTCAACTGGTTTTGATTTTTGGAAAAGTCCTTGAATGGCTTCGAAGATTTTCTTATGTGCCTCATGATAAAACATTTCAGGCTTGAGGATATCAATAACAGTAGAGAGCGCATCTTTTTCAAGCATTAAGGCTCCCAAAACAGCTTCTTCAAGATCAGTAGCCTGAGGAGGTATTCTTCCTGCAGTGCTGATTGTATTAGCCAATCTATTTTTTCGTGCACTAAAGCTTGCCTTATCTTGTCCTTGGGATGGGTGATCGTTACTCATAGGTACAAAATTATACAAAAAATAAGTCGTTTGTGTAATTCTTTATACACATTTCGACATTCCTGAATATCCCCTTAGCAATAGCGCTTTGATAAATTTTTGATTTTTGCTAACAAAACTATGTGGAAAAGAATACCTATTTTTGCGCTTCAATTTAATATTTAATGGAAAATTCCAGAAGACCTTCAAGACCTAAAGAGAATAATGAATTCGTGTTTGGTATACGTGCTGTAATAGAGGCTATTAAAGCTGGAAAAGAAGTAGAAAGTATATATATGCAACGCGGGCTAACTGGTGAGCTAATTTTAGAGTTAAAGGCCTTATTAAAAGACACTGACATTCCGGTACATAATGTGCCGATTGAAAAGTTAAACCGGATGACTCAGAAAAATCATCAGGGTGTAATTGCGGTAATTTCTGCTATTACTTTTCAAAAAATTGAAGATATAATTCCAATGATCTATGAAAAAGGTGAAGTTCCTTTGGTAATGATATTGGATGGGGTTACTGATGTGAGGAATATGGGCGCTATTGCCAGGACAGCTGCTTGTGCAGGGGTGCATGCGCTTATTGTGCCTTCGAAAAATTCAGCACAAATTAACGCCGATGCGATTAAGACTTCTGCTGGTGCTTTGTTTAGTATTCCGGTATGTAGACACCAAAATTTACATAAAATAGCCTTGTATTTACAGGATTGTGGTTTACAGATTGTTGCTTGTACAGAAAAGACAAACGATTTGATTTATGCGCCGGATTATACGGCCCCAACTGCAATTGTAATGGGGGCTGAAGATGAAGGGATTTCGAATGAGATCATGCGTATGGCTAATCACCTGGCAAAAATCCCTATGATCGGAGAGATCAGCTCTCTTAACGTATCTGTATCAGCAGGAGTTATTCTTTATGAGGCCATCAGACAGCGACAATAGCTGACTGATGACCTGTAAAGGTTTTTATTCTTCATCAAATAAATAGCCGCTGTAAGCTAATCCTTTTGCCACACTCATAAAGTTGTCGCCCGTATGGATAGGGACAGCTGGAAATCTGGCTTCAAACAAGTTTTTAACTGCGCAAACCATCGAGGTTCCTCCGGTTAAGAATAAGCTATTGATCTCTTCTGGTTTAATCTGATTGCTCGAGAGAAACTCTTCCAGATAACGACTGATCTTTGTCAAGTCTTTATCTATAATTGTTTCGTATTGGTCAATAGTGACCTCCTCATCGATCTCAATTTCCATTTTAGAGTATTTAAAAGTTGATGAAGTCTGTTTAGACAACTCTATCTTGATTTTTTCTATGGACTGAAATACTGAATATCCCAGGTTATTGTCAGTAAGCGTAATCAGATTTTTAAAGGTTTTGTCCTGCTTAGCGTAATGATAATAAGTTTGCAGGTCATTTTTTATCTTTTGACCATTAAAAAAGTTCATTTGCTCCCATGAACAGATATTCGCAAATAGAGACACCGGTACTTTTAACATTTTTCCAGGTGCTGCTTCATACATGGTATTTTTGCCAAAATAGGGCGTACCCTTTTCCCACATAAATGCGGAGTCGAAGCTATCTCCACCGATGTATATACCGCCAGTGGCTATGATGTCCTTTCTGCGATCTTTACTGCCAATTTTAGCTGGATCTAACTCCAGGTAGGTAAAGTCAGTTGTTCCACCACCTAAGTCGGCAACTAATACTCGCTCTTGCCTGCTGATTGTTTTTTCGTATGCGAAGGCGGCACCTATAGGCTCAAATTGAAATCGTACCTCATCGAAGCCTGCATTCTCTGCAGCCTTGTTGAGTCTTTTTTGTGCCAAGGCATCTTTCGATGAGTTCTCATCATCAAAGAATACTGGTCGACCTATAATCGCTTTGCGGCAGTCATAGCCTGTAATTAGGTCAGCTCTGCTTTTTAATTCTTTTAAGATTAGTGTAACCAGATCTGATGCGTTGAATCTTTTGTTGTGGATACGGGTTTCGATAAAGCTGCTTCTTGGCAGGATCCGTTTGATGGATTTCATGAAGCGGCCTTTCATCCCATCGCTAAGGTAGGAGGCGATAGCTTCTTCACCAACAACATATTTTAAAGCTTCGGCGGCAGGTTGTTCACTTTGAAAATATAGGATAGAGGGAACGATAATGGTATCTACAATCTCTTTTTTTTCTTCATTATAGATAGATAGGGCAGAATTGGTTGTTCCAAAATCAATTCCATATAAAAACTTACTCATTGTAAAGGCAAAATGTTTGAAGGTATTAAAAAAAGACATCCGGATCTGGTTTTAGCCCGGATCCGGATGTTTATAAAATTATGATGAAAAACTAGATGAACTTTGTTCCAAATTTAGCTTTTACATCTGCTACTACTTGTTTAATGGATTGCTCTTCTGATTTTGGACAAATCATTAGGGTATTATTCGACTCTACAACAATATAGTCATGCAGTCCCTGTAAGATAACTAGTTTATCTTTAGGTACATTGACCATGCAATTAGAGGAATTGAACATCATAACTTGTTCTGCTGGTATTACTGCATTTCCTACATAATCATGCTCTGCAATGTCATATATTGATGCCCAGGTGCCTAAATCAGACCAACCAAAGTCAGCAGGCAATACATAAACATTATCCGCTTTTTCCATAATTCCAAAGTCTATTGAAATATTAGTGCATTGCTGATAAGCATCACTGATAAACTCTTTTTCACTTTCGGTATTATACATTGGATTTCCCTGCAAAAATATCTCATGCATTTCGGGAAGGTGTTTAGAGAAAGCTTTATTTATGGACTTTGCGGACCAGATGAAAATTCCAGCATTCCATAAGAAATCACCACTTTGTATAAAGGATTTCGCCAGGTCAATATTCGGTTTCTCGGTAAATATCTTTACTTTATGGATTTGGTTGTCAGTTTTTAAGGTGTTTTCTACATACTGAATGTAGCCATACCCTGTATCAGGTCTGCTCGGTTTAATACCCAATGTGATGAGGCAGTCATTTTCTGATGCAGCCTTTAAAGACTGCTCAATTGCTGCTATAAAAGCATCCTGATTGGTTATAGTATGATCTGAAGGAGCAACTACAATCGTAGCATCTGGATTAAGGCTGGCAATTTTCATGGAGCCGTAAGAGATACATGGCGCGGTATTGCGCATGATCGGCTCTGCCAGGATTTGATTTTCATTTAGATCTGGCAATTGCTCCTTAACGATACTCGTGTAGATTTCGTTGGTAACGACAAAAATATTCTCAGGTGGGCATATTTTTAAAAAACGTTCGTAGGTACTCTGAATTAATGTTTTTCCAACACCAAAGAAATCAATGAATTGTTTTGGAAACTCAGTCCTGCTTACTGGCCAAAAACGGCTGCCAACTCCACCAGCCATTATTAATGCGTAATTATTTTTATTCATGCTAATTAGAAAGTGTTAAATTATGCCTTCCTGTAGAAGGTCGTGCAAATGTACGATACCAAAGTAATTTCCAGCATCGGTAACTAATAATTGAGTGATATTGTTTTCTTTTATAATCTCAAGTGCATTAAGCGCTAGTTGATCTTTCTCAATTCTTTTGGGATTTGGGTTCATTAAGTCGCTCGCCTTTATATTGGTTAAATCTGAATGGTTTTGAAGCATCCTTCTGATGTCTCCATCAGTAATTATGCCTAAAATAACATCTGCATCAACAACAACTACTGCACCTAAACGGTTTTGACTAATTTCTATGATGACATCTTTTACAGATGCATTAGGGTTAATCGATGGCTTCTGATTTTTTACAGCCAGGTCTCCAGTCTTTAAATATAGCTTTTTACCTAGTGAACCACCAGGGTGATATTTGGCAAAATCCTGCTCATTGAAATCCCGTGAATGTAACAGGCATATGGCAAGCGCATCACCCATAGCGAGCTGAGCAGTTGTGCTGGTTGTGGGAGCAAGGTTATGTGGACAAGCCTCCTTTTCAACATAAGTATTTAAGACTAGATCAGCCTGTCGGGCTAGCTCAGAATTTAGTTGGCCAATCATGCCAATCATTATGTTACCTGATTGCTTTAGTAACGGTGCCAGTACTTTTATTTCGGGGGTATTTCCACTTTTGGAAATGCAGATCACAATGTCATTTTTTTGGATCATACCGAGGTCGCCATGAACAGCATCTGCAGCATGCATAAAAATGGCAGGAGTGCCCGTAGAGTTAAAAGTTGCAACGATTTTCTGCGCAATAATGGCGCTTTTGCCAATTCCAGTGACGATTACACGGCCCTGGCTTTCGATAATTAGGTTAACTGCCTTAACAAAATCATCATTTATGTTCTTAATTAAGCCTAAAATGGCCTCAGCTTCCAACTGTAACGTGCTGACCCCAGCCTCGATAATAGATTTTTTACTTTTCAAACAGAATTAATTAGTATATTGATGCTTTGAATTAGTGCAAAATTATGTTATTTTGAAGTAAAAATAGCACTGAATATTTTATACACGAAATGGATGTGAAAAAGTCGTTGTTTGACAACTTACAAACCTTTTTTGGTTTTGATAATTTTAAGGGTGATCAGGAGTCAATAATCACCAATGTTCTTGAGAAGAAGAATACGTTTGTAATCATGCCTACAGGTGGGGGGAAATCCATATGTTACCAGTTACCAGCATTGATGAATGAGGGTACTGCAATTGTTATCTCTCCGTTAATCGCTTTGATGAAAAATCAGGTGGATCAACTGAGAGCTTTTGGTGGGAGTGATAGTATTGCTCATTTCTTAAATTCGTCTTTAAATAAGACCGAAATAGCTCAGGTTAAAAGTGATCTATTAAGTGGACAGACCAAGTTACTTTATGTAGCACCTGAGTCACTTTCTAAACAGGATAATATTGATTTCCTGAGATTGATTAAAATATCTTTTGTAGCGGTAGATGAGGCCCACTGTATTTCTGAGTGGGGACATGATTTTAGACCTGAATACCGTAAGATTAGACAGGTAATCAGTGGTCTGGGTGAGGGGATTCCGATTATTGCATTGACTGCAACTGCAACGCCAAAGGTTCAGCAGGATATCATCAAAAATCTTCAGATGAGTGATGCGACACTGTTTAAGTCTTCATTTAACAGACCGAACTTGTTTTATGAGATCCGTCCCAAGCGTGATGTACTTAAAGAGATCATCAGGTACATTAAGTACAATACTGGAAAATCTGGTATCATCTACTGTTTAAGCCGCAAAAAGGTTGAAGAAGTTGCTGAATCACTAAATCTAAACGGGATAAAGGCTTTGCCTTACCACGCAGGTCTGGAACCAAAAGTTAGAGCAGATACTCAGGATAAGTTCCTGATGGAAGACGTAGAAGTTATTGTAGCTACTATCGCTTTTGGAATGGGTATTGACAAACCAGATGTTCGTTTTGTAATTCACCACGACATTCCTAAGAGTATGGAAGGCTATTATCAGGAAACCGGTAGGGCTGGAAGAGATGGTGGGGAAGGTGTTTGTATTGCATTTTACGCACAGAAGGATGTAGACAAGCTGGCCAAGTTTATGAAAGATAAGCCAGTATCGGAACGAGAAATCGGCACACAGATACTAAAAGAAGTAATCGATTATGCTGAATCTGGCGTTTGCCGGAGAAAGCAAATCCTTCATTATTTTGGAGAGAACTTTAACGAAACAGGTTGTAACTGCATGTGTGACAACTGTAAAAAGCCTAAAAAATTATTTGAAGCTGAGGAGTCGTTGCAGGTGCTTTTAAAACTAATCCAGAAAATAGGTGAGAAATTTGATGATACACATATCATCAATGTCTTAATGGGCTTAGAAACGGCGCAGACGATCGCCTATGAACATAGTAAATTGTCGGAATTTGGCCTAGGTGTTGTTGAAGGTGAGAATTACTGGAAATCATTGGTTAGACAAGCTGTATTAAATAATTTCCTTTCAAAAGATATAGACAATTACGGATTGCTAAGCTTAACCAACAATGGTCGTGGCTTTGTAGAAAATCCTTATAGTCTGAAATTTATATTGAACGAGCCCATTGAAAGCGCAGCAGATGACGATGAGGACGATGTGAAGCATGGTACTGGGACTTTAGATACCCAGTTGCTACAGTTGCTGAAAGATCTGCGTAAGAAAATAGCCAAACAGAAAAATGTACCTCCGTTTGTTGTTTTTCAAGATCCGTCTTTAGAGGAGATGTGTACGCATTACCCGATTGCCATGGATGAATTAAAACAAATCTCTGGTGTAGGTAATGGTAAAGCTTTAAAGTTTGGCGCACCGTTTCTTGAATTGATCAAGAAGTACGTTGAAGATAACGATATTGAACGCCCGATAGATTTAATCATTAAAACTCAGGCCAATAAGTCGCAGTTAAAAGTTTCCATTATTCAGAATATTGATAGAAAAATTGGACTTGAAGACATCGCAAGAGCTAAGGGAATTACTTATGATGACATCTTAAAAGAGATAGAAGCCATTGTAAACTCGGGCACCAAATTGAACCTGAATTATTTTGTTGACGAAGTGATTGATGAAGATCGTCAGGATGAGGTGTTTGATTATTTTCAGTCAGCTGAGAACGATTCAATCGATGAGGCGTTAAAGGAATTAGGCGAAACAGATTATTCACGTGAAGAGATACAGCTGATGCGTATTAAGTTCATGTCCGAATTAGGTAATTAATAGTAAAAGATAATAATGATTAACATTTCATTAGATAAATTAAAACATACAAATTCTGGTAATTTCTTTTTAATGGCTGGTCCGTGTGCTATAGAAGGAGAAGATATCGCCCTGCGAATTGCAGAGAAGATCATAACGATTACTGATAAGCTGGAAATTCCGTTTATTTTTAAAGGTTCGTATCGTAAAGCAAATCGTTCTAAAGGTGGTTCTTTTACTGGGATAGGTGATGAAAAAGCACTTAAAATACTAGAAAAGATAGGGAAGACCTTTGATGTACCTACTGTTACTGATATTCACGAAAGTGGAGAAGCAGCTATGGCAGCGGCCTATGTTGATGTTTTACAGATACCTGCATTTTTGTGTCGCCAGACAGATTTGCTAATTGCGGCTGCAAAGACCAATAAAGTGGTCAATGTAAAAAAAGGGCAATTCCTTTCTGCAGGCTCAATGAAATTTGCTGTAGAGAAGATTGTAGAATCTGGAAATAATAGGGTGATTTTGACCGACAGAGGGAATACGTTCGGTTATCAGGATTTAATCGTTGATTATCGTGGACTTCCTGAAATGCAGAGTTTTGGGGTTCCTGTAGTGATGGACTGTACACATTCCTTACAACAGCCTAATCAAAGCTCGGGTGTTACAGGTGGTAAACCTGAGTTGATAGAAACTATTGCTAAAGCAGCGATAGCAGTCGGAGCAGACGGATTGTTTATTGAAACACACCCCGATCCTGCAAATGCTAAATCTGACGGTGCAAATATGCTTCATCTGGATTTACTGGAACAACTACTAGTTAAATTAGTTAGAATAAGAAAAGCGGTTATTTAACCGCTTTTTTAGATTTTAGTAACGACAAAAGAGGTTCTTCTGTTTTGTCTTCTCTGTGCTTCTGTATCATTTGGAGCAATAGGCTTGGTTTTTCCATAGCCTTTAAAAGTTAATCTTTCTCGATCTATATCTGCTTCAATGAGGTAGTCGTAAACAGCTTTAGCACGTTGCAAAGAAAGTTTTTCGTTTTGTAGGTCGTTGCCAACGTTGTCGGTATGTCCCTGGATTTCTATATGTAGCCTTGCATTGTTTTTGAGTAAATCTTTAAGGGTACTCAATTCTGTTAAAGAGGCAGGCAAAAGCGCGTACTCGTTTGTATTGAAGAAAATATTCTTTAATACCATATTCTTTCCCGCTGTTAGCTTTTCAAGGTGAACCTCTACCAGGAATGGCTTGTTTATATAAGCACTGTCTAGCTGATAGTTTTCCGAGTAAAAAAGGTAGCCGTTTGCGATTACGTTAAAAGCGTAATTTCCCCCAATTGGCATTACTACAAGGAAGTCGCCAGTTTCCTTAGAGGTCATGTCATTATACGCTATCTTACCTGTTTTTAAATTAACTACTTGGACACTTGCCTCTAAGAATGATTTACTTTCTTTGTCTGTTACGATCCCTTTTACATAAGTAATTGGTTGAGGCTTTTTGTTTTGTGGTATTTTAAATTGATAAATATCCATGTCCCCAAAACCACCTTTAAGAGAAGAAAACAAACCAGAGGATCCATCGGGTGTAACAATTAAACCTGTTTCTTCATTAAAAGTATTAATTGGATAGCCTAGGTTTTCTGGTTTTGACCATTTGCCATTTTCATCTGCGCGACTCATGAAAATATCCTTATTCCCCATTCCTGGCCAACCATCTGAAGAAAAGTATAAAGTTTTTCCATCGGGATGAAGAAAAGGGGTATGCTCATCGTAAGGCGTATTAATTTCCGGACCAAGATTCTCAGGTATACTCCAGTAACCATCCGCTTTTAATGAGCTTTTCCAAATGTCATAACCGCCCACACCACCCGGCCTATTACTTACAAAATATAAAGTACCTCCATCTGGACTGATCGCTGGTTGTGATTCCCAATAAGGTGAATTGATTGGAGCACCTAGATTAAATGGTTCGCCCCATTCTTTTCCGTCTTTATGACTTACATAAATGTCACAGCGACCTAGTCCATCGGGTCTGTTGCAGCCAGTGAAAAATAAGTATAAGCCATCCGGTGTAATGGATTGCGCTCCTTCATTATATTTTGATGTATTGATTTTATCACTTAATGGTATAGGCTTACTCCACGTTTTATCCCTTAGTGTTGACGTAAAGAAATCCTCATTGCCTTCTATATTCCTGCTAAATATCAATTGAGTTCCATCAGCAGTGATCGAGGGGAAATAATCTCGATATTTTGAGTTGATTTCGGCGCCCATATTTATAGGCTCATATTTTACAGGGTGCTTCAATGCTTCAATGGCAAATTCGCAATCTTTTAAATATTTTTTAGCCCTGTTCATAAAGTCAGGATCTGTACCCTTATAAGTTCTTATGAATTGGTTGATATTTTTTAAGGCATTGCCATAATCCCCGCTAAAAATTCCGGCCTCAGCAAAGCCATAATAAACTCGTGGCTCTGGATTGCCACCCAAAGCCAATGCAGCAGTATAATTTTGTTTTGCCAGATCGTAAGATTTAAGCCTACGGTTAATGTCCGCAAGTTGTATAAATGCGTACTGAAACCCGGGATCGGCCTTAATGGCATCTTGAAGTAAAGTTATAGCCTGATCATAATTATCAGCGCTAAGGAATTCTTGCGCCTTATCAAAATTTGCCTGTGCTTTTTTTACTGTAGAGTTTTGAGCACTAACCGCCTGTATGATAAAATATAGGAAGAGTAAAAGCGTAGTTTTCTTCATCAATGCTACTAAATAGATTAACTATGAAGTTAAATGTAGCGAAAAAATAAATAAGCGGGTTAAGGGATGTTTAAAAACTTATGGGTTTGTAATGAGATTTCCCATTTAGGATTCGCCATTACATAATCGATAATCAAAGGAGTGATTTCTTTTGATTTCGACCATTCAGGTTGCAGGTATAGTTTGCAATTTGGTGAAACGGTCTCGGCATATTTTTCTGCCCATTCAAAATCACTTTTGTTAAATACGATTACTTTCAGCTCATTGGCAAAGGGAGTGATATCGGGACGAGGAGCTTTAAACTTTTTTGGGGATAAACAAATCCAATCCCATTCACCCGAAAGAGGATAGGCTCCAGATGTTTCAATAAAGGTTAGTATTCCTTTTTTACGAAGTTCCTTCGTCAGGTAGTCCAGGTTATATATTAATGGTTCACCACCAGTAATCACTACAGCTTTTCCAGGGAAGCTATCTGCTTTTTTTACAATATCGTCAGATAGGCTGAGCGGATGTAATTCCGCATCCCAGCTTTCTTTTACATCGCACCAATGGCAGCCTACATCGCAACCGCCTAAGCGGATAAAGTAAGCGGCTTTTCCGGTGTTAAATCCTTCTCCCTGTATCGTGTAAAACTCCTCCATTAATGGAAGTAATGTGCCGTCTTCTGGTATTTGATGTGCCATATTTAAGGTTGCAAAGGTAAATAAATAACAATCAAAATGAGAATATATGTATCTTAAGCTCAATATATGACTGACCTATGAATAAATTGATTTGGCATAAAATTGATATAGAAGTTGAGAAAGGGGAATTTGTTAGACAAATTAATGTTGATGGAAAGAAACTATGCCTGGTAAGTCATAATGATGAGTTTTTCGTTGTACAGAATTATTGTCCTCATGCTGGAGGTGTATTGAGTGGCGGCTGGTGCAAAAACGGACATCTTGTTTGTCCAATCCATCGTTGGGAGTATGATTTACATACTGGTATGGGCGCAGAAGGGCAGGGGGATTATATTGAAAGGTATCCGGTAGAAATAAAACCCGACGGGTTGTACGTCGGGTTTAAAAAAAGTTGGATAAAAAGGCTTTTCGGGGGCTAAACCAATTGCCTTAGCTGTAAATTTCTCCTTTGGCAGAGGCTAGTGTATTTTTTAGTAAACCTACGATAGTCATTAAGCCTACACCTCCGGGAACTGGAGTGATCCATGACGATTTAGGCGCTACATTTTCAAAATCAACATCCCCGTATAGTTTGTAGCCGGATTTAGTTTGATCTGAAGTTTCTCTGTTGATACCAACATCAATGATGATCGCACCAGGTTTTACCATATCTGCAGTTACAAAGTTCTTTTTACCAATTGCTGCCACAATGATGTCAGCTTGAAGTGCCAATTCTTTTAAGTTTGTAGTTTTACTATGTGTAAGTGTTACTGTACAATTACCTGGATTCGCATTACGGGCCATTAAAATACTCATTGGACTTCCAACAATATTGCTTCTGCCAACCACTACGCAATGTTTACCCGCAGTGTCTATTTGGTAAGCTTGTAACATTAATAGAATACCATAAGGAGTAGCAGGAATAAAGCAAGGAAGATTACGCATCATTCTACCTAAGTTTACAGGATGGAAACCATCTACATCTTTGCGGTAATCAATTTTTTCAGTTACTTTTTCCGGATCGATATGTTTAGGAAGTGGAAGTTGTACAATTAAGCCGTCAACACCGGCATCCTGATTGATTTCTTCAATTTTTTGTAGTAGTTCTTCTTCGGTTACCGTAACGTCGTATCTGATCAGAGAAGATTGGAATCCAACCTTTTCGCAGTTTTTCATTTTACTGGCAACATAAGTTTCACTACCGCCATCGTTACCGACTAGAATTGCTACTAAATGTGGTTTTCTACCACGCTTAGCTAAAAAATCTGCAGCTTCAGCTGCTATTTCCTGTTTTATTTTTTCAGATGCGAATTTTCCGTCTAGTAATTGCATGTAGTGATCGAGTTGTTTTTTGGTTAAAAATTTAGGAAAAGTTAAAGTTATTGGATTAATCCAGTTTAAGTACTGCCATGAAAGCCGTTTGAGGAATCTCTACGTTTCCAACTTGACGCATACGTTTCTTTCCTGCCTTCTGTTTTTCAAGTAGCTTACGTTTACGTGAAATATCACCACCGTAACATTTAGCTGTAACATCTTTACGTAAAGCACTTAGGGTTTCGCGTGCAATAACTTTTGCACCAATAGATGCCTGTATCTTAATCTCGAATTGTTGACGAGGGATTAATTCTCTTAGTTTTTCACAAATTTTCTTTCCAAAATCGTAAGCATTACTACGGTGAATCAATGATGATAAGGCATCAACCGGTTCTTCATTTAACAATACATCCAATCTTACCAAATCAGACTTGCGATAACCAATCTGATGATAATCGAATGAAGCATAACCTTTAGAAATTGTTTTTAACTTATCATAAAAGTCGAATACAATTTCACCCATCGGCATCTCAAAAACCAATTCAACTCTGTCAGAGGTTAAATAAGATTGATTTGCTATGATTCCTCTTTTCTGAATACAAAGTGACATTACAGGGCCAACAAATTCAGCTTTAGTAATGATATTTGCTTTGATGAAAGGTTCTTCTACAGAATCCAATTTACTTGGGTCTGGTAAATCTGAAGGATTGTTTACAATAATTTTATCACCCTTGGTCGTATATGCGATGTAAGATACGTTGGGTACCGTTGTGATAACCGTCATACCGAATTCACGCTCCAAACGTTCCTGGATGATCTCCATGTGCAACATTCCAAGGAATCCGCAGCGGAAACCAAAACCTAAGGCTGCAGAACTTTCTGGTTCGAAAACGATAGAAGCATCGTTCAATTGCAACTTATGCATTGCCTCACGTAATTCTTCAAATTCGTCAGTATCAACAGGGTAAATACCAGCGAAAACCATTGGCTTAACCTCTTCGAAACCTTGAATTGATACTAATGAAGGTCTATCAACGGTAGTAATGGTATCACCAACTTTTACCTCACGGGCTTCTTTAATTCCGGAAATAATATAACCTACATCACCAGTTTTAACTACTTTACGTGGCGCCATATCCAGTTTAAGGATACCAACTTCGTCAGCTAAATATTGTTTGCCAGTATTTATGAACTTAACTTTATCTCCCTTTTTAATCTCGCCATTTACTACTTTATAGTAGGCAATAATTCCTCTAAAAGGGTTGAATACTGAATCGAAAATAAGTGCTTGTAAAGGAGCCTCTGGGTCACCAACAGGAGCAGGGACACGGTCTACGATAGCCTGAATGATATCCGGAATACCCAATCCCGTTTTACCCGATGCAGGAATAATATCCTCACGTTTACATCCGATTAAATCAATAATCTGGTCTTTTACTTCCTCAGGCATTGCCCCAGGTAAATCCATCTTATTTAAAATCGGGATAATTTCAAGGTCGTGCTCTAAAGCTAGATATAAGTTTGAAATAGTTTGCGCCTGAATTCCCTGAGATGCGTCAACAATAAGTAGGGCACCTTCACAGGCTGCAATAGAACGTGAAACTTCGTAAGAAAAATCTACGTGTCCCGGTGTGTCAATAAGGTTGAAATTGTATTCAATTTCGCCGACCTTATAATTCATTTGTATGGCGTGACTTTTTATCGTGATCCCACGCTCACGCTCTAAATCCATATTGTCAAGCAACTGAGCTTGAGACTCGCGTTGAGAAATGGTATTAGTGTATTCCAGTAGACGGTCAGCTAAAGTGCTTTTACCGTGATCAATATGTGCAATTATGCAAAAATTACGTATGTGCTTCATCAGTGGCGCAAATATAGTATTTTGCCTTGATTATACGATATTAAACTGATCAGCATCTTTTAAGAAAGGGAAACTTCTACGGGTTTTTACCAATTCTTCATAGCCAATACTAAAAGTATACAGGTCTTCGTCCTCAGGTTTGTAATAAACGGTCTTACCCATAGGATCAATACACATGGAGTGTCCGCTATGATAGACCTCTTTACCATCATGGCCAATCCTATTGGCCGCAATTACATAGCTCTGGTTTTCAATTGCTCTGGCAGGGATTAATGCTTTCCAGTGCGCTGAACGCTTATCTGGCCAGCTGGCGATTAACAGTAAGATGTCGTATTCTTCATTTTGGTTGCGTAGCCATACTGGAAAACGAAGGTCATAACAGATTGCTAAACGTATTTTCCAGCCCTTTAGTTCCACAATAACTTTGTCCTTTCCGGGAGTATACGTTTTATCTTCATCACCCAATCCAAATAAATGTCTTTTGTCATAGTGACTAGAATCTCCATTCGGGAGCATCCAAATCAAGCGATTATAATAGTTTCCGTTTTCTTTAATGATCAGACTTCCGGTAACTACGCAATCATATTTATTGGCAGTTGCATGCATCCATTGCATAGTTTTCCCATTCATTTCTTCTGCAAGCTCGGCAGCATTCATACTAAAGCCAGTATTGAACATTTCAGGTAAAACTATTAGGTCTGTCTTTTCTTTTACACCCGATGACAGCCTTAAAGTAAGATTTTGAAGGTTTTTATCAATGTTTTCCCAGAACAGGTATGCCTGAAAAATAGTAACTTTAAGGTTATTTATGTTTAAGTAATTTGGGCTATCCATTATTCTAATTTATAGGGATTTAAATTATAATTTCATTAGTCTTTCAACGGCTTTTTCCAGTGTTTCTTGCTTTTTTGCAAAACAAAATCGCAACACCTGATGATCTGTATTCTTAATATAGAAGGCCGAAACTGGGATACTCGCTACGCCATATTCTTTAACCAGCCTTACGGCCATATCTGTATCTTTTTCTTTATTTAAGTGCGCATAGCTAACGCATTGAAAATAAGATCCGTTACAAGGTAGTAATTTAAAGTTAGTTTCCATAAGCAGGCTGCGGAAGAAATCTCGTTTCTGTTGAAAGAAATTGGGAAGGCTTGTGTAAGTCTCCGGGTCTTTGAGGTAGTTTGCAATCCCCAGTTGCATAGGTGTATTTACACTAAAGACATTAAATTGATGTACTTTTCTAAATTCTTTCATGAGTTGTTCGGGAGCAAGGCAATATCCCATTTTCCAACCAGTGGCATGTAGCAGCTTTCCAAATGAAGCTACAATAAAGCTTCTTTCTCTTAATTCAGGGTATAACGCAATACTTCGATACTTATTGTCATCAAATATAATGTGTTCGTATACTTCGTCGCTTAAAATCAAGATATCAGTGTTCTTGGTTAGCTTAACAAGCGCTTTGATGTCTTTTTCAGATAAGGTGCAGCCAGTAGGGTTTTGTGGACTGTTCAGGATAATCATTTTCGTATTAGCCGTAAACAGTTTTTTAACCATTTCCCAGTCTATTTCATAATTAGGTGGACATAGTTCGTAAGGTTTAACCAAGCCACCCAATAACTTAATAGCTGGAGCGTAACAATCATAAGCAGGTTCAAAAATGATTACCTCATCGCCGTGATTAATGCAAGAGCTTAAAGCTGTGAAAATTGCCTGTGTGCCACCAGCAGTAATGGTTACTTCGGTGTCTGGATGATAATTGGCTCCATATAAATTACTCACTTTCTCGGCAATCAGGTCTCTAAGGACTGGTAAGCCTGGCATTGGGGCGTATTGGTTAAAGCCTTTTTGCATTGCATCGGTTACAAAACTTAAAAGTTTTGGATCGCAATCATAGTCAGGGAAGCCCTGAGATAAGTTAATGGCTTTATGCTCTTCTGCTAATTTCGACATTACAGTAAAGATTGTAGTGCCGGTATGTGGTAATTTTGAATTTATTGATATCATGTTACAGCGAAAATAGAAATAAATATTTTATCAGCTTATGTCAGATTTATTTAATAATTTCAACCTGCTATGAGTTTTAAAACAAAAGAGAGCAAGTTATTGCTCGTTCTTGGGAGCTTTTTTGTAGCTAATGCCATATTATCAGAGTTTATAGGAGTAAAGATTTTTACGGTAGAGGGAACACTGGGAATTAAGCAATTTGACATTAGCTTATTGGGTGTACCCAATTTATCTTTTAACATGTCGGCAGGTGTATTAACCTGGCCTTTAATATTTATCATGACTGATATTATTAACGAATATTATGGCGTTAAGCAAGTTCGTTTTTTATCGGTATTGACGGCCATTTTAATTTCCTACGCTTTTATTGTAGTAGGGGCAGCAATGCATCTTACACCATCAGGTTTTTGGGTAAATCAAAATATTAATGGACAGCATGTGAATATGAATGCTGCGTTTGCAGGTATATTTGGGCAGGGCATGTGGATTATTGTCGGTTCTGTAATTGCTTTTTTAGTGGGACAGATTGCTGACGTGGTCATTTTTCACCGTATTAAGATGATTACCGGAGATAAAGCGCTGTGGTTACGTGCTACAGGCTCAACAGTTGTTTCGCAATGTATTGATAGTTTTGTGGTGATCTTTATTGCGTTCTATTTGAATCCACAGTACCACTGGAGCTGGCAAATGGTAGCCGCCATAGGCTTGGTTAATTATACCTATAAGTTTATTGTAGCCATTTTAATGACACCTTTACTTTACCTTGTGCATGGGGTTATTGATAATTACCTGGGCAAGGATTTGGCGCAACGCATGATTAAAATGGCTGGAAGGAGATAGGGCGGTGTCCCAATATCTCCCGAGTCATATTTAATAGATTACAATCTGTTAACTTCAAGAATTTTAAATTCCTGGATGCCCTCAGGCATTTCCCAATTGATGCTATCGCCCGTTCTGTATCCAAATAAAGCGATGCCTATTGGTGCGAATACAGATACTTTTTGAACTTTGATATTCGCTTCTTCGGGCATAACCAGCTTAAATGTAAATTCTTTTCCCGTTTTTACATTCGCTATTCTGGCTTCCGATTTTAAACATACAACATCTGATGGGAGTTGGTCTTCTGAATAAATTGTGGCTGCTTTTAGCTCTGCCTGTAGCTTCCCTTTATTGTAAGCGCTCATATTTGATTTTTCTAAATGCTCTTTTAGCAGCTTGAAGTCGCTTTTTGACAGTGATAATGATTTTGTTTCCATGATGATTTATATGTGTTAATATAATTATTGAACTAGGCTCAAATGCAACTGAACGATAACCTGATTTACGGGTCGCTATAATGTTCCGTTGAAAAAAAATGTATAGAATAGTTTATCAGAAAAAATCTGAGCCCCTGAATCGAAGAAGGTAAAAGAAATGATTCGGGGCTTAACTGATAAAGTCCTTACTCGTGATTTGGAAGGTGAAGCCTAATGGATAGTTTTCTCTAAAAAACTTTTTGAATAGGGCATAGGCCTGTAACTGACTTTTATTGTAAGTCACCACTAAAGCTTTATGAATCCCTTTTTGTTCCATTTCTGCTAATGTCGTTAGCTTTTTTTTAAATTCAAAGTAAAATGAATATTATGACATTTTTATCCTTTTATCAAAAATGAAATCTTCTGATTTTAATAATTTGATAGATTTAAAATCCGGATGGAGTGGATTGATAACGTAATTGTATTCGGCATGAATAATGGATGATGGAACTTTTAGGATAGCAGATTTTTTTTCTTTTATCCAATCTTCCCCTAATTTTTGAGTAATGGGTATTTGACCAAATTCGGTCCAGTTTGCCGGAAGTTTTTTTTGTTCAATGGATAGGATACAGAGGTCGTCTGGTATTACGATGGTCATTACTTTAAAAAGATGGTTCAACCCAACTTGATTTCTGTGGACCACATTTTCAAGGCAAGCCAGCGAACGTGAGCTTGCAGTGTATATCATTTCGACATCATTGGGATTCCACCGGGCAGCTCTGCCCGATGCATTTAATGTAGTCGCATATTTAGCTAATGCAATACGAAATACCTGCATAATTAGGCCAAATCACCGTACTCTATTCTGATTAGTTCTTCTTCAATAAGAGAAATGCCGGTAATCGTATCCATCAAATCAAAAGGAATTTGATTGCCAAGGCCATATGAAGGTGTATTTAGCCATTGATGAAAGGCATCTGCGGAACCAAACACAGCTATGCCTTTATCAAACAAAGAAAACGACTTTAAAAGCTTTTCGCTTAAAGGGGCATCTAGTTTTGAAGAACTAGTAACGTAATTTTGTATAGTTTTAACATTGGTTTTGAAAGTGTCTTGAAATTCTTCTTTGCTAAAACCTGATAGGGTTAAAAAATCAAGAGCCGCCTTTGCAGATAAGCCTTTTTTAGAGTTTGTAAGTAGACTTATTGAATTGCCGTATAAAGATTGATATGGGGCTATTAGCTCGGCAACAATGGATACTTTAGTTTTGGTTTTATAAGGTTTTGGAGTAGCAGCCATAATTTCTCACATTTAAGATTATTCAAATATAAGAAAATTTTCTTTAATTCATAGAATTTTTTCTTCAGATGGGTAGTTGCCCCTTAACTCGATGAATAAAATGATTAAGATCAAATGGTTTACTGATAAAATCATCTGCTCCAGCTTCATCTAGCGCCGATTTTTCAGCTGCATGGGCAGACATAATGATGATTGGAATGTTTAATGTTTCTGGATCTGATTTTAGCATACGACATATATTAATACCATTGCCATCCGGCAACATCACATCTAAAATAATCAGATTTGGCTTGTGCCTATGCAAACTTCTATAGAACGCAGCCGCAGTAGCAAAAGTCTCGACCTCATAACCTTCTTCTAAAAGTACATACTCAATAATAAACCTAATGTCTTCATCATCTTCAATAAGGTGTATTAATATAGCCATAATTGATGTTTCCTCTGGGATAATTCTGAATAGAATAACTTAGAAAGTAACCCTTTTAGGGCTCAAAAGGTTTTTAAAATAATAAAGATTGAATAGAAAAATGCAATACAGGGCAAGTTCTGTACGATTATTTGTAAAAAAAAATATATTTGGCTTAAATTAAAATGGGAACGGTATAAGCAGCTTCCATATTATTAAAAGAAAAAACACAAAAAACATGGAAAAATTTTCAAAAGTTAAAGAATTATTAGCTTCTGTTGAAGCTGATGCAGAGAAATTTTACAGTGCAGGAAACAATGCTGCAGGTACAAGAGTACGTAAAGCTATGCAAGATCTAAAAGTACTTGCTCAAGAGATCCGTACTGAAGTAACGGAAAAGAAAAATACTGGTAAATAATATCTGATGCTCTAAATATCAGTAACCAGCTTTTGTTGGTTACTGATATTTTTCAATAAAAATATGTCGTATACGCCCAACAGTTCCAGATACTCAGAGATGCAATATCGCCGATGTGGCAAAAGTGGATTAAAATTATCTGCAATTTCTTTGGGGTTATGGCATAATTTCGGTCATGTTGATCAGTTAGAAAATTGCAGTGATATTTTAAAGTTGGCTTTTGATCGGGGAATTACTCATTTTGATCTAGCTAATAACTACGGGCCGCCTCCAGGCTCAGCTGAAGAAAATTTCGGACGTTTACTAAAACGAGACTTTTCGGGGTATAGAGATGAGATGATTATTTCTACCAAAGCCGGCTATACCATGTGGGATGGACCTTATGGTGATTGGGGATCTAAAAAGTACCTGGTATCTAGTCTTGATCAGAGTTTAAAACGGTTAAATCTTGATTATGTTGATATATTTTATCATCATCGACCTGATCCTGAAACCCCTTTAGAAGAGACGATGGCAGCTCTTGACTTAGTTGTTCGTCAAGGTAAGGCACTGTATGTTGGAATTTCAAACTATCAACCGATCGAAGCCGCTAGAGCAATCCAGCTTTTAAAGGAATTCGGAACCCCCTGCATTATACACCAACCAAAGTACTCCATGTACGAACGTTGGATTGAAGACGGTTTATTGGATTTACTAGGAAATGAAGGTGTAGGCTGTATTCCATTTTCGCCTCTCGCTCAAGGTATGCTAACAGATAAGTATTTAAAAGGAATTCCTAATGATTCAAGGGCTGCAAAAGCACACGGTGCTCTGCAAGAAAACCAAATTACTGAAGAACGGTTAGTACAATTGAATCAATTAAATGCAATTGCAGAAAGCCGCGGGCAAAAATTAGCCCAAATGGCTTTATCATGGATACTACGTGATGATCGTATTACATCTGTTTTAGTTGGGGCGAGCAAGCCCGAGCAATTAGCGGATTCATTAGTCTGTTTAAGCAATACAACCTTCAGTAAAACTGAGCTTGATCAAATAGAGAATATCCTTATGTGATTTATTTCTATATTTAGAGATGGAATCTTCGCAAACTTTACCAATTCTTGATGGTGTTGAACTCCGCGTTTTAGGCGTGTTAATGGAGAAATCGAAAACAACACCAGAGTATTATCCGATGACAATCAACGCTATTACGCTTGCTTGTAATCAAAAAACATCTAGAAAGCCAGTTGTTCAATACGACGAGCAAACAGTTATATTGGCATTGGACACTTTAAAAAGAAAAAGTCTTGTCTCCACAGCTACTGGCGGTTCAAGCCGTAGTGTAAAATACAAACATAATTTTGCTATTGTATTTCCAGTTACTCCACCAGAAGTTTCTGTAATTTGCTTACTAGTATTGAGAGGGGCCCAGACTCCTGGCGAATTAAATACCAATTCTGGGAGGATGTATGAGTTTGAATCTCTTGATGAGGTACAATCTGTACTTGAAAGACTTTCGGAGCCAGAAATGCCTTATGTATTGCAGTTGCCAAAGCGCCCAGGACAGAAAGAGGTGCGCTATGTTCATTTATTAGGTGGCACCCCAGATCTTACCCAGCTTGATCAAGATGAAGCTTATACGAAGCCTGCTAGTGAACTAGAAACAAGGCTTGCTAAAGTAGAGCAGGAACTGGCGGAATTGAAAGAATCATTCGATAAACTGTTGAAAGAATTATATTAAGATTAGGGCAGGTTAAATTATGATCTGCTTTATCAATGATATATTCCTTCATGTGTGTGCCTGACAGGGGGGGGGGCTTGGATGTTGATAAAACTGTTTTTTGCCTCAGGTTTAGCGTATTCGCTAAGTAATTCAGTATACTTTTCTAAAAGTGTGATGTATTTATTCATCCAGTATTGGACAGAACAATCTTCATTTTGATCTGTTTTGCCGGGCCCAACATCCATTGAAGTATGATGTTTTGCACTAGCAAACTCCTCAGGAAATTCATTTGCAAAATCATGATTTATGGCTTGTCCAATCTTGCAAATAGTTTCAAGATTTACGTGTCCATTTTCGAACCAGTTATAAATGGATGTTCTACTAACATGTAGTATGCGTGATAGTTCACTGATTCCGATTTTTGTTCGAACAATGCGTTCTATCACATCCCCTTTATTTGATGTCATAATTAGTCCATAGTTTAGATGAAACTTACTATACTCTAAAAAAATGATCAAGATTAGAGGGATGAACTAATCTTTACCTAAAGTTAAAAAAATATTATTAAGGAAACAAGTGTTATTTAATTTTTCTCAATTATGTCAACTCATATCGAGTACATCAGTCTTGTAGATATAAACCAATGGAGATTTTTTTATACAAAAATATAGGACAATTGGGCTATTTTAGGTTAAAAAGCTTGATTTCGCTGTTTTAATAGTAGAGATAAATAAATTTCTGTAACTTCTTATAGGATTAATTGTAAAGGCTTTGTAAACCCATGTGTACAAATTATACAATTGTACGACAACTCAAAAAATCACTTATCTTCTTGTGATATATTGCATAGCTTTATTTCATCAAATTAATTGTTTAGCAGATGTTTCTAAACTGAAAGCTATATATAAACGTATAGTGAAGCTAATAATTATCTGATAGATAAATTATAACAGAGCAGAAAATATTTTATTAGATATTTTCATTCAAGAATCAGCCGATGTAACTGATGTAGCGAAGCTATATACAGCAGGAGTTAAAGATGGATTCTTTTGGGATCATAATCCTTTCCAAGATCAAATTATAAATAAAACTTATAAGATGTTAGACGCGCACACTAAAATCGCTATCATTGGCCTTGGCTATGTAGGCCTGCCATTAGCCGTAGAATTTGCAAAAAAGTATAAAACATTTGGTTTTGATATTAATGAAGCTCGCATCGCTGAGCTCAATTCAGGGTTTGATCATACACTTGAAATTAGTTCAGATGACTTAAATCATGAGCTTACTTACGATTGTACATCTCCACTGGGGTTGTATTGTACCAACGATCTTGAAAAAATAAGAAGCTGCTCCGTGTATATTGTTACTGTGCCTACACCGGTAGATAAAAACAATCGACCTGACTTAACACCTTTAATAAAAGCAAGTATGACAGTTGGTCAGGTACTTAAAAAAGGAGATATAGTAATTTATGAATCAACCGTTTATCCTGGTGTAACAGAAGATGAATGTGTACCCATTTTAGCCAAAACATCGGGTTTGAGGTTTAATATTGACTTTTTTGCAGGATATTCACCAGAGCGTATCAATCCCGGCGATAAAAGTCATACTGTGGCGAATATTCTTAAAATTACCTCTGGTTCTACTCCAGAAATAGCCGAAATTGTCGACCAACTTTACAATTCTATTATTACCGCTGGCACTCACAAGGCCTCATCTATTAAAGTTGCAGAAGCTGCTAAGATCATTGAAAATGCGCAACGTGATATCAATATTGCCTTTGTAAATGAGTTGGCTATGATTTTCAATCGTTTGGGGATTAATACTAATGAAGTGTTGAACGCTGCGAGTACAAAATGGAATTTTTTGAACTTTAGACCTGGTTTAGTCGGTGGTCATTGTATTGGCGTAGATCCTTATTATTTAGCGCAAAAGGCACAGGAGGTAGGTTATCACCCCGAAATTATCCTGGCAGGACGTAGGGTAAACGATGGGATGGGCGCATATGTTGCCGATCAGTTGATTAAACAGATGATTCAAAAGAATACACATATCATTGGCGCTAAAGTGTTGGTTTTGGGCTTTACGTTTAAAGAGAACTGCCCTGATGTGCGCAACACCAAAGTAATAGATATTATTAACCGCTTAAAAGAATATAATGTACATGTAACAGTTCACGACCCATGGGCAAACGTTGAGAATGCCAAACATGAATATGGGATTATATGTGAGAATGGAGAATCGAAAACCAGAAAGTACGATGGAATATTATTAGCTGTTGCTCATCAAGAGTTTAAAGGGATTGATTTGAGAGAGCTGTGCAAAAAAAATGGAGTAATATATGATGTGAAATCTATTCTGCCGAATGAAATGGTAAATGCTCGTTTATAGTTACCCTGCCGATAGTCCACCCCTTTTAAGGAGAAGTTATGAGTTTAAGAAGAAAAACAATAACAGGTTTGATATGGACTTTTAGTCAGCAGTTTGGCGTTCAGTCCATAAGTTTCTTTATAACGATCATACTCGCGCGGATATTAGCCCCTTCGGAGTTCGGCTTAATTGCCATGTTATCTGTTTTTATTTCGATAGGCAGTTCTTTAATGGAGAGTGGACTTACTTCGTCACTTATAAGAGCAACAGATGCAGACCAAAAGGATTACTCTACAATATTTTTTTTTAATCTGATTGGCAGTGTTGTTATATATGCAATTGTATATTTTTTGGCTCCATTTATTTCATTGTTTTACCATCAGGAAATATTAACTAGTGTACTGCGGGTTTATGCGCTGTCCTTTATTTTGAATGCCTTTTTTGAAGTTCAGAATGCACGGTTGACAAAGGATATGAATTTCAGATTACAGATGCTCATTCAAGTACCTGCAGTTTTATTTGGCGGAATTTTGGGCGTAACGCTGGCTTATTGGGGATTTGGGGTTTGGAGCCTGGTGTGGATGAATTTATTCCAGTCTTTTTTAATAACCGTTCTGCATTGGGTGTTTTCTGGTTGGCGTCCAGATTTTGTATTTGACAAAGCAAGTTTTAAAAAGCACTTCCATTTTGGTTATAAAATGACATTGTCTGGGGTGTTGGAAACGATCTATAAAAATATTTATGTACTGATCATTGGCAAAAGCTATTCTGTAACCCAGCTTGGTTATTACTCCAGGGCTGATTCTATCAGTCAGTTACCAATTGGAAACATTTCAGCAGCTTTAAACAAGGTTACTTATCCTATGTTTTCATCTATTTCCGATGATGATGGACAATTGAAAAATGTGTACAAAAAAATAATGCAGCAAGTGATATTTTGGAATGCACCCGCACTAACTTTCTTATGCGTAATTGCTGAACCCTTGTTTCGGTTTTTATTAACCGAAAAGTGGTTACCATCGGTGCCTTACTTTCAGATTTTATGCATTGCAGGCATTATGTATCCTTTACATTCATATAATTTAAACATTTTGAAAGTTAAAGGAAGAAGTGACTTGATTTTAAGACTCGAATTAATAAAGAAAACAATTAGTATAATAGGCATTTTATGTGTTATACCGTTCGGAATTTATGGGCTGTTATATTTTCAGTTGTTCTTTAATTTTGTAGGGTATTATATCAATTCAATTTATAGTGGAAAGCTGATTGATTATCCAATTAAAGAGCAAATAGAAGATATATATCCAACTTTAGGACTGTCTGCCTGCATCGGTTTAGTATGTTATTTTTTTGATGCATTTTTGGTCCATTCATTTAATCTCCCTGATCTGGCTCGGATTATTATTGACGGTATTGTGTACTCGTTTACGTATTTGGGGTGTAGTAATTTAATACAGCTAACTGCAATAAATGATTTCAAACAATTAATTCTAAGAAGATGATGTCATAATAAAACCTTCTCTATTAAAATTTGAAGGAATATGATGACTAGTTGAAAAAGCGAAAAGCACCTTAACTGATTTGTTTTATTAATTTATAACTATTTTGAAATGGATAACAATGAAATTATTGTGAGTGTTTGTTGTATAACTTATAACCATGAAAAATACATTGCTGACGCAATCGAGAGTTTTCTAATGCAAAAAACCGAATTTCAATATGAAATTCTTATTGGAGATGATTGCTCAACAGACAATACAAGAAGAATTATTGAAATGTATTGTGAAAAATATCCTGGAAGAATAAGATTAATATCTCCTTCGAAAAATTTAGGTGGTATCAGGAATCAGATTGCCTTAATGAATAGAGCCAATGGGAAATATATTGCGATGTGTGATGGTGATGATTTTTGGACAAATCCATTTAAATTGCAAAAGCAGGTTGACTTTTTAGAAGCCAATCCCGATTATGTTATATGTTGTCATTATACAAGAGTTATTGATGATAATTATATAACACAGTATGTGCATGCTTCGCCAGTACCTTTAGAATTTACTTATGAAGATTTACTTTTTGGTAAGAGAGAAGAAACCAGAATCTGCTCCTTGATGGTAAAAAACACAGAGGAAGTTAGGCGTATAGGTAATGAAAATTGGTATTTTGACACCTATGGTGCGGATGTGATATTTAAACTACATGCCACATTAAGCACAGGGAAAAAAGTTTATGTTTTACCTGAAGTAATGAGTTGTTACCGTATACACTCTGGTGGTATTTGGAGCATGGCAGCTCCAAGAATGAGGAAACGAAGGATGATCAATGATTTCAATTTAGTGATTAAAAAGTTTAAGTATTCGTCATCCCAAAAAAGAGAGTTATTGAAGATATACATGAAGCAGTACTTTCTTTTTGATCTCAGAAGTTTTAAAATTGATAACGCTTTTAAAACTATTTCGATCTTATTGTAAGCATTTCAGCGTGATCTGATCATATCGTTCTAGCTTTTAATTATAATCACCATGAGGACTAAAAGAATATTTGATTTTACGGTGTCATTAATTGGAATAATACTATTAATGCCGCTTTTCCTGATCATCTCTCTAGTGATTTTGATGGATTCAAAAGGAGGGATATTTTACAAACAAACACGTGTTGGACAAAATAAGGTTGACTTTAAGTTGTTTAAATTCAGGACAATGTGCTGCGGTGCTGAAAGCTCCGGTCTTTTAACTATTGGTGACCATGATCGGCGTATAACCCGGGTAGGTTTTTGGCTCCGTAAGTATAAAATTGATGAACTACCTCAGTTGTTTAATATTTTAAAAGGAGATATGAGTTTTGTTGGGCCAAGACCGGAAGTAAATAAATATGTAGAGCAGTACGATTTGATCCAACAGAGGGTACTTAGTGTTAAACCAGGAATCACCGATTGGGCATCTATACAATTTGTAAATGAGTCGCAACTTTTAGCAAGTTCAAAAAACCCGGAAGTTTTTTACATAAAAAATATTATCCCCTATAAAATTATGCAGAATCTAAAATATATAGATCACAATAATTTGTGGATTGATATAAAAATCATCTTGCTGACAATAAAAAGTATTGTTCTTAAACAGAGATGATGAAAAATCTGCCTTAAAGATTAAATATGAAGAGCCTTAAAATTCTCGATTGGCCCCAGAATCGATTTTACTCAGAAACACATCCATTTCATAGATGGAGTGGCCAATTAAAAGAGAACGGGATAAAGGTTGAGTTTTATTTTGATCATACTGACAAGAAGCTAAGAGATGCAGATTATTTGATTATACATTCCAGGTATTTTGAAGATGGCTGGCAAAACACCATAAAAAGAACGGTAGAAAATGAAGAAGAGCTAATAAGGTTTCTTATAGGAGTGAAGAAAACCATTGGAAAGCTGATTTGGTTTGATGCAGCTGACTCTACAGGATCTAATGATTTTGCGATTATAGAATTTGTAGATACCTTTTTAAAAAAGCAGACCCTAAAAAATACTGATTACTATTCTGAAGGAAAAAATTTACGCATTTGGTTAGATAGTAATGATTTTGAAAAAACACTCAGTGCTTTTAAACCCTGCCCAAAGGATCAGTTATACAAAATAAAAGTTGGCTGGAACATTGGTTTAAATGACTACAGACCATATGGATATAAACTGACAAGGTTAAGTAATTATTTAAGCTATAATATTTATCCAAGTAGGTTCAGTGTGGTAAATAAGGAAAGAAAGTACGACTTAATATTTCGCGGCACAACCCATAATTCCAACTCATTAGCTCAGGCAATTTCCTTTCAGAGAAACAAAGTAATAAGCATGTTTGATACACTGAATTTTAATATACTACGAGGAAATCCTGTTTCAAAAAACATATACTGGAAGGAATTAAGAAATTCTAAAGTAAGTATCAGCCCTTTTGGCTGGGGAGAAATATGCTACCGGGATTTTGAAACGCTCATTTCTGGGGCGGTATTGATAAAACCTTCTATGGAACATCTGCAAACCTATCCAAATATATACATACCGAATGAAACATATATTCCGGTTGATTGGAACTTGAATGATCTGGAAGAAAAATTGGAAGTTTTGCTAAACAATTATGCCTCTTTTAAGCATATAGCAGAAAACGCTCAGGAATTATACAAAACAAATATCAATAATGCCGAATTATTTGTGGATTGCGTAAAACGGATGATTAATTATTAATAATTCAAATAGATTAAATATGAAATTTATTACAGTAGTATTTATGATTTTGTATTTGTTTGCATTATCATTTGGAGTCTTTTTTACAGAATTCTTCAGAATTCCAGCTCCCATATTGTTTGGTCTCCCATTGGTGTTTGTTTTTAAAGAACCTGGGGCTTCTTTTTTGTACGTCAAAGAACTTCTGATTTTTTTCCTTGCATTTTTCTTTTATTACATAGTAGGGGTGGACGACTATAAACTCTTCACGGTTAATTTAATATCAATTTTCATTTGTGCCCTTTATTTTAGCTATTTCGTTGGCTCAAATTCGAAGAGATTTAAGCTTTCTATCCTGATATTCTTTTCTCTGCTAGCGTTTTCCGCGGTCATCATGGTACTTAATCATTTTAACGAGAGTTATATTAATCCTCTTAGGGCGCTATTAGCCGGTCAGGAAGTCATTCAAAGTCCTTCTGGTATAGCAGCTTATCAATTTACTTTTGGATATCAGTTGGCTGCCCTTACTCCATTCATTTTTATTTATGCGTATTTATTTAAAAAAAAATGGTTAGTAAAAGCTTTAGTCTTATCCATCTGCCTGGTTTTCATTTTTTTAGGTATGCAAAGGTCTGTATTTGTTGGGTTTATTGCTTCGGTCTTATTGTTCTCGTTAATCTACTATAAATATAAAGCGGTCTACATCATCGGGATAACTGTAATTGCCAGCGTATTACTATACACATATGTACTTAAGGATGGTTTTGACAGCAAAGGCAAAGGAGCTGAGAATATTCTGGTTAAAAATGAGCAGGATGATGGTGAATACAACAGATCAACACTCCTTAAGGAAAATTTAAGAATCTACGCTGAATACCCATATGGGCTTATATTTTATGGAAAAAACTGGGGTGATGTAATTTACCGTAACCAAGTATTCAGATCTGGAATTACCTCGCATAATGCTTATCTGATGTTTTTTACCTACCTGGGTCCATTTCTTGGTCTGGGATTTCTTATAGCCTTATACTATAAAATAATTGGGGCATTTAGAAGTGTTCTTAACCATGTACGAGAGAAAAAATATGCCTTACTTATTTGTTTGATTCTTTCTTTTCTAGCGGTCACAATTAATTCTTTGTCGCATAATGCCTGGCTTTTAAGTGCAGATGGTCCGACGGTCTTTTTATTTTTTAGCATACTTCATTATTTGAAAATTCAAAAGAATAATAAAGATTTAGAAGAAGCCGAAAATGAAGTCAATAGTCATCAGGAAGTCCATGTACAATGGAAAATGAATGGTGAACCACAGGATCGAATTTTAATATAAATCTCGGTAAATGAAAAAGAAAATATTCTTTATAGTGGCTTCACTTGGAGCTGGAGGTTCAGAACGTGTTTTTTGGATTTTGTCGCAAGGATTTAATAAAATCCTCTATGATGTCAGTGTTGTCTTCTTAGATTCACGTGATAAATGTTTCTCTATGGATATTGAAGATGTTAATTTCATAGATCTCAAAACTTCAAAAGCATCTTTATCATTCTTCAAATTACTAAGACTAATCAAAAAAGAAAAACCGTTTGCTGTATTTTCTACTACAGATCACATCAATATTCTGGTTGCATTGGTTTCCCTATTTGTAACCATACCTAATCTGATCGCCAGGGCATCCAATATTCCGGAGCAAATGAGACATTTTGAGGGATTCAAAGCAAAATTCTGGAACCTTTTTACTCAGTTTTCTTATAAAAAATTCGATACGGTTGTATGTCAATCCAAAGAAATGAAAGAAGCGATTGCCGATGAATTTGACATCCCTGATGAAAAACTTGTTATAATTCCGAACCCTGTTTTATACACAGGTTTTATTAAAGAAAGAATCTCTCCCTCCATTCAAAAGAAATTGATAATTGTTGCACGTTTGGCAAAAGAAAAAGGATTCGACCGCTTACTCAATATATTCAAAGAACTCCCTGAAAATTATACATTAACAATTGTTGGAGATGGGCCACTAAAAACTGAAATCATCTCAAATGCAAAATCATTAAAGATTGAAAACCGGATATTTTTTTCAGGTCAAATTACAGAGGTAAACAGTCTCCTTACAAAACATGACCTTATGGTACTCAGCTCATTTACTGAAGGCTTCCCCAATGTTGTATTGGAGTCATTATCGGTAGGTATACCGGTGGTTACCTTCAGGGTGGGAGGAGTTTCTGGCCTTATCCGCAATGGCTTTAATGGTTTTATTGTAGAGCAGGGCAATCTTCAGGATTTTAAAAAGCAGATTCTAAAAGCTTGTTCAATAAAATGGGATTCTTTAGCTATAAAAGAAGACGTTTATCAAAAATGTGCCCTGGATAAGGTGGCTGTAAAATATGAGAACTTAATGGCTTAATTGATTATAGACATAACAACTAAAATTATGTGTGGTATATACGGATCTACGATTAAATATAGTGATGAAATTATTAAAGCCAAATTGGCTAGAATCAATTTCCGGGGGCCTGACTATTCGGCATTTCAGCAATTTGAAGGCCTTGTACTTGGACATAATAGGTTGTCTATAATCGATCTCGATCCTAGATCTAATCAGCCATTTTCCTATCAACATCTTAAGATTGTTTTTAACGGCGAAATTTACAATTACCAGGATATTAAAACGAACCTTCAAAAGAAAAGCTATCATTTTAATACCACTTCAGATACAGAAGTTATCTGTGCTGCCTATCTAGAATATGGACCGGATTGTGTCAAACAATTCAATGGAATGTTTGCTTTCACCATTTATGATTCTATCAAAAAGGAGCTTTTTGGAGCAAGAGATAGATTTGGAAAGAAACCCTTTTATTTTAGTCATAAAGGTGCAGATTTTGAGTTTGCCAGCCAGCCATCCCAAATTAACGAAGGAAGATATTTAACGGTCGATGAACAAGCCATTAATGAATATTTTATATGGGGATATATTCCAGAGCCCAGATCAATCTGGAAAGAAGTTAAGAAGCTTCCAGCAGGTCATAGTTTTAAATATGACCTTTATACCGGTTCATTAAAAATAGATAAATATTGGGATCTGGATTATAAATGGGATAATAAGTTTGAAGGTAGTTATATCGATGCCAAAAACGAGTTAAAGGAGATATTGTATGATTCTGTTAAGATAAGAATGCATTCAGATGTGCCTTTAGGGGTATTCCTTTCAGGAGGTATTGATTCTTCCTTAATAGCTACCCTAGCTTCACAAATGGTTGATAACGTTAAAACCTTCTCCATAAAATTTAATGAAAAACGCTTCGATGAAAGTATATATGCTGAGAAGGTAGCTAAACATCTATCAACCGAACATCACATTATCGAATGTAATTACCAGGAAGGAATTGAGCTTATACATAATTTCTCTAGATACTATGATGAGCCCTTTGCAGACTCAAGTGCAATACCGATGATGCTGTTAACCAAACATACTAAAAAACATGTAACGGTAGCATTGAGTGGAGATGCAGGGGATGAAGGATACCTTGGCTATCACAGATATAAATGGATTAATACTGTTCAGTCATTGTTTAGATTTCCTCTGGCCTTCAGACAAACCATTGCATCAGTGATTAATCTTTCACCAAATTATCAGCACAAACTGATCGCTATGGGGATTTCCCTTAAGGATATAGAAACCTTGTATGTTAAAATGCTGGGTGGCATGGAGAATTCCTGGGTACTGGAAAAGGATCTGGGCCTTGATAATCCTTTTATGCACATATTAACAAATCCTGATAAACCACTATTGGAACGTATTTCTGATTTTGACATCAAAACATACCTGGTTGAGGATATCAATACTAAGGTAGATAGAGCTTCCATGGCTTTCTCTTTAGAGTCAAGATCGCCGCTAATGGATTATAGGATAATTGAATTTAGCAGGAGTTTGCCTAGCAACTTTAAGTTTAATTACGGAACACAAAAGAAAATTATCAAAGACATTCTGTTTGATTATGTACCTGCAAATTTTTTCAACAGACCAAAAGCAGGATTTACCATGCCATTTCAAGATTGGTTTAGAAACGAGTTAAAGGAATATGTTTTAGACCATCTTACTGTTTCCGAATTAAAAAATATTCCTGGTATAAATGTAAAAAGAACGCAAGAAATTATTCAAGAACACATGACCGGAAAATGGAACAGATCTCCTCAAATCTGGAAATTATTAGTGTTATCTCAATGGTTAAAAGGTCAAAAAAGTAAGTCAAAACCCGAAGCTATATTCGCTTAGTTACCTTCTATCAATATGTTTTAATTTTAAAAATGGAGTTTAGAGACCATTCAAAAAAACGGAACAAGTATTAAAAAACAAAGCTCATAAAAATGATACTAAAAAGAACATTAAGACAGATTTTGCCGGATTTTATTAAAACTAACATCCGTACATTAATCAGAACAAAAGAATTAAGAGAATTTAATTCGTTAGAAAGGCAATATTGTGTAACAGAAAACTTAATGCCTAAGAAAGATGTGTCTTTATCTGAAATTTTCAACTCCGAAGAAACCGAGCGTATTTGGGAGGAGTCGAAAAAAGACATGGACATTTTTAATGTCCCTAATGGATCTGGTGGCGTTAATCCTGGTGATAGACGAGCTATATATTACCTCATCAATAAATTTAAACCAACATCTGTTTTGGAGATTGGAACCCATATAGGAGCGTCCACGATCAATATTGCTGCGGCTCTCTTCAAAAATCAAAAAAAGAATAAACCTGTTAATTTTACCACTTTAGATATCCGGGATGTAAATTCGGCTTCAGAAAAACCATGGGAAGAATATGGGACTAAATATTCTCCGATTCAAATGATAAATGAGTTAAATTATGGAGATATAGTCAATTTTGTCACAGGTAATTCTTTAAAATACTTAAATAGTCAAAAGAAATTTGACTTTATATTCCTTGATGGGGATCATTCGGCAGCAACCGTATATAAGGAAATCCCATTGGCTCTAAAATCACTCCATAAAAATGGAGTGATTTTGCTGCACGATTACTATCCAGAGGGAAAACCTTTATGGTCTGATAACTTCACCATTACAGGGCCTTATTCAGCTACCGAACGTCTTATTAGAGAAGGCGCAAATCTAGTTGTTTTACCTTTAGGTACTTTGCCTTGGGACACGAAACTTAATTCGAATATTACGAGTCTCGCACTACTAATGAGGAAAAATTAAGTGGAATGATGCTTTAGAATTTTATCCAATTATTATGCTTCGTGTTAAAATTAAGGTTGTAAGTTTTTTTAATCGTCAGGTAGTTTGGTACAGTTCCAAACCTAGTATTTGGAACTGTTTAACTACGCTATATAAGCAAAGTGCTCATTGTGAACCTGTGTTAGGCTATAAACGGGAGAACTTTTTCACAAAAGTTGTAGATCTTACTCAAGATGAAACACAGTTGCTGGCAGGTTTTGAAAAAAATACAAGCTATGAAATTAGAAGAGCAGAAAAAGAGTCTATCACTGCTTCTGTAGAACCGGATGTTGAGCATTTCAAGAACTTTTACAATCAATTTGCAAAGACAAAGGGCCTGGGACTATTAAATAATAGCATCAACAATTACGATACAAACTTAGTCATAACAAAGGCTGAATATGACGAAAAAGAAGTTGTGATGCATTCTTATATTATAGATGAGAGTTTAAAACGTGTAAGACTGTTTCATTCAGCGTCCTTGTTTAGGGATGTAGTCGATTCTCAAACGCGGGCTATCATTGGCCGTGCCAATCGACTACTTCATTTTATGGATATGAAGCACTTCAAAAAGTTAGGCTTTGTGGAATATGATTTAGGCGGTTATGCTATGGATACAAAAGATGAATCACTTTTCCAGATCAATAAATTTAAAGACGGTTTTGGCGGTAAATTAAAATTGGAAAGTGACTACCTGCCATACCCAATGGTGCTCATGTCAAAAATTCTATAAAGATTATTACGTATTACGATTCTCCCCGAAATATTTCATAAATGTGGTAGTACTTACTGCATTAAAATTGGATATTATGTACACACCCGTAGAAAACAAAGTCATAAGCAATCTGATTGATAAATTATTCACAGCCAGCAAATGGAATATAGGTTATGTATGGCAGACTCCAGAAAGTCTGATTTCAAACAAAGGATTACGCTCGGGAATATCGTGGTTGAAAGAAGATAGAGCGGATTATTCTGCCGATCCATTTGCAATAAAAATAGATAATGATGTTTATATCTATTACGAGGAGTTAAATTTTTGGGAGGGTAAAGGGAAAATTAGAGTAATTAAGAATCTTGACTTTAAAAATAAAGAAACAGTATCCGGGATTTTACCAGAAGGTATCCATTTGTCTTACCCATACATTTTTAAAGAAGCCTCGGATTTTTATTGTATACCTGAAACTTCTGAAGCTCTGGAAGTAAGCCTATACCATCTAAAACCAGAAAGTTCTATTCAATTGCAAAAAAAAAGAATCCTTTTGGAAGGTGCTGCCTATGTAGACAGCTCTTTAATATTTTACAAGGATAAGTATTGGCTTTTTACCAGTATATCACAAAAGAAGAACGAGTTATATATTTTTTATGCAGATACATTAGATGGGGGATTTACCGGACACGCTTTAAACCCAATTTCTGTTGAAAGTAAAGAATCCAGGGGAGCAGGAAACCTATTTATTGTCGACGGGGAACTTTACAGACCATCTCAAAATTCGAATCACCGTTACGGTGGTTCGATAATGATTAATAAAATTACGCAGCTTACTGAAAATGCTTTTTCACAAAAAGCTGAATTTGAATTATCTCCGGAAGCGCCTTACAACATGGGACTGCATACCATAAGTTTCGTGAATGACAGGATATTTTTGGATGGCAAACGAAAAGTGTATTCAGCCTTTATGCCTTTGAAAAAAATGGTAAGACGAATCCGTTCCTAATAATTTATAAAATGAATTCTCCTTCTCAAAAGTTGCTATTTATTTCCATGTCTAATTATGCAGGTGGAGCGGAAAACATCTTGCGCATGGCAGCTGGTGTAACGAATAACCCTTTGATATTTCTGAAACGTTTGTTTAATTCCCGTCTGTTGATACCTAAAGAACAAAGCGTACAATATTTAACAGAGGGGCCGATGTTCATCGGGTTTTTAATCCTTGTAAAAGCGCTTTTTCCCTACAGAAAGGGATATACAATTATAAGTACGCATCCTTATCTTAATTCGTATTTAGGTTTGCTCAAACGCATAGGATATATAAAATCAAATTTGATTGTCCGTGAATGTACCTCCGTATTTACCCGTTACACAGGTGTTAAGAAAATAAGTTATCAAATTGCATATAAATTGGGGTATCCGGCAGTTAATTTAATCGTATGTCAGACGGCAATAATGCGGAATCAACTGCTGAAACAAAACAAGTTTATACCAAATAACAAAGCCGTAATTAAAGAAAACCCGATTGACTTAAATCAGATATTAAAGAAAGCTGAGGAGTCTTTACCTGAAGATCTTGCGAATGAAGATTTTGTTTGCACTGCAGGGCGCCTGATTCCTGAAAAGGGGTTTTCAATATTAATTCACGCATTTGCAAATATTGCAGATCAGCATAAAAACTTAAAGCTATTGATTTTAGGGGAAGGCCGGGAACGAGCGCATCTTCATCATTTAATCAATGAAATGGGCCTGGATGGACGGGTGATTCTGAAAGGGCATATTGACAACCCCATTCCATATTTTAAAAAAGCTAAACTATGTGTTGTTTCTTCAATAATGGAAGGATTTCCAAATGTTTTACTTGAAATGATGGCCGTAAATGACGCAGTTATTTCCACACTTTGTGCAGGAGGTATTGAAGATATTCCATCAATTATTAAAGTAGAAGTTAACAATACTCAGGCCTTGACACAGGCCTTAGAATCACTGATAGTAGATCGGGAAGTAAATAAAGTGGTTGATAGAATGAAATACCTGGAGAGTCGAACACCGAAAACCTTCATCAATTCTATTTTAAATAATCTTAATTCATAATTAAACCTTAATCGTATGAAAATTTTAGTAACAGGCACTGCGGGCTTTATTGGCTTTCACTTGGCAAACCGTTTATTAGAAAGAGGGGATGAAGTGGTTGGGATCGACATAATCAACGACTACTATGATGTTAATTTAAAATATGCCCGTCTGGAAGAGAGTGGTATTTCCAAGGAGCTAATTGCATACAATACAGCTGTAAAAAGTACAAAATACAGCAACTACACATTCGTTAAGTTGGACCTCACTGATAAAGTAGGCCTGCTTGATCTTTTTAGTACTTATCATTTTGACGCCGTATGCAATTTAGCAGCCCAAGCCGGTGTACGATATAGTTTAACAAATCCAGAGGCCTATTTAGAATCGAATATTCATGGATTTTTAAATATTCTGGAATGTTGCAGGTATGCAAAAATCAAACATTTATTGTACGCAAGCTCCTCAAGTGTTTATGGTTTAAATAAAAAAATGCCTTTTTCTGTCAATAACAATGTCGATCATCCGATTTCCTTATATGCCGCATCTAAAAAAAGTAATGAGTTAATGGCACACGCATATAGCCACCTTTTTAATATTCCAACTACGGCTTTACGGTTCTTTACTGTTTATGGTCCATGGGGTAGACCAGATATGGCTTTATTTATATTCGCCAAAGCAATAATGGAGGGTAAACCAATAAGAGTTTTTAATAATGGAAATATGAGCAGGGATTTTACGTACGTAGATGACATCGTTGAGGGCATAGTGCACCTAATAGATAAACCAGCAGTACATAATGCAACCTGGAACGCCTTTGAGCCAGATCCTGCAAGTTCTAGAGCCCCATACAGTATATTCAATATAGGAAGGGGAGCACCTGTAAGTCTTTTAGAGTTTATAAATGAAATAGAGCGCAATATTGGCGTTATTGCTAATAAAGAATATTTGCCGATGCAAGATGGTGATGTAGCAGACACCTGGGCTGATATCTCCAGATTAAAGGACGAATTAGATTATACGCCTAAAGTATCCGTAAAAGAGGGGGTACATAACTTTATAGAATGGTATAAAATGTTCTATTGTTCAAATAAGGAGGTGAAAAAGCGTTCAAGAATCAAAATGGTTGATCAAAACGTCATATTTAGCACAAGAATTTAACTTATATTTCACTGTGATATGTCATATTAAAGTCATATAGAGTGAGCGTTTAATATTTGTAAATCTACTTTACACATGCTGTAGCTGCAAAAAATCGGCCGCAAATTATAATTGGGGACATTTTTCCCCGTTTTGTGGACTTTTTTAGCTTTTTCTTCTGTAACTTTTAAGATACAATTTTTTTTTAGGCCCCCCGTTAAAAGAGGGTATTTAAAAAAAGAATGTATTAATGGAAAGATTGAGAAAAAAATTAACAAGGGTATTTATGTTAGGGATAGTATTATCCACAATTTTAATGTTTAGCCAATGCAAGAAGGATGCTCCCGTGGTTCCTGACTTGTCTGGCAGTAATGATATTGAAAATTCGACTGGAATAGGAGCTGTATCAAATACAACAGCAACAGCGATAGATGTATCGGGTGCCACTTCAGAAGGTGGCTTCGCATATGCTGTTTACCGTGATTTTGGTACGACTGGAGATTCGAATACTCAGCCAACTATTTCAACACTAAGAGTTTTTGAAGATGGTAAAGAACTAGGAGCAGCTCATACTAAACATGCTGACATCGCTTCAATTGGTAAGGGTAAATTCAGTCATTGGGGAAATGGTTTAATATTCTCTGCGTCTGACAATACAGATCCGAGAAAAAATGGCAGGAAATATACCTTCACAACAGGAGGAACTCCGACTGAGATATTACCTGGTACACCTACAGCACCTACAACAGAAACAGTGCTTGATTTGTCTGGTCTTACAGCAGAAGGTGGCTTTGCTTATGTGATTTACCGTGATTTTGGTACCACTGGCGATTCGAATACTCAGCCAAGTATTTCAACACTAAGAGTTTTTGAAAATGGCAAAGAACTGGGAGCAGCTCATGCTAAGCATGCTGATATCAGTTCAATAGGTACAGGTAAATTTAGTCATTGGGGAAACAGTTTGATATTCTCTGCATCAGATAATACAAATCCGAAGACAAATGGAAGGAAATACACTGTTACAATTGGCGGATCTGCAACAACTACACCTCCAGAAACAGTTACACCTCCAACAGGTGGTGGCGGTACTGGTGTTATAGCTACAGGTTTAATTGGTTATGCAGCAGTAAATGGAACAACTACAGGTGGTAAAGGTGGTTCAGAAATCACAGTATCTACTTTACAGGCATTAAAAAGTGCGTTAAGTTCTGATGGTCCAAAAATTATTTATGTATCGGGTGCCATTAAAGGAGCAGGTAATGATCCTATGTATGTGAAATCAAATAAATCAATTATTGGTTTATCTGGTGCATCAGTAGAAGGCGCATCGTTTATGTTGTATACTGTTAACAATATTATTATTCAAAACCTTAGAATTAAAAATTATGTAACCAATGCTGGTGTTCAGATAAAAGAAGGTTCACACCATATCTGGGTAGACCACTGTGAATTCTCAGCCGATCGTGATCATGGATGGGAATATTATGGTAAAGATATTAGCATAACCAGATATTCAGATTATGTTACGGTTTCCTGGAATAAATTCAGTAATAACAACTTATCGGTATTGATTAGTGCAGGAATTAGCGCAGAGATCGCATCTCAGGATATTGGTAAATTGCATGTTACACTTCACCATAATTTCTGGAACAATATTTCAGAAAGAGAGCCAACAATGAATTATGGAAGTGTTCACTTGTTTAACAATTATCACTTAAACAATAGCGGTTACTCAATCAGTGCACGTGCCGGTGGAAATGTCCGTACTGACAACGATTACTTTGCAAATTGTAACAAACCAATTGCAACCAACTTAGCGGGTGATCCTCCGGGATACATTAGTGGATCAGAGACAAATATCTATGTAAATTCAGGTAAAAATGAGATTACTACGCCACTTGCAAACTGGGCACCAACTTATGAATATAAATCAGTGCTTAATGCAGCAGCAGATGTTCCTTCAATCGTAACAAAAGGAGCAGGTGCAACATTATAATAAATAGAAATAAAGAAAATACCCAACCACAAGGCCATCTGACTGTAAGTCAGGTGGCCTTGTGGTTTAACGACCTTTTTTATATCCGTTGTCATGACAGAAAACAGAAAGAAAGTATTGATTGCTTGTGATTCATCACGAACCTTACTTGATTTTCGCGGTAAACTCATTGAAGAGCTTATCAAGAAAAATGACGTATATGTTTTTACTCCTAAAATTTCACAACAGCATGTTAGGGAAAAACTAAGAGATATGAATGTTACTGTATGTGAGAATGCACTAAATGGGAGTAATGTTTCTATTATATCCGACCTTAAGTATATCCTTAAATTATATAATTTGATTAGAGAAATTAAGCCTGATATTTTTTTTCCATATACGTTTAAGCCTGTAATATACGGAACCATGGTGGCAAGGCTATGTAAAATAGATTGCATTACGCCCATGCTCACCGGTCTGGGTTACAACTTTACAGATAGCAGCTCTAAAAGCAAATTGGTTAGTTCGATAACTAAATTTTTATTAAAGTTTAGTTTAAGTGCAAACAAAAGAATTCGAGTTATTTTTCAGAATAAAGATGATTATAACAAATTACTGGAATGCAAAATAATCGGAGCAAAACACCAGGCATTTGTAGTTAATGGTTCAGGTGTTGATTTAAGTCATTATGACTACTCCGAACCCGAAATTTCACACATAAGTTTCTTAATGATATCCCGCTTAATCAATTCAAAGGGAGTAAACGAGTTTTATGAAGCGGCAAAGATAGTTCGCAATAAATATCCAGATGTAAAGTTTAAACTTATTGGCTCATTTGATGACAATATAGACTCAATCACTACAGCACTATACGCTGAAATTCAATCGGGGGACACTATAGAATACATTGGTCAGGTAGATGATGTCAGATCATATATTAAGGATGCTTCAATTCTCGTTTTACCTTCTTATTATGGAGAAGGAGTACCTAGATGTATATTAGAAGGCATGGCTATGGGGAGGGCAATTATTACCAGTAATTCTGTGGGATGCCGAGAAACTGTAGATGCGTCGCCTTCAGGTGTAAATGGTTTCTTAGTTCCTATAAAAAATATTTCAGTCCTTGCCTCAAGGATGGAGTATTACATTAACAATACCAAAGACATTATTTTATATGGTATTAATGGAAGGAAGTTCGCTAAAAAGAAATTTGATGTGAACCTGGTGAATTCCGAAATGCTTAAAATTATGAATGTCGGTTAGTAGAAAGGTTATGATTGTGTAGTATTAAAATTTTTTAATCATATGGCATATCATTTAATCAATTTCGAACAATCAGAAGAATGGACTACATATGTTCATAATTCTGTTAGCTATGACTTTTATCACACCTGGCATTACCATTCTTTAGAGAATAGTGGTGAACCTTTTCTTTTTGTATATGAAGAAGCTGATATTTTTATAGCGCTTCCATTATTGAAAAGAAAAATTGCCAATTCAGATTTGTTTGATCTGACATCGGTTTATGGATATTCTGGTCCAATTTCTAATGTGAAATTCTCAGATATTGATGAACAATTACTTGAAAGCTTTAAATGCTCCTTTTTAAGCTTTATGGAAGCTGGTCGATATGTTTGCGTTTTCTCCCGTCTCAATCCATTTATTGATCAAAGGGTATTAATAGAAAAAATCGGTGGGGTAATGAATAATGGTCGGACTGTATATATGGATCTGTCTATTCCTCTTGAGGAACAACGGGCAAAGTATGAGAAAAAACTAGCGCAACAGATTAGGCAATTGAGAAAAATGCCTTATGATATCAAAGAAGCGAGTAGCCAGGATGAGATCAAATTGTTCACAGCTATGTATACAGAAAACATGCTTAGACTGGGGGCTAAGGAGAGCTATTTTTATGACGAAGCCTACTTTACGCAGCTCATCAAAAGCAAAGAAGAAAACTGTAAATTAATTGTAATCTACCATGGCGATGTGATGATTTGCGGGGCCGTTATCATGTGCGCTGGAGATGTAATCCGTAATCATTTATCTGCCACTGCTAACGCTTACATAAATCAGTCTCCGAGTAAATTATTAACCGACGAGATTAGTGTCATCGGAAGACAACTCGGAAAGAGATATTTCCACCTTGGTGGTGGCTTGGGCGGTAGGGAAGACTCATTATTCAAATTTAAGTCTTATTTCTCCTCTCTTTTTCTAGAGGATAATACCTGGAGATTTATATCAGATACATTTAGTTACAACGATCTAGTTAGGGAACGGAATGATGATGTCAGACCTGATTACTTTCCTCTCTACCGCAGTCCTGCGGTATCCCATTAAATAGAAATAGCCATATATCTTTTAAAATATTGGAAATCAATTAAAGTTTAACCCTTAAATCTTTATGCAGTGAAAAATAAATTTAATTATTCCGAAGCCACTATAAGTGATTTCGAGAATGCAATTGATGAGTTTGGTTGGGTCATTTATGAGAACGCCGTAGATGAAAGAATGATTAATACTATAATTAATGATCTGGAGCCTGCCTATCAATTGAGGAGAGATATTCAAATTAAAAATGGCATTGAAACTAATATGGAGGGTACATTGCACCACCTCTTGGAAAAGGATAATTTTAGTATGCCCTTTTTAGGACAAATGTATTGCGATAAAGAAATGAGACATTTTTTGAAAGGAAATTATATTATAAATGGGATAAGTGGTGTTCTCAATTTTAAAAATTTCAAAGCATATGTCCATAATGTTCATCGCGACATTAGGAGTTTTACAGGTGATTTTAAAATTGCAGTCCAGATGATTGTTTTGTTGGATGATTATACCTTGGATAATGGAGCAACTTACTTTCTTTCTGGATCACATAGACAAGAAGATAAGCCTGATGATGAGTTTTTTTACGCGCATGCTGATAGGGCTGTTGCGAAGAAGGGAAGTATTGTCTTATTTGATTCCAATATTTGGCATGCAGCAGGAAATAATAGTACTGACGGCCCCAGGAGGGCATTAACACTTACCTTTACAAGGCCCTTTTTTAAGCCACAGTTTGATTTTCCAAGGTTTTTGGGTTACGAGTTTGGTGAAGGTTTAGATAATCACCTACGGCAAGTAATAGGGTATAACGCCCGTATTTCGGCTAACCTTCAGGAGTTTTATCAACCACCGCATTTAAGAATGTATCAGCCTGGCCAGGGCTAAGCAAATCCCTTAAATAAATGATCTTTTAAACAATATATTATGAATGATGCTGTCTACCTAAGACCATTGAATTTAGAGGATGCGAAAACTTCTTATCAATGGCGTAAAGATCCTGACATATGGGTGTATACCGAATTTAAGCCTAATGCTGATTTTACTTTGGAACAAGAAACGGAATGGCTTCGTGCTAAATTAAATAAAGCGAATGACAGCCGTTTTGCCATATGTTTACATGGTACAGATCAATACATTGGTAATGTACAATTAATAAATTTGGATGATGCTGAGGGCGAATTTCACATGTTTATAGGGGAAAAACAATTATGGGGAAAGGGGATAGGAAAGTCTGCTTCTAAACTAATTCTCGAGTTTGGGTTTTCTCAAAGAAATCTTGAAAGTGTATTTCTTTTTACACACGAAGATAACATTGCAGCGCTTTCTATTTATGAAAAATTGGGATTTATTACAGTTGGTAAGCATAATAACCAACTCAAAATGGTACTGACAAAGCATATGTTCACAATGGATAATTGATTTGTTGTTTTATCTACCTGTTTAACTTAAAATTTCATAGCGTTATGATGAAATTAATCAGCATTCTTAATAAGGAGCAATGGATAGCCTATGTAAAAGGTTCTGTTGAACATGATTTTTATCATACCTGGCACTATCATTCTATGGATGAAGGTGGCGATCCTTTTCTTTTTATTTATGAGGAAGGAAAGGACTATATCGCATTTCCATTATTGAAAAGGGAAATATCAGGCTCTCAATTTTCTGACCTTGGATCTGTATACGGATATCCAGGGCCCATATCTAATCGAAAATTCGAAGATCTGGATGAAGCGCTTATGGATAACTTTAAAGAATCATTTCTGGATTTTTTAGAGCGGGAGCGCAATATTTCAGTCTTTTCACGATTAAATCCATTCTTTAATCAAAACTTGTTAATTGAACGCTTTGGGGGGATTCATAAAAATGGAAGAACCGTAGCTATCGATCTAACAACAACTATTGAAGAACAACGTAAAAAATATAGAAGAACTACTTTACATAATGTAAAGAAGGCAAGAGACTATGGTTACATTCTTAAGGAAAGCAAAAACCTTGAGGATATCGATTTGTTTTTTGATATCTATACAGAAAATATGACCCGAATTGGTGCAAAAGAACAGTATTTTTTTAGTAAAAAATATTTTGTTGACCTTATTCATAATGACGAATTTGATTGCAGGCTTTTGCTTGTTTACTTTAATAATAAGGTAATTAGCGGGAGCATTATTACCTGTACCTGTGGCATTATCCAAAGTCATTTAGTGGCTACTTCCTCTAAATTCCTTTCTACATCCCCGGCAAAATTTTTAATAGATGAAATAAGTATTCTGGGGCGGAAATTGGGAATGAAATACTATCATCTTGGCGGTGGTTATTGCTTTAAAGAAGATACTTTATTTAAATGGAAAAGGGGTTTCTCGGATTTGCTTTTGGAATATGAAAGCTGGCGTTATGTGACCAACCACTCTGTCTATCATTCTCTGGTTAATGAACAAGGAATCGATAAGGACTCTAACATAGATTTCTTCCCCCTTTATCGCGCATTGGCTAATATTTTAACTTGCGGTTATTTTCAAATGATGATTTAAAACTCTAATATTATGAAAAAGTTAATGTTCGGCGACAAAACGTATTCTCGTTGGTTGATTTTAATGATTGATCAAATTATTATATCCTGGACACTTTTTATGTCCTTCTTGTTAATTAATAAGTTTGAATATCAAGAGCTGTTTTATTCAAATACCTTTATTTATATAGCACTATATAGTTTTATTTCCATTTGTGTATTCATGAGAATGCGTATACATACCGGTATCATTAGATATTCCAATACCGAAGATATCATTCGAATATTTATGGCGGTATTGTTAACTAATTTTGTTTTCACCATTATTTGCAATATATGCTTGGCGTTTGGCTTCGCGATGCCCTCTAAATCGGTTACCGAGGTCCTGATTATGAACTTTTTTGTATCATCATCACTCTTAATCATCCTAAGGGTTGTTGTAAAAAGCCTATTTGCTTACATAAAAGCTTTGGAGCCTACAGAGAAGAAAGAGAATATTTTAATATATGGTTCAGGTAGTGATTCCATTTTAGTAAAAAAAGCTCTGGAAGGTAGTCAAGGCAATACATTAAATGTAATCGCTTTTGTAGATGACAAGCAAGACAAGCTAAACAAGCAGATCGAACAAAAAAAGGTGTATCATTCAAGGTCTATTGAGACTTTAAGAAATAAGTTTAACATCAGTAAAGTCCTTTTTGTAAGCGATGATTTAAACATCAATGGCAAAAAAAGCACTTTAGATAAATGCATTGAGTTAGGCATAAAAGTGGTTACTGTACCACAATCCAATAAATGGCTGTATGGTAAACTAACGCTAAATCAAATTAAAGATTTAAAAATCGAAGATTTATTAGATAGAGAACCCATTGTACTTATCACCAATAATATTTTAAGGGAAGTATTTGGAAAGCGGATTTTAATTACTGGAGCAGCGGGGTCCATTGGATCGGAGATTGTCCGTCAGCTTGTAAATTTTAATCCGGAGTTTGTTGTCCTCTGTGATCAGGCAGAAACACCTTTGCACGATTTACAATTAGAGATTGAAGATGATTTCCCTCATGCAAAAACACATATAGTGATGGCAAATATTCAGAATAGATGCCGTATGAAAGCCATTTTTGATGAATACCGCCCTCAAATCATTTTTCATGCAGCGGCCTACAAACATGTGCCTATGATGGAAAACAATCCTTCCGAAGCCATATTAACCAATGTACTTGGGACAAAAAACCTGTCAGATTTAGCGATAGAGGCTGGGGTCGAAAAGTTTATCATGATTTCAACAGATAAAGCCGTGCGGCCTACGAATATAATGGGAGCATCTAAACGCCTGGCCGAAATGTATATACAATCCCTAAACAATGATAAAGCGCTATCCATATCAAATGATGAAGTAGGGGCAAATATTACAGAAAACAGAACTAAGTTTATTACCACCAGGTTCGGCAATGTATTAGGCTCTAACGGCTCCGTTATACCCCGCTTTAAAGCACAGATCGAACGAGGTGGACCGGTTACGGTTACACATCCAGAAATAACGAGATATTTTATGACTATTCCCGAAGCAGTACAATTGGTACTGGAAGCTGCGGCGATGGGAAATGGGGGCGAGATTTATATTTTTGATATGGGCGACCCCGTTAAAATAGTCGATCTGGCAACAAATATGATCAAATTGGCAGGTCTGTCTCCCGATAAGGATATTAAGATTGTATTTACCGGTTTAAGGCCCGGTGAAAAGCTATATGAAGAACTTTTACTTGTAGAAGAACAAATTATACCTACTTATCATCCAAAAATTAAAATATCTAAAACAATTAGTCTTAGCATCCGTTATGTCCAAGAAGTGATCGAAGAATTACTATCTCTTAATAACCTAAACAACGATTATGCGATGGTTAAAAAGATGAAAGAAATCATACCAGATTATAAAAGTAAAAATTCGAGATATGAAGAAATAGACTATTACATTATCAATTAACGGAGAAGATTCATCCCTGTGAATTTAAATGTCATCAATTTATGAACTAAATTAATAATTTGTCATGGATTTAAATGTAGGTAAAGTAATTGAGCGTGCGGTTAGGAGAGACCATATGGGGATAAGTGCGCTATCAAGAAAATTACATGTGAGTAGAAGAACCATATACAACTGGTTCGATCAGGAATCTCTAAGTTTTGAGATTATATGTAAGATTGGAAATGCCATTAAGTATGACTTTTCAAAGGAATTTCCAGATGATTTTGCTCGTGTAGATGATGAAATAACGAGCAATGTCAATCAATTTAAGAATGGAGACGACAATACGGCAGAATCTTTTTCAGTCAATTACTGGATGAACAAGTATATCAAGCTACTCGAAAAATACAATGAGCTATTGAGTCATAAGTTTCCAACTTGATTTACATAGCGTAATTTTCTTAAACAACACAAAAAAAGGGCGGTATCATGCATGATACCGCCCTTTTTTTGTGTATTTACGAGTCAAAAGTATTACTTATTCAACGTGTGATAGTTGTTGTAATTTGCTGTTTTTAAGTTGTAATTGTACTGCACTGATAACCGCATCAATAACGTAATCGGTATCTTCATTCGTTAAATTTGGATAAATAGGCAATGATATCTCGCAGGCATAATTTTTATAGCTATTTGGATAGTCGGCAATATTGTAACCTGTTTTTTTAAAGTAAGTTAACATGGGCATAGGTATGAAGTGTACATTCACAATCACTCCATGCGAAACGATTTCATCAATGATTTGATCTCTTTGTGCTTCCGTAATGTTCTTTATCCGTAAAGGGAAAATATGATAGGAGCTCTCTCTGGTAAAATCCTCTAGTGACGGTGGAATGAACCAACTATAACTGCTAAAAACATCGCAATATTTTGAGGCGATGGTTTTACGTGAAGGCAGTAAAATATTTTTGTATTGTCTTAGCTGCGCCAAACCTATTGCCGCACAAATATCTGGCATATTGATTTTTAGCCCCTCATATAAAATGTCGTATTTCCAGTTGCCACCCTTCGATTTGGTATAGGCGTCTTTATTTTGGCCATTCAAGGAGAATATCTTTAAGAATTTATATTCTTCTTCATGATCAAAATTACCAGGTAAATTCAGACATATGCAACCACCTTCCGCCGTAGTGATATTTTTTACGGCATGGAAAGAGAATATCGTAACATCACTACATATCGCAGCAGAATGGCCCATGTACGTTGCGCCAATAGAATGCGCAGCATCCGAAATTAAAAGTATTCGGCCGAGTCTTCTTTGTTGTTCCGAATTCGGCACAAATAAACCTCTAACTCTGGGGCTCTTCAGTAAAGCTTTGATCATATTGTAGTCACATGGCCAACCCGCTATGTCAACAGCAATTATCGCCTTGGTTTTAGAAGTAATGGCCTGTTTTATGCGCTGCGGGTCTATAGTTAGATCATCTGATATATCTACCATAACCGGGGTGGCGCCACAATGCAATACGCACAAGGCAGTGGCACAGTAGGAATATGCAGGTACAATAACCTCATCACCTTCTTTTACCCCAAACCATTTTAACATCATGATAGCGCCCGAAGTCCATGAATTTACACAGACTGCCGATTTGGACTTTGTCAAACGAACAATCTCCTGCTCTAACTCTTTAACCTTCGGACCAGAAGTAATCCAACCGGATTTTAGGGTGTCCATTACCTCATTGATTACGTTTTGGTCAATAAACGGTGGTGAAAATGAAATGTTCATATTCTTAAATTTTAAAATGAAAAGAATTTTATGGTATCGATTGGTTATTAATGGGCTCCGGCTATATACTTTGCAGAACTAGTTTTTCCCATTTTTCTGAAGTGTTTTCCGTAGAATTGGCATGAATAATCAGCCTTGCATTGCTCGCCATTTTGGCTTTAAGTACTGTATCTTCCAGGGCGCGATTCATTGCCTCAGCTAAATGAATAGGACTATTTGCTTTAACAAGAAGTCCATTCTTTTCATGCTCAATAATATCTGCTGGCCCAAATTCACAGTCTGCAGCCACACAAGCACAACCTAAACTCATGGCTTCCACCAATACGTTAGGATAGCCTTCAAGCCTCGAAGAAAGTACAAACAATTGAGCTTGTTTATAATAATCCTGTAAGTTTGATTTAAATCCTATTAATTTTACCCGGTGCTCCAGGTCCAAATCCAGGATCTGGTCTTCAAGTTTTTTACGATCGGGGCCTTCTCCGGATATCAATAAATCTACATCCTTGCGTTGTACACTTTTAAACGCAGTAATAAGTAAATCAAAACCCTTTAGTTCATCTAACCTACCAACAGCAAGGATAAATTTTCTTTTGTGTACGCCTGTAGCTACCGAGGGTTTAAATTGGTTTATAGGATTATTGATGACCTCAAAATTCTGCAGCTTCCTAAATGATTTGTTCTTTCTGAAACAAGGAATCATACCCTTAGAAGGGACAACAATCATCTGTGCTTTATTGTAAATTTGATAGGACAACCATCTAAACAAGTAATTAAATTTATTTACTGTATCATCCGGTGAAGTTCGTTCGGAAACTATATACGGTATACCGAGCACGTTACAAGCAATGCCTGCCCATAAATTAGCGGTGGTCATAAATGATATCATCATTTTCGGCCTGTGGCTCATTAGTAAATTAAGCAGTTTAAAGAAAGTTACTCCGCTATACCATATTCTGAATAGAAAGTTTGATTTTCGTTCTGTATCAACTAAAGTATAAACTTTTATTTCCGGTGCGAGATAGTAGGCTGGCTCACTTTGATTCAGGCAAACTATACTTACATCAAAGTTGCGGCTGTTAAAATAGTTGCACAAATTAGAAATTACCCTTTCTGCACCACCTGCATTAAGTGTATTAATTATAAAGAATAGTTTTCGTGTAGGAGTTGCCATAATGCGTTATAATGATGCACTCACTTGTGTATGTACGAATGTCCATTAATTGCTGTGGCAGCTTTATTGGCTAATATTCCACCCAAACCATCTATAACCTTAGGTTTTACTTTCTGGTTGTTTTGCACTCTTAATATAATACGGCATATTAAATCCAGATCCGATACGGTTAGGGTATGATAAAGCGGCAAACAGACGATTCTTCTTGATATGTCTTCACATACAGGCATAACTGAATATTCTACATATGGCAACGCAGAAAGAGGAGGGTAGAAGTACCTTCTGCAGTAAATCTTATTCAATTCCAACATATTCAGGCAGTTCAGCATGAGTTCTTCAGAGTCGAACAGAACAGGGAAGTAAGCATAGTTGTAATCCTTACTTGAGTTTAATTTTGGGAACTTTGCTTTTAAACCTTTTAACCTGGCGAAATAATGTAAGGACAGACTTTTTCTTTTATCCAATATTTCGTCTACAGATTCCAGATTGCATAAGCCCATTGCTGCATGGAACTCGCAGTTCTTCCCATTCACGCCAAGACCAGAAAAGGTGTCAGGGCCACTATGTCCAAAATTGCGCATACTGGCCATCTCCATTAATAGATCCGGGTCCCGGGTAAATACTGCACCACCTTCAATGGTGTGAAATAATTTGGTTGCATGAAAGCTTGTTGTACTGATATCACCATATTCAAAAATCGATTTGTTTTTATAATGCGTACCAAAGCAGTGCGCACCATCAAAAATTACTTTTAATCCATGTTTATCGGCGATTTGCTGGATCGCATCTATGTCGCATGGATTTCCATAAACATGGGTAGCCAGTATAGCCGAAGTACGAGGTGTGATTGCCGCTTCAATTTTTGATGGATCAATGTTAAAAGTTTCACTGTCTATGTCAACATATACAGGCTTACAACCCTCCCAAACAATGCTACTTGTGGTAGCAACATAAGAGAATGGTGTAGTGATCACTTCGCCGCTAAGGTGTAAGGCTTTAATGGCCAATTGTAATGCAAAAGTGCCATTGCATACGTATAACAAATGTTTTATATCTAAATACTCCTTAAGTCTTAGTTCAAGGTCATTTAGCAATGGGCCGTTATTAGTAAGCCATTGACGTTCCCAGATACTATTTAGATATTCTATAAATTCTTCTTCCTTTGGAAGAAATGGTTTGGTTACAGGAATCATTTGTTTAAGATTAAATGTTTGAAATCTGTTATTGACGTAATTCGAACTATATTGCCGTGTTCAACATTACGTCAGCCAGGGGGACATTGGAGACCAGGGCGCAATTCAGATGATCAAAAACCATTAAAACAGTTTTACCATGTACTTTGATAACTGTTCCTTCCTGATTGTAAAATATGCCGCTTTTAATGCGAATGCGGTCGCCATGATTTATTTCCTGCGAATTGATAACCTCATAGTCAGAATGCGTGCTAAGCAGATGCTCAATATTCTCTATTACATTGTCCCTAATTACAGCGGGTTTTCCCATGTAATAGATAAAATTTAGTACGCCTAGTGTCGCCCTTACTTTATACTCCTCACGTTCACTAACCCATACAAACACGTAACCACTAAAGAGGGGTAGATCAACAATTTTCTTTCTATCCGCCCATTGATTCGTTACCTGTTTAATCGGACAGTAGGATTTGATATCCTGTTCTTTTAATAGCTTGTCCACTTTTTTTTCCCATCTCGGACGGGTATAAACAACTAACCAGCGTCTGGTCCATGGGTGTCTGGAGCCGAATTGATTTTCCATTATGAGAATTTTTAGATTACAAAGACAAATTGGAAGGAATTGTCAAAACCACCGCACAGCTTCGCTACATCACTTACATGACAATTTCTTCATAAACTAAATCAGGGATGATTTTTGTTAATTCTTTGATACCTCCAGGCTTAAGCCATATCCATATCCACCATATCCGTATGTTGTACTGTTATTAATTTTTGCGTCATTGAAAACTACCATAGGGTTGGTTAGTTTTTTATAATAGAGGATGTCTTTCAAAACATTAAGTTGCAATTTATCGGTATAATTATAGCGAACCAGATATATACTCAGATCTATGTATTTAGACAAGCTAAAAGCATCCGCAACCTGGCCAACAGGGGCAGTATCAATGATCACATAATCAAATCTGCATTTCAATTCTTCCAGCATTTGTCCGATTTTTGGATGCATCATCAATTCAGCGGGGTTTCCCGGTACCTGACCGCAGTCAATCAGCAGCAAGTCATGGTATCTTCTAGAGTTTAAAATGAGATCATCAATAGTAACATCATCTCTTAATAAATAATCTGTAATGCCAATTTTTGAGCTTAAATGCATTTTTTGAAGTAATTGCGGTTCGCGCATATCAAACTCCAGCAACACAACTTTTTTGTTTACCGATGCTAAAGTCATACCCAGGTTAATAGAGAAAAAGGTCTTTCCTTCCGACTTCATGCAAGAGGTGATCAGCATGACCTGATCGGGTAGGCCAGAGTTCATGAAATGCAGGTTACTTCTTATGTATCTAAACAATTCAGACATTGTAGACCTACTATTTTGTTCGAGTACTGGTGCTTCGTGTTTTTCAAGGTGATTTAATACCCCCAAAACGGGTACTCCAGTAAGCAGTTCAATATCTTTTACATCTGTGATCTTACTGTTCATTGCTGATCGGCCGTAAATTGCAGCTCCTGGTATAAAAAAGCCTAAAATACCGGCCATAAGGTAAATTAATTGAGTTTTAGGACTTACAGGTATACTATTGTAAGCTGGTTTGTCAACTATTTGAGATGTTGGTGCAGTTCCAGAAAGCAAAAGGGTTGTTTCTTCTCTTTTTTGCAATAGATAATTGTACAAATTCGCTTTTACACTTTGTTCTCTGCTTCTTTCTTGTATTCCCCGCTCTACAGCAGGTACCAAACGAGTTTTAGAATTTAAATTGGAAGTTGTTGCTTGCAGGTTATCCCTTTCAATCGTTAAGCCTCTTCTTATGTTTGCAAGATTTTCCCTAATATTTGATTTTAAACTAATTAATTGAGCTGTTAAATTCTCTACCAGTGGATTTGCTTCCTCAGAAGTGCGTAGCATCCGATTTCTTTCCTGTTGTATTGCATTAAATTTACTGGTCAATTCGTTTAAGGTCGAGTTGTTTATACTCAATGAGCTAGGCACCAGGTTCAAACTATTGTTATTAACGTATTTTTCAAGAGAAGCCAGTACATTAAGCTGCATGTTCGTCGAAGAAAGCATTTGATGATATTCACTGGATTTTGCAATGTTTGTTTGTGCATCCATGTTTATATCTGTGATCATATTGCTTTGTTTGTAATTTTCTACATCATGTTCAACGTTGCTCAAATCTTGATTTAAGTATTTCAATCTTTTATCTATAAAATTGACTGTATTTATCGCAGTGGCGTTTTTCTTAATTAGATTTTCCTTGTTGTAAGTGTCTATAAGGTAGGTTAGTATTTCCATGCCTCTTTGAGGAAGGTTATCATTCAGACTGATTACAATTGTACTTGCGTCCTTTTCAATAGCCAGAATTTTTAGACCACCTAAGCTATACGATTCTGCCATGAGCTCCAGATCTTTAAACTTCAGCCTTACCGGCTTAGTCGTTTTTTTAATTGCGGGCCCTTTACTGACTATTATTTTGTATCCGGGTTTCTGAATTAATGAATCATAGGAAAACACAAATGTCTTGTCTTTATCCTTCAGGGTAAATTGCTGATCATTTAAGGGGCTTATCTCTAATGCCTTTCTATAGCCTGTAGGGTTTATTCCAACAATCTTAACTTTAAACGGCAAGTTTTTACCATATAGCTCTTTATCTCTAAAGGTGCCTTTTTGGAAATAGGCTACATCGAGAGAAAGTGCTTTTACCGTTTTGTAAATAAGCTCCCTGGAGCGCAAGGCTTCCATCTCATTGTATGCCTTCCTATCTGTTTTAAACATGTTAAGATCGCTAAAGGCAGTCTCTTTTTGTACACCATCACTATTTCTATCGTCTTGTACATATAAAGTACTGCTTACCTTATATTGAGGTGTTGAGGTTTTCAGGTAAAAGAAAGCCCCTAATAAGCACAGTGCTATACCTATTAAAAAGAAATACCATTTTTTTAAAAAGACCTGCAAAATGGCCTTGTAATTCTCTGTAGGTGTCGTATTTTGATAAGATGGAGTGTTCATGTGTATGTAATTATAAATTGAACGTATTATCTTAATAATGCAGTTAGTAATACAGCTATGGCCGATATGCAAGTCGTTATGATCGGTAATGCACGGACGTTTGGATTGAATTCTTTTTCTTTAGATTTATCGGGCTCAACATAAACTATGTCATTCTGTTTTAAGTGAAAAAAGGGCGAGCCATATATGTTCTTATCATTGAGATTAAGTCTGGTCATTTGGCGTGTTCCGTTTGTTTCCCTGATCACCAGCACATTCTCCCTTTTGCCATATACGGTCATGTCACCAGCCATACCTAATGCCTCCAATAAGTTAATCTGATCCCCAGGGACGGTTAGCGAGGCCGGATGGTTCACTTCTCCAATTACAGTGATTTTGAAATTAACCAGTTCAAGATCTACTACAGGATTTTTAATCTGCTTTTTAAGCTCCTTTGTAATTAAATTTTGGGCCTCTTCAACGGTTAGTCCTTCAACCTTTAAATCACCTAATAATGGTAAGGTGATCATTCCATTGTTGTTTATTCTAAATACGGCCTTACCAGGAGTGGGACCATTGGTGGGGCCGGCAAATAGCGCATTATACTCCGCATTCAAGCTGGTCAACGACATGCTTAACTGATCGTTTTTTTGTAGCTTAAGTTCAGGTATATTTTCTATTTGGCTGTTAGAAACTTCAGAAAGGTTGCTAAAGTAAACAAGATTTCTGTGCGGTGCGCAGGCCATTAAGACCATTGACATTGACAAAGCAAAGCATAGTTTTTTCATTTTGTTCAAGGCTAGAATTTCACAAATGATAATCTTTAATTTGTTTAATAAAGTTATAGAAATAATAAGCCAGTATGCTCTGGGGATGCTCTGTTGTATTTCAAATTGTAAATGTTTACACTAAGTTTTACGGAAAAGAATGGTAAATTGTTCATAGATTTTACAAGGTTTACAAAGTATGAGTACAATGTTTACATTTCCGTTATCCTCAATTCTTGATAACGACTTTTACAAAGTGACCATGCAACAAGGAGTGATTAGATTATTCCCTGGGGCAAAGGCACGGTATCAATTTATAAACCGCGGAAAACATCTATTTCCTCCAGGGTTTGCCACAGCTTTACGAAGCGCTGTCAATAGTATGGCCTTATTAAAGCTAAGTCGCGAAGAGAAACGGTTTCTTCAACTCAACTGCCCTTATCTCGATCCAGTGTACCTTGATTTTCTCGAAGGTTATCGTTTTAATCCCGATGAAGTGCACATAGAGCAGGAGGGAGATCAGTTAAAGGTAAGTGTCGAAGGCTTATGGTATCGTACCATTTTATGGGAAGTTCCTTTAATGTCTCTCATTTGCGAACTGTATTATGTTTTGGGGAATGCTACCAGGATCAGCGATCAGGAGGTGATTGATTTGGCCAGGCATAAAATAGAAAGCTACAGAGATCTTGGAGTAACCGTAGCGGAGTTTGGTACACGTCGACGATATTCATATCAGGTGCAACGCTTGGTGCTTCAATCTTTAAGTACATACGGAAAGGGCTCTTTTATTGGAACCAGTAATGTGCATATGGCCATGCTACATCAAACAAAGCCAATAGGTACCCATGCACACGAATGGTTTATGTTTCATGCTGCAAGATATGGTTTCAAAATGGCCAATGCGATGGGCTTGGAGCATTGGGTTCAGGTTTATCGTGGTGATTTGGGAATTGCACTATCTGATACCTATACTACAGATGTTTTTTTTAAGCAGTTTGATAAGATGTATTCTAAACTGTTTGATGGCGTGCGGCATGATAGCGGCGATCCGCTGATATTTGCAGATAAGGTAATTGCCCACTACCAGGGAATGGGCATCGATCCTAAATCGAAGACTATTATCTTCTCGGATGGATTGGACTATGAGAAGGTAGTCCGTATTGCAGATCACTGTGGCGATAAGATAGGGATGTCTTTTGGTATAGGGACTAACTTTACCAATGACGCGGGGCCTGAGCCGATGAATATCGTAATTAAAATGACAGAAGCACAACCGCAGGATGGGGAATGGACAGAGGTGGTTAAATTGTCTGATGAACCAGGTAAATACACCGGCAATCCAGAAATGATCCATCTTGCTAAAGTTATTTTAGGCATCAATTAATGAATTGAGCCAGTTTTTTAAGGTTGATTGTAAATAATCTGTCTGGTAATAAGTGGATTATAAGTTATGTCTCTTTTTTTTGAAAAAATATTTAGTAGAATAAATTAATAATTCTATCTTTGCACCCTTATCAAACGATAGATGATTCCGTAGCTCAGCTGGTAGAGCATTACACTTTTAATGTAGTGGTCCTGGGTTCGAATCCCAGCGGGATCACAGAGAAGAATATCTCAAACGTATAAAAGCTTGCAAATCAAATGATTGCAAGCTTTTATTGTTTTCCGGGAATACCCGGAATATCTAATAAATTACAAATAGAAACACCCATCCTTTGCGAAATATGCTATAAGTAGGTTTCAATAGGTTAGTTTTAATGTTAATGTTTGGGCTTTTTGTTCAGGCCGAAATTGAAACTTGCTAGATTTTAATAGTAGGTTATTTTTCGGACATTGCTTGTAATCATAGCGTTATCTTTATCATATTGAATACTTTTTATTAAGCTGCCTTTTGCATCATATGATTTAATTACTTTTCCGCTCTGGGCCTTATCATCTGGATAATAGTAAATTAATACTTCAATTGAATTTGCTTTGTCATCGTAACTGTATTTTTTCTTTGAATACCAATCATTTCTGTTAGCACCATATTCAATCTCTTCCGCTAGTTTTCCAAGTTTGTTATACTTAAAACTCCTTATTGTTTTGTTGATTTTTTCAAATTCTTCAATTTTATTTGATGAATCATCATATTTATATTCGGTTTCAGCTACAACACGCCCATTATTATATTTTGTAGTTTTTTGCAGTCTTTTTTTACTGTCAAATTCTTCAATTAATTCCCATCCTTTCTCATCTTCTTTATTGCTAGGTCGCCAAGGTTCAGTTTTTTGGAACTTACCATTTTCATACATTTTTGTTTCTATAGGTGCTCCGTTTATATAAAATGAAGTGGTGGTGCTATAGTTTGCTTTGCCAGCTGTAGTTAGGGCTTCAATGTCGGTATGTATTTCTTTAACATTTCCTTTTACTCCAAAAAAATCCTGGATTTCATTTTTTTCTTTAGTGGTAAGGGTGGGGGCTTCTTGCGCCATGCACGATGTAAAACTTTGTAAAACAATTAAAAAGATATATTTTTTCATTTTTAGTAATTTTTGGAAATGATTAAAGCTAAGGATTTTGAGCTTTGTATTGGGTTAAATAATCCCTGCCTATAGGCAGGATTGGACTACAAAATCCGCCACCTTTCCTGATGTTTGTGGCGTTTTTTTTATTTCGTTTATCATTGTTTGCCTCCTTTATCTTCATATAGATATTTGCTGTCTAATTTGTATTGATAGGTTTTTTTATCAAATTTATAAGCTGTTATTTGAATTTTAGAAGGGTTGTACGGTTCTATTTCTTCTGACGATTTGATCGTCCATAAACCATTTTTTTCTATTTTAAATTCCACATTTTTTAAATAGTCTAGATACGCCAATTTGTAATAGTTTTTATATTGATTTAAAAACAAGCCATACATACAACCACCTGTTCCGCAAGCCCCCAAATACACTAAGATATCTTTTTTTCCATCTGCATTAAAGTCTCCATATTTAAAAGCTTCAGTTTTTGCCGAACTGTCTGGAAGTTCAAATTTTGAATTTTTAGGTGGAATAATGCGAACAAAATCTTCGCTATTTTTTTTGATAAGTATGAACAAACCGTCTTGTTTATTTATTGATTTGTCAAGTTGCTCAGGATTTAACTTTTTTGCAACAGCTATGAATGCTTGCTCGCTTTGAAAAGAATTTATAATTAGCAATAGGGGTATGATGATATTTTTCATTATTTTCTGTTTTTAAGCTCGTATTCATAAAACCTTAATTTATTAGCTGATGTTTTTAATCAGTTCGAATATTCTTTTCTCTGTTTTTGTTTTGTAATTGGTTTCGTATTTATCCTCTTTTTGTAACTGAAAATATGCTTTAATGGTACTCAAAAATGTATCATCAAAATTATAAAACGAATAACTGTTTTTCTTTGTTTTGATTTCCAACTCAATGGCACTTTGATCTTTTTGCACGATGATTATTTTTTCTACTTGAACTTTATCAATGGTAGCCAGCTTGCTTGTTTGGATCCTTATTTGTGTTGGTGAAAATTCGAAACCTAATACTTTACCTTGGTAGTACACCCATAATGATATCATTATGGAAGCGGTAATGATGAATGGAAAAATAGTAAATCCTGCAAAAGCTTTAGAACGACGTTTTATTTATCGGTTAATTTCAATTCATGTAAGCTGGCTTTATAAAGTTAGATCCTTTCAATAAATCAAGCTTGCAATCCTATGATTGCAAGCTTTTTTTTATCCGGAATCTCAAATTACTTTGATTTACCTAAGATGTCGGCTAGCTTTTTTTCAAGCTCGGCGCCCTTCAGGTTCTTTGCAATAATCCGTCCGTTCGGATCTATTAAAAAGTTTTGCGGAATGGCTGTCACTCCATATAATTTTGCAGCCTCATTTTCCGCCTTTAAATCAGAAACCTGTGGCCAGAGCAGCTGATCTGTATGAATGGCTTCAATCCAGTCATTTTTTCCAGATTGCGCATCCAGCGACACACCCAGGATTTCAAAATTTGATCCTTTATAAGATTGATATAACCTGATCAGCGTTGGATTTTCCTTCCGGCAGGGACCGCACCAGGATGCCCAGAAATCAACTAATACATACTTCCCACGAAATGAAGAAAGCTGTACTGCTTTCCCCGTCGTGTCGGCCTGTGAAAAGTCAGGGGCCGTTTGACCTATTGCTACTCGTTTTAGCCCCTGAAGGGTAGACAAAAGTCCTTTGCCATCGTTGCTCTGCTGAATCTTCGGAGATAAACCCAGGAACAGAGACTCCAGCTTTTGAGGCTCAACATTAGCAATGTCCGCATATAAAGCTCTCAAACAGATAATGGATGATGGATTTGCTTTGATGAACTGCTCTACAGTTCCCTGTGCCAGCGCAGCCTGGTAAGCAATATCTTCGGCTATGATTTGTGTTCCGGTAGCTGTGGCAGCTCTGGCAGTCCCAGTACTATTCAATACCGTAGTGCCCTTGTCGATATATAAATAGCGGTAATCTTCGCGCGATGTTCCCGTACCTTTAGGATTTACATAAAAGATTCCCCGGTTGATGTCACTTAAATAACCATGAATTTCAAACTTGCCTTTTTTCAGTACCGCCGAATCAATTTTTGTCTGCGTACCCGTGTAATATTTTAAATAAACCTTAGCCGGTGCACTTAGCTGCCCGATTGTACCCTTTACAACAAAGTTGTTTTTTTGTGAAAAACCTACATATGGTATAGCCATAAACAGGATGAAGATAATTCTATACATAATAAAAGAAAATTAAAGCATTAATGATAATCTGGATTTTGGATGATGTTGGGATTTACATTGATTTCTCCCAATGGCATTGGCATTACTCTTCGGTAATCGCCCGCCTCAATGATGCCACTCGGATATTCCTCAGTTCGCATAATGTCTTGATTTAACCTGTTCAAATCGAAAAAACGGTCACCTTCGAAAGCAAGTTCTTTACGCCTTTCTTGCACGATATCAGCCAACAAGGCTAATCCAGATGAATGGTAAGTTAAAGAGGGATCACGCTGAGCCATTAATGCGTTTAATAAAATTATAGCTTCAGGCTCCTTATTGATCCTGTAGGCGGCTTCGGCCGCAATGAGCTGTACTTCCGAAAAGCGGATCACCTTTTTTTCATTAAAATCACCAACCAACACCGGGTATTTATTAACAATATAGGCAGGATTTTCTCCGCCAACTCTGTTTCTAACACCTTTAAGGATGAGGCTTTTCCTCACATCAGTAGCTGTGTAAGCATCATATAACGACTGTGTAGTCAACATCTCGCCTTCGCTGTTATCCGCTTGAACGAAATGCATGGAAAGTTCGTCAGAGCCGTTATTGTTAAATACGTCTGATGCCAGTTCAAAAAGTGTTTCAACTTTGTTGTCTCCATCATGCGGTGTAGCTGAAGCCCAGTAACCTGTAAGGGCAGCTCTGTTAACAGGCGTAAAGCCACTGTTGCTTAATACATCCTTTGCCAGGTCATAGGCATTCTGATAATCGCCATTATATAAGCTTACTTTGGCCTTTAAAGCGATTGCCGCGTATTTGGAAAACCTGGCCGAGCCATTGTATTGCGACATCAAGTTGATCGCCTTGTCCAGATCCGAAAGAATTTGCGTATAAACCTCTGCAACAGTATTTCGTTTTGGTAGGGCTGCAGGGTCGTAATGCAATACAACAGGCACGCCCAGACTGTTAGGATCGGTAGTGTAGGGTTTTCCAAATAAACGTACCAGGTCAAAATAAACCAGGGCGCGGATCGCATAAGCTTCACCTTTATATTGCAAAACATCAGCTCCCTGGTTCAGCTCAGCATCGATGATGTTATTCGCCTGGAGAATATTAGCATACGCAAAAAACCATACCCGGTTGCTATAGGCACCGTCTGTAGTAATTGAATAAGCATTCTCGCCATTAAACAAACCAATGTTAACGGTAGACAGGTAAATGTTATCAGCTAGTAGATCGCCGAGTAAAGGAACGGCAGCGCCCCTGAGCTCACCATTGCGTAAATTTGCATAGGTGCCATTCAGCGCTGTTTTGATATCGGCAGCAGTTTTTAATGCATCTTCCCTGGAAATGCTGGTATATGGTTTTTGGTCTAAAAAGCTTTTAGTACAGGAAACAATAGAAAGCATCGTCACAAAGCTCCCAATCAATAGTATATTTTTATTTAGATTCTTCATTTTCGTTAGTATATCACTCCATTAAAACTTTAGGTTAGCGCCCAGCGTAAGCACTTTTGGCATTGGGATATTGTAGTTGGATTGCCCGGTTAATCCGGCCTCCGGGTCATATGGCAATTTCTTATCCCTAACCCAGGTTGCCAGGTTTGTGCCGCGGATATATATACTTAAGCCATCAATTTTTGTCTTTGATAAAATACCCTTCTGGAACGCATAAGCCAGGGTTAATTCCCTTAACCTGATATAGTCGCCACGGTATAAAAAGCGGCTTGATGCCCGGCTGGAGTTGTTCGTATTGTTAAAGATGTAAATTGGAATATCGGTTACATCGCCAGGTTTTTGCCATGCCCTTAATTCTGATGCAAAATGGTTGAATGAACTGTTGTCGCCGTCAGATTGGGTATACCTCGACCAAAGATCCATCACATGATTGCCAAAATTATAATACAGTAAACCGTCAAGTGTAAAGCCCTTATAGCTAAAGGCAGAAGTAAAACTTCCGAATACTTTAGGCGTAGCCGAATGATTAGGTACCAGCTGAGCCAGATTATAATTACTTGTTGTCTGTGTTCTTGTTTCATCTGTATACCAAAGCGGTTTACCATTGGCTGGGTCTACACCGGCCCACTGGCGCAGGTAAAAAGTTTGAAAGTCGAGGCCAACTCTTCTGATCACAGAAGAACCTTTCATATCTTTTCCGTCAACCAGGGAAGTAATTTTGTTGATGTTCCGGGAGATATTGAAACCAGCAGTCCATTTAAAATCTGAGGTTTGAACAGGTGTTCCGTTAATTGAAAATTCAACACCCCGATTCCTCATCGAACCAATGTTATTTAAAAAGGCTCCTGAACCTGTAGTTCCCGATGTAGGCTGACTAAGCAGCAAATCGGTTGCTTTTCTATTGTAATAATCGAAGGTAAAAGACAACCTGTTGTTAAACAGGCCTACATCAAGGCCCAGGTTCAATTGCTTGTTTGTTTCCCAGGTAAGGTATGGATTTCCAACAGAAGTAGGGCCGCTGCCTACCTCGCCATTGTAGTTGAAGTTATAATAGGCTACAGAATAATCGCTCGAAGTTCCGTAACTGTACAGTTGTCGCCAGCCGTAATCGTCAATATTTGCATTCCCTGTCAAACCGTAACTTGTCCTGAGCTTTAAGATGTTGATGAACGGCACCGACTTCATAAAAGCTTCCTCCTGAACATTCCAGGATGCACCGACAGACCAGAAATTGCCGTATCGGTTTTTCTCGCTGAAACGTGAGGAACCATCACGACGGAAACTTCCCGAAATAACATATTTGCCTTTATAAGAGATGTCGGCAAGACTCAATAAGGAAGCTATGGTGTAATCTGTATTTGCACCTGAGGCTTCAAAAGGAGTAGTCCCATTTGATGGAACAGTAACTACAGGGTTTAAAGGCAAACCAGTGGTAGCTGCTGTTGAAGTATAATTCTGTGATTTTTGTGCTTCATAGCCCACTTTTAAATTACCTGTCCAGGTTTGATCCTTTTGAAGATCAAAATGATAGTCTACCATATTCGTCCAGGTCCAGTTAAAATAACGGGTATAAGCACGCGAAGAGAGGCCATTGTCATAAAAAGCTCCGGCTCCATGTGTTGGGTTATAATAAGTATCTTCCTCCAGGTTGTTGTAGTCTGTACCGAAACGGGAAGTGAAGCTTAGGTTGTCAGCGATCTTGTACTCGGCAGATAGCGTTCCTAAACCTTTGAACTGGTTGAGCTTGTTCTTATTGTATTTAGCAGTATAAAGAGGGTTCGATTTTGAACCAAAAACAGCTGCATCTATATTATAGGTTCCATCGGCATTATAAGGAGAGATGAATGGGAATAAATGTACCGCGGCAGTGATGGGATTATCTGAAGAACTGCCATTTGACGGTGAATTCTGTCCGTTTGCACCAATAATTATACTGGTACTCAGTGAGAACCGATCGCTTACCTTAGTCTTTAAATTGACCTTAAATGAGTAACGGTTGAAATCTGAGGCAATCACAGTTCCCTGTTGATTAAAATAACCACCCGATACATGATATTGCGTAGCACTCGTTCCACCGCTAATACTCAAGTTATACTGCTGCTGGCGGCCATCTCTTTGTACCAAGTCAAGCCAGTTGGTATTTAAACCACTTCCAGAACCAAATTTTTTATCCAGAAAGGTGAATACATTGTCGGCAGTCACGCCATTTAGCTTGGCATAAGCAGGATTGTTAAGTACACCCTGAGCAGTTAGGGTACGCCATTGATCTGTAGTTAAAAGTTTACCGGCTTCGGGCGTTGTACCCAGCTTTGTCAGGCCGTATTCCATGTCAAAATTAACTTTTGTTTTGCCCTGAACACCCTGTTTGGTAGTAATAACGATTACCCCGTTAGCGGCCCTCGAACCATATATTGCCGAGGCTGCAGCATCCTTTAAAACATTGATGCTTTCAATGTCGTTGGGGTTAATTGCAGATAAAGCATTTGAAGTGGTGGTTGCCCTCGACAATTGCCCCGAGCTTACTATAACACCATCAATAACAAATAGGGGATCAGAGCCGGCAGAAATGGAACCAATCCCGCGGATACGGATCTGTTGTAAAGCGCCCGGCTGACCTGATGAACCAACAGACTGCAGTCCTGCAACTCTACCTTGAAGCGATTGGTCTACAGAAGTATATGCCCGGTTTTCCAGTTCCTGAGATTTAACCAAACCCACAGCCCCTGTGGTGATTGCTTTAGCCTGCTTACCGTAACCGTTGATCACCACTTCGCTTAATAAACCACCCAATGGTTTAAGGCTTATCTTTACATCTCCAGTTACCGGTAAAGCCAGTTCCTGGGTCTGGTAACCTATGAAGCTAAAAAGCAGTACATCAGAAGCAGTTGGTAAACTAAGCTGAAATTGCCCTTTTGCATCTGTCACAGTCATCAGAGATGGATGCACTTTTGACCTTATGTTTACGCCCGGCATGGGTACACTCTGCTCATCGGTTACGATTCCCTGTACTACAATGTTGTTTTCTGCAACGGCCCCCTTATCCGCACTGATCACCACCACATTTTTGATCACATCATAGGTTAATGGGAGTTTGTCTAACAGCTTAGCCATTACATCAGCAATATCCGCGTCTTTAACATCAATGCTGATCAACCTTTTAAAAGGTACAACTTCATTGTTATAAGCAAAGCGGTAGCTGGTTTTCTGTTCAATTTTTTTGAGTGCATTGCTCAATGTGGTGTTCTTTAACTCGATGGTTACCCGGGTTTGAGAATACAACGACGCTCTGGTATTTAAAGTGAGCAGCGCAAGTAGGACAAGTAGCTTCATTTTTAGAAAATGTTTTCGATAGCGCGAGGCATAGTGGTTCTCAAAGAAAAGTTTGTTTTTCTTCATATATTTGTTTTGAATAGTTGATTAATAAAGGTTGATATTTTCTCTTTCCGGGGAAATCATCAGACATCAGTTATTTGATAACGGGGAATGGTCCAACATTTCCCGTTTATAACGCTATCTGGCTTTAGTTCGTTATCGTCAGTTTTTTTCCATTCAGCTTGTAATTAAAAGGTTTAGAAATTTTCATTATTTTAAGGATGTCATCAATGCTTTCATCGTCAAATATGCCCGTATAACGGTATTTCATCACATCCTGACTTTTAAATTCGACACTGATATCAAAGCGTCTTTCGAGCATTAAAGCAATGTCCGACATCAGACAGTTGGAGAATGCTATCTTATTTTCCATCCAGGCAGTTTCTACCAGCGGGCTATGCTCGTTCGGGCGCAGGAGGTTATCCAGCTTAATTTTAGGTGTATTTTCTGCATTCAAGCCCGAGTGTATAGGTTCGGACTGATCCTTCCTTACGGTAAGCTTTTCGTTTGGGCGTAAAATGATGGTTTCCGAAGGCCTGTCGTTAAAGCTAACTTCAATCCGTCCCTTGATAAGAGAAGTTTCGATCAGCTGGTCAGTAGGGTAGCTTTTTACGTTAAACGACGTGCCCAGTACCCTGATGTTGATTTTATCCGTATGGATCACAAAGGGATGTGCAGGATCTTTCTTTACATCAAAAAAAGCTTCGCCATCCAACCATACTTCCCGTAGTTTGCCCTTAAAATTATCAGCATACTGTAAACGGCTGTCAGCATTTATCCATACAGAGCTACCGTCAGGAAGCTTTACCATGGTTTTAGAACCTTTTTTGGTAACCACCTGACTTTTTAATGGACTATTCGAAGTAAAAGGAGAAAACAACCAGAGCAACAGCAAACAAACAAATAAAAAACTGACACTGCTAAGCCAAAGTAGGCGAGGGTTGATGGCTCTGGTAGAAGCATCAGGTGATGACTCAGAAACATGTAAATGCATTTTTAAAGAATGTAATGCAAAGGCCTGTTCAGCTTTACTCAGGTCTTCTTCGCGAACTTCCTCGTCGGGGGTGTTAAACGACAGGTAGACTTTTTTCAGCTCAGGATCGTTATCAATGATTTTTTTCAATTGATGTAATTCCTTTTCGCTCGCTTCACCTGCGAGCTGCCTGCTTAAGAGTTTAAAAAAAATATCTTCGGACATGGATTTCCTGTTGTTTCAATTAAGAGACAATAAAATCAATGCGAACCACCGGTCTGTTTGAAAATATTTTTAAGAATTTAAATGTTCCCTCATATAAAGGGTAATTTTTTTTAATGCATTTGTCATGTGACCTTCAATGGTATTGGTAGAAATACTTAAAATTTCGGACACCTGTTTATAGCTGAACCCCTCATTTTTTACCAGTCTGTAAACCACCTGGCATTTAGGAGGTAAGCTATCAATAGCTGTTTTCAAATGATGCTCAAGTTCTTTCTCAATAATGTGGTCAACCGGGCTTGCATTGCTTACCGGCATTAACTCCAGATCATCCAGTCCTACATAACGGAGGCCTTTATTTTTTTTCAGATGGTTGAAGGCCGAATTTTTTACCATAGTGAATAGATAAATTCTAAAATCTATTACCAGCTCCAATTTTGGTCCCATAAACCAGATTTTCATCATGGCATCAGCATACAATTCTTCAGCAAGTTCTTCAGAATGTACTATGGCTTTTGCAAAACGGATGACAGGTGTATAAAACAATACAAACAATTTGCGGTAGGCAGATTCATCCGCATTTCTTGCCACAGCGGTTTGTAAAGTAAGTATATCTGTTAAATCGGGCGCCATGCTTTGGTTTGTATTTTCTTAAGGGGCATCCAAACTTACTGATTTCTAATTAATATATTTTAAGGCTATTTGGAAATGCCTTTTAATAATTCTTTGGCCGGAATAGATTTTACATTTCCATCCTTATCACCAATGATTAAGCTCTCGTTATTTAGAGCGGCTTCTTCGGCCAATTTTCGCAAAGCTTTTTTGAGCCCAATCATTACCTTTTCAGTGAATGTAGAATTCAGATTTATAGGGTCAGGGTTTTTCATGGCTTTGTTGTATTAATATATCCCAAAGTTCATCATTAAAAATTACTTCGCAAAATTGTCGCTTTTAGCAATAACTTTCGGTATTAGGGCTACGCCCCAGTCGATTAGCTTTGTTCAACATGATTCAGATAACGTGGTAAATATTACTAAGAACCAATTCTTAAGCGAGCAACTATTTGTGTAAACAAAAAATTACGCAAATAAAAATATTGACAATCAGTGTGTTAATTGTCGTTTTCAGAACTAAAGGGTCAGATGTATTTTAGGGATCTGATAAGGCATCATTATTGAAACCGTTTCGGTACACACACAAATAAACACATGTATGAAAAAAGTAATTTTAATCTGCCTGGCGGTAGTGGCTTTAGGCTGTAAGAGCATGTCCTATCAAGAATCGCCAATTAAGATCGGTATGACAGAAAATGAATTCAAACGAACTAACCGTTCTGCAGAATTGATGTCGATCGATAATAGTGGGACAAATATTTATCGCATTACCTCCAAATCATTTGTTCCCAAAACTGAACCTTATTCATTCTTTTATTTTTATGAGGGGAAATTGACACGTTTTGTAAAATCAGATCGTATAGATGATTATAAATTTATTTGGTAAATCTGAAGCAAACGTTCTCATTTATTGAACTCACAAAGCCTCCAGAAATGTGAGGCTTTTTTGTGTTAAAAAAACCTATACTTTCTAGGAAATTTTAAAACCAATACCTGTTTTTGTTGTTTAGTTGGTACAATACATTTTAACTACGAGACTATGACTATTCAATTGAACACCGACAAAAACTTAACAATACATCAGGAATACGAAGAAAAAATTAAAAATGAAATCAATGAAGGTCTCGGGATGTTCGATGATTTAATCACCCGGCTGGAGGTGCATCTATCAGATGAAAATGGAAGTAAGGAGGGCTTAGATGACAAACGTTGTTTATTGGAGGCAAGAATTTCAGGTAGAGAACCTGTTGCTGTTTCCAGCTTAGGAAACAGTTATGATTTTGCTCTTCGTGGCGCCATTACCAAGCTAAAAAGCAGAGTGGAAACAATAGTCGGCAAAATTAAAGCCCGCTAGCAATACGTGTCTGAGCGATTTGTTCCAGCTCAACACTATAATTTATAGACTGGGTTTGAATCTCAGCAGGATCACACACAGCCTCACAGAAATGTGGGGCTGTGTACGTTTATACGTTGCGCGATAAGAAACCTATATCAGGTCAGTCCTTGTGTAAAAGTATTTTACATAGCACCGGCTCATTACCTACAAAATCTAAAATCTCGCAGCAAAAAGGCTTGTCTGTTTAAAATAAGGCTTAGATACTAAAATAATTATGGATATTTTTGTACCGAAATACAATTCCATTTTGACTACAGATCTTTTCCTTGTTACGCCACCCTTTACACAACTGAATACACCGTATCCAGCAACCGCATATATCAAAGGTTTTTTAAATACTAAAAATATCTCCTCAACTCAGGCTGATTTAGGTATTGAAGTGATTTTGGCCTTATTTTCCAGAAAAGGTTTGGAAGATCTTTTTACTCATGCAGAGGGGCTATCGGATCAGTCAAAAAGCCCAAATTCAAAACGAATCCTCGCCTTAAAAAACGAGTACATCAAAACGATTGATGCAGTTATTGCATTTTTACAAGGCAAAAATCCAACCCTAGCTTTGCAAATCTGTCAGGAAGACTATTTGCCAGAAGCTTCAAGGTTTGAGCAATTGGATGAGTTGGATTGGGCATTTGGTACCATGGGGACTCAGGACAAGGGGAAGCACCTGGCGACGCTATACCTTGAGGATATTTCGGATTTTATCATTGAGTGTATCGACCCTAATTTTGGTTTTAGTCGCTATGCCGAAAGATTAGGTAGGAGCGCAAACTCATTTGATGAGCTTTACGGCGCTTTAAATCAGGAGTGTACCTATATGGATAAGCTACTGATGGCTATTTTAGAAGAGAAAATTGCTGTTATTCAGCCTAAGTTGTTCGTCATTTCTGTTCCATTTCCAGGAAATTTATATGCCGCTTTCCGTTGTGCACAGTATGTGAAAAGAACTTATCCCAATATTAAAATATCAATGGGTGGCGGTTTTGCCAATACGGAATTACGTTCTCTTTCTGACCAAAGGGTATTCGAATTTTTCGATTATATCTCCCTGGATGATGGGGAATTGCCTATTGAGCTGATCTACGATTCGATCACAAAAGCAGGGGCTTTTCATCTATATAAGAGAACTTTTTTGTTAGAGGATGGAGCTGTAGTTTATAAAAATGATGCTTTAAGGAGCGATTATAAGCAGTTCGATGTGGGAACGCCCGATTATAGTGATTTACAATTGGATCGATATATTTCTGTTATAGAAATTGTAAATCCAATGCATAGGATGTGGAGTGATGGCCGCTGGAACAAGTTGACAATGGCACATGGCTGTTATTGGGGGAAATGTACATTTTGTGATATTTCTCTGGATTACATCAAGGTATATGAACCAGTTGCTGCTAAATTGATCGTCGACCGCATAGAAGAGTTAAGTGAAAAAACTGGCCAGAATGGCTTTCACTTTGTAGACGAGGCTGCACCGCCAGCTTTGATGCGGGAAGTTGCATTGGAGATTTTAAGAAGAAAGATCTCCGTAACCTGGTGGACAAACATTCGGTTTGAGAAAAGCTTTACCAGGGACTTATGCATTTTACTTAAAGCATCAGGCTGTATAGCCGTTTCTGGCGGTTTAGAGGTAGCATCGGATAGGTTGTTAAAGCTAATAGACAAGGGCGTAACGGTTGAGCAGGTTGCGCAGGTTACACGAAACTTTACGGAAGCAGGAGTGTTGGTTCATGCTTATTTGATGTATGGGTATCCAACGCAGACCATTCAAGAGACAATAGACAGTCTGGAAATGGTGAGGCAACTGTTTGAAGCAGGAGTTTTACAATCTGGCTTCTGGCATCAGTTTGCCATGACCGCTCATAGTCCTGTTGGTATGCATCCAGAAAGATTTGGTGTGGTTAAGGAGACAGAAGTGGTCGGAACTTTTGCCAATAATGACATCAATTACATCGATAAAACAGGAATAAACCATGATCAATTTAGTTTCGGACTAAAGAAGTCACTCTTCAATTTTATGCATGGTATCTGCTTCGAATACAAATTGCAGGATTGGTTTGATTTTAAGATTCCGAAAACAACCATTCCTTCAGATTTTATCGAGAAAGCCATAGGGGAGGAAAGTAAGTTGAACACTAAACCCACTGCCAAAGTAGTTTGGTTAGGAGGTAAGCCTGATAAAGAAATCTTTACAAAGTATAAGAAGAACAAGCCTTTGGAGATGTTGATTTTAACCTTTTATGATAAAAAGGAAACCTTTAACATCCAGGTTAATAAAAATGAGGGAGAATGGCTGGCTTCCATCTTACAAAAAACAGCGGTATCCAATACACAGGTTTATACTTTTCAGGAAATTAAAGCCGATTTTGAAAAGACAATGGAATACTTTGAATTGTTCTGGTATTCGGAACCTATTTATAGCTTAAGAGATTTTGGACTGTTGGTTTTATAGCTCAATGATTAAGAAAATCACCATTTAAAGCGCTGGACGGCTGTAATGTCCATTATCTCTAATTTCTCCATTTTCATCCAAATAGATATCCACAAAAGTGTCTCCTTCAAGATAAGTCTCATAGGGTGTATCTTTTGAGGCTTGCATTTCCTGAAGCATTGGGATTAACTGTTGACCAGCCTGTTGCTGTTTTTCTCTTACCTCTTCAGCTTCCTGCTTGCTGAGGACACTCTTGCTTAGTTCTGATAAACTATACCAGCTACTGGCCAGTTCATTTAATTCTTTATTGAGGTTAAGCATAATTTATTTTTTTTTTGAAACATTTTTAGTGGCGATGTGTTTATATCCTTGAGAGCGTTAATTTAGAAACGGTGGGTGATCGGAAGGGTCGTCCACCGTTCGTTTTTAGCCCGAAACCAAAAATGTTTCGGTTGCTCTATATAAACAACGGCTAAGCACTAGTGTTTCAATTTTTTTGAATATTCGCTTAGTGTACCTGCTTAAATGAATCTTTCAATAAACGATTTTCGGGGAATCATATGGAGGTAAGCGTAAGCGCCAGAAAGCTGAGGTCGTTGCTTCAACTGGTATAAGAAATGCCCACCCAGGTCTACAATGATGGGGCATTTAGCCTGGTACCATACAGCATGTGGATGCTTCCAGCAAAAGGAATAGTAATGAGAAGTAAGTTTGATCGTCTTTAATTCCGCATGATAGAAGTTTAATCTTTTGGCATTGTTGCCTAATAGCAAATGATCTGATTTGCGGACCATAGAAAGATGATCCGTATGACAAAACTCATAACCATCAAGTCTGGGATCATCCACATCTGGCAAACTTTTAAGAATCCTGAATCCTTTAAACTTTTTACCGTTCAATATCCAGATCAACTTGGGATAAAACGCCTCTCTGCTTTTCAGTTCCGCCATGCTGATTGGGGAATTTTGAAATTCGAGAGTAGTGCCGCAAGGTGTATGTACATCTGCACGATGAAGGTCCCCTAACAATTTGTCCGGAAAACTAATCTCCCGGAAAGTAGGGGGAAAGGCAAGTTTCCAGTTTTTATGCCAAGGCGTTTCACCAGGATAACATCTGGGTATATCTAAGTTTAAATTCATCTGAACACTGCTAAAACACCAACGGGCTTCAAATTTATACTAAAATAATTAGTATTCAAAAAATTAGATAAAATCCCATATTTTTGGGTTCTATTCCATAATAATAACTTTCTAGCTATGAATATTGAAGATTTGCGTGATTATTGTCTTAGTAAACCTGGAACCACCGAAGGAATGCCGTTCGGAGAACAGACACTGGTATTTAAAGTAGGGGGTAAGATCTTCCTGTTAATTGGATTAGAGCAAGCCAACCGATTCAATGTTAAATGCGATCCTGAACGCGCTATAGAATTACGGGAACAGCATCATGAAATTATCCCCGGCTTCCATATGAATAAGAAACATTGGAATACCGTTTATCTGGATGGTGGTCTAAGCCCGGCATTAGTCCGAGAATTGATCGACCATTCTTATGAGTTGGTATTGAAAAGCCTACCTAAAAACTTGCAGAACTTGTAAAGTAAATTCCCATAACCGATAGACTCATTTTTTTATTTTTATTATCTTTGGATATGAAATTAACGTCACTTATGCTCTCTGCATGCTTTTGTATGGCTTTATCGAATGCCGCTCTAGCACAAAATGATTATATAATTACCCTGAAAAATGATACGCTAAGGGGTGGAATAACGAAGCCGCTGATTGGTAAGCATAGGTTCAAGGAAACGGAGGAATCAAAACCGATCGTGATCAGCGAAAAGAATACCAAGGTTTACCATCGGACTTTCAGCACAAAAGAGCCGGAAACTTTTGTAGCCAGAGCTTTGCCCAATCAATCGAAGCTGAGATTTTTGCAGTTGCACGAGCAGGGCGAGATTCAATTATATGAATTTGAGAGGACAAGCCCTGGTAAGTATGGTAATGTTACCGTTACTTCCTGGTATGCCAGTAAGGGGGATGGCCTTTTGCTTAGTATAAAAACGGATGCGCTTTCTTTTTCCCGTGCTGAGAAGGAAAGCAATTTCGAACAGTTGTTGGGCGATAACCCTACCTTATGGGCAAGGTTTAAAGCCGAAAAGAGTTTTAGCTTTGATGTACTGAGAAATTACATCAAATTATATAACGAAGAGAAAAAAAATACTACTACAACTAAGTAATTGTCACATTGAAATGAGATCTAAACGTTTTGTATTTATAGTAGTTACAGTTTTTGGGGCTGTACTTTTGATAAGTGGATGTGAAAAGAAAGGGTGTCCTGATGGTATGCATGAGCAAACCATTGCCGGTGGTTCGACTATATGTGTGCCAGATGATCTTGGAAAACGATAGTTTTTTCTGATTATAATGATCATTCTTTATTAATATGCTTCATATGAGTAATTTAAAGATAGCATTTCCTCCTATCGTAAATAAGAATAGCCGAATCCTTATTTTGGGGACTATGCCAGGTGATAAATCCTTAAAGTTGCAGCAGTACTATGGTCATGCTGGTAATCATTTTTGGAAAATCATATTTACTCTTTTTGATCAACCATTTTCAAAGGATTATGAAATTAGGAAGCAGCTATTGCTTGATAATGGTATTGCGCTTTGGGATGTTTTAAAAGCCTGTGAATGTGAGGGCAGTTCCGACAATAACATATTGAATGAAGAAGCGAATGATTTTCAATCATTCTATAATAAGTATCCGGAAATAAAAACCGTTTTTTTTGGAAGCCAGAAAGCAGAGACATTTTATAATAAATATGTTCTCAAATCTCCTAATAAGTCATATTATAAATTGCCTTCTCCAAGTAGTGCAAACACATGGAAAACATTTGAACAGAAACTGGACGAATGGAAATTAATCAAACATTCTTTATTCCTTTCTGTTTATCAGAAGTTATAAAGAATTCCCCCGAAGTCTATTGATAAATAATAACTCATGGAAGAAAGCAAACAACACTGGGAAAATATCTATGGGCATAAACAGCCCAATGAGGTCAGCTGGACACAGGAAGTTCCTGAAACCTCTATGAATTTTATTAGTAGCTTTAAATTACCTAAAACAGCAAAGATCATAGACATTGGTGGTGGCGACAGTAAGCTAGTTGATTTTTTAATAGATGAGGGGTATGAAAACATCACCGTGCTGGACATCTCGGAAAAAGCATTGGAACGTGCAAAAGAACGACTTGGTCCTAAAGCAGATAAAGTAACCTGGGTAGTGTCGGATATTCTTGATTTTGTCCCGGAAGGGCAATATGATGTTTGGCATGACCGCGCTGCTTTTCATTTTCTAACCAGTCCCGAACAAATTTCAACGTACCTGAATATCGCAACGGCTGCAGTCACAAGTCGCTTAGTGATTGGGACTTTTTCTAAAAATGGACCACTGAAATGCAGTGGGCTACCTATCAAACAATACTCCGAAGCTGAATTGCAAGAGACATTTGCATTAGGGTTTGATAAAATCAACTGTATCACTGAAGATCATATAACGCCCTTCGGTACCAAACAGAATTTCCTGTTTTGCAGTTTTTCTAAACGTTAAGCTTAAGAAAGGGTAAATAATCGCTGATGCCTATTCGGCATCTTCATTCTTCCATCGTCGCCCTAAGCAGATTCACCCAACCACAAACCTAAACATTCGTGATCGGGTGAATGATTACTCTGTTAAAGCAACTCCGCTTTTATGGTTTTAACAGGATTGCCTCGTTCAAGTGCATTATGCTCTTGCCAATGACTGTGCTGCTTTTCCATTAACTGGGCCGCTTGCCAAACCAATAGTTTGGCCTCAAGCCTTGCCAGACAAAGCTTCTTGTTTTCCAGTTGCGAACGCGTATCCATTGCCATTACCTGTAAGCCAGATGGTAGGTGAGTGCCTCTTACAGCAGTTTCTACTTTGTTTACATTCTGACCGCCAGGACCGGATGAGCGACAGGTTTCCAACTTCACATCTTTAGCGTTCCATTGCATCAAATCCTCAACATCAAAAGCAGCTACACCAACAAACCAGTTTTTGCGCTTATGGTACTTTCTGTAAGGACTTTGTGCTATCCATTGTATAGTGCCAACCCATTCTGTTATAAAAGCACCCAAGCTATCTCCTGTTGCCATCATCGTTGCGGATAATAGCGTTCTGTTTAAATCACCAGCCTTATTTTCCAACACCTGCAATGCTATGCCTTGCTGTTTAGCCTGTTTCATCATTAGACTTTGCACACAAGCTACAACCCGGCAGCATTCTGCCGGGCCTTTGCCTGATGTGATTTGTATCATCATCTTCTTCATGGCTAGTCCTTATTCATTCTAACGATCCGTGGAAAAAACTTGCCTTGAATATCAACCAGCTCTCTTTGAGCTGTGATCACAGCTTCGATATCCTTATATGCTAAGGGATTTTCTTCAACTGTTCCGCCAATTAAGGCGACACCTGCACTGCTTAACAATTTCTTCATCGCAGAAACGGTCATGCTGTCTTTTGCCTTTTGGCGACTCATCGCACGACCTGCGCCATGCGAAGCTGAGAACAAAGCATCTACCGAACCTTTACCCGAAACCAGATAGGCAGGGGTAGTCATGCTGCCCGGAATAATGCCCAATTCGTTCTGATGCGCCGGTGTGGCACCCTTGCGGTGAAGAATCACTTCTTTGCCGTCAGCAAGTTTGTCCTTCCATGCAAAATTATGATGGTTTTCTACAACATGTAAAGCAGTTAATCCTAATGCTTTTAATAAATTGGCATGTATGCGCTCATGACAGGCTTTTGCGTAATCTCCAGCCAAGGTCATTGTGAGCCAATATTCCTGTCCGGCTTCGCTGTTCATGTCTAACCATGCCAACTGTTGCGCGTGGCGTGGAAGTTTACAAGTGTTCATGGCAATCTGGGTATAGTGCCTTGCAATGGCCGAGCCCAAACCTCTGCTTCCAGAGTGAGTTAATAAAGCCGTATACCTTTTAGCAGGTAGCCCCAAGGTGTTATCAGGCAGCATTTCAATCTCACCGAATTCTACAAAGTGGTTTCCGTTGCCAGAAGTTCCCAATTGCCTTGCCGCTTTACCGCGCAAGGGTTTTAAAAAAGGAATCTCATTAAACACTTGACTATCCAAAACCTCATGTTCCTGTCTGATATCCAGACCACCTTCCATCCCGAAATGAGTATGGCTTTTTAAAGCCTGTTTGATCTGGTATTCAAACCGCTTCAGAAAACCATCACTCTCGTCGATAATAGAGAGTGCCATTCTACAACCAATATCCATTCCTACTGCGTAGGGGATAACCGCATTATCAGTAGCCAGCACACCGCCAATTGGCAAGCCGAAGCCCATATGCGCATCAGGCATTAGCGCACCCTGTATACTGATTGGTAGCAGGTTGGCCAACTCCATTTGCTTTTTAGCCGACGACTCAATATGCTTCCCACCGTAGGTTTTACAAAACACAGGTTCATCTCTCAACTCATAAGTTTTGAAGGATGGTGTATTAATCTTGCCTATAATTTTTTCAGCTATTTTGGTCGTTAATTCATTATCCAGAAATGCTTCCGGATCGTTTTTTATATCCACTAACAGATCCAGCAATTGCTGTTTACTGTAGTGTTTAAAATTTTTGGAGGCTATGCCAATAACCAGGCTTCGCAGCTGATCATTATGATAACCTATTTTACTTAAATCTTTTGTTCTTAAATTGCCCATGTGGCTTATATTTCTGATTCCAGGAACGCTTTTTTTATGCGCATACCGGGATATGTTATCAATTTGGTTTGTCCGTAGGACTCCCAATTAATTTCTTTTAAAATTGATTTTTGATTTCGATTCGTCCTTGAGAAAGGATATACCCTTTTTAATGGGCTCAATGAAATCCAATGAATTGAAGCAGGCAAAATAAGTTATAGGGTTACCAATGTAACCCTCAACGCATTCAATAAAACACAGTGTTTTCCTGCCTAATTAGGCAATGAGCGAAAGGGGCGATATGTAGATTTGCTCTGTCATGATTCCTTGATATTTAAATGTTAACAAATCAGGAATTGGCTGCAAATATATAGAATTAATTTTAAAAGCATTATAATCATTCGATATGCAAACCGATCCAGTAATGATATATCAAACTACAGAAGGCGAAACTGCTATTGATGTTAAACTGACAGATGAAACCGTTTGGCTTACTCAAAATCAAATAGTAGAGTTATTTCAATCCAGTAAGGCTAATATCAGTGAGCGCACATTAAATCTATCTTTCAATCAAAAGAATTGATAAAAGACTCAACTGTTCGGAAATTCCGAACAGTTAAAGCGGAGGGTGCGCTCTCTTCGGAAATGAAAAGGACGATTCTTTGAAAGGGTCTATCGGTGCTATTTATCAAACTTTTGGTGGCTTGGATTTATATCCCAGTGTGGAAGAAAAGGCTGCTAATCTCTTATATTTCGTGGTTAAAAACCATTCTTTTTCTGATGGTAATAAACGAATTGCTGCTTACCTTTTTGTTTGGTTTTTGGAAAAGAACAGAATCCTCTACAGAGCTGATGGTTCGAAACGTATTGCCGATAATGCGTTGGTCGCGCTAAAATTAATGATTGCTGAAAGTAAATCAGATGAGAAGGGTTAAAATGAATGAGAATAACTCCCGAATCTATATCTCGGACCCCGCAAGTTACCCTGCAAGTTATCCCGCAAGTTACCCCGCAACTTGAAAAACTATTTTTTATGGCTTACATCTGCTGCATGCAGTATATCCGTTAGCTATAGCTTCCTTTTTTGTGGTTTTAATTTTACTTTGTCTAAGGTAACTGCAGCCTTCAAGATGGTATTTTTCGCCTGTTTTAGTAGTGTATACAACTGTTTGGACTGTCTCAACGAAATTCACTTTTGGATGAGTGTATCCAGGTTGAGATGGACTAAGCATAAGACATAGAGATGTCAGTACTAGAAGCATTAATTTATTCATAGTCAGTTTGTTGGTTGTAATAGTACAATATATGTAATTCAGAACAGTATATTGGAATTTTATACAGTTTTTTGTAGAAATAAATACAACTGCGAATTAAACCACTCAATTCGACAATGAGCGAAAAAGCGCAATTGCTGACTTGGTCTTTAGAGTATCAGGAATTGCTAGCAAAATAAAAAATTAATTTACCCAGCATTATATCTCGATAATAATCTTGCTTTACTGGAATAAAATCCCAAACTTAGAGCATCGAAACAACCAATACGCTACTCATTCATGAACAATCTTACTTCTGACTACTGTTCTTCAGTATGTTCCTCAACATCAAACTCTCTACATCTAGATTATTTGAAGAGCAATGTTCATTTTCCCAAAGCAAAACATCACTAAAATCATAAAACATAATGAAGAATTATTTTATAATGCTATTATTTCTTAGCCCTCTTTTTGTTACTGGACAGAATAAAGAATCCGAAACGAGGAAGTTTATTGGGGAAGGAAAGTTTACTCAAATAAATAAAGATTGGAATATAATAGCCGAGTTTAGCTCTGGAATTGGGGAGTATGTTAATTTCTTCCCGATAAATGTAATCAATTTAAAGACTAATGAAGCTCAGAAAGCTCTGGAACTTAATATGTATATTAAAAAACCTGAGGTGTATAAAACGGCTTGGGTTGGTTTAGATGAAATAGATGAGTTTATATTTTTTATAGAAAAGCATGTTATTCCAAACTTGAATTTGAAGTTTAAGAAGAAGTCAACAGAATACATTTTCAAAGCTAAAGAAATGACTTTCTCATATTTAGTAGATGAAAAGCAAAAACGGATCTCTATTAGCTTAAATAATTATGAAAAGGATGGCCTAGTGAATTACTATTTCTGGACCGAGACTCAGGTCAATAAGATACCAGAATTACTTAAGGTTCTAAAGGCAATTAAATAGTATAAAAGAGCTGAAATTCCAAGTTCAATAGAAGAAGTCGCTATTGATTAGTATCTGAAAAAATATATAATAAAAGGTAAATAAATGATGAATAATACGCAGGTTCAACAATCCAATTCAAAAACATATACTTTAAATGATCTATTTGATTCCAACTTTTTTATAATCCCTGATTATCAAAGAGGATATTCCTGGGAAACGGAGCACTTAGAAGATTTGGTAAAGGATATTGAAAATATATCCAGATTAGAGAATTCTCATTATACAGGTACTATAGTTGCGACACTTCATAATGTATTACCAAATACTTATGAATTAGTAGATGGTCAGCAAAGGTTGACTACCCTTGTTATATTGTTGAGCGAAATTTATCATTCTGATCCACTACAATTTAAAGAAATTGAATCTTTGTTTCTTGTGCGTGGGAGTTTAGGTAATGAGCGTACTGTGTTTACACCAAATAAAGAGACTCGGGATTGTTTCGAACAGGCAATAATTAACCGTAATGTAACATTACCCTCCATTAAATCTCATGAAGCTATTTTAAATGCTCAATCTTTTTTTAAGAAATGGTTGTTGCAGGGGGATGCAAAATTGATTTACTATACGATTGTAAAAAAGCTTAATTTCTTGTTTTTTACTCCTTCTTATAATAAAGAAATCGGGATTATGTTTGAGGTAATCAATAACAGAGGAAAACAGCTTTCTGAGCTTGAGAAGATTAAAAATTTCTTTATTTATTATTCTACAATTTTTGATAAAAATAAACTCAGGGATGATATAAATCTAAGGTGGGCAGATATTCAAAAAAATCTAAGCCTGGCCCATAGGACTAGTAACGATGATGAAAATGCTTTTTTAAGAAATTGTTATTTGGTCTATTTTGCAACTAGTAAAGACAAAAGCTGGTATGTATATGATGAATGTAAAGTAGAATTCGATGTAAAAAATGATGATCCTCTGCAAGGGGATATTTCTGTTGCAAAAATGAGAGGATTTGTGGAGTTCCTTGCGAATGCATCATTACATTATGCGTGGTTTTTTAATAATAGATATTTATTGGCAAGCTATAGTGGTGATTTAAAGGATGAACTATATAAATGCATAAAATATTTAAAGTGTCAGCCGGTATTTGCCTCAATAATGCCGTTGTATCTGTCAATTATGACTAGGTTAGATAAGCCAGAGCAGGTTGTTAGGATGCTAGAATTGCTTGAGATAGTTAATATGCGTTTGTATGTGCTTCCTGATGTATTTAGACGATCGGATAGTAAACAGGCTGATCTTTTTGGCTTTGCTTATGAATTTTATAATGATCAGGGTTGGAACTCTGAAACGGACCCAGCAATTACAGCTTATGGAAGCATTCAAATAGAAGGTGATATTTTCGAATGGCTTTATCATAATCTGGCGCAGATTACTTATACTTTTTGTAGTTCTGATAAGTTTATTGACAATTTATTCCTTGATGATACCGAGCAGTTTAATTTTTATCAATGGCAAGGGGTTCGCTATTTTTTGGCTTGTTATGAGGAAGAAATTAAAAATAAGCGTGCTAAACGATCCTTTAACATTGAGCGGATCTTGAGTGGTAAGAAAAGCGTAGGTGAAAACTTTAACGATCAACTTTCATTAGAACATATATGGGCATCAAAAAACAGGGAAGATGAATTTCCTACATATTTTCATACTAAGAGGCGGTTGGGCAATTTTGTTTTATGCGGTTTAAGTAGTAATATTTCATTAAGTAATAGCGATATCCCAAACAAGATCGAATTGCTTACAGCTAATAATAAAGTTGGTGATGGCGCATTGGATATGTTGCAAATATCGGAGCTAAGTAAGATTTTGGATATAGTAACGGGAGAAATGACAGATTACAAGAGGCAAACCAAAAATTATTGGCGAGATATGGCAATTAAGATCTGTGATAAACGGGAAGAGTTATTTTTAAATTTTGCTTTAAAGAGATGGCGTCTACCAAATGAGAAGATTCAAAAAAGGAGTTAAACTGGGATTGCTTGTTATGGAAACAGAAGCTATTGGAAGGCATTAATTATGTATTATTGGTAATGTTCGCTCGAAAGAAATTCGTTCCTATAATATTAGCAAAATAAAAAGGAAGTATAACAAGATTACTTTAAGATTCACTATTTTTTTCACATTTCAAGATTTATATAATGAACTTTATTCGATGGAATAATCTGATAGGTGGATATTTCTTTAAACCAGAGCATGCTGGGAAAGATGTACATCTCTTTATGACGAAAGGTGATATCATTGCTCTTGGGAAACCCAATATGAAAGATGATCACACCGATGAGGAAGTCTGGCAAAACTTTCTGTGGACACTCCGATACGGATTATCAGGGTCAGGCAATGTATCTATATTTGAAAAGGCTCTTTATGCCGCTGAGAAATGGAAAACCTCAGGTTTTAGGACCATTGAGTCCAAACCGCAGCAATTTCCACCTTATATTTCCTACCTTGTATTTACTGTATTGCCGTTGACTGAGGTGCAAGGAGATTATAATTCTAATAATTATTATGACAGATTGGCCGAGTTTATTACCGTTAATCAGATTTTCGAACTTACTCCAGGGAGAGTTAAGAAATTGCAGAATCTCAAAAATAGATTGCGCGAGATCGACTGCCTGTGGGACGAACTTTCGCAATGGGCTAATCATAGGATGAATGGGCAATTAGGCAACTTCCATGTTATCTCTTTCAGCCATAGTACTTGGAAGTTTGTAGGAAAGCCTTTTTCACAGTGTGTACTTCCTCCAAAGTCACTTAAGCAAATACCTAATTTCTTTTACCAGTCTGATCTCGTGCCCAATACCTTTTATCGGGATGATATATTCAAACGCTTGTTGTTAAAGAATGGTGTATCACTGTTAGGTCTCAAAAATAGCGTGGTTGAGCTGATTAGGAAAGGTGAAAAGGATGAAATAGGTAGATCGGTGATTGGGATGGTTCGCGCAGAGTTTCTGAAATGGACTGGTGAGGCGCATGATACAGTCCTCAAGGACGGAAAGCAGAGAGAGATTAGAAAAATGACTGTGGTTCCACTAAAATTACAATTTAAATTAAGCGAAGACGGCGAACTAATATTTTCCTACAGGGCAAAATATGCCAGTGAGCCACCCTCATCATTAAAACTAGGTGAGTATGAGGATATATACGAAAATGAGAATTGGTCTAAAACTCTTGCGGTAGGCTTTAGCGAATCAATTGTGCTTAAAGACCTAGTTAATAAATGGAAGGCTTTATTTGATGTCAAAAGAATACACTTTTTCATTACAGGTTCATATTTTAATATGAATAATCGCTTTTGGATTGAAACAGATGTGCTTTCTAAAACAGAAAGAATGTATATGCTTTGCAAGATAGGTATTCGTGATATTATATCAGGATGGGGCAGGGAAAGCTGTCAAAGCTTTAGGGAGGAGTTAAGGTTCAAAGGCCTGCCAAAAGGTTATTCCCTTTTTTCCTTTCTTGGCCCAAAAAGTAGTCATCAAACCCTTAGTGAGCTAACTGTATATGACCTAAAGGAAGTTTCAATTAGGGAAGGAACTGGTCTGAGGGTTGGATATTTAAGCTACCTTAACAGATTGCTGCCTGAAGTTGAGATAACCAATGCCGATGGGGATGAAACGGTGTTTATCCAATATGCCGATGAACAGGAACATATTATACTAAAACAGCACCAGGATCTAAAAAACATCTGGCTTTTGCCAGCTGATCTCCACCTATATAAGAGGTTTACTATACAGGTATTAGGCTCAACCATTTTTGGTTCGAGCAAAGCATATCAGCTCTTAGATAGTTTCCATGAACATTTGGATTCTACAGATTTTCCTAAGCGAAATAGATTCTTTAGCGAGGACGAACTGGCAAAGGACTTTGTTATGGGTAATCAGGTTGAGTTGAGCAGAAAGATCAATATTGACGGGAATATAAGTTATTTTTCTTCTTCTATAAAAGTTGGGGATGATGCCCAAGAAGAGCTGGAAGTCAATGGAAGTTTTCTTTTGGATTGGTTGCTCGCAGTCAAAGACTGCAAAATAAATCGATTTTATGAGGCTTTTGGTGTCGTCCATCAGCATCTTTATCCAGAGGACAATGACCATATCCAGGAGAAAAGGAAAGCAAGCGTCAATTTGCTCGATTATCTTGGATTTATCGACTTTGACTATAGGACAGAAAATATTTTTGCATTACCTCCAAAATTGATCTATGTAACGACAGATAAAGGCCGAAAGGCCTTATTAATCGGATGTAGGAATAAACGACTTATTGATAAAATGGTTGAATATTGCAGGAAAAGTAATGGTGGAATCAGGATGTCGATAAAGCCACAAACGAAGTCGAACCAGTTAAAGCTCATTCCGGAGGCAATCACATTAGAAAGCAATTATGAACGTGAATTTAAAGGCATCGCTGAATATTGTGGAATTGGTTTCGATGATTGGCATATTTTGAAGTTAAAAGAGCTTGTTCCATCTCTTGGCGAGTACGTTGAGTTTATGAAGTCTAATGGGACAACGGAACCATGGGACAGTAATGTTACAACAAGTATATTCAATAAAGATAGTTTGAAGTTTGTGCCCATAGAAGAATATCCAAAGGTTTTTACCCTTTGTGAGTATAGACCAAGATATGCGCCAGAGTATGGTATCTGGATTGATAATAACCATTTTGTAGTCGATAAGAGCTGGGGAAAGTACATGCTGTTAAACCATAACGCTGCAAAAATAGCCGGTTGGGAACCTGGTAGTGAATTTGCCAAGACAATGGAACTATTTTTTAACGGTTCCAATATTGCCATACCAACATCATTGCCGTTTCCGAAGCTTTTCTCAAGGATGATTCTGCAGCTCAGTGGAGTAGCCCCCGAGTTCAAGAAAATGAACTTGAAGGGGAAGGAAGTGTATTACAACGTTTACAGGAGTATACCGAGATTATTCCTGGAAAATTTTTTGAAAAAAAAACTCAATATTTTAATCGAGTCAACAAAACAGCTTTTATGAAAGATCCAATAGGTTCATTTGAAACCATTAAAAATAACTTTATCCGTTATGTGGAGACTGCCTTTGCCACGAAGTTTAAAGGTGTCGAGTTAGAACGTAACGATTTACTCAATAGAGATAAAGTTTTATACCGTAAACCTTGGATGGAGCCATTGCCAGATTATGTAAGTAGCGAGCTCACAATAGATGATATTACTTCAAGTTACTTTAACGAAACAATGAATGAAGCACAGGTAGACTTATTTCGTAACCTTACAAAAAATGGTCTTTTTCCTGAAAAAATGAAAATGCATGCTCACCAAGCAAAAATGCTTAAAGCTGCTATGGCAGGTAAGAATTGTATTATCACCTCTGGTACAGGGTCCGGAAAAACAGAATCCTTTCTGTTACCACTATTTGCACAGATCTCTAAGGAGTTTGTCAAGTGGCCAGCCGCAGACGAGAAGAGCCAAAATTCAGACTCATGGTGGAAAGCCAGGAAAGGACTTACCCCCCGTAATATCACAGATTCAACCCGACAATGTCTTAGCAAAGAGGCAGCCCAACGATCTCAAGATAATAGGCCAGCCGGCATGCGCGCACTTATATTGTACCCAATGAATGCCTTGGTCGAGGATCAGATGAGCAGACTTAGAAGAGCATTGGATTCTGATGAGGCAAGAGAGTGGCTCCAGCGGGTTGGAAAGGGGAATGCAATATATTATGGACGTTACAATAGTGATTCACCAGTTGCAGGAGAGTTGTTTAATTCGAAAGGTGAAAGGAATGACAGGAAAATAGCAAAGCTCAAAAATAGGCTCCAAAAAATTGATGATGAATTCTCTAAGGTAATCGACTATATTAAAGATAGTCTTCCTCAGGAAAAAGAGTTTGTTGAGCTTTCTGAAGAAAAACAAAAAGAAAAAATCAAGGAACTGAAGTCATTTTTTCAAAGATTGGATACTAGTTCGGAAATGCGCTGCCGATTTGATATGCAGATAGCTCCCCCGGATATCCTTATTACCAATTATTCGATGTTGAGCATTATGCTCATGAGAACAATAGATTCGGGAATTTTTGAAGAAACCAAGCGTTGGCTCAAATGCGAGGACCTTCCTCTATTGGAAAGAGCATCAGAGCGCCCGAATCGGGTATTTCATCTCATTATTGATGAGTTGCACTTATATAGAGGGACGCAAGGTACAGAGGTTGCTTATTTAATCAGGCTGCTACTTGATCGATTAGACCTCGATCCTGATCATAGTCAACTCAGGATATTGGCCTCCAGTGCTTCCATTGTTGCGGATGAGTCTATAGAAGGAAAGAAAAGTCAACAGTTTTTACAGGACTTTTTTGGGGTAAATTGGAAGGTGAATCCATTTACTATCATCACTGGAGATAAAACCCCTGTTGATTCTCTTCCTGAAGACTATAAGAAATTGCCAATTCTTCCTTTTAAAGAAATTGCAAAAAAATTCTCTGAAGTTGGAGGGGATATTACCGGTGTTGAGTTTGATATTACCTGTGAAATGGCGGCAAGTGTATTAAGTAACCGTTTTGGGATCGTAAAACAATCTCAGGGGGTGGAAGGGCTACTCAAGGTACTTGTTGACCCAGTGATGATGCTTAGAGAAAGGCTTTTCTCACCATGTGGAAATTACCAAGCAGTGTGTTCAGTCAAGGCAATAGGAGATCTCTCTTCTGAGAAATGTTACGCCGAGCAAGTTTTTGAGGGTTCTGACAATGAGGGTGATTATCGTGATGCTTTGAGAGGACTGCTCATCGCAAGGGGGGTGATCGATAGTGATAAATATTCAAAAATTATTCATATTGCCGATGACAAGAAACTACCACGATTCCGATTCCATTATTTTCTTAGGAATGTTGAAGGAGTCTGGGCTTCGGTAGACCCTGATGATATAGATAGAAAGACCGGATATGGTGACGGTAAGAGAACTATCGGAAAGCTGTATCCTAGTATGAGGATCACCTCTGGCAAAGGAAATCGTGTCTTGGAGTTGTTGTATTGTGACAATTGTGGGACGACGATGTTTGGAGGAAGTCGATCTCTTGGTCGTGGGGCTTTCGAAATGCTTCCATTAAGCCCTAAAATAGAGGGAATCCCAGAAAAAACACCTGGAAAACTCGTGGAGCAACGGAGTTACCAGGAATATGCAATCTTTTGGCCGCAAGGCACACAGAGTTTTGTGCCTAATGCTCGGCAGCGAGGACCACACTCCGGGCAAGAGGCTGATGATTGGAATGATCAAACCCTCATTATTCCAAATAATGGAATGGAGTACATCTCCAAATGGGAGCCGGCGATACTCCATAAAAAATCAGGTGATGTTGATTTTGGACAAATAACTGAAGCAGATAACCCAGAAGACTGGGTGATTGGACGGGTTTTTCAGATTACACATAACAGGACAGATATCTCAAAGGAAAGCTGGCTTAGCTACAATAATCTCACCGAGACCCATAGTGCTCTTCCATGCGTGTGCCCAGGATGTGGAACCGATAACTCAGAGAAGCGAAATAGGCAAAGTACTATACGGGCTTTTAGAACCGGTTTTGCAAAGACTAGTCAGATCTTCGCTAAGGAACTTATGCTACAACTTCCAGATAAGGAGGATGAGCGAAAGCTTGTAGTATTTTCCGATAGTAGAGAAGACGCTGCGCAAGTGGCAAATGGAATAGAAAGAAATCACTTTACAGATTTGCTGCGAGAAACACTTCTTGTAGAGCTCCACACCAACCTCTTGATCAGCTTTCAGATTATAAATGCAGTTGAGAACAATGATCAAAATACCCTTGGACGGCTAGAAGAACAGCATGAGAAATTGGTTGGGGAAATTGAGTTACTGATTATGGAATCGAAGCTAAGTCGTCATCCCAAACGACAGGAACCCGCCCTAGAAACTATTTCCAGGCTTAAGCGAAAATCTATTAGGATATTAGACTTAGTAAATATAAACAATTCAGATGAACTGGCTCCACTGATCTTGGGGCTTGCCAAACTTGGCGTCAACCCAGGCGGGGTTGATATCGACATTAGCCGACAATTATTGGCCAATCGATGGACAGATTGGTTTGATCTAATCGATTTCAAAAGAAAAGCATGGGAAAATAATGCAGATTTAGAATCCTTTATTAAGGATGTCAGGAGTAATATTTTCGAAGAGCTTGGTAAAATGTTTTTTGGTCAGTTGTTCTACTCATTCGAATCCTCGGGCTTTGGTTATCTATCTATAGATCCTAATTCGGTTCATTTGAACAAAAATGCCAAAGCACTAGGCATGGATGATAAATTATTTTTGAGTATTATAAATGGTGCGATAAGAATACTTGGTGACAAGTTTAAACATAATTATTCGGAATATAAGAACAAGACACTCTTCGATAGCTACCAAGTCCTGCCTGCGGCATTGCGTAGATGGATAAGAAATGTCGCGGCCAAGAACAATCGCGATGAGCAGGATTTGGGGATGGCAGTCTTTAATACTTTGGTCGATTCTAATACTATGCATCGTAATGATGGGTTGGTGATTGAAAACTTATATATAACTGTATGCGAAGAGAATGACCTAGTGTGGATGGGATCCTTGGTTAACCGACCGCATCTTCATCAGGCTGGAGGGATTTGTACTTTTGCTGGTTCAATGCGGGAGGATATTCACAAAATAGCTCTAGAAAAAAGTTCTGAGGTATGCGTTGAACTATGGGAAAGAAATTACCTTTCTTATAATTCCTTGATCAAGAAGCGCAAGCCCATCAGGTTGCATTGCGAGGAGCTTACCGGACAGACTGATAACCAGTTTGAAAGGCAAAGGCATTTCCGGAACATTATCCTACCAGAAGAAGGGAAAAGGGAAGTTAGGAAAATAGATCTTCTAAGTGTAACTACCACCTTAGAGGTGGGGGTGGATATAGGTTCACTCCAAGCGGTAATGTTAGGGAACATGCCGCCACAACGCTTTAATTACCAGCAGCGCGTCGGACGCGCGGGAAGGAGGGGACAACCCTATTCGGTTATTCTTACCTTTTGCAGGGGGCGAAGTCACGACGAATTCTATTTTGCCAATCCTGAGAAAATTACAAATGATTCGCCACCTACGCCATTCCTGACGATGGACCAGGACCGCATCTTTAGGCGACTCTTAGCCAAGGAGGTTCTGAGACAGGCGTATATAGAAACCCCTATTAATATCCCAACTGGAGAAGCTGGAGGAATACATGGAGAGTTTGGTAGTGTTGGGATAAATCAGTCCAGTTGGCTTACCTACAAATCTCAGATTACCAGTTGGATTGATATGAACAAGCCTAAGGTCGTACGAGCTGTGGATGCCTTGCTTACACCTCAACTCCAGGATCTTCGCCAAGAATTTATTGATTGGATCTATCAATTTGACGATGAGAAAAGTATGGTTAATTGGGCACAACGTATAATCGACAATACTGAGATATCCACTGAGGATATTTCTCAAAAATTGGCTGAAGGCGGGCTCCTTCCAATGTTCGGCATGCCAACGACGGTAAAGAACTTATACCATGGACTTAATCAGGATCTGGAACCATTAGTTATTGACAGGGATCAAAGCATGGCTATTTACGAGTTTGCCCCTGGTGCCCAAAAAACCAAGGACAAAGCTATCCACACCGCCATAGGTTTCAGCTCTGATTTTCCAGAAAAGTTTTCAGCCTATGCAGACTCAAATTACAGGGGGGGAGCATTTTACATTAATAGATGGATGACAAGATGTAAGAGTTGTGGCAGTTTTCGTACTTATGATAACGATCATTCACTTGAAGGGTTGCAGGATTATTGCCTAGATTGTAGCGAATCTGGTTCGGCCTACCAAAGGCCTATAATGCTCAAGGCACCACGTGCATATCGAACCAATCTATCTCCAGGAGCGAACTCAAGAGAGGATTCTACTCTATCATTCTCCAGACCTCCTATTTTTGCCGAGTCAGTTCTAGACCACCAGGGTATTACAACTGTTGCTAATACCAATATTTCCATCAGCGATCGAGCGGTCACTTGGAGGGTCAATACTAATGGTGATGATTTCTTCAAGGGACGAACTTATAATACACAGAATATTTTTCCTTATCAAAACAAACCTACGTTCACCTTGAGGGAGCAGTGGCTGCTAGATGAACTTGCGGGAAAATCGAATGATGATAAAGGGCATATGATGAATACCTATGCTAATGATGCAGGGGAAGAAACTATTGCCCTAGGCAGCCATAAGAAAACAGAGGTCCTTAGACTTTCGCCAAATTCGGTCCCATTGTCATTGAACTTAAGTATGTCAAGCAATGAGGAGGATCCCCCACATCTCAAGGCTCAATCCTACGGCGTGAGGGCTGCGTACTATTCTGCAGCGTTTTTATTACAGCGTATAATTGCCGATAAACTTGATGTGGATCCTACTGAGATAGAGATAGCGGACATTTCCAGAAAGTCGCTCAAAGATGATACTGGACGTTTTGTGGCCGAGATTATCTTAACTGATGAGCTGCCAAACGGATCTGGATTTGTTAGGCAGCTATTCAATGAATTTAAGAATATCTTAGCACTGACACTTAAACCTACAGATAAAGAAAAGTACTTAAAGTCTATACAGAGCTCAGATCATGGCGATAACTGTGATAGTGCTTGCTATGAATGCCTAAAAGTATATCGGAACATGAGCTACCATAGTCTATTGGACTGGCGTTTGGGACTTTCTATGATTAGATTATTAAATGACGCGAAATATCGTTGTGGTACGGATAATGAATTCAGCTTACCCGAATTGAAAGGCTGGAAAGATCACGCTAAGGAATTAAGAGATAATTTTGCAAATAGTTTTGGGTATACGGTAATGGAAGAAATATGTGAGCTTCCCATCATCAAATGGGGGGCTGATCGCGAGAATGTTATTGTAATTGTACATCCGTTATGGAATGTTAGTAACATTAACTTTGAAGATGATTGGTTAGCCAAAGTTATGACAGATATTTATTCCTATACTGCAGGATCTAATGGAACAGTGAGTATTATAGATACCTTTAATTTATTCCGCAGGCCGGGGTGGTGTTACGAAAAATTAGTCATTAGGTTGTGAGAACAATAATCGATTTTAAATTCAAAAGACTCAGCAGAATATCGCCTAGCCAGTTTCACGCCATGAAGAATTGCATTTATCGAACGCTCTTGGCTGAAGCATTTGAGCGAAAACCCTTACTTTGTGCATCTCCTAGTGCGTTCTATGGTACGGTACTACACAAAATGCTTGAGTTGATCTCTACTGGAAGAATCAAAACAACAGAAGCATTTGATGAGGCATTTGAAGGGGAGGTTAGGATGATGGAGTTAAGGCTTATTGAAGAAGGAAATTCTTTTCTGACGCCGCTATCTTACAGAGTTAAAGACTTTACTTTGAAAAAGATTTTGGTAAAGAAACATCTAAGTAGTGGTATTGGAAAATGTGAAGAACATAGGTCTGTGGACTTTATCAGTGAGAAATGGCTTGAATCCAAAGACGGTACCGTTGGAGGAAAAGTAGATCTAATCATTGAAAGAGACGGTGAAACAGAGATTGTTGACTTTAAGACTGGAGCTGTTATGAACGTGACAATCTCAGAAGGTAGTGCCCCTCAAGTAGAGGTCAAGACTGAATATATTGATCAGCTCAGACTCTATGCTTATTTATATTTCGAGCAGAAAGGACGCTATCCTGATAAACTAAGTTTAGTTGATCTACACAAAAAAAAATATGAGTTAGATTTTTCTCCTCAGGAATGCGTTACTATCTTTGAGGAAACAAAAGCATTACTTCAAGCGGCGAACGAAAGTGTAGAAAATGGCAATTTCTCTGCAAATCCCACAACGAAAAACTGTCAATATTGTGGGTATCGGCCAGCTTGTAAATTCTATCTTGAATCAAAAGGAAATGCAGTTGACCTTGGAGATGTATCCGGAAGGATCAGCAAGGTTACTGCTTTTCGAAAAGGACAAGTAAGTGTACAACTAGAAACTGATGGCGGAATGCTAACGATTTCGGACTTTCCTGAGCATAGATTCCAAGAATTTGATACTAATGTTGGAAAAATGATAAATATTTTCAATCTTAAAAAGACTTTTATGCCAAACTTTTTTAGTGCGATCAGAACAACAATGGTCTATGAACAACCATAATAATAACATTCCCGTACTTTCTTTTTACTCCGGTGGGGGCTTCATGGACATGGGTTTTGAGCAGGCTGGCTTTAAGACGGTATGGAGTAATGAATTTGATAAAAGTTTTGCTGAACTTCATGCTGCTGGTATTACTTCTTGGAGGAAGTCTCTGGGAAACAATGCAAAAGCGGAGATCTTCAATACTTCCTCCATAGCTGAGGTATCCTCCTGTGATATCATACGTGAAGCTTTTCCAGATGGGCTTCCTACACATTTTGGGATGATAGGGGGACCTCCTTGCCAGGATTTTACCATTAACGGGAAAATGAAAGGTTTCAATGGGGATCGTGGTAAGTTGACGATTATTTACTTAGAAAAGGTAATGGAGCTGAAGCCTTCTTTTTTCGTAATGGAGAATGTAACAGGGCTTATCAAAAATGAAGAATCTCGGGTCTTTTTGCAGAAACTGCTTAAAAAGGTTGGACGGAAGTATTTGATTGATTATCAAATGTTAAATGCACTGGATTTTGGCGTGCCCCAGTCCAGAGAGCGAGTGTTTTTTATAGGTGTCCGAAAGGATCGACTGGAAAAAAAACTGGTAAAAAGGAATCTAAGAAGGAAATGGTTTCCATTTCCTGTTAACAGGGCTTATCTTGGTGCAGAATGTCTATATACCTGGCCTATTACCTCTGAATTAGGTACAAGGCCTGAAGCGCCTGCTGATATTCCTCTAGAACTATGTGTACAGAGTTGTTTGGTAGAGGAGGAGCTGATTTCGACATTGTCGAATTCTAATGAGTTTTTTAACATGCGGGTAGATGTCGAAAAATTGAGGGCGATCAAGGAGGGAGAAACGACCAGGCCTTCCTTTAAGCGGCTTCACAGGTATCGTTATAGTCCTACGGCCTGTTATGGGAATAATGAAGTACATTTGCACCCTTTTTTGCATCGAAGAATTTCAGTTAGGGAGGCACTTCGGATACAAGGTGTTCCCGATGCTTATATCCTGCCAACGGGTACCTCTCTTTCTAAAAAGTTCAAGATGATAGGTAATGGAGTTCCCGTACCTCTAGCAAAGGCGGTAGCCGAGTCTATTAGAGATTTCCTTAATGATAATTTGAAATTAGATATTAATCATTGCGAAAATTGATTCGTTTTAGTATCTGAATATAGATTTAACCTCTGCAATTGTAAGACATGGGTTTCGTTTATGTATTATCGCATGACAGTTTGGACATACGGGTATTAAATCTGTTATGGGGTCAATCACGTAATCTTTTTTGACGAGTGAAATAGGAGTAATGTGATGTACATGAATAAACTGTTTTCCCATCTCTCCGTATTCTTTTTCGAAATCGAATTTACATATCTGACATAAATACCCAAAATGCTCAATGCAGTCTCTTCGAGCCTGTGGATTTCGTTCGTACTTGTTTACGAGGATCTTTTGAGAGTTGCCTTCCCATAATGTTTTCTCTTCTATAGGAATCTCTTCAGGTATTGTTTCGGGTCTACTAAGTTGTCTTCCTTTAAAAGACCAGGTAATTTCAACGGGTGTTGATTCTTTGTAGTCTTGGGCGATACCTTCTCCTTCAAATGTGAAGGGCTTCCCTGAATTTGTTCTTGTAAAAATGAAGATTTTGAAATTATTACTTATTAAATCTTTTATGACATTCTGAGAAACATTCGTTTGACTTTTTCCGTACCAAAGTAAATTATTTCCTTCCCAACGATTATTATAATCGTGACCTGTTCTACCAGCGACCCCAATATTGCAAAATAGATAGAAATCGTCCATGTACCTATTGTATCCTGTGTTCCAATTACCTCCCTGTTTTTCTTGGGGGACATTTAATTTACTATAAATATCTTTTTTTGTATAAACAACTCCAGAGACAAATATTTCCATTAAAATTGAAAGTTAAAGCACTATCGATAATTCAATTAAATTTATCAGTTTATTGACAAATATAACAGAATTATGGATGGTCGGCTAGAATATTGAATCCTTTTGCAAGTGATTTTATCAGTGTTTACGGGTTGCTATTGGTAAAAATGGAGTAAGATTGAATTCGGCTAAAAATCGGTATTTTACTTTTACCATCAGAATAAAGCATATTAATTGTCTCCATTAACAACTCCTTTTTCCGGAATACAGTATAAATGGTAATGAAACACCATTCGACCAGTGGACTCAACGCAGTTCATCCCGATATTAATGCCGTCAGGCTCATATCTTTTTTAAAACCATAGATAGTATTCTTTCTCAACGTCTGTTAAACTGAAGTGATCTGCTTTAACAATATTGGAAATAATCAGTAGGTTCCCTGGTGAAATAGGGATGTTTTTATGAATTAGCCCATTATTTTGTAAAGTGGATTTTACTCCCAGCCACCATGCTCTGGTGATTTATTTAACACCGTAAATATCTTTTCAAATTTATCGCCGCCAAATCGTATGGTTACCTTGAAGGTATGGCCACCATATCTTATTTCCTGTAAAAAATCCACTAATAAAGGTTTTAAAAACTCTATAAATTTTTTACAATATCCTTCAAAGTCAGGACTAATGTATTTCGCTTTGTATGCATCACTAAACTCGACAAAGTTAAACAGGATACCTTGCGCAGAATTAATAACAAATCTTGCTTTATACCTGATGTTATTGTTTAATGGCTGATTTAACCTTATGTAGTTGACCAGCTTATGCTGCAATAAATCGACTGTATCCCTATAGTCAAGTGCTAATTGTATCATGATGATATAAATTTACATCAACAAAATTACTAAAAATATTAGTAATTAAACATGGTGTTTTATTTATTCATTTGATTTTTATTCTTTAGGTTTGCGGCAACTAATTTTATTATACTATGTACGAGATTGAGGCAACGGCATTTGACGAGCTAACCCAATTATTAAGTGAAATTGCTGATTATAAAAAGAAGCTTCAAGCAAATATGCTTCAGCGGTCTTTTTTGGTTAAAAGCATGCTAACGACTACAATTCGTAATTATCAGCAATATTCAGATAGGCAGACGGAAATCGATAATATAAATAGATTGGAGAGGCAGATTGCTGATAAAAAATCAGAGATCAACACTGATTTAATTCCTCTGTTAGAAGAGATAGGTAATCAAGGCAGGCAAAAACTAGCTCTTAGTTTGGTTAAGACATTGGATGATTTGCAATTCGTAATTGACAGTAAGCCTAGATCTTAAGATATCAAAATTTTGTGAATCAATCCAAAATATGATAAATTATCACAATAATTAATATTTTAGAAATATTCGTATCATTTAGTTTAATACATGTATATTTGGTAAAATAAAAATGTATGTAACAAGCTAATATTATATTTTTGCCGAATCTTCAAAATATTTGAAGCATTTAGCACTTTAGAATCTCGTAGTAGAAACCTAGGAAATTTCGATGGAACGAGAGGATAAGTGAAAAGTGCTCACGCTAAAAACGTGGGCCTTGCTTATTCGTTCCAGGGCTTCCTAGGGCCTCTATTGCGGTAAGTAGGGCTCCACGCTTTTGTTAAATAATTTCTGCTTAACGCAGAAAAGTGATGAATAGGATCATCATATCTGTAAATATTCCCTCTTTATCGGATTCCATTAATATCAGCATTAACCTGAAAATGGACTACCAAATGAAAAGATCAAGGAAACCAACTGAACATGTATTAATTAGAGCCAACACCAGTAGTGATTGGGATCGTGTAGAATTTGCTATCATATACGTAACCCCGTCCTGGAAAGCGCTTATTAAATCTCGCTTAGAAGCCATCAGTCAATTTAAAGCTGATGAAGATTTCAGCTGTCATAGTTTTTGGGATGCCTCGCTAAGCTATTATAAGACTGCGGATCAAGGTGCTCTAATGAAAGAAATCTTAACCAACCACGAAGACTGGGCATATGTTACTTTAAGCCCGGAGGAAGAACTCACATTTCAGCATCCAGAGAACCAACAGGAAGCCCATCAACTCCTAATCACTGCAAATGGCATCGCTCATTTTAAGGCCTATGCGAAACATACGTATGAAGTGTATTGGACTGAAGAATTCAACTTAAATAAATTATTGTCACGACCTCGCATCCGAAAGAAGATTTAATTCGTATTTCAATCAATCTCCCCGTTATAACTAATATGAACTATAAAAACGTACTCCCTACATTAATTAGCTGCCTACTGCTTGTGGTAGGTGCAAAGGCGCAACAAACTGATGAACTTTCTTTTCTCTATAGATCTGAACTCAGTAAATGGACCAGGAAAATTCCAACGGATAATTATTATGATATCGAAAGCGGACTGACAACCGGCAAGTACGTAACGGGTGCAATGGGCCTGGCTGATCTTTACAATGTAGCTTATTTTGGGAAATCACGCTGGGGTGATCAGGATGAACTATATGCAAATGTTTATAAGTGGCCGATGCTTCGATCGACAAGTTTTGAGCCTTTTAACACTGATTCTACTACGCTGAAGGGCTTTTATAACTACTCACTAGAGGTGCCGAAGGAAAGACGGAATAAGGCCTATATGCAGTTTGCAATGCAATGTGATTTAAAGAAATACTTCGGATACAAGGTAGAGGAAGAACGAATGAATATGGCTTGCTGGATGATGAGTATTACGGAGCAAGCAGCTCGTAATTTAAAGAGCAAAGTTGCAAAGAGCAGTGCAAAGGGGAATGAGGCCGGCTTTTCCTTTAAGAAGGTAAAGATGGCAAAGGTTGTGCAACAAATATTGTCTTATCAGCAAAATGGCGATCCCATTTTGGATATGACTGGCTTACCTTACGAAATAGATCTAACGATAAAAGCTGATATGACCGATATTGAAGCACTACGTAAGGTGCTAGTTCAACAAGGCATATTATTAACGAAAGTGCAAAAACTAATGACCATTCTGGTGATTTCTGATCCGGAGTCTAACTCTCCCATAAAAACCGAATAATGTATTAATCTGCTACCGTAATCTCTACATATTCTAGACGGCTTCTCCAAGGGTTCTATACGGGTTTAGCCGTAGGGAACCCGTAGAGGAGCCGTACAGGACCCGTACCAAACCCGTAGAGATTAAGGTAGCAGATTCGCTTTGAAAAGGTAGATTAACTTGGGCTTTTTAATTCGTCATTAGCAATACTAGCTGCCAGAATCATCGTATGAAGATATTCGTAAAAAGCGATCAGATTAGCGCGTTCTGCATTAGGTAATATGCGGCTCTTGGTATAAAAACTTTGCTGGATCATTCTCCAGAGATATTCGAGGCTGTCATCAAGTGGATAGGTTTCAAAAAACTCTTTTAATTTAGTTTTCGCGAACGTGTTAAGCTCAGCTTTGGTGCCTGATGGTCTTTTGTGTAGAAATTGGTCGGGTGTATACATATGCTCATTTTTTATTTTTAAAAATGAGTCTCAATTGGGGCTAAAGAAAGCTATAGGAGGACCTTTTGTCCGATAAAACGAAGGAGCACTATAGCGAGCTCTATATACCGTACTAACGGGCTTCTCACGACCTTAGGAACGGATTTACAATAGAGCCCATAACGCTATAGTGCACCGTCAAAAGTACAACAATATTTGTCATGGGCATTAATCTATCGTCTCTTCCGTTTATTTGTGAGAAATTTGTTAGTAGAGACTCTTTAAATTAATACCTCATTTAAGAAGTTTGATCTGTTATTGTTGTTTCTTTATTTCATTGGCTATCTGTTTTTATATGTTGTTTAGAGTTATATCTACTGCAATATAATTAATGTGAATTAATTGAACTATATTTTCTTGTAAGGTTATTGTAATGTTTTTATAGAAAAATATTGAAATGAAATACAATATTTTGGACGCCTCATTCTGTAGAATCAAAGCCTGTCACATCCATAGCCAAGAAGCTGGTTTCTTCACACCTTGTTCACACCTCCTTCACACCAAACCCACAAAAAGGTACCTTTTCGTGAAGGAAGTGTGTCTAATGTGTGTATCATGTGAGGACTAGCCTCCCAAGAGGGTGCAAAGAGGGTGCTGTTGTAATAGGGGCGAACCTGACGCTGAATAATAAAACCATTCCAGAAATTAATTGTTGTTAGGCTATTAATGTTGCTCAGCATCTTTTATAGCTCCGTATGATTAAAACTTTACCTATTGATCTTATTGCAAAAAAACAAGGTAATCTTTTGGCTTGCTTATTATTTTGCTCCTTATCTTTTTTTTGTTTGAATTTGAATGCCCAATCAACAAGCTTGCAGAATTGTTTTGACCTGGCTGTTCAGCACAATATGACCATTAGGCAGGCCCGATCGGCTTTGTTATCTGGTCAGTATAATTTACAGGCCGAGAAAAAGAGCTACCTACCTAAAGTTGATTTATTATCCAGTTATACCTATTTGAGTAGCCCACTTACCATCAATCTGCAAACCGTTAAGGATGGTGTGGTTAATGGATCATCGTCGCAAAGTGTAAATGCGGCTAATGAGGTATTTAAGGAGATTACGGGCAACAACCTTTCTCAAGCTGCTCAGGATAGGATTTTCAATACTTCAAAGAACATCATTGGCGCTATTTATCCTGATTACAATCCTGAATTGAGTAAGCAATCTTATTTTGTTGCAGGCTTAGGGATAAGGCAGCCCATTTTTTTAGGCAATAAACTAGATGCAGCCACAAATCTGGCCCAGTCTTTAGTAAACACAGCAAGTATCAATGTAAATCTGGTCAGCAAGGAAGTCGATTTTTTAATTTCCCTGCAATACATGCGTATATTATACCTGAATACGGTTTTAAATAACCAACAGCTGATTGTTAATGCCCTGGAAAAGAATAAAAACTACGCGGAAGAGCTGGTTAAGAATCAAATATTGCCGCCTTATCAAAAAAGCTGGACCAATGTAGTCCTGATGCAGGCAAACGCGCGTTTTAACAGCATTAAGCTAGATAAACAAAATGCCCATGTGGAGTTGAATAAGCTGCTTGGTGTTGGTTTGGATTCTAATGTGGTGATTACAGATACTTTAAAATATGTAACCGTTAATCCGGTTTTGCCTCAGGGAGATTTTTGGACAGATAACCCAATCTATCAACTGGCCGGAAGTAAAATTTCGTATGCTAAAACCGCAGAGAAGATCAGTAAATCATTTGCGCTCCCTAATATTTTTGCCGTTGGTAATTATAATTTATATCAGCGCGATCTGCCGGTAACAATACCCGATTGGTTTGTTGGCGTAGAGTTACAATGGAGCTTGTTTAATGGGCAAACCCGCAAGCGTACCCTGGCCGCTAGGCAATTGGTAGATGAGGCGAAATTAGGGGAGGAGACCGCTGGACAAGCATTGCAGGTTTTATCCAAAGTTTCGAGGAATAAAATGATCTCTCTTCAAAATGAAGTAATGGTGTTGGACAATGCCAGGAAAGAAGCACATACAACTACGCGCTTAATCACTAAACGGATGGAGAACCAGCTTTCTTCGCCAAAAGATGTAAATGATGCCGTGTTGATAGAGGAAGAAATCGATAAAGCCTATCAGGCAGCAGTTTTGGGTTACTATCTGGCATTGGCCGAATATTTCAACAGTCTGGGAAATCCCAAACAAATCGCTCAATTTATTAAGTAAAAGGTATTGCTGATGCAGGGCAAAAAGGATATAAAAGATACGCAAATGAAGAAAATTATAAAAAATTACTGGGCACTGCTTATACCAATTTTGGTAGTTATAGTGGCTCTGTTTTTCTTTCTCGCTGGTAATAAAGATGAAGATGACCTGATCGGAATGGTTGATGCTTCGAGTGTGGATGTGGCAGCAGAGTTTCCGGGTCGATTGGACTCTTTATTGGTGAAGCAAGGGGATACGGTTAAAGCAGGGCAGCTATTGGCTATTTTGCGATCGAACGAAATTGATGCGATTAAATCGCAAGCTTTAGCGGCAATAGATGCAGCCAAAGGTCAGCAGGAGTTACTAACCCAGGGGGCGAGACCAGAACTGATTGAAGCAACTTCAAAGCTTTACCAGATCAGTGAGGAGCAATATAAACTGTTTAACACTACTTATCAGCGTATGGAGCGTTTGTACAATGCTGATGTGATTTCGGGACAAGAGAAGGATGTGTTTTACTTTAGGTATCAGGCGGCAAAGAAAGAGATGGAGACTGCTAAGTTGAACTTGCAGATGCTTAAAAATGGTACGCGACCAGAGATTCTTAAAACAGCGAATGCGATTGTAAAACAAGCTGAGCAGGCTTATGAGCTGACCAAAGCCTTAGGAGACAATACCAAGGTTCATGCGCCTGCAGAAGGGGTAATATCGAGTCTGGTTACGCATCAGGGTGAGATTGTATCTATTGGATACCCGATGATGACCATAGAAAAGAAAAACTCTTCCTTTTTAAAATTCAATATCCGTCAGGATAAAGCAAAAGATTTAAGAGTAGGATCCCTGGCAAAGGTGACTGTGCCGGGTTGTGAGCCGGAGACTTTTGAGGTGAAGGTATCTTCTATTTCGCCTACTTTAGAGTTTGCCAATTGGGTGCCTGCTAAGGATAAAGGGCAATTTGAGTTAAGAACATTCACCATAGAGTTTAAACCTGAAAACCTTTCGGCCATTAAGGGATTACGTTCGGGTATGACAGCTTCTTTAATCCTGCCCTAATGCAGATCATCAGTCATATCATTTTAAGGGAATGGAAACGGATACTAAAATTACCCGTTTTTTACCTGGTTATGCTGGTCATTCCTGGCCTCTTGTTTTCATTTTATGCCTTAATTTATGAGCAGAAGGACGCGAAGCATTTAGCTTTTGCCATTTGGGACGATGATAAATCTGCGGTAAGCCGACAGCTTATTTTCTTGCTGGAGCAACGCGAAACACTCCAGATTACACGGAGCGTAAGTACTGAGGCGGAAGTGAAAGACTTGATTCAAAAAGGAGAGATATTGGGCGCAGTACACTTTCCTGTTCATATGCAAGCGGATATTTATAGCCGGCATCCGGCTAATGTAACACTTTATACCAACGCCGCATCACTAGTGCCAGCCAAGCTTGTATATAAAGCTGTTGCGGAAGTAATTATTACGGGGAGTTCGGGAGCGGTATTGAATAAATTGATGAAAACAGGAATGAAACCCGATCGGGCAATGGCGCTGGCCAATCCAATTAAGCTCAATTCTTACCAGTTGTACAATTCGAATTACAATTATCAGGAGTACCTTGTTCCAGGCTTAATTACGGTGGGCATGCAGATGATTCTCATCATCAGCAGTATGTTGGCGCTTAATTACGAATGGAAAACGAATACCATGCAGGAACTGTACGAGCTAAGCAATGGTTCGGCATTCCTGGTCATCACCGGAAAAACCATTGCACATCTGGTGGTAAGCTGGCTTAATTTCTTTTTAATTGCTTTTGTCATTTTTCCCTTTTTCGGAATCGGGGTTTGGGAGGCAACAGGTAAATTCTTTGTGATGTATACCTTGTTGTCTGTAGCTTGTTTGGGTATAGGCATGTTTATTTCTGCCTTATTTAAGGATGTGATGTTGTCGGGGGATGTGGCTTTGTTTTATACTTCTCCTGCATTTGTTTTTAGCGGCTTTACCTTCCCCAGATGGGCAATGCCATGGTATGATCAGTATTATGCTACGATAATGCCTTACACGCCTTTTCTGGATGCCTTTTTTAAGGTTTATTACATGAATCTACCCATGCGTTATGCTCAGGCTGATATTTATAAGTTGCTTTTGTTTGCTGCGGTTATGTTTCCAACTGCCTTAATATTGTTTCAGCGTCAATTTAATACGAGTAAAAATGAGCAAGAAGTCCGGACCCTCGCTAATTAAGCTATTTTTAAGGGAAACTTCGCTGGTAGCAAAGGATCACAGTTTGCTGCTTACGCTGCTCATTGCTCCGCTATTGTACGCTTTTTTTTATGGGAGTATTTACATCAATAAGGAAGAGGAGAATGTAAAGCTTGCGGTAGTTGATGACGACCAGTCGCGCTTATCCCGTTTGTTACAGCAAAATATTGACAATTCACCAATGGTAGAGCTGATCCATTTCCCTAATCTGGAAGAAGCAAAAGAGTATATGTATCAAGGCGTTTGTCAAGGTTATTTATATATTCCTAAAGGAACACAAACTAACTTGCTAAGTCTTAAGCAAAGTAATGTAGTACTTGCGGTAAATGCAGCAAGGTTTCTGCCTTCTAGTGATTTATTAATGAGTGTGCAGCAAATCTGTCTCACCATTGGGGCGGGAGTAAGGCTGCAATATATCGAAAAGACGGAAGGTTTAAGTACAGCTATGGCTACGCAAAATGTGATGCCCATTAGTTTAGATTACCGGCCTTTGTTTAATGAAAGGTCGAGTTATGGCGCATTTTTATTGCCGGCATTGTTGGCCTTGATTTTACAGCAAACCCTATTGATTGGGCTATCAGAAAGTGTGGCTGGTGAACGTCAGCACGGAACTTTTAAGGAATGGCTTAGTGGGGGTGTCTCGACTGCAATATGGGGTAAAGGCTTGTTTTACCTTTTTGTTTTTGGCGCCTATGGTTTCTTTTTTCTGAATGTAAATTTTAAACTGCTGGGCTTGCCGATGCGGGGTAGCGGCTTTCAGTTGGGAATATTGGTGTTTGTGCTGTTGCTTACGCTCATTCCGATGGCACAATTTATTGGCTCCTTATTTAAAAGCCAACTGCTGTGTTTACAGATCATGGCATTTTCAACTTATCCTATTTTTCTAATTACGGGTTACACCTGGCCTTTTGAATCACTTCCACTGGTTGTACAATGGCTTTCGATGTTATTGCCAACAACTCCATTTATTAAAGTATATACGGCTATTGTGCAATCGGGAGCCAGTTTATCCAGTCAGATGGGACCTGTGTTGCATTTATTAGTATTGTGGTTGTTTTATAGTAGTATCTGCTATCTGAGGTTTAGAAAATTAAGTACCTCTTAATACTGCTGAAATTTCTTCTCCAATCTGAGATACAGTATCTTCACATAAAACTATGTCTAGTCGTTCGGCTTCTAAATCTGGTTGGTATAATGGTAAATCACCAGGTATGATGTCTTCATCGGGTACTTGTTCCCAAAGTTCGCCATCACTATCCATTCTAACTGCTCCAATGATCCCACCGGAGTAGAGCACTAAATATTGTTCCTTACTGGTTGGCAAGATAGTTAATGTTACTTCTTGTTCACCAAAACCAATTTTTATATTGAACGTTTTCATAACTAGATAACATCCAGTATAAGGTTTTGTTTTTCTGCTGGTTACATTATGGTGATACCTGCGTTGAAGCCTAGCCATCCTTTTGTTGACCCACCGAAATTGGTATAGTGATTAGGAATGATATTTTGTTTATACCCTGGGGTAGCTGGCCTTAATTGGGAATCGCCTGTATAAATGGAATAAGTAGGTCCACCGAATATAGTTAAGCCCTTAGCCACTTGAAATTGGATATTGCTTTGAATCCGGTTAATAAAGTTGTCTTCGTTCCAGTCGCCCAGGTAGAGGTATTGTGCGGTCATTTCCAGGCCAATAGCCGTGCGTTTGTTAAGTATAAAATCATGACCAAAACCTATACCGGCGGTATTCACTTTTTCTTGATTTGATAGGTTTAAGCCTGCAAACAATACGGAATATAGCTTTGCATTCCCGGTTTTTAGGGAAATATTGACATTGGTGATTTCGTTGGTATAGAGGCTTATTTTGTGGTAACCGTTTTTTATAAAGTTGAGTAAACCTAAACTGCAACCGGTTGAGGTATCTGCAACATTGATTAAAGCGAATTGAAAACCCTCCAATTTTTTTGCATAATTAAAAAGACCTGCAATTTGTACCCCTTTGACATGTTTAACACCGATATTGCCTGCGCCTGCGAGCTGGAAGCCATCAAAATCTTTGCGGACCAGGTTAATAAGGCCAGCTACTTGTGTCCCTTTCATATTTTTGGCGGCTAAATTAAGTGCGCCGGCCAATTGAAAGCCACCTGCCTTGGCTTTTACATTGTTGATTAATCCGGCTGCCTGGAATCCTTTTGTATCTCCGCGTACATCATTTACCAAGCCGGCCATCTGGAATCCGGTTGCTGAACCGCCAACCTGATTGAAAAGGCCCGCGAACTGGAGTTTCTTTACGTCGCCCTTGGTAATGTTGAATAAGCCAGCCATTTCCAAACCGTTTGAACCTGCTGTGTAACCGCCTAAAACATTGATGGATACTTTATTAATGACTTGTGAACTCATGGTGCCATGGGAACTTAATCCGGGCGTTAGAGAGGCTTGAAAAGGGGTATTCGCAAAGAAATTGGGGATGTTTAAACTCTGGATCCTTTGTCGTGAGGAGATAAAAAACCTGCCCAATCCAGAGTTTTCAATGTCTCCGAATCTTCCATTTCCTTTGTGTACATCAGGATCGTTATATCCTTCAGGCTTTACATTGATATCCGATAGGAAAATCAGGGTAGTATCCCGGTAGCTTTCCTTGCTCGCGGTTAATATAACCTCCTGGTGTTCGCCCTTAAACTTTAACCTAAAATAGCCCTCATTGTCGGTGAGGGTTGATTGTAATAGCCGTTTTTCGTAAACACTGGCCTGTTTAACTTTATGGCCGGTGTTTATGTCGACCACGTGGCCGCTGATCAGGTATAGTTTTTCTGCTGTGGTGATGTTTTCCGGTTCGATGGTAAAATGGTTTCCCGCATAGCGTAAGATGATGTATTCTCCATTTTCCGTATAATCCACTTTGTTGTTGAATAGCTTGTCTAATACTTCTCTTACAGGCGCCTCTCTGACGTTGAGGTTGATTAGGCTGTCTCGCCTAAGTAAAGAGCCACTGTAGGAGAAATAGAAGTTCCCTGCCTTGCTGATCTTATTGAGCACTTCGGATAACTGCTGGCTTTTGGCTTCGATGCTTACCCTTTTTTCTAAATTGTATTTAGATGGGGGAATGGGCATTTGTGCTTTGGCGTATCCTATAAGCAGCAATAGGGCCAGGGTGATTTTGAATTTCATTATTTGTGGTTGTACAGTAGAATTTGGTTCTGGTTACGTTGCATGCTTATAACTAAGGTTTTGCAAATCACATCTAAGTTACGATCTAAGCTTGCAGAGGTTTTTAACGTGGTGTTGAGTGGTAGGTTTTTTATAGCCGGATCGTTAATGACAATGTTCGCGCTGTATTGTTCGTTCAACACTTCTACCATTCTCCATAAAGGTGTATTATTGGCTATAAACTCATTGCTGCGGTAATAGTTATACAATTGATCGGTATTTTGTTCTTTTATCAATTTGTCTGTATGGTTGCTGATCACTACCTTTTCTCCTTTTTGAAGACTAATTTCAGCTTTACCAAAGCTTACTTTTACGATTCCTGTCTCAACAATCACTTCAGTTTGGTTAGCTAAGTGCTTTATATTAAATGAGGTTCCGACAACAAGAACGGAGACTTTGTCTATTTCGATGACGAAGGGCTTTGCTTTGTCGTGTGCAACATTAAAAAACACATCGCCCTGTTGCAAATGGACACTTCTGTTTCTTTTAAAGTTGTTTGCATAACTAAGTCTGGCATTTTTGTTCAGGGTAAGTTCTGATCCATCAGGAAGGGTTTTTGTAGTCACCGTATTGCCTGCGGTAAGGTCGATATAAGAAGCCGGGCTTAGGATGTTGTATAAGGACCAGCCTGCAGCGATGAGCACAAATACAGCGGCAACTTTAAGCCAATTGTATCTAGGCTTTAACTGGCGGGTTATGGTGTTGTTGCTGCCCGTTTTTTGCTTAAACCTTAACCAGGCATCATTTTCATTGACCTGGCTTTGGCCGGACAGTACTTTGCTGCTGTTCCATATTTTTTCGAATTGTAGAAAATAGCTTGCATTGTCTGGACTGGCATCTAGCCAGCTTTGCACGGTGATGCTTTCCACTTCCGTTGTTTCTTTTAATAGAAACTTTATCAATAATTCATCAGTCATGCTGTTTCTTAATTAAAAAAATCCTTGTAATACATTAAGCCTATTAAAATGATGGAGAGGTAATCTGCCAGTTCTAAGCGCAAAATTCTAAGCGCTTTTCCCATTTGGTTTTCAATCGTTTTTACAGATAAGCCCAGCCGATCTGCAATTTCTTTGTATTTTAATTCTTCAAAGCGACTCATCTGAAATATGGTACGGCATTGCACTGGTAACTTGTTTAATGCCAGTCCAATATTGAATGTTAATTCTGTCATTTCTACTTTTGAAGATGCAGGTTCATTTTTTGTGTTCATGGTATAACTTGCAAAGTCCTGGTACTTGCTCTTAATCTTTTGGTGTTTTAAAAAATTTAGACTGTCGTGGTACACACATTTATAGAGGTACGCTTTTAAGGAAGTTTGAACGGTTAATAAATCTCTCTTTTCCCAGAATTTTAAGAACATGTTCTGAACGATCTCTTCGGCATCATCTTCATCTTTCAAAATAGCATTGGCATAAGCATGTAATGCTTTAAAATGAGCCTTGAACAATTGTTCGAAGGCTTGATCATCATACTGCTGATGCTGGTTATTGGGATTGCTGTAATTCAGTTTCAATGTTTATGTCTTATTCAAGAGTGATCAAATCTATGTACTGTAATTTTGGAAACCAAAAAGTGCCCCGGTTAAGCTTTATAAATACTCTTTTTAGCAACACGTTTTTATCTTCATCTTTGATGTATAAGTAATAATTATTGTCAGTTGCGGATCTTTTAAGGTATAATGGCATTTTTTTATAAGCCCGCAGTCTGATCTCATATTCATCATTTCCTATGGCTTTGCTTTGGATGCCGTATTCCTGTCTTTTTTCTCTGGCACTAAGCGGTTCAAGTTTTTGCGCTTGGTTGTTTTTGAGCCAGAAGCCTTTAATTGGGTCGTTAGGGGATAAAGTCCCATTGCTATTATAGTTGAGTTCATAAACGATGGTTTTTGTTTCTGGTGAACGTTGTATGTAGAATAGGCTGCTTTTTGGTATTTGAAATGCAGCCCGTTCTTGTGCATTGGAAAATTGACTTAACAAAAGGATTATCGTAATAAGGATTAGTGCCGTTCTTACTAATCGTTTAGCTATGTTTTTGGGTGAATCAACCAATTGTAAAGCCTTGCCTGGCTTATGCTTATAGGTTTTTGATGGACTGGCACATATAAAGAATAAGAGCTCTTTTAGCCCGTCGTTGTGCTTTACGTCCTGCAGCATATTCCTATAATCATTAAAGCTCGACATGACAAAATGATTAAAGCTTGATGACTTTGCCTAATCCGTTGATGTCTGCATCTACTTCAGGGTTTCCAATGTAATAGATCTTTCCGCTGCCACTGATATCGGCTTTTAGCTTATCCTGCACTTTTACTTTAGCTTCGCCTTTTCCCGATATATCTACCTCAGCTTTTTTGCAGCTTATTTTCTGAAAATCAGCTTTTCCATCTCCTGATATGTCAATTAAAACTTTATCTGATTCGAAAGCATCTTTTACTACAATTTCGCCAGTACCACTAATGGATAAACTAAAGTAATCTGTTGCTGGGAATGGCCCTTCGATGTTTATTTTACTTGTGCCACCGATGGCTACTTTTTTTATTGCAGGTAGTGTAATGTAGACTTCTACATCGTCGTGCTGAACGTTTGCTTTTTCGTAGCCCAGGTACAAGGTACTGCTCATTAGCGTGGTTTTGAAATAGGGAAGCAGATTGCCTGATCCTTTTAGTTCTACTTTGAATTCTGTTCCATAAGTGATGTATACGGGGTTTGTTCCGTTGGTGTTTATTCCGCTAAACTGGCCTGGTGTACGTAACTCCGTTGTTTTATCGCCACTGGCTGTTATCCGATCTTTGCTGCAGCTTACAAATAGCATACTGATCAATGTAAATAGGGTTAAGGTATTTAATTTCATTTTGTGATGTGTTTGAATGAGTTGTGTTTAAGGTTTAGAAGATATATTGGATTCCGCCACCATAACCAAGGTATAGGGCCTGGAAGTTGCTTCCCCATTTGTTTTCCCAGGTAGTGATGTAATCTTTGTGCAGCTTTAGTCCTTCAATGGTATTGGTGTTTAGGTAGTTTAAGGATGGACCGCCAAAGATTTCAAGGTTGCGTGTGATTTTGAAAGCTGGTAGAAGCCTTAATGATGTTTTGAAATATTCGCCTGCCTTGAAGCTTTCTAAGCCAGTACCTACAATTTCTGTATTTAACCTGAAGGACTTGGTTTGGAATAAGTGTGCGCCTAATCCGGCTTCGAATGCATAGACTTCATCTGAATTTTTGAAGTTGTACCCCATGCCGATAATTCCATAAAGCACTCTGCCGCCTGATCTGAAGGAAAGCATCGTGGTAAGGGTTTCGTCTGTGGTTAAGCTGATGCTTTTCTCGCCGTTTTTAATGAGGTTTATGATGCCAATAGGGTAGTCGCTACTGTCGGCCACATTGATAAATCCAGCAAACTGGGTACCTTTAACTTTTCCTGCAACATTGATAAAACCGGCTATTTGTGATCCTTTAACGTCCTTGGCTTTGTTGATGAAGCCGCCAACCTGGCTGCCGTTGATGTTTGTGGCTTTATTCATAAAGCCGGCTACCTGCAAGCCTTTCACATCTTTTGTTAGATTGGCAAAACCTGAAATTGCAGTGACATCACCACCACCATAGCTGTTTAAAAGACCAGCAACTAGCGCTCCCTTGGCTTGTTTGGCTATATGGTTGGAAACGCCAGCAATTTGAAAGCCTTTGCTGTCGTTGCGAACGATATTGGAAATACCCGCGATAGAAGCGCCTCGCTCTGCAGCCGAAACACCGGCGAGCAGGTGGATGGATAGCGTGTTTGTATCAAGCGGTGCATGGGTGCCGTTGGTGCTAAGCGGATAGATAATACCAAAATGCACTTTAGGCTTATCCTGAGCAAATGATTTTGTTGCTGCCAGGCATAAAATCGTGCATAGGATAGTCTTGAATGTGGGTGTTTGAATGGTTGTTCTGTAAGGTGTAAAGTTCATTTTCGTCTTATTTTAAAATAGGACAACCAAATGAATCTTTACCCCTACGTGGGTTGCAAATATTTTTTTGAGCTTAGGAGTGCTGGCTGATCTTCTGCTTTCCTAAATACAAAACTGTAAGGGCGAGTACCGAACTTAGCACCATGACGCTTACGGTAGGCACAGCTGATTTGACAGCAAAAAGGCTAACGCCAACTGAAGCTAAAGCGCCTACACCCATTTGGATGGCGCCCATTAGGGCTGATGCACTGCCTGCATTTTTTGTAAATGGCAATAAGGAGAGTGCAGAGGTGTTCGGACTTACAAAGCCCAGGCAGCATAAAAATACAAAGAGTAATGCCGTTGTTTCGGTTAGTCCGAACCAACCGTAGATGCTTCCTATAAGAAAAACTACTGCGGTGATGACCTGTATAATTAATGCTGCAGAGATCAACTGTTCGCTGGTATAGCGTCTAAGCATTAATGTATTGACCTGACTTGATCCAATAAAACCTAAAGCAAGGAGTGCAAATATCCATCCGTAGGTTTCTTCGCTAACCTGAAATATCTCCATAAACAACAATGGAGACCCGGAGATATAGGCAAATAGTCCGGAAAAGGCCAAAGCACCTGTTAGCGCATAGGTATAAAACTGTGGTGTTTTAAATACAATCCAAAAATTATTGATGATGGGTTTGGGTTTTAAAGAAAGATTGGTATCGGGCTTATAGCTTTCTGGTAACCACAGCCAACTGGCTATTAAGTTAAAAGTACCTAAACCGAGTAGGATTAAGAATATGGTGTGCCAACCAAATGCAACGGTCACATACCCACCTAACGTTGGGGCCACCATCGGCGAAACGCCCAATACAAGCATTAGCAGTGCAAAGACTTTGGCGTTATCCTTAACTGGAAATAAATCACGTACCATAGCAACTGAGGCTACTGTGGCAGCACAACTACCTAATGCCTGAATGAATCTTAAGCCGATTAAAGTATCAATAGAGGTAGCGACAGCACATCCTGCAGAAGCAAGGATATACACCAATAAGCCAATGTAGAGGGGCTTTTTTCTGCCGAATCTATCCAACAAAGGACCGTAAAGCAATTGTCCGGCTGATATGCCGATAAAAAAACTGGATAGTGATAAAGCTACTCTTGAGGTATTGGTTTGTAGATCTGCTGCAATTGCAGGAAATCCGGGAAGGTACATGTCAATAGAAAAAGGCCCAAGGGCGGTAAGTGAGCCTAGTATCAAAATCAGGCTATAGTATCGTTTTTGAGTCATTGCTTTTTAATAGGGTTAACACAATTTGATGCTACTATAGGGATGCATGATTTTGTGAAGGTTTGCAAATATAATAAATGTGGAGTTAGGGAGTTTGTTTTGCTTTGGTTAGATTAGTGTAACGATAACGTGAAAGGTCTAATTAGATTAATTATTGCTTTATCTTTGTTGAAAGTGCCGTTTGGGCTATAAAATATTAATTGACCGTCTATGTTGTTATATGTTAAGAATATGGTTTGCGACCGTTGTATCATGATAGTGAAACAGCAGTTAGAGAATTTTGGTTTAAAGGTGAATGAAATCACATTAGGCAAAATTGATGTTGAGCCAGCTCCGGATGCGAATAAGTTACAGGACATCGCTTCTGCAATGGAGGTTTTGGGCTTTGAGTTGATTGATAAAGAAAAGGATCAGTTGGTGGAGCAGATTAAAAATCAGGTTATTGAGTTGGTTCATTATTCTGATCTGAACACCATGGACCATAGTTTAACTCAGGTAATTGCCGATAGATTGAATAAAGATTATGCTTATTTGAGCAGACAGTTTTCGGAGGTTGAGGGATTAACTATTGAAAAATATATCATTCAACAGAAAATTGAGAAAGTGAAAGAGTTAATGGAGTATGGAGAACTAAATTTAAATGAGATTGCTTATAAAATGGGGTACAGCAGTAGCGCCCATTTATCTACTCAATTTAAATCGGTTACCGGGCTTACTCCGAGTAAATATAAATCAACAGAATTGAACAATAGAAAGCCCCTGGATAAGATAAATTTGTAACATTAGGGTTTAATATGAGTCGAACCCTGTAAAATATACGCTGAAGATGCCTTTTTATAAACATTATTCCTTTGACCTTTGGTTGACCTTGATTAAATCTAATCCGGCTTTTAAGTTGGAAAGGACAAGGTATTTTTATGATAATTTTAATACTAAAAATAAGACGATAGAAGAAGTTGCCCATATCATTAGGCAAGTAGACCTGATGGTGAATGCCATTAATGAAAAAGCTGGTAAGAACATTGATTCGGAAGAGATGTGTCTTATGGTGATTAGCATCATTAATGATTATTCTACTGCATTTCAGGATATCGATCTGGATAAACTGTATGATGATATGGAGGCTTTAGTGTTTAAAAATATGCCTTTATTATACGGTTCTGATTCTATCGACGTTTTATATAAACTGAAGGAAACTTATCAAAGTACGATTAGTATCTTAAGTAATACAGGATTTATAAAGGGTAGAACTTTAAGAAAGGTATTGAAACATTTGGAATTGGATAGTTTTATTGATTTCCAGCTGTATTCGGACGAAGTACGAATGTCTAAACCCAATTTAAACTTTTTCCAGTTGATGTTGGATAGTATTGACAGGGAAAAGCATGCTAATATTAGTTTAAGCGAGATTATACATGTAGGGGATAACCCTCATGCAGATATACGTGGTGCCGAAGCTATAGGTATTCATAGCTTGCTGATCAATTCAAATCATTTATCCATTTCAAATTTACTCTCATGATCCCATATACCTATTCTTTGCACAAAATTGACAACAGCAGCAATTTTGGTTTTCATCCCGATAATTACAGTAAGTTTAAGTTCGGTGATGACCTTGTAGCCAGGGCCTTTGGGGAAGCGCTAGCTGATGGATTTATTAAGGATACTTTGGTTGATAATCCCATTACGGATCAAATTGTAGTGATTTCGAGTCCGTATTGCTTCATCCCTACCGCAACTTTTGCGATGAAAAATTATTTTGTCTACCAATTGAATCACTGGCTGGCAGAAAACGGGATGCCGGTAGCTCAGGAAGCAAAAGTACATCGTACCATTACTTATAAGGAAGATTATGGGGAACTAAGCGCAGAAGATAGAATGAAATTGATCGGTAACGATTCCTTTCATATTGATAAGGACTTTCTAGCTGGTAAGATTTTAGTTTTTTTGGATGATATTAAAATAACAGGGAGTCATGAAAGGATGATCCTGAGAATGGTTAAAGATTATTCGTTGAAAAACGAAATACATATGTTGTATTTTGCTGAGCTGGTAAATCACGATATTCATCCCAATATAGAAAACCACTTAAATTACCATAGCGTAAAGTCGATCTTTGATCTGGAAGGAATTATTAAAAGTGGTAATTTTTGTTTTAACACCAGGATTGTTAAATATATCTTAAATTGCGATTTTAGTAGCTTCTCTATTTTCCTGGAACGGCAGAGTAATGATTTCATTAGAAATCTTTATAACCTCGCATTAGGGAATAGCTACCATACGATAGAAAGCTATTCTAAAAATTTAAACTTTATAAAGAACTACTTAAATAATAAAAAATATAAATTGATTTAATATGGCCATTAATCTTCAAAAAGGACAAAGAGAAAATATTGATGCTCCTAAATTCACTATTGGTTTAGGATGGGATACGAATAGTTCTACAACTGGAACTGCTTTTGACTTAGATGCTTCTGTTTTTATGTTGGATGCAAACAAGAAATTGGTTTCGGATGAACATTTGGTATTTTACAATAATTTAAAGTCGCCAGATGGCTCTGTTGAGCATACTGGTGATAATTTAACAGGTGATGGTGATGGCGACGATGAGCAAATTAAAGTTGATTTGACCAAAGCAGGTGGAAGTGTAGCTGAAATCTGTATTGTAGTTACTATTCATGATGCGGAAAACAGAAGACAGAATTTTGGACAGGTAAGAAATTCATTTGTACGGATTTTTGATGCTGTTACCAATGAGGTGCTGCTTAAGTATGAGTTGGAAGAAGATTTTTCTATCGAAACGGCTGTTGAATTCGGAAGGATTTACAAACGTGATGACAAATGGAAATTTGAAGCAGTTGGAATGGGAATGAAAGGTGGTTTACAGGATTATTTAAATAAATATCAATAAGAAATTATGGCAATTAATCTTCAAAAAGGACAACGTATTAGTCTTGAAAAGAGCAATGGTAGCAAACTTCAGAGTGTTTGTGTAGGTATCAATTGGGGCGCGATAGAGAAAAAAGGAGTGTTTGGCTTTGGGAAAACCAAAGAGGCAGTTGATTTGGATGCCAGTTGTGCTTTGTTTACTGAAAATAAAGATCTTGTAGATGTAGTTTATTTTGGTAGCCTGCTTTCGAAAGACGGTTCTGTAAAACATAGTGGTGACGATTTGACTGGTGATATGGGCGGTGATGATGGTTTGGATAATGAAGTGATCACACTTGATTTTTCTAGGCTAAATGCTAACGTAAACTATGTGGCGTTTGTATTAAACAGCTTTAGAGGTCATGATTTCGGAACTATTCCTTTTGCATCGATTCGTATTTATGAAGGTACACCTAAGCGTGTGAATGAGGTATTTGCAACCTATGATATTGCAAATGGTTCTAACTTCGCTGGTCACGTTTCTATGGTGATGGGTGTATTTTACAAGAAAAACGGTGAATGGAAATTCAATGCAATAGGCGAGCCTACTAAAGATAAGAAACTGGAAGAAACAGTTAAAACCGTAACTCAAAGTTATTTATAAGGGTTAACCTTGATTATATAAAACTATGGAAACAAACCAAAATACTACTCAGTCGCTTACTCCGACAAAGATTGATAAGGAAGGTAATGTTGATCTGACTGTTCTTTCTGCTGAGGATGAGCAAAAGTATAGGGAGATGAGCAAGTCTTTGGAGCCATCTGACGTTAATTCTATTTTGAATTATGGGGTAGAGGCACAAAACTCTATGGAGAAGTACAGTAACGATTTTTTATCGTCTGTGCGTACTTACAATAGTGGTGAAGTTGGTGGTTTAATTAATGAATTGCTTACGGAACTGAATTATATTGATGTTTCTGAGTTAGAGCAAAGCGGTTTTAAATCTTTTATCTCTAAAATTCCATTTTTAAAGAATTTGGTGGTTGATGTTAAAAAACTATTTCAGAAATATGATGTAGTAGTAAATAACATTGATAAGATTACGAATAAGGTTAAAGCAGGGCGTTTGAACTCTATTAAAGACAACAGTTCTTTGCAAACCATGTTTGATAGCAATGTAGGCTATATTCATCAGATGGAGGAGTTGATTATTTCTGGTCAGTTTAAGTACAATGAGTTGAGTACTAAACTAGCTGAAATGGAAGGCCGACCTGCGGATTATCAGGATTACGAAATTGCTGATCTTAGGGATTTTATCAGTAGACTTGATAAAAGGCTGGCAGATATGAAAATAGTAAGGTTTATTATGTTGCAATCTCTTGCTCAAATCAGAGTGGTACAGAACAACAATACTTCTATCGCAGAAAAAGCCCAGTCTATCGTTTCTACGACTATTCCTGTTTGGAAAAACCAGTTGACTATTGCTGTGGCTTTACAAAGGCAAAAGGCCAATGTTGAGATGCAGAAAAAGATTTCGGATACTACGAATACGATTTTGCAGAAAAATGCAGAGATGCTGAAACAGAATAGTATTGATGTGGCTAAAGAGAACGAAAAAACAGTAGTTTCATTGGATACATTAAAAAGAACTACTCAGTCATTAATCGAAACCTTAAATGAGGTTAAGAAAATTCATGAGGAAGGCGCTCAAAGCAGAAGGGTATTGGATGGGGAATTGAAAACTTTAGAAACTGAACTGAAGAAGAATGTGACCCGCGTTAATTAGGTTTAACAAATGGATGAACGCCATGTAAATATTTTAAGAGAATCACGTACAGAGATCAGCCGTTTACAGCTGCTCTCTGTATTTTTCGAGGAGGAAGCTGTATATAAAATTTATTTACGGAGTCAGGTAATTCATCAGCTATTTGAAAATAATGATGAGCTCGATATTGATAAGCTTGAATTGTTTCATGTTCAGTTTACAAGTAGTTTAATTGAACTTTTAAGGAAGATCAAAAAGAGTAACGAAAAGAATGTTACGCTTATTTATGATGAAATTCAGCTGAATAAGGAGCTGATTGCGAATATGGGTGATTCTGTTTTTACAGAAAAGAATTTTAACCTGGATAAGCAAAAACAGGCGCTCAAAATCAATTTGTCTTTAAGAAAGTTGTTTCAGTCGCTTTCTGACTTTACCGAAGAATTTCCGTTTGCCAAGCATATCAATACTTTTAGCTCTAGATACTCGAGAGATTTTTACTATGATATTTCTGCTGAGCAATTGGGGTTATTGATTGATTACGATCCTAAGGATGTGTATGCGGATACGCATGCTGTGATCCATAAAAAATTAATGGGCTTATTGTGTAAACATGATTTCAGAACTGAGTTTTTTGCTGGATTGAAGGCGGGTCAATTGATTATTGAAGTGTATAAGTTTGTTGATGTTGATCGCTACTTTATTTTTTTTCCGAGCAGGAACTTGTTTTTGTTTTGTGATCTGACAAAACTGGACGGGATTGACTGGACCAACCACTTATCTGAAAAGGGGAGGTTGATTCAGGAATTGTCTTACAAGAACGATAAGCTGGAAAGCGAAGCGGTGGCACTGAAGACTTATATTCCAAAGGAAATCATCACCTTGCTTGAAGAGAACTATGTGAAGATCTCGGACATTAATTTCCTGGATCACCTGAATAATTTTGATGTTCAGGCCAATATTTTAAAATCGATGCTGAAAACTGATCTTTTTTAGCATTTTTATTACCAGTATCACACAATAAAGAAATATAAATAAAAGATGGATAATATGATTAATCACCCCGGTGTTATTATCGGGTTTGCAGTTGTAGTAGTAGTAATGCTGCTTTTAGATTTGGGCGTTTTTAATAAGAAGGTGCATGCCGTGACCAGTAAGGAGGCTGCGATATGGTCGGTAGTTTGGATTTCCTTATCCATGCTGTTTAGTGGTGTAATTTATCTGACTTCTGGTTTTGAGAAATTTACCCAGTTCCAGTCGGCATATTGGATAGAAAAGGCCTTATCGGTTGATAACCTGTTTGTTTTTATATTGGTTTTTGGCTTTTTTAATGTACCTAAGGAATTACATCATAAGGTGTTGTTTTGGGGCATTATCGGTGCATTGTTATTCAGAGCCATCTTTATTTTTGCAGGTGTAGGATTGATTAATCTTACTTATTTGCCTGAAATGAGCATATTTGGCTTCCTGGTAAAGATCAATATTGTATTGCTTCTTTTTGGTTTGTTTCTTATTTATGCTGGTATTAAATCCTGGGTTGCGAGTGATGACGATGATGAGGAAAAGGATTTTAGTAAAAGCCCTGGTGCCAGAGTGATTTATAAGTTTTTTAAAGTGAGTAAGGAGTTTGATGGTGGCAAATTTTTTACTGTTGAAAACGGAATTAAAATGGCTACACCTTTATTGGTTGTTGTTGCGGTAATTGAGTTTACGGATTTATTGTTTGCGGTAGATTCTATTCCTGCGATTTTTGCCATTGCTCCGGATGATCCTTTGATTTTATATACCTCTAATATATTTGCCATATTGGGTTTAAGAGCACTTTATTTCCTTCTGGCTAACTTTATCCATATGTTTAGCTTATTGAAATACGGTTTGGCAATTATTCTGGCGTTTATTGGTGTTAAAATGGTTATTGCTCCGTTTTACCATATCTCATCTCCATTGTCGCTATCGATTGTAGGCGGGGTATTGATTCTTTCGGTTATTGCATCGCTTATCTTTGCACCAAAAGAAGAGGCTGTAGCTAAAAAGCTTGATTAAGTAATCTTTAATATAAAAAAGGGCGGCCGTATCGTATGATACAGCCGCCCTTTTTTATTGGATGAATCTATTGATTAAAACAATGAAAACTCAACACGACGGTTTTTCTGACGACCTTCGGCTGTTTTGTTTGAAGCTATTGGTTGGTTTGGACCGTAACCTGTTGCTTCAATACGTGAAGCATTTGCTCCTTGTGATACTAAGTAAGCTTTGATTGCTTCTGCTCTATCTTTAGATAAACGTAAGTTTAATGCCATTGAACCTGTGTTATCTGTATGACCAGCTAGTTTTAAGCTAAAGTTTTTGGCAACCAATAATTCTGCTACTTTGTTTAAAGTTGCATAAGAAGTAGGGCGGATAGTAGCTTTACCTAAGTCGAACTCTAAGTTTTTGATGGCTTCATCAACAACTTTACGATCTGCTTCTGTAACTACAACTTTGGTTTCTTTAATGATTTCACGTTGAACTTTGATTGGGCAACCTGAACCATCTACGACTGTACCAGATTTTGTACCTGGACATTTATCGAATTTATTTGCAACACCATCGTTGTCTTCATCGCCCATGTCTTTAGCATATTGCGCTCTGTCTCTTTCTGCATTTTGTTCAGCAGTCGACAATGCTCTTCTCAACTCAGCACTTTCTTCAGCAGTTTGGGTACGTAAGTTAGCCAATGAACTGTAGTTTTGTAATTGAGGTTTTTCTTTGCTCCCCAATGCAAATTCTAAACCAGCGTGTCCATAAGAGAACTTATCGAATTTACCGGTATTAAGACCATCAAAATCTCCTCTTTTAACGAAGTTAACATCGTAACCAAAGTCTAAATTGATGCCTTTAGCGATACCCAATTTAAAACCAGCTCCTACAGGAATGAAATACCCGTCTTTGTATGGTTGGCCATTAACCGTACTTCCGGTTGTAACATCCGCGCTTGCTGATAAATAACCTGCTCCAGCTTTTACGTAAGGAATAAGTATTGCGTTTTCTTTGTTGATGTTAATGTTAGCCAGATTGTAAACTGCTGTTAAAGCTGCAGACCATTCTAGTTTTGTTTCAAAGCTTGTATTGTTAGTGTAAGTAGGGTTGTTATTTCCATCCAAACCACTGAACGCTCTTAAGCCTTCTACTTTACCAGCTAAGAAATCAGCTTGTATACCTAAAGCAGGTAAGATTTGTTTTTTGATGTAACCACCATATCCAAGTGCTTCTTTAGCAGCTTGATAATCACGAGTGTTGCCATTAAAGATTGTATTTGAACTTAGTACGCCTGCATGTGCGCCAACTGACCACGTGCGAAAACTCTTTTCTGAAAATCTACTTGCCGGTTGGTCCTGTGCAAATAGTTGCGTTGATAGCCCTATAAGGGACAGCGCTAAGGCTGTTTTTGTAATTTTAGAATTCATATCCTTCTATTTATATGTTAATTGTGCGGCTTTAATATTACCGAACGATTACCTACTTGTAATAACCTTGCCAAAGCTATTTTTCTTAATTATTAATTTTGAATGATCTAATAATCAGTGCTTTATTTGGAATGTGTTATTTTGAAGAAGAAATGTTTTTATAGTTTACGCGACGGGAAATATGTATAGTATTTGCTACAATTTTAGCTTTTGGTCGAGAATCTACAGCTCATAGGTATCACCCTTTTTAGGTATCTCGACTTGATAGTGCTCTTGTTCCAGTGCGGCTGACAAGTCATGAAGACATTTTATATCACCATGAACTAGAAATACCTTTTTTAAAGTTTTTGGATCTTGCTGTTTGACTGTATTTAAAAGATCACTTTGATCTCCGTGGCCACTTAGTAGATCTGTTTGCTTTATCGTAGCATATACCATAAGATCGCGATTGCGCAATCGTACGATAGGGTCGCCTCTTAGTAGTCTGTTTCCGAGTGTGCCTTTGGCGCAGTAACCAATAAATAATATGGTGCAATAGTAATTTTGAATGTTATAGTATAGATGGTCTTGTATTCTACCACCTTCGAGCATTCCGGCAGAAGATATAATGATGCAAGGTTCGTGATAGTTGCTTATTGACGTGCTTTCTCGCTTATCGTGTACATAGGAAAGTTCTTTAAACTCTGATTGCCCATCCTGAGTGTTATAGAAGTCTTGCGCTTCTTTATTAAGATAAGGGAGATGTTGTTGATAGATCTCTGTAGCTGAGCTGGCCAGGGGGCTATCTATGAATATTTTTACCGGGGGCAATAGCTTTTTGCTGAATATTTTATTTAGGGCGTAAGCCAGTGCTTGTGTCCGACCTATACTAAATGCGGGAATAATCAGTCTTCCTGGAAATTTAATGCAGGACTCCGTGATGGTTTCTATTAATTTTTGTTCGAGTGTGGTGTCGTTATTATGAAATCTACCGCCATAAGTAGATTCGGAAACCAGATAATCTACTTGTGGGATGGGTTGTGGATCTACAAGGAGGGGGTAATTCTTTCTACCTATATCTCCGGTAAACGCAATTTTTTTGGTAATGCCGTTTTCAATTACGGTTAAAACTATTGCCGCCGCCCCTAGCAAGTGTCCGATTGGGATGAAGGTTAAGGATAGCTGGTCATTTATACGGAATTCTTTATTGAAATCGATGGTAATGAAGCGTTCGACAGTTTCTTGGACATGTTTATGTAGGTACAATGGTTCTGGGCCTGATCTGTGCTTTCTGGATCGCGACTGACGGTTTTGCTTGCTTAGAAAGATGTTTACAGAATCTAATAAAAGTACATTGGTCAAATCTGCCGTTGGCGGAGTGCATAGGATTTGTCCATTGAAGCCCATTCTGACCAGGGTAGGGAGGTTGCCTGAATGATCAATGTGGGCATGGGTTAATATGACAACATCTATGCTCGCCGGATCGAATGGAAAGTACAGATTTTCCCTTTGAAAGGTCTCTTTCTCATAATCAAGTCCACAATCAATGAGTACGTTATAGTTGTTTAATTGTAACAGATGCATACTTCCAGTTACCTGTTGGGCTGCACCTAAGATTGTCAGTTTCATAGTTAGATGTCTTTGTTTAACCATGTTATCCAGTTGGATACACGGTAATGGTAGTTTAGTAAAGGCAATTGAGTGCTAGATACTATTTTCCAAGTTAGTAATTCATTTTTAAAAGTGGGGAGGGCTAACCTGGCTTTTAGGGCTGCTGTAGTATAAAACTCTTGTTTGCTGGGGTGATCAGGAGCAGCGGCATTAAATGTCTGTCCGAATGCGTTATTTTTAAGTATACTTAAGCTGATACCAATACAATCATCTAAATGGATGAGATTAATAGGTGCTTTACCATTTGGTACTTCTGTTTTTCCTGCAAAAAATCTTGCTGGATCTCTTTTGGGGCCCACTAAGCCTGCAAATCGAAGGATGGTAGTGCTGAAGGCTGTTTGCGTTTTTAGCAGGTGCTCTACTTCAAGCATGGCTTTTCCTGATTCGGTTTCGGGTTTTGGTAGGTCTAATTCTGTTACCGTTGTATTTGTATCACCATACACAGCTGTTGAGCTGATGAAAATCAGTTGGGGCGTGTTATTGAGCTTTGCTGCATTTACAATACGTTCTATTTTGTATTTGTAATCTGCTTGTTCTCCGGAACTTCTTTTGGGTGGTATGCAAATAAATAATATATCACTTTGAAAAAAAATAGGGTCGTAATGTTCTTCTCCTTTTTGAAAGTTGATTAAGAAGGGCTGAATTTGATGGTTGGCCAATACTTCAAGTTTTTCTTTTGTTGTACTTGAACCTTTAACCTGACAGCCTTGGGCAACTAGTGCTTTTGCTAATTCTAAACCATACCAACCGCAACCTAATATGCTTATTTTTTTTGCAGCTAATGTTGCTGTCGAATTGTTCATTTAATTTGCTTTTAATCAAAAAGGGAGAATGTTTTGGACATTCCCCCTTTTTAAAAAATTAAGTTAGCTCTTATAGTACTGTTACGTTAGATGCTTCAGGACCTTTTTTGCCATCATTTAATTCAAATTCAACACTGTCTCCTTCATTCAATTCTCTGAATGAATCTCCTGCGATTGCAGAAAAGTGTACGAAGATATCTTTACCTCCATTCTCTGGAGTTATAAATCCAAACCCTTTGGCAGAATTAAACCATTTAACTGTTCCTGTTGTACGCATATTATTTTGATATATATTTCGATGTGAAAATAATCAATTGAATTTTAATATCAAAATAATAGGTTTTAACTGTTTAGAGCCTTTAAACGAGCGAAAAAAGAGATATGTTGATAGGTTTTTGAAAGGAAAATAGGCTTTGGCATCATATTTCGTATAATACTACGTTAGTTCATTAGATAATTTAGTTATGAAGAAGATACTTTTAGTTATGATAACAGGGATAATGTTGTCAGCTTGTACAAATAACGCTAAGGAAGAGGCCCTTATTAAACAAAAGGCATTAGTGGCAATTAAAGATAGCTTAAGGTTGGACAGCTTTAATAAGGCTGAGGCTAAAGTTAAAGAAGAGGAGCAACAAAAATTGGAACAAGCTAAAGAAGAGAAAGCGGCTGCTTTAGCTGTAAAGCAAGATAGAGCGGTATCTGCAAGAAATGTAAGTACATCGAACAGTGGTGGAACGGCTGTGCCTGCTAAAAAGAAAGGTTGGAGTCAGGCTGCTAAAGGTGCTGTTATTGGTGCAGGAGCAGGTGCTTTAGGTGGTGTTCTTATTGATAAGAAAGATGGTAGAGGTGCAATAATTGGTGGCGTAGTAGGAGCGGGGACGGGTTATTTAATTGGACGTGGCCAGGATCGGAAGTCGGGACGCGTACAACCAAAGAATTAATTAAGGCTAAAGGTCCCTTTAATATGGGATCTTTAGTTTATTTGACTATTAAGCCTATTGCTGTTTTTATCTCTTGTCGGGTTGATGACAAGAGGTTATTAATTTCGGTTTCATTGTAGGTACTGATTGATCCTATTTTTTTAGCGATAACCGCCAGTGCGGTCAGGCCAGAGACGATAGCTGTATCGTACATTTTATGACCTAATTCCTTGATTTTATTTAAATCTTTATGGGTGGTGTGTTCTTTAAACTCCTTAGAGAAGTTCATCAGCTCGGTTCTTAATAAGGAAAGAACTTTTGTTAATACACCTGCATCATCGCCAACGTATTCTTTTAACAATTCAATATTAAAGTGATAATCGGTGTTTTCGGATGGCGATAAAGAGAAATCACTATGAGGATCTTCTTTTGGATTTTTTAACCATTTTTTTAGGGAAAGTGCAATGGTGTGTGCAACGACTGGTTTTGATATAAAATCGTCCATGCCGGCTGCAAAGCATTTTTCTTTTTCTCCTTTCACATTCCCTGCAGTAAGTGCAACTATAGGGGTATGTGCTTTGTGTTTAACTGATCTTATCTTTTTAGTGGCTTCGTAACCGTTCATTTCCGGCATTTGAATATCCATTAAAATAATATCAATTTTTGTGTTTTTATAATGCTCGAATGCTTCGAGGCCGTTTTTGGCTTCGAATATGGTTGCATTTGGTGCAATTCTTCTGACTATGGTTTTTGCCAAAAGCATATTCACAGCGTTGTCTTCCGCAATTAAAACCTGAATAGGGTCGTCCATTCGTTCCGACTCCTGGATTGATGCACTGCGTTTCTCCGTTTTTTTAGAAATAACCTGGAAAAGTGAAGTGTACATATCTTTAAGCTTGATCGGCTTTAACAGGCGATGATTGACATTTAAAGCTTCACAAGCTTTAATGATCTTTTCATCCGAAGAGCTGTGTAATAAGATAATCGGTTGGTCTTTAACCGTGTCTTTTAGGATTTCTCTTATTCTTTTTATGGTTTCCAGCCCATCTATATCAGGCATATGGTAGTCCATTAAGATGACATCGAACCGTTCTCCGTTTGTGATTAATTCTATCGCTTCTGTACCACTGTTTGCTTCTACTGAATTAATTTGCTTCAGTGAAAGCATTTTATTGATGATTAGTCTGTTGTTCTTGTTGTCGTCGACAATAAGGACTTTTTTAATTGTGTCCAGGTTCTGGATTTCAATAGACTCACCAGGTTCAGACTGTAGCGTTATTTCAAAGTAAAATGTACTTCCTTTCCCGGGAGTGCTTTCTACCTGCAGCTTGCTATTCATGAGCCCTAGTAACTTGTTTGAAATGGTTAAGCCTAATCCGGTACCGCCATATCTTTTTGTTGTTGATGCATCTTCTTGTGAAAAAGCATCAAATATTTTGAGTTTTTTATCTGGATTGATGCCGATACCTGTATCTCGCACGGCAAAACGATAATTGATTTCTCTTTGTGTAGGGTCGGTGAGTGCTTCGACTTTTAGTTCAATTTCACCTTTTTCGGTGAACTTTACTGCATTACCTAATAAGTTGATCAGGATTTGTTTGAGTCGGAGTTCATCAGCCCAGATGTATTTGGGTAGGTCTGACGATATGTTTAATAACATTTCCAGTCCTTTACTTTGTACCTGGTATTTTATGACATCAGCAGATTCTTCTGCCATTTCGTAAAGATTGAATTTTGACCGGTTCATTTCTAATTTTCCGGCTTCAATTTTAGAGAAATCTAAAATGTCGTTAATGGTGTTTAGTAGGGCATTGCCCGACTGGGTAACTATAGATAGGTATTGCTGTTGGGTTTCGTTCAGTTGAGTTTTAATCAATAGATCGGTGAAACCTATAATTCCATTTAGGGGAGTACGGATTTCGTGACTCATATTTGCCAAAAATTCAGATTTGGCCTTATTGGCTAGTTCGGCATCTTCCTTGGCAGAAATCAAGCTGGCTTCCATCTGCTTGATTTTTGTAATGTCCTGTATCGTGCCTCTTATTTTATGGCATCTATCTTCGTAAAATTCAGGAATACCGATTGATCTTATCCAAATGTCGTTGCCTTTGGCTGTTGATAGTTCTAACTCGAGATCCCATTTGCTTCCCTGGAGTACTGCGGCATTGAGGGCATTAAAACGGCTGTCTCTGCTTTGTCCGGCTTTGTAAAATAACAATTCATTATCTGGGTTGGGTTCAAAACTAGGGTCGACTTCAAATATATTCCTTGTGACATCTGACCAGACCAGCTTTTGCTGACTTAAATCTAATTCCCAGTTGCCCAATTTTGCGATGCTGTTGGATTCTTCGAGCTTTTTACTTTTATCTTTTAATTCCTTTACTAAATTGTGTCTTTCGGTGATGTCGATAGAGTTACATATAATATAAGGCTTATTGGATATCGTATTTTCGAGGACGCAGTTGAAAATCCAAATGACATGATTACCGTTTTTGTGCTTGGTGGTCATTAAACCCTCAGCATTTCCTTTGATTTTGATTTCCTGCAGGTAATCGGTAACTGAAGTATGGTGTTCTTTTGGGGTCAAGTCATACAAGGTCATACTTTGCATTTCTGCTTTAGAAAACCCCAAGTGGCGCGCTCCGTTATTATTGATAAATAATAAGTTGCCTGATAAGTCGTGGGTGAACATGAAACCTTGCGTATGCTCAACAAATGACTTTAATTTACTTTCGCTTACTAAGATTTTTTGTTGAAGATTTTTTTCTTTGGTAACATCTCTTGCAATAGCGAGCACTTTATGAGAATCTGTTTCTGAAGTAGCGCTCCATTGTAAGGTTTTGTATTCGCCTTTTTTTGTTTTAAAACGATTTGTGAAATTTATAGTGTTTTTGCCGGAACTTAGTCTTTTGAATTCATCGCTGGTAGACTGTAGGTCGTAAGGATGAATAAAGTTATAGAAGGGGAGGTTCAATAAATCCTGCTCAGACCATCCTAAAGTTGTACTAAATGCAGGGTTTATTCGCTTTAAAGTTCCCGAAGTATCTGCTTCACAAATTAGATCCTGAGATAGTTTATAAAGCTTTAGGAAGTGGTTTAGCTCCTTTTTGCTTTTAACTTCGTTTACTAATGAGATGATCTCGTGTGATAATAGCTCTATTAATCTTCTTTGCTTGGTTGTGAGTTCGTTTCTTGGCTTAGTATCGAATACGGCTAGGGTGCCTATGTTTTCTCCGTTGGAATCGATTAAAGGGATGCCCGCGTAGTAGGCAATCTTAATATATTGGTGGCTTGGGCTTGTTCTGAATTTTATGTCAGTTGCTGTATTTAAGACTTCTAGCAGGCCTGAACCTTTTACTGTTTGCTTAAAAAAATCATTTTCGATAGCAATTTCTTCGGCCGTGAAAATTTTGTTTGATCTATACCACTGTTTATTTTTATCTATTAAGGTGATAAAAGCAATGTGAGTGTCACATACAGAGGATGTTAATTCTGTGATGCGTTCAAAGTGGGCCTCGTAGGAAGCATCAAATATTTGGGAGTTTTGTAGCACTTTTAATCGTTCTTTTTCATTTTCGGGAAGAGGAGTGTATTTCATATGAAAGGTTACCGATAGAACATCTTTAACAACCGAGTAAAAATAGTTATTTATACATAAAGTATATACGTAAAAGCTATAAAAAAGCTTTCGCTGTCCTCTGTTTGTTGGTTTTTTATGTATAATTGATTGATTTTCAGTTATTTAAATTTAATTTTACTTATGTTGTTGATCGTATTTTCTTTATTGATAGTTAGTAAAATGTGTTAATAACGGGAGAATGTGGGGATTTTTGTGTGTGTTGATGAGCAAAATCCCCAGATCGGGTAATTTTAGGGAATATTTTTTGGATTGAAGATGCGCGATTTCATTATTAATTGAATTGGAATTGTTGCCTTTTATTAATTTTGGATAGAAGGAACCTGCTTATTTGCTTAATTTTGCTTGAGAATTGATGAATTTAGTTTAGTGGCCTGATTTTTTCAATTGTTTTGGTGAAAAAGTAATGAAAATGAAAATCTCAACCCTATTGATTCTTCTCATTTTATCCTTTAGCAGTTGCAAAAAGGAATCATTAACGAACGACTTGTCAAATGTTGTCCTTAATAATAAGGGTATTTTACGAGTTGAATGTAATGATTGCCAGATAAGCTACTCTGTTCAAAACAAGGATTATAATGTTAACATAAAAAATGGAAGCGAAGACATCGCATTTTTTTATGTAACAGATTTTAACTTGAAAACTCAGGTTAAATCACTGGAAAACCAGGGTATACGATTGATGGTCATTGATTCCTTTGGTCGGGTTGTATCCAATGAACTTAATTCTTGCCTGCAAGGCGAGGTAAGGGAAGGGTCTTTCCGGATAAATGCAAAGTGATTTTTGATTCATTTTTTGACTAGCAATACAGGTTGTGTTGCATGGTTTATTGTGTAGAAATTTATCTTTGCAATATTTATTAATTTTTCGAAATAATAGCTAAATTGAATCATTAAATATTTAATGAAATGTTTAAAATTATAGATAAGCATCAATGGTTTGATGATGAGTTTGTTGTTGATTTTAAAGAGATGATAAGTTTAGCCTTTTTTAGAATAAATAGCTAGATTAACATGAATAGATGTTGGAATTATTTGTTTAAGTTTGAATTAATTTTACTAGGCAGACAAATTAAATCGCTTAATACCCATGGAGAGTAAGGACGGTAGTAAAAAGATAATATTAGTGGTTGATGATGAACCAAGCATACTTAAGTTGTTGAATTTTATTTTATCTTCTGAATATACATTGATTATTAAAACAAGCGGTATAGAAGCTATTGCTTGGTTGGAGGAAGGGAATGACCCCGATTTGATTATATCTGATTTGATGATGCCCTATTTTGATGGAAGTACATTGATTAGAAATCTTAAGATTAGTGGTTTTTATAGAAATACTCCGGTTATATTATTGTCTGGCGCTGATGATTTGGAAGATAAAGTAAAAGAGATGTCTTTTAAAATAGACCGTTTTATGGAAAAACCGTTTAACCCAGCAATCTTAAGATCTCACATAACAGAACTTCTCGCATGATGATAACGACTACTATTAATCGGCCTGAGATAAATGCGAAAATTGTGTATTTCGGTAAATTGCTTAAAAATGCAGTTTTCGAGGACTTTGATTCGAATTTCAATATCGAACACTTAGAGGACCCAGATCTGTTTAGAAGCTACCTGGATAGTAGGTCATTATTGACTTTACCTGATATTATTTTAATAGAGGTAGACGATAATAAGGAGTGTTTTAACCAGGTAAGCTATATTAAGAGCAATCCTCTCCTTCATGGATTGGTTATCGTTTTATTGGGGGTTAAAGAGGATAGAGAGTGGAGGAACAAGGCCTTGAAATTAAAGGTGAATGATTATTATACCTATCCTTTTCCTATAGAAGATTTTTATGAAAGACTTAATTTTTTAATAAAATTTAAGTTGATTAAGCCTAAGCTTCTGGAGCTTTCTAAACAGATGGATGTTGAGTATCAAATTCCCATGACGAAAAGGGTTTTTGATGTGATTGCTTCAGGCTGTGCTTTGTTTTGCCTAACTCCTTTGTTTATTGTTGTTGCTATTTTGATTAGACTGGAATCGAAAGGCGATGTAATTTATAAAAGTAAAAGGGTGGGGGCCGGATATAAGATTTTTGATTTCCTGAAGTTCAGGTCGATGAGAAGTGATGCGGATCAGATGATTGCTTCTATCGCCGGATTAAACCAGTATGCCAGTGAATCGAATAAGAAAAACGGAAAAGCGGCCTTCGTAAAATTTAAGGATGATCCCAGGATTACAAAGCTTGGCGCATTTTTAAGACGGACAAGTATTGATGAGCTGCCACAGCTGGTCAATGTGTTTATCGGTGATATGTCGCTGGTCGGCAACAGACCGCTGCCATTGTATGAGGCAGAACAATTGACTACTAACGAATGGTCGACCAGGTTTTTAGGGCCAGCAGGCTTGACAGGGTTGTGGCAAATTAGTAAAAGAGGAAAGAAGGATATGTCTGAAACCGAAAGAAAAGAATTGGATAACTATTATGCAGCTAATTATTCGATTTTGCTGGATTTGAAGATCATACTAAAGACTATACCGGCTTTAATACAGAAAGAAAAAGTTTAAAAAAAAAATAATTTTAAAATATAAATTAACCTACCAAAAAAAATAAATTCATGAAAAAGTTATTAAATATCATCCTGGTTTCCCTGATGTTTTTAAGTGTTGATGCTGTAGCTCAGGAGTCGATTATTCCGGAAATTAAATATGCTGATCTGGATAAGTACATTGCGTTAGCAAAGGAAAATTATCCAAGAAGGAAGATTTTTGAAACTAGAAAAGAAGTTATAAAGACTGGGATTCCAATGGCACAGGTGTCATATCTGGATTTGTTTAGTGCCTCATATTTTTATAGACCTGATCAGAAAACTGCACTTGACCCTTTAAATCCATATAATGTAAATGGATTTCAGTTTAGTGTAAATTTAAATTTAGGTAATTTTCTCCAAAAACCTTTTTTGGTTAAAAAAGCGAAAGCGGAGTATAAGATTTCTCAATTAGAAGAGCAAGAATACAATACTCAGCTTGAAATGGAAGTGAAAAGGAGATATTATGATTATATTCAACAAATTAATCAGCTAAAAATCTATACTCAAAGCGCTCAAGACAACAAAGAAGTAAATGATGGCCTACGTCGTAAATTTGAGAAGGGAGAAGTTACTTTGGATGTATATAGCCAATCTAGAATTAATCAGTCTGCTGTAAGTACGGCAAAAATACAAGTGGAAATTGCCTATTTGAAAGCCAAAGATTTATTAGAAGAAATAATCGGTCAGAAGCTTTCGGAAGTTAAATAATTTTTTCTCGTAAATAAAAATGGATATTAAATCATTCCTAAAAGTACTAAAGAGATATAAATGGGTGCTTATTTTAGTCCCTATTGTCGTTGTTCTAATCACCTATTTTTTTGTTCAGAATTTACCAAAGGAATACAGTTCTGAGGTTCAGATTTCAACTGGTTTACTTGATCCATCGAAAAAAGTGATCAATGAGCAGAACGTAGATTTTTTTAAGGTTAGCCAACAGTTCAGTAATATTATGGAGAAATTGAAAATGAAGAAGGTTATGAATCTTCTCTCATATAATTTGATTTTACATGATTTAGAACAACCTGAAAAAGCCTTTAGAAAACCTAGTGAAAAGATTGATTCTTTGAGCGTAGAGGATAAGCAAGCCGTGATTAGATTGTTTAAAGAGAAGTTGTTGAATAAATCCGTTTTAACACTAGCTGATAATCATGGAAAATATAAGCTGTTGGATATTGTTGCGTCTGTTGGTTACAATGATTATGCCCTTTCAAAGGAGTTAGATATTAGTCATGCAGATAATAGTGATTATATAACGATTCAGCTTGTATCTGAAAATGCTGATCTTTCTGCTTATGTAGTAAATACGCTAGCTCGTGAGTTTATTAATAATTACAGCTCAGATGTCAGTACTAATCAAAATAATTCAATCGTTTTGCTGGATTCCTTATTAAAAAATAAGGCGCAGGTTATGAATCAAAAAAATGAGGCTTTATCTTCATTTAAGCGAAACAAGGGCGTTTTAAACCTTAATGAACAATCTGCTATAGTTTACGGTCAGATCTCAGAATATGAAGCTCAAAGAACGCAGGCTCTTAAAGAGATTCAGTCAAATCAAGGAGCTATTAACATTATTGAGGGGAAACTGAGGGGGAGCGACCCATTGTTAGCAGGAAGCAGCAGGGCTGATAATAGGGCTATTATTGACTTGAAAAGACAGTTGGAGATTGCGAATTCGAATTTGGTTGATGGAAACTTTAAAGCGGCTGACCAAAGAAAGGTAGATTCCTTAACCCGGTTAATCACGGCGAGAAATAATCAAAATTCTGATGATAATGTAGTGGATATAAGGTCTTCAAAACAGGCTTTAATACAACAAAAGCTTGCATTAGAGGTAGCTTTGCAGCAAGCCAAAAGCAGCATCAGTTCACTAGATAAACAATTAAGCGTGTTAAGATCTCGATATAGCGGTATGGTTCCATATGACGCTGAGATATCAAATTATCAAAGAGATGCCGAGTTGGCTACTAAGGATTATATGGCTGCTCTTGATCAATATAATAATAATAAGACTGAGCAAAATTTAGGGCTCAAGTTACAAATAGAGGAGATAGGTGTTCCTGGTTTACCCCTTCCGTCAAAAAAGTGGTTGTATCTTTTGGGTGCAGGAATGGTTAGTTTTCTACTTGTGTTAGCAGTTGTTTTTATTATTTTCTTTTTGGATGGATCTATCAATAATTCGAGACAGCTCGAATCAGCGACTAAAATGCCTGTCTTGGGGAATTTGAATTTTCTTTCTAGTTCTGACAGGAGTATTAGAAGCATATGGAATCATAAGGAAGAAGAAAAGGAATATGGCATTTATAAAAATTTGCTTAGATCTTTAAGATTTGAGATCAGTAACCGCTTGGTTAAAGACGCTAGTAATATTTTGGGTGTTACTAGCTTAGATAGTTCGGAAGGAAAGACCACTATTGCCTATAATTTAGCATATTCGTTTGCTATGGTAGGCAAGAAAGTATTACTAATTGGTGAAGAACCTAGACCTGTTGGCGATGCTAATATTAAAAGTTTGACTACCAGTCAGAATTTTGAGGCTTTCCTTGTAAAAAAGGAAATTGTTGCTGAAGATCTAATTACCATTCTTAGTAAAAGTGTTGTGAATGCGTCAATACTGGAAATGCAAGATGAACGCAGTTTAAAGGCTGGTTTTGATGTGCTCAAAGGACAATTTGATATGATAATTATTGATATTAATAGCCTAAGAGACACAAACCTGGCAAAAGAATGGTTGTCTTTTACCGAAATGAACCTTGCAGTTTTTGAAGCTGGAAAATCCATTAAAGATGAGGACAAGGAGTATCTTGATCTTTTGAAGAAAAGTAATGGATTTCTAGGATGGATTTTAAATAAAATTAAATTAACTGAGATCAAGACTAATCAGTCTGCGGGTTAAAGAACTAGAACGCTGATCACCGGGTACTATGGCTGCAAAAAGGATATTGTATTTACTGTTAATTTATTGTTTCACATCGTGGTTGATCACTCGAGAATTTAGTTTAAATTTCCCTTCTGGAACGTTAATAGAAGGGTTTTTGGTTATAGCATTTATTGCAGCTATTTTTCAAGTTGCCAAAACTGGTTGGGCTAATGCAAATAGTGATATATTTTATCTGATGCTATTTTGGTTCTTCATTAGTGTAATTGAAGTTATAAATCCAGAAGGGGCTAGTGTTATCGGCTGGCTAAAAGAAATCAGGTCTGCGGCACTTTACCCGCTTCTGATTACTACACTTTCGATGGTTATTTTCGATGAGATCAAAGACTTGAATAATTTTATATTATTGGTGTTGATTTTCTCCACGCTGGCTGCACTAGATGGGTTTAAGCAGCAACACATTGGGTTATCAAAGGGAGATATAGAATTTTTAGCCAGTGGTGGCGCTAATACTCACCTGCTGTGGGGACGACTTCGTGTATTTTCTTTTTATTCAGAAGCAGCTCAATTTGGTGCCAGTCAGGCACACATCGGACTGATGGCATTAATTCTTGCATTGGGGCCTATCCAGAAGAAATATAAGGTCATGTTGCTGGTTGCCTCTGCGTTGATGTTTTACGGAATGCTGATCTCGGGGACGAGAGGCGCGTTGTTTGCACTGATCCCCGGCGCCTTTACGGCTATTATTCTGAGTAAAAAGTTTAAGATACTGATCATTGGTGGCGTACTCGGTATCTGCTTTATCTGTTTTTTGAAGTTCACTTATATTGGTAATGGGAGTTATGAAATCTATAGATTGCGTTCGGCGTTGAACCCCGACGATCCTTCTTTGAATGTTCGTATAAACAGCCAACGCATACTCAGGGAATATATGAGTGACAGGCCGTTCGGTGGAGGATTGGGGGTAACGGGTGCAAACGGTATGTTGTATAACCAGGATAAATTTTTGTCGAAGGTACAGCCTGACAGTTATTGGGTCAAAATCTGGGCAATGTACGGAATTGTCGGATTTACATTATGGTTAGGGATTATGATGTATATTTTGGGCAAATGTTGTGGAATTACGTGGCGGATTCGGGATGAGGGACTTAAAATTAAGGCAATTGCGTTAACCTCCGGTTTTGCAGGGATCCTAATTTGCAGTTACGGAAACGAGGTCATCAATACAATGCCCAGTTCTATCATAATTTATATGTCCTGGGCCTTTATTTATAAAATGCCTAAATTTGATCAGGAACTTACAGATGCCAAACTTTTAACCAATTAAAAAAGAGAAGTATGCCTTACGAAATATTTGCCATTCCTGTAATTTTATGTTTCATAATTGGCTTTTTCAGGGGGCTTAAATATCTGCAAAATGAAGAAGAATAATACTTAACGCAATTGTACATGTCTATCATTTCAAAGATAAAATCGAATCCAGGTTTAAAAAGGATGGCTTTAAAAATGCTAATTCCCGCAAACGAGCATAGACCAAGGTTATGGGTAAGGTGGTTTTTAAATCCTTTTAAACACAAACGTGGACGGCATTCGATCATTAGGAATCGGACCAGACTTGACGTATTTCCTTTTAACGAATTTACATTGGGTGAAAAGTCTGTAGTAGAAGATTTTTCTACAATCAATAACGGCGTTGGTAATGTCATTATCGGAAACGGCACAATTATCGGGATAGGCAGTGTTATTATTGGCCCAGTCACAATCGGTAATGAGGTGATGTTAGCCCAAAACATAGTCGTGTCCGGCTTAAATCATGGGTATCAGGATATTAGCATATCGCCTTCAAAGCAACCGGTAAGTTGTAAGCATATCATCATTTCAGATCATGTGTGGATCGGTGCAAATAGTGTGATTACTGCCGGAGTTACTTTAGGGAAACATTGTGTGATCGGCGCGGGTAGTGTAGTAACTAAAGACGTTCCTGAATATGCTGTTGCTGTGGGGAATCCGGCGCGCATTATAAAAAAATACAACCAGGCCACTGAGATCTGGGAGAAATATAACAGTTAAATTGTCTCTTGAGCAAAAAATATTAAGTGAATGGCTGAACCGATAAAAAAATTTGAAAAAGTAACATTACTCATTACACACTACAACAGGAGCAAATCTTTAGAGAGGTTATTGCTTACATTTTCAAAGGGCGGCTGTGCGTTTGAGGAAATTATTGTTTCGGATGATGGAAGCAAAGCTGAACACTTAGATTATATAAGGCAATTGCAGGACCGTTTTGCATTTACTTTATTGACGACACCGAAAAATAGGGGTCTGGGAAATAATATAAATAAAGGGCAGGACGCAGTTAAAACGGAGTATACCTTATATGTACAAGAAGATTTTATTCCTCTTGAAGGTTTTTGTGCTAATTTTGAAAATGGCCTTAAGATTATAGAAAGTGATTTGGACGTAGATAGTGTACGTTTCTATTCTTATATAAATTATCCGAAACTCAAGCCATTTAAATATGGTTTCTCTGAGATGATATTTGATCCCTGGTCTTTGAATTTGGATAAAATAACGATGTATAGTGACCATCCTCATTTGAGAAGGAGCAATTTTTTCGAGAAATTCGGAAGATACTCAGAAATTAAAAGTTCTGATCAGACAGAATATGACATGATGATCTCATTTTTGAAGAAAAAAAATAAGGCTTATTTTTTTGCGGATTATAAGGCTATTTTCGAGCCAATTAATAGTTCAGATGAACCAAGTATGGTAGCCAGGAATTACTGGAGAAATACAGACAATTTCTTCGTTGCAATAGCCAGAAGGATTTACAGGCAGCTTAAATTTAATTATAGGTACTTTTTGTGTAAATAGTCTTAGTATCGATTAATGATAGTAAACTCGGATGAAAGATAAAATGGACGATAAACACTCGCTAAGGGGATATGACATCATTGTAATTGGTCAGCAGCCGTGGGATACCGAAATCGGGAGCAACTGTAAAAATATTGCTATTGAATTCAGTAAAAGCAACCGGGTGTTGTACGTTAATTCTCCCTTGGACAGAATAACACTTTACAGAAATAAAAAGGATGAAAAAATCTTAAAGAGATTAAACGTTATCAATGGCAGTGCTGATGGGCTTGTTCCTATTCAAGACAATATTTGGAACCTGTACCCGGATTGCATGGTTGAATCTATAAACTGGCTTTTCGGAAATACCCTTTTTGACATAGCTAATAAATACAACAATTACAAATTCGCGTCTGCTATCAAAAGAGCGATCAAGTTATTAGGTTTTAAAAAATTTATCCTGTTCAATGATAATGAAATGTTTAAAGGATTTTATCTAAAAGATTACCTAAATCCATTTTTAAGTATTTATTATTCAAGAGATTATATGCTTGCTGTTGATTACTGGAAACGTCATGGCGAGAAATTTGAACCGAAACTCATTGCAAAAAGCGACGTATGTGTTGCGAATTCTGTTTTTCTGGCTGATTACTGTAGAAAATATAACCCGGCATCATTTTATGTAGGCCAGGGCTGCGAACTGGATCTTTTCGAGGATAGCAAATATCCAGTCCCGCCAACGGATCTTGCCGGTATAACAGGTCCTGTTATTGGTTATGTTGGTGCACTGGAAAGTATCAGATTAGATTTAGAGATAATTCGTCGGATTGCGACAGAAAAACCCGAATGGTCAGTTGTTTTAGTTGGACCTGAAGATGATCTATTTAAATCAAGTGAGCTCCACCAACTCAGCAATGTCTTTTTTACTGGAATTAAACCTGTTCGCACATTGCCTGCTTATATCAAACAATTTGATGTTTGCATCAATCCTCAATTGCTCAATATGGTCACTATAGGAAATTACCCGAGAAAAATAGACGAATATCTTGCCATGGGTAAACCTGTAGTTGCAACTAATACTAAGGCAATGGAGGCTTTTAGTGATTTTGTGTACCTCGCGGATTCAAAAGATGATTATGTTACATTAATAGAAAAAGCATTGAAACAAAACAATACTGAACTGGCGAGAAAACGAAGAGCATTTGCCCTTGAACATACCTGGGAGAACAGTGTGTCCTCAATTTACAAAGCTATTTCTTCTTATCTTTAAACTAGGATAAAACAATAATTTATAACTTTTCTGATGGATGCATTATTTATTTTCTGGAATTTAATACAAGCCTGGATAGGAATCTACCTGCTGCTGCCGCTGATACTTTATATATTCATTATCATAAGAGGAAAGGGCAGAAAAGTGGTCACAGATGTTAGTTCGGAATTAGATTATGCTATTATCGTTACCGCATACGAACAAACAAGTCTGCTTCCCTCGGTAGTTGATTCTATCTTAAGATTAAAATATGATCGTTATCTGGTTTATATCGTCGCAGATAAATGCGACATCTCTGCGCTTAAATTCCCCAGTGAGCGCATAATTTTACTAAGGCCTGAAGAAACACTCGCAAGTAACACGAAGTCCCATTTTTATGCGATCCGCAACTTTCAGAGAGCGCATACACACCTGACGATTATTGACAGTGACAACCTGGTTGAATCTGATTATTTGAATGAGCTGAACTACTTTTTCAAACAGGGGTACACTGCAGTGCAGGGTTTACGCGTAGCAAAGAACCTGAATACAAATTATGCCTGTTTAGATGAAGCAGGCGATATGTATTATCGTTTTATCGATAGAAAATTACTGTTTGAAGTGGGGTCTTCAGCCTCGCTTGCAGGCTCCGGAATGGCATTTTTAACTGACTTTTACCGGGAATGTCTTGAGCTGTTAAATATTGAAGGCGCCGGATTTGATAAGGTTCTGCAGATGGAAATCCTCAATAGGGGTGAGCGTATTGCTTTTGCAGAGAATGCCATTGTATATGATGAGAAGACTTCTAAGCCTACACAACTCGTAAATCAGCGGGCAAGATGGATAAATACCTGGTTTAAATATGCAGGAAAGGGTATTAAGCTTGCGGTCGTGGGACTTTTAAAACTAAATTGGAACCAGTTTTTATGTGGATTGGTATTCTCCAGACCCCCATTATTTATTGTTTTCGGGCTAGCAGGCTGCGCTATTTTGATCAACCTATTTGTGGCTCCCCAATGGCTATACTTCTGGTTATTTGCCCTATTGAGCTTCTTTTTTATCTTTTTTATTGCACTTCGTTATTTTAAGGCTCCTATCTCGGTTTATAAGGCTTTAGGTAGTGTACCTATGTTTGTATTCTTGCAAGTACTGTCCTTGTTTAAAGCCAGAAAGGCGAATAAAATTTCTACAGCAACGGTGCATTACCATGAGCATAAAATTGACGAAGTCTAACACATCCCATTAAGCTTATGTTAAGAAAAATAAAGATCCTGCAGGCGATCAGACAAGGTAAAGTTGGTGGTGGGGAAACTCATGTAATGGACTTGGTCAATGAATTGAATAAGGAAGAATTTGAGTCTGTCATTCTTTCATTTACTGATGGTCCGATGGTAGAACGACTACGTGCAGATGGTTTCAAAGTTTATGTGGTACAGACCGAAAAACCTTTCAATTATAAGGTCTGGAAACTGGTTAAGAAAATTGTGGAACAGGAAAAAATAAATCTGATCCATGCACATGGAACCAGGGCAAATTCCAATACTTTTTCAACCGCAAAATCTTTAGATATACCATTGATTTACACCGTTCATGGCTGGTCTTTTCATCCTGATCAATCGTTAATAGTTAAGATAATCAGGACGTTAAGTGAACGCTTTCTGGTAAAGAAGGCAGATCAGACGATTTGTGTCTCTGAAAGCAACCTGAAAGAAGGCTTGTCGAGATTTCCGATGGCAAATGCCACCGTAATTTTAAACGGAATCAATCAGCAGAAATTTAACCCAGATCAAAGATTTAAGGATGTCAAAGAGGAATTAAATATTGCAGCAGACGCAATTCTTGTAGGATATATTGCCAGAATTACCGCACAAAAAGAACCGCTTAATTTTCTGAGGGCGATTGCTCAGGTTCCAGTGCATTTGAATGTGAAGTTTATGATCGTTGGGGATGGAGAGCTAAAAGCCGAAATGTTGGAACTTGCCTGCTCATTAAACTTAAATGACCGTGTAGTTTTTCAGGATTTTAGAAGCGATATTCCTGAAGTATTGAATGCCCTGGATATTTTTTGTTTGCCTTCACTTTGGGAAGGTTTACCGATTGCGTTGTTGGAGGCGATGGCCATGAGAAAGGCTATTGTAGCTACAGAAATTGATGGGATTAAAGACTTGATCAAGGCCGGCGAAAATGGATTACTAATCCCCATTTCCTGTCCTGATAAAATTGCTGAAGCCATCATTTTATTGATCGAGGATCCTGAATTACGAAGGAGACTTGGTGAACAGGCTGGGCTTACTATTCGCGACAAATTCAATGTAGAAAGGATGACCAGGAGTGTAGAAGAGGTATATAGAAAGTTAGTTCCACTTACGTAGGTGGGTGAAACTTAAGTTTTTTACGAGCCTATCGTAAGTCGCTTTATAAATCCCGCCATCTATCTGAATTCTTCTGTCGGTAGTCCAGACAATACTTCTGTTTGCCATTACCCAATGAAATTTCCCATAACCTTTCTCACGGAGTTTAATAGCCAGCCAACCATCTTCATTGGTTCCAGCTGGGTGATTAAAGCCGCCTACAGAAAGGCATTCCAACCTACGACAGGAAGAATTAAAACCGTATACATTTAATGCTTCTTCCTTAAACAATTGACAGATTTTACGGTTCAGATCTGATACATATTCGTAAAAGAAATAAACTATTCTGGGAGTTGCTGCAATGGGAATAAAAGAAAATTTACCGTAGGTCAGACATACTGATGGATTATTGATGAGCGGTGTAACCATGTCATCAATCCATGGGGCTGGGTAAATTGTGTCTGCATCTGCATTAATGATGTATGTTCCTTTTGCAATGGACAGACCACTGTTCCTTGCATTGGTAATTCCCTGTTTCGGTTCTGTAATACAAATCACCCCACAAGCTTTGGCGAGCAGTTCGGTCGCATCTTTGGAATTATTATTTACCACAATCACTTCGATGCGATGTAAAGATGTAGTTAATGAAAGAGAATATAAAGTTTTTAAAATATTTTCTTCTTCATTGTAGGCAGGTATGATGATGGAAATCAGCGGGTTTTCTGAGTGTAATCGCTTGAAGTTTGCCGCAATATTTGGGATCTCTTTTTCTAGTTCTGTCCGACCTTTGTTAAACTTAGATATGTTTTTTGGAATAGATAGGGGTCTCATTAAAATGATTCTAGCAATAAAATTCAATAAATATAATAAATTACCTCAGAATACTCAATAAGTGTGCCTTATAATGGTTTAAACTTATTATTTGGAGTTTATTCCTTTCTGAATCTGATATTATATTTTTATATTTGAGTTGAAATGCTTAGGTTATTTAAATTAAAATGAACAGAAGGACGCTAATAAAAGGTATCGCTGTCTTCTCATCATTGGGGGTCTCTTCTTTTTCCTTATATAAGTGGTTTAGCTTAAGTGCGAAACCAGATTTTCGTACGCTTCATCATATGCAAGGTTTAATTGCTGAATTGGCGGAAGTCATCATTCCCAGAACTGATACACCGGGTGCAAAAGATGCGATGGTGGATGTATTTATTGTGGATATGATTAAATCTTGTACAGATGTTAAGACCCAGAATAATTTTATCGTCGGGTTAAATGAACTGAAAAATTATACTTTAAATAATTACCATACTTCATTCTCAGACTGCTCCATCAATGATAAATTTGCAATCTTAAAACATTTTGAGAAAAAATCTACCTACCATTTTGATAGCTTAAATAAAATAGACCGTAAGTTTTTAGGTCTACCTTTTTTTATTAAGCTCAAGCAGCTCACAGTAGAAGGCTACTGTATTTCTCAAATAGGGGCAACTACGGGGCTAGTATACGATTATATTCCCCATAGTTTCCAGGCTTGTATCCCACTCACCAAAGACCAGAGATCCTGGGCAACAAAATAGTTTTATATGTATAGTTCAAATAATGCTGGTACTGGTTATGATGCAATAGTAATTGGGTCAGGGATTAGTGGCGGTTGGGCAGCGATGGAATTGTGTAAAAAAGGAATGAAAACACTGTTGCTTGAAAGAGGCAGGGAGGTACAGCATATTAAAGATTATCCTACTGCTATGTTAAATCCCTGGGATTTCAAACACGGCATGAATCATACCATTGAGGAGGCTAAAATGAGCCCTGTTCAATCCAGAAATTCTAATCCAGGAAATGCTCATTTTTATGTAAATGATACTGATCATCCCTATATTCAGGAAAAACCATTTGATTGGGTCCGAGGATATCAGGTTGGAGGACGTTCTTTAACCTGGGGGCGACAATGTTATCGCCTGAGTGACCTTGATTTTGAAGCTAATTTAAGAGACGGTCACGGAGTAGATTGGCCAATTCGTTACAACGATATCGCCCCCTGGTACGATTATGTAGAACGATTTATCGGGGTAAGCGGTAAAAATGAGGGGCTTTCTCAGCTGCCGGATGGTGACTTCCTACCAGCAATGGAATTGAATTGTATTGAAAGTCATCTAGGGGATGTAATTCATAAAAATGATCAGAATCGATTGCTAACCATTGCAAGAGTTGCCAACTTAACGAAAGGGTGGGACCATAGAGGTGCTTGTCAGAATCGGAATTTATGTTCCAGAGGCTGTCCTTTTGGCGGCTATTTTAGTAGTAACAGTTCTACAATCCCTGCTGCTTTCGCAACTGGTAATTTGACTTTAAGGCCCCATGCTATTGTAGCAGAAATTTTATATGACGACCGACTTCAAAAAGCAATAGGGGTCCGGGTAATTGATAGCCTGACGAAGGAAAGTTTCAATTACTATGCAAAAATTATTTTTTTAAATGCCTCTACAATTGCAACTTCAGGTATCTTAATGCAGTCAAAGTCTAACCGGTTTCCAGATGGGATGGGTAATGACAGCGGAGAATTAGGCCATAACCTGATGGATCATCATTCTTCCTCAGGAGCTTATGGTGTATACGATGGCTATAAAGAATTTTATTATAAAGGTAGGAGGCCAAGTGGTTTTCTGATCCCAAGGTATCGGAATTTAAAAAATGAAACACATCTTGATTTTGTTCGCGGTTATAATATTCAGGGACATGGAGAGCGTGCGGAGTGGAATGATCGGGCTGGAGAAGCAGGCTTTGGAGTAGAGTTTAAAGCCAGATTAACTAGTCCGGGACCCTGGTCTGTTTGGATGGCAGGATGGGGCGAATGTTTGCCTTATCATGACAATAAGGTGAGTTTGGATACTAATCTGCGAGATAAATGGGGACTCCCTCTGCTAAAGGTTGATTTCGAGTTTAAGGACAATGAAAACCGAATGATGGATGACATTAAACATAGTTCGGGAGAGATGTTGAATGAGGCAGGTTTTAGAGATATACAGATCTTTAATTACCATAGACCGGGAGGTGCTACGGTACATGAAATGGGAACGGCAAGGATGGGAAGAGACCCCAAAACCTCCGTTTTAAATGCTTATAACCAGATTCACGCAGTTAAAAATGTGTTTGTAACAGATGGAAGCTGTATGACCTCTTCTGCTTGTCAAAATCCATCTTTAACTTATATGGCACTCACCGCAAGAGCTTGCGAATATGCAGCTCAGGAGCTGAAAAATGGAAATCTCTAAAGACTAAGTTCTAAAATATTTGCTGTGAAATTTATTTGGATTCTTTTTTCGGAGGGTAAATTTGGAAGGAATAGGGATTAGGAATTGGACTTTTATAGGGATTGTAAAGCCCCAGGTAATTGATCATTCTGGTTTCGTCTGTCTTATAAATAAAGAAATCTGTAGATAATAAATAGTATTTAATTAGGTCATATACTTGTGTGGATTGTGTCGGACTAACTCTCAGATAATAAAAGGTTTTCCATTTCAAGTTAACCAGCATATTGTTGATTGAACTGTTAAAAAAATCGTCTACATACTTCTCTACGCCATTAGGTTCCAGCTTTAGATAATTAAGTTCTTTATAAATTAATCGTACTGCAAATTTTCTTAACGGCGGTGCAGAGATGTATAAAGCTGGGGGAAGGATCAGTAATCCTGTTGAAAGACCTGCTAGTATAAAAAATCTTCTTCGTTTCATAAAGTTAAAATGAGTGGTCTGCGGAGTATAAGGATAATGCTGATAGTGTTAGTGTAGGATTGGAAGCACTAAACGTGGTAAAGGAACCGGCGCCCAGTATGAATAGGTTTCGATATTGGTGGTGTATCATATTTTTATCCACGACACTATCTGAAGCGGATCGGCCCATCCTAGTCCCACCAATAATATGACCTTCATTGGGAAAGGGATCCAGATATTTTAATTGCTCTACCGGTAGACAAGATAATATACCCGGAAGTTTTTTTTTCATATTTTCGATTCCTTTCATTGTATAGTCAGATCTTTTGGTAAAACTTACTCTTGGAATCAGCTTATTCGCCGAGGGTTTAATGAAATTTTCGTCTAATGGAAGGTCTTCGAAAAGCATCCGGAAGGAAGCCATATTTAACCATTTTCCACGTTCTAAGCGAATGTAATAAGGGGCATTATTGGTTTCGATCAGGCAGGCCGCATAGTCTTTACGATGTTCTCCATCGTAAAGCATATATCCATTCGCGTTTACCCAGGTGCTACCTCCTGTATTTTTCATATTGTTCAGGTAAATGAGTACTTGCATACCCAGTTGTTCCCCAAATCCCTTTCCAGTAAATCTATTAGTATCTCCCGCATTGAGGAGTATATTGGAATTGAAAATAGGGTTGGCTCCCAGAACAATTACTTCGCCTGTAATTTCAAAATCTTTTCCATCTTTCACATAAAGAACCTTTTTAATCTGATTTCCCGCAGTCTCCAGACTAAAAACCTGAGCGCCAAAAACAAGCTCGATTTGCTCATTTTCATAGATCCTCATTTGTGAGTTCTCAACGGTAAATTTAGCATCTACAGGGCAGACGTCGCAGGTAGACTTTGCAAAACAAGCATTTCTGCCTTTGGTAGGTCTGCTGGCTCTAGCACTGGGCTGACTAATGTATTTATTACCATAGGTTTGATTCAGTATTTTATCGACAGCAGTAAAAGTATGTGGTGGCAGGGGGTATTTTCCTTTTCTTGGAAAGGGGGTGTCTTCTGGGCCAGATATAGACATCAATTCTTCAGCTTCATAGTAATAAGCATCTAGTGCATCATAGTCCAATGGCCAGTCTTTTTCTACGCCAAATAAGGTATTCATTTTGAAATCAGAAGGCATGAATCTTGGTGTACAGCCCCACCAGCAATTGGAACATCCACCAAAGCCTAAGGTAAATGGCCATCTCTTTGCTTTATTTTCGTTGATGATCGCATCTTCCCATGGTTCTTCCATATGGGAAAAATCAGAAGGTTCTCCTTGTTTGACCTTTAACCGCTCGGCATGAGGGAAAAACTGACCCCGGTCTAATACCAAAATTCTTTTTGTTGCTTTGTTTTTCTCGAGGTATTTTTTCAAAAAGAAGGTAGAGGCAAAACCGGTACCTACCACAATTAAATCATAATAATCGTATTTCATCTTTAAATAGCTTTAGTAATTGTTGGCGTTTTGAAGGAACCAATGTAGCCATGGAATTTCAACGAACATTAAGATACACAACAGGGAGGTAAATAAAAAAAGATAAAGCATAAACCATTTTCTGGTGTGTAGTTTCTCAGAACCTTGTACTGGAGAGTCGTTCAAAAGACCAATCCTAAGGTACCAGGAAAATAGCAATGCAAAGAAAGGAAAGCTGACTAACAGCTCAATCCGATCTTTAATTAGAAAGATCCCCATAAAAAAAGCGCAGGTAATGGCGTAGAAGAACATCGAAACGAGGAGGGAGTTTTCCGTATAGTATTTAAAAGATTTGCGATATTGCCCCGCTAGTTCCGGGTTACCAATCAGGCGGTACTCAGCAAATCGCTTGGTAGCCATTAAAAATGCACCACCCATCCAATAGGCAATGATGATACTGGCCGGTGGAAAGGTGTTGATCCAGTTGAGATCCCATTTGGTATCGGGTATACCCAAAGAAGGGGTGAAGATAAACCAGCCCAATGCGAAACGGATAGGGTTATTGATAGACTCAGAAAGTACATCTAAAAATACCCGTTCTTTACTTCTAAAAGGACGTACATTATAAATGATACCCATAAACAGTAGAAAAGAATTGGTAATCAGGAATTTCCAGGATACATGGTAAGCGATAAACAATCCTGCTATTACTAATATGGCATACTCAAGGTAAACGAAATTGGGATTTACCTCACTAACTACCAAGGATCTTTTCTTTTTTAGTGGATGAAACTTATCAAATTCCACATCTAAATATTCATTTATCACATAATTTGCAGAAGCAATCAAACAGGTGCTGATTACCCCTGCAATAATTTTGAATAGTAAATGGCCATCAAATGGAGTTTTAAATATAGAAAGGGCAAACAACATCCCCGGGATCATAAATATGTTCTTCACCCAATTGTCAGGGCGGGCAATGGCAATATAGTCTTTGAGAACAGCCGCTTTTTTCATCTTCAATCCGTTATTTATTTAGTTTGTATTTGGTATAGTTTTCTATCAGTTGATTATAAAATTGATTTGCGTCCTTTCTTTTTTTGCTGATCAAAAGAAACGGCATGCCTAGTTTTAACGCAGATTGACCATCTAATTCCTCCCGGTCCCCGATAAACAGACAATTAGAGGCAGTGTAGTTTAAGGTATTTAAAATAAAATTTAACCCTTTAGGATTTGGTTTCAATGCACTTACTTCCGGATCGGTAGCGGCTACAACAAGATCAGCTGGCAGTCGCATAGCCTTAAGTTTTTCAACTGCAGGGTAGTCAGAATAGATCACAATTTTAAATCCTTCTTTGTTCATTAAGTTTATAAATGGAAGTAGGCCAGGATACCTGTAGGCTGCTAAGTACTGGTTTGGTTCCTGGAGAATCCATTTTGTAATCACTTTTTTAACCTTTTCTTCAGGTAGGTTTAGCTGTTCAGCACAAATGCGGTATTGTGCCTCTTCCAGTTTTTCAAACTGTTGACCCGCTATTTTCTCACGCTCTTTGCGGAAATGATACAAAACAAAAAGATCTTTGATTTGCCATGGATGGAGTAAATAGTGTTTCAATAGCAGAAACAACATTTTCTTTCTTAATTTCGACTGATGATACAGGGTTCCATCCACATCCAGTATGATTGCTTTTAAGTTTTTCCAGTCTAAAATATTCACCTATAGTAGATTATTTTTATAAATTTAAACATATTTCTATTATTTATATACTGATGTTCACCGATGGTTCTTAAAATGAAGCGAACCTTGTTTTATAATTATAAAATTTGGTTCATATTATTGCTAATAGTAGGAATAGTGCTAAGGTTGTACCATTTTTTTTATAATCGTTCTTTATGGATGGATGAAATTTATCTTTCCAGCAGTTTGATCAGAATGAACTACCATGAACTTGCCACTCAGCCTTTGGATTATCAGCAAAAAGCACCCATTGGCTTTCTGTGGACGGTGCGTTTCTTTATAGACATTTTCGGAGTGAGTGAGCAAGCATTGCGGCTCTTTTCTCTGATTTGCGGAATTCTATCGTTATTTTTATTTATTCCTGTTTGCAGGTACTTTAGCGATGAAAAAGGGGCTTTATTGGGGCTAGGAATTTTAGCTTTTTCTACACCACTTGTTTTTCATGCAGTGGAGGTTAAACAATATCAGGTAGAGTTGCTGGCAACGCTAGTGGTTTTATATAGTTATATAAAGTTTCATGAAAGAAATACTTACGCTGACCTGTTACAATGGGGATTTATTGGAGCCCTTGTTTTGTGGTTTTCTTATTCGGCTGTTTTTGTTCTTGCGGGGATTGCAACTGGTCTCAGTTTTTATAGAATAATTAAAAAAGATTGGGAATTGTTCTTTAAACAATGTATTCCTTTCTTGATTTGGTTCCTCAGTTTTGGTATGAATTACCTCTATTTTACCCACAAGCATGCCGAATCTAAATGGATTGTGGAGTGGTTTGATTTTTACAAAAATTTTATGCCCGTACCTCCACATTCCTTGGAGGATTTAAAATGGTACGCCCTAAATCTATATCGTTTGTTCGATTATCCCTTGGGATTCCTATGGAATGTAAAATGGCTGCTGGTATTACCACTTGGTTTTCTATTTCTGGGGCTGGGTCTTTTATATCAATGCAGACAGAATTTTTTGATCTTGTGTTTTCCTTTTTTCTTTATGTTTTTGGCTTCAGCTTTAAAACTGTATCCACTCACAGAACGGTTTTGGGTGTTTATCAGTCCGATTCTAATTGTGATACTGGTAAGGGGGTATTTGTGGTTAATGGATTGTTTTAATAGTCTGGTGCTTAAAATTCTTTTTACTTTGTTGCTGTGTTCCGGTTTGTTTATCAATACTATTAAATATGTATTATATCCTAAAGATTTTTTGGGGCATAAACGTTCATTTCAAAGAGAAGCCCTTGCAACAGTAGCTGAAAAATTCCAGAATGGAGATGTCGTGTATATCTATTGGAATGATCTTCCTGGGTATAAAGTGTATCATAAAATTCATCCAGACCATTTTACCACGATTGAGGGGAAGGATTACCGCTTTCTCTCGAAAGATTATTTGAGTTATTTAAATTTGTTAAAGTCTGATTTTGATGGTTTTAAAGGAAAAAGAAGGGTTTGGTTTCTCTACAATGATTATTATAAAACGGATATTGGCGATCCAATAGGGGAGCCAGCCTGGTATTATGAAAAAGGCGCAGATCCAGTCTTAAAGCTACTTAAGCATTTGTCTACTATGGGCAAACCACAGGAAGTTTTTAATTCTTTTGATGTAAAGATATTTTTAATCACATTAAAGAACAGATAAAACTGCAATTATTCTAAAATATGAATTAACTTGCTGTGAATTTATGCGAATCAAAATTATTTATTGGAGTGCTGATATTAGGACTGGCCTAAAAGTTGCATGTTCAGAGCTGAATAAATAGGATGATTTAAGGTTTTAGATCGCTGTGCCACTACTAATAATATATGTCCTTTATAAAAACTATACTTTCATCCTTTAAAAATATACATTTTCAATCTTTACTGGGGAATGGTGTAATGGCCATCTTTGGAGTGGTGACTATAGCTATTCTGTATCGTGCACTTCCTTTTAAGGAAATAGGAGTTTATGTTTTCTTCATGACGGTATGGGGACTAGTGGATACGACCCGATCAGGTTTTTTAACAAATGCCTTCATTAAATTTTATTCAGGAACAGCTAAAGAACGCGCAGATGAGGTTGTTGCTTCTACCTGGTGCCTGGCTTTAAGTATTACTGGATGCTGTGTCTTTGTCAATATCATTACTTTCTTTTTATCACATTATATTACCAATGAAGGAATGACTTTATTCCTGAAATATTTCTCATTGATTTCTGTGGCTACGCTTCCTTTGTTTATGGCCAATCTGGTGGTTCAGGGGGATAAGCGTTTTGACCGTCTGCTTTGGCTTAGAATGATCAATCAAATACTTTTTATGGGAACTGTGATTGTGTTGATTTTCCTTAAAAAAGCTTCTTTGACTGCAATTGTACTCACTTTTATTGGTTCAAATGCCATTGCAAGTATGAGTGTGCTGATTTTAGGCTGGACGAGGTTTGGAGCGATTTCCAAAGTAACAAAGTCTGGTTTGCTGGAAATTTTTCATTTTGGAAAGTACAGTGTAGGTTCAGGATTAAGTGCCAATCTATTTAAAGTCACCGATACCTTTTTTATCAATTTTTTCTTGGGTCCTTCCGCGTTGGCGATTTACAGTTTAGGTGGTAGGCTGATGCAGATTATAGAGATCCCATTATTGAGTTTTGCGGCTTCCGGAATGCCGAGCCTTTCTGCACACTACAACAATAATCAGAAGGAAGAAATGATGTACGTAATGAAAAAGATGATTGGTATGTTATCTGTCTGCATTATTGGTATCGCCTGTGTATCTATTATATTTGCGGAGCCCATCATAGGCCTGATTGGAGGAGCCAAGTATATGGATACGGAAGCACCTAATTTATTCCGTATATTTATGACTATGGCTATTTTATTCCCTGCGGATCGTTTCTTTTCACTGACTTTGGATGTCATTCATCTTCCGAAGATCAATTTTTATAAGTTACTGATCATGCTCGCTGTAAACTTTACCGGAGATTTAATTGGAATTTACCTGTTTAAATCTGTGTATGCCGTAGCTGTTGCTGACGTTCTTCCAGTGATTATTGCCATTATTATTGCTTATTATCCGCTTAATAGGTATTATAGGTTCAACTTTTGGGAAATTTACGTTGTTGGCTATAAAGAAGTTATTTTATTTATAAAACAGATATATTTTACACTTTTCACCAGAGACAAGACCGCAAACTATTAAGCACCCCATCTTATTTTAAATATGAAAAATAATAATAACATTTCCATAGTAGTAGCTAGTGATAACCACTACGCTATATTAATCGCTGCATTGTTAAAATCTATCGAGGTTAACCATAAAACTGAGGAGCATATCGATTTTCATATTATCGATGATGGGATTTCTCCAAAAGTCAAAAAGAAGTTAAGTGCGATTGCTGATCCGAAAATGATCACATTGAAATGGTTTAAAAGTAAAGAAATTATTCCATCTAATATTGTGATTCCTGTTGATAATTCGGCATTTCCATTAACAGTATACATGCGCGTGTTTTCTCCTTATGTAGTAGATCCAGAGGTAAGTCGTTTGATCTATCTGGATGTGGATACGATTGTACAGGATGATATTTCCAAGCTATGGAATATTGACCTGGGGAATTATACTGTTGCTGCGGCTCAGGATGTGGGTAAAACTGTAGATTGTGAATGGGGGGGGATTAAGAATTATAAAGACCTAGGACTGACCGCAGATACGAAATATTTCAATTCTGGTGTGCTAGTTATCAATCCTAAAAAATGGAGAGAAGAAGATTTATCTAATCAGGTGATCACTGCATTGAGCACTTATAAAGAGTATGTGCAATTAGCAGATCAGTATGGATTAAATGTTGTGCTTGCCAACAAATGGCAGATGTTAGATCCGAAATGGAATTGGTTTGCTTTTCAGGAGGATAAAAATCCGTCATTGGTACATTTTCTTGATATCAAACCAATATTTACTTCATACAACTCGCAGGCGGTTTACAGAGATGAATTTTACAGATACTTATCTATGACTCCCTGGAAAGGTTTCAAACCGATTAGCGGCAACCAGCGTTATGTTAGGAAAGTCATCAATAAAATTAAAAAGGCATTTTTGAAGTTGTAATTTCTTTCAGCATTTACAATAGATTATATACACTCTGGTTTTACCTATTGAAAATACTTAAAGCAAAAAGCCTCTCTAAACATGTAATTTAGAGAGGCTTAGCTTTTTATTGTGGGTAATTAAATCCCCGACATTCCTACTCCTGGAAATTTAGATGCGAAATTTTTTGTGTCTGAAACGGCACTTTCCCAGTTAGCGGAGTATTTGTTATTTGATTCAACAATAATTTTTGTATCGCCCATGTTGTTGATCATGTTGCCTATCGTCTTTTTGCTATTTAAATCAAATCCCAGGTTATTGTAATATTCAAGTGTACCGCCGGTTTGGTACAAGTCAAGGATTTGTCCCTCAAAATCCTGTGAGGTATTCATCCTTCCAACCGTATTGTTGTATACTTTTGCGTTTGCGTAGGTTGATTTCCCAGGGTACATGTTCCGGTCAAACGCTTGAAGTTCAAATCCGCCGTATTTTCTGGTGTTGTAACAAAGATTATTATAGATTTCTACTGTAACAGGCGTATTTCCTCTTGAATAAAGCCACATTCTAATGGAATTTCCTTGATAGTTGGTCAGTTTATTATCATGAAATTTACCATTTCCCTGCATATAGAATATACCGTTATGATTATTGTTGTTCTGGTTAACATTGTCTACTGTGTTGTGGTGGATGTTGTAGTCCTGAACATTTGTGAAAGAACAGAGTGTGCCCGCGTCAGTATTGCTAAATGAGTTGTATGCGATTTCAACGTCTTTAAATAGACCGCTGTCTTCACTATTACCCTTGTTCAGATTACCTCCGAAAGAAATGGGCCCGGTATTATCGAATTTGCAATAAATAACCTTAAATCTTTCGGTTCTGCTCTCGGCACTTCCATTATAAGGGAATGCGTCACCATTACTCTTTTCACCGGCTATCACATAATCGGCAACATTTTTAAAACTGATATTTTTAATGGTTACGCCGTTCATTTTCCCATTCATACTGATTGCTCTAAAAGCAATATCTTCAAACTGGAAACCATAAGTTAAATTGGCGACATTGTCTCCTGATATAGTCAGATTATTGACGTTATCAGTATTCAATATGGTTTTAATCATGACTAGTCCATCATTTTTGATTAGTAAGGGATTGCTTTCTGTAGCATTAATGTTCTTAATCAAAATCGAATTATAAGTACCACCTTTAATTCTGACAACCGAATTTTTAACAAAGTTCAATGTGGTGCCGTCTACGACAAGATCGCCCTTTCCTGTTCCCAGGTCGTAAAATGTAGCGTCTGTGGGGATATCGGTTGGAGGAGGAGGGGTGGTGGTCGGTGGAGGTACTATCGGAGCAACTATTTCAGGATTTGGTTCTTCCGGAGTGACGTTCCCCTTTTTACAGGCCACGAAAATAAACAACAGTGCTATTAGTAATAGCGGAGTTTTACATTTTAAAATCATAAATTCTATATCGGCTTTTATCCCTGGTGCCGCACAATTGTAATGAATTTTATACACAATTTCCTATAGTAATAATAAGTTTATGGCATGATAATGATAGCGTAACTGCTCGAAACCTTTATTTCCACAATATGGGTAATGTTTTTCCCGGGTTCAGCAGTTTTTTGTATGTTTTTTTTATGACATTTCGATGACTATTTGGTGCTTTTTGAATGGGCAACTAAATTGTGTCTGGCAAGGCAGAAAGTAAAAATTATTGAAACAAACGGAAGATAAAGTAATGTTCTGCAAGCAAATACTTCTTTTTAAAATCTTCTCTGATTAACCAAGCATTTTTCTATCTTAGAAAAGTTTTTAAGACAATGGGATTATCTCTATTAAGTGGTATTTTTATTGGCGCTTATATTGAGAATAGTCATGTACATTAATAAATCTTAACATGAAAATTGCCCATTTGATAATGGCATACAAAAATCCAGATCAGATAGAGCGGATGATCCGGGCTATGGATCATCCTGATTTCTATTTTTTTGTTCATCTTGATCTTAAGATTAACTATAAATCTTTTGAGCATTTAAGTAAGATTGACCGTGTAATCTTTATAGAAAACAGAGTTTTATGCAATTGGGGAGGATTTTCTTTTGTCAAAGCGATATTTTCATCCCTCTCTGAAATTTTAAATAGGCATAAAGATTTTGATTTTTTTAACCTGATGAGTGGCCAGGATTATCCGATCAAGCCGATAAATGACATCCATAATTTTTATTTGCAAAATCCTGGTAAATGCTTCATTTCTTATGATGTAGACCCACAACGGAATTGGTGGGGGCATGCTGAAAAAAGAGCTCAACTGTATCATTTTACTGACTTTAGCTTTAAAGGAAGGTATTTTTTACAAAAAATGTTAAATAAGTACTTCCCTGTGAGGAAGTTTCCCCTGAAAATGAAACTTTATGGAAGCAGTAATTCATCTTGGTGGACGATTAGTGCGGAATGTGCAGCTTACGTGACGGATTTTATGAAATGTAATCCTAAACTAAATGACTTTATGAAATTTACCTGGGGATCAGATGAATTTCTATTGGCAACTATTATTATGAATTCAAGTTTCAGCGATAAGACAGTAAATAACAATTTCAGGTTCATTACCTGGGTGGATGGAATGGCTAATCCTAGGATATTAACAGCAGTTGATTTTGAGTCAATCAAATCATCACCTGATTTCTTCGCCAGGAAGTTTGATACAAATGTAGACACGGCGATTTTAGATAAACTGGACAGATTGATCAATTCGTGACGAGCAGCACATCTGCTTATGATTGTTTTATAACTACTAAAAGACAAATATACATTGATGAAAAAAAATAATACTACTAAGGCTTTTCTTTTATCTTTTGCGATGGTCATTGCTTTTTCTGGCTGTCGTACAGAAGAAAAAGATATTCCAGTTAATGAACTGGCATATAAAAACATAAAGATTAAAAATCTTTTCGGAGTAAATGCTTTTGAATGGGATTTTTTACAGGACCCAAATAATCCCAATGACGGAAGTATGGTTTTCGAGCCCAAGATGAATTTGCTTAGATCGTTTTCATCAGTCCGGCATTATATGGACTGGGAGAAATTGGAAGATAAACCGAACATGTATTCATTTAACCCGACAACAAGAGGAGGCTGGAACTACGATGCTATGTATGCACGGGCCAAGACTGATGGTATATTTATGCTGAGTTGCCTCAAAAACACACCGGACTGGTTATATAATACTTACCCTAAATCGATGCAGGGTGTTGATAATGTACCAGTTAAATATGGTGCTAATAGGGAAGATCCGGCTTCATATATTGCGCAGGCTAAAATGATATACCAGTTTGTAGCAAGATATGGCGCCAATAAAAATATTGACACTACCGTAATTAAATTAAATACTACACCACGCTGGTCGGGTGATAAGGTAAACCAGGTAAAGGTAGGGCTTGATCTGGTTAATTATGTAGAGTGTAACAATGAGCCGGATAAATGGTGGCAGGGAAAAAGGGCGCAGCAAACAGGTGCTGAATATGCAGCTAACCTTTCTGCTTTTTATGATGGACATAAAGGAAAGCTCGGAAAATATGCAGGAGCGAAGACAGCGGATCCTAATATCAAGGTAGTGATAGGGGGATTAGCAAGACCTGATGTTAATTTTCTTAAGGAAATCGTTGAATGGTGCAGGACAAACCGTGGGGTAAAAGCCGACGGCAGTGTAGATCTTTGCTTCGATGTAGTAAATTATCATCTTTACTCAAATGACAATACTGGGTGGTTTGGTAAGTTTAAATCTAATAAAAGAGGTATCGCTCCAGAACTGAGTAATATGGGTGAAATCGCTGATAGTTTTGTACAATACACCACGCAGCTTGGTAAAGGAATTGAAGTATGGACTACAGAAACAGGATATGACCTAAGCGATAAAAGTGTTCAGAGAGCAATTCCTATAGGTCAGAAATCCGCATTAGTTACCCAGGCTGATTGGATTTTGAGGACTTCACTAATGTATGCAAGGCACGGGCTTAGTCGTGTGTTTTTTTATATCGCCTACGATATAGATCCTCCTGGAACACCATCTGGTAGCAGTCCATTTGGTACCTCAGGATTGTTAAACCAGGGGGGGAGGAGACCTGCGGCTGATTATTTGCTGCAGACAACGAAGCTAATGGGTGAGTATATCTATGAGAATACCATCAAAAAAGATCCGTTCGTTGATATATACGCTTTTAAAGACAAGAAAATGTATGTATTGGTTGTGCCAGACGAAAAGGACAGGACGGAAGTGTATGAACTTGATCTCGGCGAAAAAGTAAAAAAAGCACGGGTTTATAAACTAAAGCCCGGAGCCGATGAGATGGCACATGAAGACATTGCTACGAAGGGAGGAAAGATTAGTGTAACGGTAACTGAGACGCCAACGTTTATTCAGGCAATTTAGCCGCATAACCACCTTTGGATATTACTAAATGTCAGGTGGCTATGAAGGTTGTTTTTTTCTCAATTCAGTAATTTTTCTGCTTAACCCTAGAAAGAAAATATTGGGGATAGTCTTCAACGTAAAAGGGATATCCATAGACATGGATGTCCCTAATAATTTTACAGAGTCAATAAAATTAAATTCCCGGATTAATTTATGTTTTGACAGTTCTACCAAGCTGCTCATGTAACGTTCCTGTAAAACCTTGATTTCATCAATTGTTAGCAGATGTTTAAATTTGTTCATATTTCTTTTTAAATCTGCTATGTGAAGAAATTCTAAAACTTCACTCCATTTACGACCGTCATACACGTTAATGTCATCCACCCTTTTCTTCCATAGTTTCTCCATAGTAAAGGCTACTTTACATTCCTTGTTAAGGATCATTTCCAGGTACATACACCAGTCGTCACCGATATTCATGCGTTCATCCCAACCTGAAATAATGGATGATTTACGCATCACTACTGAGGAAGAAGGAGAAGGACAGGAATGTATAAACAGACTTCTGACTTCCTCATAATTAAGCGTTATCCAGCCGTCTTTCTGTTTATTAAGATATGGTGTCAGAAATGGATCATTATTGAGAAAATCCCAGTTTTTCCCATGCCTGGTTTCCTGTTCCCAGTTCGCAAATACAAAATCAAGCTGATTAGACTCCAGTTTATTGATGCACTTTTCAAGAAAATCAGGATTCCAAACATCATCTGAGTCCAGAGAAGCCACAAAAATTCCTTTTGAATACTTTAAACCTGTATTCCTGGCCGAAGCCTGTCCAGCATTATGCTGAAAATAATATTCCACCTGCGGGTACTTTTTAATTAGTTCTGCGGTCCCATCGGTAGAGCCATCATCGATTACAATGATCTGAGTATTTTTGTAGGTTTGATTTAAAGCGCTTTCAATAGCTTCTCCGATTTTTTTATCTCTGTTGTAAGTTGGAATAATAATAGTAACAAGATTTTCAATTTCCATTAACAAATTTATTTTGGGATGCACTTTCGAATAGCTAAGATAGGGTATATGAAGTTTAAAGGACAATAAAAAAAAACTAAATTTTTATGGGTAAACCAATATAGCTGCAAACTTTCAGGTCGGGCGTTTTCTCTAGAACGGCATCGCCGCGTTGCATCCTGTAAGAGAATAACTGCCCTTTTGAAACGGGTGACTTTAGCTTGAGTAGCCAACTTTTTCCCGAACCCTGTAGTCCTAAAACTACATTGTCACTTACTTCATATGCTGTATGTTTTTTTTGACTAACCGGTTTGTCATAACTGATGCTAATTGTATTGCCATTGGCTTTTAAGCCGGTAATTTGAGGTGGTAAGACATCTTTAAACGGATCTTTTACCCTTGATCTGTCCATTTTATAAATATTAACTAAGCCTGTTTTAGTATTGAAAGTAACGCTGTTAGCACCGGTAGCGATTACATTATTTATTTTACCGCCTATTAATTTTAGGCTTAGATTTCTCCAAATTACATTTGGATCTACTTTACCCATATCTAAAACGATGGTATATTTACCTGTTTTGTAATCATAAACTTTAGTGTCAACGTTTACTTTTTCCTTTGTTTTTACAAAGTCCATCAATTCTTTAGAAGAAGTTATCCAAACACTATCCTTGTTGCCGGGATGGTTTTTGATATAATTTAAAAATTTAAAGAAAACATCAGCGGATTCAGGATGGTCTGAAAACGGACCATGACTAAATGCGGTACCTACAGGTTTTTCATATCTTTTAGGATTGTTGAGTATGTAATCCACGAATACTTTCACATTCAGTAGCTCTTTTTCGTTCCACTGGTCACCCAGGTTAGTCCTGGATACCAGAATTCTTTTGAGATTCTGGGTGGTCATGGGGATGTAACTTCCCCAGGTCATATGCTCATTACCAGGATCGTTGTTCCCGTCCGGAGTGGGTTCCCCAAATTCTGATGAAAACATGGTATAACCAAGCTGTAAGCCTGTTGCGACAAATCCTTCATCATTACCGGGTGGTACCAGTTCAGTCATCCGGTAATGGGTATTTGTCCAAAGGTTCTTTTCTGCATCTTTAATTGCCTTTAGTTTATCTGTGCCACCATGATAGAGTGTATGGTTCATAATGGCATGACCTTTCGCAACCATTTCACTCATTTGCGCCCAGGTAGTTGCATTTTGTGAGGTTGAGTGCTCGTCATTTGGATTAACTGCAAAAGAATATTTATAATTTATGTTTTTTCCCGCGCCATCTGTAAAAGTAAAGCCGGGATATTTTTTTCCGTTGACTACCCCGCCATTCAGTATCTTATAAACTATGGTGTAGTCGGTAACAATGCCATCATCCTTCATCAACAAAAAGCCTTTACTTTTATCGTACAGTAAATCTGTAAACGAGAAATCAGGTTTTCCATGTGCGGTCATATCGATTTGCAACTTCACATATCTTGAAGTATCACCCAAATCAATTTTAGGTACTATGATACTTTTGATGTTTGTGACCGCAACGGAAGGCGTTTTCTCATTGCATGTCGGAAAAAATGAGCTGATTAGCATGAATGCATGCCTTATCGCCCTTGAAACGATATTCAATGTCGACATTTTATTAATTTATTATCCCAGCATAAAGATAGATGATTTGTTCAGATTTTGATTAAAATCTTTAATAACGCGTCGGGTAAAACAGATTCTAAACAAGTTAATCATAGATGCGGTGTACTTTCACGGCAACATGTTTCAGCGTTACACCTTAATATCTATTTAACTAGCACTTAATTTAGAGAACCTTTATATATTTACGGAATAATAGCCAGGTTTCTATTAAATATATTCCGAATTTCATGTTAGGATCTTTATCTGTTAAGCTGCAAGATATCAAAACAAATCTCAATATCGGACGCACTATGCGTTTGGTTTGGTCAGTCACAAAAAGCTGGACGATTATTGTGATAGTTATGATTTTCCTGGAGACGATTTTTATGCTCGCGTCTTTATATTCATTAAAATTGTTGGTTGATGTTGTTTCGAAAACTAATCTTAAAAATTTTGGTAGCGAAAGCTTAGTAATTCAGTACGTGGTATTAGCTGGTGTTCTTGGCGTTCTATATAATGTTATACGTTCTCTAGCCACGTATACGGGTGAAATTCAGGCAGCCAGGGTTTCTGAAAGCATTGATGATAAAATACATGATATTGCGGCTAACCTTGATCTTGCATTCTATGAAAGTCCTGAATATTTTGATGTACTCAAACGGGCGAAGGACGCTGGTTCGTACAGGCCCAATCAAGTGATTCTCTCTATTTTAGAAATTCTTAAAAATATACTCAACCTGATGGGGGTAGCTTTGATCTTGATTACGATCAACTGGATGTTACTACCAATGCTTGTTCTGTTTGTATTGCCTACATTACTTGTGCGTATTTATTTTTCCAACAAGCAAAATATACTTAGGATAAAACATACACCAACAGAGCGGAAAACATCTTATTTGAGTACCTTGATTACTTCTGATACTACAGCTAAAGAAGTTAGAAGTTATAATCTGGGCAACTTTTTTAAAACCCAATATTATCAGATTAGGATGGCCTTATTAGAAGAACGTCTTAAGATTAGTTTTAATCGGACTGTAGGTGAAGCCATTACTTCGGGATTGTCTAGTATAGGTTTTTTTGTTTGCATGGGTTACATCATGCTCCGGGCGGTTCAAGGTAATTCTACATTAGGTGACATTACCTTATTTCTTGTTATTTTCCCCCAAACATTTAGCTTATTGCAGAATATTGCTTCTGGCATATCGACAGTATATCAGAACAATATTTTTGTATCCAGTATTTTTGAGTTGTTTGATTTAAAAAAAGAGATTCCTCTTAGACAAGGCAGCGAGGCAATTCCCGAAGATCATTCTTTAGATCTTGAATTGAGAGATGTCTGTTTCTCTTACCCTAACATGCCCAAGCCTGCACTCAGGAATATCAACCTTAAGCTTCCTGCTGGAAAAATTATTGCAATTGTGGGATTAAACGGAGCTGGTAAAACAACATTGATAAAATTGCTTTGTAGACTATACGACCCCGACTCGGGATTGATTACACTGGGTGGAAAAGATATACGTGATTTTTCTATTGAGGATTACCGCAAGCAAATTAGTATGGTGTTTCAGGACTTTTGTAAATATAATTTCTCTGCAGCTGACAATATCAAATTCGGAGACATTAATCGGTCAGTACATGCCATGGAAGATATAGTCAATGCGGCTAAACATTCGGGGGCACACGAGTATATCAAAGGTTTCGAAAATCAATACGACACAATGATGGGTAAGATTTTTGAAGATGGAAGAGAAATTAGCATCGGGCAATGGCAAAAATTGGCTACGGCACGTGCACTCTATAGTTCTTCAAGGTTTCTTATTCTTGATGAAGCGACAAGTGCACTTGATGCTGTCGCTGAAAAAGAATTGTTTGATTCGTTTAGGCAGCATATCGGCAAACGTGCAGCATTGGTCATCAGCCATAGACATTCCGCAGTAAAGCATGCGGATTATATTTATGTATTATCAGACACCAGGATACTACAAGAAGGAACAGACAAAGAACTTTTGGAAATGGAAGGCGATTACGCGCGTTTATTTAAGAAACAGTTGGATAAAAAGTAGGCATTATGAACTTAGAAAAGATTAAACCTTTGGGAAATGTTGCCATTATATCGTCCTGCAGTGAAGATTGGGGAGGAAGTGAAGAACTATGGGGTAGAAGCGTTCCTTTATTACTAGCTGAGGGTTATTCGGTAACGGTTTATAAAGCTAAGATTAATAGGAATCACCCGGAATTTCTAAAACTCGCGTCTCTGGGTGTGACTTTCGTGGAAATTGATACGCATGTGCCCTTTCTGAAAAGAAACTTTAAACGAATCATCGGAAAACTTGAACAATTAAGAGGAAATGGTAGTGCCTTTACATTTGTCAATAATCCCTGGGTAAACAGGCTAACTGTACTGCTAGCAAAAAATAAACATGTATTTGCCCTTGTTTCTCAAGGTATAAACTTCGATGGACTTGGATACGCTTATGCCTGCAATTCGGTAGGGTTACCCTATGTTTTGGTCGCACAAAAAGCAGTTGATTTCTATTGGCCAGGCAGAAGTGACAGGCCAATAATGACAAAAGTTATGAAAGAGGCTGCTGCATGTTATTTTGTTTCAAAGCATAACCTTATACTGACAGAAGAACAGTTTGGTACAAGATTAAAAAATGGGTATGTCATATTTAACCCGCTTAAAATTGGTAGCAAATTACCTTATCCTGCTATAGACAAGGGCTATAAGCTTGCATGTGTTGGCCGACTCTTTGTCCTTGATAAGGGGCAGGATATTCTTTTGCGTATTTTAAATCAGGAAAAATGGCGTGAAAGGCCAATTACCATAACTTTCGTCGGATCAGGTGTTGATGACGAAGGCCTGAAAGATATGGCTGCATTACTGGATATTAAAAATGTTAGTTTCGCTGGTCAGGTAAAGGATATGGATACCTTATGGACACAATATCACGCCCTTGTTTTACCTTCCCGGAGTGAGGGTTTGCCACTATCGATGGTGGAAGCTATGGCTGCAGGCCGCATTGCAATCGTTTCTAATGCCGGCGGAAATACTGAGCTTATAGAAGAAGGTGTTACTGCTTTTAGTGGCCATCCAAATGAGCAGGCATTTGAAGAGGCGATGGATCGGGCCTGGGCGCAGCGTGAGCAATGGGAAGAATTAGGAAGTATTGCGGCAAGCCAAATCTCGAAACTTGTCCCCGCATCCCCTGAAGCAGATTTCGTAAAATCCTTTTTACAAATTTTAAATGGCTCAAAGTAGGTTAAAACAACTCACGCGCTCTCATGAATGGTGGGATCATAAGACCCCGCAAATTCTTTCCCTGGCTTATGCCACTGCATTAATGGGGCACACACCTTTGTATCTGCTTCTGGGTAATGCTTTCCTCATCTTATTTGGAAGTCTCGTTCTCATCGCTGTTTATGCAAGCATCATTAATGATGTGACTGATTTAGAAATAGACATTGCTTGCGGCAAATCTAATATGATGCAGCGGTTATCCCCAGCTTTGCGACTTTTTCTAGTGCTGCTTTCCCTAGGTTTCGTATTCCTGGCGGCCTATTTTATCTATCCACGAGTATATGCTGTTGTTTTCTATCTGTGCATCGTGCTTGCAATCAGCCTGTACTCTTTTCCTCCGGTAAGGTTAAAAAAAAGGAGGGTATGGGGAGTCATTTCATGTGCAACAGCTGAACACATGTTTCCTGCCTTATTCGCAGTTGCAATTATTTTCTATTTTTCTAATATGGAGATTGAATGGAAATGGATGGTCGCAACTGGTTTATTGTCTTTTTGTTATGGCCTTAGAAGTATCCTTTGGCATCAGTTTTTGGATAAAGAAAATGATGAGCGATCAGGAATAGATACATTTGCAAATGGCATCGATCCTAAAACTTTCGGTTTGAATGAAAAAGTAATTCTGCTCGTAGAGGTTATTACGTTGGCCATTTTACTCTTCCAGCTAAATCTTTGGATTACTTACATCTCATTAATGCTTTATGCAGTTTTTATCCTTTGGCGGCAACGGCAGTTCAAATCAAAAATTATCATCATCATTACCCCTGAAAACAAATTTTTCCAGATTCTGATGCTGGATTTTTATACTGTTTTTTTTCCTATGTCATTATTGTCTTATTGTGCATTTACGCAGCCCTACGGTTGGGTTCCATTGTTGGTGCATACGTTGTTGTTTTATAAAATATTATTAATGACATTTATGGACGGATATCATCTAATAAGGGATGGTATAAAACGAATCATTCGTTAGAAGGGATCTCCGAAATACATCAACTCCCAGATCGCATGGTCATTTTCGAAAGTTTCCGATGGGCCGTCTTTATAGTTAACTTCAAGTTTTGCATCTCCTGCAATTCTAAAATACGCTCCATTAAATCCAAGAAATATTTTAGCAAGCTTCCGCTGAAAATCCTGCTGAATTAGGTAAGTTTCAATGATGTTGGTTTTTCTGGTAAGTTGTAAGCTTAGGTTAAACTCTGAATTTTCGTAATTGAAAATTAGTTCGTTGCTGATTGGTTTGTTACCTGTGGTTACTTTTATGGGATAGCTTCTGTGTAATTTTAATTTAGCAGGATCATCGGCTAGTTTTTTTCCTTCTTTCGCTATGTAAACCAGATCGATTGGTATATCGCCGTATTTTTTTTCCGGAACAATCTGACAGGCAATTACAGTGTAAGGACCAAATTCTGCTCTTGACCAATACCAGTGATTGATGAGCTGGTGCATACCTTTATTACCCCAGTTATGATCGTGATAACAAGAACCTGAAGTATGGACAGTGTATTGACCAATTGAATAGGTGACTGTAGCATTTCCTTTTGGGACGGCGACAAACCAGGAAAACAGATTTTGCTTATCACCGAAATAAAAATGTCCTGTTTCTGGTCTCCAGCTTTCAGCAACACGATTAAATTCCACATCTAGTTTAAAGTCGTAATCTTCCAGATGGATTGAATAGTTTTTTAAGTCACCTTTAAAGGTATTTGCTCCGATTTTCACATCACAGGATGTTTTGGATGCACTGAAAACCGATGATGGTAAGTAGCGCTCTAGTTTTGTACCGTCTTTATAGTCGATGTTCAGCGTTGCATACGCTTTTGTAGGTTTATTTACCTCGGTCAGTGCTTTTGTATAAAACACAATGACCATCTTCGACCCATCTGCAAGGTGTGTGTCAAAATACCACCATTCATATGTCCCTTTACCTCCATGCGTGCGCATTCCATCTTCCCATTGCTCAGGGACACCTTTTTTGAGGTTTAATGTTTCGTAATCGTTTTCTGTCGTTGCTAAATAGCTTAAAGGTGCCATGGGTCAAAGGATTAATCTAAACAGTTCTCGAAGTTAAAACCTCTGGTGAATTTTTATTTCGTTTAAACAAGTTAAACAAGAAATAAAGCAATTGACTGCATATTTTATTTAATGGTTTTTCCACGAGTTGGTTTATCAACCAGGAAGAGCAGATGACCAGGGCTAAAATTGAAAGCAATAAAGCATCTTCTTGAATAGAATCTCTGAAATACCAATATACAATGAGAAAATAAACATGAAATAAGTAAAATGGATAAGCAATTTCCCCGAGCATTACTGTTATTCTGTTGCTGCTGATTTTAAATCGATCGGTAACAATCAGGTAAAATATCCCGTAAATTGCAGCAATAATAGTCACAGCTATCCAGGAATTGATGGTTTGCACATCATCTACTCTACCATTAAGGTATCTCTCTAAGGTACGACCAATCATCAAGGATGAAATGAAATTAAGACACAACAATATTCTAAGGTATATGGGATTTCCGTATTTTATTTTAAGGTAATAGAATAAAATTCCTCCCGCAAACGGAGGAATTACTATATGAGAATATGCTGTAGCGTCCAATCCTCTTACGATGCAAAATACAGTCAGTACTCCAATGATCAGCAACATTCTGTCCCATAATTTGAATACAATAATTATAGCGATAAAAAAATAGAACAAGAGTTCCAATAATAGTGTATGATAGACAGGGTTGATCAACGGTGTTCCAAGTAAGCCGGGGACCATAGTCATGTTGATCAGGTATGTATTAAAACTGGAAAATGCGATGAATGTATGTTCATTAACTGCACGAGGTAAAATAAATGCGACAGTGCAGCTGACCCAAAATAAGGGATATATTCTGGAAAGTCGGATGACTATAAAATCCTTAATGCTTTTCTTCATTGAAGTCATAGTAATCACATAACCACTGACGATAAAAAAGGCCACAAGTGCCAGACTTCCATATTTGAATATCGGCAGGTATTTAAGGTTTTCGGGTACAATCTTGTACACATAATTGAAGGTATCAGTATAGTGCGAAAAGAAAACTATTAGCACAGCTAAAAATCTGAGTAAATCAAGCGCACCTGACCTTTGGGAGAGTTTATCGTTTTTCATTTAGTTTCCAAAAAGATCCTTCATAGCGAAACGGTTTAAGTTCTATATAGTATTTCTCATTTTCTGAGATGAAGTCGAACACCTTGTCATAATTTTCTTCAAGTTGGGATTCCAGTTTTAGCCGATTGAAAAATGTACAGGGGTATGATGCTTCTATACCATAAAAGATCGGGGGGACACGCTGAATGGTAATTCGGTCTTCAATCTTATCATTATATCCTACTAGATCCAACATAAGATATGGTATATGATAAGATTGGATGTCTCGGAGTAATTCATAAGGCTCGGGTATATATTGGAGTACACTCGAAATGAGTAGCAGATCCGGATTGGGATGTGCGGAAAAGCAATCTGCTAATGAATAATAGAATTTGATATGGTCATTTTCAAAAGATCTCTTTCCTATTTCTACAAATTTTGGTTGTTCAATAATACACCAATTCAAACTTGTGAAATGTGAAAGATATTGAATGTTCTGATAATAGGATGTGCCCAATGACCCTCCGAAATCAATAATAGTTAGTTTATTGTTATTTCTAGAGGCCACCAGAAGTAGTGCGTTTAACAAATGAAAATTGAGATGGACTTCGTCATAAACTATGCCGTCACGTTCGTAAGCAATCTCTCCTTTTTTTACTTTATCTGTCGTATTCACGATTCTTTCGAGGATATGGTCTTCATCATATCCTTTGCATTTGACCTTTGCTTGCTCATAAGTTTTGTAATTTCCTTTCCATCCATATTTAAAGCTGTACCACCTTAAGGCATTTAGGATAGGAGGGAATAACTGTTTGATTAAGTAATGCATAGCTTTTATTTACTAAACTGATTCAATACATCAACTACCCTGAGTATATCTTCGGGGGTATGGGCATAAGAGCAAGGCAGGCTTAGTGTTGTCCGGTGGATTTCTGTTGAAACCGGGAAATTTAAATGCTGCATTTGCCGCATTGCTTTCTGCTGATGCGGTGCAACCGGGTAATGGATCTCAGTCCCTATGTTGTGGTCCATCAGATAACTTCTGATCTGGTCTCTCTCCGGATGCCTGATGTTAAATATATGATAAACATTGTCGAAACCTTCCTTAACAACCGGCATAATAAAATCGCTCTTCAAACCTTTTAGATAAATCTCTGCGAGTCTGTTTTTATGGTTGTTGATTGCCTCCAGATAGGGTAACTTAATTCTCAGGAAGGCGGCTTGGATTTCATCAAGCCTGGAGTTGTACCCAACGATACTGTTGTGGTATTTTTTTTCTGAGCCGTAATTTCTTAACTGCCTGATTTTATCATAATCTGCTTTAGATTTACATATTACGGCACCAGCGTCACCTAAAGCACCCAGATTTTTAGTAGGATAAAAACTGAAGGCACCGAAATCACCGAAAGTGCCTGCGAGTCTGTTTTTGTATCTGGCACCATGAGCTTGTGCACAGTCTTCAACTATTTTTAGGTTGTATTGGTTGGCAATGGAAATGACTGGATCCATTTCACAACACTGTCCATACAGATGGACAACCATTATGGCGACTGTTTTTTTTGTTATTGCTGCAGCGATCTGATCCGGATCAATGTTATACGTTTCCAGATTGGGTTCAACCAATACGGGCACTAAGTTGCAATGTAATATCGCGAGAATACTGGCGATATAAGTATTAGAGGGGACAATAACCTCATCACCCCGGTTAAAATCTAAACATTTTAAGGATAAAATCAGCGCATCTAATCCATTTGCAACGCCGACGACATATTTTTCATTGTGAAAATTTCCAAATTCCTGCTCAAAGGATGATACTTCTTCTCCAAGTACATACCAGCCTTTTTCCAGGAAATCTGAGAATTTATCTTTTAATGAATTTTCAAAACGCTTGTTGAGTGTTTTTAAATTCTCGTAGGGGATGATAGGGTTCATATATGTAGTCGCTGGGGTCGAATTCTGTTGAGGCAAGTACAAGCAGAATGGCATCTCTGCTGAAATCATGCATGACATGCCAGTCTTCAGGATTTAATATTAAGCACTTTTCGGGACTATCCAAGACAAAAGTTTCGATTTGTTTATTGTCATCGTTCGTGATGCTGCAACTACCTTGAATGCAGATGGCTGCCTGGTGCGTATCATGGTGGCGGTGTCCTCCTCTGTCAGAATCATCCACAGCGTAAATGTAAAATAAACGTTTGATCTCAAAATCAACAACGCTGTCTAAAACGGTTAAAATTCCTCTCGTATCTTTAAAAGTTCTGAGATTGATTATATGTGCCATGTGATTATACTAAAGAGCATTAAAAGTTCGGTATCAATGAGGTCAAAAAGTTTTGCACTCTTTTCGATGTTTAATTTTCTGGCGAATAGCATGTCAGATGCCTTGATCTGTTCAAAATCATGCTCGTCTAATAATTTGGGGCTTGCACCGCCAAGCGACCAGTCAATATATCGGTAGTTATTGTTGATGATCCTATCTCTGTACGGGGAGTTCATTAAAATGGTTTGAAACACAAACTCATCGCTCGCCCAACAATAGTAGAAAAAGTTTGTGAGTTTCCGATCCGATTCAACTTTATCGACTACATACAGTGCTATTTCAGGACTCAGCATCCAGAACATGGATTTGCCATAAGGGTGCATATTGTAGGGCACGGTCCGTTTTGGCATCAAGACGTTGATCAGTCTTTCCAGGGTATGCCTTCCTTTAAAGGTATGGTTAGCCAGAAAATATCTTTCCATTCTGATCAGTCCTTCTTTCCAGTCATTTTTAATGTCCCTGTAACTCATAAATTCCTTTCCTTTATTTTTTTCAAAGAAATCCATGAGACGTGCCGGAGATGTTAAAGGATAGTCCTGTCCGCTTAAAAAATTAATGAAATCGTATTGGATACCTGTTGCCACGATTTCTTTAATGCATCTGAAAGTTGCTTTAACCGTATTGTACCCCGCCCATTTGACATCTGTTCTGTCATTAATGAAATAAACGTTTGGCAGATCTTTTAAGAATAAGTGGGGGTTAATGTCAAATTTTTTGTCAACATGAATGTAGAAATCAAAATGATCATGCGCCATATTTCTTATCATCCTTTCTGTCTGATGAGGATTGGTATAGGTTAAAATTAGATGGGCAACTCGCATAAATCCGGTGTAATAAAGCGTTATCATTATGGCAATACAAATGAAAGCCAGTTAGTAAATACGAAGAATAAAATTTTTGATTATCTCTACCTACCAAAAATAGAAAATTTAATCATTAAGAATGACGAAGTTGATTTTTTTATAGGTAATAAATTAGTTATATAACATCTTTGTAATCTAATTAGTGCTGTCACAGCAACTCATATCTGATCAGATTAATATTTAAAATGTCATTCAGGAATTAAAAAATTAGTTCATTTTGGGTAAAAGAATTACTTTTATAGGAATGAGTAGCACATCAATAATCTCTGTAAATTTTAATCAACCCCAGGTAACAATGGACTTCCTCCGATCTTTGAAAGCAAATACCGTGGATGAAGATGTTGAAGTCATATTGGTAGATAACGGGAGCAGAGAAGATCATGGATTATCCTTTAAATCGGTTTATCCAGAGCTGATTTATATCAGATCAGAGGTCAACCTTGGCTTTGCTGGCGGAAATAATCTGGGTGTCAAAGCAGCCAAGGGCGATTACCTTTTGTTTCTAAACAATGATACAGAGATTGTTGAAAATATGGTTGAAGTGATGAAAGAGGAATTTAAGCTTCATCCTGAAATAGGCATACTTTCACCGCTAATCTTATATTTTGATCAGCCAGAAACAATACAATATGCGGGTTTTACACCCATGAATTACCTTACTTGCAGAAACAAGGGCATTGGTAATATGGAAAAGGACAAAGGGCAATACAACTTGGATAGCAGGGAAACTGGCTATTGTCATGGTGCAGCAATGATGTGCCGTAAAAAAGATCTTGAATCCGTTGGTCTTATGGCCGAGCATTTCTTTTTATACTACGAAGAACTCGATTGGTGTGAAAAATTTAAAAAGGCAGGTAAACTAATCTGGTTTACTGGGAAAACAAGAATATACCATAAAGAATCTATAAGTGTGGGAAAAGAAAGCAGTATAAAAACCTATTTCATGACAAGAAATAGAATGCTCTTCATTCGAAGGAATACCAATATAATAAACACTTTTTTCTTTAGTATCTATTATATACTATTTGCTTGCACTAAGCAAATTCTGGCATATTTTATAAAGGGCCGTTCAGATTTGGTGAAATGGGTTTTTAAAGGAATAATTTGGAATTTTACGAATTCGAAAAATAGTGATAAACTAGGCTTTAAAATATAATAAATGATTATAACTTTTTGGATTTGCTTGTTTTTAGTAATTTATACCTTTATCGGTTACGGTTTTATATTGTTTTTACTAGTAAAACTTAAACGTTTTTTTGTCAAACCTTTTAAATATGAGGCTGCTGTTGAACTTCCTTCGGTTACGATACTGATAGCAGCTTATAATGAAGAAGATTTGATCATTGAAAAGGTGAACAACACATTGGCGCTAAACTATCCTCAGAATAAGCTCCAGATCATTTTTATTACAGATGGCTCTACAGATCAGACCGCTGAAAGGATAAGGAGTTTTACCGATATTACCTTATTACATCAGGAAGGGCGTAGCGGAAAAATGGCAGCAATTAAGAGAGCTATTCCTTTTATAAATGGTAACATCACTGTTTTTACGGATGCTAATACCTTTTTAAATAAGGATGCAATTATGGAATTGGTAAAGCATTATCAAAATCCAAAGGTTGGGGCGGTGGCAGGAGAAAAAAGAATTTTCGTAGCCGAAATGGCAGATGCAAGTTCGGCAGGAGAAGGATTTTACTGGAAGTATGAGTCCTTTCTTAAAAAGCTGGATTATGAATTGTATTCGAATGTAGGTGCGGCAGGAGAGTTGTTCAGTATACGGACAGCACTTTATCAACCCGTTGAATCCGACACAATTATAGACGACCATATGATTGCTATGCGAATCGCAGAAAAGGGATATGTGATTGCTTATGAACCTAATGCTTATGCAATGGAAACAGCATCAGCTAATACCAAAGAAGAGTTAAAAAGAAAGATAAGGATCGCAGCAGGTGGCATTCAATCTATTTTAAGGCTAAAAAAAGCAGCTAACCCTTTCTACTATCCGGTTCTTACTTTTCAGTATATCAGTCACCGTGTTTTAAGGTGGACCATTACACCCATTTTACTTATATTGGTTTTTATATTAAATTTATTTATCGTATTAAATGGCGGTTCTATATTCTATCAGTTAATCTTTATCGGACAAGTCCTCTTTTATTTACTTAGCCTTGCAGGCTTATTTTTTGAAAGCAAAAATATACGTATCAAAGCCTTTTTTATTCCTTACTATTTCTGTGTGATGAATTATGCAGTAATGGCTGGGATAACCAGGTATTTTAGAAAGCAACAAAGTGCGGCTTGGGAAAAATCAAAACGGAAATAGATTAGAACTTCATTCCGAAGAGCTGACCTACTCGACAAGCATTACCAATTGCAGTTGCAGCAAGATAATCCACTATAGCTCTATATTTGTTATGATATTTTTTATATACATAGACATCTCTTCTCCATGCTTTATAATTTGAATTGTTAACCTGATCTACAATGGTCGAAATATTTTGGCCATGTGCAATTGTTGTATGCCATATTCCACTAGGAATATACATAACTTCTCCGGCCTTTAGTATGGCGCGGATGGGGGTTGCTTCCCTAAATCTAGGGTATTTTTCGTAATCTGGGTTCATAATATTTATTGGCGATCGAGATTCTAATAAACCACCTTTTTTAGGATACAGCAAAGGCTCCTGATCCCTTGGGAATACAATCACCTCTTTTTCTCCATACAGTTGAATTAGCCAGGCATGCACATCATAAGCATCTTTGTGCATTTCATAACTATTTCCAATACCTCCAATATGTAAATCCATTGCATTGCCAAGCTTATTTTTTAGAATCTTGCTTGTCAGCCAATTGGGTTTAATCATATTAAGGTGCAGCGGACTCATATGTTCCAATAACTCTGGTAATTGTGATAGTATATTGAACTTAATAGGATATGGTGCAGGTTGCTCTTTGGTACTTGCAGCAGTTAAATCTAATAATTCACTAATTGTGTATTTTTTATTTGAAAATGAGGCACTACGATCTCCGAACTTTTCTTTAAAAAAAGCTGGTGTGAACATCAGGTTATCCTTCCACACTTTTGTGGCATTTTCAAGAATTACAGGGACACCTTTACTTTGATATTTTTCAATAAATTCTTTGTAAGAAATATCACTTCTTTTTTCTATCGCTACCATTTTTATAGGTTAAGTTGTTTCTGCAAATTCTTTAAAATGCCAATAATTGACATTGCTATTGTCATTCATCGCCAAACTCATTATATATTCATTATCAATTATATGGCTACTGATATCGAATACACTATTTTTTCTTTTTGTGTAATTAGAAAGAGAATCTAAGTCACAAAGATCATCAGCTAATCCTTCACCAGAAGCCTTTAATATAGCCTCCTTTCTGGTCCATAACGTATAAAAATTAAGTAGCCTATTGTCATAATTATGGATAAAAGTTTGCTCATTTTGATTAAAACAATTTGGTAATATTAATTCATAATCAAAATTTTTGTTAATAAATTCTACATCGGCTCCAATCATTTGAGGTCCGATAGCTATAACAATAAGATTACCACTATGACTTACATTAAATTCGATTCCTTCAATAGCAGGTTTCTTATTGGCAATTGTATTGAATTTCAATGAAGCGGGGGAGATGCCCGTGAAATACGATAAGATGATGCGTAATAAGTATTTTCCTATAGCATATCGTTCACCATCTAGTTTTTTGATGAAACGCTTTGATTTTTTAAGCTCTTGAATACTTAACACCGACTTGCTATCCTCCTGTATTAGATGACTAAAGGAGGATAATGAGGCTTTGAACACATGAGTCTTATCGGCCATTAAATTTAATTCATCATTAAAAAGCTTCCATTCAATTTCATTATGTAATAATGGATTAATCATTAAATTATCTTTAGCTATTGAGGGCCTTTTGTAAGATCATTGCAAATTCCTTATCCATAGGAGGCAATAAAAATGTTTTATGATCACCAGGAACTTCATAAATATCTATACCTTTTTTAGCATATTCACTCCATCCTAAATAAACCATATCATCTAAGTAGTACAATCTCTTTTTTGCTCTGAATAGTGTGATTTTAACATCAAAAGGAGTCAATTTATAGTTATTGTGTGCCCGATCATATTGCTTATAGATCGCCTTCTCATAATCTGTAAAAATACTTTCTTCTATAGTTGCGTCGGGGATAAAAATTTTTCTTATTTTAAATTTAATGAGTTTTTGTTGATAGGAAAAGGATTCCTTGGGAAATTCAATAAACGACTTAATAAGAACAGGAATTTTAAAGAATTGACGTTTTACTTTTCTTAAAATTCTATTATAAGTAGAGTCCTCATGCACCTGATTTCCTGCATAAGTATCCATTACTCCTAATAGCTTAATTATTTTTCCCATCTCACTTAATTGCTTCGCGATTTCAAAAGCAATAAAACCTCCTAATGAATAACCCGCAATAAGGTATGGCCCATTAGGATTAACTTTCAAGATCTCTGAGACATAATGGGCTGCAATTTCGGTAAGATCATTTGGAATTTCCATTTCATGGTTTAGTCCCAATGCCTGGATTCCGTATACCGGTTGATCCTCATCAAGATATTCACCTATAGTTTTAAAGAGAAGAACATTTAATCCCCCTCCATGAATTAAAAAAATAGGATCTTTTGTACCCTTAGTTCTGATTGGAACTAAAGCTTGCCATTTTTCAGAAGCGTTTGTTTGTATTTTTTTTGCAAGTGATTCAATGGTTGAATTTTCAAATAAAGTAGCTAGAGGAAGGCGCTTGCCTGTTTCCTTCTCTATTGCAGCCATTACTTTTACCGCGAGTAAAGAGTGGCCCCCTAACTCAAAAAAATCATCTTTGATATGAATATTTTCTAAGCCAAGGGTTGACGCCCAAATATCAAGTATAATCTTTTCGTGCTCATTTAGTTTTTCATCTACCTGATCATATTGCGTCAATCTGGACTGAGGTTGGGGTAAAGCATTCTTATCAATCTTATGGTTTGGTGTTAATGGGAATGCTTTGAGCGCAACAAAATCTCCTGGTATCATATAATCAGGAAGATTTTTTCTTAAAGAATCCTTTATGTGCTCGGTCATGGATTTTGAAAGAAAAACTTCATTAGTAGAAAGCGGTGTTCTGGCAAAATCACTTGGCTTAAGCTCCCTTAACAGCTCTAATGATGGAGGCTCAGGTAAAGCCATTGGTAAATTATCTGGTATAAATACTATGTCAAAATTTCCATCAGTACCATCAGTACTCCACCTCACATGGCTATGATAGCCATATTGCTGGCCTAGTCTCCAAAATAAGTCGGGATTAACCCCAGTCTTACCCGGTTCTTGAAGTTCCTTTTTAATTTCTAAAAGTGTTGAATGGTCATCCGCAGATGACATCCAATTAACTAAAGCATAGTCCTTTATTGTTCTCTCGTTGAAAATATCCCTTACTTCTATGATTTGCCCTTGATGAGTTTGTAACTGCTGTTCTAATAAATCTATCGACTTCAATTCTTCCCAAAGTAGCCTGTGGTCTGGTTTAGTCGTAGTGTGCTCAGAATTTACATAGATCCAAACATCATAATGGTACTTCGTTGTTTCATTTTGAGATTGACCTTTCCTCAATTGTACATCAACACCTGTAATGTTAGGTAATAGTTTTGGTAACAGGTAAAAAAATCCAGGATCGGCAACAAATTCATCTTCAATTCTCACCCGATTATTTACCACCTCCTTAAATTCAGATAAAGTCGTCTCATTTTTCGCATGAGACAAATGATCCATCGCATGATACATGGTTAAAGAGTTTTTTCCCTGCATATCACCAATAAATAGGCATCCACCAGCACTTAAGCGTTTAACAGACTCTTCAATAACCTTTAAAAAATAAGCAGTATCAGGAAAATACTGTGCCACGCTATGGATTAATATGAGGTCAAAAGAAGCACCTATAAGCTTACTAAAATCATCAGCCGCATTTGCGTTTGCTGCGACATGTTTCCATTTCTCTGGTGCTGCGGCAAGTTTCTGCTTAAGTTCCTCAATCGCAGTCTCCGCATAGTCGGTTGCCATATAGGATTCACAATTAGGGGCTAGTTCAAATAGTAATTGCCCACCACCACTACCTATTTCCAGGATATGTTTTGCATTTAGTGCTTTAATTCTATCTGCCGATACCTGAAGCCATTCTGCGGCTTGTTTAACAAGATCTTCACTATTTTCCCATTGCTCAAGTAGTATACCATCAATTTTTTTATCAGAAGGGGCAGAGTTTTCAGCAGATTTAGCAGCCATATCATATATGGTATCCCAACGGTCTTTCCATGAAGGGGTATTATTTGTAGATTCATGGTTAACCAAAATAACATAAGCAACAAGGCGCTTATGATCAAGATTATCCTCTTTCGCAATGACTACCGCTTGCTTTATTTCTTTCTGTTCAGCTAATAGTGTCTCTATTTCCCCTAATTCAATTCTATGTCCACGTATTTTAATCTGCTGATCTATTCTTCCCTGGTAAAGAATTTCCCCATTTTCAAGAAACTTACCTAAATCCCCTGTTTTATATAACTTTCCATCCGGGTTATGGCCAAAAGTATCAGTGATAAAACGCTCCTTTGTAAGTTCTATACGGTTTAAATATCCTGCAGCAACCCCTTCTCCGCCGATGAATATTTCACCGGTAATTCCAGGAGCCAATAAATTATTCTCTTCGTTGAGGATATAAATTTGTGTGTTTTGTATTGGATGACCGATTGTTAATACCAGGTTTTCTTTTTGAATTTTTTTTATGGTCGACCAAATAGTAGTTTCAGTAGGGCCATACATATTCCACAGTTCTGCTGATTTGTCTACGAGAATTTCGGCCAATTCTTTCGGTAATGCTTCACCACCACATAATACTTTCAATAATGGACTTTTAGTCCAACCAGAATCAATCATCATTCTCCAGGTAGACGGGGTAGCCTGCATAAATGTGATATTTTCCGACTTGATTAAATCTAGCAATAACCTTCCATCTCTCGCTGTTTCAGTATCACAAATGAATAGTTCTGCCCCCGAAATTAGTGGTAAATACAATTCTAGTCCAGCAATGTCAAATGATATGGTTGTAATTGCAAGCAATCGATCATCTTGGGTAATTCCAGGTTCAGACTGCATACTGATGAGAAAATTCATCAGATTGTGGTGTTTGATTTGGACTCCTTTTGGTTTTCCTGTTGAGCCGGATGTATATAAGATATAGGCAAGATCTTCTCCTGTGACCTGTACCGTCCGAAGTTTTTTTGGACAATGTTTTACCTCATTATGCAGGTCTTCAATGACAAGTTCAGACGCTATAGATTTGAATTTTCCTGCATATGCTCTTGAAACCATTAAAAACTTGGCATTTGAATCTGAAAGCATAAATTCAATCCTATCCTGAGGGTATTCTGGATCAAGCGGTACATACACAGCTCCCGACTTTAGAATTCCTAGCAAACAGATTAGCATATCTATAGACCGGTCTGATGCCAAGGCAATGATATCGCCAACTTTTATTCCTTTGTCTATTAAATAATTTGCCAATTGATTAGACTGTTCGATGAGATCGATATAATTTAATGACTCATTTTTATAAACCACTGCAGTTTTTTGCGGTGATTCAAGCTCATATTTATCTATGAGACTCATAAACGGCTCATCTTTTGGATAATCTGAATAGGTGTTATTCCATATTGCCAATTGTTCTTTCCATATCCCCGTATTGCCTAAAGCGATTTCTTTAATTATGACATCTGGATCTTTAACAATCATTTGTAACAGCAGTTCAAATTCCCTTGCCATGCGAGCAATAGTTTCCGGCTTAAATAGCTGTGTATTATACGACCATTCAAATGTAAATGCTGTTTTCGAACCGGTAGCATTCAAAAATATTTCAAATGTTTCGTAAGCTCTGGGATTGGAAATTAGCTGATAATTTAAATGATCAAAGTCGACCAGGTTATCCATTCCCATGTCAATATTAAATACAACAGGTACTAAAGGAATTCTGGAATGATCTCGTTTTAGATTTAACTGCTTAACGAGTTGTCCATAAGTGAATTGTTGATGTTCGTAAGCGTCAAAAAAAGCAGATTTTCTATTTTTTAGATAGGTCTTAAATGTACTGTTTGTATCAATTATACTTCTAAGTGGAAGGAGATTTACGCAATGGCCAACAAGTCCAAAGTCGCCAGTTGCCGATTGCCCGGCTGCCGGAAGCCCAACTACGATATCGTCTTGATTAGTTTGAAGATAAAGAAATACTTCAAATGCACTAAGTAATGTATTTACCAGACTACATCCGGCCCTTGCGCCCATTTCTTTCAGTTGAGAAATTAGGGCTAAGGGTAAATTAGAATCTATGCGGTGCGCATTGTATGTACGTAAAGCTGGTCTCGGAAAATCAGTAGGTAAATCCAATATGGGTACCTCATTCTTATACATATTCAACCAGTAATCCTGAGTTAACTGATAGGCGGGGCTAAATTTAAAAGCAGCCATTTCCTTAGCATATTTGCTGATTTGAGGAGCTGGAGGTAATGATAAGTTTTCATCACGGACTTTTGCGTTATACAGCTTACTTAGGTCTTCAAGAATTACACCTGTAGACCAGCCATCACCAATGATATGGTGCTTAACAATGGTGAAGAAATAATGTGTTTCATTTAATTTATGCAGGTAAGATTTGAATAGGGGACCTTCCTGCAAATCAAATACATATTGCATTTGATCAGCAATAAAAGTATCAAGAATTGATTTTTGATCTACCTGAGTTGAAATATCTTCAACCGATATTTCAAAGGGTATATTCTTATATATGATAAGCGTTTCTCCATTCGCACTAATCGTAGCACGTAAGGCTTCATGTCTTTGAACGACCTTTTTAATAGCTTCTAAAAAATGTTCAGGGTAAAACATCCCATTAAAATCAATAGAAACTGATTCATTGTAAGCTAGATTTGATGCATCGCCACCAATAATGCAGGATAGCCATATTTCCTTTTGTGGCTCATTAGTAAAAACGATTTTATCTATTTCTTTTTCCTCTTCAAAGGGGTTAAAGTTTATAGGAGTCAAAGTATAATTAGACATGAGCTATTAATTTACTTGAAAGAAGTTTCCCGGATTTTTTTCATCTTGTATAAACCAGGCTGGATTACCTTCTTTATCTTTTCCCAATCTGGCATTTGGTAAAGGTGGGGAATCGAAATTTATTTCTTCAAAATATTCTGGAATAAATTCTACTGCTTTTAATTCTGTTAAACTTTCTTCAAAAGCAGTAATAATTTGATCAATATCAGATTGTGTATGTGCGGTTGTGAGAAAACAAGAAAAACCTTCAAGGATATGAATTCCTTTATATCGCATTAAGGTGAAAAATAACTCAGTGTAAGGGTATTCCTCTTTAAATTTTAAACGCCATAAAGAACCAAACTGTGCGATATACATAGGAACTTTCAATCTTTTACAAATTGCATTCAGTGTATCCGCAATGTACTTTGTTTTCTCATTTAGATCTGCTTGTAATTTAGGTCCTTGCTCTTTCATGAAATTTAACGAGGCTTTTGTCGTAGCAAGTGCAAGTGGATGGCGTACAAATGTACCAGCAAAATAGGTAACACCAATTTCAGGGATAGAATCATCTCCATATTGCCAAAAACCTCCGTCCAAAGCATCCATAAATTTACGTTTTCCAGCAATTATACCTATTGAGATTCCTGCTCCAGCAACTTTTCCATAGGTTCCAAGATCTGCCTTTATGCCAAACATAGCTTGAGTTCCTCCAGGATGAAAACGGAAACCTGAAATAACTTCATCAAAAATTAAAGCTGTCCCAGAGTTTTCTGTAACCACGCGTAATTCTTTAAGAAACTCGATTGGCTGAAATTCTGGTCTACGACTTTGAACAGGTTCTACAAGTACAGCTGCCAATTCATGTGCACGTTCTTTAATAATTTTTAAAGATTCCTCAGTTCCATAGTCTAGAATCAGCATATTTTGTACAGCCTCAGGCATAATTCCGGGAGCAGCCGGAAAGGATTTTAGCTTTTTGCTACCCCGTACAATAACTTCATCTACAATACCATGGTAAGATCCTGCAAAGGCTACGATTAAAGAACGCCCTGTAACGGTCCGTGCAATCCGCATAGCACCCAACACCGCTTCCGAACCAGTGTTGCATAACGCAGCACGATCAAAATCAGTGAATTCACAGATCAATTTACTGACCTCACCAGCCAACTCATGTTGAGGGCCAATCTCATAGCCTTTTTCTATCTGATCAATTAAAGCATTTTTTATAACTTCATGTTGGTAACCTAACATGTTGGAACCAAATCCATTAAGCGCATCTATGTATTCATTTCCGTCTAAATCCCAAATTTTACTTCCTTTGGATTTTTTAATCACAATAGAATAAACTAGTTCCTTTGTCGCTGGTTTAAAACCTGATACAACCCTAGGATCGGCCATATGTGCTCTATTCTCCTGGGTGTAGTTTTTACTACCCTTTGTTTTCTCGGTATATTTTTTCGTGAGTTCTTCCAAATATTGCTGCTGTTCTGGGCTTAAGGTCGCAGATTGCTTCTCTATACGCGGACTTGCACCAAATGGCTTCTTAATTTCAATAAGCTCTTCAGGAGTTAAATCCGATGTTCCATTACGCTGTCCATTGATGGCTGCGGAATTAAGTGGGACTTGGACCTGAACTTGTGTAGATACTGGTTGGCCATTTTGTAATAAAGATACCTGCTTAGCCAGCAGTTGTAATTGTTGCCCAATCAGGTCTAGTGCAGTATGATTTGTCTCAGCATTATGATTGTTATTGATCAACTGATTCAAATCCGGAAACTGATTATTTGTGGATTGAATCAGTTGTTCTTGAAACAATTCTGCAGGCAACTGTTTATCCAAATATCCTGCAAGTGCATCTAAATTACTGTATTCTTCGTTTAGTTGTCTAAATGTGATGGCTGTATTAAAATTTTTCTTTAATGCTATGGCGATCTGTGTAAGCAAGAGTGAATCGAGGCCCATTTCTATAAAACTTACATGATTTGAAACACCTTGCATTTCAATACCTGAGGTATTTTCCAGGATATTTTTTATTTGATTGATTAATGATTCTTTTCTCATTACTATACTCGGCTGCTGCACTTCCGGCGAAGGAATTAATGTTTTAGATGTTCTGTGGTTTAAAAATACGGGTTCCGTTGGAGGCGAAACCCAGTATACTGATTTGTTAAACGAATAATTAGGCAAATAATTAACCTTATGTCTTTTCTCTTCTTTATAAAATAACGTCCAGTCAAAATCAAATCCATTAAGCCACAGCTGTCCAACTGATTTTATAATAGTATGATAAGCCGACTCATTGTTTTTTGGCAGCTCCAAAGTTGTTAAAACTAAGCTATTTTTACCTAGGGATTGCTGACGAATAAATGTAGAAGTAGCGTTACCCGGTCCAATTTCCAAGAAGGCCTTCTCCTGATTTTCTTCCAATAATCGTTTAGCTGCACTATCAAAAAGAACTGTTGATCTTAAATGACTTGCCCAATATTCCGGATCTTTAGATTGCTCGTCTGTTAATCTATCACCTGTAACAGTAGAGTAAATCGGTATAGAAGGAGCATTTAATTTTATTTCATTAAAATATGATCTGAATGGAACAATTGCATCATCCATCATGTGCGAATGGAAGGCATGACTAGTGTGTAAGAGTCTATTTGGAATTTCTTTTTCATCCAATAACTTACTAAAACTAGCGATCGCATCAGTACTCCCAGCCAATACAGTTAATTCTGGTGCATTAACAGCAGCCACTGATATAGCTGAAGACAAATAGGGCTGAAGCACCTCAACACTGGCTCTTGCAGAAAGCATGCTCCCCAAAGGCAATTCACTCATCAATCGGCCGCGGGTAGCAATAACCTTTAATGCATCTTCTAAATTTAAAATACCTGAAAAATGTGCGGCTACAAATTCTCCGATACTATGGCCTATAAATGCCGATGGATAAACTCCCCAGCTCATCCAAAGCTTTGTAAGCGCATAACCTATCATAAAAAGTGCAGGTTGACTATACTTTGTATTTTTTAGATGCTCCTCGGCCGCTTTATTCAGTTCCCGAGGATAAATAATGCTAAGTAAGTCCTCATTGAGCTGTTTTTTCAACAATTCATTACATTGATCCATTGCATCTTTAAAAACCTGCTCATGATCGTATAAAGCTTTTCCCATATCAGGAAATTGTGAACCCTGACCGGGAAACATAAATACAACTTCACGAATGTTCCTTGTTTGACCCGATGGCGAAATTGGTTTATGTAATTGTTGTGTTAACTCATCCTTATCGGCAGCAACTACAAAATTTCTGAAATTGAATCTTTGCCTGTATTTATTTAAAGTATAGGCAATATCGGGTAGTTGTTCATCCGGAAAATCAGCAATAGCATTGGATAAATTAGTCGCAAATCGATTTAGACTAGTTTCATTTTTCGCCGACCAGGTATAGAGTTGTACCGGTCTGGAGGATGTACTTTCAGCAGTCTTATTCTCATACTCCTCTAAAATCACATGGACATTTGTACCTCCTACACCAAAAGAACTTAATCCAGCTATTCTTTTATCGGTAACCGTCCAGTTCTTTAGTGACGTATTTACAACGAAAGGACTATTAGTAAAGTCTATATTGGGATTAGGTGTTTTATAGTTAATTGAAGCTGGTATTTGCTGATGAAATAGCGATAAAGCAGTTTTAATTAAGCCTGTTACACCAGCGGCACAGGTGAGGTGTCCAAAATTACTCTTAACAGATCCTATAGCACAATATTGCTGTTTATTTTGCTTGCCAAATGCAATATTCAGCCCCTCAATTTCTATCGGGTCACCTAATGGCGTTGCCGTTCCATGTGTTTCAATATAGCTGATGTCAGCAGGATCAACACCTGCATCTTCAATTGCCATAGCAATTGCTGCTGCTTGCCCTTCAGCACTAGGAGCCGTAAAGCTGCCCTTATTGCCGCCATCATTACTTAAGCCAATACCTTTTATAACTGCAAAAATAAAGTCTCCATCCTTTATCGCATCTTCCTTACGTTTTAATAGCACAACTCCTGCACCGTCGCTAAATACAGTTCCCTGGGCATCCTGATCAAAAGGTCTGCAGTGCCCGTCATTACTTAACATTGCACCTTCTTCATAAAGATGACCTATATTTACGGGAGCATTTATTGTAGCGCCTCCAGCTAATGCCATATCACATTGACCACTTCTTATACTCTGGACAGCTTGGGCCACCGCCACTAATGATGTTGAACAAGCTGATTGTACGTTTACCGCAGGCCCTTTTAAGTTCAAGGCATAAGCGGTTCTAGTGGCCACATAATCCTTATCATTTAATGTAACAACTTGAAATCTGCCTACGTTTTCAATCATTTCAACATTTGGCAGTACATTATAGGCATAATAAGTATTGTGTCTAACACCAGCAAAAACGCCAATGGTGTGATCATGTTGGTCATTTGCATAACCGGTCTTTTCCAGAGCATCCCATGCGATTTCCAAAAATACCCTTTGCTGAGGGTCCATCAGTTCTGCAAGTTTTGGCGTGATCCCAAAAAATCCGGCATCAAAAGCTCCTGCATTATCAACAATGCCTCTTGCTTTCACATAGTCTGGATTGTTTCTTAATGCAGATGATATACTATTATCTAGCTCCTCATCACTAAAAAATTTGGTAGTTTCTTTTCCTTCTTTTAAAATATCCCACAACTCCTCAACTGAATTAGCTCCAGGGAAACGGCCCGACATCCCGATAATTGCAACGTCATCGTTTATATTTTGGACAGATTTTCTTTTCTTAATGGTTCTGCTCATTTGTCGTCCATCAAGAAATGCCGCCAGATCTTTAATTTTAGGGAATTGATAAAGTTTTGTAACAGGCAAGGAGAGTTGATGTCGAGTTTTTAAATGCGAAACCATTTTTTGAGCTAGTAAGGAGTTTCCTCCCAATTCAAAAAAGTTGTCTTCAATACCTACTCTTTTTACGTCCAGAATCTCTTTCCACAATTCGGAAATCTTAAATTCAGTCTGATAATTAGGTGCGTGGTACTCGTTTGTCAATAATGTAGAAGCATCAGGGTCTGGAAGGGCCTTCTTATCAACTTTTCCATTTAAAGTAAATGGGAGTTCCTTAAGTTCCATTAATAATTGGGGAACCATATAGTTGGGCAGTTTATCTTCAAGATAGGCCATTATAGCCTTTTTGTCGTATTGATCTTTACAAACAACATATCCTATTAGTCTTTTGTCAAGCGTTGGATGCTCTTTGGCTAGTACTACGGCTTGTTTTACCCCCGGTGCTTTTTGTAATATGCTTTCAATTTCACCCAATTCAATCCTATAGCCTCTTATCTTTACCTGGTCATCAATCCTTCCAAGATATTCAATATTGCCATCACTCAGTTTACGAGCCAAATCCCCAGTCCGGTACAACCGTGCGCCTTTATCATTAAATGGGTCTTGGATAAAACGTTCGTCTGTAAGGTCAGCTCTATTTAAATAACCTCTGGCCAGGCCCGAGCCACCAATATAAATCTCTCCTGTAATTCCTGTTTCAACTTCTGTAAGATGCTCATTAAGCAAATAGACAGTAGCATCCGTAAATGGCTTTCCAATTGGAATAGTATGCTGGTACTGGGCTTTCCTGTCTACAATATGAAGCAATTTGCCAATAGTGGTTTCAGTGGGGCCGTAGTGGTTAACAATAGTGCAAGCGTTTGATATATTACTCAGGACTGACTGAATAATCGTTTTGTGTAGTGCCTCTCCACCGAAAATCAATAGTTTTTCTGGCAATAGATCTTTTCCTTCAAATGATAGTGACTTCCAATGAGATGGGACTATTTTTAAGCAATCTATAGCATGCGTTTTAAAATACTGGTGTATATATTCAATATCATTAAACGATTGCTTAGTGAATAAATGAAGCGTTGCACCTGATGTGATAGAGCTATACAAGACGGTATTCCCCAGATCAGTGGCAAGTGTAGCCCCAATGGCATAGTTCCGACAATTTGCAATTGGAAGATGGAGAAACAAGCCCTTGATGTAATCCGTTAGACATCCGTGTTCAATTAAAACACCTTTAGGTGTACCGGTCGAACCAGAAGTGTAAATCACATATGCAAGGTTAGTCCCGCTAACATTTACATCGGGAAAACTAATTGGGCTGTTTTTCAATTCATCCCAATTGTTATCAGCTAATATTACCCTTTTACTTGCTGCGGCTGATAAAAATTCAATAGAATTTTTATCAGCTATAACCACTTCGGCAGAAGTATCATTTATCATAAACCTTATCCGGTCCGCAGGAAAGTCGGGATCTACAGGGACATAAGCAGCTCCCGATTTAAGGATGCCTAAAATTCCGACTACCATATCCAAAGGATTGTGTAGACTAATAGGAACAAGTGTTTCTTTCTTTACACCTAAGGATTTTAAGTGATTTGCAAGTTTATTGGATAAACAATCTAATTGTTGGTAATCAAGCTGGGAGTCATCGAAGACAACGGCTATGTTATCGGGCGTTTTTTTTACTTGTTTAGAGAATAAATCGACAATAGTATCTTTACAATACATAAGGAGTAGGTGAGCGTTTTGTCCAAATTTACAATTATTTTATATTTAGTATGAAAATTTAAAAAATATCATGCTTAAAGATATAAATATTATGCGAATTAAGGTAGCTTCTAATGCATATTGATAGGAACGGTGGCTGTTAATTGATGTATACTTTTAGGTTTGTGCTATTGTGTTAAACAAAAGAGCCAATCCGTAATTGGATTGGCTCTTTTAAATATCTTGGTAAGCTTATTTCTTCTCTGGAGGAGTATTTACTATTTCTCCAAATTCGTTTACCCAGGCCATCATGCTTTCTAGATCTCCACCAGTAGAGTTCTGTTGACGCTCCTGTTTACGTTGTTCTTTATCTTCTTTTTTCTTTTGTCTGTTCTTTTCTAGTTGCTTCTTCATGAAGGTAGCCTGAGATTTAGCCATAAATTCAATGTATTAGTTAAAAAAATAACTGTTCTCTGCTCTTACCTGTGTAGACTGCAACATGATTCAAGATCATTGTGGGGCCTGGATATAATTTAATTCTCGGCGGCAACGGATCAGCAACCTGGAGAAATTGAAACCCAATCAAAGGATTAATTGGCAAGTAATATTAAGAGAATAGTGTAATAAATATCCCGTTTTATGCAAATATAAGGTTTTTTATGTTAAAAAACGACTCTTATTTTGATAGCGTAATCGTATATGTTGCTGCTATTGCAACTTTCATGGGGGTGGTGGTGATTTTTTTTGCTTTAACAATCACATTATAATTAGGAGAATTGATAAGGAACGGCTTTAGCTCCTCGGGAAGGATACTAGGGGTTAAGGATAGGTTACTAGTTTTTGAAGTTTGAGGAATAATTACGTTAGCTATATTCCCTGTATTTCCTCCAGCAGAAATTCCAAACTTTAGGGTTTCCAGATTACCGAAATTGTTGTTGGGATCAATGCCAAGAGAATCTTTAGTAGGGTTTAGAATTATAGGTGCTAATATCAGATTCAAACTTGTGATTTTAGTCGTTTTGATATTTTCAATAGTAAAATTATTCGCACTTTTTTTGACCTGTTCTTCCAGATTTAAAGTCGATTTTATTTCTGTTATAGCCGGAGAAGAGGTGAGGTCAGTCAGTACGGGTATCTCAAAAGAAACGGTGTCTTTAATAAAGATGTCCTCTTGTATATCCTCTGTTATTTTACTACAAGAAGTATATACAATGACAAACGAAAGTAGGACGATATATATGATTTTACTTTTCATGATTGTTGCAAGGTAGTCATGTTTATTTTAAACAAAAAATTCAAATCATATTCAACGCTGAAAGGCTTTAAATTTGTATGTTTGAATAGGGGGCAGAAGGGGGTTAAAAAGCTGCTGACTTATATTATATTTGGCGTTTTTGGTCCTTAGAATTATATTTGGTTATATTATTTAACTAATTGTTTTTCAGATTACATAATCATTTCTTCTTAACTTTTAATTTACTTTTAGGTTTTGTTTTGGGTTGATCACCATCCGAATTGCAGAATATAGTTTTGTTGTTGTTTTATTCGTGCTGTATTACAGTTAGTTAGTGTTGTTTTTCTGAACTAATACTGTTGTCTGTTGTAAGCCGCAGAAAAATCAGACCTCATACCTTTAAAACGTTCAACAACGGTGGCTATAAATGTCTCATCCAAGATCTGAAAAATCTCGTTCGCACCCCCTCCGGTTAAGTCAAGTTCTGATAATTTGTAGCTCTGTTCAAGTGTACCTTGCTCAAACTTTATGATGTATTTTTGGTTCATGTTAAACAAAGTGATTTTGCAATCTGGGTGCGGTAGTTCTGCTATTACTCTCATGTCTTTTTGCTTTAAAAAAGCCATCCCCTAAAGGATGGCTTTCGATTATATATTGATTAATTAAATGGCGTTAAATCTTAACCCCTATTTCCTTTAAAAGGAAGTTTGCTTTGTCGATTTTAGCGGCTACCCATAGTACATAACGAATGTCTACGCCAATAGATCTGCTATAGCTTTCATTCCATGCGTAATCGTTAATGGTGGCACCGTAAGCACGGTCAAAATTTACACCGATTAACTCGCCTTGTGCATTCATTACTGGAGATCCAGAGTTACCACCTGTCGTATCCATATTGTAAAGGAAGGCAACAGGCACATCCTTTAAGTCCTTTTTAGCAAATGGGCCAAAGTCTTTAGCTTCCCAAAGTGTCCTTATTTGTGCTGGATAGTCAAATTCAGGGTTTCCAGATGTTCCCTTCTCTAGTATTCCTTTGATAGTCGTGTACGGGCGCATGTATGAGGCATCAGCAGGCCAATATCCTCTTACGTAACCGTAGGTCAGTCGCAATGTACTGTTGGCATCAGGTATAAAGTCCTTTTTCAGGAATTTTTCTTTTACATTAACATAATCGCCCATTAATTTATTCAATACGCCATCACGACGATCTTTTTCAGGCTTTAATTCTGTAATTTGAGTAGCAATATCCTTTTCAAAAGATAAAAGCGGGTCGCTATAAGCTGCAATCGATTTTGGGGATGCTAATAAAGTGTTAAAGACATAAGTTGTGTCTTTAAGCTTGGTGGTTCCAAAAACGTTGTTCACAAAGTCATCAATTGCCTTTTCGTTGTCTGTAGATTTGTTTGAGATTTTAACAACAGCATTTACGGATTGATTGGAAGAAAATTCTGAGGCGTCCATAAGCATCTTTTTTAAGATCTTTCTATCTGCATCAATATCATAAGCTTCGTAATTACCTGCCAAAAATTGCTTCAAGCGCGGTTTGTTTTGGTTAAAGAAAGCCTCCCTTAGGTTTTCTGGCTGAGCATTAAGCGCTATTTTAAACGCATTGATGTTTTTGGATACACCCAGTAAACTAGTTGAATTGTAAATTTGAGTTAGCCAAAGGTCACGTTTAGCATCGCCATTAATCAGCTTATAAAGGTTGTCGATGTCGCTCATTAAGTTGCCATAGCGTGCTTTAACATCAATATTATTGTTGATGAACTTAGCCAATGCAGCATCTTCAGTCTTCTTTTGTGAAATAAGATCTATTCCTTTTAGTCCTTGCAGCTTACCGCGGTAGTTTTTTAGGACATTAGCATTTCTTTTAATTCTGGTAGCCAGTTTAATTTCTGTTGCCTTGTCCTTCTTACCTGCATTTTCCATAGTTGTATTCTGGAAGTCATATAAGTCAGATACATAAGGTAGTACAAACTGTTGTTGGTACTCTATAAATTGAGCTGGTCGATGGCGGAATGTTTTTCCTGGGTAACCTAAAATAAATACAAAATCCTCTTCATTTGTGCCATTAGGGTTTACTTTAAGGAACTTCTTAGGTGTATAAGGGATGTTGTTTTTAGCATATTTCGCTGGTTTACCATCTGGTGCTACATAGGCACGCATAAAAGAGAAGTCTCCAGTGTGACGTGGCCATACCCAATTGTCAGTTTCACCACCGTACTCGCCAACCTGGCGGTTCGGAACATATACCAATCTAACATCCTGTATGGTTTTGTATCTAAACAGTACATACGTTTTTCCGATAAACATTTCAGATACTTCGGCTTGAATGCTGGGGTCTTTTTTCTCAGCTTCAACCGCAATGTTTTTCATAGCGTCGTTAATTAATTTTAGTCTTGATGATGGGTCTGTGATTTGAGCAACGGCCCCTAAGATACGATCAGATACATCTTCATAACTGTCAGTTATGCGGCATGTTAATCCTTTTGCCTCAATCTCTTGTTCATGTGTTGCTGCTACAAAACCATTGGTTAAGTAATCATGCTCAGGGGTGCTGGCAAGCTGTACGGCACTAAAAGCGCAGTGGTGATTGGTAATGATAAGCCCCTGGTTGGAGATGAAAGAGCCAGTGCATCCGCCAACGTTTACTAATGCGTCAACAAGACTAGTTCCATTGGGGTTGTAAATATCATTCTGGCTGATTTTTAAGCCAGCTTTTTTTAGATCAAGCTTATGGATTTCACTTAAAGGGAACATGCCCTCTTCCCAGGGCTTGTAGCCTGATTGTAAGATGCCAACGCTGAGCAGTGAGCACGTTAACAGGGATGTAATTAAGGTTTTTTTATTCATTTATGTTTGTGTTTATTAATAGTTAGTTTCGGATAAGAGTCACCAATTCTACAATCGACGAGATGTTAAAAAAAATCAAATTTAATTATTTTAGTTGTTTTAGCGTGTAAAAGCGCAGATAACCTTAAGTAAGATGACTAGAGTGGTTGTAATTTTGATGTGGCGTTGAGGATTAACTTTCGTAGTTTTGCAACTCAAGTATATTATCCAATGGCAGAAGATTTAATTATAAGCACGAATTTAAACAAGGAGTCTCAGTATATTTCACTTATTCCTCAGATAAAAGCATTGATAACAGGTGAAGATGATATGATTGCGAACTTAGCTAATATCGCAGCAGCTTTAAAAGAGCAGTTTGCTTGGTTTTGGGTAGGATTCTATTTGGTTAAGGGAGATGAATTGGTGTTAGGGCCATTTCAGGGGCCAGTAGCTTGTACCAGAATAAAAAAGGGAAAGGGAGTTTGTGGTGCTGCATGGCAGCAAGATGAGACCTTAATTGTGCCTGATGTAGATCAATTCCCCGGCCACATTGCATGTGCCTCAGCCTCAAGATCTGAAATCGTTTTACCTTTACACAGAGGGCAGGAGGTTATTGGAGTTTTAGACGTTGATAGTGAATATCTTTCTCATTTTGATGAAGTTGACGCTAAATATTTAAAGGAAATAATTAACCTTATTTCAGGTTATTGAATCACGATGATGACAAGGTCGAACTACTTACAAACTTAATACACAGGCGTAGGTAACATCATTGCTTCGACGAGCCCCTGACTGTCTTCCTGTAAGCGATAACGGACAATCAATGAATCATTCACTGTGAAATGTGCAGAAAACATGGAGGAGAAAACTTGTCCGGAACGGTTCATCTTAGAACTGAAATGACCTGTAGCTATTGCAAAATCACCCTCTACCAGGATATGGTCTATTTGCGCAGATATAGGCTCAATACTTTGCCAGAGTAGGGTGAAGAATTCCTTTACTTCACTTCGCTTTGTGCGCTTGCCTAACCAAGGCGCAAGCTCTTCATTACCCGGGATGTCCCAATCGACCACTTCCGCAAACAATTGAGTTAATGTTTCTAATTCTTTAATGGATAATGCCTTATAAAAGTTGTTAATGACTTCCCGTGTTTGAATAGTCTGTGTCTGGAGCATGGTCGATTTTGTTTATTTTCAATAACAAAGAAAACATGCGTCACTGACAACCCTATGGCAGTGTGATATTTTTTATATTTTATTAATCTCCTTTAGAATACAATCACTTACTTCCTTAGCATCGGAATAAACCATGAAATGCCCGCCACCCTTAATGGTAATGTCAGCCTGATGATACTTAACGGGTAAGATGATATCAGCTGTTCCATGTATGTGGGTTAGATTTGAAGGACGCTCCTTATTTCGCCACTTCAGTATACATGTTAATGCCCATTTTATGAAATTTGGGTCACTATCAATGATAAGTTGTTTCAATAATACCCTTTCATCATGAGTTTTAGCTCCTAAAAAATTCATACCAATATTATTAATGCGCTTAAATAAAGCAACAGGAATCATTTTTTGTAACCTCAAATTTCCGGCTCTTTTGTAATACCAGGGCAGCCCAGAAAAAACAGGGGTACTAGATATAAGGAAGGTATGGACAGGACTTAGCTTCTTTGCTATTTCTGTGGCTAACATACCGCCAAATGATAATCCAATTAAATAAAATGGGATAGAGGTGTCGATTTTAAGGGCTAATCGAGATGCGTAGGATTCTAAAGATTCACCAAGCTCAGGAGTAATCCAGTCAAGATACACCAGGTCGATATCTGTGGGAAAAACCAGCTTTTTAAAAGCACGTCTGTCTGCACCAAGACCACTGATTAAATAAATTCGTTTAGCCATGATTATATCTAAGGTACAATCTTTCTCCATATTAAATGGACTAAGACATTGTGCTTTTTCGAACGATACTACTGGCTAGGATCTGAGCAACATTTTTGCACGTTCCAAATCAATAGGCTGGTCGATTGGCATCGCTAAAAAATAATCCAGTTGCCATTGCTGTGTTTGTCTTGCTTGTCTACTCGTAGGTTCATCCCAGGGGGGATATACTCTTATGGCACGTTTTCCTTCTCGTTCAGGAGTTGAAAGCACGCCTTGTTTTAAGAGTACCATTTTAGGAAATATGAATTGTCCTAGAAGGTCACCTTTGCGAGTGCTGACAATTAAGAAATCTATCTTATCGGAAACAGAATAGGGTTCAATTGGGCCATTATCACTTCTTTTCCATATTGTTACAAACTGTCCAATTTTTGTAGGTGTGATCTTAGCCACTCGATATCTTATTGCGAGCTCGTTAAGCTTAAATTCGTAGGCACTATAGTCGGAGCTTTCAGGCTCTATACTAGCCGCTGTAAAACTATGACTACTAGGTAAGTAAACAAGTTGTTGTGCCAAAATAAGGTCAGGGGATAGAGCTACTGCCATAATTCAATTTTAAATTCCGTCAAATATATCATTAAGAACGATAGCTAAGCCTAATGTATTTTGTTGTTTACAAATCACATTCTGGGCTACAATTTGTGTAGTATTGGTTACACACAAATATAACCGATATGAAAAAATTACTCATCATCGTGATGGCTTGCTATGGCCTGAACGCCCGTGCACAAGTGCACGAGTCCAGAAAGTTTCTGTACCTCTATTCCGATTCGATTATTTACGCGGCAGACATTAAGCTCCGGCCCGATTTTTTAGGCGCAATGCAGCTCAGAGCAGATTCTAAACGTGTTAAAATGGAACAGGTCAAGTTCTTTAACAATGAAGACGGGTTCTTTGCCAATACCAAAAGGCTGAAATTTGGTAGTAGCCCTTCATTTTCTGAACGAATCGTAGAAGGTCGAATCAATGTTTTTCAGGAGATAACCTACGATCCTTTCTTTTATGAGCGTGGTTACGGCCGGCGTGATAGGAGGTACAGTCATCGGGATAGAAGGCTGGAGGCCATCAATCTGAACATGTACTACAACAAGGGGTATGGTGACCTAAAAAAAGTGAATTATAATAACCTGAAGAAAGACATGACTGATCACGCGGCAAGCATGGATTTGCTGGAGAGTTACAACAAAAGTTTGAGGACTAGCAGGTTATTGTATACTGCGGCTGGTGCATCCATTGTAGCTGGCATGATTACCTTTCTGACGAATGCCAGCGCAAATGGGAAAGGGGGAACCGCTAGTTTTGCATCAAGTTTTGCTTTATTGGGGCTGGGAACAGGTTTCGCACTAGGTGGATATAGCGTATCCTTGTCTGGCAACAGGCACCTGGAAAATGCCATTGATGAATATAATAAATAAAAACTACAGATTTTCTACAGAATTATTTATTACATTTGTCTCGAGAGCGTTAATTTAATAACCCGTTTCCCGGTATGGGTGCGGGTTATTCCTTTTTTATGGATTCCTTCTTTCTTATTCGTTATATTTACATATACGAACCTAAGAAAAATAAAACCTGATTCTGATGAAAACATCCATAGCTCATTTACCAGAAACAAAACAAAGGGAAATTGCTCATATACTAAAGATCATTAGGGAGGAAGTCAATCCTGAAAAAGTAATCCTGTTTGGTAGCCATGCCAAAGGTAACTGGGTAGAAGATGAGTATATAGAAGATGGTGTGCGCTTTAGCTATATCAGCGACTACGATTTCCTGGTCATCATAAAAAAACAGGAGATAAAGGAACAAGAGATCCTTAGTCAAATAGAAAATCGTTGCAATAGTTTCAAAAATGTAATCAGTCCAATTATTCATGATATTGAATACATCAACGAAGGTTTGCGCGTAGGTCAATACTTTTTTTCTGATATCATTGCCGAAGGCATATTAATACATGACACAGGAATTTTTGAGTTCGAAAAAGCAAAAGAACTCACACCGAAAGAAGAAAAGGAGCGGGCGCAGAGCTATTTTAACATGTGGTACCCACAAGCATCACAATTTCTAATTGATGCAAAAAATGCAGCCGAGCGCGGAAAAGATGGTAGAAGAAATAGTGTATTTTACTTGCATCAGGCAACGGAATGTTTCTACAGTGCGGCCTTATTGGTTTTTACAGGATATAAACCTAAAACTCATAACCTCGCGAAATTGAGAAACTACGCAAAACACGTATCGGTTGATTTGTATACCTTGTTTCGTATGCCTATTTTGAATGACTACGAATTTCATCTCTTTGATTTGCTAAAACGAGGTTATGTGGATGCACGTTATAAATTAGATTACGACATTAGTGATGAAGAGCTAAAGGGGCTGATTGATAAGGTTACGAATATGCAGGAGATTGTTAAGACAATTTGTGAAGACAAAATCAAATAGCTTTTGAAGCACGCTGTATCAATTCAATTATGCCTTCATTCTGAACAATATACATGCCCAGTCGCTCAGTTGATACTCCTTCCTTTAAGGAGTAGGTAAATACTGGCTTTTTATCTTTAAAATATACGTCTAAGTATTTGAAAGCAATGTTTTCGAACTTCTTTAATTCTTCGGCCAATTCTACAATATGTGTAGATATAAAGAAGGCCGAATTGCGAATAGCAGTTAATGCCGATATGATCAGCAGTGATCCATCATAAGCATCTTTTACATTCGTTCCTCTAAACAGTTCATCGAAGATGATGAACATATTATCATGGTCGTTTAACAACGATGCTGCCTGTTTAACTCGTTTTACCTCACTATAATAATGACTTAAGCCTTTGTTGATGTCGTCGGGCAAGTTTATGGTGGTCATCAATCCGCTAAAAATGGACGTCTTCATATAAGTGCAAGGCACTGGAAAGCCTATGTGTGCGAGGTAAACAGCTATCCCGATAGACTTTAATAACGATGATTTCCCAGCCATATTAGATCCAGTAAGGAAAATCATGTTGTTTTGCTTGTCTACGCTTACATCATTGCTGATCGGGTTTTCTATTGAGGGATGAAACAACCCGTTAAGCTCCAACTTAAGGTCGGCAGTAGCCGTATACTCAGGGAAACTAAACCCTCTTTTTCTTGCCACATAGGCCAGGGTCTCAAATGCATCCAACTCATATATACATTGTAAAATCTCAGAGATTTGCGACTTGCCTATTCCTCTAAACACCCCGTCTAGTTTACTGATATGATGAAACCTTAACTTGTCAGCATCTGGTAAAACAGATTCTTTTAATGGAGCTGAAGTAAGTAAGGTTATTATCCTGGTCGACATGTCAACCAAATATTGAGGAGCATTTACAGCAGGCATTATGGCTAAAAATTCTGAAATGTCTTTAATCAGTTTAAGGATAGAAGTAATGCCGATAGAGATGATATAATAATCATTGCTTGGGTTTAATTTATGACTTGCAAAATCATAAAATGAATCAATTATGTTCCTTTTTAAAAACGTTTTATTGTGCTTAAGGTAATGATCAGCCAAATCCAATCGCTCCCGACTCAGTTTTAGCGAAATATTATGATCATAATAATATTTAATAGCTTCTTTTCTGGAGTTTATAACATGAATGTCGGTTAGAGGATTGTACATCATTTCATGAATTTTTTCCCGCCCACCAATGGTGTTGGTCAGCTTAAAAATATTAAATAATGCATCCGCATCTGAAGAGGATGAAAATACGTTCAGATCCTTATAGGTCTGACTGTCCATATTAAACTTCATATTGAATCTAATATAGCCTAATTATCATCTATTTGTAAGTTTAGAAGGATAAATAAAACAGAAATAATCCTTTTTAAGTATTACAAGTCATAATAGGAAATTGAGAAAGTTATGAAAATGGCAAGATTTAAATGGTTGTTGACGTTAGGATCAATCGTATTGATGACTGGTTTTACGACTAACGATGTTTTTGCACAGCGGGGTGGTAGCGGCACTCCGCGGCCTTCACGTCCTACGGGCGGAACGAGCAGACCTCCAAGTGGTGGTAGACCACCAAGTGTAAGTCGACCACCAAGCGGAGGAAGACCTCCAGGGGTAGGCGTTAGACCTCCTAATTACAGGCCGAACAGACCTTTGTACAGACCAAATTATCATTATTATAGACCTGGGTTTTCTTATCACAGACCGTATTATGGCTTTCATAGCTATTACAGACCGTTTTTAGGTATTAGCTTAAGCGTATTGCCTTTTGGCTATTATCCATTCTACTTTGGCCCTAATCAATTCTATTATGCTGGTGGCTTTTTCTATCAACAAGCTGATAATGGATATAAAGTAGTTGTTCCACCTGTTGGTGCGCAGGTGCCTAGTATTCCGTCAGAAGCGAAAGCAATTTCAATTAATGGTCAGAATTACTACGAATACAAAGGTGTTTATTACAGTACCTCAGTGGATGCAAATGGTAAAACAGTGTATGTAGTTGCAGGGAAAGATGGCGTTCTGGAAACCGGTGGTAATAGCGATAACAATGCAGGTTCCTTAGATGACGTTGGTCCGTTGCCTCAGATTGGAGATATTGTAAATGAACTTCCGGCCGACACAAGAGATGTGGTGATCAAAGGAGTGTTATATTATGTATCAGACCAAGGCGTTTACTACGAGAAAATAGTAGAGGGGGAGAAGGTTACTTATAAAGTAATTGGTATAGGTAACTAAATATAGCGTCTTTTAAAATATAAGAGCAGCCTGGTAAATTACAGTTTATCAGGCTGCTCTTTGCTTAATAAGGTAATGATACGCTCTTTATCATTGATTTGATCCTTTAAGGTCGCTACCATTTCTTTGCAGCTTTTAAGTGATGATTTTAAATCGCCATATTCAACAGGAGGTTCCGATACCATATTTTGGTCGGCGGCTAAACCTTCGCCGTTTTTATTGAAAAAGCAGCATGGCGATACCTCAAGTATCTCCGCCATGAGCAAGATATCTTTGTATTTAATAGATTCATTGATCAGACCAAGCCTTAAACCATCAAAGGTTTTTCCCATACTAATGGCTAGCCAGCTTAGCGATCTGTGCTTATCTCTTATGATTCCGTCAATTATTGCTTTTAAAGACATACGCTTCCTTTTTTATTGCAAAATAAGAATATTGTGTTAAAAAGCATATATTCTTTGATGAAATCGCATAAAAATATTGTGAATAAGGTTAAAGAACTTGTTTAATTAACCATAAAAATTTTGGAGTTTTAACCAAAATTTTAGACAAAAGAGAATGGAGCGAAAAAAAATATATTTCCATTCGCTTGACAATCAATATTTTTTTTCTAATTTTACACTTGAGAGCGTTAATTTGCGGGGGCAAAGTCTATTAGACTTGCTTCCGCTTTTTTTTGCCCATCGCTAATAAACCCCTATATATTAGAGTTTAACCTGGCGGATGATATTTTTGAGATTTAATTCAATAATATCAGTCATACTTTTACATTCAAGATATTGTGGGTCAGTGAAATAATTAGACATAGCTAACTTTAAAGTCTCTATGTTTTCAAGGGTAGTAAGTATCTCTGTATTGGATACATCCCGCAGATCTGCAAGCCGATGACGTTCACTACGAACCCGGTGTAACAAAGAGGATTTCTCTTCCTGTTGGTACTGTAAATAGGTCTTTTCTGTCAAATGTTCCATACCCAATTTTACATAAGGCAAGTTCTCCTTAAAAAACTGGGGAAGGTATACCTTTATATTTCCTTCATAAAATTGCTGGTCAAAATCAATCGCCCTTATTCTAAACTGTATGTCGTCAAAATCAGGTGTAATCTGGACAACAAAATTATAAGCCCGCATATCACCCAAAAGCATTACCAAACAACGCTCATTGAACTTCACAAACTCCTTAGCAATACGGGTTGGGTTGTATTCAGAATTTTGTAGGTAACTTTTTGCAAACACATCGCCGGGGATTCCTGCAATATGTTCCTCGATCAGTGTTTCCCGATCTACCAGATAATTAACTTGATTTGGAGATAAGATGTGTTCCAGTTCTAAACCATATATTCTCGAAGCATCAGCTTTTTTTACATAGAAGTAATCGTAAACATCATTTAAACGGTTTACAATTCTAATCCTAAAAGGATGCGTATTGCCAAAGGTGCAATATTCAATTTTATCGATGTATTTATGCTGTACAATCCGCAAGTTGCCTGATGCCTTTAAATTGGCATAGACTATTTTTAAGCCGTTGTGCAGCTCTTCAATCCTGTCGTTCGCATAAATAGGGGATTCCCATAATGAATCTTTACCATTCTTGTCCATAATAGGAAAAGCCTCAGTAAACATCCTTAAGTCGTCATAAGTGATCGGAAGTTTGGAATCACGCTGATAGACTTTAAGGTATTTCTGTAAGGCCGGAGATACCGGAAATATGGGTTTCTTACGTGAAATTCTTACATCATTGGATTCCATAACTGGGTAATTTATGCTCAATTTCGTGTATTTCATTTGAATTTCATAATGGTGTAGGTTTTAAGTCATATCAGTCCAGATATAGAAAATATAATAGCGTTGGAATGTAGTTTTGTAATACGATGAAAACACTGCTCAAAAACATACCATATTCTGTACTTGACCTTGCGACAGTAATAGAAGGCAAAACGCCTGCCGATACTTTTAAAAACAGTTTAGACCTGGCTCAACATGTGGAAGCCTGGGGATACAATCGCTATTGGCTTGCCGAGCATCACAATATGATCAGCGTAGCCAGTTCAGCTACCGCTGTAGTAATCGGGCATATTGCCGGTGGAACAAAAACCATCAGAGTAGGTTCTGGCGGGATCATGTTGCCAAATCATTCGCCTTTAATCATTGCCGAGCAATTTGGAACATTGGCATCTTTATACCCGGGACGCATTGATTTGGGATTGGGTAGGGCGCCAGGTACAGATCAGGTTACAGCAGCAGCAATAAGAGGTGATTTACGTTTTCAGGCTGCACAGGATTTTCCAAGGGAAGTTATAAAATTACAAACCTATTTATCTGCCGAGAACAGCAGGGCTCAGGTAAGGGCAATCCCCGGCGAAGGACTGGATATTCCGATCTGGATTTTAGGTTCAAGTACCGATAGCGCACGTTTGGCCGCTGCAATGGGTTTACCATATGCTTTTGCCAGCCACTTTGCTCCGGCGCAATTTATGACCGCTATTAATATATATAGACAAAATTTTAAACCTTCAGTGCACCTGAGCAAGCCATATGTATTGTCTTGTGTAAACGTAGTTGCAGCTGACACCGATGCAGAAGCTAATCGTTTGGTGACTTCGCTTTATCAGTTATTTCTAGGTATAGTTACCGGAAAACGCAAACTATTACAGCCTCCTGTAGACGATATGAATGAAGTGTGGGATGTATATGAAGAAGAGCAGGCCAATCAAATGCTCGCCTGTACATTTGTTGGAAGCAAGGAAACGCTTAAAACAGATCTGCAACTGTTTCTAGATCAAACTGGTGTTGATGAGCTAATGGTTACCTCCCATATTTTTGATCATCAGGCAAGGTTAAGGTCGTACCAGCTTTTAGCAGAAGTGTTTAAAGGCTAGGTATTTTTGCCTATAGAATCCTTTATACAGTAGTAAAAACATAGCATAAACTAAGAAAGAATAGAATCATTGGTTCAAATGTAACAGTAATTTGAAAATAATTATTTAATATTGGCTTAATCTTATTAAAATATATTTAGAACTTGGTTCTGATTTTAAATAAGAAAGAAGTTTTAACCAAATGACATCTGGGGTTGCTTAGTTTATGCTGTATATAGAACTATCTGATACTGAGTTGGTAGACTTATTGAAGTCTGGGAACAGAGCCGCGTTTACTGAAATCTTTAATCGATATCAGGCACTGCTTTATATCTTTGCCTATAAGAAAGTAGGGGATAGAGAAGAGGCAAAGGATCTTATTCATGAACTTTTCTTAACTTTTTGGGAGAAACGTGCGCAATTGAATATCTGCGGCGGCCTGCCGGCTTATCTGTTTACCATCCTTAAAAACCGGATGTTTGATTTGTATAAACACAAAAAAGTATCCCAACGCTACCTTGAATCTTTTCAGACCTATTTAGATACGGAGCAGAATGCTACCGATTATTTGGTACGTCATAATGAGCTATCCTCCCTTATTGAAAAAGAAATAGCCGGCTTGCCCCATAAAATGCGCGAAGTATTTGAGCTGAGCCGCAAAACCAACTTATCTCGTAAAGAAATCGCCGCCGAGCTTAACCTATCCGAACAAACCGTTAAAAGTCACATGCACCACGCCCTAAAAATATTAAAAGCAAAACTGGGGCCTATGGTGATATTCGTTTTATAGTTTTTTCATTTTCATTTAACCCCTGCGTTTAGGCAAATCGTTATGTATTAAAAGAGCATGAAATGATGCAGCATAGAGACGCAGAAAGTTTAATTAAGAAATATCAATCAGGATTATGTAGTCCGGAAGAGCAGGCGATTGTAGAGAACTGGCTTACTTTTGGCGAGGCAAGGAAATTTGACTTAACCGAACAGGAACTTGAAGCTGATCTAAAAGACCTGCAAGGCCGGATAGCTAAGGCCCATGTTGTAAAGCGTATCAGCCTATGGCCACGTATGGCTATCGCTGCTACCATTCTATGCTTTTTAAGTATTGGTTTTTACTTTTATGCTAAGCTTAAAAATAACAATGATATAACGCAAATTGCTGTTCATAATGATATTGCCGCCGGAAAGAACAAAGCCATTTTAACTTTGGCTAATGGCGCTAAGATATCAATTACAGACGCTGTAAATGGTGATCTGGTAAAAGAATCAGGAGTGGTGATTTCTAAAACATCAGATGGACAATTAGTTTACAAGGTCACTGAAAAAGCCACTCCTTCTACAGGCAGCGCGAAGGGCTACAATACTATTGAAACTCCGAGAGGCGGACAATACCAGGTGGTATTGCCCGACGGGACCAATGTTTGGTTAAATGCACTATCCTCCATTACCTTCCCTGAGAAGTTCACAAACATTTCCGAGCGTAGTGTTGAACTTAAAGGTGAAGCTTATTTTGAGGTAGTTAAAGATAAAAAACGTCCATTCATTGTTAGAACCGATAGGCAGGAGATTGAAGTACTGGGTACGCATTTTAACATCAATAGCTATACTGATGAACAGAAATCGGTAACCACCTTATTGCAAGGATCTGTTAAAGTCGCGCCTGTAAGGATGGAAAAAGGGAAAGCAGATGTGGTTTTACATAACCTTTCAACAATCATTAGTCCGGGGCAACAGGCAAGCTCAACACGTCAGGATATAAAAGTAAACCTTGCGGATCTGGACCAGGTGATGGACTGGAAAAACGGTGATTTTATATTTAAGAAAGAAAGCCTTGCAGGCATCATGAGAAAAGTGTCGCGTTGGTATGATGTAAGAGTTGAATGTGATAAAGGAATAGATCAGAATCAGACTTTTAGTGGCTCGGTTTCCAGGTCTAAGAACATTTCAGAAGTATTAAAGATTATGCAATCCGCCGGTCAGCTCAGGTTCGACATTGTGGGGAAAAAGGTGCTGATCACCAAATAAACAGAATTAAACATAACCAAACAAGATGAAAGAAAACTACAAAAACAGTACTTAAACACTCATCATGGCGAGATTAAATTTACCGGAAGTGCTGAAACACCCCCGGTAAAAGTTTAATGCTTATCCATTAAACCCAAAGATTTGGGCATTGTGTAACCAATTATTTAATGAATGATATGAAGTGTTTCCCCTTGTAAGCAAGCACCTCATAGACTTAAACAGAACCAAATGTATGAAATTTTACATTAAAAGCCCATGTCGGCCACCGGCATGTGCAGCCACCTTTTTGTGGATCATGAACCCGTTAAAGCGGATAGATCCAACAATTAAAAGACAGATTATTATGAGGGTTAAACTAGTTGTAGTCCTGCTAACAACCACAATTTTACACCTGAGTGCCAGTACTTATAGCCAAAATGTAACCTTGAAGTATAGCAATGCTACATTGGTCAATGTATTTAAAGAAATCAGGATGCAAACCGGTTATGATTTCTTTTACAGCGACAAGCTAATGAGTGATGCAAAGCCAGTGAATATAAACCTGAACAATGTAAGCCTTGACAAAGCATTAATGATTTGTTTTAAGGATCAGCCTTTGAGTTACAGGATAGAAAATAAAACGGTTATTGTAAAAGAGAAAGAAGTCTCCATCGTGGACAAGGTAATCGGTTATTTTTCGGCTGCCGATGTGCGGGGACGGGTATTGGATGAACAAGGACTGCCATTGATTGGGGTAAGTGTTAAAGTGAAAGGAAGCCCTTTGGGCGTGAGTACAAACTCCAATGGTGAATTTACCATTAAACTTCCCAAAGGCGATGAAACACTTGTGTTTAGTTACATCGGTTATCAAAGCAAGGAAGTCGCTGTAAATAACGGTACGTTAATCAATGTTACCTTAATTGAAGCAAACAAAGGCTTAGATGAGGTAATTGTTATAGGATATGGTACGCAAAAAAAGAGAAATGTAATTGGCTCTGTCGCGCAAATCAACAGCGAAGATTTGAAACAGATGCCTACCATGAACATTACCAACATGCTATCGGGTAGGTTGCCTGGAATTACCACTTTACAACAATCCGGACGTCCGGGTGCAGATGATGCCACACTTAGAGTGAGGGGAACTTCATCTTATCAGGGAAGTCAGGGGCCAATTGCCATAGTTGATGGCGTAGAGCGTCCTTTTGCGCAATTGGATCCAAATGAAATTGAAAGTATATCTATACTTAAGGATGCAGTAGCATTATCTGTATATGGCTTACAAGCGGCAAATGGGATCATATTGGTGACCACCAAACGAGGAAAGGCACAACAACCAAGCATCAGCTATGATGGTGCCGTGATGGTCAATTCGAACACCCGTTTCCCTAAGTTTTTAGATGGCCCGGATTATATGGAGTGGTTTTCTAAAGCAGAAGAACTGGACAATGAATACCGGATCAATACAGATCAGGACCCTAATCCTTTAACCTATAATAAATCACAGATCAATGCGCTCAGAAATGGCACGAATACCAATCCTCTGCTGGGAAATACAGATTGGATGGGCGAGTTTTTGGGGAAATCCAGTACCTCTCAAAGTCACGGAGTAACCGTTAGAGGTGGTACAGACAGGATTAAATACTTCTCTAATATAGGTTACCTGGATCAGGATGGGGTAGTGGCAAATACAGGCTACAAACGTTTTAACCTGCGTACCAATTTGGATGCTAAGTTGAATGATATATTATCTATTTCATTTGACATCAATGCCAGAATGCAAAAGACACATACACCAGGGATATCTCCAGACAACGCATCTTACATGAATCCATTTTATCAGGCGGTAAGGACTTTGCCAAATATGCCCATGTATGCACCTAATGGATTACCAACGGCTTACAACAGTAATGCAGGTTATGTAAATCCAATTGCCTCAGTATTGGAGTCTGGTTATCAACGTGCAGAAACGAATGTATTTCAAACAACTTTAATTTTTAATGTAAAGGTGCCATGGGTAAATGGCCTATCCGGTAAAGTACAGACCTCATTTGATAAGAATGCAACAGAGAATAAAGGCTGGACCACACCATACAAGTTAATGGGCAAGGGTAGAACTCAGACTACAGGCGATTACACACTGATTGCCAATCCTCCGGGAATTACTGTGAATACCCTTCGTCAGAGTTATGTTCAAAATAATAGATTGACTTTTCAACCCAGCTTAAACTACTCCAAAACATTTGGTGATCATACGATTAATGCTTTGGCACTCTATGAATGGTCTAAGTATAACAGCAACTTGTTTTCTGCTGCCACCCGAAACTTTGCTTTAACTGAACTGCAAGATATTGATTTTGGTAGTACAGCCGCCGCCGATGTGATTAGTCCAACAGGTTCTAGTGGTGCCACTGCAAGACATGGTTATGTTGGAAGGGTTAATTATTCATATAAAAATAAGTATTTGTTTGAAGCGGCTCTCCGTGCTGATGCTTCCATCAACTTTCCGGAAGAAGGACGTTGGGGGTATTTCCCAGGTGCGGGATTGGGTTGGATAGCCAGTGAGGAGAAATTCTTTGAGCCTTTTAAAGGCACAGTTAATTTTTTTAAAATCAAGGCATCAATTGGTGTGTTGGGTAAAGAAGAAACCTTAAGTACTTTTGCTTATTTGCCAACCTTTAGTTTTACAGATAACCCTGTTGCCGTTATTGGTGGAGCAAGTGTTTCTGCGTTGTATACCGGAACACCCCCTAATAAGGATCTAACCTGGGAAAAACATCGTATAACCAATGTGGGCTTTGAAGCTGAGTTGTGGAATGGGAAATTGGGGATAGATTTTGATTATTTCTATAAGGTTGTAACCGACATTTTAACCACCAGATCTGGTCTATATCCTGCTTCAGTAGGCGGTAATTTTCCTTCAACATTTAATGATGGAATTACAGATAACAGAGGTTTTGACCTCCAAATCAGACATCGCAATAAGATTGGGAAATTCAGTTACGGTGTAACAGGTAATTTTAACTGGGCAAGGAATAAGATCATTCTAATTAATGAAGTTCAAAGCTTGCCATCATGGCAAAGAAGGACGGGCAGACCAATAGGTGAGAAGCTTGGTTTTGTGGTAGATGGATTTTATAACACTTGGGAAGAAGCTAGAAATGGTTCTTCCCCAAGTAGTGGTATCATAGCCCCTGGATATTTCAAGTATAAGGATTTGAATGGCGATGGTAGAGTAACCCGGGATGCGGATATGACTTTTGTGGGTAGAAGTAATATGCCCGAAATTATGTACGGTTTAAACATTGACGCCGCATATGCTGGTTTTGATTTTTCTGTGCTATTTCAGGGGGCGGCTTTATCCAGTATTGCCTTAGCCGGTGTATATGAAGGATCATCAGGTACTTCAGGCGTTGAAGACAATACGCCTTTTACTAAAACCTTTTATGGATATGGTAACTCACCATATTATTTGGTGGAGCAAGCCTGGAGACCAGATAACCAGAATGTCAATTATCCACGGTTAACATCTGGAGGTGTTGCACTTTCACCACATAATGCAAACGCCAATTCCGGTTTTATAAAAAGCAATGATTATATCAGGTTGAAATCTATTCAGATTGGCTACACACTACCTAAAAGTCTGTTTAAATCTAAAATAGAGAAAATGCGCTTTTATGTTTCCGGGTTTAACCTGTTTACATGGGATAAGCTGAAATACCTCGACCCAGAGATGCCTAACGTAAATAATGGATTTTATCCTCAACAGAAGATGATCTCCGGAGGAGTTAACCTAATATTTTAATTAGAGCTATGAAAGCATATTTAAAAACACTAAAAAAATCATTCCTCATAGCAGGTGCAATTCTGGCCATGACTGGGTGTAAAATAGATATTGATCCATTAGATAAATATACTGATGTAGCTGTTTATCAGAATCCAACTAATATCCGTCTATACATTATAGGAATGTATGCCGAATTTGGCACTTTTAAATTCGGTACCTTTCCTATTGGTTACGACAATGCAACTGATGCCTTAACCGATATCATGAAATATTCATCGGGTGTTGCTGGTAACGGAACCGTTAATATCCTGGCATCAGATGCTTCAAGAGTAAGTGCCGCCGGTCCGATGTTGAATTATTGGACAAATGGATATGTTAGAATTCGTCGTTTAAATGAGTTTCTTGAAGGATTGGATACCAAAGCACAAGGACTTGATGAAGCGACTAAACTGAAATTTCAGGCCGAAGCACGTTTTATTAGAGGCTATGTTTATTTCTGGTTAGTCAGATTGCATGGAAGTGTGATATTGCTGGATAAGTTGACCAGTGAAAAAGATAAGCAACGTGCTAGTGAAGATGATTGCTGGAATTTTATAGCTGCAGACTTTGCTTTTGCAGCAGAGTATCTTCCTAAAACCTGGGATAGTGCAAATACAGGTAGGGTTACAAAGGGCGCAGCTTATGGAATGCTGGCAAGAACATGGTTGTACGCGGCATCTATAGCAGAGTACGACAAAAAGCAGTTTAACGCTGATCCGTTAACTGGTGTGCCTGCAGCAAAAGCAATCCCTTATTATACAAATGCTTCCAAAGCTGCGGATGAAGTGAAAAAATTAGCTGGGGAAGGTTTGTATGAACTTGAAGCAAGTTTCACTTCTATTTTTACCAATAAAAACACCAAAGAGGCCATTTTTAAGATCGACTTTGTTCGTCCACAATTTACCCATCAGTACGATCTTGGTTTTGCTCCACCAAAAGATGCACCTGGACAAGTATTGGTTTATGGCGTGCCTACTGCAGAATTGGTAGATGAGTTTGAAATGAGTGACGGATCAACCTTCTCATGGTCAAATCCTACAATGGCTGCCAATCCTTATGTGAACAGGGAAGCTAGATTTAATGCGACCATACTGTTTAATGGATCGAGTTGGAAAGGTCGTACCATAAATACTACACCGGCAGATGCGGTAGAAGGGATCACAGAATTTGGGGCCTCCACCGATCCTAAAAAGACAGTGAGCGGTTATTATGCGAAGAAGTTTCTCGACCCTTTAAACACTGATATTGTAGTGAATAAAAGTGATCAAAGCTGGATTGAACTACGTTATGCAGAAGTTTTGTTAATTGATGCGGAAGCCAAATCCAAGATCAACGATATTTCCGGTGCAAAAACATCATTAAATACCTTAAGAAACAAAAGAGGCTTACCCAATACACCATCTCAAACCCCAGAGGAGTTAATGCGGGCGGTAGAGCATGAACGTAAGGTGGAGCTGGCATTTGAGGGACACCGGTATTGGGACCTGAGAAGATGGCGAAAAGCACACATCCTGTTAAATAATGTAAAGTTTACTGGCCATAAAGGCGCACCAAATGGAGCCGCCTTTACCTATACTACGGTTTCTGTAGACAACACAAATCGTCAATTTACGCCAGCACTATATTACATTCCAATTCCACTAGACGAGATTTTAAGGAACAATGCAATTACCCAGATTAAGGGATGGTAGTATTTTATAATATTAAACTTTTAATGATGAAGAGATTATCATTGGTTTTTATAGTTACAGTACTGGCTGGTCTGGTACTTAACTCCTGTAAAAAGGCAGAAGAGGTAGTTCGTAACAACAAGAACGATCTGATCGATATTTACGGTACTATAGAGGGAATGGGGAGCAGTAGATTGTTTGAACCGACCTTTAGTCCAAGCAAGGATACCGTTTATTTCGAGATGCCGTATTATTATCCTGTTAATTCGGATAATGAAGTAGACCTCAGCAAGATTATCCTGAGATCTAATGTACCCTCAGATGCAATGGTAACACCTTCCTTGGGTGTTGTCCAGGATGTGTCCAAACCCTTTAGGTTAAACATCACTTCAGGATCTGGTGAAGTAAGGTCCTTTGTCGTTGTGTCTAAAAAGGTAGGAGATGTATCGATCACCAAAGCGAAGGTGCTGTATCAGGCCGGAACTTCAACGCAAGAAATAGAGGCAGTAATCAAAGGCGACGATGTGTTGTTTTATATCTTGCCTGGGGTAGATTTATCAGCTGCAACCTTAAATCTGGAGATCAATAGCCACTCTACCAGTTCTATTGCAAGCGGATCGAGCATCAATTTATCACAAAATCTACCATTAACAATAACTGGTGTTGACGGGAAGAAAAAGACCTATACTTTAAAAGCAGCTGAGCCGGTTAAGTTGGATTATGGGGTAGGTATAAATAGAAGATTGTGGACGAAAACTGCGGCAGAATTAGGCTTTACGACTAATAACGAGTCTGCATTGGCGGTCTCTGGTGATTATCTGATTACCGTTGTACGGACAAATCCAGCGTCTTACAGGGTGTTTAACAGGCATACTGGTGCGTACATCAAAAATATGGCCCTGCCATTTAGCGCATTGGCCATGCAAATTGTAAATGACTCGGAAGGCAACTTAGTCATGACTACTTTTGCTGGCAAAAATGGCAAGTTCCTGGTTTACAAATGGGCCAATATTGACGCTACCCCAGTAAAAATCATAGATTGGACCAACAATAATCCTGCTGGAATAACCGGCGATGGTGGAGTAGGACGACGACTAAACATCTATGGAAACGTAGAAAGCAATGCAGTGATTATGAGCACCGGCGGTCAGTCTTCGATCATTTATAAATGGCGCATCGCAAATGGGGTACTGGTTAACAATACGCCTGAGGTGATTACTTATAAATCGGTTACTGGTGGAGCGGCCAGCTTTATGGGCTATCAAGCGGATGCACAACCGGTTTCTACAGATGCAAATACCGACTATTTTATCAATTACCAATTTGAGATTGGCTTGGTGAATGGAGTTACGCACGAACGAAGCATAGGTTTTGCAAATGAAGTGGCTGTATTTGGGATATTTCATTTTGCTACGGATTACATCATATTTAATAATGCCAAATACCTCGCAGTACAGAAGTTTGTAAAAACAACCAGTTATAACAATGCTATACTTGGCCTATACGATGTAACGGAGAGCTCGAAGATCAATCTGTCTGCCGCTGATCCAAGGTACCGCAGTTTTAACATCTACAATTCTGAAGAGTTTTTAGGGGCTACCGTAAATAGCAACGGAACTGGAGATGTGTGTTTTGGACTTTCTCCCGATAAAGAGCGCTTGCAATTGTACATGCTGCTTACCAATGGCGGTATAATCGCACATGAGTTTACGAAATACGCTCCTTAATATCAATTAATACCCTGCAGCTTACCGTTTTTGGTTAGTCGGTAAGCTGCTAATTATGATGAACCTAAAAAATAAATCTGATGAAGAAGATTGTTTATAAAATATTCGCATGGTCTACAGTTTTGGTGCTCGGTTTTACCGCCTGTAAAAAATCAAATGTTGCAAAAAATATGTTGCCAGATGAAACTGAAAACATCTTGCCCGATACCATGCGCCGCAACGAGGCCATAGCTTGGGTAGATGCGCGTTCTAATGTTTTCGGAACTTATGGTAGGTTTAGTGATACCGCCAAGATCCGAAGAACACTTGATACACTTAAAGAAGTTGGCGTAACTGGTTTGGTACTAGATGTAAAAGGATCAAACGGGTATACCATGTATCCAAGTAATTATGCTCCCCAACTCACCAGTATGGATGGTAAAACTTTTACCCCGGGGGTGGATTATGTTGGCTTTATGATTGCCGAAGCAAAAAAGAGAAATTTTAAGATCTATGCTTCGATTGTAACCTTTGTTGAAGGTTCGGCAGGTAAAGGTAAAGTATATGAAGATGCCTTATGGCGGGATCAGTATCAGTCTATTGTATGTGATGAAACCGGTAAACGAGTGCCGATTGTATCAACAGGTAAAAATGGCTTCGTTAATCCTGCAATTCCGGCAGTTCAGGAGCGCGCGCTTAACATCGTCAAGGAGATCGTAGCTAAATATGATATTGATGGATTATTGTTAGATTATGCCCGTTATACTGATATTAACGCTGATTTTTCTGATTACAGCAAAAATGATTTTATTAAATTCCTGGAAACGAAATACGGGGATACCCAGGCCAAACGAATGGATTTTCCGATAGATATTGTTAAAAGCTGGAAAATTGTAAGTGGGGTAGTTACACCAAATGTTACGGGCAAATATTATAAGCGTTGGTTGCTTTATCGTGCTACGGTAATTCATGATTTTTTTGTAAAGGCTAAAGGCGCAGTTAAAAGTGTGAAGCCAAATATGAAATTTGGCGTTTATGTGGGTGCATGGTATACCACTTATTACTCGGTTGGTGTAAACTGGGCAAGTCAGGATTATGATCCCTTTAATGACAATGAGTTGCGTTTTGATTGGTCATACCCAGACTACAATAAAACCGGGTACGCAGAGCAGTTGGATTTGATCATGACAGGTAATTATTTTACCCAATTGATGTTGGCTGATAATCCGGCAACGGCAGGCTTAGCTTATCACTGGTGGAGTGTGGAAGGCTCATTAAAAGGAGGGAAGTACATTACCCGCAATAAAATGCCATTATATGGAAGTATAGATATGGGAAATGTGGATTGGCCTAACCAGCAAGCGATTAGCAATACCATTAAATACATTCGTGCAAATGCATCAGGTGGGGTGATGCTGTTTGATGTGGTCCATGTTTATGCACCACAGTACAATCGATTAAAACAGCCACTCTGGGAAGCACTTAGACAAGGCTTAAAGAAATAATGCGTTAGGTTTGGATAGGGGCGGCTCCCACCCGTCCCGTCCTTTTTCATCTAAAAATGGATTTGTTATTAAATCTTAGTATTTTGCCGCTAAGCGTTTTTAACTATGAAAAGCCTTTATTTTAGAAATTTATTACTGTTCGTATTTGTCTTCCCTGTATTACTGCCTTTGCAATTACAAGCGCAAAGTAAATTACAGCGATTTGATGATCAGGTGTTGATCAACTTATCAGAAACAAGAACTCCTGAAAAAACTGGCGTTTTCCTTTTTATATCCAATCACAATGATTGGGTAAATGTGGGTGTTCCTGTAGGCTTACTTGCCGCAGGGGTAATTAACGACGATAAATCTATGCGACAAAATGCATTGTATGTGGCCAGCAGCTCGGCCGTAAATGTGCTTTTTACCATGCTGATTAAAAAGATCGTAAAGCGCCCAAGACCTTTTTTGGCCAATGTGAAGATTAAAGCCGTGTATCAGCCTGCACAATATTCATTTCCATCCGGACATACCTCTACAGCTTTTACTACGGCAACAGCACTTTCTCAGGCTTATCCCAAATGGTATGTCATAGCGCCATCATTTCTGTGGGCAAGCTCAGTCGGCTTTTCCCGTTTGTATTTAGGGGTTCATTACCCTACAGATGTAGCGGCAGGCGCAGTTCTTGGCACTGGCTCAGCTTTCTCGCTGCGATCATTACGTGGAGAATAATCTGCTAAATTGCTACAACAATTATTGTCTTCGGTTTGTTATCATTGCTCATAATCATAAAAAACATGAATTCAGTAAAATCTTATGCCGCTAAAAGCGCAGATAAACCATTAGAGCCCTTCCATCTCGATCGTCGCGAACCTCTAGCAGATGATATAGAAATTAAAATATTGTATTGCGGAGTATGCCACTCTGATATTCACACTGCGCGTAATGAATGGGGCGGAACCATGTATCCAATTGTTCCGGGACATGAAATTGTAGGTAAAGTAACCCGTATAGGGGCCGATGTAAGCAGATTTAAAGTTGGCGATACCGTAGGTGTGGGCTGCTTTGTAGATTCATGCGGACATTGTGGCAATTGCAAGGAACACAATGAGCAATATTGTGAAAATGGAGTTTCGCAAACTTATAATTCACTTTTACAGGATAAGAAAACCATCACTTATGGTGGATATTCAACACATATTGTAGTGACCCAAAAATTCGTTTTAAGCATTTCTGATAAACTACCTTTAGAAAAAGTAGCGCCTTTATTGTGTGCTGGTATTACCACCTATTCTCCCTTAAAATACTGGAATGTAAAAGCAGGAGATAAGGTTGCCGTGGTTGGTTTAGGTGGCTTGGGCCACATGGCTGTGAAGATTGCAGCATCAATGGGGGCAGATGTAACTGTATTGAGTCGTTCTAAAGACAAAGAGAAGGATGCAGCGAAATTAGGTGCACATCATTTTGAGTTGACCACAGACCCAGATAACATGAAAAGATTGGGTAGTAGCTTCAATTTTATTATCAACACTGTTTCGGCACAACATGATTACAATCAATACCTGGCTTTATTAAAAACGAATGGGGTTATGGTATTATTGGGAGCGCCGCCAAAACCTTCCGAGGTTTCCGCATTTCAATTGATTGGTGGTCGTCGTAGCCTGGTGGGGTCCCTTGTTGGTGGTATCAAAGAAACTCAGGAAATGCTAGATTACTGTGCCGAACATAACATCACCTCAGATATTGAGTTAATCAACATCGACCAAATCAACGAAGCATATGAGCGTACACTGGCCGGTGATGTACATTATCGCTTTGTAATTGATATGGCTTCATTAAACTAGTTGATTTTTAACCAGCCGGTAATGCTCATTCTGGGTTTATTGGTGATCAATACCTCGTGTTCCAGCTCGCTGCTTTTAAAGAAAACACTTTTTCCGCTCGCTGGTGAGATATTTTGCAAATGATCAAGATGGTGGATACAGAGTTCTCCGCCATCTTCTGCTATCCAATCTTCATTTAAATACATAATCATAGAGTACTGTCTTACCTCATTATTTCGAAACTGATCTACGTGCTTTTTATAAAAAGCACCTTTTTCGTATAAGGTATAATGAAACTCATAGCCCGTAATTCCGGTATAACAGCTGCGGTTTAGATGGCTGATAAAAGTATCCATCAGATCAAAGAAGCTGTTCTCATGAATGTTATTGTGCTCGCGATCCAGCCAATATATCTTGTCGCTGCGGTACATTTTATCATGTACCACAAGGGTATCGTTGCCAGTCCCAGCAGAAAGCATCAAGTTATCCTTGAACAAGCCTTTCAGGTTGCTGATGAGGTGTTTGGATAAATCTTTACTTAAAAAGTTTTCTGCAATACCTACTTTGTTTTCCATAAAGCTGTCAATAAGCTGGTCAAAGATCTTTTCCAATGAAATATTTAAGCGGGTAAGGTAGCATTAAATACTTACCTTCGCGTTTATTTAACAGTAAAGCATTAAGAAAAGGAATTAAATATATGATTTGGGAAAAGTTATTGTCGTCTAAACGTTGGGGAAATGAAGATCGATTTATTGGTAACCAGAAAGAATCCAGGTCAGAATTTCAACGTGATTACGACAGAATCATTTTTTCTTCACCTTTTAGAAGATTACAGAACAAAACACAGGTGTTTCCTTTGCCAGGTAGTGTGTTTGTCCACAATAGGTTAACTCATAGTTTGGAGGTAGCTAGTGTAGGTCGCTCGCTAGGGACCATCTTTTATAACAAAATGAAAGATCAAGAGCCTTTAATTGATGATACCTGTCCTTTGCTTTGTGAAGTTGGTAACATCATTGCATCGGCCTGTTTAGCACATGATTTGGGTAACCCCGCATTTGGGCATTCGGGTGAAGCAGCGATTTCTCATTATTTTACTGATGGTGATGGTAAGGTTTATAAAGATCAGGTATCCGCAGCGCAATGGGAGGACTTGATTCATTTTGAAGGTAACGCAAATGCCTTGCGCATTTTAACCCATCCTTTTGCCGGGAAAGGTACAGGTGGCTTTGCGCTAACCTACGCCACATTGGCTTCTATTGCAAAATATCCTTGCGCATCGATAGCTGGACACAACAAACAGCATATTTTTACTAAAAAGTATGGCTTCTTCCAATCAGAGCAAAGTGGTTTTGAGAAAATTGCTGTCGAAATGGATCTGATTAAAGTGCAGGAATCTCCATTGATCTATAAAAGACACCCGCTGGTGTATCTGGTAGAGGCCGCTGATGATATTTGCTATAATATCATCGATCTTGAGGATGCGCACCGCTTAAAAATCCTGTCTTACAAAGAAGTAGAAACGTTGTTATTGCCTTTGTGTAGAGACGAAAAGATGCCTGCGCGATTGGCAGAAATGGAGGATGATGATGCTAAAATCACTTTGATGCGCGCAAAATCTATCAGCACATTGATTGGTTTATGTTCTGATGTGTTCTTTAAACAGCAGCAGACTATCCTGGATGGTAATTTTAATCAAAGCCTGATGGATGCCATTGAAGAGCCCTTTCTTTCTGTAATGAAAGATATCGAAAAGGTCTCAATTAAAAAGATTTACAACTATTCATCTGTAGTACAGATTGAGGTAGCAGGCTATCAGGTGATGGGTGGTTTATTGGAAGAGTTTATTCCAGCTTATTTGCAAAATGAGTCGAAATATCATAAAAAACTGGTAGAACTGATTCCCAAACAATTTTTAACAAGGCAGACAGATGCTTACACTAAAATTCAATGTGTGTTAGACTTCGTATCGGGCATGACTGACATCTATGCGGTAGAACTGTTTAGGAAGATCAAAGGAATATCATTCCCCTCGATGAGTTAATTTTTTTTTTGCCATATTAATAACATGTTTAGTATTCATTAAATATTAAATTGAATAACTTTCTAGCTTTGTTTAATACAAGTATAATTAGAGCGATGAAAGTAGGAAATTTGGAGCCACAGGCACTTTGGAGTAATTTTGTAGCATTGAATGCCATACCCCGGGCTTCAAAAGAAGAGGAGCGTGTCATACAATTTATGGAATCTTTTGGTAATCAACTGGGTTTAGAAACCATCAGAGATCATGTAGGTAATGTGGTAATTAAAAAACCGGCAACCGCAGGTATGGAGGACAGACAAACTGTGATTCTTCAATCGCATTTGGATATGGTTCAGCAGAAAAATAGTGATAGCGACTTTGATTTTGCAACACAGGGCATCGATATGTATGTAGATGAGGACTGGGTTAAAGCAAGAGGGACTACTTTGGGGGCTGATAACGGAATAGGTGTAGCTACCATTATGGCTATTTTGGCTGCAGATGACTTGGTTCATCCGGCTTTAGAAGCCTTGTTTACCATTGATGAGGAAACAGGGATGACGGGCGCAAAACAGCTTGATCCTAGCAATCTATCGGGAACTATCTTATTAAATCTGGATACTGAGGAAGACGATGAATTAACCATTGGTTGTGCCGGTGGTATAGATACAACTACTGTATATAAATACAAGCAAAACCCTGTTGCACAAAATAGTATAGCTTTTAAAGTTTCGATTAAAGGTTTGCTAGGAGGACATTCGGGCATGGATATTCATAAAGGAAGGGCGAATGCCAATAAGCTGATGAATCGCCTGCTGTACAATGGCAATAAGGTATTAGATCTGCAGTTGGGCAGCTTTGAGGGTGGCAGTTTAAGAAATGCAATTCCTCGTGAAGCCAGCGCTGTTGTTGCTGTGGCAGGTGATCAGAAAGCTGCATTCCTTTCTTTTATTGCTGATTTCTCTGAAGTTATTAAGGCCGAATATCAATCTATCGAGCCAGCTTTAAACATCAGTGCCATAGAAACAGAACTTCCGGCAGAGGTTTTAGATAAACAAGATTACCATAAGATCATCAATGCTTTATATGCAGTTCCAAATGGCGTTTTTAGGATGAGCCCTGATATTCCTGACCTGGTAGAAGCTTCTTCTAACCTGGCCAAAATCATCATTAAGGATGGCGAGTTTATCACTTTATCTTTGCAGCGCAGCAGTGTAGAAAGCACTAAAGAAGATGTAGCAATAGCAGTAGGTGCAGCATTGGAGAATATGGGCAGTACAGTAACTACTAGTGGAGATTATCCAGGTTGGAAACCTGATGCGGATTCGGAGATTCTTTCTTTAATGAGCAAGCTTTATAAAGTGAGTTTTAATGCCGAGCCGAATGTAAATGCTTGTCATGCTGGTTTAGAGTGTGGTATATTGGGCGCGCATTTGCCGGGTATGGATATGATTTCGTTTGGTCCGACTATACATGGAGCACATTCTCCAGATGAGCGTGTACAAATTTCATCGGTTTATAAATTCTGGCACTTCCTTTTAAATGTACTGGAAGAAATACCGGCTCGTTAAATAACACAATAATTTCATTTCTTTGTAAGATCAAATTAACGCTTTAATCACCATACAATGAACGAGGAATTTTACCTTCATATTTTTAATAAACAAAACAGGATTGAGCCAGTGCCTTCTAATCAGGAGATTGCAGACTGGGCCATTAACCTGATGAATTTATTGTATCCGGAGCGTTTAACTACGCCGGATTATTCAATAAACGAAATCAAGCGCTTGTTTTTAAAACAAGAAAAGGAATTGATTAGGCTCTTAAATGCCACTAAGGCATGTGAGGATTTTAACAATGAAGGAATCGTTACTGCCTTTTTTGAAGGTCTACCGGAGTTGTACAGAAAGATGAATACCGATATCGCTGCTATTTTAAACGGAGATCCGGCAGCAAAGAACGAGTTTGAGATCATTAGAAGCTATCCGGGCTTTCTGGCCATCGCATTATATAGAATTGCACATGCCTTGTTAAAAGCGGATGTTCCACTGATACCGAGAATATTAACAGAATATGGACATTCCCTTACCGGAATAGATATTCACCCAGGCGCTTTGATTGGTGAGTACTTATATATCGATCATGGAACTGGACTGGTAATTGGGGAAACCACTGTAATTGGTAATCATGTTAAATTGTATCAAGGCGTGACTCTAGGGGCTTTAAGCGTTGAAAAATACATGGCCGATACCAAAAGACACCCGACGATTCAGGATCATGTGATTATTTATTCGGGAGCAACAATATTGGGTGGGGAAACTGTCGTAGGAGCCAACTCTATTATTGGTGGAAACGTATGGTTAACCAAAAGTATACCTTCCGGATCCACTGTATACAACCAATCGTCCGTAAAAGTTATAGAAAAAAAAGACACCAAATAGAAATGGGAAACATTGTAGAATTTATTGGAAATACCCCTTTGGTAGAAATCAGCAAGTTAAATCCAAACCCAAATGTTAAGTTATTTGCAAAACTAGAGGGTAACAATCCGGGTGGAAGTGTAAAGGATAGAGCTGCTTTAAATATGATCAGAAGCGCTATGGAGCGTGGTGAGATTAAAAAAGGTACTCGCCTGATCGAAGCCACAAGTGGCAATACTGGTATTGCATTGGCTATGATTGCTGGCATATATGGATTGGAGATTGAACTGGTAATGCCTGCAAGTTCTACCAGAGAGCGGACTTTGACCATGGAAGCTTTTGGAGCCAAAGTTACCTTATTAGAATCTATAGAAGTATGCCGTGATTACGCTGAAGAACAGCGTGATAAGCATGGGTATTTTTTGCTGGATCAGTTTGCAAATCCAGACAATTACCTGGCGCATTATAAAACTACAGGTCCGGAAATATGGCGCGATACCGAGCAGAAAATTACTCATTTTGTGAGCTCTATGGGGACTACTGGTAGTATCATGGGTAACTCTATGTTTCTAAAAGAACAAAACCCTGCGATACAGATAGTGGGTTGTCAGCCTACTGAAGAATCTTCGATTCCCGGTATCCGTCGTTGGCCAGCTGCTTATTTACCTAAAATTTACGATGCAAGCCGGGTAGATCGAGTAATGGACGTTTCGCAACAGACTGCAACAGAGAAAGCCCGTGAGTTGGCGAAAGTTGAAGGTATATTTGCTGGAATGAGCAGTGGCGGCGCTTTAGCTTGTGCTTTGGAGCTTTGCGAAGAGCTGGAATCAGGTCTGATTGTGTTCATTGCATGTGATAGAGGCGACAGATATTTGAGCAGCAATTTGTTTGGATAGCCTGAATGTGCTATTTTTGATTACACAATGAAGCTACAGAGATTATTTTTATTATTCCTTTTTGTTTCCGTTACCGCCGCCAGCTTTGCCCAAACCAGTTCTGAACTGAAGCGGAACAAGGAGGCTATACAGCGCGAAATTGATTTGCTACAGCGAAATCTGAATGAGACTTCGAGTAGTAAGCGGTTGACTATGGGCCAGATCAGGGCTATCAATAGTAAAATCAGGCTGATGCAGAATAAAATTGCTGTAATTAACTCTGAAGTAAAGAATTTGGACAATCAAATCCATGAAAATACGAATGAGGTACATACTTTAAAAAGCCAATTAGGCCAATTGAAGAATGAATATGCAGGAATGGTTCGTTTTGCACAGCGGAACCAGAATGCTTACGATAAAATGATGTTTATTTTCGCTTCTGAGAGCTTTAATCAGGCTTATAAGCGCATTAAGTATTTCCAGCAATTTGGTCAATACCGTAAGAAACAAGCTGACTACATACAGGGGACAAAGAAAAATATCGAATATAAAATTGTTGTACTCGACAAAAATTTAAAGGCCAAAAGCAATTTGCTGACTGAGCAGGAACAAGAAAAAGTAAAGCTCGGTAAAAATAAAACTGAACAAGCCCAGATGCTGAATCAGTTTAGTAGACAGGAAAAACAGTTTAGACAAGATATTGCTGCGCGGAAGCGTAAGCAAGCAGAAATTGATCGTGCAATTAGAAGTGCCATTCAGCGCGAAATAGAGATGGCACGTAAAAAAGCCGAGGAGGAAGAGCGTTTGGCGGCACAGAAGGCTGTTGCCGAAGGTAGGCCAATACCGGTCACTAAAGAGAAAACCACCAGCAATTACTTAACCGCTTCACCAGAGTCAGCGAAGCTCTCTGCAGGCTTCGAAAATAATAGGGGACGTTTACCATGGCCTGTTGGTCAGTATTCGATTGTTGAGCGCTTTGGTAACCATACTGAAGGGCAGGCAAGCTATACCAATGATGGAATTAATATACTTACAGAGCAAGGTTCGGCCGTTAAAGCTGTATTTGAAGGTGAGGTGTTATTTGTAAAGGAATTGTTTGGCACTTATATCGTGGCCTTGCGTCATGGTGATTATTTTACGGTCTATCAAAACTTAAAAAGTGTTAGTGTAGCTAAAGGTAATAAAGTGGAAACGAAACAAACATTAGGAATTGTTGCTTCGAAAGAAGATGGCCCGATCTTGCATTTCGAGATTATGCGGGGGCAAACTAAATTGAATCCTGAAGCCTGGATAGCGAAATAGAAACAAAAGCCTTATCTTCGTGGCAAAAAGTAAATGCTTGAAATTGTATATCAGGACGACCATTTAATTGCGATCAATAAACCTCATGGATTGCTTGTACACCGATCGTCAATTGCCAGTGATGCCAAAGAATTTGCCTTACAGCTATTAAGAGACCAGGTTAGCCGACACGTTAGTCCAGTACATAGATTGGATAGAAAAACAGGAGGCTTGCTTTTGTTTGCTTTCGACAAAGATGTTGAGATCGCTATGCATCAACAATTTAAAAATGGAGAGGTGATCAAGAAGTACCTGGCTATACTCCGTGGTTATGCCCCAGATCAATTAGATATCGATTATCCGCTTGTTAAAGAGAACGGGGCTATCCAGGAAGCCTTTACCTCATTCGTTACTTTAAAACGGGCCGAAATCGACGTAGCCTTAGGGAAACACCCAACTTCCCGCTATTCTCTGGTAGAAGCTACACCAACAACTGGACGTATGCACCAGTTGCGAAAACATTTTGCGCATATCTTTTATCCTATCATAGGAGATAGGAAGCATGGTTGTAATAAACAAAATAAGTTTTTTAAAGAGCAATGGGAGATGACCACGATGTTGCTCCATGCTTCTGAATTGAGCTTTAAACATCCGGTAAGTGGAGCCCAAATTCAGTTGGAAGCTCCGGTTCAAGCCGAGTTTTTAAGGATGATGGAGCTGATGAAATGGTGAAAGTTTTGCACACTCTTCGGAGTTATCAACAGGAGGTTTGTTGGGAGTGATTTCTATTCTTTTGCAGTAGAGCGAGTTATAAAAAAGGTCAGATTTTATAACTTAATGTTAGTAAAATTTATCATCTTCGCACTCCCAAAACGACTGGTCTTTCCGCCGTTTTATTATTAGAAACCTTAAAATATTAAAGAAAAATATGCAATACACTTGTACACAAGTATGGAATAACTGTCTTCAAATTATAAAGGATAATATCCCGGCCCAGAGCTTCAAAACCTGGTTCGAACCGATATCAGCCCTTAAGCTGGAAGATAGGGTTTTAACTGTACAGGTACCTAGTTTGTTCTTCTATGAGTGGTTAGAAGAGCATTATGTAGGCTTGCTGCGAAAAACTGTAAAACAACAACTCGGTGATGAAGGTAGGTTAGAGTATAATATTGTTGTAGATAAGTCGACAACAAATGGTGCTTTACCATACACAACCAACATGCCATCAAATGGTAACGGATCTACCAACAGGAAGCAGTCAATGCCGGTTCCTGTAAACATCAATAGGGATATCAAAAATCCTTTTGTAATTCCGGGATTGAAGAAGATGAATGTAGACCCTCAGTTAAACGCAAGTTATACTTTTGAGGCCTATGTAGAGGGAGACTGTAATCGTCTGGCACGTTCGGCCGGACACGCTGTAGCAGCAAAGCCAGGTGCGACATCATTTAACCCGCTGATGATCTACGGAGCATCAGGTTTAGGTAAAACTCACCTGGCTCAGGCCATAGGTAATGAAATCAGAAGAAGCTTGCCAGATAAGCTGGTAATTTATGTGTCTTGTGAGAAGTTCTGCCAGCAGTTTGTAGAATCATTGAAAAACAACACGATCAATGATTTTGTGAACTTCTACCAGGCAATGGATGTAATCATCATGGATGATGTACACAACTTTGCAGGAAAAGAAAAGACACAAGATATCTTCTTCCACATTTTTAACCATTTACACCAGTCAGGAAAGCAAATTATCATTACTTCTGATAAAGCGCCTAAAGATTTATCAGGATTGGAAGAACGTCTTTTAAGTCGTTTCAAATGGGGACTTTCCGCTGATCTACAAGTACCGGAATTAGAGACAAGGATCGCTATTCTAAGAAAGAAAATGTATGCTGACGGTATTGATTTGCCAGATGAGGTTGTAGAATATGTTGCACATAACATTGACAACAACGTACGTGAGTTAGAAGGAGCGATGGTATCTTTATTGGCACAATCGACCATGAACAAGAAAGAGATAGATTTGCAATTGGCTAAGTCGATGCTTAAAAACTTCATCAAAAACACGACCAAAGAGGTTTCTATAGATTACATCCAGAAATTAGTCTGTGATTACTTTGAAGTACCTGTTCACTTACTTAAAGCGCCTACTCGTAAACGTGAGGTAGTACAAGCTCGTCAGATCTCTATGTACCTTGCTAAAGGAATGACTAAAAGTTCGTTAAAAACTATCGGTGCATTTTTTGGAGGTAGGGATCACTCGACCGTAATTTATGCTTGCCAAACTGTTGAAGATTTAATACAGACAGACAAGAAATTTAGGGCTTACGTAAACGATATTGAAAAGAAACTAAAGATGAGCTAAGGCTCATCTTTAGCCTAAGTGCAAGATGATCAGAATGATCGGAGAAGGTAGTGTGATTTTATTAAAAAACTTTCAAAAAAAGTTTGGCTGATTAAGAGAGAATACTACCTTTGCAGCGCTGAAAGGCAGAAAATGGCCCGTTCGTCTAGGGGTGAGGACGCCAGATTTTCATTCTGGAAACAGGGGTTCGATTCCCCTACGGGCTACATAAGGAAACGACCAGTTTTGGTTGTTTCCTTTTTTTTTGCAGCTAAAAGATTGATTTACGGTTTTTTTCCTTCCCTATTCTGCAATGGAAATAGTGTTCGACCATATTTAGTGTACTGGTGGCGACAAACAGAATTTTAGCTATTAGATACGAATGTAAAGTGCACTGCGTATATTTGGACATTAGCGGTCATTATAAAATGACCAACAATAACAACTATGATACCATTAAACGACACTTTAATTTTTGCACTATCTGCATTGGTCCTTGTTATCAGTCCGGGACCTAATATGATTTATTTGATTTCCCGTTCTATTACCCAAGGCAGAAAAGCCGGATTAATCTCTCTGGTCGGAGTAATTTGCGGCTTTCTGTTCCACATTGTTATGGTTTCCTTTGGGCTTACTGCTGTACTTTTTGCAGTGCCCCTTGCTTATACAACATTGAAATCATTAGGGGTTATTTATCTTTTGTACCTGGCTTACCAGGCAATAAAGCCAAATAGCAAAAATATTTTTGAAACGAAAAAAGGTTTGGCTGACGACAGGCCGGCCAAGTTATTCAGTACTGGTTTCTTTACCAATGTACTCAACCCGAAAGTTGCCGTATTTTATTTATCCTTTTTCCCGCAGTTTATAAAAACTGAATACGGTTCTGTTATGACCCAGAGTTTACAACTTGGCATTATTCAGGTTGCAGTTAGTTTCACTATCAACCTTATTATTGTATTGACAGCTTCAAAAGTGGCGCTATTTTTCGCAAAAAAACCTTCCTGGGTAAAAGTACAAAAATGGTTTATGGCAAGTGTTTTGACCGGTCTTGCGATTAAAATGGCATTTTCAAAAACTAAATAATAACAACAAATTCAAATCGGATAATACCACATCTAGAGCTATGTCCTTCTGGGTTTTTGATTACTTCCGTCTTTACTCAACATCGAGGCCTTTTTTTATTTAAGATTGCTTCCGCATACTTTGTTTAATTTTTTCTCTGTGCTGCTCACCCCAGGCATTCAGTTCAGCCAACACATTTTTTAAAGTCAGGCTATAACTGGTTGCTTCGTAAACAATAGTTACCGGTTGGGTAGGATACACATTCCGTTTGATAAAGTCATTTAATTCCAAATCCTTTAATTCTTTAGCTAAGACTTTGGAGGAGATCCCGGAGACTTCATTCTGAATCTCATTGAAACGCTTGGATGATTGTACAAGGGAAAGGATCAAAGCCAACCTCCATTTTCCGTTTAACACGTATAGCGCATCAAGGACATTTTTAAGTGAGCTTTCGCATTCTGCCTTGCATGGTATTGCTTGATTTTTAATGACTTTCATAACAACAAAGATAGTCACTTACCTCAATGTAAGCGCTTACCTTTAGGTAACGACTAACTTTTTATCACCTGGTAGCGCTAGTTTTGCTCTTGATAATTAATCAATAAATTTATGAAACATATCCTTCATTTAAAATCAAGTATACAAGGCGCAACATCGTATAGCATTAAACTAGGTAATGCCATCGTCGACGAAATTCAGCAAAAGTATTCTGGTAGCACAGTTGAAGAATTAGACCTCGTTGATCTTGAAATACCACATCTTAACCCTGAAGTCCTTCGTACATTCTTTATTCCCAGCGATCAGCTAACTGAAGGGGAAAAAGAATCTATCCAACTTTCAGATCGTCTAGTTAAACAACTATTTGCTGCAGACATCATCGTAATTGGGGCACCATTAATTAACTTTACCATCCATTCGGCACTAAAGGCGTGGATTGATCATATTACCAGGGCAGGAATAACTTTTGGGTACGGTGAAAATGGACCTATAGGAATGGTTACAGGGAAAAAGGTTTATGTAGCTATGTCATCGGGAGGCGTTTATTCAGAAGGACCAGGGAAAGCCAACGACTTTGTTGCACCTTATTTAAAAGCGTTTCTTGGGTTTTTAGGTATGACAGATCTTACGGTATTTCGTGCTGAGGGACTAAAAGTGCCAGGGATTAAAGATTATGCTTTTGACAAAGCAATTAAAAGTATAGAGATTCATTAAAATAAACCCCCGCTTTACGAAAGTAGAGCGGGGATAAGCTTTTATAGGAAATTTACCTCAAAGGCGCCATAACTCAGCATTTCTGCATTGTGTGAAACGAAGAGCTTCAAATCTAACCTTTCGATCAGGTCTTTAGCTTGGGTAATGTTTCGGTGCATGTCGTTGATGCCTCTGATCTCAATGCCTTTTGTCATCATTTTAAATTTGCTTGGCTCGAATTTTTCAATGAATTTTTGCAGATCAGTGCTGACCTTTAATTGTGTTTTTTCCATGTTAATATAGTCTTGCAATTTGATGCAAAATAAATCATACTGTTTTAACTTACTGGTAGCTCTATGTTATGGTTTGATTATCCTTAATACTTCACGATGATTTAACATGGGTTTAATAAAGCGCCTTTATATTTGTGATATAAATATTTGGTTAGTATTTATAAGTTTAGGTTTAGTTGATATTTAAGGGGTCTGGCTGGTTACCGGAACCCTTCTTTTTTTAGCCCATTCTGTAAAAGAACTCGTCAGCGGCGATTTTTCCATCTTTTACTTCATAAACACAGATCTCGCTCATTGCCATTCTTCCATGCGCTTTATAAGTGGCATCAATATTCATAACGATTGCAAAATGGCTGTCTGCAACAATAGGATCTGAGCAGGAAGCGCTGTGAATTTCTTCTACGCTTTCTTCCCATTTAAGGGTTTTGTTTTTAACGGCTTCTTTACCTTCGGTCAGTTCCATGTCTGATCCTTTGGGTTCTTTACTGATCACATTTTCTGCATAAAGCTCTTCAATGGCTTGATCATTTTTACCTTCGCGGCATAGCTGTACCAATTTGTCAGCAACTTCTTGTGTTGTCATACGATTTCAATTAGTTATACCCTAAATTATTCAAAACCTGTCTCTTTATTGTTCAGCAAGTTTTATGTTTAGGTTAATATAAAAGCAAATATGGAGCACATTTGTTTATGGATTCCAAGGAAATCGCGCTTTTTAAATATCGACCTTCAGATTTCGAAACTTATCACTCTTTAGTAAAAGAGGATGACGTAATGAGATATATTACGGAGAAAGGTTGACAAAGGCTACCTTTTTGGATAGCCTTTCTATGGTTTTTGGAAGATAAGTTTTGAAAATAGTGGATTAAGTTGGACTTTTTAATTCATCATTAGTAATACTAGCTGCCAGAATCATCGTATGAAGATATTCGTAAAAAGCGATCAAATTAGCGCGTTCTGCATTAGGTAATATGCGGCTCTTGGTATAAAAACTTTGCTGGATCATTCTCCAGAGATATTCGAGACTGTCATCAAGTGGATAGGTTTCAAAAAACTCTTTTAATTTAGTTTTCGCGAACGTGTTAAGCTCAGCTTTGGTGCCTGATGGTCTTTTGTGTAGAAATTGGTCGGGTGTATACATATGCTCATTTTTTATTTTTAAAAATGAGTCTCAATTGTGGGGTAAAGAAAGCTATAGGAGGTCCCGTTCTATCAGATGAACGAAGAAGCACTATAGCAAGCTCTATATACCGCATCAACAGGTTTCTCACGACCTTAGGAACGGGTTTACAATAGAGCCCATGATGCTATAGTGCACTTCAAAAGTACAACAATATTTGTCATGGGCATTAATCTATTGTCTCTTCCTTGTGCTTGTGAGAATTTGTTGATAGAGACTCTTTAAATTAATACCTCATTTAAGAAGTTTGATCTGTTATTGTCGTTTCTTTATTTCATTGGCTATCTGTTTTATATGTTATTTAGAATTATATCTACTGCAATATAATTAATGTAAATTGATTGAACTATATTTTCCTGTAAGGTTACTGTAATGTTTTTATGAAAAAATATTGCAATGAAATACAATATTTTGGATACCTCATTCTTTAGAATCAAAGCCTGTCACAGCCATAGCCAAGAACTAGGTTTCTTCACACCTTGTTCACACCTCCTTCACACCAAACCCACAAAAAGGTACCTTTTCGTGGAGGATGTGTGTCTAATGTGTGTATCATGTGAGGACTAGCCTCCCAAGCTGCAACGCGTAGTACCAAGGGAAACGCGAAACCGGCGTTTTCTTTAAAAAGGTAATATGGTAGCTCTTGCCATGATTTTTATGTTTTTTCTAAATGTAGAACTAAAGGTTTGATAGCCAACTTATCTGGGTGCGGTCTGAGTATTTCTGAAGGAAAATCACTTAAGTTCTAATTAACCAGTGTTCAGCGGATGCTGAACGGCTCCACCCGTTCAGTGTCCGTTCAATGTCCGTTCATAAGCCGTTCAAATGCCGTTCATTATGCGGACACTTTGCCTTAACTATAAAGAAACTGCTCGGCACACCTGGGGCGACGTTAATGCTGTAGAAAAAAGAAACCATGTACAAAACGCTGAAAATTATATATTTGCAAGCGGGGGACATCTATTAATGGCGCAATATAAACTATATGGAGATCAGGAGCTAGTCCAGCTTATGCAAAATAGTGACGAACGCGTATTGGTGGAGATTTATGATCGTTACTGGGATAAAATGCTGGCAGTTGCCTTTAACCGTTTAGGCAATCAGGAAGAAGCTGAAGAATGCGTTCAAGATGTGTTGTATAAACTATGGAAGCTGCGTCATGACTTTTCCCTCAAAAAGGTCATGCTTGCTAATTATTTGGCCCGTGCTATACGTAACCAGTCCTTCAATATGTTGGACCGGCGTTATCGTGAGCGTATAAAATCTGAAAGTTATGCTCCACCAGAGGATATCAATTTCTTATCACCTGAGCGCGAGTTGATGATACGTGAGTTAAAACAGCAGATAGACAATTCAATAGATGCATTACCCCCTCAATGTCAGATTGTCTTTAAGCTTAGCCGCCATGAGGGTCTTTCCAATAAAGAGATTGCCGAAAAATTAAATCTCTCAGAGCATACAATCAAATCGCACCTTAAAAAGGCAAATAAAGATATCCAGGGCAATATTGAATTGCTGATTACACTAATATTTATTCATATGTTTTTCCAGCGATAACGTTCTAAAAACGATATTAAATAAATATTATTAAATAATTAATTCACACCACTCATCCCTTGCTTATTTTTTTCTGTCTATACATATAGAAAAGCAAACAGCATGTCCACGAATACTGAATACATAGAACAATTAGTTTTTAAATTTAATACCGGCAATATCAGTAAAGAGGAACTACAAGTTTTAACGGATTGGTATAACAGCCATGACGACCAAGATGTAGTTATTCCTACGACAAGACGTGAATCTCCCGATGAGGTTAGATCGCGGATGCTTGCCGGCCTATTAGCTAAAGTTACTGATGAGCAATCTAAAACCATCAAGCGTTATCCGACGATCAGATGGGTAGCTACCGTAGCAGCGGTACTTGTTGTAGCGCTTGGTACATGGACGGCCGTAGAATATAAAACATCAATTGGAGTTTCTGAACAAGTAAGTACGAGCATTGAACCAGGAGGGAACAAAGCCACGCTAACGCTGGCCAACGGTAAGATTATAGAGTTGAGCAATGCTCAAGCTGGTATTGTAACTGGAAAAGAAATCACCTATACAAATGGTGTTCCAATTGAAAACATTGATTTGGATCAAGCTTATGATAGCCGAAAGTTGTTAATGCTGCAAACTCCACGCGGAGGTACCTATAAAATCACATTGCTTGATGGTACACAAGTTTGGCTCAATGCTGCTTCTAGGATAAAATATCCGTCGCGCTTTGCTTCGGATGAACGTATAGTAGAACTTGAGGGGGAAGCCTATTTTCAGGTGAAACCAGCTTATCGGAAAAATGGAGAGAAAATACCCTTTAAGGTAATCAGCAACCACCAGGAAGTGGAAGTCCTCGGTACCCAATTTAATATAAATGCGTATCGGGAACAGTTAGCGATTAAAACAACTCTTGTAGAAGGAACAGTTGCTGTTAGCGCTAATCAAGATCGTGTTATCCTGTCACCCAATCAACAGGCTATCGTTTCTGCAGGAAAGACCAAGGTGAAACAGGTTGACGTTGCTGATTACATAACATGGCGCGACGGCAAATTCAGCTTTGACGGCAAAACATTTGAAGAGACTATGAGTGAAATTGGACGTTGGTATGATCTGGACATTGTTTATGAGAACGGGATACCAAAAGAAGAACTCATAGGAGATGCTTACCGCAACCAAAAGATCAGCCTTGTACTACGTTTACTGGATGTAGCTGAAATTGACTATAAACTCGACGCTAGTCATCGAAAATTAATTATTAAAGGGAAAAAATAGAATGTAAAACCTAAACCAAAAAGCAACCACATGATGAAAACCTAACTAAACTAACCACCAAAGCCCCTAAAATCAATAAAAGGAAAGGACTGCCATCCTTCCCTTTAAGAATGATTAGTGCAATCGACCTAAAACGAATAAGCAGATACTGCACCACCCATATCAACGCAAATTTAATGAATAAATATTACTTATCGCGAGTGATGAAAATCATCATGTTTTTACTTATAGCTGGATTTACGACAGTAAGTGCCGCCAGCTATTCACAGCAGATTACACTCAAAGGGAAAAACATTCCCTTTTCGGCTGTAATCGACGCCATTAGAAAACAAAGCGGATATACCGTTTTTGGAACTAAAAAACTGCTTGAATCTACCAAGCCTATCACAATTGATGTAAAGAATATGCCTTTGCAACGATTTCTCGAAAAGGTAACTGAAGGTCAGCCGCTGGAATTTGCCATCGAAGACAAGACCATCTCATTTTCCAGTCCACATGCGACGCGGAATACCGGGACCAGCTCTATTTCTATTCAGCAAAGTATGCTTACAGGCGTCGTCCGACATGTAGAAACCAAGCAACCGCTGGAAAAGGTTACCATCAGGCTTAAAGGCAGTCTTCTCAATACAGTTACCAATACAAAGGGGGAGTACCGCATAGCTGTCCCTCCCTCAGATAAGAAACAAACATTGGTGTTTACTTATATTGGAATGAAAACTCAGGAAATCGCCTACCAAAAGCAAGAAAAGCTAGATGTAGATTTGGAGCCGAAAGAAGATTCGATGGATGAGGTTGTAGTTACTGGAATCTATCAGCGTGACCGGAATGCTTTTACGGGTTCCTCAGCTAGATATTCAGCTAAAGACTTGCAGATTGTGGGTAACCAGAATGTTTTGCAAAGTTTAAAAACGTTGGATCCATCATTTGCAATTATAGATAATAACTTATTTGGATCGGATCCGAACCGCTTACCTGATATAGAAATAAGAGGAAAAAGTAGTGTGATCGGATTAACTGATGAATTTGCTACGAATCCCAACCAGCCATTATTTATATTGGATGGTTTTGAAAGTACCTTGGCGATCATCAGCGACCTGAGTATGGACCGTGTACAGAGCATTACCTTGTTGAAGGATGCGGCCGCCTCTGCCATCTACGGCTCTAAAGCTGCAAATGGTGTAGTGGTAGTGGAAACTAAGCAACCAACTGCCGGTTCATTACGTATAAATTACAGCTTGAATTCGACTATCGGTTTTGCAGATCTCACGGATTACAACCTGATGAATGCCGAAGAAAAACTACAGTTTGAGTATCTATCCGGATTTTACAGTTTACTAACTGATCAAGGGAATTTTGTTATCCCCGGAAATCAGGATTCTCAAGCGCTGTATTACAAGCGCCTACAGGAAGTTCGGCGAGGTGTAAATACGTATTGGGCGAACGAGCCGCTGCGTACGGCCATTAACCAACGACACACTTTGTTTGCTGAGGGTGGTGACGCCAATCTGCGGTATAGTGCTTCATTTAACTACGGACTTATAAATGGTGTGATGAAGGGGTCAGATAGACAGACGACTAGCGGAAACATACGGCTGCTTTATAGAAAAGGTAACTTTTCTGTAAACAACTCTTTAAGCATTGATAATGTTCGGGCCAACAGGGAAACATCACCATTCGCCGACTTTTCGAGGGCCAATCCTTTTTTTCGGAAATATGATGAGAACGGGAATGTAAGAAAAGTTCTGGAAGATTTTAAAACCTACGGTAATCCAGCACTGCTTCCGGTTTACAGTCCGTTGTACGATCAGAGTAACCTGAATATCAACCAGCAGGAATCACAGGGATTTACAAATAATCTGGAAATGGAATGGCGATTAACAGAGGCTTTACGTGCACGTGGTCGCTTGGGTATACGTAATTACGGAACACAAGATCAAGTATTCCGGTCTCCTTTTAATATTGAATTCGAAAGCACAGATATTCTTGAAAAAGGTCGCTACACGGAAACAAATGGAAAGAATCTAAATTATGATGGTGAATTTAGTCTAACCTACGGAAAACTATTCGCTGAAAAGCATATGTTGAATGCTGTGGGAGGTATGCGAATGGAGCAGGCAACAACTCAGAAAAGCGCTTATCAGGTGAGGGGATTTGTGGATGATGAATTTGCCAACCCTAATTTCGCATTGGGATATCCTGAGGGGAAGCGTGCTGACTACCAGGAATCCAAAAGACGCGGCGCTAGTTTCTATTTTAACACAGGTTATTCATATGATCAAAAATATTTGGTAGATGCTACCCTTCGGCTAGACGGATCATCCGTGTATGGCTCTGACAGACGGTTCTCTAGTAACTGGTCTGTTGGTTTGGCCTGGAATATACACAATGAAGCATTTATTCAGGATTGGAAATGGATCAGTCAACTTCGTTTACGCGGATCGATTGGTACTCCGGGGAACCAGAATTTTGATGATTACATTTCAATGCGGATCTATCGTTACAACAATGAAAACCGTAACCCATTTGGTGCCAGTACTATTATATCCAATATGGGGAACAGAAATCTGAAATGGCAAACCACGCTGGACCGTAATATTGGCCTTGACCTGACTACACTTGATAACCGGATGCGTTTTAACCTCGACTATTTTGTTAAAACGACTGACCCATTGCTTGTATTTATAACATTACCTTCCTCTACGGGAGTGTCAAAAGTTGCACAGAACTTGGGTGAACAGATTACACACGGATTTACCTTAACAACGGATTATACGCTGATTAGAAAGAGACAGCTAAACTGGCGTGTAAACCTTAACATGAGACAGTTGACAGCCAAATACGGTAAAATGGGAAATCAGCTGGAAAATTTCAATGAGAATAATAAAAGTCGAAACTTAACCCGGTATTATGATGGCGGAAGTCCTTCTGACCTCTGGGCAGTTCGATCAGTGGGTATTGATCCGGCAACTGGACGTGAAATATTCCTAAACAAAAACAATGAACAAACCTTTGTCCATAATTTCCAGGATGAAGTAGTAGTTGGTAACAGCGAACCAAAGCTGGAGGGTGTAATTGGTTCTAGTTTTTCTTACAAGGGCTTTCTCGTCTCAGTTAATCTAAGATACCGTTTAGGTGGACAGGCATTTATGCAAACACTTTATGAGAAAGTTGAAAATATAACTACTCAAGAGGTTACGCTAAACCAGGATCGCCGGGCATTGTATGACCGCTGGAAACGTCCCGGAGATAACGCCAGTTTTAAAGCCATATCAACAACGGAGACCACTCCAATGTCCTCGCGATTTGTCGCAGATAATAATGTGCTAATAGGCGAGGCTTTTTCCCTGGGGTATGAAAACACGACCGCAGCCTGGTTAAAAACTGTGCGTGCTTCCTCCATAACACTAAGGGCTTACATGAACGACATTTTCAATATTTCAACAATAAAGAATGAACGGGGTATTGACTACCCATTTGCAAGATCAGTTTCTTTTTCAGCTTCGGTTCGATTTTAATGTATTAACTATAATAAAATGAAAATATTATATAAACTAAGTATCTGCCTATTACTAAGCTCGTTTTCGCTTTCCTGTAACAAGTGGATTGACGTTAAGCCTACCGACCGGCTGTCGGAGAATGTGCTATTCGCAAATAAAGAGGGGTATCTAAAAGCATTGAATGGTGTGTATATAGAAATGACCAATCAGGCACTTTATGGACAGGAGATGACAAGTGGTGCATTGGATGTGCTTGCGCAATACTATTTTATGAATTCCAGTACTCACCGTTATTATGAATATACAACTTTTGTATACACGGCTGATAGACCCAAAGCTACGTTTGATAATGCTTGGCGTAAAGCCTACGAATTGATAGCCAATTGCAACGTAATCCTGGAAAAATGTGGGGATAGTCCAAGTGAAGCTTTGCCAGAACCGTATTTTGGTATTATTAAAGGAGAAACGCTTGCACTTCGCGCATTTCTACACTTTGACATGCTTCGATTATTTGGCCCTATTTATACGGAAGCCAGTAAAACAAAAGCAGTACTTCCCTATATTTCTAAAAACACATTCAGTGTTGCGCCCTTTATTAGCTCCGAACAGTTCATGCAAAATGTCACAGATGATCTTAAAGCTGCCATTTTACTAATGCAAACCACTGATCCTATACGTACTGCGGGGGTGCGTAATGCCGGTAATCCATCCGGTAACAACGACCTCTATTATCGTCAGTATCGATTAAACTATTATGCGGTAAGGGCGCTGCTTGCACGGGCGTATCTGTGGCAGACTAAAAAAGCTGAGGCTTTTACTGAAGCTGTGGAATTACTTAACGAAGTACAATTGCCTACTAAAATCGTCTTTCCGTATGTGACGAATGCAAATGCAACGAGTACGCTTAAACCCGACAGAGTTTTCTCTACAGAGGTGATGTTTTCACTCTATGATATCAATCGAGATGAATTATACAAACGACTTTTTGACGTAAATCTGCTGGCAAATGCAAAGCTATCATTCAATGGTGGAGACAGTAATGAAGGACGAGTTACAAATTTGTACGATGATGCCAATGATTATAGGCGACGGAGCTGGCAAATTTTGTCTTCAGGAACAATTACTGCGCTAACAAATCTGAAGTATCAGGATATACCAGATGGACCAGGCCGTTATATGATTCCACTGATCCGCCTTAGTGAAGTGCTCCTTATAGCAGCCGAATGTAGTCCTGATCTTTCTGTGGGTATTGGCTATTTTAATAAGGTAAGAACGGCCCGCAATGCGCTGAGTAAAACGCCTGTGAATGACGCTACCCTGAAAACAGAAATCTCTAATGAATACAGAAGGGAAATGCTCGGGGAGGGGCAGCAGTTTTTTTATTACAAAAGAAATTCCACGCTAACCGTTCCTAACAATGCTGCCGTAACCGGAACCAAAGCTATGGTTTTAAATAATTATGTAGTTCCATTGCCGGAAAGCGAAACCTCACAAAGAAATAATTAAAAAAAACACAATGAAAAGAAAAATACTGATAGGATGTCTATCACTGCTTGTTTTTTTATGTAGCTGTGAAAAGGAAATCATGAAATATGAAGGTCGAGAAGGTGTGTATTTTGCTGTGCAACATGGCTCAGAAGCCTTCAGTGAAAGTAACTGGCCATACCAACCTTACAGCCCTGTTCAATTTATTAGAATTAATCAGGATGCGGTGAACTTTAGGGTCAAGATAATGATTACAGGACCAGTAAAAGATTATGATCGAACCTTCCGTGTCGAAGTAAACCCGGATTCTACAACAGCGGTTTTGGGTGTGCACTATGAAGCCCTAAAGGAGCAATGGACCATTCCAGCCCATGCTGTTTTCACAAATATAGAGGTCCGTTTGAAGCGTACGCCTGATTTGGAAACCGAAGAGAAGACATTGGGTTTAAGATTGGTAGCCACAAAGGATTTTTCGCTCTCTTTCCCAGAGTGGGATGCAATCCCTTCCTTAAAGCAAGGTGTCGTAGTGCCGGAGTTTGATGCAAGCCTGCATACGTTGCGCATCAGCGATATTATGGTGAAACCAGCAGTCTGGCCGGGAGGCTTGGCCACCGGAACCAATCGGGAAACGGGAACGATGGGTTTTTTTACGAAGAAAAAGATGGGTTTCCTGACCGAAAACTTTGGACTGAAATATGAGGATTTTGCTAGTACGGTAACTATGCCTATGGCCCGTATTAGTCTGATTATGCAGGATGCTTCAGCAATTTTAATCCGACGTTTTAATGAAGGTAATCCTGTCTTGGAAGAGGATGGCCGTCTGATGTATATTGGAATTGTACCCTGGACATCTACCCTCGGTGTACCTTATGTCAAGTAGTCAATTTAAAAGCAAAATCACATGAAAATATTTCATTATACAATTATTCTTTTAGCGTTTTTAATCGCCGGTTCCTGCAGTAAGGACCTGGGCAATTATGAATACAAGGATATCAATGAGCTGTCCATCACTGGTGTAAACAGCACTTACAACATGCGCAAGGGCTATGATACCTTGCGTATCAATCCCAAAATTAACGCTACAATGGATGATGGGGATACTTCCAGGTATGATTATTATTGGATTTTGTCTAAAGGTGTTAGATTAACAGACACCATAAGCAGAAAGAAACAATTAAATTATCCTGTATTGCTGGATCCGGCCAACTATCCCCTGTTTTACAAGGTAGTGGACAAAAAGACCGGTGTGGTTTGGCGCGCGAATTCAACACTGAATGTCAGCACACCTGTTGCGCGGGGTTTACTGATCATGGGGGAAGACGAACAAGGTTACGCCGAAGCTGAAATGCTTGCTATGTTAAACGACACCCTACATATCAGGCAGATTTTGTCAAAAAGTGGACTTCCCCGCTTACGCGAGCCAGTCAGCTTTGTCCATACCGGAAACGGCAGTTCCAATGCAGATATTAAGCTATGGGTATTTACGAAAACAGGGTCTTATTTCCTTGATCGTGGTGCATTGACTGGGACAACAGCAAATAACTTTAGCAGGTTATTGTATGTTTCAGAGGCAATCAACCCGGAAACATTGCATCCGATTTCGTTTGCCCCACAGGTAATTACTGCCGCCGGAGCACCTACAAGCCCGTTGTATCGGGCATTAATAACCCAAGGTGGAGATGTTTTTGTGTCCTTCCTGTTAATTAATGGTGGTGATTTATACAATAATCCTATCAATCGGGTGAGTACGGCACAACAAGTCCGGATTCCGGCAGCACCCTATTTAATTTATTCTATTGGAAATATGGCCTCTGTGATGTGGTATGATACGATAAACAAGCGTTTCATGAATTATTCAAGCTTTGGAAGTGGTACTGCATCTGTTGTCTTGTCTGATGATAAAGATAAGGACGGTAACGAACCCATTTTCCCTTGGAACAATGCGGCACTTGGCAGGACGCTGGTATATGCCGAGAACACACGGAATACCGACCTGGGATCGACCAATGGAAATTCTTTTGCTATCATGAAGGATGCGAACAATGCCCATTATGTTTATAAATTCTATGCCAGCGGAGCTGCCCCGGCCAGACGCGCTGCTTATAAAATCAGTCCCATAGCTGTCGATTTTGATAAAGCTGATTTTTATGCTTTTTCTTCTAATAGAACGGTAATTTTCTATTCCGTAGGCAACAAGCTTTATGCTTACGATTATAATCCTAATAATGAAAGATTCTATCAATATTCTGAAACAGGAGGGAATCAGATCACTATGCTCAAGTTCGATACACAAATCGATCACGTAACAAACAGCTTATATATTGCTACTTATAACAGCAATACCAAAGGTACATTACGTCGCTTTAGAGTAGGCACTAATCCAAACATAGTTGAACTGTTACCCCAGGAAAATAGTACCTGGACTGACCTCGTAAAAGTTAGAAACATCAATTGGCGCGCAGTCAACTAAATTTTAATAAAGAAATATGAACTCAAAAATAACAAAAATAGTCCTGGCACTGTCACTAGTGTCATTAACAGGATTTTCGCAAGCGGTAAACTTTAATATCGAAGGTAAGGTAAACCGCAAACACGATGGTAGATTTATAAAGTTAACTTATGAAGATGCTAAAATTAAAAAAGCCGACAGTGTATTGGTGAAAAATGGTGCATTTAAATTTACAGGCAATATCAGTTCAGCTACACTGGCTAAACTTAATTTTGGTAATGAACTGACTGGCGACAGAATAGATTTGTTTCTATCTGCAGGAACTGTTCAAGTATCGGCTAAGGATTCCATTCATTATGCCAATATTAAAGGGACAAAGTTGGCTGAAGAGCACGAGCTATTTGCAAAAAAACTAAGACCTACTGAGGATAAATTTACCGGTTTAGTTAACCAATTTAGGAATCTGCCTGAAGGTCCGGAGAAGAAAGCGGCTGTGACTAGATTTTTAGCCGGATTAGAGGTGTATAGCCAGTTCAGGAAGGTAACCATTGATCAATTTGTAAATGAACATCCTTCATCTTATGTTTCTCTTTATTATTTAGACCAAACTGCTCAAGGAAGATTGGCTAATTATGAAACAACATATCCTACATTTTCTAAATTGAGCCCAGAAATAAAAGCTACAAAATTAGGAAAAGAATTAGAGGAGCGACTTCTTTCCGTAAAGGGCAAGTTGGTGGGAGAGAATTTTATTGATTTTGTTTCAACTACTCCGGAAGGTACTCAACTTAGTTTGAAAGAGGTGGTTAGTAAGAATAAATATACATTGGTTGACTTCTGGGCCAGCTGGTGCGGTCCCTGCAGAAAGGAAAATCCATACGTCGTAAAAACCTTTAACGAATTCAAAGGAAAAGGATTTACTGTAATTAGTGTCTCTCTGGACGAGGATGCTGCCAAATGGAAGGCTGCCATTGAAGCAGACGGAATGCCATGGTATCACGTATCAAGCTTAAAAGGCTGGAAAGAACCCGCTGCTGCACTTTACAATGTACGTGCGATCCCACAAAATGTACTAGTTAATAGTGAGGGTAAAGTAATTGCAACCAATTTAAGGGCTGAAACACTTTATAATAAAGTGAAGGAAGTTACTCAATAGTCACAACAAGGTGATAAAAAAAGGGGAGCGCCGCTCCCCTTTTTTTATCACTAAATTTCAATTTACAAAATTACTGATGCCACCAGCTATAACTAACATTACCGTGATATCCTTTAATGACGCCCGTAAATGTTTAAGCGCATGGGTAATCTGATTTTCGACTGAACGTTTCGAGATACCGAGTTTTTCCGCAATCTCTTCATTACTCATCAATTGGCGGCGACTCATGAGAAAAATCTCCTGACATCTTTTTGGCAGGCTCTTAAGGTAAGATTCCAATTCTGTTTCCAGGTCATGGTATGCTATGCGGTCAAAACCGTTATTTTCCGCCGAACCGTTCGAAAAATCTTCCAGATCTTCTTTATAATCGATAGGAATAATTTTGCTGGCATGGATGCTTTTGTAAACTCTATAGCGGCCTGCGGAGGTGAGATAATTTTTGAAGGACTCAATTTGCAGTGTCTTTCGGTTGGTCCAGACCGTTAAAAAAATATCATGCACAATTTGTTCACACACCTCTCTATCCCTTAAGTAAGCATAAGAATTACTGTAAATCCGCGAAGAGTAGCGATGGAATAAAGTAGAAAAAGCACGTTCATCATCTAATTTGATGGATTCCCAAAGATCAGTATCGGAGGGAATCTGTGTATTTCTATTTGGCATAAAACGAAATTACATTTTTTAAGATGAAATATAAATAAAAAATAATTTTAAAAGTATGTGTGTGGGAAGTCTAAATGGGTACTATACATATAACCAATTATAAATTATGACGAGGGAAGAATACATCCTGTTGTATGAAAAGTGCATACAGGGTAAATGCACCGCCGAGGATAAAAGAGAACTTGATGAATATCAGGACGATTTTTCTTTAGATAACCTATACTGGGATGAAGATCGTTTGGGCGACGAACATCAAATAACAAGCAGTATATATCGCAAACTCCAAAAAAGTATAAAACATCAGCGACCTAAAAAATTGCAATGGTATAAACTGCCGCTTGCTGCGGCCATTACATTGATGACAGTTGCTGCGGGTATTTACCTGTATTTTAATACATCTTCTGATCGCACAAAACAGCAGACACAGATTGCTGACAAAATTGTTGCCGGCAGTAATAAGGCGATCCTTACACTATCCGATGGTAAGCAAATTGCTTTGACCGATGTAAATAATGGTGAACTAGCAGAGCAAGGTAATACCCGGATTTCAAAAACAGCAGATGGCAAAATTATTTATGAACCCTCAACAACCTCTGGTTCTTCTGGTAAGGCTGTTGTTTATAACACAGTTAGTACGCCAAGAGGTGGACAATTTCAGGTTGTGCTGCCTGACGGATCTCATGTATGGTTAAATTCGATCTCCAGCATTACCTATCCATCAAACTTTTCAGGAAAGGAAAGATTGGTTCAATTAAAAGGAGAAGCATATTTTGAGATCGCTAAAAATCCGGAGAAACCATTCAAAGTGGATGTGATTGGCAAACAGCAAATTGAAGTGCTGGGTACACATTTTAACGTAGAGGCTTACCTGGAGGATCATGAAATCAAGACCACACTTTTAGAGGGATCGGTTAAGCTCCTGGCTCAAAATAAAGAGGTCAAATTGAAACCGGGCCAAATCGCGGTTAATGATCTGAATAGAAATTTAACAATTAAACAGGCTGATGTAGAGGAGGTAATGGCATGGAAAAATGGCTTGTTTGTTTTAAATGATGTCAACCTCAAGGATGTGATGAAAAAAGCATCCAGATGGTATGATGTTGACGTCGAATATCAGGGGAATGTCTCAAATAAAAAATTATGGGGTACAATGTCGAGGTACAAAGATATTACCGAATTGCTGGAGAACATCGCTATTACGAGTTCATTGCGTTATAAAATTGATGGAAGGAGGGTAATTTTGATGAACTAGTCTACACCAGATCAAATACCACCTGATAAAAAAAATAACCAGGAGCGTTGAAGCCGCCCCTGGAAATTGCACAGCTTGAGAACTGCTATCAGGAAAATCTTAACGGTCACTTTTACACAACCAATTTTTCATTAACCTAATTTCCAAATGTATAAAATTTTAACTGTACTCAGATACGGGATGTCCTCTTGTGTCCACCCTAAATTATGGCGAATTATGAAACTGTCCTTTTTTATTTGTCTTCTGGCATTTTTGCACGTCAGCGCCGCCTCTGTAGCACAAAAAATAAGTTTAGATAAGAAGAACGCAACACTTCGTGAAACACTCAATGATATCCGTAAGCAAAGCGGGTATAGCATAATTTGTGATGTCGAACTTTTGAACGAAGCACAGCGGATTAACCTCCATATTAAAAACGTTTCATTGGATGAAGCTTTAAAGCAATGTTTCCTTGATCAGCCTTTGTCTTACGTAATTAATAAGAATACCATTGTCGTTACTCCAAATCCTCCGGCTAATTCCATAGTTAAGAAATGGCTAAGTATTTCTGGAAGCATTATAGATGAAAGTAAAATGCCCTTGCCGGGTGTTACCGTTAAGGTTGAAAATAGTCCAACGGCAGTTTCGACCAATGAGAATGGTTTTTATACGATAAATGTACCAGATGAAAAAGCAGTGCTGGTGTTTTCATCAATCGGTTATCTTACAGAGCGACGGGTTGTTGGGAAGACCAGGATGATCAATCTCCAAATGACGCAAGAGAATAGCAAATTAAATGAAGTTGTTGTAGTTGGCTATGGTACCGTATTGAAAAAAGATCTGACTGGCTCGGTTGGAAGTGTAAAGATGGATGAAATGCAGAAAGCACCTGTGCGTTCTTTTGAAGAAGCATTGGCGGGTAGGGTAGCCGGCGTGGCGGTAGCTAGTGGTGATGGACAGCCTGGGTCTTCGAGTACAATCACGATTCGAGGAAACAATTCTATCACCCAGAATAATTCACCTTTATATGTTATAGATGGATTCCCGCTAGAAAATGCGGATAACAATGCCATTAACCCAGCTGAAATAGAGTCTATCGAAATCTTAAAAGATGCTTCTGCGACAGCTATCTATGGCGCCAGAGGTGCAAATGGTGTAATCATGGTTACTACCAAAAGAGGGAAGACTGGCGAACCCGTTGTTACCTATAATGGTTATTACGGACTCCAGAAAAACAGGAATGAAGTGGCATTAATGAATGCTTATGAGTTTGTGAAATTACAGCAAGATCTTAATGCGGCAAATGCTGACAAACGATACTTTACCAATGGCCGTACTTTGGAGAGCTATCGGACGGAACAAGGGGTTAACTGGCAGGACCGTTTATTTAGAACGGCAGCTATGCAGAACCATTATATGGCTGTTAATGGGGGTAATGCCAATACTAAATATTCTCTTTCCGGTTCGATTACAAACCAGGATGGGATTATTCTCAATACCGGATTTAATCGTTATCAGGGACGTTTAATTTTGGATCAAAAAATTAATGATAAGTTCAAAATAGGTGCTAACATAAATTATTCAAATACCAGCAGTTCGGGTAGTGTCGTGTCTAACAACTATGGAAGCTTAAGTACCTTAAGCTTAATGTACAGTGTTTGGGCTTATAGACCTGTAAACGGAACAGGTAACACTGATGATCTGATTGATGAACTTTATGATCCGGCTATTGATGTGAATAATGATTTGAGATCGAATCCAGTAATCACTGCGGAAAACACTTACAATAAGCGGATCGTTAATTCTTTGATCATTAATGCCTACGCTGAATATAATTTTACCAAAAGCTTAAAACTTAGGGTTACCGGAGGTGCTAATCGTTCGGATCAGGTGGTTAATATCTTTAATAATTCGCAGACACCATTAGGCAATCCCCTAAGCCCGCAGGGTAAAGGTGGCCCCAATGGCTCTGTGACCAATAATAGAATCAATGATTTATTAAATGAAAACACCCTTACTTATAACGGTGTAATCGGGAAGAACCATAAAATCAATGTATTGGGTGGCTTTACGGTACAACAAACTAACTTTAATAATTTTGGCGCAATTGCCTTACAGGTTCCCAACGAGACTTTGGGGGTAGGTGGATTGGATGAGGGAACCTCTTCAACAATTACTTCAGTTACTTCGTTAAATAGGCTGGTTTCCTTTTTAAGTAGGGTTAACTATAGTTATAAGGAAAAATATTTGGTTACGGCATCCTTCAGGTCTGACGGTTCTTCCAAGTTCGCACCTGGGAATAAATGGAGTTATTTTCCATCTGGTTCCGTTGCATGGCGATTGACAGGGGAAGATTTTATGAAAAACTTACCTGTAATTACGGATGCTAAATTACGGGCTAGTTATGGAATAACCGGAAACAACCGGGTAAGTGATTTTGCTTATCTGGCCACCTTGGTTTTGCCAAACTCGGCAGTTTATCCTTTCAATAATGGGATTAACAAAGGAGCCATTAAAACAGCTTTAGGAAATCAGAATCTGAAATGGGAAAACACCTCACAATTGGATTTAGGTATGGATGTTTCGTTGCTGAAGGACAGGGTGTCTTTTACAGCGGATTATTATCGGAAAACTACCTATGATTTATTGTTAAATGCCAATTTACCCCCAACCGCAGGTCTACCTAATGCTTTTAAGAACATTGGAAAGGTGAGAAATGATGGATTTGAATTTACAATCAATACGACTAATATCAGCAATACAAATTTCTCCTGGACCACAAATTTCAATATTGCCTTTAACCGTAACAAAATATTGGCACTAACCGAAAATCAGGAGAACATTTTAACCAATCTTGCCTGGGATGCGAACTATGTAAATACACCGCTTTACACAGGTAAAATTGGTGAGCCTATTGCTCAGTTTTATGGATATAAATGGGATGGCGTATATCAATACAGTGATTTTGACAAGTCGACAGCGGGAGTGTATACCTTAAAACTTGATGTGCCTACCAATGGTAACACACGCGGAAGTATTCAACCAGGCGATATTAAGTACGTTGATATAAATGGCGACGGGGTGGTTAACGCTGACGATAGGACTGTAATTGGTAAACCTTACCCCTTATATACTGGGGGGCTGTCTAACACATTCAAGTATAAAGGCTTTGATTTAAATGTGTTTTTTCAATGGTCTGCGGGTAATGATTTATTTAATGCCAATCGCCTGGTTTTTGAAGGGAGTACCCGGCTTGATCAAAATCAATATGCCAGTTTTACGAACAGATGGACACCTGATAACCAAAACAATGACATGTTCAGGGTTGGTGGGCAGGGACCTTATGCCTATTCATCGAGGGTGATAGAAGATGGTTCGTTTTTACGATTGAAAACCGTAGCGTTAGGGTACAACTTACCAGCTCCTTTTGTTAAAAAAATTAAATTAAAGACTTTAAGGGTATATACAGCTGCGCAAAATCTAGTAACGTGGACTAATTATTCAGGTCCAGATCCGGAAGTGTCTGCCAGGAATTCAGCATTAACGCCTGGATTTGACTACTCCGCTTATCCTCGAGCCAGTACAATAACATTTGGTTTAAACACAACATTTTAATAACGTAAATCATGAAAAAAATCATTTACATATTAATGATCACGGCTATTTTTCCATTGGCTTCTTGTAAAAAGTTTCTGGATGTGGCACCAACGGATTTTTTAAGTCCGATTAATTACTATAGTACAGAAACGGAAGTTGAAAATGCACTAACAGGGGTTTATGATCCGCTGGGAAGGGAGGCGATGTATGGACGATATTTGTTTACTACGTTGGCGTATGGTAATGACGAGGGATTAAGATCAGCTTCGGCAACTACTACTGGTTTAGAAGTATTTAATTATACACCTTCAGATGGCATAGTTGGGAATTTATGGACATCTTGTTACCAGGGTATTGACCGTGCCAATGATCTATTGGCTAATATAGATAAGCCAAAAATGGATAAGACGAAACGAAACCGGATAAGGGGGGAAGCACTGTTTTTAAGAGCGTATTATTATTTTTTACTGGCCGACAATTGGGGTGATGTACCCTTAAAGCTAAGTCCGACAGTTTCGGCCAGTGATGTAGATATCAAAAGCAATCCTAAAAAAGAAGTCTTTGAACAAATATTGAAAGATATGGAGACTGCTGAGCCATTGGTTAGTACGTCGACGGAATTGAAGTTTAGTGGAAGGGTATCTAAAACAACAATTGAAGGGATAATGGCTCGTGTTTGCTTAACGATGGCTGGAAGCCAGGTAAATGACCCCAGTAAGCTTAACGATGCACTGAAGTGGGCTGAGAAAGTTCAGCAATCAAAAGAACACAGTTTAAATCCCGATTATAAACAGATATTTATTAACCAATCTAAAGATATCTATGACGTTAAGGAAAGTATGTGGGAAATTGAGTTCTATGGTAACGGTATAGGGAGTTACAATGAAACCTCTTGGGTAGGCGTTTGGGGTGGCATATTGGCATCTGGGCCTGATCTGCAAACACCTGGGTACGGTTATGGCGCATTGTATGCGACTAACAAATTATATAATCTATATAAAGATGCAACCGATGTGAGGCGCGACTGGAACATATCACCCTATTATTTTACGACGACTAACCCGACTTATTTTACGGCAACCCAGTTGTATAATCGCTATCCCGGTAAATGGCGTCGCGAGTATGAGGTGGCAATACCAAAAAGTAAAAATGTTTCGTCTACAAATTTTCCTGTTTTGAGGTATGCGGACGTTCTTTTAATGCTGGCCGAGGCGGAAAATGAATTGAACGGCCCGACACAAAAGGCACATGACGCTTTGAACGAGGTAAGGGCAAGGGCACATGCTTCTGAGTTTAAAGGTGCTACAATCATTACAGATAAAATTGTTTTCAGACAGACTATTCAGGATGAACGGGCAAGGGAGCTTGCTTTCGAAGCTTTGCGTGACCACGATTTGAAACGTTGGGGCATATTTATCAGTACAATGAAAGATTTGTCAAAGACCATTACCGCCAGCTATCCGGCAAATTTGAGGTTCCTGGCGTTAGCGGGTAACAACATCGCTGAAAGACATTTGTATTTACCAATACCAAGTTTAGAATTATCACTTAATAAAGCCATCAAACAAAACCCTAATTGGTAAAAGCCGTTTAAAATTAACGTTCTGGTTCAATAGTATAAAATTATAAGTACAATTAAAATGAAACATAATTTATATCTGTTTGGGGTAAAGTGTGCCCTGATGACAACGTTGTTGATCGTTTGTTCTTGTAAGAAAACAGCAATAATTTTGCAAAGCGATGAGGAAGCCAAAATGATTTCAAAACAATCCAGTTTATCGGTTGCGTCGCTGGCAATGGTTAATGTTTCTCTGGATATTGCCTCATCAACCATCGGTGCAAATGTGCCCGCTAATTTTGTGGGCTTGAGCTATGAGAAATCTGATCTTGTTAATCCGACCTGGCCTTATTTTAATGAAAACCAAGCCGTGTTTCTGCAGTTAATTAAAAATTTGAAAACTGGGGTGCTGCGCCTGGGAGGTAACTCATCTGATAAAATCTTTTGGGTAGATTCGCTAAGGGGCACATCTACCTCAATTACCAATGTTTACAGGGATGATGTGAGCAAGCTGAAATTATTTATGGATCAGTTAGGATCGGATTGGAAATTGATTTACGGATTAAATCTAGCCAATGACACGGTACATAGCTCTGAGGTTAATTTTGTTCAGACTCAGTTTGGAACAAGGGTTTTAAGTTTTGAAATCGGTAATGAGCCAGATTTGTATCCACAGCAAGGTTATAGGCCAACAGGTTATGGTATTGTTCATTACAAACCGGAGTTTGAGGCCAGTTATAATATTTTACATGCAGCAGTTCCGACAGCTCCTTTTTCCGGACCTACGGTTTCCTCTAAGACTGCCTGGATCCAAACATTCGCTACCGATGAGGCTAGCCGAATTAATTTTTTAACTACCCATTATTATAAAATGGGTTCGACCGGAACGATTGCGCAATTGATGCAGTATGATTCGACCTTGGTTTCCCGATCGGGGATAATCGCGACGGCATCTGCAAGTAGTAGTCTGCCTTACCGATATGCAGAGTGTAATTCTGTCAACAATGGCGGCAAAGATGGCGTGAGCAATGTATTTGCCTCGGCATTATGGGGTGTAGATATGATGTTTTATCTGGCACGTAAAGGTGCTATGGGCGTTGATTTTCATGGTGGACGGAGGTCTTATTATTCCCCAATTTATTACAATACCAATAATACATTTAGTGTAAAGCCGCTTTATTATGGCCTACTTATGTTTGCGTTGGCAGATATGAAGCAGTCTTTAAACCAATTGTTAGATAAGAATGGCTTAAACATAACCGCTTACGCTTTTAAGAATTCGGCTGGTAAAACTTGCGCGTTGGTTGTTAATAAGGATGCGGCCAATACGGCCTTGTTGACCATAACCAATGCCTCGACCATTATATCCGCCAAATTGCATGAACTGGTTACCAGCGCTGCGACGCCTTTATCAGCGACAACCGGCATAACACTGGATGGGGCAGCAGTAAATGCTACAAATGGAACCTGGAATGGCACGTCTACAACCTCCGTTGCCGGTACAGGTACTTCAGAAATCACCTTAACAATTAATCCCGCCAGAGCGGTACTTATAGAATTGAATTAATGAATTTAAAGAAATTAAATCGGGTAGTAGTCTACGTATGTATGTTGCTACTCTGCTTATCAGTTGGTGTAAAAGCACAGGTTACACAACCAAATATCAATAAAGTGCTTCATGTAGCTGAAGAACAATACCAAAGCTATTTGAAACTATATCCCAACGCGGCACTATATCCACGCAGTATAAATAAAGACGGCGCGATCAGGTTAGTTAAGGCTAAAGATTGGACAAGTGGATTTTTTGGCGGTAACTTATGGTATATGTTTTATCTAACCAAGAAAAGCAAATGGAAAGATGAAGCCATCAGGTATACTGAAACCTTAGAAAACGAAAAATACAATAAAACGACTCATGATCTTGGTTTTGTCCTATACAATACCTATTACAAAGCTTACCATACCACACACAAGAATAGCTATAAGGAGGTTTTGTTAGAAGCTTCAAGATCATTGTCTTCGAGATATAGTCCAAAGGTTGGGGCAATCAGGTCATGGGATTTTAAACCTTTCAAATATCCGGTTATAGTCGACAATCTGATGAACCTGGAGATGTTGTTATGGGCATCTAAAATAAGTGGCGATTCGTCTTTTTATCATATTGCTGTTTCACATGCAGATGTTGACTTAAAGTCTCGTTTTAGGCCCGATAACAGTACTTACCACGTACTTGACTTTGATCCTGCAAACGGTGAGCTGATTAAAAAGCAAACTTTTCAAGGCTATGCAGACAGTTCATGTTGGGCCCGTGGACAAGCCTGGGCGATTTATGCGTATACTTTTTTATATCGGGAAACGCGAGACCCTAAATATTTAGTGCAAGCTGAAAAAGCAGCGAATTATTTTTTGTCACGAACCGATCTCGCTCATGATCCTATTCCTTTTTGGGATTTTAACGATCCGGAAATTCCGAATGTGTCAAAAGATGCTTCGGCAGCTGCTGTAGCGGCATCCGGTTTACTTGAATTGAGTACTTATGCGGTCGAAAAAGATAGATATTATGAAAAAGCGCAGACTATACTGAGCACTTTATGTACAGATGAGTATCTGGCTAAGGCTGGAACGAATCAGTATTTTTTGCTAAAACATAGTACTGGACACCGCCCGCATCATGACGAAATAGATGTCCCGCTTATTTACGCGGATTATTATTTTTTGGAAGCCTTATACAGGTATCAGCATTATAAAAATTTAAAAGGGAACTTATAAATCATATGGCAATGAAAACAATCGGTGTGCTTGTATATTTATTAATTTCCAGTTGTCTATCTTTTAAGATATATGCGCAGGATTCTTTCAGCAATAAACAATTTAATTGCGATTCTTTGCGGATAAAATGGAGCAATTTTTTAATTGGTGGAAAGTATAATCCAAACGATCCACCGATAAAAAATAAGCTTTCAATTATCAATAAGAATTCAGTTTCTTTCTGGAAAAATGGCTTTGTTAATGATACAGTTAACCGAAAAGCCTTATGGCTGGATCTGAAGTATGTCAAATCCGCCGACATTACTACAAGCTATACCAGGTTATATAGTATGGCGATTGCTTATTGCTCACCTGGAACTACTGGTTATCAAAATCAGCAACTGAAAGGTGACATCTTATCTGCACTGGAATGGCTCTATACCAAAAAATATAATGAAAGAACAATTATCCCCAAAACTGGGGGCAATAACAATTGGTGGGACTACCGCATTGGGAGTCCGGAAAAGTTAAACAACATTATCGTTTTACTTTATGATGATATCAGTCCAGAATGGCGGGCGGCATACGTCCGCGCGATACAACATGCCACCCCGAGTGTTGAAGGGTATACAGGTGCCAATTTGGTCTGGATCAGCCGGGTAATCGCCATCTCGTCGATTGTAGCTCAGAATCCGTCAAAAGTATCTTATGCCATTAATGCCTTAAGTCCGGTATTTAATTACGTTACAGAGGGTGATGGTTTTTACGCTGACGGATCATTCCTTCAACACAACAAGCACCCTTATTCGGGTGGCTATGGGGTTAACCTTTTATCTTCTCTCGCAGAATTAATGTACCTGTTTCCAGAAATACCACAGCTGATACCTCATGCAACTAATCTTTATAGTTGGGTTTATGATTCTTTTGAACCGATAGTATATCGTGGAGGAATAATGAGTTCGGTTATGGGGCGTGAAATTGCTCGTAGCAATATTAGCGAACACAGCAAAGGCAGAGCATTAACTGAAGCATTGATCTTGCTTGCCCATCAGGCACCCGAAAAAGAAGCTCAACGATTAAAGTCTGTTGTGAAAAGTTATCTACTGGAAGATGGGAGTAAGACTGGTTTTTCGTCCATTGTGCTTACGCAGATGGCAACTGAGCTAATGAATGATAAAACTATTGTACCGCGGCCAACCTATACTACTTGCCGGCAACTGGCTAACATGGATAGAGCAGTACAGCAAGCAGACCATTATGCCTTTATGCTGAGTATGCATTCCGCCCGCATTTACAATTTTGAATCGATTAATCAGGAGAACTTAAAGGGCTGGCACCTTTCAGATGGCATGACCTATCTTTATAACACTGATAAAAAGCAGTTTGAAGATGATTTTTGGAGCACTGTAAACTACCAGCATTTACCTGGAACCACTACAGAGGAGGACTTAACAGCTTTGCCTAATAAATCCAGCACCAAAAGTTGGGTGGGCGGTACTGCACTAGGCAAATACGGTGTAAGTGGGATGGATTTATCTCCTTTCGGAACTACTCTTTCGGCGAAAAAATCCTGGTTTATGTTAGCTGATGGAATTGTTTGTTTGGGTGCCGGTATTACCAACCAGGATAACAGAAATGTATTGACCACAATAGAACAGCGTAAGCTCAGTTTGGAAAACAGTAATACATTTACGCTGGATGGCAAAATTATACCGGGTGATTTTGATATTAGTGATCGGCCTAACGTAAAATGGGCCCATCTATCGGGGAATGTAAAGGGGGCAGACATTGGTTACTACTTTCCCGAAGGTATACAATTAAGCATGAAACGCATGCCTCAGAGCGGCAAATGGAGCGAGGTACGGACCGGGACCGACAGTACCCTACAAACACGGAATTACTTAACGCTATGGAAGGCGCAGGGCAATCATAGTATTGATGATAATAATGCTGAGAACAAATATGCTTACTTGCTGTTGCCAGGCTATAGTGCTGATCAAGTAAAACAGTATGCCAAATCTCCATCCATACAGATATTAGAAAATACAACGACAGTTCAAGCTGTAAAAGATATTAAGCTGGGATTAACTGCGGCTAACTTTTGGAAGGATACATTGAGTTCTGTTGTGCTGGACCAAAAAATATATCTAACCTGCGATAAAAAAGCAGCAGTAATGGTTCTGGAAAATGGAGCGGGTATAAATGTTTCGTTAGCTGATCCTACTATGCTTAATGAGGGGCTTATTCATATACAGATCAATAGAGCGGTTTCGGGTCTTGTGACTTCAGATCCTGAAATAACTGTAAAGCAATTAAAGCCTGTACTTCAGTTTTCTGTAAATACGAAGGGATTGAAAGGCAGATCTGTGTCTGCAGTGTTTAAACAATAAATTTAATCCATAGATATGAAGATTTGTATTTTAAATATTTTACTGTTCATTACCTGTATTCCATGTGGCTTTGCACAACAGCCGATTTTTCTGTATCCTGAGGGCGTACCAAATTCGAAAAAAACACCATCTACCTACCTTGAGATCAATGAAAATAATAAGGTTGGCTTTGTAAGTATTCCAACTTTAACACCCTTTTTTCCTGAAAAGGTCAAAGCGAATGGCGTTGCGGTTATCATTTGTCCGGGAGGCGGTTATGCCCGATTAATGATGAGCAATGAGGGCTATGATATCGCTCGAAAATTTAATGAGATAGGTATTACCGCATTTGTATTAAAGTATCGTTTGCCAAGTGATGAGGTTATGGTTGATAAAACCATAGGACCACTGCAGGACGCTCAGCGGGCTATACAATTGATTAGACTGCGATCAGCAGATTTGGGGATCAATCCGGCTAAGATTGGAATTATCGGTTTCTCGGCAGGTGGCCATCTGGCCTCAACTGCGGGAACTCATTTTAATCATCCTGTTATTGAGAATAAATTGAATGTTAATCTCCGACCTGATTTTATGATGTTGATCTATCCTGTGATCAGCTTTGGAGCGGCGGCACATCAGGGATCAAAGCATAATCTGATTGGCATGCATCCAAGTCAGGAATTGGTTGATCTGTATTCGAATGAGAAACAAGTTGGGGGCAATACCCCGGTTACTTTCATTGTGCAAGCGCAGGATGATAAGACGGTAGCTGTTCAAAATAGCCTTTTGTTTTATAGTGCTTTAACGGAAGCTAAAGTAAGGGCCGAAATGGTGTTGTACCCAACTGGCGGACATGGTTTTGGACTGTATAACAAAGCAACGAAAGATCAATGGTTTGATCATGCTACAAATTGGTTAGAAGCCAATGGAATTTTATAATTGTTTTAATTTAATAAGTAAGAAATATGAAAATATTTAAGTGCCTTTTTATTGCATTCCTTTTTCCTGCATCAGCAGCTTTTTCACAGTATAATCTTGTTATTGTAGGGGGGAATCCCGGGGGGATTATGTGTGCCATTTCTGCAGCTAAATTGGGGAAGACATCAGTTATTCTAGAGCGTACAGGGCATATAGGCGGCTTGCCTGCCAACGGACTTGGTGCTACAGATATCGCTACCAGAGGTGCTACAACGGGTTTGTTTACCGATTTTACCGGACGTATTAAAAAATATTATATAAAAAAATATGGTGAAAACGCTGAGCAGGTGAGAATGTGTAGTGATGGTTATCATTTTGAACCTTCTGTTGCTGAAATGATATTCGAACAAATGCTTGCGGAATATAGCGACAAAATAAAAGTTTATAAAATGCGCCAGTTTGATGCTGAGGAGAAAAATGTAAGCACACAAAATAATAAGATAACAAAAATTAAGGTTATCAATCGTTTAACAAAACAAACCGAAGAATATCAGGGCGATGTTTTTATTGACGGAACTTATGAAGGTGACCTGGCCGCGGCGGCTAAAGTTCCTTTTCGTATCGGTCGTGAGGGGAAAGATGAGTTTGCTGAAGAAGGAGCCGGCAGGACTTATAAATATTGGGACGGACCTGTAGCTGAGGGCACTACCTATCAAGCTGATAATGCTGTACAGGCTTATAATTACAGATTGTGCTTGACAGATAATGCAGCCAATAGGTTCGTCGTTACAAAACCGATAAAATATGATCGGGATGAGTTTAAATCACTGGTTGATGATGTATGGGATGGGCGCCACACGGGGGTTGAAATGTTGAATGTATCTAGGGAAATGATGGCTACCAATCGTAAAAATATGGCGAAGGGTGATACCACAGGAATACCCGGCGATAAATGGGGCATCGCTAAAATAACCAATCGGGTATTTTTGCCAAATCATAAAACCGATGCGAATAACCAGCATTTGGCGTTAATCTCCACCGATCTTCCTGAAGAGAATTGGCCCTGGCCAACATCAGGCTGGGACTGGCGCGATCAATTTGCGGAGCGCCTTAAAAGCTATACGCTCGGTTTAATCTATTTTGCTCAAAACGATCCGGAACTTCCGGCCAACTTTAGAAAGGCTTCGGGTAAATGGGGCCTGGCTAAAGATGAATATAAGGACAATGAAAATTTCCCAAGACAGGTTTATGTACGGGAAGGTAGACGTATGGAGGGGACTTATTTTTTCACTGCCCAGGATGCCATTGGCGTAACTCCTGGCTCGAGGCCTCCTTTACATGCCAACAGTATAACGGCAAGCCATTATGCGCTTGACTCTCATGCGGTTCGGAAACGTGAATCGGGAAAAATACATCTGGATGGCTTTATCAGTTATCTTTCAGATGTTTATACGGTTCCTTTTGGTGTAATGGTTCCTAAAGAATTGGATAACCTGTTGTTCCCTGTACCTGTTTCAGGCAGTCATATTGGTTTCTCGACACTCCGTATGGAGCCTTGCTGGATGGCATTGGGACAGGCGGCGGGTATTGCCGCTTCGCTGGCTATTGATTCGAAATTAAAATTGAAGAATTTGGACTTGAACAAATTGCAGGACATCTTGGTGGATCAAAAAGCAACTTTGATTTATTACAAAGATAGCGCACCTGATGATCATGATTTTAAAATGGTACAATACATTGGCTTACGTGGTTATTTGCCAGGTTGGGAAGCCCAGTTATCAGGAAAAATGGATATTGAAACGGTTAAACTTTGGAAAGCTCTGTCTGGCATTCAACTGAACAATGATATTAAACAAAATCGTGGTCAGGTATTGACACAGATTTACCAGGTATTAAATAAGCGTTCAGCGTCTGCAGGATTTTAGTTTTATCTTTCAGATTAAAAACCCACTTTATTCAAGTAATAGAGTGGGTTTCTTTGTTATTTAATCACATCCTTCCACCAATTGTAATAATTGTGTTCTGCATCAACTTCAAATCCACATCTTGGATAAAGTTGGTTGCCAATATCATTTGTCTTTTCGGTTTCCAGTAATAGGCCACATGCCCCGGTTTCATAACAAAGTGTTTTGCATTTATCTATCAGCATTACGGATAACCCGCGGCCACGATAGTTAGGAGAAACAAAAAGATCACTCAACAACCATTGGCGTTGCAGGGTTTTGTAATGGTATAACGAATAAAGTTGTGCAAATCCAACGGCCTTTCCATCCTCAATAGCTAGAAAAGTATGGGATTCCTCATTGATTATTCTATCTCTTAAAAAAGCTTTTCCTTTTTCTAAATTAGACTCCTGGCGATAGAAGATTCTATAGCTGTTAAACAATTCTGCAAACTCATCGAGGTGTTTGATTTCTGCTTTTATTATTTTTTCCATCTGATAAAAATTATTTGATTTAAATGTTCTGCAAAGATTCAAAAGAGATGGACTAGGTTATTCATCCAGTTTGGAGAATCTTATAGGGCCAGTTGGCTAGAACGATATAAAAATCAAGTAAATTTGGACATCGTACACAAGCAGTTTAAACAAAAGTATTGGTGGCATATGATCAGACCTTGGAAGACCATTTTCAACATATCTTTCGATTCAGAAAAAACAATTGTTGAAGAAATTGCCTCCTCCATTAGAGAGGAGATTCTTAAAGGAAGACTAGAACGGGGCGCTTCATTACCTGGGAGCAGGGCTTTGGCTAAAGATTTAGGGGTAAACCGTAAAACAGTCGTATTTGCCTATGATGCGCTTATTGCAGATGGTTGGCTCGAAACCAGATATAAATCTGGAACGTTTGTTTCTGAGCATCTACCTGAAATGAAATCGTTGAGTGCTGAAAAACTAAAGGATACTGAAAGTAATTTCAATGTCAGGGAATTTGTATCCGCGCCTTTAACGGAAAAACCATTCTCTGGGAATGTGATTTTCTTTAATGAGGGTTCGCCAGATACTCGCTTAGCGCCATTGAAAGAGCTATCTCGGGCTTATAGGAGAGTTTTGGATAGACAAGGGAAATGGGGACTTTTAGGTTATGGGGACGAACGTGGAGATTTAAAACTCAGAGAGATGTTGTCTATGTTTTTATCCCGTGATAGAGGCTTTTATGCGGATCCTGGTCAGATTTGTGTCACTAAGGGCAGTCAGATGGCATTGTACCTTGCTGCTATGGTATTGATCTGTCCCGGAGATACGGTTATTGTTGAGAATCCTGGCTACCCGGCAGTCAGAACACTCTTTACTGAAATTGGGGCAGAAGTTAAAGCCATTGAAGTAGATCAGGAAGGTATTGATATAGATGTGTTGGAATCGATGTGTAAGAAGGAGAAAATTAAGGCTCTTTATGTAACTCCGCATCATCAGTTTCCGACTACAGTAACAATGAAAGCAGGCCGCAGAATACGACTTCTTGAACTTTCAATTAAATATGGTTTTGCAATTATTGAAGACGATTATGATCATGAATATCATTTTGGTGCAGGCAATAATCTTGCGCTTTCAAGTAGCGAAATGGCCATTAATGTGATTTACATCAGTTCCTTTAGTAAACTTATTGCTCCTGCGATTCGAGTTGGTTATATCACCGGACCACAAAAATTCATGAGATCATTAATTAGTTTACGTGCCCAAATAGATCGTCAGGGTGACAATATACTTGAACATGCTATCGCTGATTTGATGGAAGATGGAACCATCGGAAGGCATTCCAGGAAAGTTGTTTCTATTTATCGTGCTAGGAGGGATTTAATGGCACAGTATTTAACTGAATCCCTTGGTCCAATGATCAGTCATCATACTCCAGTAGGGGGATTGGCTTCCTGGATTGAATTCAATAGAAAAATAGATTTTAATAAATACATGAACAATTTGCAGAAGAAGCAGGTGCAAATTGTACCGCCTGGAACTTTTTACCAGGATGGCCATTCAAGGTTTGGTATGCGTTTAGGCTACGGTTCTCTAAATGACCAGGAGTTAAAAGAGGGGATTAAACTGCTGGCTGATGGAATCAGTAAATTATAGAATAATGAATCTAACATTTGTGTGAACTGTTTGTTTATGGTTAAATTAAATGAAGGGTATCAAATGAAAACTTTAATCGAAGAACTTGAACAGCTATTAGATGGGGGAACTGCCCATGTAGGATTAAATGAAGCCACGGCAGATATTCCCTTTGACCTGCTTGGCGAAAAACCACATAATTTACCGTACAGTATTTGGCAGTTGGTGGAACACATCAGAATTGCCCAATGGGATATGCTGGAATTTAGCATAGATGGAAGTCATAAATCGCCTAAATGGCCCGATGCCTATTGGCCAGAAGAAACTGCTCCGGCAGATAAAAATATGTGGGATAAAACGCTGAGGCAGATTGAAGATGATTTAGAGGCATTTATTGAACTGATTCAGACGAAGGATCTATATGAGCCTATCCCGCATGGGACTGGACAGAATTTATTGAGGGAAGCACTTCAAATTGCAGACCATGCAACTTACCATATTGCAGAAATTGTAATTATGCGTCGTTTGCTGGGTATTTGGAAAAACAGCTAAATCTTCATCATAACTTCATAATTCTCTTCTTACTTCGCGTCCAAATTGAATTAATGGACAATAGTAGTCCATTAAAGGACAGAATCTAGTTAAATATATCGAAGAAGATGAACAGAAATGTTGTATGCTTTGGCTTGAGCGTTTTGTTTTGCGTAACAGCTTGTACACAAAAAAAAGAAGAGAAAAAAGAAGAAGTAACTTATGCAGTAACCAGCCCGATCAGAATTGATACCTCCGTGACTAAGGAATATGTCTCGCAGATCAAATCGGTTAGGAATATTGAGCTGAGGGCTCAGGAAAAAGGTTATTTGCAGAATATTTATGTGGATGAAGGCCAGCATGTTCAGGCTGGCCAGCTTCTATTTAGGATTATGCCAAAAATGTTCGAAGCTGAATTGTTAAAAGCACAGGCAGAAACCAAAGCGGCAGAAATAGAGTTTCAGAATACAAAATTACTTACAGACAAAAATGTAGTTTCCAAAAATGAGCTGGCAATGGCTAAGGCCAAGTTGCAACAGGCCAATGCGGAAACTAGTTTAGCTAAGCTTCATCTTTCATTTACTGAGATTAGGGCTCCCTTTAGTGGTGTGATTGACCGCATTCCATTGAAAATTGGGAGTCTGGTGGATGAAGGTGCGTTGTTGACCAGTCTGTCTGACAATGCCCAGGTGTTTGCTTATTTTAATGTTTCTGAACCAGAATATTTGGATTATCAATCTTCAGCAAAAGCCAGTAAGCAACAACAGGCCGGTTTACTGCTGGCAAATAACGAATTGCTGAAGGCTAAAGGCAAGGTAGAGGTTATTGAAAGTGAATTTAATAACGAGACGGGAAATATTGCATTTAGAGCCCGGTTTGATAATGCAGACAACTTATTGAGAAATGGACAGACCGGTAAGGTACAAATGGTGGTACCCCTGAAAAATGCATTGATCATTCCGCAAAAAGCAACCTATGACATTCAGGATAAGACCTATGTTTTTGTGGTAGATAGAAATAGTGTTGTTCATGCTCGCCCCGTTACCATAGCTACGGAGTTGGCAGATTTGTATGTACTGTCGGACGGTATTGCAACGGGCGATAAGATTTTACTTGAAGGCGTACAGAAGGTAAAAGATGATGATAAGATTACCTATAAATTCCAGCAGCCGCAGGATGTAATCAAACAATTAAGATTGAAAACCGAATAGTCAACCTCCTATATATATTTTATGTTTGGCAAGTTTATACAAAGGCCCGTCCTTTCTATAGTGATATCGCTTATAATTTTGTTTCTGGGTGGATTGGCCATCACTTACCTTCCTGTAACCCAGTTTCCTTCAATTTCTCCACCTAAAGTAAACATTACCGCAGAATATCCTGGAGCGAACAATGAGTTGCTGATCAAGTCAGTTGTAATTCCACTTGAGCGTGCGCTTAATGGCGTTCCCGGAATGAAATACATCGCCTCTGATGCAGGTAATGATGGCGAGGCATCCATCCAGGTCGTATTTAACCTTGGTACTGATCCAAATCAGGCCTCTCTCAACGTTCAAAACCGGGTTGCTGCTGTAACCAATAAGCTGCCTCCTTTGGTTGTGAGAGAAGGAGTTAAAATCAGTCGTGAAGAATCCAATATGTTGATGTACATCAACTTGTATAGTAAGGATCCTAAGATGAATGAAAACTTCCTGTACAACTTTGCAGATATCAATCTACTTTCAGAATTGAAAAGGGTAGATGGGGTAGGTTTTGCTGATATTTTGGGTAACCGTGAATATGCCATGCGGATTTGGTTAAAGCCAGATCGTATGCAGGCCTATAACATTTCTGCCGATGAGGTGATGAAGTCGCTTGATGAACAGAGTCTGGAAGCTTCGCCGGGAAAAACTGGTGAGAGCTCTGGTAAACGTTCGCAGTCGTTTGAATATGTATTGAAGTATCCGGGGAGATTTAGCACCAAAGATGGATATGAAAATATCGTACTACGGGCAAACCCGAAAGGAGAGTTACTACGTTTGAAAGATGTTGCAGATATTGAGTTTGGTAGTTCGATGTATGACCTATACTCTAATTTGAATGGACGGTCATCTGCTGCAATTGTATTGAAACAGTCGTACGGAAGTAACGCCAGTCAGGTTATTAAAGATGTTAAAGCTAAAATGGCTGAGATAAAGGAAAGTTCTTTTCCCAAGGGACTGGATTATGAAATCAGTTATGATGTGTCTAAGTTTCTTGATGCCTCGATTGAAAAGGTAATACATACATTGATAGAGGCCTTTATTCTCGTAGGATTGGTGGTGTTTCTATTCCTTGGGGATTGGCGCTCGACCGTAATTCCGGCTATTGCAGTTCCGGTATCCCTTATAGGAACATTTGTGTTTATGCAATTTTTTGGCATAACCCTTAACCTGATTACCTTGTTTGCCTTGGTTTTGGCGATTGGAGTTGTAGTGGATGATGCAATTGTTGTGATTGAAGCTGTACACGCAAAAATGGAAAGCAGGCCTAAGTTGTCGCCATTAAAAGCTACACAACTAGCTATGAAAGAGATTAGCGGTGCCATTATTGCGATTACCTTTTTAATGGCCTCTGTTTTTATTCCGGTTACTTTTATGTCCGGACCAGTAGGTATTTTTTACAGGCAATTTTCGATAACCATGGCAACCGCAATTATCCTTTCTGGTGTTGTGGCACTTACCTTAACACCTGCATTGTGTGCCATTATGTTAAAAAATAATCATGGTAAACATAAAAAGGAAACTGGTATAGATAAATTTCTGGGCGCTTTTAATCGCTGGTTTGGTAGGTTGACTGGTCAATATAGTAACCTACTCACTAAGATTGTTAGTCGCCGTATACTTACGTTTGGTGTATTAGTAGCATTTTGTTTTGGCATCTGGTTCTTAAGTGGAAGTGTGCCGACTGGTTTTATTCCGAATGAAGATCAGGGGATGGTGTATGCCATTATTCAAACTCCTCCGGGTTCTACTTTGGAGCGCACAAACGAGATTTCAGAAAAACTGCAGAAAGTGTCTGAAGGTATTGAAGGCGTAAAATCGGTTTCCTCTTTGGCTGGATATGAAATTCTTACCGAAGGTACAGGGGCAAATTCGGGCACTTGTCTGATTAATCTTAAAGAATGGAGTGAGCGTAAAAACTCTGCTCAGGATGTGATAGAGGAGTTGGAAAAAAAGGCCAAATCAATCCCAGGTGGTACCATTGAGTTTTTCCAGCCACCAGCAGTACCTGGTTATGGAGCTGCGGGTGGTTTTGAGCTGCGTCTTTTGGATAAGGCTGGAAGTGGCGACTATAAAAAGATGGAAACCGTTAGTAGGGATTTTGTAAGGGAGTTAAATAAGCGGCCTGAATTAGCCTCGGTATTTACCTTTTACAGCGCCAGTTTTCCCCAGTATATGTTGCGTATAGACAACGATATTGCTCAGCAAAAGGGGGTAACGATTGATAACGCCATGAGTACGCTCTCTACCTTTGTAGGTAGTAATTATGAAACCAGTTTTATTAAATACGATCGACAGTATAAGGTAATGGTGCAGGCGCTCCCACAATATCGTGCTTTGCCCATGGATATTTTAAAACTATCTGTTAAAAATAGCCGTGATGAAATGGTTCCTTTCTCTGCTTTTATGCGAATGGAAAAGGTTTATGGTTTATCTGAAATTACCCGGCATAATATGTACAATGCTTCAGAAATTAGCGGGCAGTCGGCACCAGGTTATAGTTCTGGCGAGGCTATTAAGGCGATTAATGAGGTGGCAAAGGAAAAATTGCCGCGTGGATTTGGTATCGATTGGGCAGGGATCTCTAAAGACGAGGTATCGAGAGGTAATGAAGCAATCTATATTTTTCTCATCTGTTTAGGCTTCGTTTATCTTGTCCTTGCAGCGCAATATGAGAGCTTTATATTGCCTCTCTCGGTAATTCTATCACTGCCTGCTGGACTTTTCGGTGCATTCCTTTTTCTTAAAGTTTTAGGATTGGAGAATAACATTTATGCTCAGGTTGCGATGGTGATGCTGATTGGTTTGCTTGGAAAAAATGCGGTGCTTATTGTAGAATTTGCGGCACAACGCCACAGTCAGGGTGTGTCGGTGCTAAACGCTGCCCTTGAAGGAGCTAAAATCCGTTTCCGTCCGATTCTGATGACCTCTTTTGCATTTATTGCTGGGTTAATTCCACTAATGATTGCTACGGGACCAGGAAAGATTGGTAACAGAACAATTGGTTCTGCGGCTGCCGGAGGTATGTTGTTTGGTACCATTTTCGGGGTGGTAATTATTCCCGGTTTGTATTTTGTTTTTGGCAAAATAGCAGAAAAGCATAAGCTCATAAAAATTGAAGAAGAACATCCGTTAACTGAAGAAATTGAACACAATGTTAAAAAATAGTATCTATAAAAGCATAGGCTTTGTATTGATATGCACTGCTTACACGGCTTGTAAATTGCCTCAGCTAGCTGGACGTGCCGAAAATAAGGAGATTCCTTTAAGTTTTGCCGGATCAAAGGATACATTAAATAGTACCCAAATCAAATGGCAGGATTTTTTTAAAGATCAATATTTGGTCAACTTGATTGATACGGCTTTAAAGAACAATCAAGAACTGAATATTACACTTCAGGAAATTGAAATTGCCCGGAATGAGATTCGGATAAAAAAGGGAGAACTATTGCCTGTTGTAAACTACAAGCTAGGAGCAGGGATAGAAAAAGTTGGGCGTTATACCAGTTCAGGTGCTGGTGATGCTTCAACTGATATTACACCGGGTAGGGAAGTTCCTGATCCATTGCCTGATTACAATTTTGGTTTGCAAGCTAGCTGGGAAGCGGATATCTGGCACAAGCTGCGTAATGGTAAGCAAGCGGCTGTAAACCGTTATTTAGGCACTGTTGAAGGTAAGAACTTTGTGGTAAGTAACCTGATTGCCGAGATTGCCAATTCCTATTATGAGTTGCTAGCTCAGGATAATGAGTTGGAAATTGTAAGGAAAAATATTGCTTTGCAAAGCAATGCCTTGGAGTTGATGAAAATACAGAAGCAGGCTACAAGAGTGACCGAACTGGCTGTTAGAAAATTTGAAGCCGAGGTTTTGAACTCCAAAAGCCTTGAATTCGATATCCAGCAAAAGGTTATTGAAACAGAGAATAGAATTAATTTATTATTGGGTCGCTATCCACAGGCGATTGCGAGAGATAAAGGGAAATTTACTGATTTGGTTCCTCCAGTGGTTCAGGTAGGAATTCCATCTCAGTTGCTCGCCAATCGTCCCGATATTAAACAGGCAGAGTTCGAATTGTCAGCGGCTAAATTAGATGTTAAAATAGCAAAAGCACAATTTTATCCTTCATTAGGTATTTCGGCAAACCTTGGTTTTCAGGCTTTTAATCCGAGCTACTTATTGAGAACCCCAGAATCATTAGCCTATTCGTTGGCTGGTGATCTGGTTGGACCACTCATTAACAGAAATGGAATTAAGGCTGAGTATTTAAATGCCAATGCCAAACAGCTGCAAGCCGTTTACAACTACGAACGTAGCATTTTAACCGGTTATCTTGAGGTCGCTAACCAGTTGTCTAGCATCAGTAACTTACAGAAAAGTTATGAACTAAAAGCTAAACAGGTTAAAGCACTTACGGAGTCTATCGATATTTCTAATGATCTGTTTAAATCCGCCAGAGCAGACTATTTTGAAGTGTTAATGACACAACGTGATGCGCTTCAATCCAGACTAGAACTGATTGAAACAAAAAAACAGCAGCTAAATGCAGTTGTAAATGTTTACCGCGCATTGGGTGGTGGTTGGAATTAAGAACCATAATTATATAAAAAAGCGACCGGTTATTTTAAATAATCAGTCGCTTTTTTGTTAATTAATCGTATCTTACTGTCATAATCCATAGGCGGTGGCGCTAGTCAAGAGCAGCTTACGATCCCATTCAAAATTCAAATCTTTTTCGAGTATAAATTAGACTGGTAGCGTCGCTCGTGACAACGTCGTACCCAAGTCCACTTTGGTTCGACTCTGGTTCGGACCTTGTTCGGTAAATTGCAATCCATAATAGACGACCAGTAATAGTCAAGTAGGGCCATAGGAAAGTTTGCATATCACCTCAATTTCAAGCTCATGAAAATCTGAAAAAAATCTCGGGTCTTATTATTGCAAAATAATCTTACTCAAAAAAAACAGTTTGCTACTACACGATGTTATAATGTAAAACTTGTCGATTATTTAGGTTTTTTCATCTCTAAAATTGAACAAATGTCTGATAAATCGTCTCACGCGCTTCCCAAGCTTACGGATGAAGAATTGCAGGAGCTTGCGGTGTTTAATAATACTGTAACTCCTTACCCTATATATAAAACACTAAACATTCTGTTTGAAGAACAAGTGTCGAAAGCTCCGGATCATGTCGCCTTGCAGTTAGGCAGTAAATTGTTAACCTATAAGGAGCTGAATGATAAGTCAAATCAGTTAGCAAGGCGGATTATTGAGTTAGGTGTAAAACCAGGTGATAACATCGGATTGCTGACTGCACGGAACTTTGAAATGGTTATAGGTATGTATGCCATACTTAAAGCGGGAGGAGCCTATGTACCTGTTGATCCCGAATATCCAATCGAGAGGCAGCAATATATACTTTCCGATGCTGCGGTAAGTTTATTGGTCACAGACATTTCCTATCCGATAAATGCGCTGATGCCTGATTTAAGGTCCTTAGCGATAGGCACTGTTGCATTTGAGAAATACAGTGCAAGTAATCTAAATATATCCATTGATAGTCGCCAATTGGCTTATATCATTTATACCTCAGGTTCGACCGGGAAACCTAAAGGGGTAATGATCGAACATCATTCTGCAGTAAATCTGGTATTATGGGTAAACAATCGTTTTGATATTGGATCAAATGATCGTCTGCTTTTTATCACCTCTATGTGTTTTGATCTTTCTGTTTATGATATATTTGGAATTTTAGCTGCTGGTGGATCCTTAGTGATTGCAGCGCAGGCGCAGGTAAATGATCTGAATGAACTGTTGCGTATGCTCCAACATTATCAGATTACCTTTTGGGATTCTGTACCTTCTACAATTGACTATCTGGTTAGAGAATTGGAGTCAACGAACAATGATTATAGACAGGAATATTTAAGACTGGTGTTTTTAAGTGGCGACTGGATCCCATTGGATTTGCCTGATAGGATTAAACACTTTTTCACCAAAGCGAAGGTAATTAGTTTGGGAGGCGCTACAGAAGCTACCGTATGGTCAAACTATTTCCCAATCGAAAAAATAGAGGCCAATTGGAAGAGTATTCCTTATGGTCGGCCTATAGCAAATAACTTCTTTTATATTCTTAATGAGCAACTACTGCCCGTACCAAAAGGGGAAGTAGGTGAGTTGTTTATTGGGGGCGTAGGCGTAGCACGCGGTTATGCAAATAGTGCGGAAAAAACTGCCGATGCTTTCTTAGCCGATCCCTTTAATAAGAACTATGACGGTAAAATGTATCGGACAGGGGATCAGGGACGAATGCTGCCAGAAATGAATATGGAATTCATCGGTAGAAAAGATGATCAGGTTAAAATCCACGGATTTAGAGTAGAGCTTGGTGAAATTGAGTATTTACTGAATAAATCCCTGCATTTAAAGAGCGCTGTAGTGCTTGCAAAGAAGAATAAGAACGGACAGAAGGATTTGATTGGTTTTGTGGTTCCTTTCGAAAAATTTGATAAGGCTGTAATCATAGAGGATTTAAAACACGGTCTACCAGATTATATGATTCCATCCGTATGGGTAGTTATGGAAAAGTTTCCCCTCAATATTAACGGTAAAATTGATAGGAAAGCTTTATTGGAAATGGAATTACAAGAGGAGGTGGCTCGATCACATACCCAAGCCGTTACTCCAGTCGAAAAAACAATGGCAGCTATATGGGAAGAAGTATTTGGTATAGCGGATATTGGTATTGAAGATAATTTCTTTGAGCTTGGTGGACACTCCCTGATGGCCCTTCAGATTATGTCTCACTTTGAAAAACAAACAGGCACCAAGCTCCCTGCGGTAAGGTTATTTAAAAATCCAACCATTTTATCCTTACTGGCCTCTATAAGTGATACGGATGAAGTTCGAAAATCGCAATCGCTTATTCCGATCAAACCTACAGGAAATAAGATGCCCTTATATATCATACACGGAGATGGTCTGTATGTGTTGAGTTTTAATGATCTGGCTAAATATGTAGATGCCGAACAGCCATTATATGGCTTACAGCCTGCAGATCTGAATGGAGTGCAGCAGGATATTAAAACCATGGGCGATATTGCTGGTCATTATGTAGATGAAATTATAGAACATAATCCTAATGGCCCTTATGCCATAGCTGGCTATTCGTTTGGGGGCTATGTGGCGATCGAAATGGCCAGGCAACTGACTGCGCTTGGAAAAGAAGTGAAGATGCTGGGAATTTTTGATACAGATGCAGAAAATGCTTTTTACAACAAGTCATGGCGTGTAAAGCTACCAAGGAAAATTAAACGACAGATCCCCAAGCTACTCTGGATTTTGAAATCCTTCTTTAAAGATCCTTTAGACACTTTAAGTTACCAGTATAACTTGTTCTTAAATAGGATATATAAGGTTTTTTATAAGTTGGGTTTAAAAAAGGATCCCAAAAATGAGGGTGTTTACAGCCATATCAATGCAATTAATCAAAAGCATCAGGAAGCATTTAAAGCTTATTATATGGAACCATTTAACAATCGAATCTATCTCTTTAAAGCTGAAAAACGCGTCTATTTTGTGGATGATTTTAAATACCTGAGCTGGCATAAATATGCGAAAAATGGAGTGAAAGTCTTTGATGTTCCAGGAGACCATGCTACTATGCTACATCAGCCTCATGTTCGGGAATTTGGGAAAAAACTCCAGGAAGCGCTAAATAATTGTTAATTGATTACCCTAAATTGAGGTTATGACCATCCAGCCGATAACAGAAAAAGATATTGAAAATTGCGCAGAAATATTTGTTCAGACCTATAATGAAGCGCCATGGAATTATCATTGGGAACTTAAAGATGCTTTGATGTATTTGAAGGAATACTATTCTTCGCCTCAATTTAAAGGCTTTCTTTTATACGATGATGATGTTTTTGCAGGTGCAATGTTTGCGCATACGAAGACTTGGTGGACAGGCGGACAACTTTATATTGATGAGTTATTTATTGCGCCATATTCGCAAAAGAAAGGATATGGCAGAACTTTGATGAAATATGCAGAGCAATATGCACTTGAAAATGGGATAGGTACAATCACGTTAATGACCCACAAGTTTATGCCATCAATGAAATTCTATGAAGGTATTGATTATATGCATGCTCAACCGCTTGTTGTTTTATTTAAACCCCTTTTATAAAGGGATTTCCCTTCCTTTATGGTTTCTAATACCTTAATCTCTCTTATTTTTTCAGGATTTATGGTTAATGGATCTTGATCGAGAATTACCATATCGGCAAACTTGCCAACTTTTAGTGATCCTTTAGTGTCTTCTTCGTGGTATTGATAAGCTGCGTTAATGGTAATCGCTTTAAGCGCTTCTATCGGCTTAATTCGTTCGTTGGGACCAAGTATCCTTCCTGAACGAGTTTTTCTATTTACGGCAGCGTATACAGATGTAAGCAGATCCGGAGGGGTAACTGGTGAATCATGATGCATTGTGAAAATTATACCAGCTTTTAGTGCAGAATTTGCGGGGCTGATAAAAGCTGCTCTTTCAGGACCAAAAACGCTAGAATAATGCCAATCTCCCCATAAATAGACCTGCGTTGAAAAATAGGAAGGAATCACTCCGATGTCTTTGATTTTTTGAATATGGTCTGGGCGACTATTTTGAACGTGAATTAATGCTGCTCGCAGTTCAGGCTTATAGATGCCTTCATCTTTTAATTTTTTAATTACCCTGATCGCCTGATCTATCGCTGCATCGCCATTGACATGTAGCTGAGCGGTTATGCCGTTTGAAAAAAGTATTTTTAAGTCATTATACAAAACTGAATCTGTAAATATCGGGAATCCTTTGTAATCTGGTCTCTGGCCTGCAGGTGGAATCAGGTAAGGTATAGTTAACCAGGCAGTTTTACCTTGGGGGGATCCATCGTCGGAGAACTTAAAGCCACCAAGTTTTAAGCGGTTATTATACTTCATGTATTCCGGTTTGAATTTGTCAAAGTCTTTCTTGAAATATTCAAAATCAGGAAAATAAACAAGATCTGCTTTTAGCAGTTTTTTGGCTGCCGCTTCTTTTAAAAGGGAAACACTTTCACCCATTGTTCTACCGTCGCAAATTGTAGTTTGACCATAGCTTAACCATTCGTCCTGGGCAATCATCAGGTTTTTCATGGATTGAGTAAGATTGGTGTCTCCATCTAAAACATAAGTATCTTCCATCTTAGCTATTTTAGCACCCTGATCTTTGCTCATTTTTTTTGTCAGCGTTAGCAATGCTGTAAAACAGGCGTTCTCTTCTAATTTTCCATTTAATTTCCCTGTTTTTTGATCCCGGCCATAATGTCCACCTGCAGGGTCGTTAGCATTTTCTTCAATGCCAACAAATTTAAGCATAGCTGAATTCGCAACGGCGGCATGACCAGATGCATGTATAGTAATGATTGGGTTGGTTTCGCTGATGGCATCCAGTTCCTGCCGGGTTGGATGTCTATGCTTTATCATAATGGCATCATCATAACCATTGCCAATAAGGGGAAGGCCTGCTGGAATTTTATGGTCTTTGATGTATTTTTTTACTGTGTTTTGTAAATCCGGAATAGAATTTACTGTACCATAAGGGCTTGGTGACAAGTCGATAGCCTGAATCATTCCCGCGCGGGAAGTGATGTGGCCATGTGCATCAATAAAGCCAGGTAAAAGCGTTTTGCCTTTAAGGTCGTATGTTTTTGTTGAATCACCCAGATATTGGTCGGCTTCAGTTTTTTTTCCGGTAAATATGATTTTTCCGTCTTTTACAACAACGGCTTCTACAGTGGGATTTGCATCTTCCATGGTTATGATAGTTCCACCAAAATATATGGCATCGGCTTTATCTTTTTTTGTTTTGTTTTGACAGCTAAAAAGGAGAATGGCAACGATGAGCGGGAGCAAGTAGCCTGTTTTCATGGAGTCGCTTTTAGAGTATTTGGATAAGAACAACGTAGGCCGTCAATTGTTTGGATCAAGCGGAGTTCTTGGGGGGAAGAAAATTAAAGAGCCTCCTATCGGAATCGAACCAATGACCTACTGATTACAAGTCAGTTGCTCTACCAGCTGAGCTAAGGAGGCTTTTAATATTTTTGAGATTGCAAATGTATGACTTTATTGTTGCCCTGCAAATTATTTTCCATAAGTTTTTTAGGAAAGTAGGAGTGTCAACCCGTAATTTTCTAGCTATTAATATTTTGGCGTTTATTTTTTTTTTTAAAAATAATTAGAAGAACGATTAAAAGGTTGGCTTGTTCAAAAATACACATGGAAAGAGTTGAAAATAGTTACACGTTCTTCTGTACAGTTTGAAGAATGGCTACAGTTCTGGTATTTTGTGCAGATGTGTTTTTGTTGGCTTACTTTATTTCGGATATATTCAAAAGTCTTAAACTTGGCAGCTAGGATCAAATATTTAATTGTTTAGCATTGGTTTAAACCTGGTGTCTTTGTTTCTCAAATCAAGCCCCCCTTCATATACAGATTTTAAATTGATAAGGTAAAAAGACCAACCATTATGGCAACCTAATCTGGTATACTGTTTATTATAATCATCAGTAGGGATATCTTTTTGTGTCAGCTCTACTAAGACATACTCTTCCTGTTGCGTTAATGTAATTTCAACGAGGCAAGCACCAGCGAATGTAAATTGAATAAAGTCTTTTCCGTTGGCCTGATTGATATGGCCATGTTCTTTTTCTTCATAAATATGCCAAAGCCAGTCGTAAGTAAATCCTGGTTGTATTTGACTATCCCTTTCTACTTTTTTGCTATTGGTGTCGTGAAAAATGGCTTCCTTTAGAAACCATCTCTCAATTTCTGAGGGTCTTGTCCATGCGTCGTAAAGTGTTGGCATTTTCGCCTCTACCAATATTCTAATTGTAAATGATGTCCAGTCAAAATCTTTCATCAGTATATATTTTGTTATTTAAGAGTTTCATATTTATTGTAACTCAAATATAAATAAACCCTATGAAGGTGGGGTTTGTGTAAGCGGCAAAGGCTGGGGGTATATGCGACAAATGTGGATCTTTATTTTTTAGCCCTATCCATAAAGCTTTTGTGATTCAATTGCGCCTCTACTTCTTCGATAGCCTTCATGATGTTGTTGCTAGTATTCGTTAATTCCGTTAAAGCAACGACCATAGTTTGCCATACTGGCTGCATTTGTTGCAGTAGCTTTTTCCCTTTTTCCGTAAGTAATATTAGGCGTTTACGTTCGTCCTGTTTGTCTTTTTTTGAACGGATAAGCTTTTCCTTTTCAAGTTCTTTTAACAAGCTAATGGTGGATGGATGGGTGTAGCCAATTTCGGTAGCCAGTTCTACAACACTTAACACGGGTTTGAAATGAAGGGTGTAGATCACTGGAAACCATTTGGGTTCAAAGTCGATACCATTTGTTTTGTATATCTGGAAGCCATCTTTTCTCAATTGTTCGCTAAGGCGTTGAAGTCGTGTGGATATACCTAAAATACCCGACTCATTTATAACATTCATATGTGGAAATGATAAAATACATCATCGGCCTTCATTCTCGGAAAATAGGGCGGGAGCGCATCCGCGCTGATTTTAGTAAAGCCATTCTTTTCATAAAAACGATGAGCTGCTTTAAGCATAGTTACAGTTCCCAGATAAATATCGGTAATGTTATTTGCCGAGCAGAACTCAATCAGGTTATCTAACAACAGTTGCGCAATGCCATGTTCCTTTCCCCTGAACTCCTTTTTAACAAACATTTTTCGTAACGCACAGGCTTTATGGCCTGTATTGATCAGTGCGATAGTGCCTACCAGTTCATCTCCATGCTTTGCACCCAGGAAGCTGCCGCCATCCTGAAGATAATTTGTTTCAATATCCAAAAGGTCAGGCTGATCGGCTAAAGTTACGGGGACATTGAATTCAATTTGCTGTATCGGTAAAATCAGATTGATAATCTGTTCACAGTACGCATTATTTAATGGTTCTATAGTGATGTTGATGCTCATAATATATCTGGTTATGTACAAGTATACGTAGTTAGCTACATATATTAAATATTTAGTCCAAATATTTTTTAATCATATTTTTGTAATAAAATCGGCAGAAAAGAAGTACTTATTTCAAAACTAGCTAGTTGTTTTCAATAAAAATGTAAAAAATGTAGATTATATTTCGAGATTTCGTGCGAAATATAATTTTGTGTTGTACTTTTGCGGGAAATTTCAAATAAATGACTCGAAAAAATAGTAATCCGGATAAAACTGTGGATGTTGTGCTGATTGGGGCAGGTATAATGAGTGCTACTTTAGGTATGTTACTCAAGGAACTTCAGCCGGATATCACTATCGAAATTTTTGAAAGATTAGATGTTGCTGCAGCTGAGAGCTCAGATGCCTGGAACAATGCAGGTACAGGACATTCGGCCTTTTGTGAATTGAACTATACGCCACAATTGCCTGATGGGTCTGTCGATACTAAAAAGGCCGTTTCAATAGCAGAATCATTTGAGGTATCTAAACAGTTTTGGTCTTTCCTTGTGAAAAGTAAACTGGTAGATAAACCTGAAACATTTATAAAAAGCATCCCACATGTAAGTTTTGTATGGGGCGAAAAAAACGTTGATTTCTTACAAAAGCGTTTTGAAAAACTACAGCAAAGTGACTTGTTTAAAGGAATGATTTATTCTGAAGATACAGAGCTACTTAAAGAATGGATGCCTTTGGTAATGCAAGAGCGTAATTCGTCTGATAAAGTTGCTGCCACAAGAATGGAATTGGGAACCGATGTTAATTTTGGCGCCCTAACCAGGATGATGTTTAATAAACTTCAGACCAGACCTGACGTAAAGCTTCATTTTCATCACGATGTGAAAAAACTGAAGCAGAAAAATGGCTTATGGGATGTGAAGGTTAAGGATGAAACTACCGGGCAGAAAAGAGTAGTAAAAGCAAAATTTGTATTTATTGGTGCTGGTGGTGGTTCATTGCCATTGCTTGAAAAAGCAGGCATACCAGAAGGTAATGGTTTTGGTGGTTTCCCTGTAAGCGGACAATGGCTTAAGTGTGTAAACCCTGAAATTATTGAGCAACACAATGCAAAAGTATATGGTAAAGCTTCGGTAGGTGCGCCACCGATGTCTGTACCACACTTGGATACGAGAATGATCGACGGAAAGAAAGCTTTGCTTTTTGGACCATATGCAGGTTTTTCTACCCGCTTTTTAAAACACGGTTCATTGCTGGATCTTCCTTTGTCTATTAAAGCGAACAATATTCGTCCGATGATCTCTGCTGGATTAGATAATTTACCGTTAACCAAGTATCTGATCAATCAGGTTCGTCAATCTCCTGAAGATCGTATGGCTGCCTTGAGAGAATATTTCCCAGGTGCAAAAATGGAAGATTGGGAATTGGAAACAGCCGGTCAGCGTGTACAGGTAATTAAAAAGGATGAAAAACATGGTGGTATTCTTGAGTTTGGTACCGAAGTAGTAACTGCGGCAGATGGTTCTATCGCAGCGTTGCTAGGTGCTTCTCCGGGTGCTTCAACAGCAGTTTCAATTATGATTTCATTAATGGAACGTTGCTTTGCAGATCAAATCAATACACCTGAATGGCAGCAAAAACTTAAACAGATGATTCCTTCTTATGGTGAATCATTAGATGGTAATTCGCAATTAACCGATAACATCAGAGCTCAAACAACACATGCACTAGGATTAGACTACGGGTTAAACTAGTCCTCATCTTATACGGAAAGGCCATCTTGCAAAACAAGATGGCCTTTTTTATTGTATATTTAAGAGAAATGCTAAATCTTAAATAAAGCCGTATGCCCCGTTGGTCTAAAATTACACTCAAAGTTCTGGCAGCTCTTGTCGCACTAATCTTACTTATTTACGTTGGGTTGGCAATTTATGTAAGTGCCAATCAAAAAAAACTGTTGGCTACAATTACTGAGCAGCTCAATAAAAACATCAGTGGTACAATGACAATCGGTAGTATGAATCCTACCTTTCTTAAGGGCTTTCCGGGGGTGTCCTTGAGCCTTAAAAATGTAATTCTGAAGGATAGTCTCTGGGAAAATCATAAGCACAGTTTGCTGGAGGCTAAAGATTTCGATGTTTCCGTGAATGTAATTGGACTCTTAGGCGGTCATGTCGACATTGAAAAAATAGGCATTAACAATTCTACGATCTACTTATTTACAGATAGCAATGGCTATAGTAACACCGTAGCTTTGAAAAAGACATCGCAAAAAGATCAAGCTGCTAAAAAAGGATCAGTTCCTACTCAGATCGGACACATCATTTTGAACAATGTAAATTTTGTGGTCGACAATAAAAAAGGACATAAACTTTTTCATTTTGTAGTGGATGAACTGAGAGGGAAAATAGAATATCCATTACTCGGAGGCTGGGAAGCAAATATCAAAATGAAAACGCTAGCGAAAAGCTTAGCCTTTAATACAGCAAAGGGGAGTTTTGTTAAGGATAAGCTCTTGGATGGGACATTTGAGGTCAAGTATGATGATGGTACTCGTGTTTTTGATGTAGCACCTAATAAGTTGAACATTGGAGATGATTTATTTATCATCGGGGGCAGATTTGATACTTCAAAAGAAGGCACTGATTTTACTATAGATATTGAAGCTCCTAACATCCTATGGAAAAGCGCTGCAGGGCTCCTTGCTCAAAACATAACAACGAAGCTTAATATGTTTAATCTCGATAAACCTATCTATGTGCAATGTACCTTAAAGGGAAATATGGGGGCTGGGGGCGACCCACTGATAAATATTAAGACTTTAGTCAAGGATAATGTATTGACTACTCCTGGTGGAGTGGTTAAAGATTGCAGCTTTAACGGTACATTCAACAATAACTATGTAAACGGAAAGGGCTTAGGCGATGCGAATTCGATCATAAAGCTCTACCACTTTAAAGGTAGCTATGAAGAACTACCCTTTTTAATGGATACCGTATTTATCAATAACCTCGAAAAACCTATTGCCACAGGTATTTTTAAATCGCACTTTGATATTGCAAAATTAAACAAAGTAGTAGGTCAGGAAACTTTAAAGTTTGGCAAAGGAACCGCAGATGTAAATCTATCTTATGTTGCTGATGTTGTAGATTTTGAGTTGACAAAGCCTTTGGTTTCAGGATCGATAGCGATAAAAGATGCCGACATCAGTTATGTGCCTAGGAAGCTAAATTTTAGCAACACAGCTATTCAGCTAAACTTTGCAAATAATGATCTTTTTATAAAGAACATCCATTTGCAGAGTGGCAAAAGTGTTGTTTTAATGGATGGGGTAGTGCGTAATTTCTTAAACCTATACTATACCGCACCTGAAAAGATATTGCTGACCTGGCAGATTCGCAGTCCACAAATACATCTTGCAGAATTCCTGGGGTTCCTGGGAAGTAGAAATCGAGCGATAAAAGCAAGAGGTAAACATGGAAAGCGAACTACCTTGTCTGAAGATTTGAATACGGTATTCGAAAAGAGCAATGTGAATATGCATTTAAGCGTAGATAAAGTCTATTACAACAAGTTCTTGGCTACCAATGCTATAGCAGATTTACATCTTTCTGAATCTGGTATTGCTATTCAAAATGTGGGATTAAAACATGCAGGCGGGACGCTTAAACTCAATGGAAAGATTACCCAAAAAGGAAACCTGAACAGGTTTAATGTAAACACAGTTTTAAGCAATGTGGACATTAAACACTTCTTTTATTCTTTTGACAATTTTGGGATGAAGAGTCTTACTTCAAAGAATTTAAAGGGGTATCTCTTTTCTAAAGCAAGCATTTCTGGTGGCATTACTGATCAGGGTAAATTGGTAACCAGTTCCATGGTTGGTAACCTCGTATTTGACCTTAAGAAAGGGGCGCTCCTTGATTTTGAACCCATCATCAATGTGGGTAAGTTTGCTTTTCCTTTCAGGGACCTAAATCACATTACATTTGATAACCTGAATGGTAAATTTGATATCCGTGGACAAAAGATCACAATCAGCCCCATGCAGATTAACTCCAGTTTGCTAAATATGGATGTTGCCGGGGTTTATTCCCTGTCTACCGGCACAAATATAGCACTCGATGTGCCGCTCCGAAACCCAAAGAAAGATGCTGGTATTACCGATCCCGATGAGAAAAAAGCCAGACGTATGAAGGGGATTGTTTTACATTTATTGGCTACTGATGGGGAAGATGGAAAGATCAAAATTAAACTAAACAGGAACAGAGAACAAAGTAAGTAAGGTATTTTCTATAAAATCTATCAATTATCCTCCAGTTTATTTCACAGATAGGCGGATAATTGCCTATTTTCGGGTTTTCATTACAGATTTATAACCCGAACCACAATGAACAAGCCAATACTTGTTTTGAAATTAGGCACAGCCTCTATAACCACTGAAAAAGGAGAGCTTGATGAATTGGTAATTGCTGATGTTGCCAGACAGGTAGCAGATGTAGCAAAAGATTACCGGTTAATACTTGTTTCATCTGGCGCAGTAGGCGCCGGAAAAAAATACATCAAAAATTATAAAGGAAAGATTTCCGAGCGTAAAGCAGCGGCTTCAATCGGCAATCCGCTACTATTGAATACTTATTCCAAACATTTTCTACCCTATGGGATATGTATTGCTCAAAGTCTTTGTGAGCGTCAGCATTTCTCTAACAGGAAGCAATTTTTACAATTGAAAGAAACCTATGAAGAGCTTTGGAAAAATGACGTAATTCCCATTGCCAATGAAAATGATGTAGTCAGTAGTCTGGAATTAAAGTTTTCGGATAATGATGAACTGGCTACGCTGTTGGGAGTAGGTTTTGGTGCTTCATTAATTCTATTGGGAACTTCAGTTCCGGGGGTATTAGATAGAGAAGGTAAGGTGATAGATAAAATTGAAAGTATAAACAACGATATTTTCTCACTTGCTGATAAGAACAAATCAGATTTAGGCTTAGGGGGAATGATCTCTAAATTAACCTTTGCGCACCTGGCTTCGACTATGGGCATTAAGGTTGTCATATTTGGCGTACGCACTCCGGATGGTATCACCAAAGCCGTTCAGGAAAAAACGGGCACAGTTTGTATCCCTAAAGATTGCAGCATTTCGGCCAGAAATAAATGGCTGGCTAGCGGCAGTTTAGTTACGGGCCGCATTATGGTTGATGATGGTGCCTGTGAAGCCATTAGAAACCGCAAAAGTTTACTTGCGGTAGGTGTATTATCTGTTATCGAGCGATTTAGTGATGGAGAGATCTTTGAAATCACAGATGCTCAGGATAATATCGTCGCGGTTGCACGTGCTAAAACCTCGTCAGAAGCAATCGCTAAGGACTCAAAACAACGTAATCTGGAAATCGCAAACGCGAGTGATATTGTAATATTATAAATAATGGAATCGATTCAACAACAGTTAATTAATGCGAAAAAGGCTCAACACTCTATTTCTTCTTTAAGCGATAAAGGAAAGCAAGCCCTGCTCAATGATTTGTCTGTGCTGATTAAAGCGCAGTCTGCGGAAATTATTACCCAAAATCTAAAAGATTTAGAGAAAATGCCTGTATCAGACCCCAAATGGGATCGCCTGTTGTTGAACGAAGCCAGGATACTGGATCTTGCCACAAGTCTTATTGATGTTGCAAACCTTGACGATCCTACAAATAAAGTGCTTTCAGAAAATACATTGGCGAATGGCCTTTTTATTCAAAAGAAAACGGTCCCAATTGGTGTTGTAGGTGTGATTTACGAGTCGAGACCTAATGTAACTATTGATGTTGCAGCCTTGTGTATCAGGTCTGGCAATGTATGCTTATTGCGCGGTGGACAGGATGCTTATCATACCAATTTATTTATCGTTTCTTTAATTCAGCGTGTTTTAATTGCGCATGGTTTGGATAAGAATGTGGTACAGCAACTTCCAGGCGACAGAAAATATATCTTAGATATTTTACAGGCCGAAAAATATATTGATGTGATCATTCCGCGGGGCTCAAATCAGTTGATTGAGTTTGTGCGTAAAAATGCCCTGGTTCCCGTTATTGAAACCGGAGCTGGTGTTTGCCATACTTATGTCGAAAATACAGCAAAACTGGCGGAGGCAGCTGCTATTGTGGTCAACGCTAAAGTATCCAGACCATCGGTATGTAATGCATTAGATACCATTGTGGTGGATAAAGCTGTTGTGGAACCATTTCTAAATTTAGTAGCGCCTTTGCTATCTGGGTATAATGTAGAAATATTTGCCGATGAGCGTTCTTTTCCAATTCTGGAGCAATTGAATTATCCTCAGGTAAACAAAGCTACTGAAGAGGATTTCGGAAGAGAGTTCCTCGATTTCAAATGTTCGGTAAAGGTGGTGGATGATATGGATGAGGCTTTATCACATATTGCTAATTTCTCTTCAAAACATTCTGAAGCTATTGTTACAGAAGACCTGATTAAGGCTGAGCGGTTTTTAAATGAAGTTGATGCAGCGGTAGTTTATTTAAATGCTTCGACCAGGTTTACAGATGGACAAGTCTTTGGTTTAGGTGCTGAAATCGGTATATCTACGCAAAAGCTTCATGCCCGTGGACCTTTTGCACTTGAGAAACTGGTTACCGAGAAATGGGTAGTTAGGGGAGAAGGACAGGTTCGCTAATCTGCTAATTTTCAGTTGCATGCATGCGATATAATTCCCCTCTTTGGGAAATTTATGCATCGGTTAATTTGATGTTGTAACACGAAAATGCCTTAGTTTAATTGCTTTCAGCTGCCTTTGTTTGGCTTGAATTTTGAAAATACTTGTTGTGGATCCACCACAAATAAATTAAACACAAGTACTTGAGATCAGACAGCCTACTTAGAATGCTTGAAGTAATAGACGATTATGCTATTCTCTTTTTAGACAGGCATGGAAATGTTGAGAATTGGAATAAAGAAGCGGAGAAGATTAAAGGATACACGGCCGATGAAATTATCGGGCACAATATCAATGTGTTCTATAGTGAGGAAAGTCGAAGGAACAAATTACCTGAATTACTTATTGAAGAAGCCCGACTAAGAGGTAGAGCGCAACACGAAGGATGGCGCGTAAGAAAGGGCGGCGAGCTGTTTTGGGCATTCGTTACTATTTCTGCAATTTATGGGGACAAAAGTGAGGTGGTGGGTTATTCTAAATTCATCAGGGACCTTACTGCTAAGCGGCAGTTGGAAAAGACAACAGAAGAGTATGCCCGTGAATTGGAAATCAAAAACAAGGAACTAGAGCAGTTCGTATATATTGCTTCTCATGATTTACAGGAACCTTTGCTGACCGTTAAAAACTTCGTAGAGCTGTTTAAGGATGAGTATAAAGACGTTTTTGATGATAACGCAAGGTTGTACCTCCAATTTATAGATCGTTCTACAGAGCGGATGCGCAACCTGATCAAAGGTTTACTCGATTATGCAAGACTAGGAGGGCACCAGGTTAAAACACTTGTGGATTGCAACCTGCTTATGGATAGTTTACAGAATGATTTGTTTAGTAGTATAAATGCTGCTGGTGCTACAATTACGTACAAAAATCTGCCTATTGTTTATGGTTTTGAAACTGCGTTGAGACAGCTTTTTCAAAATCTATTGAGCAACTCTTTAAAATTTAAAATGCCAGGAATACCACCGCAAATTGACATCTCTGTAGCTGCTCATGATAACTTTTGGCATTTTGAATTTAAGGATAATGGAATCGGTATCGAGGCCTGCTATAAGGAGAAGGTGTTCGTTATGTTTCAGCGCTTACACAATGTAGCCGATTATGAAGGTTATGGTATTGGGCTGTCTCATTGTAAGAAGATTGTAGAATTGCATGGTGGCAGAATTTCAGTTGAATCAGTCTTAAACGAAGGAAGCACTTTCAGCTTCACGTTAAGGGTGTAAGAGAAAAGCAAGACAAAATAATTGATAAGAATAAAAGAAATATATATTAATGAAAAGATATAAAGATCTTGATTGTGTACTATTAGTTGATGATGATGTTTCTACCAATTTCATCCATAGGAGAATTGTGGAGAATACTAAGATAAATGTAGATGTGAAAGAAATTTCTTCTGCAAAAGAAGCATTGGATTATTTAACTTATTCCGGCAAGTATGAAAACATGGAACATGCACCAAAGGCAGGTATCATATTTTTAGACATCAATATGCCCGGTATGAACGGTTGGGATTTTATTGCGGAATACAAAAAACTGGATGAAAAGCATAAAGCCAGGATTGTGGTGGTGATGCTTACAACCTCTCTTAACCCAGATGATGAGCAACATGCTGCAAATGTTGAGGAGATTGCTACTTATCTGCATAAGCCCCTAAACATGGAGGCTTTTGCAAAAATCGCTGATAAGTATTTTGAAGTTATAAATGAAGAATGATCCTGAGGTAATTAAACCTCAAGATCATTCATTACTGCTTTAATTTTATCGCCAAGTTTGGCATCAGCTTCTTTAAAGCCTGCTTTATTTTCTAATGCTGCATTTACACTGCAATAGAACTTAATCTTAGGTTCTGTTCCAGAAGGTCTTGCAGAAACGATACTGCCATCCTCGGTTATAAACTGCAATACATCAGATTTAGGCAATTCCAAATCTGTTTTTACACCAGATTTAATATCTGTTTGCACACCAAGTTCATAATCTTTCAGGGTTTTAATTTTCGAACCACCTAAAGTAGCTGGAGGGTTATTTCTAAACTTCTCCATCATGGCTTTAATATCTTCCGCGCCCGTCTTACCTTTTTTAGTGATAGATACCAGTTCTTCTTTATACAATCCGTACTCTACGTACATGTCCAATAAGGCGTTGTATAGACTGCTACCTTTATCTTTATAGAAAGCGGTCATTTCCGCGATAAAAGCACAAGAAACTACTGCATCTTTATCTCTTACTAAATCACCAATCAGGTAGCCATAGCTTTCTTCACCTCCACCTATAAAGGTCTTTTTGCCTTCTAGCTGAGTCATCACCTGGCCAATCCATTTAAAACCAGTCAATGTGTTGTAGTAAGTCACATTTTTAGCTTCAGCAATGGCTTCGATTAAATTAGACGTGACAATGGTTTTTACAATGTATTCGTTACCTGTAAGTTTACCTTTTTCTTGCCATGCAGTTAGCAGGTAGTTAATCAGTAAGCTGCCGGTTTGGTTTCCGTTTAACAATACAAACTCGCCATCGTTATTTTTTACGGCTATACCTACGCGGTCGGCATCAGGATCTGTAGCCAATACTAAATCTGCATCTATTTCCTGCGCTTTTTTCAAAGCAAGGTTAAGTGCGTCTTTTTCTTCTGGATTAGGATAAACCACAGTAGGGAAATTACCATCTGGTTTACTTTGTTCCTCAACAACTGTTAAGTTGGTAAAGCCAAATTGCTCCAATGCTTTAGGCACCAGCGTAATTCCGGTTCCGTGAATAGGAGAGTATACAATTTTAAGGTCTTTCTGACGTGCAATTGCATCCGGAGATACAGATAGAGCAGTTATTTTGTCCAGGTATAATTGATCGATTTCTTCGCCAATCAATTCAACATTGCTATCCACACGGTCAAATTTAACAGCATCAATGCTTGTGATTTTTGCCACTTCATCCATTACCATGCTGTCGTCTGGCGAAGTAAACTGTCCACCATCTGCACCGTAGGCTTTATAGCCATTGTATTCTTTCGGATTGTGGGAAGCGGTAAGCATTACTCCACTCTTACAGCCTAAATGACGAATAGCGAAGGACAACTCTGGAGTAGGTCTTAAAGCCGAAAAGAAATAAACATGTATGCCATTTGCCGAAAATACATCAGCTGTGATCTTAGCGAAATAGTCAGAATTGTTACGACTGTCGTGCGCTATAGCTATTTTAATCTTTTCTCCTGGGTATTTATTGTTCAAGTAATTAGACAAGCCCTGTGTTGCAGTACCAATTGTATATTTATTGATTCTGTTTGATCCTGGGCCCATTATTCCTCTTAAACCACCAGTTCCAAATTCCAAACTTCTGTAAAAAGAGTCTGTAAGATCAGTAAAGGCTTCCTTGTCTAAAAGGCTCTTTATCTCTTCTTTGGTGTTTTTATCGTAATTACCGTTAAGCCATTCATTTATTGTGCTTAAAGTAGCTTGTTCTAACTGCATATGTTGTCGTTCCAAATTTTATTTTGTCTATTTTGCCTTTATTATGCGTGTTTTACTTAAATTCACGCCCAATTACAAGTATATGACCATTTTGGCTAAAATTAAAATACTTGAGGCAAATAAATATAGCTATTTATACAGCTTTTAACCTTTAAAAATTAAATAAACCGAAAATGAGACAGTTAGGCTTTGCCTGAGGTTTCAAAATTATTAACAACAACAACGAATTATGAAAGTATTAAAGTTTGGAGGTACTTCTGTAGGAAGCCCTGAGCGCATGAAAAAATTGCTGGATATCATCAATCCAGCAGAAGAACAAATTGTCGTATTGTCGGCCGTGTCCGGTACTACCAATAGTTTAGTAGAGATTTCAGCCAAACTTTTAAAGGAAGATAAACAGGTTGCGTTAAGCTTAATTAACGCATTACACCAAAAATATAATGAGTTTGTAATAGAACTTTTAACTGAAGGGGAGTTTCGTGAGCAAGGACAAGAAGTTGTAGATTACCACTTTAACTTTTTAAGCTCTTTAGCTAATGATATCTTTACACCAGTTGAAGAGAAAGTAGTATTGGCTCAAGGCGAATTGTTGTCTACCACCTTATATCACATCTATTTAAAGTCTATCGGCGTACCATCGGTATTGCTTCCTGCATTAGATTTCATGAAAATTGATGAGGATAACGAACCAGATGTACCTTATGCAACTAAACATTTGCAACCGATATTAGATCAGCATAAAGACAATAAATTATTCATTACCCAAGGTTTTATCTGTAGAAATAGCTTTGGCGAAGTAGATAACCTGCGTCGTGGTGGTAGTGATTATACAGCATCTTTAATCGGAGCTGCAATTTTAGCTGAAGAAGTCCAGATCTGGACAGACATTGATGGTATGCACAACAATGATCCCAGGATTGTAAAAGGGACCAAACCAATTTCACACCTTTCATTTGATGAGGCCGCTGAGTTGGCTTATTTCGGTGCTAAGATCTTGCATCCGCAATCGGTTTTCCCGGCACAGAAATACAAAATTCCGGTTAGGTTACTCAATACCATGGAGCCAGGCGCTGCTGGAACATTGATCTCAACAGAAAGTGAAAAAGGAAAGATCAAATCTATCGCTGCAAAAGATGGGATTACTGCTATTAAGATTCAGTCGAGCCGTATGTTATTAGCTTACGGATTTTTAAGAAAGGTATTTGAAATCTTCGAAAGATATAAAACGCCAATTGACATGATTACTACTTCTGAAGTAGCCATCTCATTAACGATTGATTTTACCGAGAATTTGGATAAGATCGTTGAGGAGCTGCATGACTTTGGGTCTGTGGAAATAGATACTGACCAGTCGATTGTTTGCGTGGTTGGTGATTTTAGTGCGGAGAAACATGGTTATGCTGCTCGTGTATTGGATGCGATTAAACACATCCCATTAAGAATGATCTCTTATGGTGGAAGTAACTATAACATTTCATTGCTGATCAATACCACCGATAAAACAGAGGCTTTAAAAAGTTTGCACAACAGGTTGTTTGAGTAAGAAAAGATAGGATTACCTTTTCTTTATCCATACCAGGATACCAATAGCAATAAAGATGAGTACGATAAAGAACCTGATTCTTCTGTCGTACTCTTTTTTACTGATCTTATTGTTGCGAAGATCTAAATTGTTACCGATGTAAATCAAGCTGAGTACAACTAAAAAAAAAATAACAAGATATTTGAACATTATGTTTTCTAATAAAGATATATCACAATTCGCAAATTTAGAGACACCTTTCTATTATTACGATTTGAATTTGCTGCAGGATACTTTAAACGCCTGCGCAGACACCGCTAAGTTATACAATTTTCATGTGCACTATGCCATGAAGGCGAATTTCAATCAAACCGTTTTACAAAAGATTAAGGCTGTTGGTTTTGGTGCCGACTGTGTAAGTGGTGGGGAAGTAACTAAAGCGATTGAACTAGGTTTTGGTAAGAACCAGATTGTTTTTGCTGGTGTTGGCAAGTCGGACAAGGAGATTAATTATGCTTTAGATCAGGATATATTCTGTTTTAATGTGGAATCTGTTCAGGAATTGGAAGTGGTCAATGAACTGGCGGCAAAAAAAGCTAAAGTAGCAAGAGTGGCCATCCGTATCAATCCAAATGTTGATGCACATACACATCATAACATTACTACCGGTTTAGATGAGAATAAGTTTGGTGTGAATGCCTGGGATTTGCCACAATGCGCGGAAACCTTGAGAGCTTCAGCAAATATCGAATTTATTGGTATACACTTTCATATAGGCTCTCAGATCACTAATCTTGATGTTTATAAAAACCTTTGTGTACGCGTAAACGAATTTGCGTTGTGGTTCGAAGAAAGGGGCTTCACCGTTAAGGTGTTAAATGTTGGCGGTGGTTTAGGTATCGACTATCATAACCCAGATCATCAAATCCCTGACTTTAAGAGTTATTTCAAAATATTCTCTGAATTTTTGGAAATTAAAGCTGGGCAGGAAGTTCATTTTGAACTGGGAAGAGCTTTGGTTGGTCAATGCGCTTCATTGATCAGCAGGGTTTTATACGTAAAGAACGGAAAGAAAAAGAACTTTGTGATCTTAGATGCAGGTATGACTGAATTGATGCGTCCAGCTTTATACCAGGCGTACCATAAAATTGAAAACCTAACCAGGGGTAACGTAACTGCTTTAAAATATGATATTGTAGGACCGATTTGCGAAAGTACGGACTGCTTTGGAAAAGAAGTAGAACAACCTGAAAGTTTTAGAGGCGATTTTTATGCCATTAGAAGTGCAGGTGCCTATGGAGAAGTTATGGCTTCAAAATATAATCTGCGTGATGAAATCAGATCGGTTTATAGCGAAGAGGCTTAATCTCCAGACATGAAAAAAAGCGAGCATTTCAATTAGAGATGCTCGCTTCTTTTATATGGTAAATTTTAGTCTTCAAAGAAATCAAGTAAGCCACCTAGGTAATACTCATCCAAACCTTGAGTAAAATCTTCGAAATCTTCGTCAGGAATATTGGTTTGTGCAAACTCCAATGATGTTCCTCTTTTATCCTCATGCAACTTGATGGTTACGATAGAAGGTTCGCTTTCTTCACCAAAATACCATTGTTGCACTATTTTCTTTCCGTATTCAAATTCCAGGTTCTTGCCCACAATATCGCCGTCCCAAAAAGAAAACTCCGTTCCCGGTTCTTCTGTAAATTCAACCTCAGCACCAGTCCACAACTTAATGCTTTGTGCCTTGGTCATCGCTAGATATACTTCTTCAGGACAAGCAGGGATCTGATAATATTTTTTAAAGTTCTTCATTAATCTTATTTAAACGCATTTAATCCGGTTACGTCCATTCCGGTTATTAGTAAATGTATATCATGTGTCCCTTCATAGGTCACTACTGATTCTAAGTTCATCATGTGGCGCATGATTGAGTATTCGCCTGTTATACCCATACCACCCAGCATTTGTCTGGCGTTTCTGGCAACATCCAAAGCAATTTCAACACTGTTTCTTTTAGCCATTGATATTTGTTCTGGTGTAGCCCTATTTTCACTTTTAAGCACACCTAAGCGCCACACTAAAAGCTGAGCTTTTGTAATTTCAGTGATCATCTCAGCCAGCTTTTTTTGCTGTAACTGAAAGCCGCCAATAGGCTTACCAAATTGTATACGCTCTTTAGAATAGCGTAAAGCCGTATCGTAGCAATCCATAGCCGCACCCAAGGCCCCCCAGGCAATACCATACCTTGCCTGATTTAAGCAACCTAATGGCCCCTTTAATCCAGTAATGTCTGGGAAGACGTTCTCTTTTGGAACCTTCACATTGTCAAACACCAGCTCGCCAGTAGCCGAAGCCCTTAAACTCCATTTGCCATGTGTTTCAGGTGTGGTAAAACCTTCCATGCCACGCTCTACAACCATTCCTCTTATTTTGCCCGACTCATCTTTTGCCCATACCACTGCGATATCAGCAAAAGGAGCATTAGAGATCCACATTTTTGCACCATTCAACAGATAGTGATCACCCTTATCTTTAATATTGGTTACCATTCCACTTGGGTTCGAGCCATGGTCAGGCTCAGTTAAGCCAAAACACCCCATCAGTTCACCTGTGGCCAGTTTTGGTAAGTATTTGCGACGTTGCTCTTCTGTACCATAAGCGAATATAGGGTACATCACCAACGAACCTTGTACAGAAGCAGTAGACCTGATTCCAGAGTCACCACGCTCAATTTCCTGCATCAATATACCGTAAGCCATATAATCTAAACCAGCGCCACCGTATTCAACAGGAATAGTGGGACCGAAGGCACCAATTTCTCCCAATCCATTGATGATATGTTTTGGAAACTCAGCTCTTTGGGCACAGTCCTCAATAATCGGACTTACTTCTTTTTTTACCCAATCTCTGGCTGTTGAACGAATGAGTTTATGCTCTTCAGATAGTAGCTCATCTATAAAATAGTAATCAGGGGCTTCGTAAAGATCTTTTTTCGCAGATTTGTTCATTGTTTCCTCTATATTTGGTTTAGTAACCGGCCATATATTCAAAGGTACTAATTTCAAGGTATGGCTGTTAATACCTTATTAAAATTAATATTTGCCATATGCCCCAAGATCGTAATTATATTCAGACTGTCGCACTTAAAGATGTTAAATGTTTTGCCTTACATGGCTACTATCCGGAAGAGCAGTTGACTGGTATTTATTTCATGGTTGATGCTGTGGTAGAATTTACACCTTTTGGCGATACCGAGAATTTGGAGCATACCGTAAATTATGAGGTGTTGAATACCATTATATTAGAAGAAATGGCCAATACGCAAAAAATGCTCGAAACAGTAATCAAAAACATAATCGATCGAACCATTGATGCATATCCATTTGTGCTAACTGCTACTGTAGGCATAAGAAAGTTAAATCCTCCTATGCCCGGGGAAGTAGGTCACTCATTTGTGCAGTTGAGTTATAAAGCTTAAGGCTACAGCTGTTCAAAAGAAATCATTCTTTCCCGTTCGTCTTTTGGTATTGGGAATGAGCTTTTGGTCGCATAATTGAAAGCTACGCAGGTTGTTTTACCTCGGTTACAGATTTCTTCTTTACCGTGTACCAGTTTTACGAGTATATATTCCAGGTCGAAACTACTGTTTCCAATTCTGGACGTCCGTACATACGTGCTGATTTTATCTTCTATAAAAACGGGTAAAATATAGTCTAACGAAGCCTGAGCGATTACAACTCCGGTTTTTTTCCAGTCCCACTGAATTGCATGGTTCCAGTATTTAGCTCTGGCTATTTCCATGTAGGTAAAGTATACCGCATTGTTCACATGGCCCATCATATCGAAATCTGCAAAACGGGTTTCCAATGCAGTTTTATACTTAAAACTGTCTAAAGTTTCGGCTAGCTCTGCCTTTTTGTCTTGATGTTTAGTTTTTTTACGCCAAAATGTCTTAAAAATCATAATAAATAGGGTTGGTACAGGAGTTGAATAAGGATTTATATATAAAAAACAAAAACTTATAAAAAGCTTAAGATAGGAGAAATAAACATGACACTAGTAAAATTTAATAACAGAACCAGAAACACCGCACCTTATTTTAACAATGTTTTCGATTCATTGTTTAGCGAAGCATTGAATAAAAACTTGACCGTTAATAAAGTGCCGGGAGTCAACATCTTAGAATCTGATGTTGATTACAAGATTGAATTAGCTGCACCAGGATTAACAAAAGAAGATTTTCAAATTAACTTGAAAAAAGATACGTTATCAGTTTGGGCAGAGAAAAAGGTTAGTGAAACCGAAGAGAAAAAAGACTACACAAGAAAAGAATTTGAATACTTTTCTTTCGCAAGATCATTTGTGTTGCCAGAAAGTGTAGATGGAGATAAAATTACAGCTGAGTATATCAATGGTATTTTAAACATTACCATCGGTAAAAAAGATGATTCACAATCAGCTGCTAAAGAAATAAAAGTTTCATAATTGGTTAGTTTGTTTTTAAGGTGATAAGGGCATGTCGAAAGACTGCCCTTATTTTTTGCTACATCCGTCATCACGACGACCGTACTATTTATTCCTTTACTTCTTTAAGATCATTTTTATTTAACCAGCCCTTAGTAACCTGACCATCTTTATTGGTATGTGTCACGTAAATAAAGCCGTTATCTTCTTCAATTACATTAAACTTCGCATTGTTCCATAAGCCCAATACACTATTTTTAGCGGAGGTACTATTCGCGGCTTCATAGAAAACAACTACTCCTTTAGGTAGTTGATATTTCTTTCCTTCACTCACAATTACAGTTCCTGCCTCTTTAGCTTTTGCTTCCGCCTGCTTAGCAGCAGCGGCCATTTGTGCTTCGTATTCCTTTTTCAGACTGTCTATCTCCGCTTTTTGTGCTGCTGTATCAATAGCCACAGGCTGAATCTGTGTAGTGGTATCGGTATGATGCTCTTGCACAATACTGCTGGTGTCTACTTTTGCAGGGGCTACTGTATCCAGCATGGCTTGATGTTTCTCACCATCGCTTTTCATAAATAATCCGTAGGCAGAAAGCATACCTAATATAACGATGGACAAGATCATGATGGCAAATACCGGTTTAGATAAGCTAACACTATCCGAAGCAGGTACAGGCGCTACCGCAAATTTGCCTTCTTTCTGATAAAAAGGGGTGGGAGCCGCAATCACGTCTGCAGGCGCTACTAAGTCTCCACCACGGTGGATAATGGCATCTTGCAAGGCTGCACCATTGGCATATCGCTTCTCAGGACTCTTCTCCAAACATTTCTTGATCACCTGCAACAACCATTGCGGAACGTTCATTTCTTTTTTCTTCTTTTCCGCATCCCAGCTTTCTGGTAAACGGTTTCTGCGTAAAGCCATCAAATCAGGAACTGCAGTTTCCATGTGCGAAAGCATAACCTGATTACGTGAGCTCTCGTTCTTATTGATTAGCGGGAAAGGAACGGTACCAGCAAGCAATTCATAAAGGATAATGCCATAGCTGTATATATCCGTCTGGAAAAACATTTCACCATCATGCTGTTCTGGAGCCATAAACTCTACAGCACCAGCATGTCGTAAGCTTGTTCTGCGTTGCTCATCAGACATAACAGCCAAACCAAAATCTAACAAAACATAATTGCCAGTATCGGTATTGAACTTTACATTGTTACTTTTTATATCACCATGTTTAATACCTACACGGTGACAATGGGCAAGTGCATTGGCCAATTGCTCGGCCAGCTTAATTACCTCATGGATGGTAAAGATAGGGCTGTGTGGCGGCATCAAAAGCTTTTCCAGGTCGGGGCCTTCAATGTATTCCATTTCTATAAAAGGGAAGGAGCCGCTCTCAGTAAGCCCCGAACCTAGTATTTTTACCACATTTGGATTGGGTACCTCATTTACCTTTTTCAGCTTCTCAACCTCATTTTTAAATTTGATGAAGTTCTTATCGTCCTCACTTTCTGTATGTATAGGGGTAGGCATAATCTTCACAGCTGTGATGATGGTACCCACACGTTTACCCTTATAAACAGAACCCTGACCACCTGTACTTAAAGCGCCAAGATTTTCTAATCCTTCCGTTATCGTAAAAACTTTACTCATTATACAATATTAATTATTATCAACGTCATTATAACTAAATTCTAAAACTGCAAGCTCACCCAGAATAATCTGATCACCTTCCAATAAGGTATGACCTAGTTCTACTACATTCAATTTCACAGGGTTATGGTCGCCCACTGATCTGATCTTTACCTTGTTTCTTGGCGGTATGCCACCTTCATCTGCGAATAAAAGAAAAGAACCAGTATTGCTGTCCCATTCAATATGTGCATGCTGCCTGCTAATGAATTTATTAGCTTCATTTGCACTCGCATCCGGAAAAGCAATGTGATTGATGCGGAAAAAGCCATCGCTCACCTGCACCTTATGCTCTCTGCCGATATTGATTTTACCGTTTTCCGGACCAATCTTATAAAGCATTTTCTCTGATTCGCCATTCAAAGTACGAATGTATGCAGTTTTTGATTTGGTAACCACTACGTGCTCGGGAGTTCTGATGTAAAGAGAAGCATTGATGCCGGTCAACTTTATAGCATCAGTAGGCAGCTCCTCCACAAAGTTGATTTGCATGGTCCAGTTTTGTGGCAGATCAATAGCGAAATCATCCACTATACGTTGGATTTCATTCTTAAACCTACCTTCATCTTCTGCAAACACAGCTGATTCATACATAAATTTTTCTGCCGGTAAACAAGCAATCAGCAATGCTAAGCCCTTAATATGTTTGCCTTCGCCACCTTCAAGCTTTTGCAATTCCTGTTTTATAGCCGTTAGCAATTGCTCCCTAATGGCCTTTACGTCCTGTAGTGGCTCTGGATTACGTTTGTTAAATAGATTAAACATATAATATCTACTTTAAAGTATTTACTTCTTTCTTTTCCTTACTCAAATACCCTAGTTTCAATAGGGCAGGGATCACGTGCTGCCCCGCTAGCTTTACTGCCTTACTGGATCCGCGTGTCGATTCTATCCGGATACAAACAACCACATTACCTTTTCCATTTGCTCTTGGTGCAAAGAAGGTATACCAGCCATCGTTGATCTTTTCATCTTTCCAGATTCTTTCCGGCGTTCCTGTCTTTCCAGCAACCTTTAGGCCAAGTGTGTAAGTTTTGTTTTCACTTTGCTTAAGCATATAACCAGAGATCAGCTCTGCATATTGTGGATCATTGGCAATTTTTATAACAGGATTAACAGCTGTAACTGAATCGCTGATTTTTAGTACGTATCGGTTGGCAATCATTTTACCTTTATTGGCTACGCCAGATATTAACCGGGCCATCGAAGCAGGAGTGGCAATCAGTTCGCCCTGTCCCCAGGCCATTCCCGATATTCCTTTGGCTCTTGTCCTACGAATACGCGCAGGATCATATTTAGGCTTGGTATTAAATTCCGTCTTCTCCCATAATGCTCTCCATTTCTCTTCCTGCTTAGCATTATTCGGATTTCTATCATAATAATAACCACCAACTCCCCTTAAAAACATACCTGTTTGCAAGTATAAAGTTGCCATTTCATTTTGAAGATGCTCCTCATTAGCAATTTTAATGAAATAGACATTGTTCGATTTTACCAATGCGCTTTCTAGATTAATACGACCAGTTTCATCAGGTTCAATCCCTTTAGTCCTGATACGCTCAGCCATACTTACCGTATACACCTTTTTAGCGGCATCAGGGCCTAATTTGTTAAATGCTGCCATTGCCGTCACTACTTTAGCCGTTGATCCCGGAGGAGTGGCTGTAGTAAAACCTAAATCTGCAGTAGTATACCAACCAGCCAATTTATTTTGCTCGGTGATGGGCATGTTCAGTAAATCCCAGTTTTTAATAGGAGGAAGGGGGTACACTGCCGAAGCCAATACGTCACCAGTTGCATCTTCCATAATCACTACCGATACTCTACTTTTTTGAATAGCTGTATCCTGAGCCATGGTATTTTGAATGCTGGTTTGCAAGCTAGCATCAATGGTCAGTTTTACATCTCTATTCCGTTTTTTAAATAACTCTACTTCAGTACTATTAATGCCTGATAGTAAAAGTGGTGCAAGAGCTCCATAATCCCTTTTGCTTACCGTCATTTCCTTTACCCCTCTAGGTAAGAAACGGTCTTCATGATACTTATTCGCATGGGTATTAAAGGAGACTGTTGGCGTTTTAAAACCCCTTAGTTCTGCGGCATGCTCATATTCTGCAAAGTAACCATTGGTGCTACCATTAAATACCCCCGTATTGTTGTCCCCAACCCAAAAGAAGAGTTGTTCTTCAAAAGGGTAATAGCGGTCAACACGCTTATGCTCGGCCGAATCCAGATCATAACTAACACCTGCTGCATGAAGCACTCTTTGTTGTTTTCTGATATGTTCGGGTTTGCTTGTTGCCAAAATACGCCCGTTTCTGTCGTATAAGTCACCTGCGGCTAGCTTGTTCATCAATATCGCAATACGTGGATTATAGCTAAACATACGGGCGCCACTTTTGTCGGCCACCAATGCAGGTTGAACTACCCATTTTTTATTGTCAACAATGTAGTTAGATACAGTTATACCAAGTAATACTATAGCTACAGTGGCTGCAAGTAAGGCCGGAACAAGGTTCTTATCTTGTTGCTTGGTGATATAGGCCATTTGCACTTCTGTGCCTTTAACCATAGATACCGCGAGTAAAAATCCTGCTGCCAACATATTGGCGACTAATGATGAACCGCCATAGCTGATAAATGGCAATGCAACACCAGATAGTGGTAACGCACCAGTTGAGCCCCCAGCAATCAATAAAAACTGTATAAACAAACTGATGCCTACACCTGCACTTAAATAGAATAGGAAAGGCATCCCCGTTTGTCGACCAATCAGAATGGATCGATGTAAAAATATCAGGAACAATATAAATATGCCTATAATGCCGGCGCCACCAAACTCTTCACCTATGGCTGGTAAAATCATATCGGTATGTGCTTCGGGAATGGTTTTCGCAAAAGCCTGACCAACACCCTGACCACTCATACCACCACTGGCCATTGCCCAGATACCATTAGCCACCTGATCTCCGCCATAAACCTCATTGTTCCAGGGATCTTGCCAAATTGACTTACGTTCAGTAAGTCTGTTTACAGGACCTGGAATTAGCTTACCAAGATAAGGCACCTGGTCGATCAATAAAAACGCAGCCATTACCATCACAATCATCATGGCCGATTCGCTGGTCTTTTTATTGATCACCATAATCAACGCTACCGATAAGGCAGTTACCAGCGTGGCAATCCAAACATTCAAGAACCAGGCACTAAATACATAAATGATGATAGCAGTAAGCATCATCATAAAATCGCCCCTTGAGAACGAGAACAGGATGATAAAAGTAAAACAAACCACCATAGCTGGTCCCAAATCGCCTAGTAGCAAATACATCAATATGGCAATCACCATTGCGATCAAAGCAAAGGAGAAAAAGAACCAACGCTTACGCCAGCTACTATATTCGGTGATAAAGCGTTCGTTGGAGGCAAAAAAGCCAGCCAGAAACAAGATAATTGAATATTTTACGATCTCACTGGGCTGCACACTAAACAAGTTTACTTTCACGCCGCTGCCTTCTGGTCCGGAGCCGAAAACAATGGTCAAGCCTAGAAGGCATAGCGCCATTATTGCCCATTGCCAGCCTTTAGCCTTGCTAAACACATTTTTTACCAGCAACATCCTGTACCAGCGCGAATCTACATTGAATTTGCGCATCGGAATAGCGAGCATGATGCAAATACTCAAAATTCCTAAGCCATAAAAAATAAGGCTGTCTCTGGCGAGGAAACGATCCCTTAAGGGGTCCTGCAGACTTAACAGGGTAAGGAAGGAGATGCCCGTCATCAGCATGATGATGGGTAGAATCAATTGATCGGCTTGTGGATATTTAGCAGTCATTAAGAAATGCAGGAAAAAGAAGCCTGCAAAAAAAGAAACAGCAATGATCCAATACCATTGGTTATAAACCTCTGGTGTCCGTACAATCAGCGATTTTTCTTTCTTAAGAATTTTAAAGTCTCTGGTCGAAAATAGCTTGATGCTATGCGGCGATTGTCGGAAGTTTAAGGTCGCATCTTTGTCCAATTCTTCTAATCCTTGAGATCTTCCGAACTGAAAGCCTGGCTTTAAGGGAAGTACGCCATAGGCTTTATTATCAGGTAGATGTTGGAAGTTAAAAGTGCCATTTACATCAGTTCGTAGATAGGCAATAAAATCATTAACCACTTCTACTTCGGTATATGCGGTGTCTTGTGGTAAGATCATTTGCAACCTTACCAATACGCCAGATACGGCCTTTCCTGCAGTATCAATAATCTTTCCGCTGATCCCGTAGCTACCTTTAGCAAAATCCTTTTGGGCAGGTAGTTGTTGCGGTCGCTTTTGTTCCTCTTTATATTTTAAAGAATCTGTTCCGGTAAAACCCAACAATAGGCGCGAAGCAATCACCCGTTCTTTAAAGTTCTTTCCACCTTCGGCAAAGGCAATGTCGGCAGGGACAAAAAACTTACGTTTATTTAGCTCGCCAATGTTGTCAATTTCGCCCTTATACAAGGGAATACCGTCAGTAACCACATCTTGAATCAGGTCGATATCCCTTTTATCTTCAAAATAATAACCCTTATTCAGCAGGTTTTTAATTTGTTTTCCGGGCTCAGCGTCATTAATGTTGACCATTGTACCATCAGCCAGTCGCTTATGTACATCCTCGAAGTTTTGCTGCTGAGCAAAGTATAGCGTAACAAACAAAGCACCCAATACCAGGGTAATGAGCAGTAAGAAAATACGCTCAACCTTTCTATTGGGGATGGTAATTGATTGTTTGTTCATATAGCTATTTAATTGGTTTTAATGCCACCGGAGCCTCTGTCCTGATGAATTGTACATTTTTTAGCAATATGCCTTTTCGTTGCAGCTCGCTCACATCATCAAAATTCTCTAAAGTAAAGTTCTCCAGTAAAGTGCTTTTATTGCCGGGCGCAATTAAAAAAGGCTGTCCATTATATCCAGAGTCACTTTTTATAGTGATGTTGCCAGTCGCTTTCAAATACAAGCTATCCCTGTTTATTTTGATCGGTTCGGTAATCAGTATGGGCGATTTAAAAACAGAAGTATCCAGGATCAAAATATTTCCTGTCAATTTGTTTAAGGTATCCTGCAATTTTATGGCTTGTGCATTTTTTGCATAAGCTGTAGAATCTACAGTTGGAGAAGGTTGGTTGCCCATATCTCCAGATGATTGCTTGAAGAAAAGATAAGCTATGGCTGCCAGCGCCACAAAAGCGATAAAAATAAGTAGAACGGTCTTGCCACTCATTTTCTTTGAGCCTGCTTGCTTAAGCTTTGCAACTTTACTTTCCTGCGCTGTGATTTGTTCTTCCCGAATTATTGTCTCTGGAACGGTTGGTATTACTTTCTTTTTTTTAGGAAGCGCTACAGGTTTGGTGACTTCATGCACAAATGATGCTTTATCATTTTTAACCAGCACGACCGTAATATTGTCCTTACCACCGTTATTGTTGGCCGCATCAATCAGCTCGACGCCTTTTACTTCTAGCTCAGTTTCTTTTAAGAGCAGCTCGGTGATGCTTTGTTTATTCACCATATCCGATAAGCCATCGCTACAAAGCAGGATCAGGTCACCGGGTAAAAATGGAGAGTTCCCTGTTTCTATGTAATCTTCCTGCAGGTTAATGTTTCCAGGAAAGCCTAAAGCTTTATTGATTTCATTGCGTTTTGGATGTTGCATGGCCTGTTCTTCGGTTAAGCGGCCCGAATCTTCCATAAAACCTACAAACGATTGATCTTTAGATATTTTGATTAAAGAGCTGTCGCGAAGCAAATACAAGCGCGTATCACCAACATGCGCATAGTGGAATTGGTTGTTTTTAAGGTCTGCTAGTGCCATTGTAAGTACGCAGGCCATATCTTCATGCTCCTTGTTCTGCTGCTTTGATGCAATGATCTGGTCATTCGCTTCGGTAATTGCAGTCCGCATTAATAACGATAAGTCGCCAGTAGGGTTGTCAATCAGCTTTAATATCGTATCTCTTGCAATGGCTGCAGCAACTTCACCGCCTGTATACCCACCAACCCCGTCTATTACGCAGGCAAGCACAAAATCTGTTCCTGCTATCTTTTTAGCAATAAAGGTATCTTCATTATTGCTACGTATTTTTCCAGTATCTGTTATTCCAAAATAATTTCTATCCATTCTTGCTGGTCGAATTTTTAATAGCCACAAAGTGAGCGATCAGTAAGATCACACAGATAAGCAATAACGCTACAGATAGGATTTGCGACATAGGTTAGGCTTTAAATATATTAACACCAATAATTCCGTTCAATATGATTCTTGAATTTACCGGCAGTTCAGTCCATTTTGGATCCTCTGGGGTACTTCTTTCTACCAGATTTTCGTTCAGGATTGTTTTCTCTCCGAAAGAAGCCAGGAAGAATTTCTCCTCTGTCTTACGATAGCGAATTTGAAGATGCGGTGAGTTTACCCATTCAGACGGGATTTTAAATACATTCGCATCCGTTCTTGTTTCCTCATTGCCAGAAATCGTGATGTCGTTACTCTTCATCAGGTATTCCAGCTTTTGCCCCGAGTAAGCTTTATCTGGCAGTGTGGTTTCAAATCTTGCCAATAATACATTTTCCTCAACCACTTCATTTTTCGCCTTAAACTTCAAATTAGCCAGATAGGGGATCTCATAGTATCCCTCGCTATAGAAGATGAAATCCTTCAGGACATCGTTGCTGATGTCAAATGTTTGTGCCATTCCGGTTTGTCGCGGTATAAAAGTAACCCTTAGGTTCTCCTGTTTTTGAGCGCCATCCGGCATTAATTTACCAATAAAACCCTTATCGCCGGATTTGTAATCAGGATGGGAGACAAAGCGAAAAACCCATTTGTTGCTTGATGGTTCTACGCTCTTGCCAGTAGCAGCATAGTCGCTCAATATTTCGTAGAATTTTTTTACAGATTCCTGGGCAATCAGACCGAATAGGCCGTTTTTATTGTCCATAAATGTACGGTAGTCATCGGTATTCAGGCAAATGATAAACTCATGGTAGAAAACGATACGCTCCGCAAATGAAAGCTCAGCAATAGATTCCTTAAATTTATCTATGATATATTTATAAACTGTATCTGGTGTAAGTGGTTGTGATTTAGCGGTTGGTGCAGATTCATTGCTGCTTAAAAACCAATCCTGTATTCCTATTCTTTGCCAAAAAGAAGGTTTTTCTTCCATCTATAAAAGGTTAATGTTCTTGAACGATTTCTATATAACGGTAAAGCTAGTTAATTCAATACAAAGATAACATTCTAATATAGCGAGAACAGCTGTTTGAATATGCTTAAAAAAAATAAAACATATTTATCATTTTACTGTTCACCATTGGATTTAATACAAAAAACAATTCGAATGGGATAAATCATCGCATTACAAATGCATTGGGGCACAAACTTTTATGTCAACCCCGAAAGATAATCGCCTCGCATTATGTGCCGGCGGTTAAAAAAGCAGCCCCGAAAGTGGCTAGACGATCGGGGCTGTAATTTTATAAGGTAGCTAATCCTAGGTATAACCCAGGATCTTCAATACTTGTTTACTGTTCTGCTCTTCACCAAACACCTCAAAGTTGAATGTCTCATCGCGATTACGACGTATGATCACATGTTTAGGACTAGGTAGCAAGCAATGGTGTATACCACCGTAACCACTCAATACCTCTTGATAAGCTCCAGTGTTGAAGAAACCTAAATATTGAACTTTACGGGTTTTAGGCATAAACACACTGTTCATATGCGCTTCCTGATTGTAGTAATCCTGTCCGTCGCAAGTAATACCACCAAGGTTTACCCTTTCGTACTCTGCGTCCCAGTTGTTGATCGGAAGAAGGATGTATTTTTGGTTCAATGCCCAAACATCTGGCAGATTGGTAATAAATGATCCATCAAGCATCAACCATTTCTCTCTGTCGTTCTGTTGTTTACGCCCCAATACTTTGTATAAGATACCAGAAGCCTCAGCAACAGTGTATTTACCAAATTCAGTAATGATATCCGGTTCTACAACATCATGCTCAGCACAGATTTCTTTAATCCTTTTTACAATTTCGTTTACCATGTATTCGTAATCGAAATCAAATACCAATGAATCTTTAAATGGCATACCACCACCGATATCCAAAGTATCCAATTCAGGATTGATCTTTTTAAATTTGCAATACAAGGTTACATATTTCTCTAGCTCATTCCAGTAGTACGGAGAATCTGTAATACCCGAGTTGATGAAGAAATGCAGTAGTTTAACCCTGAAATTAGGATTTGCAGAGATTTTATTGTTATAAAAGTCGATTACATCTTCCATACGGACACCTAAACGGGAAGTATAGAATTGTGAATCTGGTTGTTCCTCTGCTGCGATACGGATACCCAGATTACAAGGTGTGTCCATTTCTACCTCATCATCAAAAAGGTTAAACTCCTCTTTGTTGTCCAAAACCGGAATGATGTTTTTATAGCCATCATGCAACATATCAATGATATATTGTTTGTACTGATAAGTTTTAAAACCATTACAAATCACGGTAATATCCTTGGTTAGGGCACCTTTTTTTTCCAGGGCCTCAATCATCGGCATATCAAATGCTGAAGATGTTTCCAGGTGGATACCATTTTTAAGGGCCTCTTCAACAATATGTCTGAAGTGGGAACTCTTCGTACAATAGCAGTACTTGTAATCGCCACGGTAGTTGTTCTTGATGATTGCTGTCTGGAACAACAACTTGGCCTGCTGAATTTTCTTACTGATCATAGGAAGGTAAGTGAAACGCAATGGTGTGCCATAGGTTTCAATCATCTCCATCAGATTGAGGTCTTGAAAATATAATTCGTCGTCTATTACGCTGTAACCTTCCTGAGGGAAACCAACACTTAGATCAAGAAATTCGGAGTAACTCTGCATTTTTTTATTTTTGAACTATTATTTATAAGGTTTGGCAAATTAAAATAAGTTAATTTTGGGCTCAAAGATAAACACTTTATAAAATACACCCGTATTTTTTTTATGACTAAGACTTTAAAAATTATTGAAGTAAAATCTGAGATCGGCGCAGGCACACGTGGAGCGAGTTTAGGGGTGGATGCAATTAAGATTGCAGCGCTTGATTTTGGGAGCCGTTTTTTCAAAAAACATAAATCTGTAGAAGTACCTACGGAGAACCATTTGTTGCTTGAAAGTACCGGTAGCCCCTTTGCAAAGCGGATTTCAGGAATATTGACGATGGTGGAGCGGGTGAGTGACGAAGTGAGTTCGACCTTAGCAAAAGGTGAATTTCCCATCGTGTTGGCTGGCGATCACAGTACTGCGGCTGGTACAATTGCTGGTATAAAAGCGATGTATCCTAAGTCTAAATTAGGTGTAGTTTGGATCGATGCACATGCAGATTTACATTCACCTTACACAACTCCCTCGGGAAACATGCACGGAATGCCGCTTGCGATGGCGCTCGATGAAGACAATTTGGAGGCGAAAGTGAACAAGCTGGATCAGGAAACAATTAACTATTGGTATCAGCTTAAAAACGTAGGCAAGATTGCACCAAAGATCAGTTATCGCGATCTGGTGCTGATTTCGGCAAGGGATATGGAACGGCCGGAAGCAGCATTACTTAAAAAACATAAAGTACAAATATTTACTACTGCTGAATTGAGAAAAAGAGGAGTAGAGCGGACCGTAATCGAGACGCTTAAATATCTAGATCATTGTGACTTGATTTATGTCTCTTTTGACGTGGATTCACTGGATCCCACAGCTTCCAGAGGTACAGGTACACCAGTAGCGCAAGGCTTGACGGAAAGAGAGGCCGGCAAACTAATGTCGGGCTTGATTACCAACCAGAAAGTTTGCTGCTTTGAAATCGTAGAAGTGAACCCAACTTTAGACCGGGAAAACCAAATGGCAGAGCATGCTTTTGAAATTTTAATTAAAGCGACCAACGCTTTCAGAAACGAATAGTAGATTTGGGGATTATTAGCATATGAACATCGAACATAAGATTATCGCTGCAACTGTAGCGGCAGTAAAAGAGTTATATCAGCAGGATTTGCCTGAAAATCAGGTTAATTTACAGGATACAAGAGCTGAATTTGAAGGACAGATCACTATAGTGGTATTTCCTGTTGTACGTTTCTCAAAAAAATCGCCAGAGGCTACGGCTACCGATCTGGGCGAATATTTAGTAGCAAACATTGAAGAAGTTACGGCTTTTAACGTGGTTAAAGGCTTTTTAAACTTAAGTATTGCTGACGCTTATTGGGTAAATCTGTTTAATACAGACCTCCTAAATCCATCATTTGGTGTGTTTAGTCCGAATGGCAAAAAGGTAATGGTTGAGTATTCATCGCCAAACACGAATAAACCATTGCATTTAGGTCACGTAAGAAATAACTTATTGGGTTATTCGGTAGCGGAATTGCTTAAAGCGAGTGGCTATGATGTGGTAAAAGTGAATCTGGTAAACGACAGAGGTATTCATATCTGTAAATCCATGTTGGCCTGGCAGAAATGGGGTAATGGCGAAACGCCAGAAAGCTCGTTGATGAAAGGTGATCACCTTGTAGGTAAGTACTACGTAATTTTCGACAAGGAGTATAAGAAAGAAATTGAAGCCTTAAAGCTGGAAGGTCAGACTGAGGAAGAAGCCAAGAAAAATGCACCTTTAATTAAAGAAGCACAGAAAATGCTTCAAGATTGGGAAGCTGGTGTTCCGGAAGTGATTGAGCTTTGGAAGACCATGAACGGTTGGGTATATGATGGCTTTGCCGTTTCGTATAAAAACCTAGGTGTTGATTTTGATAAGTACTATTACGAAAGCAATACCTATTTGTTGGGTAAGGGTACTGTTGATGAAGGCTTGGAGAAAGGCGTGTTCTTTAAAAAGCCTGATGGTTCGGTATGGATTGACTTAACTGCTGATGGTTTAGATCAGAAGTTGGTTTTACGTGCGGATGGTACATCTGTATATATTACTCAGGATTTGGGTACTGCCCAAATGAAGTACGACGATTTTAAAATGGATGAGTCGATCTACGTGGTGGGTAACGAGCAGGATTATCACTTTAAAGTACTTTTCTTGATTTTGGAGAAGCTAGGTAAAAGCTGGGCTACTGGTCTGCACCATTTATCTTATGGTATGGTGGATTTGCCGAGTGGAAAAATGAAATCTCGTGAAGGGACTGTTGTAGATGCGGATGACCTGGTTGCAGAGATGATCGATACCGCTAAGGCAAAAACAGAAGCTTTAGGTAAGGTAAATGATTTCGACGAGGAAGAGAAAGAGCGTTTGTACTATAATATTGGTATGGGCGCATTAAAGTACTTCTTGTTGAAAGTAGAGCCTAAGAAAAGATTGTTATTTGATCCTGCAGAGTCTATCGATTTCCAGGGAAATACTGGTCCATTTATTCAATATACACATGCAAGGATTAAATCGTTATTGCTCAAAGCAGGTTATGATTTTGCGCATGCAGGTGTTGCTGATGCAGAGATTACCGCTACAGAGAAAGAAATGATTATGCTGTTGGCTAAGTATCCAAATGAGATTCAGTCGGCAGCGAAAACACATAGTCCGGCAGTTTTAGCCAATTACTTATACGAAGTGGCTAAGATGTTTAATAAGTTTTATCATGAGACTCCGCCGATTATTAAGGAGGAAAACGAGGCTGTTAAAAAGCACCGTTTGAACTTGAGTTTTGTAACGGCAGAAGTATTGAAAAGAGGGATGCGTATTTTAGGAATCGCGGTTCCTGAAAGAATGTAAGGTATGTAATCCTGAGTTTGTATCAGGATCTCGCACTACAAAAAACAAAAGAGAAGGATTAATCCTTCTCTTTTGTTTTTGATGTACCTGCCTTTACAGTTACCGCGCTCCTTTTCCTAAAGGAAGCAAATGTCAAAGGGCTTTTTTCAGGCCTTTCATCACCCAATAATACTCCCCATTGTCTAAAAGTATCCGTTCTATCAAAAATAACTTTTAGTACTGCAATAATAGGCAGCGCCAGGAACATTCCAGATACCCCAGCAATACTGCCACCTATAATTACTCCGAGAATGGCAAACAGCGCATTGATCTTTACTTTAGAGCCAACTATCCTTGGCATCAATATATTATTGTCCAGGAACTGAACTGCCGCTATAACACCTAAAACGGTAATCACTGGCCAAAGTTCTGTCGATGAGGTTAGTGTAAGCATTACCCCAATAATGTTTCCAATTAATGCGCCAACGTAGGGGATCAGGTTTAATATGGCGAAAATCACACCTATCAGTAGCGCATGTTTTATACCAATCAATAACAATATACCTCCTAATAAAATCGTCATGTAGCTCACTTGAATCAGTAATCCTACCAGGTAATTCTTAATGATGGCCTCTGTTTCAAAAATGGCCTCTTTCACTCTAGGATGGTGATCTGTTTTAAACCACATAAAAACGAAGCGCAGTAGGATATCCTTATAGAAAAGCATCAAATAGATGTAAATTGGTAATAGACCCATAAATACAAATACCGAGCTTAGCGTTACAGCGGCTCCACTGGCAGCTTTTCCGGCCATTCCCAGCAGATCGTTACTTTTATCGTTTATAAATTTTACTTGCTCTTTGGTAGAGAAATCACTGATGCTGTTGATCCAGGCACTTATTGAATTCAGGTGCGAGCTCACATTTTTCTTAATATCAGGGAAGTCGTTCACCAAAATTCCTATCTGGGCGGAAAAAAACCAAACAATGAGTCCTAATAAAATGGCTAATAATAGGATGGGCAATATGATTGCCGCGATCTCTGGGAATTTTTTTCTTATTAAAAAACGGTAGACTGGGAGTAGCACTATGGTAATAAAGAAGGCCATGATTACAGGCATAATGATGTCATTACCAATAACAAGGAGGGCGCCGAGCAATGCGATTCCCAGTAATTCAATAGACCGTCTAACGGTGAGTGGCATGTCTTTCATTCGCAATATGTTTGTTTTTGTGGTGGTAATAACTAAAAGGTACGGAATGTTTGGCTAATTTTGTGCCAGAAATCAAACTTAACAAAGATTGCCCATGATTACGAATGAGACTATAGTTGCCTTATCAACCCCACCGGGAATCGGTGCTATAGGTGTAATCCGCCTTTCCGGAAAAGATGCTATTGCCATTACCAACTCTGTTTTTAGTGGCAAAGATTTGCTTGCTCAAGACTCACATACCATACATTTTGGTTTAATTAAAGATGGAAATGTGGTTATAGATGAGGTGCTTGTCAGCTTATTTGTAGCGCCAAAGTCCTATACTAAGGAGAATGTGGTGGAGATCTCCTGTCATGGTTCTAATTATATCATTCAGCAGATTATTAGTTTGCTGATTAGAAAAGGAGCTTCTGCGGCAAAGCCCGGAGAGTTTACTTTAAGGGCGTTTTTAAATGGTGGCCTGGATCTTTCTCAGGCTGAGGCTGTGGCTGATTTGATTTCTTCGGATTCAGCAGCGGCGCATAGTGTAGCTATGAACCAGTTAAGGGGTGGTTTTAGTACGGAATTGAATGTCTTGCGCGAACAACTGATTCATTTCGCTTCGATGATTGAGCTAGAACTTGATTTTGCTGAGGAGGATGTAGAGTTTGCCAATAGAGATCAGTTACAGGCATTGATTGAGAAGATCACTGTTGTATTGAATAAGCTGATCCGCTCTTTTGAATTGGGTAACGTGATCAAGATGGGTATCAACACGGTAATTGCTGGCAGACCAAACGCAGGTAAGTCGACTTTGTTGAATGCTTTACTGAATGAAGATCGTGCTATTGTGAGTGAAATTGCAGGTACAACCAGAGATACGATCGAGGAGGTGCTAAATATCAATGGTATCAACTTCAGGCTGATTGATACTGCAGGTATTCGTGAAGCTACAGATACGATTGAAGCGATAGGTGTGGAGAAAACCATGCAGAAAATTAATCAGTCGGCAGTGTTGGTCTATTTGTTTGATGTGGTAAATCTTACCGCTGAAGAAATTAAAGAAGATATTTTACGTTTGCACAAACCGGGGATTGCATTTTTGGCTGTCGCCAATAAAATGGATCTTTCCTACAGTGACAGATTGAAAGAACTTAAATTACCTGCTGATATTAGTTTTATTGCTATTTCGGCAAAGGAACAACAACATATTGAGGAGCTGAAGCAGTTATTATACGATACAGCAGTAGGAGATAAACTGTCGGACAGCCATACCATGGTTACCAACATTAGACATGTAGAAGCACTACAAAGGACCAGGACGGCTTTAAATAGTGTTGCCGAAGGGTTGGTTAATCCAGTGACTTCTGACTTCCTAGCAATGGATATTAAGCAAGCGCTTCATTATCTGGGCGAGATCACAGGCCAGGTTACTACGGATGATTTGTTAGAGAACATTTTTAGTAAGTTCTGCATAGGCAAATAATCGGTGATAATTACTGCATCCTGTGAGACTCCATTGGGATCCCACTGATTTGATATGCCTGTTTCGAATACCTTAATTCCGGATAAGCCGGTATACAAATATGGAAAATCTGCAAAAATTGATTCTGGTGTTGTTATATGGTAGCCTGATCCTGCAATCGTTCATCGTTTTGGTGAACCCAATGAACGTCAACAAAAAAGCCAATCTGTTTTTCGGCCTGTTTCTATTCTTCTGGTCTACCTATTGGATTTTAGACATACTCGCGATATGCATGTTACCAGTAACTGAGCACGCCGCCAAATTTGTTTATTTTCTACAAATCTTCACACCGATATTGTTGTACGCAAGTGTCGTGCTTTTTATAAACCCGAATCGTAAGTTTAAAAAAATCGATTTGTGCTGTTGTGTTATTCCAGTTGTTTATCTGGTCTTGCTCCTGTTTTTCTGGGAAAATGAGGTTTGCCGTAAATTGGCTTTGTTTATCAATATTTCTCAGAATTTACTGTACCTGAGCTTTATCTATTATAAAATACGCAAGCACCAGAAAAGAATTGAAACCATATCCTCCAATACAGAAATCAACCTGCAATGGCTGATTAAACTGACCTTCTTGCTGTTGATCACCATTACGATTACGGTAGGCTACGAACTGTATAATATCTTTATCCAAAAAACTCAGGATAATTTTCTGATGGATCTGTTGTTTCTGTTCATTGTATACATCACCACTTATTATACCTTGAGACAGAAAGAAATCTATCCGCTGGATGAACAACAAAGAAAAGAGCTTTTAGCAGTTGAATTGGAGGAAGAGATGCCTGGAGATAAAAAGAAATTGTTAACGGATGCGGAATTTGAAGTTTTTAAAGAGAAGCTGCTTGCCCTTATGGAAGCTGAAAAGCCATACCTGGACGGGGAATTGAACCTGATTAAGCTGGCAAAGCAAATGAGCATGAACCCGCATCAGCTTTCTTACCTCATCAATAACGGTTTTAATGAAAACTTCTTCCAGTTTGTGAATAAATATAGGGTGGAACGCGCCAAAGCACTTTTATTGGACGAGAACGAGAACAAGTTCTCTTTGGTTGGCATTGCCTATGAAGCTGGTTTCAATTCCAAAACCTCTTTTAATACGATTTTCAAAAAAGTAACCCATCAAACTCCTTCCGAGTTTAGAAAAAAGCATTCGACTTTATAAGTTCGAATATTGTATTTCGGTTAATTGGTTGATTTTTAGTAGTTAAAAATTCACCAACAAAAAGGGTTCGACTCTATAACCTCGAACTTTCAGGCTATGTATTGCCCATATTTTTGTTTCAAACTTATTTTTATGGACAAGAATATGATAGGGAGAATGCATCTGCATGAGGTCAGCGGCAGGGCGGATGCGTCTTTGTTCCTGGATCTGCCAAATCGGATTCACAGTTCAAATCCGCAGTACATTCAACCTTTGAATAAGGACATAGCAGCTGTTTTTGACGAAAAGAAAAACAAATTCTTTCAGCATGGTAAATGTTCGCGCTGGTTGCTTTTTGATGAAAATAAAACTGTAATAGGCAGAATTGCAGCTTTTATCAATCACAACTATGAGCAGGATCAGCCCACAGGAGGGATCGGTTTTTTCGAGTGCATTGACAGTACCCATGCGGCAAACTTTATGTTCGATGAATGCAAACGCTGGTTGCAACGAGAAGGAATGCAGGCAATGGACGGGCCAATTAATTTTGGAGAACGGGTAAATTGGTGGGGCTTATTGATGGAGGGTTTTGATGCACCGTTGTACGGGATGAACTATCATCCACCTTATTATCAGCGTTTGTTTGAGCAGTATGGCTTTAAAGTATATTTTTATCAGGATTGTTATAGCATGAACCTGGCGCAGACACTTCCTGAGAAGTTTTATAGGATCAAAGATAAGATTGAATCTTATGATGGGTACCGGGTGATCCCGTTTTGCAAGCGCAGGCTAAAACAGTTTGCGCTGGATTTTACCAGCATTTACAATAAGTCCTGGGAGACCCATGGAGAGGGAAAGACCATGGAAGAAAATGAAGCCATAAAATTGTTTAGCGAAATGAAGGCGGTTATCGATGAAAAAGCCATCTGGTTTGCTTACCATCATGATCAGCCTATTGCCTGTTGGTTAAACCTTCCTGATCTCAATTACCATTTTAAATCATTGAAGGGGAAATTCAGCCTGCTGCATATATTGAGATTTTTATGGTTGAAGAAATTTCGGCCAAGTCCAAAGCTGGTGGGGATTTTGTTTGGGGTGATCCCGGAATATCAGGCCAAGGGGATAGATGCGTTTATGGTGGTCAGTGCGCTATCTGTCCTTAAGTCTCAAACCCGGTATAGCCATTATGAAATGCAGTGGATTGGAGATTTCAATCCTAAGATGATCAATTTTGCGAAAAATATGGGCGCAGAACGGACGCGTCGGTTGGCGACGTACCGTTATTTATTTGATCAGAACCAGATCTTTCATAGACATAGAATGCTCGGATAAGATGGTTATACTCTCGGCAGCATTTCCTGGTATCTCACCATATTCAACTAACTGCCGTCCGATTTTATTTCAAACTGGACTAAGGGTATGGTTCTGTTTTTTGGGACTATACCTACAGATCTGCTTGGAGATACAAGTTCATTTAGCAGGGCAGTTTAAGTAGAATGTTCTACTATTAGCAGTTTAAAATCACCGGTTTATCACGCCGATTAATGGCATAATTTTAGTAAACAAATTGAATATATGTCTGAACTAACCAAAATCATACTCGGACTCGCCATTGGATTGAGTTCAGTATACAGCCTGTTGATCTGGTCATCCCTTAAGGGGGGAAAGGACATCAGTATTTACCTCATCGGAATTGCGATAAATGTTTTGATTGCACTTTGGTTCTGGTACATGGCGACCAGAAGGACAGGCGATCCGCAGGATGGAATGGGCTTAGGGCCGATCATGCTGATCTGTGGATTGATCACGATCCTCATCCCACTGATCTGCGTGATTGTCTATTTCATCCGAAGATTTTAATTTGATAACCAATAAGATGACTAATTTAAAAGCAATGATCAGATTCTACTACATTTTATTACTGTTTATTATGGCACAAAATACCGTTTATAGCCAAGCCACAAGTGTAAAAACGAGTCAGACAAAACAAAACAAAGCAACTGGTAACAATGACCATTTAACCTATACGGTTAAAGTCTCTGAAGGGGATGCAAGATGTCAGATCTTAATTAATGATGTTCCTTTGATGTACTATGAGGGTAGAGGGGATAGGAGTTTTTATGCCAATGGTGCAATCCTGAATAGTGGTTCCCAAAGCATTAAAATCGTTACAGAGGGAAAAACACCTCTGGTAACCATCACTGAAACTAAGAATGTTCCAAGGGAGTACAGGCAAAAAGAGATATGGAAAAATGAAGGTTCATTGCAGGGTAGTTTTATTGCAGCCGTTCCATATGACATTGCGGGATGGAAGTATAATAAAGCACTTCCTAATGATAAAACCATACAAACCGAAGCTTTAAAGTGGTTTGAACAAATGGGGGAGCTTTTGAAAAATGGGAAGGGTAGCGAATTTATGAGCCAACTTGTGCCGGCTGAAAAAACAGCGGCTGTGCTTTATAACCTGAAAGAAGAAGAAATGACCCAATTTCATAATGGCTGGACTGGTTATATCAACAAGAAGAATTATACCATGATTCCTGTGTCTGAATGTAAGATCGAAATCGTTGGAAATGGGAAGTTGGTTCATCTTGTTAATAAATTAAAAGAAGGCGGATTTGTCTTAAAAGCCAACAATGGTCAAATGGTGTTTCTTGACATCTATTTACATCTTCCAGAGCATAAAACCAAACTGGAGCCAATCCTGGCAAACTTTAAAGAGATAACAACAGATTTTAAAAAAGCAAGGAATAATTAGATGAGAGCATGTCGATGTACCATTTTTCCAGTAGGTAAATACTTTGAATATGCGGCGGATGAAATTGTCGAGAAGATTTGGGGGCAGAGTATTTAGTGAGATAGTAGCTAGCCATTGAATTATAAAAAAACAAACGATATACTCATGAAAAAACTGGTATTTGCATTCCTATTAACCTTACTCGCTACATCAGGAGTACAGGCACAATTAAACGATTCTCTGGTAGCCTGTAGAAGAAACATCAGTTTGCTGGTGATCAAAACAGATCAGGCTAACTTTTTTAATCCGGAGAACACCGATGTGAAGGTGTCCTTTTATTCCGGGTTCAACGCTTTCAGGGCACATGATAACAACCGTTCAAGTACTACGGGTTTATTCAATACGAAATACCAAAGGCTGGAACTTAAGGATGAGCTTTCGATGAGCTTACCTGCATTGCGTTATTATCGGATTGTTTATAACAAGGTGGTGGTTTATGTGGGCAGTGATCAACTGAACGACTTTATTGCAGCGGTGTTGAAGAAACCCAAGGACATATCATTGACGCGGATCTTTAGCTCGGTTGCCTATCATCGCTTTGCTGCGGATTATAAGAAGGATCAGGATAATGTTGATAACAATTGTTGTTTTCAGGATTTGGTAGTGACGGCTAAGCCTGATATACAGGCTGCTGTGGCGCTGAAAAACATCCTTTTGCAGCTGCCTAATACTGGTAAAATCACAAAGGTGACAGGAAATAGCATTACGCTTTCGCCTATTGGTAAGGCTGATTTTATGGAGGATGTTGATTATTATATATTGGGAAAACCGGATTTGAGGGTGAAAATTACCAATGCTTCGGGAAGTAATTTTAGTGCTTTGGTGTACGATAGGAATGAGGGCAATGCCAGCGGTTTGACGGCTAAGGATGTGGTGACCAATTTAATTCAATAGCGTATGGAACTGGAATTGATTCGAAAAATAAACATTACGGCGAATGCTGATGTGCAATATCATCGATTGATGCTACTGCAGAGTGGGATGGTGGTTGCGTTTTATTCGGATGATAACGAAGGCTGTTATTACCTGGACTGGTATACGAATTCTGGTGTCGAAAATGTCCGGATCGCTGATTTTACTTATGATGTTTTTGATCCGCCAACGCTGTTTCAGTTTCCCGGTTATGTGGGCATATACGCTACTTCGGGGAATATGTTGTATCTGTTTACTGAAGAGGAGAAAACTCAGCCGATTAGGATTTCTATATCCAATATGCTTCCTGGCATTCAATATCCGGAGTTCAAGAAGGAATTGAGTAATTATGTTTATGCGGGTAGTACGGATTCGGATTTTATTCCTTTTCTGTTCAAGGATAGTGGTTTGCTGCCGGTGTATTTTGCGGAGCTGAAGATTGATGTTGCTGATCGGTCGGCTCAATGGCTTACCTTGAATCATTGGAATCACAGGCATGAGCTAAGTGATGGGGCAGAGGTATTGCAGAAGCCTTCTCAGAAGCCTTTTACCTTGTTGCATGCGCTGAATAAAAATGAACAGACCTATATTTTTAGTATTGGTGACCGGGATGGTGGTTACCTGAAATATGGAATGGATTATAGTGATTTGTGTTTACTTGGTGCCGATGGGAAGATTAAAGAAAAATTGTTCTCTTTGGGTGCCTTGAATAAGGGGGCAAAGAAAGGAGGGAAGGAATGTTTGTTTAGTTCTTCGGGATCTTATGCGATTCTTACGCCTGCTTTTGGTTCAGACGATTGGAAGGGTAGCCAGAAATTACTGGATATAGACCGTCGTGAACTGATTGATGTGGTACTGCCTAAAGGTTTGTCTGGTGACAAAATCATTGATCACCATAACGGATGTTTTCTGCTGATTGGTGGGATAAGTAACCAGATCACTACCGGCACAACAAGTTTTGTGATTTGTATAGAGAAGAGGACCTAATATATTATGTATCGGCCTACAGCGCGCGATCATTCAGATCTCCAAAATTCCTTGGTCATCGCAGGCTTGTACTTCTATCCTGACGATGTGGTAATCATCGTATGTGAAGCGCTGGGAACACAGCTTGTTTTATCTGCGCGCTCTGGTAAAGCTCTGTCTATCCCAGGTGGATGCTTTTCCTGCTCCAATCGATTTGGTCAGGTAGATCAGCCTTTGATCTTTTGCTATGATTTCACTATAGGCTGCGTGATGTTCTCTGTCTTCAGGCATGATGAGTTTTCCATTTTTGAGGAATGCCTTATAGCTATCACCGCTTTCCCGCTTTTGAAACTTGCTGGTCCAGTCTATAATTGTTGCATAACCGTCTTTAAACGATATCTCCAAATGCCTGGTCGTTTTTTTATCCACCCATAAGCCTTCATAATGCCTTTCCGTCTGTTTGGGTTTGGACGACTGTGCCGGGCCGGTTCCATTTAACAATAACAGGACCATGAAAAGGATAAAGGAATTGATATAGGTTGCCATCTGATTGTTCTTTAGTAAATTATTGCTGTTTGCCTGAACTCACCCATTAGGGTGTAGAGCTCTTCAGTTGACACCAGGTAACAGTTTATTTTAATCGCAATACAGGAGGTCGCCGCTACTCATTTTACCAATTACCTGGTCTGCATAATGTTTCTTGATAATATATATATATGCTTTTAAATAGGTTTCCTTCTTTCCCTCTTTTATGGTCTGGTGGTCCTTGTCAGCAATAACTTTCAAGGTGTTGCTTTCCTCCTCACTTACCACACAGTATTTAATGATCCTGTCTTTTAATTGCCAGGTATAAATATCAAATGGTTTAATGAACTCGCCCTTAGTTTTAGCTGCCTTCCCATATTTGTCATTCAATAGCTGCACGAAGTCTTGGGTTTCTTCCAAAGAAATCTTTCCCGCAACGCCGTTGAAGACCATTAGTTGCCCGGTTATTGTTGTAGCAAAATTGATGGCATTAAATTCAAAATCACCGAATCTTGCAATAACATCTTCGTAGGAAAACATTTGCTGTTTATAGTCAATTCTTATGGGCTGCTCGCTTCCTATAAATTCGCCATCTGAAACAGTGTCCGCGCCGATTACTTCAGATTTTATCTGATAATAATTAGTATAAGTTTTGTACTTGTTTTTGTCCGATACAAACGTCGATACCTTGCTGTCCAGGTTAAAGTCTTCCAGTTCTATAGCTGGTTCCTTTTTACAACCTATTAGCAAAAGCGCTAAAAGTAACAATCGATATTGTTTTATCATTTCAATAGGGTTATGTCTGTTATTTGTATTGTTCGTTGCGGTAAGAAATCTTAAATTCGTTAATTTACATGAATTAATCTATGGTTTTGTTATTTCAAAAATTCTTCCTCGCTAATTAATTCTCCATTTTTGTAGAAATTGTCTGTATACACGCGGATAGCGAAAATACTTTATAATTAACCATATTCGGTAATAATTACTCAGCAATATTTTATAATCATGGAAAGAAAACAACCTTTTTGCATTGCCTTAGGAGAAAATCTTATCGTCGCAATTTTCAATGATGAACTTGCAGAATTGCAAGATTATGCCATGGATGCAGGCGATGCATTGTGGTATATTATGGGGACGGATGCTTGGCTGGAATTGCAAACAAATGGGGCCAGAGCCGCACTTGTGGCCAGAAGCTACGACAAAACTTATTTTACTTGTTTTGTAGGTGATGAAATTGTCGAAAAAATAAAACACCTTGAGGAGAGTGGCATTATTGTCCTTTCGTCAAATGTAGAATTAAGACCGGAAGAACTATTGAAAGACTTTAAAGAAGATTCAAGTCTTGATGATATTGGATACTGGATTGAAGACAAGAGCAAAAAGAATGGTGTGGATATCGGAGGCCTTATATTTTGTTATTACTCGGTAGAGGCAAGAAAAAGGCTTCATGGAAACGATGGTTTTTCTTGTATCCATCGGGATTGTTCTCAACTATAGTGGCAGTTTGGGCCGGCGTTCCATCCGGGGTTATCGCTGGACTATTATTTATGCTATTTAATTTTCAGTTTATTAAAGATGAAAACCGATATATATTATTCTTTAAAAGGCTGATTTCCTACTTGGTAATTTTAGGTGTCGTTTCTATTTTATTTCACAAAGGTGGAGATTGGATTTTTGATATTTCGGAGTATTTTAAGCCTAGAAAGTAGTCTGTTTGTACCATATTTCTCAATGGCATGCGGATAAAAAGAAGAAAACAAAAGAGTGTTAATTATTCACGAATGCTTGTGCTGTCTCCCAGTGTTAGTTCGGCTATTTCGTCTTTCCTTTTAAAAGAAATACCTTCGTGCTGTTGAATGTACTGTATTAGATTTTTTGTTGCCCTTACCATTTGAGGCGTTCCTCCAATTCGGTCATGAAAACTTATAGACAATTGTCGTCTTTTAAATTCACTTTCGGCATATAGCTGTTCAAACTCCAGTTTTACCTGATTGAAAAATTGATCGGCTGAAAAGTTTTTTCCTTCAATCAATAAAATATCATTATTTCGCAGGGTGTAAGGAACGACCGCAAAGTCTTTTTGATTGATTTTGATGATAAACGGTTCATCCCTGCTCAAATCATCAATGTGATACTTAAATCCCAGTTCCTGCAGTATATTCAGGGTATTTTTACCTCTGCGTAACCAGTTGGCATTATAGCCAACTGGATTAAAATCTGTTGTCAGTTTGATGGCATCGACACCATCTTTTATAAATTTCTTTTCTTCTTCATATGGTAAATTATACTGTGAACTCCAGTTCATGCCATGGGCTGCCGCTTCGTGTCCACGGGCCACAATTTCCTTTGCCAATTCAGGATTCTTTAAAACCGCCGAGCCTACCATATGTGAGGTTACTTTTATTCCCAGCTCATCCCAGTTATCCAGCATCCTTGGAATTCCTTCTTTATAACCATACTGGTACCAGGTAGATGCTGGCAGGTCGATAAATCCTTTTTCTAGGTTTTTGGGAAAAGGGCTTTCTGCGTTATCAGGTTGTCCACCGGCTTCAAACTGCATCGATATTGAAACCACCAATCGTGAGCCATCGCTCCATTTTGTTCTTGTATCCATTTTTTTATTTTTTTTATTTTTGGCCAACAGATTCCCAAATGGCATCATGCTTGCCGCACTTAGCATTCCTGCCTGTTTTATAAATGTTCTTCTTGAATTCATATCGTTTTACTTAGAAAATATTTTGTCCAAAGCGAAGCTGTTGCTATCAATAAACTGAAGCAAGATGGCAAAGAAAATAATGTGAATCAGCTGGGATGGCAGGGCTTCCCAATTTTCGGTCATTGTGGTACCGAAAATTAACATAAGCATAACTACGGCTCCCGCAACTGCAGCAGGCTTGGTAAGCAAACCCGTTAGCAACAGTAATCCTATGGACAATTCAGCAACAGGCAAGATATAGCTGAAGGGGACTACCAGTGCTTTGGGTAACAGCGACTTTTCAAAGCTTCCCACCATCCATTGGCTGAATGCGCTGAGTTTAGGTAAACGTACGATTCCGTGACCTAACATACTGATGGCAATAGCCAGACGTACGATCAAAAAAGCAAGTGTGTTCATGATATTTATTTTTAATGTTGTAATACCGCAAATTTCGTCCTCAATTTTTTGATCTATTTGTATAACTATTGGAAATATCGGTATATTTAAAGGATGAAAATTAGGAATCTCTATTTACCCTTTGAAGCCGGGCTGATAGAAACAGATGAATATGTGAGCCAGGAGCACAGAAATACATATTTTGAAATGGTTTTTATCTTTAAAGGAAAAGGGATTCAGGTGATTAACGAAAATCAACTGGAATATGCTCCTGATAAGCTTTTTTTGCTTTTCCCCAGGGATTTACATGATTTTAAAGTACAGGAAAAAACGAGCTTTTTTTTTCTTCGGTTTAATGAGAGCTACCTGAAGACCCAATCTAAGGAGTGGCTGCAGAAGCTGGATTACATTTTCTACAACCACGATCATTTACCCGGCTGTATTCTTAAAAATGTGGAAGACAAACCCTTGATCCGAACTTTGGCAGAGGCTATCCTTAAGGAGCAGAAAAGGAAAAATGTATATCAGCAGGAGGTATTGCAACAGCTGATCAACACAATCATTACCATTGCCGCCAGGAATATTGTTTTACGGGAAACAGCAAGAGGGTATCATCCCTCACAACGGCTGTCGGTATTGGGTTACATACATCAAAATATCTATTCTCCCAATCTGTTAAAGACAGAAGTCATCGCTGAACATTTTCACATATCACCAAATTATATGAGCGAGTTTTTCAAAAGACAGACGGGTGAAAGTATGCAGCATTACATTCAGTCATACAGAATAAAATTGATAGAAAACAGGCTTTTGGTGACTAACTTCGGGTTGACCGAAATCGCCATTGAATTTGGGCTAACCGATGTCAGCCATCTCAATAAACTATTCAAAAAATTTAAACAAATGAGCCCTTCTGATTATAGAAGAGCAGGGAGATGATGAATTGTAGAGACTGCAGCATTACGCGATTATTCTACAGGCAACATTAAGCTAAATATTGTTTCTTTTTCATTTGAGCGAACTTGCAATTTCCCGCCATGTCCCTTTGCAATTTCCGAACAAATAAATAAGCCTAGTCCTAAGCCTTCGCTACCATTTTTATCTTCTCCACGCACGTAGGGTTGAAATAAACTTTTTAACCTTTCCTTAGGGATAGCAGTTCCGCTATTTGTTACCGAAAGGTTGAAATAACCGTTGTCCGTGGTTGTCCTCACCTTTATAGGCCCTGATTTATCTCCATGGGTTATTGCATTGCCCAGTAGGTTGGAAAATAATTGTGCAATCCGATTCGCATCACATTTAACTGGTGCAGATAGATCTTCGGTAAGTTCGATTTTTATGTCAGGCCAAACGGTTTGTAGTTCAATAATTACTTCTTTTAATAGATCTGATACCGGCTGATTTTTCTGAATATTTAAAGAGATTCCTGAACCCTGGTCTGTGCGTGCTAAATCTAAAACGTTATCAATAAGTTCTTTCATTCTGAAAGAGCTGTTTTTAACTATTTCAGCTAGCTTTCTGGTTTTATCATCTAAATTCTGTCTAAGGATCAGTTGTGTGCTACTTGATACGGCACTTAAAGGATTACGAAGATCATGGCCAAGGATTGCGATAAATTGTTCTCGGAGTTTCGAAGCTTTTCGTTCTTCGATTAACGCTGTTTCAGTCGAATCCATATGGTCTAAGGCATTTAAATGAAAAGCAATCAAATCGCTATACAAATGAAATGAATCAACAATTTCTGTGTCTTTCAACTTAGCAGGCCTTGGGTCAATGGCACAAAGGGTTCCAAAAAAGTTTCCGTTTTTGAGGTAAATTGGAATAGAAATATAACTTTGAAATCCATACATCTGTGGCGTATGATGGTTGCGAAATTGAACATCTTCTGCTACATGATCAATAACAACTCCATATCCAGTTTGACGGATTTCGTGACATATTGTGGTCTCCAAAATAAGTTCTCCACCTGGAATTAGTCCAAAATTTATTTCATCTCTGACACTGCATGCAATCCACTTTTCATCAGTAACACGTGCTACGGCAGCAAAACCCATTCCTGTTGTCCGGCAAATCACCTCCAGGATTTTGGGAATTACAGAGATGCGGGAAATAGCATCTATATCAGCTTGAATTTCTGGTGAAAATATGGACATAAACTTGAATTATTTCGAACAAGATAAGCAATGTAATGGTAATTAGTCCCTGGATCTATTAATATAAAGTCTTTCGGGGCTAGCCTAAACGGAAATTTGTATCAGACAATCCGCCTTTTGTATAAAGGTTGGCCTGCTTTGCCTAGGTACCTTTACTTCATCAAAAAAATTATACTAATGAAAAAGACAATTTTAATAACCGGAGCTTCACGTGGATTCGGAAAAATATGGGCAGAAGCCTTTTTAAAACGTGGCGAAAATGTAATTGCTACCGCCAGAAATATTGAATCGTTAAAGGGATTAGCAGAAACTTACGGTAGCTCAGTGCTTACTCTTGAGTTGGATGTAACCAACAGGACACAAACCTTTGATGTTCTGAATAAAGCACATGCTCATTTTGGAGTACTGGATGTGGTGATTAACAATGCAGGTTATGGTCTGTTTGGTACGATTGAAGAGGCCTCAGAACAAGAAGCCCGTGAACAGTTTGAAGCCAATGTTTTTGGTACTTTATGGGTTAGTCAGGCTGCGATACCGTTGATGAGAAATCAGGGACATGGACACATCATTCAGGTGTCTAGTGTCCTGGGAATAGCTTCAATTCCGAATCTGGGTCTGTACAATGCTTCGAAGTGGGCTGTTGAAGCTATCAGTGAATCGATGGCTGCAGAGATAAAGGGTTTTGGAATTCATACTACCTTGGTAGAGCCGATTGGTTATGCTACCGACTGGTCTGGCGCTTCGGCCGTACATAGCAAACCTATCGATGTTTATGATGGATTGCGGGCTGTGGTGTACGAAGAATTAAAAAATATGCCTTTCGGAAATCCAGAAGCGACTGCTGATGCGATCTTAAAAGTTGTGGATGCACAAGTGCCGCCACTTCGAGTTTTCTTTGGTAAAACTGCATTGCCATGGATAAACCAGGTTTATGCTGATCGGTTAAACCAGTGGGAAGAATGGAATGAAGTATCGGTGGCAGCACACGGATAAGAATATTTAAAGACAGTTTTAAGGAAAACCTATGTGCTTTGACGTAGGTTTTTCTTATTTTGTAAATATAGAGCTATGAAACATTTTAAAACCATCAGTGAATTATATAGTTTAAATGGCTTTCCTCCACCGGAAAACCCTTTACTAGGCTTATTTTTGTGCTCTCAGTTAACTATGTGTACGCTGGCCTATACAGAGTTTACGAGCGATTTCTATATGATTGCGCTTAAAAAGATGAAATCTGGTACCTTTCTTTATGGTAAAACAAAATATGACCATGACAACGGTTCGCTATCATTTGTAAAGCCAAGGCAAATTATTAAACTCGAAAATATTGAACTGGAAGAAGAAGGTTTTATCATTTATATCCATGAGGATTTTTTGTTGAATCATACGCTCCATACGGAAATCAAAAAGTATGGCTATTTTGATTATGAAGTCAATGAAGCTTTGCATTTGTCGCCCAAAGAAGAGGAGATCATCTGGGATTTATACTACAAAATACAATCCGAATACAACAACAATCAGGATGAATACAGCAAGGACATTATGATTACTCATATCGATTCTATCCTGAAATATGCACAACGCTTCTATAAGCGGCAGTTTTTAAACCGTAATGTATTTTCTGGGACTATCATTTCTAAGTTCAATGAAACCTTGAAAGTGTATTTTGAAAGCGGGAATTTAGAAAAGAAAGGACTACCAACTGTTAAATACATGGCGGACCAATTGAGTATTTCTGCCCGTTATTTAAGTGACCTGCTCAAACAGGAAACTGGTAAAGCGGCTTTGGATCACATCCATCTTTTCTTAATTAATGAGGCTAAAAATATACTGATGAGTACCGATAATACAGTTGCACAAACTGCTTATCAATTGGGCTTTGAAAATCCGCCTTATTTTTCAAGAATGTTTAAGAAAGAAGTCGGTCTTACTCCGGTTCAATACAGAGAACAGTTTTTGAATTAGATAGGCAAGTTTAAAAGGCATATCAGTTCCAAAGACTGAGTTATATGATTTTGATACCAAAGCTAAAAGTACTTATGTTTTTTATGTAGATTGATACCGTGTTGACTGTCATTTGTTTGAGTGATCTTGGTCATAGTTTTTCTTGAATGTTTTCTGAAACTTTGGATTGGAATTATAGCGTATTATTAATTTAATTACTAATAGGATGACGAAAGCAAAGTATTTCAATGAGCGTGATTATGCTGCACAATATTGGTGGTTGATGTTTTGTGCAGGTATTTTATTCCTGGGCTTGGGGGCGTGGATATTGGCATCTCCTGTATCTTCATATCTGTCTCTAAGTTTATTATTTGCCTTCGGAATGATTTTTTCTGGATTATTCGAACTCGTATTTTCAATTGGTAACCGCAAGCGGCTTCATGGTTGGGGATGGACTATGGCAGGAGGCCTTATCGATGTAATTTTAGGTAGCTATCTTTTAAATTATCCATTGTTGACGATGGTGGTGATGCCAGTAATCATTGGGTTATGGATGTTATTTAGAGGATTTATGGCTATTGGCAGCTCAATTGAATTGCGCGCTTATGGTGTTTTGGATTGGGTTTGGCTACTGCTAACGGGGATACTAATAGTTGTTTTATCATTACTTATAATTGGTCATCCGCTATTTGCAGCAATAAATATTGTGATGTGGACAGCATTTGCATTTATTTTATCTGGAATCTTTAGAATCTTTTTGTCCCTACAACTCAGAAAGTTTAAGAAATATAGTTGACACTTAATATTTTAATTATGAAAAAGATACTCGCTGTTTTTGATGGATATAAATTGAGTGAAAGTACACTTAGATATGCCATAGAAATTACTAAACAAAGTAAAAGTCATTTAACCGGTATATTTTTAGATGCTTTTTTTTACCATAATTATAACCTTAATAAGGTTCTGAGAACCTCATTACACCCCGATATGACCATGGAGGAGTTGAATAAACAGGATGAGCAACAAAGAGGTAAATCGGCTTATGAATTTGAAAAAGCCTGCCAAAATGCAGGCATTAGTTTTTCCGTTCATCGCGACCATAGTGTTCCTTTGCTGGAACTTCAGTATGAAAGTATGTTTGCCGATCTGATTGTTATTAATGAACGTGAAAAATTCACAAGGTTGGATCTCCAGGAACCTAACGACTTCATTAAAGATTTATTGAGCAGTTTACATTGTCCAGTAATGGTAGTTCCGGATAGTTATAAACAAATTGACAAAATTGTATTTCTTTATGATGGTGAACCTTCTTCGCTTTATGCTATAAAAATGTTCAGTTACCTCTTTAGTTACTTGCAAGATGTGCCAATTGATGTGCTTACTATAATTGAAAAAGATATCATAGACCCTCAGCTTCCCGGTACCATTTTGATGACAGATTTTTTAGGCCTGAGGTTTTCAAATTTCAGGTCTAAACTGCTGAAAGGAAATGCCGAGGAAATGATTATATCACATTTATTAGCAGGAGGCGAAAACCAATTTGTGGTTCTAGGTGCCTATAGAAGAAGCGGATTTTCACGATGGCTGAAACCTAGTATGGCTGATACTTTAATGATTGGATTGGACCTGCCATTGTTTATCGCACACGATTAAATTTAAGCTTGTGAACCGATCATGCGTAAGTCTAAGATAGCTTATGTTTGGATTTAGCTGGTGTGGATCCGAACCAATTTCAGAATGACGAATTTTCCCGCCAAGGTAAGCGGTTCTGGCGGCCAGGCCAAAACATACTATAGCAATTAACAGGATAAGTATAGCTAGTTCATTAAGATATTTTTTCAATTTATAACTAAAAACCAGTGTAATGCTGCAAGCTATTCCCAGGATAGCTAATGCAATTATAGTTAACTCAGCAGACTCTTCATGGGCTTCAATGTTTCGTTCTGCTATTCCCAGGACGTGTTCGACAACCTCTTCTGCGGATTCACCGGTAAGATAGGCAATGCCACCGCCAATGCTTGACAGGATGAATACCAGGTAAGCTGCATCGATAGTAGCTTTGGATTTCGTGAACAACCCATATGCTAAAACGACCATGCCGAGAAAGCAACCAAAAACCGGTAAATGGGTAATGATGAGGTGTAAATGTGCGGGATCCATTTCGTGTTTTTTTAAAATGAAGGAATCAAAAAAATTCTACACTAAAATACCATAGAAAACTTTAGCAAACAATGACGACGATCACTACTATGTAGTTATATTTTAATTTCTTTATGAAGTTTACTGCCCTAGCATCCTGAGGCAACATTTTATTGTTCCTTTCGGTTTAACAATACATACAATGGTTTCCAGGACGGAATATTCTGAGCTATAATCTTTAAAATAGCTAGTAGTGGTATAAATAAGATCATTCCCGCAACTCCCCAGATGATTCCCCCTGCAACAATGGATACTAAAGTTGCCCAGGTGCTCAAATCAAGCTGTCGACCAACAACCTTGGGAAAAATAATATTGGCCTCGAGATATTGAACAAAGACAAAGACAACGATTACACCAATAGGGTACCATATCGAGTCTTTGGTGATGAATGCAATGCATATAGGTAATAAAGAACTAAGAATGATGCCAACATAAGGAATGATGGTCATGATTGCCGTTAGCATGCCGAAAAGCACGGCATGTTTTATACCCAATGTACTCAGACCAATACTGTTCAAAATGCCAACTATAATGTAAACCATTACCATGCCTTTGACAAAACTGGCATAGGTAAAAACCACTTGCTGCAGTACGCGTCTTATTCTTAATTCATGATATGTGCCAAGTAGCAATATAAGAACTTTTACAAAAACAGAACGGTGATAAAGAAATAATATCGCATATACAGGCGAAAGGAATAACATGAATAAAGTGTCTACAGTAGCAGAAAATGTTTGGTTTATAAGGGTAGCTATTTTATCTCCGCTGTTTAAGGCAAAGTTATGGATCCATTCATCTTGCATTTTTGTTGTAAAATTTAGACTGTGCTCCAACCAGTGTTGTAACTGCAATAATGCAGTCTTAAGCTTTTGACTTATTTCTGGAATTTCCTGGTTAAAAAGCTGCAATTGCCAAGCCAATAAATAGATGACACTAAAAAACAAACACAGTACAATAGTTATACAAATCGTTATGGCCAGATATTTTTGTATACCATGCTGCTCAAACCATAAACAAAGCGGATACATCACAAATGCAATTAATAACCCAAATAACATTGGTATAAATATTAATGCTCCGAGATATAATAACATAGCAGAGAGTAGTATGAGCAGCAGCCACTTCAGTAAACTGTTTGTGATTAATCCTGACATAGTTAAAAGTTAATATGATGTGGAATGGTAAATCAAAAATAGAAAACATGACAAACCATTCAGATGACGATAATCACTAAAATGGCTGACTATCGTCATGTTTATAGGGGCTGGCAATTAGTAAGTTTATTTTATAAAATAGAGAATGATAAATACGGTAGAGCTTAAGACGCGCAGATGGCATAGTATACCTGTCTCTGATATTTATGAACTTCTTGAAACTAATAAGAACGGATTAAATAACATTGAAGCCGAATTACGCCTTTTAAGTAATGGACCAAATGAATTGTTAGAAAAGAAGAGGAAAACCAAACTGCAATTATTTGTTGGGCAGTTTAAAGATGTTATGATCTTGATATTGCTCGGCGCCGCAATTATATCTGGGATAATTGGTGACATGGCAGATACAATTGTTATCCTGGTTATAGTTTTTTTTAATGCTATAATTGGCTTTTATCAGGAATATAACGCGGAGAATGCTGTTTTAGCACTTAAAAAAAAGTCAGTTAATGAAGTCGCAATACTGAGAAACGGAGAAGTAACAAGCTTACCTGCCACGGGGCTTGTAGTGGGAGATGTTATACTTCTTGAAGCTGGAAATGAGGTTCCTGCTGACCTTAGGATAATTGAATCTGCTAACCTTAGGATTGAAGAGGCGGCATTAACAGGAGAGTCCGTATCCATAGATAAAGTTTCTGAAGCTCTGGAGTTTCCAGATTCTTTACTGGCTGATAGAAAGAATCTAGCATACCGAGGTACGTTTGTGGCTTATGGACATGGCAGAGGGGTTGTTGTAGCAACCGGTATGGATACTGAAATAGGTAGGATAGCTGCTATGTTACAGCTTGATCCAGCTCTAACTCCATTGCAGCAGCGAATGTCCAGATTTAGTAAAAAGTTATCCCTACTGATTACTTTTGTCTGTATCATTTTTTTTATAGCAGGTTGGTTAAGAGGGGAGGATATCATGAAAATGCTGTTAACCAGTATTTCTCTTGCTGTAGCCGCTATTCCCGAAGCCCTACCTGCAGTAATTACCATTTCTTTGGCATTGGCTGCACATAAACTGATCAAACTTAATGCCCTTATAAGAAGACTACCAGCTGTGGAAACGCTTGGATCTGTTAATTTCATTTGTACGGATAAAACTGGCACATTAACACAAAATAAAATGTCGGTTATAGAAATCTGTATTGACAAAAGTCATTACGCCAAGCGCAATTTCAAGTCTCTAAGAAAAGATCCGGATGGGCGCTTATTGCTATACGCCTTTGCACTAAATAACGATGTTGTTATAGATGCAGATAACCATTTCAAAGGCGATAGTACAGAAGTTGCACTCATGGAAGTTATAATGGGGGTAGATCCTGGGCTGCTAAATTGTCCGCGACTTTCGGAAATCCCATTTGATGCAGATAGAAAAATGATGACGACTTTTCATGAAGTTGATGGTAAGATCATTTCCTTTACTAAAGGAGCGCCTGACATTCTATTGAAACATTGTAAAGAAGTTGATGCTATAAAATGGCATAAGCATATAGATCTTATGGCACGAAAAGGCGAAAGAGTATTAGGATTTGCCTACCGATACTGGAAAGAAAGACCTGTAAATCCCCGGAGTAAAATCCACGAATCGGATTTGCATTTCTTAGGACTTTGCGGATTGGTTGATCCTCCAAGGGAAGATGTGTTAGCTGCAGTTGCCCAATGCAAAACGGCTGGTATAGTTCCTGTTATGATTACCGGAGATCATCTCGCAACTGCAAGACACATAGCTAAGCAAGTTGGAATTATCGAAAATGATGATGATCTAGTGATTACTGACACAGAGCTTTTAGCAATGGATGAGGATAACTTCCGTAATTGTGTTACGAAAATAAAAGTTTATGCCCGGGTAAGTCCTGATCAGAAGCTTCGAATTATCACCGCACTTCAAAATGCTGGTAATTATGTGGCAATGACCGGAGATGGGCTAAATGATGCGCCCTCATTAAAGGCGGCAAATATTGGTATTGCCATGGGAATCAGTGGTACTGATGTGGCAAAAGAAGCTGCTGATATCATTTTACTGGATGATAATTTTACTTCTATAGTAGCTGCAATAAAGGCCGGCAGACAGGTTTACGATAATATCCTTAAACTAATATCGTACTTGCTAACTACTAATTCAAGCGAGGTTCTAATACTTCTGCTTGGCCCCTTGCTAGGTATGCCCATTGCATTTTTACCTATTCATATCTTATGGATAAATTTAATATCTGATGGATTACCCGCCATCTCGTTATCATTTGAACCTGCAGAAAAAGATCTCATGACAAGGCCCCCACGCCCTTTAAATGAAAATATTTTTTCCGGCGGAAGAGGGCTACATATGGTTTGGATTGGAATATTGATGGCTGGAATTGCTTTATTTCTACAAAGTTGGGCTTATAAAAATGGATTGGCCTGGCAAACGATGGTATTTAACGTAACTTGTTTAAGTCAAATGGGGAATGCCATTTCTATTCGCTCCTCTAGTTCCATATTTAAAATGGATTTCTTTTCTAATAGAACAATGATTTTATCAGTATTGTTGGTTCTGATTTTGCAACTGGTGATTACCTATACTCCCGTATTTCAATCGATATTTCATACTCAGCCGCTTACCGTTAATGAATTTTGCGTAGTCGGAGCCACTTCATTACTGATTTTTTTTATAATTGAATTTCAGAAAGTCGTCTTTAAAAAACGAGAATAAAGAGCATGATGCTAAAAATGTGATAGCGTGTGCGGAATCTTTTTATGTTAACTTTGGCTAACGATTGGTTTTAAAGATATTAGCGAGAGAAGAAACCTCGACAAAATAATAGTATTGATTATTTTATACTGTTTTAATAACAAAATGGCAAATTTTATTTATCATTGAGGCTAATTTTCAGTAAAATTAGAGCTGAAAAGAGGTGTAAAATGACTGATTGCAAATTAATTTCTGAACCAGAGCTTTTCAGCCTATTTAAGGGTGGAAATCGTGCGGCGTTTGCAGAGATTTATAACCGGTTTTATTCCCTGCTTTATATCCATGCATTTCGCAGGCTCAATGATAATGAGGTGGCGAGTGACCTGACGCAGGATATTTTCATCGAGCTTTGGGAGAAGCGAAATGATCTTGTATTGCGCAGTAGCCTTTCTTCATACCTTTATGCAATGGTTCGCAATAGGATCATTGACCGATTCAGCCACCGTAAGGTTTCCGATAAATACCTCTCTTCTTTAGCTGCCTTTTTTGACAAAGATCAATATGAGACAGACTTTAAAATAAGGGAGAATCAATTGCGCATATTGATAGAAAGGGAAATTGCGGCCCTCCCGGAGTCTGAACGTAGAATTTTCCTAATGAGCCGTTCAGATGATATGAGCTATAAGGAAATAGCCGAAAAATTGAATACGACCGAAGAAGCTGTAAAATCTAAAATGAAGCGCACGCTTAAGCTTTTGCGTAGCAGACTTGGCCTCTATGGCTATCTGACATTGCTTTACAATTTTTTTTAAAATATTTTGCCCCCCGTCCCCCTTCATCTCGTCTTATCTATAAAGACAGTGATAAGAGAACTTTAAAAAATGGACAAGGAGGAACTAAAGGTTTTATTGAATAAGTTTAAGGCAGGTACTGCGACTGAGCGGGAACAAGCCATCGTAGAGGAGTGGTACTCATTTCTTCCCTTGGAGGTAGAGGCACCATCGCATGATCAGATTCTGGAATCTAAATCAAGAAGCTGGAGTTTTATTGCTGCGAAGATGCAACCGAGCCGTTCTCATTCTTTACAACCATGGCCCCGTATCGCTGCAGTAGCCGCAACTGTTGCACTGATCGTATTAGGTGTCTATTTCCTTAATTATAATAAACAATCCGAAAATAAGAATTTAGTTACGCAGGATGTTGCGCCTGGTACTATGGGCGCAACACTGACTTTAGCCAATGGCAAGAAGATCAAACTGTCAGGTGCAGTAAACGGGGAGCTTGCTAATGAGGCGGGTGTCACGATTACCAAGTTGGCTAATGGACAATTGGTGTACCAGATTAAAGATGCAGCCGCAGGTCCTGGTAAAATCAATACTCTATCTACAGCCAAAGGCGAAACTTATCAGTTGAAGTTGCCGGATGGGTCTAGGGTTTGGTTAAACGCGGCTTCTACACTGACCTATTCAGCTAACCTGCTGGAAGATGGAAAGCGAAAAATCATATTACGGGGTGAGGCTTATCTTGAAGTGGCCAAAGATAAGACCCATCCTTTTGTCGTGAAAACTGATAAACAGGAAGTTGAGGTGTTGGGAACTCACTTCAATATTAATGCATATGAAGATGAACCTGTAACCAAAACTACATTATTGGAAGGCCGTGTCAGGGTTTCAGCTAAAGCGCAAACCAAGGTTTTGAAGGCGGGCCAACAGGCTGTTCTTACCAATAAGGAGATAATTCTGAAAGAGGTAGAGACCGAGGATGCTATAGACTGGAAAAGCGGTTATTTCATGTTTAACAGTGAATCTCTGGAAAGCGGACTGAAGCGAATTGCACGCTGGTACAATGTCCAAATTGTATATGAAGATGAAAGCTTAAAGCAAGAGCCATTCTTTGGAAGGATCAGCAAATTTGAGAAGATCTCCAAAGTATTAAACATGTTGGAAAGGACGGATGTTGTTCGGTTCAATATAATTGGAGATAAAATCATTGCCTGCAGAAAGAAATAAAAATATGGGCTAACCATCCAATGAGAAATCATCTCGTGAATTAATCAATTAACCCAAATAAACAAAGAAAAAATGACAGACCAGAAACGAATTCCATAGCCTGTTTGATCAGAACTGAGAAATAAAGGACTCCGATTTGCCGTCGAAGCCCTTAATATCTGATTTCTGGAAACATTGACTAAACAACAATTTCTTGAACCTGGTGACGTGCTTACCCTTCTAAAAGCTTGCACAACACCATAACAGACAAGTAAACTTAGACAATATTGCCGTAAAAAGCAATGTTGACGGTCTCTTCATCGCCAGCTAAGGATACTGTCATAAATTGATGAATATGTATAAAACATATACTAAACTTTGTTGTACGCCATTACCTGGCTACATATCTAGACTGCTATTAATTGTGAAAATCACCACGTTTATATTAATAATCACTCTGATGCAGGTTAGCGCATCTACCTTTGGTCAGAGGATAACGCTAAAAGAAAACAACGTTACCCTGGAAAAGGTGTTTCGTGAAGTCATGAAACAAACTGGATATGATATTTTCGTATCTACGGTAAAATTTAAGCCTTCTGATAAAATTGACGTGGACTTTAAAGAAGCTTCGATAAAGGAGGTGATGGGAAAAATCCTGGCAGGTACGGGCTTGACTTATACAATTGAGGATTCGAATGTGGTGATCAAGGAGTTGCCTCATTCTCAAAAAAGGGCATCCGTTTTAACGCGATTACAGGATGTCAAAAGCATTTCCGGCTATGTGCGCGATACACTCGACAAAGCGATACCCGGAGCAACGGTAAAATTAAGTCCTGGTAATTTTAAAATGGCTACCGGTAAAAACGGACTATTCCTTTTTAACGATGTTCCAATTGGCAGTTATACCTTAACCATTACCTGCATAGGATATAAGCCCTTAAGCATGGAGGTCGAGGTGACCGAGGATATGAAGCAAAATCATATGATTTTAATTTTGAAAGAAGCTGCTTCATCGCTTAATGAAGTGTTGGTCAATACAGGTTATCAGCTGATTAAGCCAGAACAGAGTACGGGCGCTGTTTCTCGCATCGGTGCCAAAGCATACGATTCAAGGATCAATACCGATTTCCTTTCCGGCCTGGTCAATAGGATCCCCGGACTGCTTATTGATAATAACATCCAGTTTGAAGGGAACGACCTTTTCCAGATCCGTGGTATCTCTACTATAAATGGAAACAGGCAGCCATTAATCGTAATCGATGGTTTTCCTACTGAGCTTACTTTAGATATGATCAATCCCTATGAGATCGAATCTGTTACCGTTTTAAAAGATGCCGCCGCCGCAACAATTTACGGTGCCCGTTCTTCTAACGGGGTAATTGTGATTGAACGGAAGAAAGCGAAAGTGGGTAAAGTGAGCGTAAACTTTCAGGCTACAGCAGGCTTTACACCTAAAGAAAATTACAACCGCTATCGCTGGGATAAGAATGCTTCTAGTACGATTATCAACAGTGATAAACTGGTTTATGAAAATGTGAGCCCTTTGGGATGGATGCTGATGACAGATCCGCTTTACAGCGACCAGTATTATTCTTATCCGGTTCCAGCCCAGATCATGGCGCATTGGAGATCTTCTACCAATCCGATTACATTAGAGGAACGGGACAGGCAGCTTACCGAACTGGGCTCTTACAATAACACCAAAGATTATGGCCGTTTATTTTTACAGACAGCTTCTACCCAAACCTATAATCTGGGCATTTCGGGCGGCACAAAGGATGTTCTTTATTACATTACGGCCAATTACCTCAATAATGCTGGTACACAGATAAAAAGTAACAATCATCGTTTCAGCATTTCGGGGCGCATGATGTTGAATTTTACGAAGCGTTTTTCTTTGGACCTGACTACTGACTTTCAACAAGCAAGATCAGGTTCAACCCTAGTGCCGGATATACACACCATTTATCCGTACGAAAGTTTACAGGATGAGAACGGGAATCCGCGTCCCATATTCAACAATTCTTTTTCAAACTCATATTACAGCAATTACTTGTTATCTAAAGGGTTGCCGGATAACAGGTATTTCCCTTTACAGGATATTAAGGAGGTAAGTGACAAAACCAGCACACTCAATAACCGCATTACTGCCAACTTGCGGTATAACATAGGAAATGGTTTTAACGTTAATTTTGGAGGGGTTTATGAAATTTCTCCTTCAGATCTGCGTCACCTCGCCAGTAGCAACTCAGCAGAGGTAAGGCAGTTTATGAATCGATATACCACTTTTGACGCAGTAAATAACCGGTATTCATCCATGGTGCCTAAAGGTGGTATTTTAAAACAACAGTCAAATAGCATATCTAGTTATACCCTGCGCAGCCAGTTAAACTATAATAAACTTATTGCAAAAGATCACTCGCTCAATCTGATATTGGGGGGCGAAATCAGGAGTATTCTTGGCAAGTCAAGTTCAGGTGCTTACCTCGGTTATGATGATCAGACGCTACTGCACCAAGGCATAGACTACAGGGCTTTACAAGCATTTACGCCATCTTTTTCCAGATCAAATCCTGCCTTGTCTTACGAAAGTTTATTTAACATTACGGACTCAGAAGATCGTTTCGTCTCTCTTTATTCGAACTTGGTGTATTCTTACAAGGGCAGATATTCCTTAACAGGTAGCATTCGTATGGATCAATCCAATCTGTTTGGTACTGATCCTAAATATCGCTACAAGCCTTTGTGGTCTGCGGGCGCTGCGTGGAACATCCAGAAAGAAGACTTCATGCAAGATATGGAATGGCTCAGATCGTTAAAACTTCGTATGGCTTATGGGTTTAATGGTAACGTAGCCAAAAAATCGCTTCCCCAAGTCATCGCACAGGCTGGTTTAACAAGCAGCATTAGCGCAGTTTATGCACTTCCGATGCTTAGCTTGTCGTCAATGGCTAATAGCGGTCTGCGCTGGGAACAAACCAATAATTTCAATGCTGGTTTAGATTATGAGATCTTCAAGGGCATCAATGGCAGCATTGATTACTACATTAAAAAAAGTATGGACATTCTGGCAACTAACCAAATTGATGCCACAAAAGGCGGGATAAGCGCACTCATTAACCGCGCTTCCATTCGTAACAATGGATTGGAACTTAATTTGCAAGCGGACTGGATTACCCGGAAAAAATTCAATTGGAATACTGGTTTTGTGTTTTCTATAAACAACAGTAAAGTACTGGATGTATATAACGGGAAGGTAGCAGGAACCAATAATAAATCATTTAATTATGTATTTGGTACCAATTCCAACTATATAAAAGGATATGAAGTGGGGGCTGTTTTTAGCTATCGGTATGCTGGAGTAGACGCAGCAGGGCATCCCTTGGTTTACGATAAAGATGGCAATGCCAGACGTTTCGCAACTGGTACCGACAATGGGATTGATGATGTGAAGTACATGGGCAGCAGTATACCGACACACAACCTAGGACTAAGCAATAGGATAGATGTTGGACGGTTTTATTTTTATTGTATGATCAATTACTATGGCGGATTTAATGTGAAGGTGGCGGTACCCAATGCAAGAGCTACCCGGCCATTGGCGGGATCTGACAATTACTGGAAGAAGGCCGGCGACGAAGCGATCCCGAATATATTACCAGCCGTTGGCAATACCTATTATTCTTATCTCCAATACACCGATAGCTATATAGTGAGTGGTAATTATTTTACTTTAGGGGACCTTACAGCTTCCTATAGCTTCAAGCCCGGCAAACCAGGGAAAGACGGGATGAGTTTCGAACTGAGGGGGCAGGCTTCCAATTTATATACTATCGGCCTGAACAAATATGACTATAGTATAGCCACAGGGAATTATGAAAAGCCCTATATGACGCCAACCTATACGCTTGCCCTCCGTGCTAATTTTTGATCTTCATTAAGTTAAAATTATTAATCATGAAAAGAAATATCCACCAAAGAATGATCATATCCCTGCTGCCGGTACTATTTTTGGTAGCCTGTGATAAATATCTGGATCTGACCCCTAAAGGCGTGAAAACCCTGAAAAGTACTACTGATTATGACCAATGGTTGAACAATACCTCTCTTGCAAATAGTATTCCAAATGCACTGAATACGCTGGCAGACAATGTGGACGCCCCAACTATTCCAACCCCGGCTACCAGTGTCGATGACTTTATATATACCTGGCAACCCCAGTTTTCTGTAGATGTGACCGCTACTCCCCAGTTTTGGGCTAAATTTTATGCGGATATCTATTATTACAATACCGTGCTCCAGGGCATTGATCAGGCATTGGGCACCTCAGAAGAGAAAAGAAGCCTGAAAGCAGAAGCCAGGCTTGGCAGGGCCTTTTACTATGTTTACCTCGTAAACTTGTATGGTAAGCCTTATAATGTCAATACAGCCGGTGAAGATTTGGCGGTACCTTTTGTAACGTCGAATGACGTTGAAGATGCTGTCCCTGCACGCAGTACAGTAAAAGACATCTATGAGCATATCATTTCTGACATAGAAAGCGCTATTCCAAGCCTGCCGAAGAACAATAACAATAACCGGTTTCGCGGCAGTGTAGCTGCAGGTTACAGTATTTTGGCCAGGATTTACCTGTACATGGGTAATTTTCCAAAAGCGGCCCAGAATGCCCAGCTGGCATTGGACAATGGTCCTAATGTAATTTTCGATTATTCGACATTGGCTAATCCGAACACCATTGCTTTTAATGCCTACAGGCCGGATGCCATTTATGCAAGGCAGGCTATTTCACCTGCCAATCAAGCGATTCCAACACTTGCATTTCTGAGATCTTTTGACATTAAAGATCAGCGCTTAAAGTTCTTTTATACCAATCTCGGCAATTATACCTTTCCAACAAGAGGAACTACAAGATTTCAGCCAAGTCCTTTAAGTTATACCGCCCATGCCAATTGGGGAACTTCGGTTGCTGAAATGCGGTTGATCGTTGCCGAGGCTGCCGCCCGTTCTGGTGATCTTCCCATGGCTTTGAATGAATTGCATCAGGTCCGTAAATGCCGCTTCGTTCCCGCTGATTATGTTAGATATGAGTCTTCAGTTCAGGCAGATATATTGAATAAAATATTAGCCGAAAGGACCTTTGAGTTTTCTTACAATGGTCTCCGCTGGTTTGATATGCGCAGACTGGATGCTGAGGGCCGGATGCTGGATGTAAACAGGTACAATGGCCAGGGGACCATTATTGCCACATTGCCCCAGCACAGCAACAAATACACACTTCAAATACCCATGCAGGTGATGTATTACAATCCCGGCTGGCCGCAAAACCCACAATAAATCAATTATTTATTAATCATTTACATAAAATAATCAAAATGAAAAAGATTCTTATCCTATTAATACTGATATTTCCCATCTTATTACACGCTCAAAATGCAAGTTATATCTTAAAAGGGAAAATAGCTCGTGTTGATGCGCCCGCAAAAGTTTATATGTCAACCGAAAAAAGGTCAGGCACCTATATTGATTCTGCAACCGTACAAAAGGGTCAATTTGAACTCAAAGGGACAATTGCTGACCCATATCCGGTTAGACTTGTTCTTAAATATGAAGACTCCGACAAACAGGAATATTTAACAAATTTTTATTTAGAACCCGGTATAATCACTATCAGTAGTGCCGATTCATTTAAAAATGCAATTATCAAAGGTTCTAAACTCAATGCAGATAACGAAAAACTTAAAAATGCGGTAAAACTTAATGAACAAAAATTGCAAACCTATTTGTCAGAATGGAGATCAGCGCATCCCGGTCAGAAAGAGATGGATAGTATCGATAGGGCTGATTATAGTCTGAAATTAAAAGAAAATAAAAAAGCATCAATGCAGATATATTTTGATTTTATCAAAGAGAACCCGAACAGCTTCATAAGCCTTGATGCAATAAAGTATGTCGGCGGCCCCATTCCTAATTATGCAGAAATAGCCCCCTTGTTTAATTCATTGTCGCCAGATATAAAGAATACGATTACTGGTAAAGAACATGCCAAGTTCTTAACGACAGTGAATGCTACTGCAATTGGAAAAATGGCGCCAGAGTTTACACTATATGATCCGGATGGCAAACCTGTAAAGCTATCGGATTTCAAAGGTAAATATGTGTTGGTTGACTTCTGGGCTTCATGGTGTATGCCATGCCGGGCGGAAAACCCTAATTTAATTAAAGCCTTTAATAAATTTCACGGAAAAGGTCTGGAAATACTGGGTGTTTCATTTGATGATGAAAAAAGGAAAAATGATTGGTTGGCAGCGATCAAAAAAGATGGCTTACTCTGGAAAAATGTATCTGATTTGAAAGGATGGAATGCTGAAAATGTAGTTGCTGGCCTGTATGGCATAAGAGCGATCCCTCAGAACGTACTTTTAGATAAAACAGGTAAAATTATAGGAAAAAACCTAAAAGGTGAGGCCTTAAACAAAAAGTTAGAGGAAATATTCCATTAAACCATTTTTAACTATTATTAAATAATCAAAAAAATGAAAAAAAAAATCATCGTTTTAATACTGATGTTTCCTATATCATTACTAGCTCAAAATTTAAGTTACACGTTAAAAGGAAAAATAGGTAATTTGAATGCTCCTGCAAAAGTTTATCTCCTTCGCGGAAATACTGATGTTGATTCAACTCTCCTAAAAGATGGTCAATTTGAATTTAAAGGTGTAGTCACTGATCCAGTTAAGGCATCACTTTTTATCAATTCTAAAGGCACTGGCATACGAACCCCCGCTCTTCAACATTTAGATTTTTACCTGGAATCGGGACTAATCAATATTAATAGTCCCGATTCATTAAGCAATGCAGCAATTGAAGGTTCAAAAGTCAATGCAGCTAATGAAAAGCTAGAAAGGGGGCTAAGACTTAATGAACAGAAATTGCAAACCTATTATTCGGAATGGAGATTAATGCATCCCGGTCAGAAGGAGATAGATAGTATTCTTATGGCTGATTTTGTGACGACATATAAAGAAATTACTAATGAAAAAAAGCAGATGTACATAGATTGTATCTATGCAAATCCTAATGGATTTATAAGTCTAATTGCATTAAAGAGCCTGGCAACAACAATAATTCTTAATGGTGAGGTTCCTAATTATTCGGAATTCTCACCATTGTTTAATTCATTGTCTTCCGATGTGAAAAATACAATTACTGGTAAAAAGTACGCCAAAAGTTTAGCGATAATGAAAAATACATCAATAGGTGAAATGGCTCCGGAATTTACACAAAACGACCCGGATGGTAAGCCTGTAAAACTATCGGACTTCAAAGGGAAATATGTGCTGGTTGACTTTTGGGCTTCATGGTGTGGTCCGTGTCGTACAGAAAATCCTGCGGTGGTTAAAGCCTATAATAAATACCATGAAAAAGGCCTGGAAATCCTTGGTGTTTCATTAGATGATGAGAAAGGAAAAAAAGACTGGTTAGCTGCTATTCAAAAAGATGGGTTGATATGGACAAATGTTTCTGATTTGAAGGGGGGGAAGAACGAAGTTGCGATGTTATATGGTATAAATAGGATTCCCCAGAATTTCTTTTTGGATAAAACAGGTAAAATCATTGGGAGAAATTTAAAGGGTGAGGCCTTAAACAAAAAAATGAAGGAAATATTTAATTTGTCGCCTATAAAGAAGTAGTCATCTGAACAATATTTAGTAACAGTTTTTAATTGTCATAGCCCGCTGGCCCAACCGCCAGTGGGCGCATGTTTTGTTGTATTTATAATACATCTGAGCAATAGCTGGAATTTTAATGAAAATTATAAACTATTTGCTCTATTACCGGACTTAAGCCATTTTTCAATCTTATCCATCAAGTCTTCCAAACGAATAGGTTTACCAATATAATCGTCCATCCCAGCGTCTAAGCAATCTTGTTCATCACCTTTTAGTGTATTGGCTGTTAGCGCAATAATAACCGGCTGTTTCGATTGCTTTTTTCTGATCAGGCGAGTTGCCTCTAAGCCGTCCATTACCGGCATTTGCATATCCATTAAGATAATGTCATAGTCTTTTTTATTAACAGCTTCAATGGCCTCTTTTCCATTTTTCACCAGGTCGGGTTTATAGCCCAATCGATCAAGAATATTAACAATTACCAATTGGTTTATTAATTTATCCTCTGCTACCAGCAATTCGCAAGGGTGATTTGTTGCAAAATCAGCAGACATTTTCTTACGAAATACCTCTTCTTCTGTTTCTGCATACTTTCTTGTTTGCAATGCATTGGAGACTTGTTTACTAAGGACATGCTGGCGGATAGGCTTTGTCATGACCGAATAGAACAAACCACGTTGACGCTCTTCAAATTCTTCGCCAATAGAACTCAGCAAAAGGATTGGAATAAATGGGTAGCGTTGCTTAATCAAATTGGCCAGCATTACACCGTCCATTCCAGGCATTTGCATATCTGTAATTACTAATTCAATTGCCGGATCGAACGATAGTATTGACAATGCCTCTTTAGCCGAGCTGGCCGATATAGGTTGTAAGTTCCAATATTCAAGCTGCTTACTTAAAATGCTCCGGGTTGTAGCATTATCATCAACAACGATTACCTTTTTGCCAGCATGTTCAGTCATGCTATAATTGGGGTATGGCAACAGTACCTTAGTCCCAATTTGCGTATGCACTGTAAATGAAAAAATCGATCCCTGATCCAGCTTACTCTCTACCTTAATTTCGCCGGCCATAAGCTTGACAAGCTTTTCTGAGATGGCGAGGCCCAAACCAGAACCCCCATACTTACGGGTTGTAGAAGAATCCAATTGCGAAAAAGCGTTAAATAAATTATCCAATTTATCAGCTGCTATTCCAATACCTGTGTCACGTACGGCAAATTTGAGCTCGAACTGTCCATTTCCTAAAGTACTCCCCATAGAAACCGCTACAAAAACCTCACCCTGTTCAGTAAATTTCATGGCATTTCCAACCAAATTGATCAATACCTGCCTCAACCGTAGCTGATCACCAACAATTTGCAAAGGAACATCTTCTTCAATATGATAAACCAAATCCAACTGAAGCTCAGCAGATTTAATTGCAAATATATCAAGGACATCTTCAATACATTTACGCAAATTAAAATCTTCAGCCTCCAATTCCATATGGCCAGATTCTATTTTAGAAAAGTCCAGTACATCGTTGATCACATTAATCAATGCTTCGCCGCTATTCGCAATCACATCCGCAAACATATACTGCTCTTTGTTCAGGTCAGTTTCCTTTAAAAGCATCGCCATTCCCATTACGCCATTCATCGGGGTGCGGATCTCATGACTCATGGTAGCCAGAAAGATGCTTTTGGCCTGGTTGGCCCGATCGGCTTCAGCTCTGGCCTTTTCCAATTCTAGATTAGTTAGCTTAAGCTTCTCGTTTGCTTTTTCCAATACTTCTTCATTCTGCTTCCGAACCTGTGATAGTTGAGCTTCTTTTTGTAGTTCGGCCATTTCTAAGGTCTGGACAACGTGCCTTTCATTAGATTTTCTTAGCAAGTAGGCCCATAATCCACAGATAAAAAAGATCATGTCGGCCAGCAATATATGGATGATAAAAGTCTGCAAATCAAAATTATCCAGGCGTGTAAAATAGATATCGTTTACCCCACTATTCTGCAAATAACCAAATACCGCATGATGAACCATCACCACAATCAATATAGGTAGCTGTAATTTCCATTTCTCATAGGTGATGAGCAGTATGCTACCAATAAAGGCAAAGAAATGCATTTCGAATAATCCATGCATCTGGTAAATATACTGTGCCATAAAAATGCCCAGCACTGCACTTAAAACGTATTGATAAAGATTGGATGAGGGCAAAAAATATTTCGCAGAATAATAAGCCAGCAAAGAGAGACCGCCTACGCAAAATGCAATTAGCCAGGTATCATAAAATTGGGCAAAGATTAGCCCTACGATGAAGTATCCCCATAAAAAATAGTTCATTAAACGATCTGTTCTTTGCTTAATGCCCAAGAAAAGTAAACGGTTTTGGTTATCAGAAATAGCTATGCGATTGGTTGGTGTCATTACTTAAATCATTCAATAATTATTTACAATCAGGCAGAGTACAACCATAGGATTTTAATGCTGCGCTACCGAAAACCAGATCAGTTTGTTTTTGCAACAAACCCTTCAGCGCTATTTTTGCGAAGCTGGTTTTTTCGTCTGTACAATAACGAGTGGTGTTGTAGTTCCCTCTATAATATAAATGTTGAGCCTGATCTAATAAAACTGCCTGAGGTGTAGAATACACACCACAAGCTGTGGCAAGGGCTTTATCAAATAGGATAGGGATTTGGAGATCAAACTTATTTTGGATGCTTTCTTGGGTAAAAGTTTTCGGACTCAATACCACTACTCTAAAATCAACACGGTTGCCATATTCTTTAACCAGTGATTGGAAGTGCTTTATGTTAAAGCGCGAACAGGGGCAGTCTGGATTAAAAAAATGCAGAAAAATAGGTTTGCCATGCTTATTGTTCAAAGCGTCATTAACGATCAAACTACCAGTCTCAACTGATTTGTAGTCTTTAGGGATGGGAGTTGGCAATCTGTAAATGAGGTCGTTGTACCAAAAGAGATATCCAATAACAGAGAACAAAAATATTAGCCAAAAAAACACGAGAGCTTTCTTCATACTGAAATACAGATTAATACTAGGTTGTGCTTTGTTATACTAATAACGGCATTTATAATGTTAAAAGGAAGAAAATATAAAATTTAGGTTTATAGGTATGTGAGACGAGAAAGGTCTTATCTGCCAATTTTTACTTATTATTGGCCAGATTTATCTATAATTTTGTACAGGCATAGCACATTATGACAATCAAACCCATTCCGGAAGAGCGTGAATTACTGGCAAAAATTGCCAGTGGGGATGAGCATGCATTTAGGGTTTTGTTTGAGAGCTACTATCACAATTTGGGTAAATATGTATATCAATTGACTGGTTCTATTGCCGTTGCAGAAGAAATCGTTCAGGATACTTTTATTAAAGTCTGGCTAAAAAGAGAATTCCTGGTTGAAGTGAAGAATTTCAGTAATTACTTATTTATTCTTTGCAGAAACCATACTTACAATGAAATGCAAAAGAAGGCTACAGAACGAAATTTCATAGATCGCCTGAGCCATCGGATTAATGATCAGCAAAACAATGAAAATCCGGATACCTTATCCGAGAGGTACCGTGAACTGGTAGAGCAGGCGATAGAGAAATTGCCACCTCAGGCGCAGAAAGTGTATTTGATGAGTCGGGATGAGCGTATGAAATACGAAGAAATTGCCCAGGCCTTAAAAATCTCACCTGTGACGGTAAAAAAGCACATCCAATATGCGAATAAATTCATTGCAGCAGAACTCAGTTCAAAGCTGAATCTGGCTATTGTAGGCGTTTTAATGACTACATTAATCCTATCTTAATAATTATTTTAAAATTTCATGATCTGCACTGACCCTTTTTAGGGGGTGTTCCGGTCTTTAGCTTAAATAGGGATTTTGAATACCCTAAGAAACACTATGCAAGACACTAGATTTAATTATTTATTTGAGCAGTATTATAAAGGGCTGGCAACACCTGAAGAGTCTAATGAGTTTTTAAACATCGTCGAAGATGATCTCAATAAGAATCAGGTGCATGAGTTAATGGAAGTGTATTGGAAAAATGCTGCTGCTGAGGATGTGGAATTCTTTTCGGAACGGCAGCGAAATCGCATGTTTGAGGCTGTTCTTGATACTGATCAGGATGTCAAGAAAAAAGCCGGCTTTAAAATTTGGCCTCGTTTGGCTGGTATCGCCGCTGCAGCTGCCATCATTATTGCAGGAACATATCTCATTTTTAACAATAATAAAACTAAAGATACTGAATCAATTGCACAGGTAAGTGATATCGCGCCAGGTAAAGTAGGGGCTACATTGACGCTTGCCGATGGTAAAAAGATTAGTCTGGAAGATGCACAGAATGGAGAACTGGCTAATGAAGCAGGAATTAGTATTAATAAAACTGCAGATGGACAGGTTGTCTATCAAGTGAAAGGAAATTCTGGTGCATCAGATAAGATCAATACTTTAACCACAGCCAAAGGCGAAACCTATATGCTGACCTTGCCGGATAAATCAAAAGTATGGATAAATGCAGCCTCAAGTTTGAGTTACAGTGCCTCTTTAAATAAGCAGGGACTTCGCAAGGTAAAACTCCAGGGAGAAGCATATTTCGAGATTTTCAAGGATAAAGCTCATCCCTTCATTGTGCAAACTGATAACCAAGAAGTTGAAGTATTGGGTACTCATTTTAACGTAAATAGCTATAACGATGAACCTGGAATTGCCACTACTTTAATGGAAGGTTCGGTTAAGATAATTTCTGGGGGCACTCAGAAGATTATCAAACCAGGCGAACAGGCGATTAATAGAAGCGGTGCAATTACTGTAAATCTTGTCAATCTGGAAACTGTAACGGATTGGAAAAATGGCGACTTCAATTTGGATAAAGTCAACTTTAAAGTTGCTATGCGAAAAATTGCCAGATGGTATAATGTAGAGGTCATTTATGATCCCTCAATTACTGATGATATGGAAGCGGGAGGCTGGGTGTCGCGCCAAAGTAACTTATCTTCAATTTTAAACGTAATTGAGTCTTCAGGATTGGTTCGGTTCAAAGTTGATGGTCGTAAAGTATTCGTTTACAAATAATGATTTCTACTGAATAGATAGGGTAATTTACAAAATTATGGAAAGGAATATGAACTAAAAAACTACAAAAAAATAACCAGGCCTTAAAGTAAGACCTGGTCGTATTTGGCTCAAGCTAATATAATTATCAACTAGAAACAGCAGTTGCCTTCTCCGTCGAAAGTTCAGGCATTCTGCATAAACCAACTTAAACAAATGTATAAAAATTATACTAAGAAACTTGGTATGCCCAATAGGCTATGCCATAAAATACTGCTAATTATGCGATTAACCGCCGTGATATTGATAGCATCCCTAATGCAGGTCACAGCCTCGACCTTTGCCCAGCGAATCACTATAGATCAGAAAAATATGCCGCTTAAATCGGTATTGAAAGAAATTCGTAAGCAAAGTGGATTCGATTTCTTTTATGATGGAAAGATCATAAAAGACGATCAAAGAATAGACATCAGCATCCACAATGTAACCATCGATGAAGCCTTGCATAGTACATTTAATGGGCTCAATTTTATTTACGAAATTGAAGGGAAGAAAATTGCAGTTAAAAGGAAGCCTATATCTTTGATCGAAAAAATCAAGGAGTATCTCGTTGATATTAATGTTACTGGCCTCATTACAGATGAAGAGGGAAGACCGCTTAGCGGAGCCACGATTAAAGTAAAAAATGGGAGAGGACTTACTAAGACCAATAAAGACGGTTCTTTCATATTAAGCGGGGTTAATGAGAAAGCATACTTAATTATTTCATTCATTGGGTATGCCGACAAGGAAATAAAAGCCGCAGAAAACCTAGGGTTCATTAAGCTTAAACTGAGTGATAACCCTTTAGATGAAATCCGTGTTATTGCTTACGGTACCGATTCCAAACGTTTTAGTGTCGGCTCTGTGTCTACCATATCGGCTAAAGATATCGAAAAGCAGCCTGTATCCAATCTCTTATTGGCACTGCAGGGACAGGCGCCGGGATTGGCTGTAACCTCTACCAGCGGCATCCCAGGCTCACAGGTGTTGGTTCAGGTAAGGGGGCAAAATACCTTAAATGCTACAAATCCCAACTTATTTCTTAAGAAACCTTATGATCAACCACTATTTATAGTTGATGGTGTTCCATTTGCTACCCAGAATAATAACGTAAACCAATTTGCGTCGCTTCTAAATGCACAAGGTGGTTCCACAAACCTTAGCCCAAATGCGGTAGGTGTTAGCCCTTTTAATAATCTAGATCCGGCAGATATTGAAAGTATTAGTATTTTGAAAGATGCCGATGCAACCTCTATATATGGTTCGCAGGGTGCTAACGGCGTTATCCTGATTACAACAAAAAAAGGAAAACCTGGGACCACTACTTTTGATGTGAATGTAAACACAAGTTTTAACTCCGTTGGTCGCCCCGTTCAATTGCTCAATACAGAACAATACCTGCAGTTGAGAAAGGATGCTTTTGCTGCAGACGGCTTTACGCCAAGCAATAGTCCCAGTAATTTTACGGCTTATGCGCCCGATTTGACTATTTACGATCAAAACAAATACACCAACTGGCAAAAGGTTATTTATGGGCAAAATACCTCAAATACAGATGTGCACGCCAGCCTATCGGGTGGCTCAGCTAATAATACTTTTCTCATTTCAACCGGCTTTAACAAATCAACCTACAACTATCCCGGTGATTTTAACAATCAACGATATTCATTGCACAGCAGTCTGCATCATAACTCAAATAACTCCCGCCTGACAATTGATTTAACCACCGATTTTGGATATGGAAAGAATAAGTCTGCCGGGTTTGGCGGTGCACAAAGTGTGATCTTTTCGCCGAATTTGCCGGATTTATTGAGCCCTTCGGGTAGTCTAAATTGGAGTTACCAGGGTGTGGATTTAACTTCCTATCAGTTTTACGCGTCTCTGCTGAAGCCTACTTCTGTGCAGAATTATAATTTCAATACCGTATTGCATATTTCCTACAAACTGCTTGAAGGATTAACAATTGGTGCTAATGCAGGTTATAACCGAAATACGACCAACGAAAATTCTCAGGAGCCAGGAGTATCACAAAACCCAGGAAATATTAACAGAGTAGCAAATTTTTCGACTAACAATGCGCAGGCTATTAATATAGAGCCACAAATTAATTACAACAAGACTATCGGTAAAGGTGTTTTTACTGCCCTTGTAGGTTCAACTTATAAAGAGAACCCAACCTATTCAACCTACATGACTGGTACGGGCTATTCAAACGACAATTTCCTTGGCTCAATTAACGGTGTTTCCGTAACGGCCAGTGATAACACGAGTAGTTATAAATACATCGCAGCTTTTGCCCGGTTTAACTACATCTATGATAACAAGTTCATTGTTAATTTATCGGGAAGGCGCGATGGCTCAAGTAATTTTGGTCCTAATAACCGGTTTGGTAATTTTGGCTCTATTGGCGCAGGATGGATCTTTTCGGAAGAGAAGATTATCAAAAAATTACTTCCTGTATTGAGCTACGGTAAGATCTCTGGAAGTTACGGTAATTCGGGCTCCGATGGTATAGCGGCTTACCAGTATCAGTCTTTATATAAAGCTATTCCTTATGTGCCAACTTACCAGGGAATTGGACCAAGTTATCCATCTAATCTTTACAATCCTGACTATAGCTGGGCATCAAAAAAATCGCTGAACATCGCCTTAGATCTCGGCTTTTTCGATAACCGCCTTTTTTTGAATGCTACTTATTACAGAAACCGGGAAAGCAACCAGCTGGTTTATTATCCATTACCGATACAATCTGGTATATCATCAGTACTGGGTAATTTAGATGCAACTGTTCAAAACAAGGGCTTTGAATTTTCCGCATCTTCAACCAACCTCAAAACGAAAGATTTTAGCTGGAGAACCACTTTCAATCTGTCGTTTAACCGTAATAAACTACTTTCATACCCTAACCTGGCATCCTCTTCCTTTGCCAACCAGTACGAAATCGGCCAGCCAACTTCTACGATATATGGATATCGATACAAAGGGGTGAACCCGACCACCGGGCTCTTTGAGTTTTACAAGAAAGACGGAACTGTCAGCTCAAATCCAGCATACGGATTGGCCGCAACTGGTGGAGATCAGGTAGCCATTGCAAACCGGGAAATAAAATATATGGGTGGCTTTGGCAATACTTTTACCTATAAGCAATTCAGTCTGTATGTTTTCTGCCAGTTTGCGAGCCAGAATGCGCCTAATTACCTGTTTCAGATATACGGCAGCAACCAGCTTGGTTTCATGTACAACCAACCTTTGGCGGTACTTGGTAATTATTGGAAAGCGCCGGGAGAGGTTGCCCAACTGCAGCGATTGGCCAGCGGTTACAGCAGTCCAACTGTAGCCGGCACTGGTACCAACGCTGTAAACACCGCGTTGAAATTTGCGCAATCAACCGGGGCTTATGGTGACGATACCTACCTGCGTGTAAAAACAGTATCCTTGGCTTACCAACTGCCTGCTGCATTGCTAAATAAGGTGCACATAAAAGGGGCAAATGTTTTTATGAACGCCCAAAACCTGTTCACGTTTACCAACTATGAAGTGGGTGATCCGGAACAACCCGGTTTATTTACCGCTGTTCCTGTGCAGCGTGTGGTCGCATTTGGTTTAAACCTCAAATTTTAAGCAACAAAAAGAATATGAAAACGATATCCAAAGTATATATATTAATGACCGGCCTTTTGGTAGTTGTCACATCATTTACATCCTGCAAAAAATTGATAGAGATCCCTAACCCACCTTCTGCGATTACACAGGAGGTACAATTTGCCGATAGTTTAACCACATTATCCGCTGTTACCGGGGTTTATGCATTAAACAGTAATGGGAGTGGTTTCGCTTATAGCAATGTGGCTTTTACGGCTTTTCCCGGACTTTCGGCCGACGAATTAACCTATGTGCCGGTTAACGACTATCAGCAGTTTTATAACTATTCCCTGACCCCGGTAAACAGTGGGGCAGCCATCTTATGGGGAAATATTTATCAAGGGATTTATCAGGTAAATGCGGTATTGGGAGGTATCACCAACAATAGTAATCTATCGGCAAGCTTCCAAAATCAAATTACCGGCGAAATGGAAGTGCTGCGTGCATTGTATTATTTTAGCCTGGTTAACTTTTTTGGCGATGTGCCGCTTGTTACCACAACAGACTATAATACAACAAGCCGTTTACCAAGAAGTCCGGTTGCAGCTGTTTATAGCCAGATCATGTCCGACCTGGCAGATGCCCGTAAAAAATTAACGATAAGCTACCCCTCAGCAGGGCGGGCAAGGCCAAATTTATATACGGCAATAGCCTTGCAGGCAAAAGTTAATTTATATCTGGGTAACTGGCAAAGCGCTTATAATGGGGCCGATTCGGTTATTCGGATGGGTGGTTACAACCTGGTCCAAACGGGTCTCACTAAAGTATTTTTGAATGGAAGTACCGAAGCTATCTGGCAAATACCCGGAGCTCAGGCATTTAGCAATGGAGTGCCAGATGCAGTAGCTTTTGTTCCCGCTTCCGTTAATTCGTTTCCGAATTATATCATAACACCATTTTTATTAGGTGCTTTCGAAGCTACCGATCAGCGCCTTGTAAATTGGACTGGTTCAAAGGTAAGGGTTGTTAACGGGGTAAACCAAACACAATATTACCCTTATAAATATAAAAATCGCTTGTCAACCGTTGCACCTGCAGAAGATCAAATGGTATTAAGATTGGCTGAGATGTACCTGATCCGTGCCGAAGCTGCTGCACATCTTGGCGGCGCCATCAATCTTGGGAAAGCTTTAGCAGATGTAAATATCATTCGTCTCCGTGCTGGTTTATTGGGTAGTACCGCTGATGTTACATCGCAAGCTGCTGTACTCAATGCGATTATGAAAGAAAGACAAACAGAGCTTTTTTGTGAATGGGCAAACAGGTGGTATGATCTGAAAAGAACAGGTACAGCCGCCGCAGTTCTTGGTGCAATAAAGACGGGGTACATACCTGATGCTGCGTTATACCCGGTACCGCAGGCGCAAAGAGATTTGAATAATCAATTAAGCCAGAATCTGGGATATAATTAAGCATTCTTTTACCAACCATTCACATACAAAAAAATAGGGTGGGAAACCATCATCACAAAATTTAAACAGATAAAAATGAAGTTATTTAGCAATACCTTGCTCGTTTTACTGTGCCTGTTAGGCACAGTAGCTCAGGCTCAAAATACAACGCTTACAGGCCAGATCAAAGGTTTGTCCGGGACAACCGTTAAAATCAACACCAATAACAATGGTGTATTCAAAGCCGATTCAGTAAAAGTAATCAATGATGTTTTTACCTGGAAGACAAACTTAACCGGACCGCAACTAATTTCACTGGTTATAGAAAACCACAGTTACTCCTATTTTATAGGGCCGGGTCATAGTAAGCTTACAGGGACTAAAGAAGCTTCAGAAGCGTACAAATTAACCGGATCTCCTATGCAGGATGACGCAAAAGCATTTGGCGAATTTATCAAAGATCTGACAGATCAGGAAGCGTTCCTATCTACTGCATATGGTAAGGCATCTGCACAGGAAAAAGAGGAATTAAACAAAAAAAGGGAAGCGCTTAAAACAAAAAAGAAGGCGAGGGCAAACCAATTTATAGCTGATCATCCCAAAAGTTTTTTCAGCATATACCTGATAGCAGGTCGTACCTCGTATGGTTATGCTGAGGTCAAACCCCTGTATGATAAGCTTGATGAGTCGGCTAAACGGACCGAAGCGGGTAAAAAGCTTAGCCAAACACTGGAAACCTTAAAAAAAAGCCTGATAGGAAACCAAATGGCCGATTTTATACAGGCTGATACGAGCGGGAAACAGGTAAAGCTAAGCAGTTTTAGAGGGAAATATGTGCTGGTAGATTTTTGGGCCAGCTGGTGCGGACCATGTCGCGCAGAAAATCCCAATGTGTTAAAAGCTTACAATGCCTATAAAGACAAAGGATTTACGGTTGTTGGGATTTCACTGGACGATAAAGCAGCCAATTGGAAAAAGGCTATCCGTGATGATAAAATGCCCTGGACACAATTGTCAGATCTAAAGGGTTGGAAAAATGAGGTATCTACCAGTTATGGTATCGAAGGTATCCCAAGTAACCTGCTGATCGATCCCACAGGGAAGATTGTCGCCAAAGACCTTAGAGGGGAAATGCTTGAAAGTAAACTAAAACAATTACTGAAATGAAGAGAATAATCATAAGTCTTTTAGTTTTATGCCCGGTGGTATTGTCTGCACAAAGCAATTTTACCATCAAAGGCAAGGTTAGCGGTCCGATGACTGCGCTAAAAAAAGTTTACCTCAATTATAACGACGGAACGGCTGGCCGTACCGATTCTGTGGAGATCAAAAACGCTGAGTTTGAGATCTCGGGTACAATGAAGGATGGAAACTATAATTCTGCAACTTTGGCTATTGGAAATAGCCAAAGCAGGAGGCCAGATCGGCAACTGACACTTTTTATAAAAAAAGGAGAGCGAATTACGGTAGATGTGCAAGGCGCGCTCCCAGATTCAAAGATTACAGGTTCTGTTCAAACTGAGCTTTATCAAGTGATGAGGGATAGCTTATCAGGCACAAAAGATGTAGATCAATCTCTGTTGATCCTAAAAAGGTTAATTGTGCAATACCCGGATTCTAGAATGGCGTTTAGAACTTTTTTAAATATTTTTGGTACTGGCCAGGTACAACGTTTCCCGACCAAATTTCCTGAAATAGCGAATTTGTTTAGTCTATTCTCGCCTCAGATTCAGGGCTCGAAGGAGGGACTGGCTTATAGCAAATATCTGGAAAACGTTAGGCATTTGGTAATTGGTGGTACACTTTCTGATTTTACCTCAAAAACTCCGGAAGGGAAAGTCGTTAAGCTTTCCGATTTAAGGGGCAAATACGTACTGGTTGATTTTTGGGCTTCCTGGTGTATACCTTGTCGCGGCGAATTTCCATATCTAAAGAAAGCTTATACTCGGTTTAAAGACAAAAACTTTGAGATACTAGGTTATTCTATTGACCATGATAAATCCTTGTGGATTTCTGCACTGGAAAACGATGACGTTCCCTGGATCAACGTATCTAATATACTAGGCCCGGAAGATCCCATCGCGCGTGAGTATCAGATTTATGCAGTTCCTGCCAACTTTCTGATCGATCCGAATGGAAAAGTGATCGCGACTAACCTTCGTGGCGAATTGCTGGAATCTACATTAGAAAAATTCATTAAATAACCTGAAAATCATAGAATATGAAAATGAGAAATTATAGCATTGTAATGCTATTGCTGAGCCTTGCTTTTTTCTGTAATCAGGTATTTGGGCAATCCAGAATTAGGGAATTGCTTAAAACAAAACCTGCGATAATTGAGAAAACAAGACCCCAGATGTACAAGAATTCGCAAATCAAGTTCTACGAATATACCATGGCAAACGGTCTAAAGGTGGTAATAAGGGCCGATGACAGTCGTAAAGATATACAGATGAGTGCCATCTGTCCTGGCGGTGCCTCCTTAGTAGATGATCAGGATTTTCAATCAGCTATACATGCAGGAGCTATTATTGGCAACAGTGGCGTGGGGGATTTTAGCGGATCCGAAATCAGTCAGTTTTTTAAACAAAAAAATATCAGTTTAACTCCTGATATCGAAGAAAACTATAGCACCTTAAAAGGCAGCTGTATGCCTGCCGATTTGGAAACCTTTTTGCAAGCCATTTACCTGTATTTCACGCATCCTAAAAAGGATAAAGTTTATTTCGATACGTATATCAAGAATCTTAGCAAGAGCGCTGCGATTTATTATAAAAATCCGTACAATGTTTTACAGGATACGGTTAATGCGTTAGTAAAGACGAATAAAAAAAGAGTCAATACCCTCAGTGCGGCTAATATCAAAGCAATTAACCTGGATAAAGCATTTGATATTTTCAGCAAATGCTTCGGTAGTATCAAGGGCTATACTTTTGTGTTTACCGGAAACTTCAAAGTGGATGATTTTAATGAGCCATCCAATGAGGTTATTGATCTGATGGCTCAATATTTCAATGCATTACCTTCAAAGGCAGCTATGCAAGCACAAGTTGACAGGAACAACGAGATTCCGAACGGCAAGATTTATAAAAAAGTCTACAATGGCCATTTGCCATTGGCAGCGGTGCAATTGGTTTATAGCGGGAAGTACCAACACAGCGATTCTGTAAACTTGCAATTAAAGGTTTTGTCTTATTTATTGGAGAAAAATTTGGATACCCTTAAAGCCTTTAGCGGCGCAAGTAAAGCCTCGGTGACACTTACCTTAACTAAGTTTCCAAAGCAAAGCTATTCCATAAATATTGGGTTTAAGTGTTTGCCACAGCAGGTTGATGAATTGTTGGCTATGGTTAATCGAACGATAGCCGATTTGAAACAGGGTATAAAACCTGAGCAGCTGAAGCAATACGTGACCTTGAGAAAAAGCGAACTCAAAAAACAAACTTTCGATTATATTTTTTGGCGCGATTACCTAGCCTTACAATACGTGAATGGCGACGATCCATACGAAATTGTACATTATCCTTATTACTTTTATAAGGCTAGTACAGAAACGGTAAAACAGGCTGCGAATGAATTTTTAACCGGCAGTAATTACATTCAAGCAGTTTTGTTGCCTGCCCCAAAGAAATAGTTAAAATAGAAAGGGTAAGATGATCCTTCCGATCATCTTACCCTTTCTATTTATGATTGATGAATTTAATTCTGATTTTTTTAATCATTACTCGGAGTAATCCGTTTCGTATTGTTTGGCAGATTGAAAAAGCCTATTTTTTATTCTGGAAGCCAGGTTTCGTGGCGCCAGTACTTTCATACATTCGCCAAAGCCAAGAATTTCCCTTTCCAGCTCAAAGTTTAATACCACATCAATTCTAAAGATCAAACCATCAGGCTCCTCTTTCAACACTTGCTGACTATGATGCAATGGTTTAGTTAGTATATAGGGCGCAGTTCGTTTATCTATTTTTAAGATAACTTTATGTGCTCGATCTCTTTCTGATTTGGTAACGCCCAGTAAATCTTCAAAATAGCGTTCAAAGTCAACTCCTTTATATTCAACATAAGGTTCATTTGGCAGTTCCTGAAATTCGATGATCCGATCAAGAGCGAGCGTGAGCAATTGGGCACCTTTTTTTGCCTTCACAATCACAAACCATCTATTCCTGTATTCTTTCAAAAGATAAGGAAAATAGATACTCTGACTGGCTTGCAACGCTTTAAATGACCGGTACACAATCAGTAGTGATTTTTGCTGAAGAATAGCCTGATAAAGTGGGTTAATGTATTCCAATCCCCGCAGTTGCTTATTACTTTCAAATTGAATGTAGTTTTTACTGGGGTTGGTGGATTTATATAGGTTGTTTTCCAGCTTGGCAATCATGTCGCTCATCTCATCAAAGTAATTAAAGCCATTAAACTGTTTAAGCACACCAACAATTTCTTTCATTTTCTCTACATCACCATCATTGATTGGAACTTTAGTAATGCTATAATCTAAAGCACTATAACTGTAGAATTTCCTGTCAGAAACTACAATAGGGGCGTTGTATCCCAATTTATCACTGCGCATCAATTGAATGTCAGCTTGAATGGTACGCTTGCTTACCCCAGATGTAATCCCTTCGTACTCGTATAGTCTGGAAGCTACTTTTTCAATGATATCATCCAGCGTCCATTTTCTAAACCTGTTTTTGAGGCATTCATCAATGGTTTTATATCGAATTAAGGCAAGTTTATTTACTGACATAGCGCATTTAAGGGATTAATAAATCAAAATCGGCATTAGATAAAGATATGAAATGAAATTCACTACGCAATAGAATTGCGTAATTGAAATAGAAATTAGTAAAAAAGCGAATAGTGTAAATTAATTGCGCTGAATTACAGTGGTATATAAATAATTCAAAATTTATTTTTTATTGCGCAAATCTGCTGCGTAGTACCCCATGCATCTTTGTAATGTCAACAATAAGACAGGTTCTTTGAAAAAATAAAACGTACGAAAGTACTTTAAGATATTCCCGAAAGGGAATGGCAATCGAAAGGATAAACATCCACAGTTGCGAGTCTCTGATGGCTCCATAGTATTGCGCTGTTCAGCGACAATATTCTGATGTTTAAAATGGCTGATTGTCCAATTTGTGGGTCGCAGGTTCGAATCCTGCTCCTGGTCAAACAGGATAACTCAGGGGTAGAGTAACAAATCAATTGCAGGTTCGAATCCTGCCTCCAGCGTATGGAGTAGCAAAATGGTAATGCACCGGATTTAGGTCCCGAAAAAGAAGGAACACTTTTCAAATGTTCCATTGCCAAAAGCACCAAGAAAGACATTCCGCTCTATGGAAATAATGCTCCATGCCATAAAGCAGTTTGATTTATGCTTTGCAGGTACAATATAGAAAGGCAGATTTTATTGCTGCTATCGGTTCTTCGAAAGATCAAAACGCGCTCAACGCGCTCAACGCGCTCAGCGTGTTCAACGAGATCTTTAAAGAATAGAATAGCTGCTTTAAAAAGAAACCGAGTATCATTTGTACCTCCGCATAAAACAGATGAATGTCTTTTGAACGTGCTTATTAAAAAAAATAACAGCGACGCAGGAAGGAGCAGATCAATAAAGCGGATATCTCTCCTTCCTTAAGTCAGGAATAATTATAGCAACCCAAAAAAATAGAAAATATGAAAAGAGTAATGATTAATACCAATTCTGTGGGGTTGGTTTACAGAAAAAATGAATTTAAACGTGTATTGACTGTCGGAAACCATTGGTTGGGTTTTGGAGAATCAGTAATCACTTACGATATGGCAAAAATATTCATTGCCACTACAGAACTAGATATTCTGTTATTGAATAAAGATTTTGAAGCATTGGTAACTACCGTAGAGGTGGCAGACAATGAATTGGTACTGGTTTATCAAAACAAGAATTTCAAACAGGTATTGACTGCAGGAAAATATGCATTCTGGAAAGGTTTAAACAACTATTCATTTGTTACTACCAATTTGGATAATTACGAAATTGCAGCAGATATTGATAAAAATACGATAGAGAAGCCTCAGTTGGCAGGTTATATCAGAGTTTTCAAAGTAGAAAATTATGAGAAAGGCTTGCTGATGCTGGACGGGAATTTTGAAAAAGTGATGGAACCAGGTAATTACATATTCTGGAAGAACAGAACTGCAATTCAGGTTTTAAAGACAGATATGCGTCAATTGAACATGGAAATCATCGGACAGGAAATCCTGACGAAAGATAAAGCACAGTTGCGTATCAATTTCAGCATGCAATACAAGGTTACTGAGCTGATGAAAGCTTTATTGGAAAATAAAGAGTTTGACAAGCAATTGTATGTCAGCATTCAATTGGGTTTAAGGGAAATCGTTGGAAAAATGACTTTCGATGAACTCATGGAAAATAAAGAAAGGATCTCTGAAAGCATCTTGAACATTTGTGCAGGCAAAGCTGAAGGTTTAGGCGTGAAACTGGTAGACTGTGGGGTAAAAGACATCGTATTGCCAGGAGATATCAAGGAAATCATGAACCAGGTTTTGATTGCCGAGAAAAGAGCACAAGCCAATTTAATCACACGCAGAGAGGAAACTGCGTCGACCAGAAGTTTGTTAAATACGGCAAAGTTAATGGAAGATAATGCGATGCTCTACAAATTGAAAGAAATGGAATATGTAGAAAAGATCGCAGAGAAGATCAACACGATCAGTTTGTCCGGAAGCGGGCAGATCGTTGATCAGTTGAAACAAATATTTGTAAAATAGGTAGGGCCCAGGCCTTACCTTTAAAAGAACGAAAATGAAAACAAGAATACTTAATCAATTGCAGGAAATAGAAAATACACATCAGCTAAGGATACTTTTTGCCTGCGAATCTGGAAGCCGGGGCTGGCAATTCCCATCTCCGGACAGTGATTTTGATGTACGATTTATCTATGTAAGGTCAGCAGATTTCTATTTATCTGTCGCAGAAAAACAAGATCACCTTGGGTTTCCGATAAATGATGAACTTGACATCTATGGCTGGGACCTAAAAAAGGTTTTACAATTGACTGGAAAATCAAATACGACGCCTTTTGAATGGCTTCAATCTCCTATTGTTTATCGGGAAGTAGAGGGGTTTAGATCCAATCTATGGGCATTGAGTCAACATTTCTTTTCTCAGAGAATAAATGCTCATCATTATCTTGGCATAGGAAAAGCTGCGCTGAGCACCATGGCTAACAACAATGAGATCAGCATAAAGAAATTATTTTATGTGCTGCGTCCACTGCTTGCAGCAAAATGGTGCCTCGAGAAAAAGGGGATCGCACCAATGACAATAGATCCTTTGCTGGAATTAATGCCCCAAAACTTGCAGGATATCGTTAAGGATCTGGTTATATTTAAGACGACTGCTGTTGAAGCTTTGGCGGTAAAAATTGACGAGGACTTGAAAAACTGGATCGAAAGGGAGTTGGAACTTTGTAGTAAAGCAGTTAAAACAATAGAAAAAGCAAAATTCGATTTCGCGCTACTGGACACATTCTTTTTAAAAATGATCAAAGCTTATGACAATTAAAGAAATAAAAGATAAAGGATTACTACTTTTTGAGTGTATCAGTGGAAGTCGTGCTTATGGCCTTGCTACTTCAAAATCAGATACCGATTTAAAGGGAGTGTTTTATTTGCCACGCTCAGAATTTTATGGCCTCAGTTATATCCCTCAAGTCAGTAATGAAAGCAATGATGAGGTGTATTATGAGCTAGGCAGATTTATGGATTTGTTGATCAAAAGTAATCCTAACATCCTCGAAATGCTAGCTAGTCCGGCAGACTGCATACTGTACAAGCACCCATTAATGGATAGGCTAAACATCAATATGTTTCTGTCAAAAACCAGCAAAGAGACCTTTGCTGGTTATGCAATAACACAGGTAAGAAAAGCAAAAGGCTTAAAAAAGAAAATCGTAAATCCAATGCCTCAAAAAAGGGCTGCTGTATTAGATTTCTGTTATATGTTGGAGGGCTATACTTCGGTAGCCCTCAAGTTCTGGCTAGAGAAAAGAAACTATAGCCAGGAGCGATGCGGTCTGGTTAGTATTCCCCATGCAAAGGGATTGTTTGCCCTATTTTACGATGCTGAAAGCAAATTTAACTATAAAGGGATAGCCGTAAATGAGGCTGCAAATGAAGTCTCGCTATCGTCGGTACCAAGAGGAGAGCAGGAAATTGGTTATTTATCTTTCAATGCAGAAAGCTATTCGATGTACTGCAAAGAATTTAAGGAATATTGGGACTGGGTAGATAAACGAAATGAAGATCGATACATGGACAACAAACAGCATGGCAAGGACTATGATTCGAAAAACATGATGCATACGATCAGGCTTCTTCAGGTTACAGAAGAGCTTTTGAAAACCGGAGAATTACATGTAAAGCGACCAAACCGGGAAGAATTACTAGCTATCCGATCAGGAGAATTTGAATATACTGCCTTGCTTGCACAGTCTGAAGCGCTTATACAAAAAATAGATTTAGCCTACGAACAGACTATGCTTCCTGAAAGCATTGATCATCAAAAACTAGAAAACATCCTTATCGAAATGAGGAATGAACTTTATTAAAGAAATAATGACAACAAAAATAAACGGAAATGACCTGCTAGAAGCTGGTTATACTCCAGGCAAAATACTTGGTATTGCTTTAGCAACAGCAACGTATTTACCAGAACTATCAATCAAGGAGCTTAAAGCTTTACTTAAAACAGTAAAAGACAACCCAGAGGATTTCCTAAATGATGAAATCATGAAAAACCTGGCGACAGAAATTATAGAAGAAAACAAGATTGAACCCGGGATCTCATTAATGGAAAACGCGCTGCCTTATACTTTATATGGAGCTGAGCATATTGAAGAGGGGGCAAGAAAACAGATGAACATTGCGATGCGTCTACCAGTAACTGCTGCAGGTGCATTAATGCCCGATGCGCATCAAGGTTATGGCTTGCCAATTGGCGGTGTTTTAGCGACGCGTAATGCGATTATTCCATATGGTGTGGGCGTTGACATCGGTTGCCGAATGGCGCTCTCTATATTTGACATCACCGAGGCTCACTTCCATGAAAATGAAGCGAAATTTAAAAGGGAACTGATTGCCCATACCAAGTTTGGTGCAGGACATGGATTTCACGGGCGATACAAATCTGATCATGAGGTCTTAACCAGGGATGAATTTAATTTAACACCCTTTATCAAGAACCTTCATGATAAAGCCTACTCGCAACTGGGAAGCTCCGGAGGTGGAAACCATTTCGCGGAATGGGGGATTATTGAGTTTGAAAAAAGAGATGAGGTCTTGAACATTGAGAAAGGTAGCTATCTGGCGCTGTTAACCCACTCCGGATCACGTGGATTTGGTGCAACATTAGCCGGTTATTACACCAAGCTTGCTAAAGAAAACTGCAAATTACCTGCTGAAGCTGCTAACCTGGCTTACCTGGATCTAAATTCCGAAGCTGGTCAGGAATATTGGTTAGCGATGAATCTGGCTGGGGACTACGCTTCCGCCTGTCATGAAATCATCCATAACAAACTCAGCAAGGCAGTAGGCGCCGAAGTATTGGCAAAGGTTGAAAATCACCATAACTTTGCATGGAAGGAAACCTGGAACGGCGAAGAGGTTATTGTCCATAGAAAAGGTGCTACACCAGCGGGCAAAGGTGTGATGGGAATTATTCCGGGCTCGATGACGGCCCCAGGCTTCCTGGTTAGAGGTAAAGGTGTTTCTGATGCGATTAACTCAGCTTCACATGGTGCCGGTAGACAAATGAGTCGTTCAAAGGCCATCAAAAGTATCACTAAAGATGAAATGAGGACTATATTGAAAGACCATAACGTAACCTTAATCGGTGCAGGCCTGGACGAGGCTCCAATGGCTTACAAAGATATCAATCTCGTGATGGAAGCTCAAAAAGAGCTGATTGATGTAGTCGCTAAATTTACGCCTAAAATGGTAAGAATGGCCGATGATGGTAGTCGTGAGGATTAACTGGAATTATGTTTAATTATCCGTACCTTAAAAGGTAATTTATGAATAGTCAACAGACGCGGAATCTCCATTATGACTGCTAACACCACAGAATTAACCGTTGTACAATTTAAAAAACATAAAGTTGCATACACTGTTGCTGCTGTAGTATCATTGCTATTGGGGGGCATGCTTTATTTCGTTTTTAAAGACGATGGAAGCGTCTCCTTGGCTTGGTTTTTCTTGGCTGCAGGGATACTCTTGTCTGCTTATTGCACCTGGAATACATTTAGCAATGCAGTAGTATTGGAGCTGAATCCCGAGGGTATTAAGTATAAACAGTATTTCTATAGCTGGAATAGATTGCGCAGTTACGCAATCCGAAAGGAAGAGGATGAGGGTGGTACGTTTAACTATTTGGTGTTGAATCTAAAAAATGCTAAAGTTCCCCTGGAGATCCAGTTGGACTGGATCAATGACCAGAAATCGGTAACCGAGAATATGGCTATTTTTACTAAAGCTTTCCAAATAGAATTTGAAGGGGTGTTAAAATGAACGACAATAGCAACAAATTTCCATTACTCAGCAGGATTTCATATTTAATGGATGAGCAGTTTAGATTCCCAGGCACGAAATTTCGTTTTGGGCTAGATCCTATCCTTAATTTAATTCCTATTGCAGGCGATATGGCCGGACTGGTAGTTTCAGCTGGATTGCTACTCGCGATCGTTAAAAAAGGAGCAAGTAGTAAACTTGTCGTATTAATGACGCTAAATATTTTACTCGATGCAACAATAGGTGCTATACCTATTGTTGGTCAAATTTTCGACTTCTTTTTTAAAGCCAATTCCCGGAATATTGAATTGATGAAAGCACACTATTTGGAGGGCAAGCATCAGGGCAGCGGCAAAAACACGGTTCTAGTTGTCATTGTTGTGCTTATTCTGGTGTTGGCTTTACTGTGTTATGGTTTGTACAAGTTAGCTGTATGGTTATGGACATCGATTTGATTATAAAGGAATCTCTTTTAACAACGGAATGATATTCTCTAATGACTTATTAAACATAGATTCCAGTTTTTTCTGAGCTGATGATCCTGAAATAAAATCTGTAAACCAATTTCTGGTTTTATAAACATCTATAGTAAGTTTTGTTTCATTCTCCGCCACTTTTAAGAGCGTGAAGTAAGTCACTTGATCACCTTTTTCATCCGTTTCACTAAATTCAACCTTGTCATCAGTATAAGAGTAGCTGCTGGAATAGTAAAGCATTTTTCCATTAGCTAATGTCCATATACTCTGCATACCTACCCTCGGTAAAGAGTGATTAACTTCCTCAACTTTTTCTACACCTTCCCACCAGAGATGGCGATATTCAAATGCACCTGCAACATGAAATAGCGTAATGATGTCAGTTTCATATACTCTTGACGCACTGAGTATTTTTCTTTTACTGGAGAGGTCTAACTGAGGTAGAGGGTCATCATGTATTTCATTTTTTAATTCGCTCAGTTGTGTATAATGAAAGTGTATTTCCCCAGATTCAGTCTGCTTTATACTGTCATTCCAATTCATCCATGTTGTAAAATCAGCAGGAGGGTGATCCTTCAGTAGCTCTCTCGTGACCAACCAATATTCATGTTGCGCGATGTCGTTTTTCAAAAGTTGATGTGCAACGATAACATCCTTACCGATCAGCTTGCTGAAATTCTTTACATTGTACTCCGTAAACTCACCGTAGTGTGTAATTACTTTTAAGGAGAGGTTCGATGCGGAAATACAGGCCTGGCATTGGCAATACTTCCTTCGGTCATAAGCCATTAGACTCTTGTGAAATAGGCAAAACATCTTCTCCACCTGCTTGTACAGTTCTTTTAGCTGTGGAGGTTCGCCAAATTTGTAAAAAAGAATGGCATCGCCTTCCACTTCGGAGACTTCAAGCCCTATTTGATTTGCATTAATGAGCAATTCGAGCAATTCCTGTATGATTATGCGGCTGTGGTTAATTTCTGATTCTGATACAAATCGAGTAAAACCGCTAATGTCAGGGATAAAAAGCAGACCTTTTGTTTCCATTTGGTATTAAAGTTACAAACAATAAAATTGATTCAAATGAAACGGTTGGTATAATGTCGTGTTCACCCATTATGATTGTCGTATTTACACCTCCTTTGAAGCACAAGAGATCTCGATATTTGATACTAACATTAAAAACTAAACAAGATGAGTAATACGAAGAAAGTAGATGAGTTTATGTCCAAGCTCGAACACCCATTGAAAGCCGAAATGGCAGCAGTAAGAGCAATCATTGTCAATGCAAATTCTAAAATAGAAGAAGATGTAAAGTGGGGAGGCCCGAGCTTTTTCTACAAAGAGGATCTGGCCACTTTCAACCCCAGGATTAAAAATTATGTGGCGCTTATCTTCCATAAAGGGGAATTACTCAATATAAAATCTGACTTCCTTGAAGAAGCCACAAAAGGAAAAGTTTATGCAAAGTTTTATTCTATGGAACAAGTGACAGCAAATAAAGAGCTGATTGAGAAAATGGTGAATAAGTGGATTGAGTTGATGGAAAAATAAGAACGGAGAATTCTAGGTATAGATATAGAGTGTCAGCCAAACATCAGAATAACTTATGGGTTTTATTTGGGAAGTTTATATCCACTAAAAGATCAATATTATGAGAAAAATAACTGTTTTATCATTTATCACCCTAGATGGAGTGATGCAGGCACCTGGGGGACCTGAGGAAGATACATCCGATGGTTTCAATTATGGCGGTTGGACTGCACCTTATCAGGATGAAGTTTCTGGTAAGCTTATGCAAAAACAGATGGAACCCGCAGATCTACTTCTTGGCAGAAAAACCTTTGAAATATTTGCGGGTTACTGGCCCGAGCATGCTGATTATTGGCCAGGTGTAAACGAGGTTACAAAGTATGTGATATCCAATACCATGAATAAGTCAGATTGGAAAAATAGCGTGTTCCTTACCAGCGTGGCAGACATTGAAAACCTCAAGAATTCAGATGGTCCCGACCTCAAAATCTGGGGTAGCAGTGAGCTCGTTCAGCTGTTATTAAAGCATGATCTGGTAGATGAATTTTGGCTGAACATTCACCCTGTGCTGCTTGGTAAAGGAAAAAAGTTGTTTAGTAATGATGCGATTCCGGGAGCATTTACATTAGTGGAGAGTGTAGTTAGTCCAAGCGGAGTGATTATGGCCAATTACAAGCGGGCGGGAGAAGTTCAAACAGGTACTGTTAGTGCTTAATTTACATTATCGGTTTCTGAAATGTTCTGGTAACCAGATCAGTATCCATATATTCATCTTTAGGATTATTCATGACATTGGAATTCCGCAAATGAGTATTTGCTGGAAATATTAATTTGTGTGGCCTATTGAATGCTTCTTGCCTTACTTTAAAGTAATTAGCTAACTTTCTAATTACGTCTTTTGAGAGTCCCTTTTTGTAATTTAGGATGTCTGAAACATACCCTTTGCTAATTCCTAAAATTATTGTCATGTCTTGAGGTTTTAAATGATGATCTGACATGAATGAACGGAGGAGAGATATAGGTTCTGATTCTTGAAAAGTATTGTTATTCTCGTCATATTTCTCTATCAATAGGCTAACTAAATCAATTTCATCCTGGAGGTCATTAGTGATATCTTGAGTTACCAGAACCTCTAATTGTTTGCAATAGTCATCATATTGACTTTTGGTTTTTATTATAGTGTATTTTAATTCTGCTGTTTTCATACCAATATATGTTGATTGTACGTGTGACATTACAAACTTCTCTAATTATTTTACAATAACCTCTAAGGAGTTCTGCATTTTTGTTTCTACCTATATTTATTTTAAGTATTATTGGTATGAATTAATGCTTAGATAAAAATGAAAAAAATACTACTGATTGCGCTTTCAACACTTTCTTTATTGATTTTACAGGTTGATCCTGTTTATTCTCAGGATATTTATACAGATATAGTAGGGAAGAAGATGAGCTTTTTTAAAAAGCTGGAAGAGAAAAACAATGGAAAATTGTATGAAACAGATGGCGATATTATAATTCCTGGCGGTATGGCAATGCCTATCATGTACAGAAGGGTACAAAAAGATAAGCCGGATTTGATTGTGAATTATGTGTTTACTGAAAAGGATTCTTTGATCCATACAGTGGAGTACGAATGGGATGTAACGAATTATGGAGATCAGAAGGCCAGCGTTAAACCTTTAGTGATGCAAAAAGCCTTTATACAGAAGTATAATGAACTTTTGAAGTTGTTAACGGCTAGGTACGGCGCTAGTACCTCTAAGGGCGAACTTGCTGATTTTTTAAAGGGTGATGGGCCGGAAGAACTAAGTAAATCTGATAGTTGGGTTACCAAGGAAAATACGGCGATAGAACTGTATGCTTTTAAGTCTAGTGAATATAAACCAGTTTTTAAAATAAAGCTTTACGTTAGCCCTAAAAACTCTTAAAAAATTATAGAAGAAACACTCGATAATGACCAATTATAGAGTGTTTCTTCTATAATCTAACGCTTCCAATAAACAACCAGTCCACCAATCAGTAATAATCCTATCCCTGTATAAATCCATAAAACAGGTGGCTTCGATTCCTTTACCACCAGATTCTTTTTGGTAATAGCCTCATCAGTTATTTTTAACCCTGCAGATTCCGCCTGATCTACTTGTTCACGGATGTTTTGATACTGGTAAACCATACCGCTATCCCAATAGGTATAAACGTTGGTTTCTTTATTCGCTGTTTTAATATTCAGCCACTTAAAGTCGCTAGATTTCAAGCTGCTTTGACTGTCATTTACGGTCGTTTTAGTTGTTTTCTTAAATAAGCTACAGCTTTGAGAAATCATTAGTGTTACCATTGAGATAAACAGAAACACCTTTAAAAAGAATCGCATATTCCTCATCGTAAAACTCCTTTCTTCTTTTTATTATTCATCCAGTTTGCATAACGGTAAATGGTTTTCACATGCCTGAGCTTTCTGTAAACACCATCACCCTCTCTAGAACCATTGATATTTGTATTCCCCTCGATGCAGACTAGCCAGGATCCTTTAAGCCGCTCTACCATACCACAATGCGCTATGCGTTTTAAAGCGGGAAAGTAGATGCCAAATACCAAACCTCGCGAAGGGGCTTTAACCCATCTAGCTTCTGGAAAGAGGGCTGGCGACCAGCCAGTTCTCGGTTGCTGGTATCCAGCCTGTTTAAAAATCCAGCTCAGAAAAGCTGCACACCAGGGTTCTCCTTTCTTCAAATCTGCAACAGCTAAATAAGCTTCTACTTCAGGACCGTCATTGTTGCCATTGACTTCTCTAACTCCAATTTGCGATTGCGCTATAGCAATCAGTGTTTCTGTGTCGTTCTTTACAGTATTGCTACCAGGCAGCCCACTCCGGCCAACAAAAGCAAGGAAAAACATGCAAAGTAAAATCCTAGCTGTTGCCATACCTCCAAAAATTTAAATTGTGAAACCATTAATGCTAAAGCGGGTAGTCCCAAAGCCATCCAGAACCGCTGCAATAACCACCAGCATGTCGCTACTAATACCAAGAAGGTAATTAGCGACAGTAGGATCAGCAACCAAATTGAAGGGTCTATGTACCCTGTTGTTTCATCAAATCCCATTAACTTAGGCAATGCAACCCATAAGGTTAATAGCAATCCCAACAACAGGTACTTGCCCAGCTGCTTAAACTCTGGTAAAAGCACTGACTTTTTAATGTATATCGTATTCATGTCTTTTTTGTTTTTAGATTGTTCCTAATGGGAAAGAGCAGGCAGCCATATAAGCTACATACGCTTTCCCTAAAAGGAAGTGATTAAACGATTGGAATGTTGCCTATGTAGGCACTGTTGCTTACCGCTTTACCGTCTGCGCTTACAAACAAGATGTAGCATTCTACTCTGTCTTCGCTAAAGTCAAGCGGCATTGGCATGGTGTATTTTAGCGCGGATCTTGGGATTTCACCAGCTAAACATACATATTGATTCTTTGTAGGATTGTAGGCTATAAATGTCCCCAGGTCGGTAGGATGACTTTTCCCGTTACCTTCGATTTCTAAGCCCCATTCAAACCGAACCTCAGCATCGCCATCTACTACAACTGCACGAGAAATTGGTAAAGCCAGTTTTCCCTTGCTAAACATCAGCTTAGAAAAATCAAGCGTGTAATCTGGCGCCACGCCGGTAACAGCATTTTTTAGATTGTGAGATACTGCTGCGTTCATTGCCGACTGCCCATTTACGGCTGCTTGTTTATAGCCAATCTTGATGATTTCACTAAACATGGCTAGGAATGAAGTCATTAGCGTCCAACGCAGTTGCACTTGTTGTTGCTTTTCGGTTGGTGCTCTTTTTACTTTGCGAGGCATCGCCTTAACTAAGTCCATCAGCCTCCAGAAACAGCCGTATGCTGTTCCTAATTGTCCCTGAAATCCGCCCAGGAATCCTCTTGATAATTTTCCCATAATAATGGTTTTTAAAACATTAATAAATCTGTGAATTCGTTGTTCCTTGCAAGTCAACGAGACAAACATATTGCGTTAAAAACCAGATTCCTAGCACTTGGGAGGCACTTGCCGCATATTGCCGAAACATTGCCGGGGGTATAGAAAGGAACTCGGTCTAAATTTGTTTTTGAAACATTTTAAACAAGTAGATATTCAGTAAAAACTGGGTGTAGCCATACACAGCATCTTCTATTGGAATAGTAAGGATCCGAATATTTAAGAAACTCTTCGGATTGTAATTTACAATTGGCGACTCCAAGCCTGTACCAGTCAAAACGCCATTAACAGGGAAAAATCCCAGCATCAGAATAGCAAACACAAAAGATGCCTGACCAATCCAGGCCGCCCTGACTACAAAATGTAGATAAATTAGCGTTGCAGCTGTTACGATAGCGGTTACAAAGGTGTAGGACTTATCATAATGCAATAATGCTATCACCGTGCATACGATCACACTTACAAAAACAATGATGTTGTTAAAGCCACTTAGCCAGGTCAGATTGAAGAATTTGTCGAGGCAGAAATAGGTAAACACGCATGAAAATGGGATACAGATAAAAAAAAGCCACTCTTCAACAGGCAATCCCAAAAGCATCAAGCCTGTAGTATAATCTGTATTGAACCACCATACCTGATGAGCGGTAAACCATACATCCCAGGCAATAAAAGGAATAGCCACTAAAATACTCGCTTTTAGAAAGGCCGGAAAATGCTTATTGAACTGGATTCTTTTGTCAAAAGAGAAAATAAAGCAAATGCTGATGGTCAGTAAATTGATTAACAAGTAAGTGTAGGGTTTCATTACTTATTCTTTTTATAATACATCTTGAAATATTTCATTGGGACATACAAAAAACCAAAGCATTCGCCTTCTTCTTTGCCCAGGTGTTTGTGATGTTGTTTGTGTGCCCTGCGAATAGCCAGTAAGTAAGGATTTTGGGTATCTGCCAGATATTTAATACGTTGGTGAATAAAGATGTCATGCACAAAGAAATAGGCCATTCCATAAAGCGTAATAGCCAGTCCTATGTAAAACAAGTAATTGAAATGATTTAAGAAACCGAAATAGATCAAAGCAATAGCCGGTAAAGCAAAAATCACAAAGAAGTAGTCATTTTTCTCAAAAGAACCCTCAGTACTGTGGTCGTGATGGTCGTGATGCAACACCCATAAAAGACCATGCATGATATACTTATGGATAAACCAGGTGGCAGCCTCCATCAATATAAATGTGATCAGTAGGATAATGAAATTCATCTTTAATGTTTTAACGGTTTAAATATCGCTTCCAAAACCTGATTGCGGTAGTCGAAAATATGTTCCAGTTTTTTCTTTACCATCAAACTGTGCACCATCTTGCCAATGACACCAAATGGCAATTCATAATCCACAGTATCTACCATCAAAACGCCATTTTGGTTTGGGATAAATTCATGATGATGTCTCCACAACTTGTAAGGACCTTTTTTTCGAAAATCGGTGAAGCTTTTTTGGTAGTTAACCTCCGTAATTTCAGTCTGCCACTTCAGCGGAATACCCAGCACAGGGGAAACGGTATAATCGATAATCATTCCTCTATATATATCGCCCTCAGGTAGATCGCTTAATACAACAAAGCCCATTTCTTTCGGCGTGATACGCGAAAGATTGTGTGGCGAAGAAAAGAAATCCCAGGCACTTTGCATATCACAATATAGTTGTTGCGCTCTTTTAAGTTGATAAATCATTTTTTTCACTTAGATAAGGTCTTCCAGCATATTTCTCAAATGCGTAGATGTAATATTTTTACTGTTGGCTTGAATAAACTTCTGGTCCTCCGTAATGTTTTTTTTGTAGCCCAAAAATGCAGGGCTGTTTTTCTGGATCGATAACCGCAGGATTCTGATTTCTACATTGTTAGCATCTACCATTACCGCATCCTCGATCTTCTTTTTGCCTGTGTTGAAAGTCTTGAGTTTTGATATCGGATTGATAATGTGTTTTGCCCATATCATTTGAAATGCACCCAGGTAGCTTAAGTGTACTGAACTTTCGGTACCGGTATTCAATTCTTTAATCATGGTATGACAATTTTTTTTGTCCGAAACAGCTTTTTTGTAATTGGCCCTAATGCTTTCTAAATCCATACTTTGCCCATAACAAGCCATGCCAAGCAGGGAAAAGATAATCAGAATCATTACTTTTTTTAAAATCATAGTATGGCCATCTTATACTGTACATAGCTACTCATTGCCAGAGAGAATTTTTGACTGTTTGGAATCCGTATCCTTTGGTTCATAATTTTATCCGCTGGCGTACTCTTTATTTTTTTAAACAATGATAGGTAATATTTGTACGCCAGGTATACCCCAAATTTAGAAGAAACCGGCAATTTTTTTATTCCAATTAATGCTTCTTTAAACTCTGCTTCAATCTCATTTTCAATTTCTAACTTGATTTTGTTGTTGAAGGTTTTCATATCAATATTGGGGAAATAACTGCGGCCCAAAACATAATAATCGTCCTTCAGATCCCGTAGAAAGTTTATTTTTTGAAAGGCCGAGCCCAATTTCATGGCATAGGGTTTTAGGTTATCAAATGCTTCTTTATTACCCTCTACAAATACTTGAAGACACATCAAACCTACCACTTCAGCCGAACCTAAGATGTATTCATTATACAAATCAGAATTGTAATCTATCTGCTGCAAATCCATTTGCATACTGTGCAGAAACTGCTCAATCAAGGATTTGTCGATGGCAAAATGATTGACCGTGTCCTGAAAGGATTGTAAAATAGGATTAAGGGAAATACCCTCTTCCAGGGCAGTCCAGGTTTCTAATTTAAAACGTTCCAGCAGACAAGCTTTATCATACTCGTGAAAGCTGTCTACAATTTCATCGGCCAGACGCACATAACCATAGATCGCATAAATGGCATGACGAATGGACGGTTTTAACGCCAGAATTCCCAATGAAAAACTGGTGCTATATTTTTCCGTAACCGCTTTGCTTACCTTGTAAGCCAATTCATCAAATAGTTTTTTCACGCCTTGTTAGTTTAAGCTTATTTACTTCTTTTGCTACTATTTTACCGGAGATAATGGATGGGGGTACACCAGGGCCAGGCACGGTCAACTGTCCGGTATAAAATAAATTCGACAAATGCTTGTTTTTAATGCCAGGTTTCAATACTGCGGTTTGCGATAATGTATTGGCCAGACCATAGGCATTACCGCCGTAAGCATTGTAATCGCTGATAAAATCATCCACACAATAGCTTCTTTTGTAATCTAATTTTGATAATAAATCTCTTGCTCCGGTGTGTTTTTCTAAACGTTTAATCATTTCCTGAAAATAGTGCTCACGTGTGCTTTCCTCATCATTAAGTCCCGTTGCCAGTGGCATAAGGAGAAACACATTCTCATGTCCTTCGGGTGCTACCTCAGGATCTGTTTGGGATGGACAGCATGCATAGAACAATGGTTTTTCAGGCCATTTTTTTTCTTCGTAAATGCTCTTAATGTGTTCATCCAGATCATTTTCAAAAAATAAGGTATGGTGTTTAAGCTTAGGAAGCTTTTCTTTAAATCCTAAATAGTAAATCAGGCAGGAGGGCGCAAAGGTTCGGCTTTTCCAATACTTTTGATCGTAGTTACGCAATTCGCTGTTTAGCAGTGTTTCGGTATGGTGATAATCTGAAGAGGCAATAATGGCATCAAACTCCTTAAATTCCCCATTTACGACTATCCCGCTGGCAACTCCTTCTTCAGTAACGATCTTTTCTACGTTTTGATTAAAATGGAACTGAGCACCTTGCTTTTCCGCTACTTCTTTCATCCCCAATACCAACTGGTAAAATCCGCCCATGGGATACCAGGTCCCCAAAGCGTAACCGCCATAGTTCATTAGGCTATAAAGTGCCGGAATATTTTTAGGGGAAGCACCCAGGAAAATAACCGGAAACTCCATTAAGGTCTTTAGTTTTGGGTGTGAAAAATACTTGCTAACGTAGGTTCTAAAATTTGATAGCAGGTCAAGTTTTAAAGCGCTGCCGGCAATTTTAGGGGAGACAAACTCCAGCCAACTATAACAAGGTTTGTTCACAAAATCCTGCATTCCAACTTCGTACTTGTACTTTGCAGCGCTCATGAAGGCATCCAGTTTTTTACCCGCCCCTATTTCTAGCTGCTCAAACAATTTTTTTAAATCCTCGTAAGATTCCGGAACGCTAAGCAGTCCGTCTTCAAAAACCATTTCAAATTGGGGGTTAAGGGGAATCAGCTGGTAAAAGTCGCTGGCTTTACAACCAAAATCGAGGAAGAAATTATCAATAATATCGGGCATCCAGTACCAACTTGGCCCCATATCAAATACATAGCCATTTTCTGTGCTGAACTGCCTGGCTCTTCCTCCAGGTTGAGCATGCTTCTCGTAAACATGCACTTCATTACCAGCCTGAGCAGCATAAGCCGCAGCGGAAAGACCGGAAATTCCGGCACCAATTATAGCTATCGTCTTTTTTGAATCTGGCGCTTTCATGGAGGAGTTTTATTTATGGGCTAGCTTTAATTGTTTTTTAATAAAAAATCATTGTAAGCGATAGGGATCAGCTGATCGGGTTCTATATTTTTAGCATATATAGCTTGATGAAAGCGGTCCAATTTCTGGAGTAGTTTAATCAAATCCATTTTTTCAGTCGCGCTGAGGTTTCCAGTCACAATCTGACTGGCCTGCCTTATTTTACCCATAATCTCTTCCAGTGCATCAATTCCTTTAGTGGTAATCGAAATAATTTTACTTCTTTTATCTGCTATAGAATCGCTTTGGTCTATCCAACCTTGCCCAATCAGTCGGTTGATAATCTGCATCCCTACAGGTTTTTCCTGGAGGTTCCTTCTGATCAACTCCATTTTGGTCATAGATCCAAAGGCTTTTAGATTAATTAAGTATATAAAATCTTCCTGGGTACTGAAGGGCGAATCGTATATGGCCGACCTTGAATAGGTTTTTGCATATCTATTCATATGAACAATTAAGGTATTGATCTCGCTATCCGGACTTCGGCCATTTTCTTTTCCCTCCCAATCGATATCATTGGAGGGATGCTGAGTTTCTTTTTCAGCGTCATAAATCCAGCGTTTGAAGCCGCTCAAATCTTTTGTATAAGATTTGGAATCTGCGCTAAGCTCAAAACTCTCCATGAGCTCAATAACTTCTTTGATCAGTTGATAGTTCATAATGAAATAATTGCTTATATTAGTATACAAATATACTATAAATGTTTAATATGGTATATTATTGATACTAATAAATTCATATGAGGATATTTGTTGCGTTCGGGGAGTTGAGGTGGAAAATCAATCGTGTTTTTTTATCGTTTGCAGAATTAATTGATATACATTTAGTTCTATTTCTTAAATAAAACATCAATGAAACGGATCATCAATAAAGTAAAGGATTATTGGCACTCAGACACCAGCTTTATCACATTACTGGTAATGCTCTTTTTTATGGTATTTATTATGCCTGTTTTATTAGAGGGAGCTGTAGTAGACATTTTGGTTTTAAATATTTTGTTCCTGACGCTCTATTTTATTGGGATTTTTTCTAGCGAAGACAAGTGGAACATGTATTTATCGTCATTTCTCTTCTTAGCACATTTGATTTTGCTGATGGTCAGATTTGACGACACGCCTAGAGAATACTATTTGTTAGAACGTTTAGTTGGGCTTGTGAATATGAGTTTGTTCATTTTTGTCAATCTTAGATTGTTGTTTCGAGATGCAGAAAGTAATATTTTCAGAGTGATAGGGGCGGTAAATGTCTATCTCTTATTTGCCTTGATGGGTGCTTTTGCTTTTGAGATTTTAAAAATCCAAACTGGTAAATCAATAGCAGGGAATATAAGTCTGCATAATAACGATACTGACTATGCAGTTTATGTTTATTATAGCCTGGTATCGTTAACGACTGTGGGCTATGGCGATATATATCCGGATGGAATGGCTTCGCGTATGCTTTCAGTTTTACTTTCTGCAATTGGTATCCTGTATCCTGCTGTAGTTATTGCAAGGTTGGTTACAAATAACATTGTAAGCAAGAAAAAAGGTTAAGTGAAGCCCATAAATATTTAAGTATATGAGGATATTGTTAACAGGAGCTACTGGTTACATCGCTCAGCGATTGTTGCCTGTTTTGCTTGAAAATGGGCATCAGGTGATTTGTTGCGTTCGGGATAAAAGCCGATTTGATAAAAGTAAATATGCCGGCTTTGATTTAGAAGTTGTTGAAGTTGATTTCCTGAACAAGGACAGTCTTAACTATATACCTACAGCTATTGATGTAGCCTATTACCTCATGCATTCCATGTCGGCAACGAAGGGCGATTTTTCTGAAGCAGAACTGTCGACAGCAATTAATTTTAAAAGCATCATAGAACGAACCTCTACAAAACAAGTTATCTTTTTAAGTGGAATTGTGAATAGTGCGCATTTGTCGAAACATTTAAATTCGCGTCTGAGTGTTGAGGAGGCCTTGCAATCGCATCAATATGCCTTAACTACTTTAAGGGCGGGCATTATTGTGGGTTCGGGAAGTGCCAGTTTTGAAATTATCAGGGATCTTGTAGAGAAACTCCCTGTAATGATTGCACCTAAGTGGATCAATACGCGTTGTCAGCCCATAGGTATTCGCGATGTACTTCATTTTCTTGAAGGTGTGCTGATGCAGGATTATGCTTTTAATAAAGCATATGATATCGGCGGGCCCGAGGTGATCACTTACAAGGCGATGCTTTTGCGTTTTGCTAAAGTGCGGGGATTGAAGCGATGGATTTTTTCCATACCCGTAATGACACCAAAGCTTTCTTCCTATTGGCTATATTTTGTGACCTCAGTTTCTTATCCTTTGGCTGGCAGTTTGGTAGAGAGTATGAAGGTTGATGTGGTGGCAAAGCCAAACGATCTGCAAGAAAGATTAAACATTAAGCCCGTTACCTATGAGCAGTCTATCGAATTGGCTTTTGATAAAATAGAACAAAACCAGGTGATCTCAAGCTGGAAGGATGCGATGAATGGCTATGTTTATCCTGATCGGTTTAAAAAACTCATAGAAGTTCCCCAGGAAGGCTGTTTTAAAGACGTGCGATCCATGAAGGTAGCTGATCGGGAACGTGTATTGAAAAATGTTTGGGCTATAGGTGGGACAACAGGATGGTATTATGCAAATTGGCTTTGGGGTATTCGTGGCTTCCTGGATAAGTTGTTTGGCGGAGTAGGATTGCAAAGGGGGAGAACAAATTCCAATACCCTATCGACAGGAAGTGTAATTGATTTCTGGAGAGTAATTCTTGCCGATAAAAAGGATGGGCGGTTATTGTTGTATGCGGAAATGAAATTACCTGGCGAAGCCTGGCTGGAATTTAAAATAGATAAGGAAAATAGGTTTATACAAACGGCTACTTTTCGACCTTTAGGTCTCACAGGAAGGTTGTATTGGTACTCAGTTTTGCCTTTTCATGCTTTTATTTTCAAAGGAATGATGCGGAATATTGTTTCGCTAAATTAGATTCTCGGGATCCATTTAGCACTAATTTGTATGGCCTATTAAATGCTTCTTGCCTTACTTTAAAGTAATCGGCTAACTTTCTAATTACGTCTTTTGAGAGTCCCTTTTTGTAATTTAGGATGTCTGAAACATATCCCTTACTAATTCCTAAAATTAGTGTCATGTCCTGAGGTTTTAAATGATGATCTGACATGAACGAACGGAGGAGAGATATAGGATCTGATTCTTGAAAAGTATTGTTATCCTCGTCATATTTCTCTATCAGTAGGGTAACTAAATCAATTTCATCCTGGAGGTCATTAGTAATATCTTGAGTCACCAGAACCTCTAATTGTTTGCAATAGTCATCATATTGACTTTTTGTTTTTATTATAGTGTATTTTAATGCTACTGATTTCATGCTAATATATGTTGATTGTATACTGTTTATTCTCTTTACATATTTTGTCGTATGCGGAATGAACTCCCATCCAACAAATAAATAGATGTACTTGATTACCCCCAAATACATATTTGCAAATCATTCGAAAATTGTTGCCACCAATATCAAAAACAACCCTGTTGCTACTTTTGCCTAAAATATCAGCACTATTGAAAGTGTCTTTTATATCTATGGGGTGCCTCCAATCTGCAAGTCCTATCTTTTCGGTCCAATCATCCAATGGGGCTCTACCTGTTGGGTTTTTAACTACAAAATCTTCTAACGTTCGCTTTTTGATCAAATGTACCTTCATTTAATTATACAAATATAAGTTTTAGTTCTCTTTTTGTGAACTTTTAGTGTGATAATTTTATCATTATTTATAACTGCGGACAGTTAATAATATGTTACACTACAAACCTCTCTAATTATTTTAAGATAATCAAAAAGAAATAATTTGTTGTTTTAAAGAAAATATTGTAATTAATAGCGATGTTTTGATTGTTTTCTTAAAGAAGTTATGCCCCAGCTCAAAATTCTGTGAATCCACCCAAAATATGGTGAATTATACCACCGAGCGATGAAAAAAAAATCTATATTTAAGCTGTATATACCATCCAGAAATGAAAAACTACAGAATGCGACAGATAATAAAAGGAAATCTGAGTAAAAAACATTGACCAGGATAAGATGAACAAGACGATCGGAAAGCTGATGATGGCAGCGGCCTGCCTGCTGCTGGCGCCTACGGCGGATGGACAAGAATATAGAAACGACACGCTTAGACTCGATATCGATCTCGACCAAAGACCGGATACTGTCATTTTTGACAAGGCCAAGGGCATAATCGTCTGCAAGCTATCAACCCAAGGATTCAGGGAAATCAAAAGCCTGAAGCTGAATTTTGACGGGCGGCAGTCGGGTATCGAAAAAAAAGGAAAGGGGTTTACCTACACCGTTCCGCATATGCGGGCGGGCTACCACTGCGATTTTGCGTACAGTAAGGCGCTTAAAAAAATACATCTTATTGGAATGAACCGATACGAATTCGGCCCGGCCAATAATGACGGGAGCGGAGAATCAAGTGTCAATCTGCTGACTGATAGCTATTCTGGAGTATGGAATTATTATGACATGGAAAACAGCAGGCTGGTTGAAATGCCGGCGATAAGAAGAAAAATGGTCCTGCCCAAGACTTATCTGGAAACTTTCGACGACAAGATCATCAACCAGTACATCAGCCGCTGCGTAAAGCTTTTCGAAAAGGAAAAAGCAGATAGGATAGGGCAACGCAAGACAAGCTTTCATCAGGACTGAACCGAAAATAACAAGACCTGAGACCAAAGAACCAGAACGATGATGCTATTTTTTCTTTGGTTTGACGATATAATAAGTTTTCTCATCCAATCTTAGGAGTGCAAGATCCAGACCTTCGGCACTGTAATAGTCCACCGGCCGCGCCCCGCATCCGCCATCGGCATCCTGGGCATAAAGGCTGTCGATCTTGAACCTCGCCGTGTCGTCCCGATAAAAAATCTGGAAGTATCCCGTGCCGTTCCATCGTACCTGCGAACCGGTCCCACATTCCAGTCTGGCTGTCTTGTGGAAGTACTCCAGTCTGACTGCGGCCGTGTCTTTCTGCAGCTCAGTTATCTCATTTTTGCTGTCCGGCCATCCTTCTTGTACCAGCGTCTTTGTGCCGTCGAATATCCAGAAATATGCGCTTTTGGAATCTGCAGGCCTTACAAGGCCTTTGTCGAATATCAGGCTTTCGCTACTGTTAGTCAGCTCTGCTGCATCCAGGCTGTCTGCGATCTTACCCTGCTTGTCGATCCTGAAGATCTTGAAAAGCGGTGCATTCTTATTTGAACTGGCATAGTGCAGGCTAATAATAAGCTCGCCTCTTTCCTCTAGGTAGTAGGGCTGCGAGGCGGTATAGTCTGACCCGGCATCCAGCAGGGGCGATATCTCCAGATCCTGAGACTGCAGGCCCTCGCCGAGGTTTTTGTAAGTAGTATATTTCGGATCAAGCGGGGGCTGGCTTATCTTTTTTGCCCAATAGAAGGCAGCTGCGCTCAGCACGAAGGCCACAGCCACCGAAAGCGCAAACAGCATATTGGCATTAAAAAGAGACCTTGGTGCTGGGATATCTTTCGGCAGTGAAAAATATAACCCGACTCCAATGATGATTGATACTACAGTGATATATAGCAAGTGCGAGCGGAAAAAGCCGCTCAGGGCGGCCACATATCCCGGGGAGTCTGCAAACGCAGGCATGGAAAAGCTTCCGAATGCCAGCCAGAAGAGCAGCAGGATGCACAGGAATGGGAGCAATATCATGCAGACCGCATTCGGGTAAACCAGCCCGGAAACGGCCATATGCGCAACGAGCCTTACGATCAGCGTGCATATAGCAATCGCCGCACCACATAGGAGCCAGAATGCGATCGCACTGCCAAGGCTCAGGAAAGACCCGCCCTTGCCGGTGTAATAGAAATAGGTGAAGAGAAGAATGGCTGCTGCAACCAGGGCCGACTTGATGTTCATGCTGAGATTGTTGATCATCGCCACCCAAGAGCAGGTGCCACGTGTTCCAAAATAGCAGACAGTACATGGATATTGTAATCTACACCCAAAGTGTTCGGAATAGTCAAAAGTACAGTATCCGCTTCCTGTATAGCCTCGTCCTGAGCCAATTCCCTAATGAGCTGATCGGGTTCAGCCGCATAGCTCTTACCAAAGACCGCCCGTTGAGTAGGCTCGATATAGCCAAAGCTATCAGCGCTCTTTCCCTGCTGTCCAAAGTAATACCTGTCCTGATCGTTAACCAGTGCAAAAATAGAACGGCTTACCGAAACCCTGGCCTCACGTTCGTGTCCTGCTTTTTTCCAGGCATCTTTATAAAGTCTAATCTGCTCGGCCTGCTGGATATGGAAAGGCTTACCGTTTTCATCGAATTTCAAAGTAGAACTTTGCAGGTTCATTCCGTTTTCGGCCGCCCAGACTGCTGTAGCATTGGATGCAGCTCCCCACCAGATGCGTTCTCGCAAGCCTTCGGAGTACGGTTCCAATCTTAACAGACCAGGAGGATTTGGAAACATCGGACTCGGATTGGGCTGAGCAAAACCTTCGCCCTTCAACTTATCCAAAAACTCCAGGGCCTTTTCTCTTCCCATATCCGCATCATTTTGACCTTCCTTAGGAGCAAAACCGAAATGCCGCCAACCTTCGATGACCTGTTCGGGAGAACCTCTACTAATACCCAGTTGCAAACGCCCACCCGAGATCAAGTCGGCAGCACCTGCATCTTCTACCATATATAAGGGGTTCTCATAGCGCATATCGATGACGCCCGTGCCAATTTCTATTTTGTTGGTCTTTGCCCCGATTGCCGAAAGCAGTGGAAATGGTGAGGCAAGCTGCCTGGCAAAATGATGAACCCTAAAGTAAGCACCATCTATACCTATTTCCTCTGCGGCAACAGCAAGATCAATGGACTGAAGCAAGGTGTCGCCTGCTGTACGGGCGAGATACGAGGGATGGTCTGACCAATGACCGAAGGATAAAAACCCTATTTTTTTCATTTTTCCAAGATTACATTCAAAGTTACGAAAGTTTAGGATAGGTCATAACCATGGATGAGTTTCGGTCTATTGCTCATTCCTCATTAGATAATATAGGTAGGAGCAGCAAAGCAGCATACCACTGATGACCATCCAAAGTATATTATAACCATAATTTTCTGCGATAAAAAATCCTGCTGTTGGGCCAACAAGTTGAGCTACAGACCAGCACAACATATATCCTGCAGCATACAGTCCTCGGTTAAACTCATTGGAGCGGTTCATCACAAAGGTATTGATGAAAGGTAAAGCGAACATTTCTCCAATGGTAAATAAAACAATACACAAGGATCCTAATACTACAGGATGGCTGGAAGGCAATAATAACACAAGGAAACAAGCCGCAATAAAGAAAACACCTACAACGATGAAGAATATGGGTGACCGTTTTTTCTCGATTTTATGAATCATCACCATTTCGAACAACGCAATGATAATTCCGTTTAACCCCAGGATTAAACCAATCATAAACTCATCAATTTTCCATACTTCCTTAAAAAACACAGGAACCACTCTAAATACCAGGAATGCGCAAATGATAAAAACGGTACTTAGCAATATAAATTTGATAAATACTGGGTCTTGCCATGGTTTTCTCACTACCAGATCTTTGGTTTTTTCTTTAATGGCTTTTCGATAACCCTTGATTTTTGGAAGGAACCATAGAATGCAGAGTCCGGCAATAATGCTTACTGTTCCATCTACAAAGAACAACATTTTGTAGTCGTAAGAAGCAATTAAGCCACCCATACTTACACCTACAGCCCATCCGATGTTAGTAGCAAGACGGTTTAATGAATAAGATCTTGTTTCTAAACCAGGCTTCGCATAAGCAGCAATGGCAGCAAAGTTTGCAGGGCGGAAGGCTTCAGAGAAAAAGCTGATGACAACAGCAAGTACACATAGGGTATGAAAATGTGTGACATTAGCGAAGACCAGAAAGAATATGCCACTAACTATAGCTGCGACAACCTGTACTGGACGGAAACCGACCACATCAGTGAGCTTGCCACCGGCAGCAGAGCCCAGAATGGAACCCAGTCCGAAGAGGGTAATGATAAGCCCTGCATCCGACGCCGGTCTATGCAATGACTGTGTAACAAAAAGTCCCATGAAGGGGACTGCCATGTATCCGCTTCGGTTTATGAGCATTACAATACTCAGTATCCAGGTTTCGCGGCTTAATCCAGTAAAAGATTGTTTATAGGTGTTAGAAATCTCCTTAAATAGCGACATAATAAGTTAGTCCGACAAAGATAGCAAAGCTTATTATTTAAAAGTTGTTTCCTTTTATGGATTTGGTGTTTATGAAGATAAGTTATTTTAAATTTGGTACTATATTTAAATATTGTATGCTAGATTTCTATTTGTTGGATGATGATGAGAATGCTCCGGGCTATCCTGAAGAAGCTGGGATAAATATTGTTGGTAGTATAGATTTTGAGACTTTTGAAAGGCTAAAAGCAAAAAAGATCATTCCCGAAAGGTTTGATTATCATTCGGATTTTCGGTGGGATATGTCCTTGGTTCAGCAAATCCGGAGTAATATTCAAAAACAAGCACCTAATGATAGTGGTGTAGGGCCATTATTGCAATTGCTTGATATCGCTAAAGCGCATGGTAGCGGATTAATGGCTTTTGCTGATTGACGTATAAACAGATAAACATGGATAATATACTAACAGAAAACGGTATCCTTGAGCAGGAAAATAAGCTTTACAGTGCAATCAAAGATTGCAATATCACCGCGCTTGATGAGTTGCTGCATGATGATTTGTTGTTCATTCTCCCAAGCGGGGAAACAATAACTAAGGAGCAGGATCTGGATACCTATCGCGATGGAGCATTAAAGGTTGACGAACTTCTACCAGAAGTTGAAAAACTAAATATTATCGGTGATATGGCGGTGATCACATTGATCATAAAATTGAGTGGAAAGTTTAATGGTGTACCGTTTGAAGCTGGTTTTCGCTATATCAGGTTTTGGAAAAAATTCGGTGATGGGATTAAAGTAGTAGGCGGAAGCGGAAGTGCTATTTGATCGGTGTTATTACTGATTACATTAGAAGCGCATCACATCTGTGTCTGGTGGAAGATGTCCGAGCAATCGGGACATGGTCATGGCCTGGCCTTTATGGTGAAATTCATGGGTAATGACATGTGTAAAAATACTGTAGGCATCAGTTTCAATGTATTTTTCCGTCCATTTATAACCTTTAACCGGCTGAGTTGGATCTGCGGTGAAATGCGCGATAAAACGGCCCATGATTTCATCAACCCCAGTAAACAGGTTTTTGATTTGGGATATATTTAGGGGCTTTTCCTGATCGTAATAGGGATAAGAGCCGTTCAATGCAAAATTGCCTGCCCATGCTATATAAGTATTGGCGATATGGACATACATATAGGAGATGGTTTTGTCGTTAAAGATTGTAAGCGGCTTAGCCATATCATCCATAACGTTTTCTTCCAGGAACTGAAAAACAACAGCTCTGGACTGCTGAACCAATGTATATTGCGCGTATAGTAAATCTGACTTCACAAGATGAATGTATGAAAAATACTTTTGTGTCGGAGGTTTGTTATTGCTGGTTTTGTTTTCTCCATGCTTCCAGGCTGTGCTCGGTGTCTGCTGCCGGATCGTAGACGTTTATTTGATACTGGGGATAGATGTATACCCTAAATATCAGGAAGCGGGAAAAGTTGTCGGCTTCCCGGGTTCCGGTTTCAACAAGGTAGTAGTTTTTTCCCTCCGAGGGTCTTTCGGCAATTGCTACCTGGTCAGCACCACTCTGAACTTCGGGTATATTTCTAACATCGTGCAGTATTTGTTGTTCGTTGATGGGTGCTACAAAGGGTTTTCCTTTGATTGGTTTAAAATGTGACATGCGATTTGCCGCGTACTTGCTGTCGTTGTCGCCTGCTTCATAAAGGGTATCGGTAAACCATTTTACTTCAAATAGCTTGTTTTTAAAATCATCGGTGATCATGCTGTCGGTGACCAGGGATATAGTATCTTTTGATGAATTCAGGAATATGCAGGACCAATAATCAAAATTTCCTTCAAAGTAGATGAACTGCAAGGTGTCGGTATGAATTTCAGCCTGAAGTTTTGTGTGCTTGTTTTGTGTAGTTGTAGTTTGCTTCAGGGGGTGCTCAGCAGCTTTTTTGTTTTTGCAGGCAGCCAGGAGTAGTGCCGCGACAATAAATAAGGGAAATCTTGTCATTGAGGTTTTGAATATGATTGATGTGTTCATCTCCACCAATATTAAGTAATTGAAATGCTACATTCAATTTTTTTTGTGGAGAGTTAGAAAATGTGGTTGAGCCCTAAATTAGAAATAGAATAGAATCGGTGTTCAAGAGCTGTTGGGCATTGAATTCTATGGAAAATTAATTTTATTTTTGGAGTTAAACGTAAAATAGAAAATTATGAATAGTGAACCTGTAACTTTCACTTGTACATTATGTGGGGAAAAACATGCCGGATGGCCAGCTTTGACTTTCCCATGCCCTTCAAATTATGGCGAGCTGACTGAGGAGAAAAAGCAGTACGGACAAACAGAGCTTAACGATGATTTTTGTGTGATTGATTCTCCGGATCAAACGGACTTTTTTATAAGGGTGACTTTAAACCAAAAAGTAATTGGGAACTGTGAAGGACTGGATTACGGCGTTTGGGTTTCATTGAGTGAAACAAGTTTTGTGGATTATAGTGATAATTTTGATAATGAAAATCATGAAGTGACCTACTTTGGTTGGTTATCCAATTGGCTTCCAGACTATGAATACAGTGGCTCAATTCCAATGAATGTGAACACTAAGAAAGGAAATCAGCGGCCTGAGATTGTTCCGCATGCAAACCCTGATCATCCATTCGTTCGTGATTATTTTGCAGGTATTTCGTTGGAGGAGGCAGAACGCAGGATTGCGGCAATGAGTAAAGTTATATCTTGAATCTATCCATCGATTGCGCTGCGACGAGGCAGTAAACATTATGGTTGGGCGGGAAACCCCCACTAATTTATCACAAAGCCGGGAGTTTATTGCAAAAATAGAGAACATGGTTGAAAGGAAGGAAAGCTTGTACTGGGTGATCACCTTGAAAGAGGAAAATAGTTTGATTGGTACTATTTGTTGCTGGAATTTTGATGTTCAAAATGAAATTGTGGAGATCGGTTATGAAATGCTTCCTGAATTTAGGGGAAGGGGGCTGATGAAAGAGGCTTTGAAGAAGGTTATTGAATATACATTCGATGGATTAAACGCAAAGTTGATTACTGCATTTCCGTCAGGGGTCAATGACCGTTCTGTCGGCCTGTTGGAAGCGCTTGGTTTTCAATTAGAGGATAAATGTTATAATAACAAGCATACTAATGTAACTGATATGGTTACCTATACATTAAAAAAACGAGTGGAAGGTTAGAAGAGAAGTAATTTATGGCTACACAAAGCGCAGGTTTATTGTTGTATCGGTTTACGGAAAAGAAACTTGAAGTGTTACTGGTTCATCCTGGAGGCCCGTTTTTTCGGAATAAGGATAAGGGTTGGTGGACTGTGCCGAAAGGGGAGGTGATGGCTGACGAGCAGGCTTTTGATACAGCTTTAAGGGAGTTTAAGGAGGAGACTGGTTATTTGCCTGAGGGGGAATTTAAGCCTTTGAAATCTGTGCTGCAAAAGGGTGGTAAGGTTGTGCATTGCTGGGCGGTTCTTGGTGATCTGGATGCTTCTCATATTGCTTCTAATACTTTTACTATCGAATGGCCGCCTAAATCGGGAAAGATGACTGATTTTCCAGAGGTGGATCAGGCTAGATGGTTTTCTTTGACTGAGGCTAGGATTTATATAAATGAGCGCCAGCAATCCTTTTTGGCTGAGTTAGAAAATGTGGTTAAGCCCTGAATTAGATTCGTATTTCCCTGTGGAAGTGCTGGCACTAATAGTGTTTCTACGTTGCTGGAGGCTACTTATTCAAGGACAGGAGATATCCGAAACGCTTCCGGAGGTATGGATAGGATTACATAATGTGTAGTAATCGTATTTTTTTATATCAATTTATGTAAGTGATTTACAATAAATGGCATGGAAATGTAGATAATGTAGTTTTTTAGTTATATTTGTTAAAATAATATATATCTGCTATGATTATTGAATTTAGCATTAAGAACTTCGGTTCGATCAAGGATAAACAGACCTTGTCATTTGAAGCGACCAAGTCCGATGATCTCGAAGATTACTACGTTATTCATGGGCCAAACAATTTAAGGCTTTTAAAAATGGCTATGATTTATGGTGCGAATGCCTCTGGGAAAACCACCATTTTGATGGCATTAGAATTTTTAAGAGATTTAGTTTTAGAACCTGAAGATAAGAAAACTGAATTGCTTGATTTTAAGCCATTTCTTTTTGATCCAAATACTCCAAATGAAAATTCCGAGTTAAGTATCGACTTTCTACAAAATAGCATTAGATATTCTTATCAGGTAACATTTACAGAAAAGGCCATAATTACTGAAGAACTTTATTATTTTAACCCAAATAAAGCAAGAGTTTACAGTAGGACTACTGATCTGGATAAACAATTTTCAAATATTTCTTTTGGTAGTAAAATTAAAAAAGATAAAACCTTTGATAAGGTTTTGGAAGCTAATACATTGTGGAACAATACAGTGCTTGGAGGCTTTCTAAAAACTAATCTCGAAAATCATGAATTAACAGAAGCTCAAACGTGGTTTCAAGTCTACTTAAGGCCTTTAATTCTCACCAATACTTCATTAGGAGGTTTTATTACCAGGAATATTGATCATGGTGGAATTGAAAAGAAACATGTAGTAGAGATTCTTAAAAAAGCCGACTTCCATATTTCTGATATCATTATTAGTAAAAGTGAAGAAAGCATTCCAGATGGTCTTATTGAATTCTTGGAAAAAACGGATAAGATAAAAGAAGTAAAGCAGGAAATTGAAAATTTGAGAACAAGAGGCAAGGTTACTGCTATGGATGTCAGTCTCGAACATTATGTTGAAGGGGCTAAATATCGGCTTCCTTTAGAATTGGAATCTCAAGGCACGAGGAGATATTATGGATTCGCGGGTTTGTTGGCCTTGTTGATCAAAAATTCTGTTGTATTTCCAATTGATGAATTGGAGTCTTCGCTACATCCAGACCTATATTTACATTTTATACTTTCATTTTTGATAAATGTTAAGAGCTCACAGTTGTTATTTACTACTCATAATAGAGAGTTGTTAAATAGAAGAGACGTTTTTAGAAATGATGTGATCTGGTTTGCGAACAAAGGCGAGTCTTGTGCTACCGAACTTTATTCTCTTGCTGATTTTAATAGTTCTGTGATTAGAGATACAAGTAACGTTTATAATGCATATAAAACTGGTAAACTGGGTGGTATACCTAATCTTGGTGATTACTACATAGATCTTGATAATGAGGAGTAGTGCTAATATATCCTTTAAAGGGAAAAAGACATATGCTATAATAGTAGATGGAGAGACTGAATTTAGGTACTTTCAAATGCTTTTGAGAAATAACAGATCGCTAAGTGTACACTTGAAGCCAGAAATTCCCCAGAAGAAGAAACTTGCAGATCAGTTTGAAAATGTAAAAGAAAGTGCCAGACACTACGACAAAGTGATTTGGATAGTTGACCTGGATGTTATTTTAGCTGAGGATAAAAAAACTAAGAAAGGGAACAAACCAGCGATGGTTCAGTTTAGGGAGTATTGCGAAGCCCTTAAAAAGGAAAAAAATGTAATGGTGATTGTAAATAATCCGTGTTTTGAATATTGGTTGTTGCTTCATTTCGAACCAACAACCAAATTTTTCAGCAAGTGCGATGACGCTATCAGCCAATTAAAGAGGCATTTACCAGACTATGCAAAGACCGAAAAATTTTACACCAAACAAGACAATGATATTTATCTAATGTTGAGGCCTCGTTTAAAAACAGCAATTGCAAATGCTAAAAAAATAGGGTCTTTTTCATTTGATAATCCCCATACAGGAATGTGTGAAATGTTTAATTTTTTTAACCTTGATCAAATTAATACAGCCATTTAATTGAATTAGGTAGTCAATCGATCAGTTGCAGTCATTTCTGTATGAGGATTTTAAAGGCTTTCAAATGCACAAACAGTTCCAGGTTCAATTTCATAGGGGGGCAATTCAGGAAGAAATACTCTGGAAGAAAACATGCCTTCTGTAGTAATTTTGTCTCCTTTTACACGAATCCAGCTACCTTCTCTTAAACCCAATACAGGTACCTTATTGAAGACATGAAACTCTTTAATCCGGGTTTCTCTGGTCTCTCCATTATGCTTTGAATTGGGGTCAGGATCCAGGTAATGTGCATTTAAATTAAAAGGAATAAGCCCTAGTGTATTAAAACTTGGTGGATATACTATGGGCATATCATTTGTGTTCTGCATATTTAAACCACCTATATTACTTCCAGCACTGGTACCTAAATAAGGAACGCCATTTTCAACAACTTCTTTTAAAACATTCATTAGTTTCTGGTCGTGCAATTGTTTTACCAATAAAAACGTATTGCCACCGCCAGTAAAAATGGCTTCAGCATTTTTCAATGCATGTGCGGGATCTTCGAAACGGTGTAATCCCTTTACTTTGATCCCAATTGGTTCAAAAAATTCAGCTACTTTTTGCGTGTATTCATCATGACTAATGCCACTTGGTCTGGCATAGGGTACAAAAATAAGTTCAGAAATCCCTTGAAATAAAATTTCCACTTCTGATTTCAGATATTCAAGATAAGCTTCACCAAATAAACTTGATGTACTGGCTAGAATTACATTTTTCATATGGCGAAGCTAATGAAAAATTCTAGGCTAGGAATAGGATTAAATAGAGATTAAGTTGTTATTTTGTAATTGTATGGCGACACTAAAATTAGATTACCAGCAGGATGATTATGAATCGCTGCAAGAAGGTGAATTGAGCATAAAGGAGTTCTTAAATGAAGTTTTGTTTAGCGGAAGTTATAATGATGAAAGCCCCGAAGATGAGTTGATTGGACTTTTGCTGGCTTATCATTCAGAGGAGGGTGGCGCTCCGATAGTTTCAGATCTTGAATTGGATGATGTGGAGTATGATGAGGAAAAAGGAACTGGAAAAGCTTATTTCTCTTATCTTCTGGAATATCATTTTGCCTGTTCAGACATGGATTCGGAACGTACTGTTGAGGAAGCTGTAGATTTTGTGATTGATGAAGAGTCTGCTGAAGTGACTTTTACTTTTATAGATCTGACTACACGCTCTACTGCTGATGAGTTTTAACTTTTATTTTTTAAGTTTGCCGAAACTAATATTATTATACTATGAGCGAGCTTGAAGAGGCTGCATTTGACGAGCTAGATCTATTATTAAGTGAAATTGCTGATTATAAAAGGAAAGTTCATGCAATGGTGAATCGACAGTTTTTTTTAATTGAAAAAGCGCTATCCAATGCAATTAGAATTTATCAGTTGTTGCCAGATAAGCAAATGGGTGGCTCCAATTTAAATAGACTAGAGCAGATGATTGCAGAAAGGAAATCGAAGATCAATGCAGATTTAATTCCTTTATTTGAGAAGTTAGGCGATCAAGGAAGGTTAAAGCTTGTTATTGGTTTTAGGACGTCATTGGATCGTTTACAATCCATAATTGACAGTAAACCTAGATGATAACAATGCATATATATGCATTGTTATCATCTAGGTTTACTATGCAGCGGAATATCCGATAATATTGGATTTGTATTGGTCAGTATGCTCTTTTTGTTGTGCCCTTAAATAACTCAAGTAATTTTGCCTTCGCCTTCCTGGCCTCATAATGAAAAGCGCCCATAGTAAGACCATATCCCATAATTAACATACCAAATGGAATCAGCATTTCTGGACCATAATTTCCTTCGATGATTAATTTGCTCGTCAAAAATATGCAGGCAAAAAATACTCCAGACAGCCATAATGTAATGAAAACTAAGACAAACGCCATTAGTCGCATCTTTACAACAACTTTACATCCATTCAGATCGTTGGTGATGCTTCCGTTAATGGTAGGGAGAAAAGAGTTTCTGTAATTGATGTTGCGATGAAGTCTGAATCGGTTGTTTTCGACGAATCCATAGAAATAAGGATCTGATCCTGATGATATAAATTTAAAACTAAAAGGCTTGCGCTTTTTTACTTCTTGTTCCAAAGCGGACTGCGCTTCGGCAGGACTTAGGGGACTGAAGATTTCGATGTTATCGTAAGGTAAGAGTTTCATATTGCGTTAATTGATTCGATAGACTAATATAAAAGTTATCCGCACATGTTCACAGAAAAAACACTTTGAATTATGTAAATGGGATAATGTAAGAATAGATCAATCGTTTTAAACGCCTCAAAATTTTGAGAATTCATCCAAAATGTGATAAACTATTACAATAATTAATATTTTAGAAATATTTGTATCATTTAGTTTAAAATATGTATATTTGATAAAATAAAAATGTATGTAACAAGCTAATATTATATTTTTGCCGAATCTTCAAAATATTTGAAGCATTTAGCACTTAAGAATCTCGATCTAGAAACCTAGGAAATTTCAATGGGAATGAGAGGATAAGTGAAAAGTGCTCACGCTTTGCGTGAGCTCTGCTTATTCGTTCCCGGCCTCCTAGGGCCTCTAGATCGGTAAGTGGGGCTCCACGCTTTTTTGTTTAATTATTTCTGCTTAGCGCTGAAAAATGATGAATCACCTATCATCATATCTGTAAATATTCCCTCCTTATTGGATTCCATTAATATCAGCATTAACCTGAAAATGGACCACCAAATGAAAAGATCAAGGAAACCAACTGAACATGTATTAATTAAAGCCAACTCCAGTAGTGATTCGGACCGTGTAGAATTTGCTATTATATATGCAACCGCGTCCTGGAAAGCGCTCATTAAATCTCGCTTAGAAGCGATTGGTAAATTTAAAGCTGACGAGAACTTCAGCTGTCATAGTTTTTGGGATGCCTCACTAAGCTATTATAAGACTGCGGATCATGGCGCCTTAATGAAAGAAATCTTAAGCTCGCACGAAGACTGGGCATATGTTACCTTAAGCCCGGAGGAAGAACGCACATTTCAGCATCCAGAGAATCAACAGGAAGCGCATCAGCTGCTCATCACAGCCAATGGCATCGCTCATTTTAAGGCCTATGCGAAACATACGTTTGAAGTGTATTGGACTGAAGAATTCAACTTAAATAAATTAATGGCACGCCCTCGCATCCAAAAAAAATAATTCATGCGTTAGTCCTTTCCAAGAAGTTCATTACGCTGCTTTGGAGATAAAAATTGGCACCACCAATTTTTTTACTGATCAGCTTGCCACTTTGGACATAGTTAAACAAGGTTCTATCGCCCTTACGCAGCATTAGCTTAACCGTTTGGGAATCTAACCATTTTTCTTTGTTGGCGGCTTCATACATCTGTAGTCGTGCTGCTCGTTGTTCTTCAAAATAAGTTTGGAGCATAAATTCAATGCGTTTTAAAATTATTGTCATAGATTATATTTAGGGATTTATAAAACATGGTTACCTAGGTATATGCTGTTGCTAATGTTTTTCCTATCGTCGGCGATAAAAGACAAATAGGCGTGGAGGTTTAAGCCCTTTACGTCGGCCGGCATTTCCATAAACTCTGTCATTTCGGTATAACGTGCGCCACTAAGTAAGCTAATTGCTTTGCCGCTTTCTTCTATATAAACCAGTAGCATGACCTGTGCACGCCTATCATCCCAGTTAAATACAGGATGATAGTCCCAGGTAAAACGGATACCATTGCCTTCTACTACTGCTTTTGTATTTGCTGGATTTTCGATGCTCCCCTGGGTTAAGCGTACGCCAGGGTAAAAAATACTAATCTCTGGGTACTCACCCTGTAAGGCATTTCGCAACTGATACGATTTAGCAGCGTTATTGGGAGAGAAAGGTTTGCCATCAGCAGCCCCCTCAAAACCGATTCGTACATAATCGGTCATGCTGTTGACGAAATTGTTTACTACCGACATTCGTTTGCGGCAGGTAAGTCGATTGATAGTTGGAGGAACTTTGGATTTCCTTTTTTTAGTCCTTAGATAGGCTTTTCCATAGCGCACATAACCCTCTACATTTCCCACCTTGCCATTAATGCTGCCTAATATGCCATTGTTAAGTCTTGCCATAATTTTTGTTTTTTTTTCTAAATGTAGAGACTAACTCTTTGATTGTCAAGCTAGCTGTGTTCGATCTGAGTATTGCTAAAAGAAAATCACTTGAGTTCTAATTAACCAGCGTTCAACGGAAGCTGAACGGCTCCACCCGTTGAGTGTCCGTTCAATGTCCGTTCATAAGCCGTTCAAATGCCGTTCATTATATGGGCACTTTGCTTTAACTATAAGGAAACTTCCAGACTTGATGATTAAGTTTGAATGCTCAAACTATTTTAAAAAAGTCAACTATTTTTAATATATGTTAAAAATAGTGTTCTGTGAAGTTATTAGATTTGGAATAATCAACCTTATATCAACTAACGCTATCACGATGAAAGAATACAAGAATAGCGCTCTTGTTCGCAAAGAGCTAATTAGTCCGGCCTACTACGATCAGTTTTTCAATTACTTATCTAGTATTTCTTCAGGATCCATCCAGTACCGCACACATTTAAAAGATAAATTGACAGGGTATTATAGCAAGCGGAACCCCTATTTGTTAAAAGCCGATGAGATTTGCGATAAATGCTGGTTTATCAGCAAAGGAATTGTGTTTGCCTTCTATTACGATCAAAACCACGGATTCTCGGTACACACTATTTTTGAGGCGGGTGAAATAGCCATGCTGCCTGATAGCTTTATGACAGGGGAGCCTGGTAATGTTTTTTTAATGGCTTGTCCAGATACGCACCTGCTGGAAATTAATGCAGTAGATGTAGAAGATATTTATGAACAGTATCCAGAACGGGAACGGATTACAGAGATGATTCTTGCTTATCAGGGGCGTAAGTATCAGGAGCGGGATCGTTTACTAAGATTTATTGGTAAAGATCGGGTAATAGAGTTTTATAGAGTCTTTCCCGGATTGCAGCTGACAGATAAAAAGATGATCATGCAGAAAGTAATCAGTTCGTATCTGATGCTAAGCGGCCCGAGATTAAGTAAGCTTCGCAGAGAGATTATGGACGAACAAGAATTGCAACTTGTTTAAGGAGAATCGCATTATGAAAATATCAAGAAATGATCCTTTTGATTTGAACCTCTGCATTAGAGGTTTGGGGGTGCAAGTGACTTATATGCATTCGGATGTTTATGAATTCGTTTATCATTTTACGTTTAAGAAATCTCTTAGATTGTATGCCAAGGATTTTAAAAATCCTTGGGAACAATCTATAGATGATCATGATTTCTTTCTCAAAATTGAAGATCCTGTTGTTCAAAGTGTGCTTACCGCAATGGAAAAACTTATCGACTATAAGCTTGAAATAGCCTTAAGATTCGGAATAGATGAAGTAGCAGATTTGTCGAACGAATTCATTGTTGCCCAAGCCTGGAGATTCAAAACCTATCGTTTGGTTTATAAGCAGTCTAAAAGCTATAAGAAATTAATACCCTACTATGATCGCACTTTAGCGGGTATTATAGCTACTTTATCTTTATACGCTTGTACTTTAACGGCTCAGAGTTACAAAATACCACGTGTATTGAAAGCTCAGTTAGATCTACCAGATATGGATAATTTCAGACTATTGAATCGGGATGATAACAATGTGGACTTACTCATCAACTTAATCGTGGATTTAAAGAAGAGTCTTGATGGATTTAGGGCTTTAATGATCACCAAATCCAAATAAATGACATCCTTTCCAAAAGATTTTTATAAATACTAATATTTTTAGCATTAACTTTGTTGTGTTATTTTTGTTAAGCTAATTATATTAGTATTATAAATTGGAAGTCATGGAAGCTAAACTAGAAATTCTAAACAAGCTGCGGCAGGATTTACTGCTGTGGCAAGGTTTTAAGCCTGCTGAAGGGGAAGCTGCGCAGTGTGTTGGACTTGGTGAAATTGAAGCGGCCTTTCCAGGCGGGGTATTTCCCAGAAAGGCTATTCATGAATTTATTTGTGCAGCGCCTGATCAAACGGCTGCCACTGATGGTTTTATTGCTGGATTATTGTCTGTATTGATGGCTGATGGGACGGGTTGTGTATGGATCAGTACAGCACGTCGACTTTTTCCACCCTCGCTAGCTGCCTTTAATGTCGAGGCCGACCGTATCATTTTCGTAGATGTACGGAATGATCGCGAGGTGCTATGGGTGATGGAAGAAGCATTGCGTTGTGAAGGCCTGGCAGCAGTAGTGGCTGAAGTAGATAGCTTGAGTTTAGTAGAATCCAGGCGACTCCAGCTGGCTGCAGAGCAGCAGGGCATTCCTGCAATGATTATACGCAAAGATCCCAAAAGATTGGTTGCGGGTGTGTCGACTGCGCGTTGGCAGATTTCTCCATTGCCCAGTTCTGCTGAACAGGGGATGCCTGGGGTTGGCTTTCCTCGCTGGCGCGTAGACTTGTTAAAAGTCAGAAGCGGCAATCCAGGAAGCTGGGTATTGGAATGGGAGGCGGACAGATTTTTACAGGTTCCTGCGCAAAAAGTTTTTGTTCAAAGGGTACAGGAGAAAGTTGGTTAATCATGCAGCGGAGGTTTATTTCCATATGGTTTCGTCATTTACTGGCGGACTGGCAGCTGATATGGCGGCCGGAATTAAAGGAAGTGCCCTTTGTTTTTGCTGCCCCCGATCATGGCAGGATGATCGTTACGGCGGTCAGCCAGCTTGCCGCTGAACATGAGGTAACATCAGGAATGTCAGCGGCAGATGCCAAAGCGATTTGTCCCGGTCTGGAAGTATTGGATGATAAAGTCGGTCGTGCGGGGAAACTACTTAAAGGATTGGGTGAGTATTGTATTCGTTATGCACCGATTGTCGCGATTGATGAATTCAGTATGGATGGCCTGATGCTGGAAGTAAGTGGTTGCGCACACCTTTGGGGTGGCGAGCGTGAATATTTAAAGGAAATTATTTCCAGGTTAAAAAGTAAGGGCTATACGGTTCGCCTGGCGATTGCGGATACACCTGGCGCAGCCTGGGCGGTATCGCGCTTTGGAAAAGTCACGCCGCTTATTGCTCCAGATGAGCATGTCGAAGCTTTACAGCTTTTACCTCCAGAGGCTTTACGATTGGAAGAATCAACGCTTTCTAAACTTAGAAAACTGGGGTTTTACCAGATTAGAAGTTTTATAGGAATGCCCAGGTCGGTCTTGCGCAGGCGTTTTGGTGAAGCATTTTTGCTGCGACTGGCGCAGGCGCTGGGAACAGAGGAGGAAGTACTGCAAGCCTTACGGCAGCCAGTTCCCTTCCGGGAGCGACTGGCTTCTCTGGAGCCGATCAAAACCAAGACCGGAATTGAGATCGCGATTACCAGGCTACTGGAAGTCTTGTGTAAACGTCTGCAAACTGAAGGCCTAGGTTTACGTTCCGGGCTATTGACTGCTTACCGGATTGACGGCAAAATCGTACAGATTGCTATAGGGACCAGTGGGGCTTCTCATAGTGTGGCACATTTGTTCAAACTTTTTCAGTTGAAAATCGACCAGATTAAACCTGCATTGGGAATTGAACTCTTTGAGCTCGAAGCGGTAAAGGTGGATGCCTTAGAAGTTCCCCAGGAAATCCTATGGAATAGCAAGCCGGGACTAAACAATAAGAGTATTTTACAGTTGATCGACCGGGTAAGCGGCAAGCTTGGTGCTGCTGCGGTACATCGTTATATACCGGAAGCGCATTACTGGCCGGAGCGGTCGGCAGGCAGGGCGCGTTCATTAACAGAACTGAGGGTAATGAACTGGAATATGGATAAACCCAGGCCTACAGAGCTATTGCCCCGTCCGGAAGTTATACAGGTAATGGCTTTGATTCCGGATCATCCTCCAAAATTTTTCATTTATAAAGGTGAGCAACATCAGGTGGTCAAAGCCGACGGCCCTGAGCGCATCGAAAGGGAATGGTGGCTGGATGCTGGTGAACACCGGGATTATTATCGGGTAGAGGATGCCAGCGGTCGTCGGTACTGGCTGTATCGGTCGGGACATTATGGTGCCAATCAGTCTTTTCAATGGTTTGTTCATGGATTTTTTGCGTAGAGGGTTATGGAATATAGTGAGTTACAGATGACGTCGAATTTTAGTTTCCTTCGGGGCGCTTCACATGCACATGAGCTAGTGGCTCAGGCTGCGATTTTGGGGTATAAGAAAATAGCGGTTACAGATCGAAATACTTTAGCAGGTATTGTGCGCGCACATGCTGCTGCGAAGGAAAAAGGGTTGGGTTTTATCCCGGCCTGTAGACTGGACCTGCTAGACGGCCCAAGTTTATTGGCCTATCCTACGGATAAGGAAGCTTATGGTCGACTGTCAGCCTTATTAACTAAAGGCAATCTGCGTGCTGAAAAAGGGGAATGCCATATCTCCCGGGCAGATGTTTATGAACACGGCAAGGGGATGTTGTTTACCGTAGTTACACCTAATCAGCTGGATCGTAGGTTCAAATTTGAAGATGATTTTGTGAATGCGCTCGCACAATATCACGAGGCCTTAACTGGACAGCTATATCTCTCTGCAAGTATGTCGTATTCTGGTTATGATGAAAAACTGATGTTTCGGATTCAGCAACTCTCAGATCGCTTTGGTATTCTAATGGTGGCTACTGGCGACGTGCATTACCATGATCCTTCCCGTAGGGAGTTGCAGGATGTACTAACTTGTGTAAGAGAGAAATGTACCATTCAGGAAGCTGGTTTCCGACTGCATATGAATGCAGAACGCTATATGAAACCAGTAGGAGAGATGCACCGGCTGTTTCGCAAATATCCCCAGGCATTACACAGTACATTGGAGATTTCAGAGGCATGTGGTTTTTCCTTAGACGAGCTCAGGTATGTCTATCCGGCAGAAATTAACCAAAGCGGGCGAATGCCACAGGAAGAGCTGGAATACCTTTGCTGGAAAGGTGCACATGATTTTTACGGGGAGATTGTCCCGGAGAAAGTTGTGAAGATGATCGCTCATGAAATGGAGTTCGTAAAAAAAATGGATTATGCGAATTATTTCCTTTTCGTAGAGGATATCGTTAGAGAAGCACGTAGTCGTGGGATATTATGCCAGGGGCGGGGATCTGCAGCAAACTCGGCTGTTTGCTTTTGCCTGGGCATTACTTCAGTAAATCCCATGAAATTTGAGTTGCTGTTTGAGCGCTTTATTTCTTCAGATAGAAATGAGCCGCCGGACATTGATGTAGACTTTGAACACGAAAGACGGGAAGAGATCATCCAGTACATCTACGATAAATATGGGCGCGACCGTGCGGCTATTGTGGCTACGGTTACTCAGCTGCATCAGAAGGGCGCGATTCGTGATGTAGGTAAGGCAATGGGTCTATCGGTAGATACCATTAACCGGCTTTCCAATTCGATCTGGGAGTTTACCGATGAATGGTTTGAAGGTAAGCGTATTACTGAACTAGGGCTGAATCCGCGGGATCCCCATTTGAAAAAGACCTTGGAACTCACCGCGCAGATGATGGGCTTTCCCCGCCAACTCGGTCAGCATACAGGGGGATTTGTGGTGACCAATGGTCAACTGACTGATTTATGCCCGATACTGAATGCCAGAATGGAAGACCGGACCAATATTGAATGGAATAAAGACGATATTGACGCATTGGGCTTTTTAAAAGTTGATGTGCTGGCTTTGGGGATGCTCACCTGCATTCGTAAGGGCTTCGATTTATGTAAACAACATTACGGGCTGAACCTCACCCTTGCCAATGTACCCCAGGATGACCCTGCGGTTTATGACATGATCTGCCTGGCCGATACGCTGGGCGTTTTTCAGATTGAAAGTCGAGCACAGATGTCCATGTTACCGCGTTTAAAACCCAGGGTATTTTATGACCTGGTTATTGAAGTGGCCATTGTCAGACCCGGACCGATTCAGGGTGATATGGTTCATCCTTATTTGAGGCGGCGAAATGGTGAGGAGCCCATTGTTTATCCCTCTCCGGAATTGAAAGAGATTTTGGGCAGGACTTTAGGCGTACCCTTATTTCAGGAGCAGGCCATGAAGATTGCGATTGTCGCAGCCGGGTTTACACCTGCTGAGGCTGATGGCTTGCGTCGCAGTATGGCGACTTTTAAGTCCAAAGGGCTGGTAAATCAATACGAAAGGAAGCTTATTGATGGGATGATGGAGAAGGGCTATACGGAGGAGTTTGCCAAGCGAATTTTTAAGCAATTGGAAGGTTTTGGTAGTTATGGTTTTCCGGAAAGCCATGCTGCTAGTTTTGCATTGCTGGTTTACGTGTCCTGCTGGCTGAAACATTATTATCCGGATGCCTTTGCAGTGGGCTTATTGAACAGCATGCCAATGGGATTTTACCAGCCTGCACAGATTGTCATCGATGCGCAAAAGCATGGTGTTGAGGTTCGTCCGGCGGATATTAATTTTTCGACCTGGGATAATCTGTTGGAAGAAAAATCGGGAAGGTATTATGCAGTTCGATTGGGTTTTCGCGAGATCAAAGGGCTTCGAGAAGATGAAATGAATGTTCTGGTAGATAACAGGGCTGAAGGTTATAAAACGATTACATCCTTGCGTGATGCAGGCATTAGTATTGGAACATTAGAACGGCTAGCGGATGCGGATGCATTTCGCTCCATTGGTCTTGACCGAAGGAAGGCACTTTGGGAGGTTACTGCTTTGCAGGATATGCCGGTGGAGATTTTTAAAGGGCAACCTTCAGAAAGTGTACTCGAAGCACAGGTCGAATTGCCTTTGATGACACAAGCTGAGCATGTGGTGCAAGATTATGCGACTGTTGGCTTGTCATTGAAAGCGCATCCGGTGAGCTTTGTACGGCCGCAATTGGAAATGCTACGCATTTTATCTACACATACGATCAATAATGATTCAAGCAATGGGCAACTGGTCAAAGTAGCTGGATTGGTACTGGTTCGCCAGCGCCCCGGTACTGCCGGAGGCGTGTGTTTTATTACCATCGAAGATGAAACCGGTTATTCGAATCTGGTGGTTTTTGAGAAACTGTTTGAGACTTATCGCAAGGAGATACTGCATTCCAGGTTGTTGATGGTAGAAGGACGATTACAGCGGGAGGGGCTAGTGGTGCACGTGATTGTTAGTAAATGTGTGGACCTGACTAAAATGCTTGGTAAACTTGTGCAACGAGAGCAGGATGATCTACCTGTACTGACTTTATCCCGCTCAGATGAAAAGAGTGCGCCTAATGAGGCCTTTCATGGAGGAAGGAATTTTAGGTAATAAATTAGATCTATCCAAGACTTGCCAATAATTTGAACGACAGTCAATCCAATAATTTTGGTTTCTAATTCTCTCTGTGGTAGTTGCTATATGTTATATTTGCTACTATAACCGAAATAGATTAACAATTGTCAATGTGTGCGATTAAAAAGGGAGCAGATTTCGAAAGACTTGCCAAAATATTTTTAGAAAAGATTTTAGAAGAAATAGGGTATGAAGTAGTTAGATCTAGGAATCAAAATTCTGGAACTCAAGATGGTTATGATAATGCGGTCGTGGTGGTTGACAAATATTTTCGGCACAGTTGTATTTATGTTGAATGTAAGGATTATTCTACACAGCTGAACCATGCCGCTGCTATGGAGAAAATTCCGCATATAATTTCTACTCATAGCAAGATAGATCTGCTGCTATTTATATCCCCCTACAGGGATTTCTCTAATCCTAACGAAGACCTTAAACTGGCTGACTTCTATGAAGTGCTTTCAGATGCTTGCCCGGTAGAATTTCTTACGCCGAATGCTTTTGTTAAAGAATATTTTTCGTTATATCCGGAACTGTATAAACCGATTTATAATCTTGAGCCTGAACCAGTCAAAAATGAACGCAGGCAACAATTATTAAGTAAATTCGAGAAGCTACTATTTTCCGATAAAAATCTTAAAAAAATAATTATTGATGAATCTCACAGACATCTCTATATCGGCGATATTATCAATGATCCGCATCACATTAATAGGTCATTGAGGTCCGAAAACGAGGAGAATATTTACGAGTGGGGAGAGGATGATAGAAAGTTTTTGGGCGATGTGCTGTCTACTTCTAAATGGGGGGTGGTACTATTGGGAAACCCGGGTTATGGCAAGACCAGTGAATTGAAGGATTTTGCAGTTACACTATGGGAAAATAGGGAGACACGGATGCAAATTCCGAAATATGAAAGATTAAGAGAATTTAATTCGGGTATGACAATCGAGAATCTTTTACCTGAAAATTATCAGAATATAGGCTCATTAATAGTTATTTTGGACGGTATTGATGAAATTTATGATATAGCTGATTTCACCAATAAACTTAGGAGATTTTTCTTGGAAAAACGACAATATTTAGATGAAGGCTCTATTAAGTTTATAGTTAGTTGCCGGACCAATATTTACCTCAAATACATCAAGGTAATAGAGAATCTGGAGCCATATTTTATAAACGGCGTATCAGAAGGTGGGGCCGTTCGTTTTTTGCATAACAAATTTAATATCAATCTGGTTGGACGAAAAGAATTCGATTTCTGGAGGTTCAGAGATATCATCCAAAATCCATTTTATCTCGAAATGATTGGTAAAAGCCTTGTGATCAATCCTGATGTTGTCATCTCAAGACCAAAGCTAATCGAATCCTACATTGATCTAAGACTCGAAGAGGACTTTACCGATAAAAACAGAAATGATATAAAGTTTAGTAAGGCGGAACAACTTCAAATTGCAAGTGAGCTGGCGATTGCTTTTGAGATGATGCAACGCTCAGAACTCAAGGAAAACGAGGTAAGAGTTATTCTTGGTGATGGCAGGGATTGCTCAAAAAATCCCTTTTTGGAACAGAGTTCTTCCAGCACCTGGAGTTTTGAGCATAAAAACATACAAGAATACTTGACTGCCAGAAGCCTATCGTTATTATCTTTTGAGAGTATAATAGAATTGATCAGTATAGCTAGCAATATACAAAAGGTTCATCCAAGCTGGCATAACGTGATTTCTTTTCTGCTGAATATGTCTTTCAATAGTTTAACGTATAAAAAGCTAGTAGATTGGCTGGTAAAATATGATCTTGAACTAGTATTTTCCGCTGACCCAGGTAGCATTCCCGAAAACATCAAAAACAGTGCGCTTCAAACTATATTCCATAGCACTACTTTAGACCAAAGTTTATGGCTCCCAAACATTTCGGCCATTGCAACCTTAGGCAATACAGAAGTGAATGTACATTATCTTTTTGATAAACTTGAGGATTCTTCTTTGCATGTAAGAGCAAGAATGTCCGCATCCTCGCTGCTCAGAGAAATGTCGCTAACTGAAAAGTTTCCTGAAAGACTGGAAAGTGTTTGTAAACAGCTGGTAGTGGAATTTATCGCCAGTCCTGGAGAAATGATTTATTTTATGGAGGATGTTCTTAAGCTTGCTCTCGGTGTTCAGGGTCCTGATAAGCCAGCGATTGCAACTTTTTTAATTACTGAGCTTAGGGAATTTGATCAACGAGAAATTGTCAGGCCAATACTTGACAGTATAAACGGAACAAATCTTGCTCAATACATAGATTATGTCCTAGATATTTTGAGCAAGGCAATTAAGGAAAAACCATGGAATCAGCATTCTAAGTATGGGTCATTAGTTTCTACCAAAGAAAAGATATTCAATCTTTTTTGTAAGGTTAAAGATCCGTTACTGCTGATGCAGATTTTTCAGTATCTCATTGAAAGGCATAAGAATTATGAACTTAGGGAAAAGGAAGTCAATGAGTTTTATGTTCACATAACTGCCGTGTTTAAAATCCATGTCTGTGATATCAAGGTTAAGTTGGTGGAATTAATAACCGATGCAGTCTTGGGGGATAAAATCCGGCATTTCGAAGACGATCTGCTCGTAAATCTTGTTAAGGTATGCCATCTACAAGAAGCTATTGCAGAACGGGTACTTGTCCATACTTCCCAACGTTCTATTGCGGTTCATTTTGTTGCGGCTATACTAAATGATAGGCTTATACAAATGATCATCAATGCCTATAATTGTGGGGAGCTGGATGGAGTATTTCTGAACTCGCTACGAAACATTACAAGCTACGATGATATCGATCTAGGTATTCTATTTCAATCAATTACCGAAAACAGAACGAATTATCGTTTTGAGGTATTATTTGATAAGGCAGAGCGAGAAGATGAAATTGCATTTAATCTCAGTCGGGAACAAGCGGATTTTGATATGAAGTTTGACAAACAGGGCCTTATAACGGATATGGAAAAGATCTACGACCATTTTGGTGTTCAAATACTTTCTTATAAAAGGATGGAGATCTTCACTAAGCTTTACTATGAGAAAGTCGCCTTACGTAAAAGAGTAAATGCTTATTCAAAACAGTTTTTAAGGGAAATTATCCACAAGGACTACAAAGTCGGAAAAGGTCTGAATAGGAATAATCTATTAACAGTTTTAGAGGGAAATGAACTTGACCGTATGGAGGATATACAAAATAATCTTCCCACAAATGATAGAATCAGGGTGGTAGTAAACGATCAACAAAAACAAGAGATAGAAGCATGGTGCCTGGACAACCAACAAATAGCTATGGATTTCTATGATGATTCTCTTGATGATCAAAGACTCACTTGTCAACGTACCGTTAGGTTGATTTTAGGTTTCCAGAAGCATTTCAAATTTAAGACGTTAAATCCTGACTTGCTGTTTAAGATGATTTGGGACAGTGCCGACCATGAAAAGTTAAATCTCGATTATATGGATGGAGTAGTTCCAAGAGATAGGCTACACCAGCATATTCTTTCACTTTTAGACGATGAGAACCTGTCAGTTTCTTGCCAATTTTTACTTTATCAGTACTTACGGGATAAAGGTCTTGAAGTTCCAATTTATGATGCCAGGCTCAAACGAGAAATTTTTTCAGAGCTGACCATTGGCAACAACTATTATCCTCGGCAAATAATTAAACTCTTTTTCAAAAATGACGTCCCACTTTTAAAGATGCTTCTACTGGAATTTGGTCTAGACAAGCGACATTCTCATTTTATCCTTTTTTTGCTTGAGCAATTGAATAAAAACGGAGAGGGCGCCCAAGTGGAGTTATTTCTTGTAAAGAACCAATCTATTTTGATCGTAGAAGGAAGCATCGAAGAAAAAGCCATTATTTCGATACTCATGAGAAATAATAGCAAGCTTGCTTTCGAATTGGTGTACCAAAAGATGCAAGAAAAGCTGGTAGAAAGTGAACCACTTATAAGTGGCTATGGTAAGTCTTGGGAATCCTATTCAAATAAAGATGCAATTCCAGTACTTTTGAATATTATTGATGCTCATATTTCAGGTTTTACAGGCAAGGGTATTTATGACCGCACTACAACCTCAGCAATAAGGATGGCAACAGAAGCATTGCTTTCGATAGCCAAGGCTCATGATGAAGACTTGTGTTTATCAGTTCTTGATGATTTTTTATCCAGGAAATTTATTGGAAATGATCATGATGATATTTTTTACCTCAATGGATTCAAAAGAGATATTGAGAATGTGACATCGATGCATCGTTCCAAACCATATAAATTAGGACAGGCCGTTGAAATATTGCAAAAATACAAGTATGATCTTATCTAGAAAAGGATGGAGATCTCCGATATTGAAATAGATGCGCTGAATGCAAAGTGAATTAATCAACGTTTGAGTTTCAACACGTAAATATCTGCCTGCAACTTATTGCTATCATTATCTTCACACAACAAAAATGATAATTCATTTTCTCGGCTATATTGCAAAGTCAGGCCCTCGAATTTATGCCGGCCTGAGATTTCTTTCGTGAAGGTTACCTTCATCGTTTTTATATCGATGCAGCCTATAATACGACCTAAAACCTCACCATCATTATAGGTGGAATTTGTGTTTTCCGCTGCTGCTAAAAATTAAAATTTATCTTCTACTTTAATGGCATCTGTAAAACTGGAACAAACACCTCTAATTTCAGGAAGCTTTAATTCAGTAAATGTAATTTTGGAATTCCCGGTTAAGTGCTTGCCATGTAAGGTGAAAACAATGTTTTTTCCAAAGTTTCCATTTCCGCGGTTAAAGAAATACAAGGAATCTCCTGTATGCACAACCCCTTCAATATTAAATGTTTGGTTATTTAACCCAGATAAATCCTGCATCCTTTTATATAACGCCGATAAATCCAAAACGGAAACTATTTCTTTAGTATCTTCATTTAGCTGAACCATTTTAGTACGATTTTCCGTCGAACCAGATCCGAAAAGATGAAATGAGTTCGCATAAAATGCAAGAGCTTCAAAGTCCGGCTTGAGCCTTTTCTCGATGTTTTTAGCGGGTTTTTCGCATAGGGGATAACGCTTCAAACCTAATGATTTGAGTTCATATTCATACAAATAAGAACTATTGTCCCCCTGTCACATACAGTACATTATCTTTAAAAAATAAACCAGATGCAGAATCTATTCCTACTAATATGAAGTAATAACTCCAGTGTAAAACTATTCATTGATCGGTTGATTTTAGATATTCATTCACATATGAGTTGAAGATTGGCTCCGGAAAGATAGTTAATTATGCAGACAGTACTTCTCCGTTGTTTTTGTTTCAAAATTCTGATCATAAACTTAATTTTTTATACATTTAACTCAAAATATTGGAAAATACGAAGCTATTTGTATGGTATTCCAATAATAATTAGACGCTAAATGAACAGAGTAATTTTACAGCCAGCATCCGATAAAGCTTCCAGAATAAATTATGAAAATACTGTTGTTAATTCCATAAGTATAGATAGTATAGTCAAATATGTCAATCCAGAGCAGGAAGCAGAATTAAGAGGGATATATCCATCGGGGGAATTTAAGATCTGGGGAGTAGACAGAGACGCCAAAGGCAGATCTACGAAGGTGAACGATTGGAACAGAATTACGAAAGGGGATGTTGCAATGTTTGCCAGGGATAAGGAAGTGTATGCATCCGCTACTGTTACTACAAAATTCCGCAATGCCGAACTTGCTATATTTTTGTGGGGCTATAAAGAAGCTGATATTACATGGGATTACCTTTATTTTATAGATGAAGTAATGCCTCAAAATATACCCTACGCCAGTTTAAATGCAGTTATTCCAAAAGGTGATCTCCTGAAAAATCAGTTTTACGATCCAAAAAACAATATCCAGGGCTTCCGGGTACTCAGTGACGTGCAAAGTGAATATGTATTCTCTGTTTTTGCTGATCTGGAAAGTGAAACCTATTTTGATGACACACTTACCGGCAACAGAGATGCTGCAATAGCCAAGCTAAACAAGTTGGATAGCACCGACCGAAATCAAGTCACAAAAGCACGCAAGGAACAAAAGATTTTAAAAGAATGGTTGTTTAGTAATGGAATATATGCAGTATGCGGAATCTGCAATAAAGAATACCCGGTTTCTTTGCTGGTTGTTGCACATATCAAAAAACGATCAAAATCAAACCATGCAGAACGGACAAACCTTGATATCGTTATGCCCATGTGTAAATTGGGCTGCGACGAACTGTATGAACAAGGATACATTGGTGTTAAAGAGGGGAAGGTCGTCAGCATTAATCAGAAGTATACTACGGCAACCATCGAAAGCTTGAAAGAATCATTAAGGGGCAATAGCTGCACTCATTATAATGATCAGACAAAGGGATACTTTGAATGGCACCTAAAAGAGAATAAATTTCAATAACTTTATCCTGATGAGCAACTGGAAAGAACTACAAGAAGCCTTAATTAAATTCAGGAACGAACGTGAATGGGAGCAGTTTCACAATCCCAAAGACTTGGCTCTCGCTTTATCTATAGAAGCAGCTGAGCTAAATGAGCTTTTTCTTTGGAAAAAGGCAGAAGATGCCGACCAAGAGAAAATCAAAGAAGAATTAGCCGATGTGTTGGCTTACGCCATCTTACTTGCCGAAAAATATAATTTTGATATTAATGAGATTGTGTTGAACAAAATCAAAAGGAATGGGGAAAAGTACCCGGTTGAAAAGGCGAGGGGTACTGCCAGGAAGTACGATGAGTTAAAATAACTGATGTGGTACATAGTGCGATTTTAATTATTCAAACCATTGTATTTTTGTTTTTCTGCCTTATTTTGTTCAACATATTAAAGATGAGTAAGATTGATGAGACCCGCGAGTTGGTTGAGGTTCTTACCTCAAATGGAGTGGACTAAGTTATACTAAGGTGAGTTTTTTAAGATTGGTAGATACTCGGTTGCTGAAGCTAAAACTCTGTCTTAATATTGAGATGATTAGAGAAACCAAGAGAAAGATATTTATAAAAAATAGTTATGATCAGGTTATGTATCTAGATTGTGCCTCAGATATTCTAACTTGTTAGCTTCTAGTAATATTCAGTTTCTGCGTTGCATATTTTTTTAAAAAAAAACAATAGATCTTAGATTTGTTTAAATATTTTAGTTTAATGAGATAGTTTTTTAATTTAAATTAGCCTAGGACTTAAAATACTATCGATATTTCAGTTAATTTGGAATTACTTTCTCATTTAATTGGGATATTATTAGACTCCAGCTACTCTCTTAATATAAAACTAAATTAACGCAAATGCATTTAGCATATATAAAAATTGAAAATTATAAAGGTATCGAAGTGATTGAAACAGCTTTCGATGCAAAACTGAACATAATTATCGGTGAAAATGGATGCGGTAAATCCGCAATCATTGATGCCATACGTTTACTATATAATATTGGCGAACCAATTAGGGAACTTTCCGTTTCATTTGATGATTTTCATCAAAAATCTATAGATAATGGTGGGAGTAAAATCATTCAAAAGTCTGCACTAATAACTATTACATATATTTTCAAAGGATTATCAACTGCACAAAAAGGGGCTTTTTATGAATATATGGTGATTGACCCCAATAAGATTGAAGAAGATTATGCTAAAATCATAATTTCTTATGAAGATAAAGACGGAAAATACCCACATTTTACATACAATACTGGAAATATCGACGGTCAAAAAGCCGATTATAAAACGTTTGAGCTATTTCAACACTATTATTTAGGAGCATTAAGAGATAGTACTAAAGATCTACTGAGTACCAGGAATAACATTTTAGGGAAAGTTATAAGACGATTTGTAAAGAGAGAAAAGTCTGAATCACAAATAGAACAAATAATAAAAGATGCAAATTCACAATTGTTAGATCGTGATGAGGTTAAAAATACCCGAGATGGCGTTAACACTAATCTCGAGAGTATTTTTAAAAAAGTAATTGACAATAGAATTGGTGTCAGAATTGAGGAAGCAAAAACAGAATATATAGTCAATGCGATCAAACCTTATCTTCCACATGATAGGAACACTTTGGTTGATGAGGGTTTCCACTTATGGCAAAACAGTTTAGGATTAAACAATCTAATTTATATTGCAGTTGTCCTAGGTGATATAAAAGAACAGATTAAAGATAATGGTCTACCACATTTTGCATTATTGATTGAAGAACCAGAATCTCACCTTCATCCACAATTGCAACTAAGTCTTTATAACTTCCTAAATAATGCGAACGCTACCGAAAATAGTCAATTATTTATAACTACTCATTCACCAACACTAACCTCGAAAGTTCCTCTAAAAAATCTCATATTATTAGATTGTGGAAAAGCAACAAAACTTGATGAACAATTTCAAAATAGGGAATCTGAAAAGATAATTGAAGACACTACCAAAAATAAAGAATTGTTAGATGCAGATTTTGGAAATAGTATGAAGAAACTTCAAAGGTATATTGATGTAACCAAATCTCAGCTTCTATTTGCAAAATCAATTTTATTTATTGAAGGAATATCAGAAGAACTCTTGATTTCAGCATTTACTCTTTTAGAGGACTATAAACTTGAAGATTACAGAACCGAAATTGTTAACGTAAAGGGAACTTCATTTTACCCTTTTCTGTATCTTTTCAACCATTCTAATATATTAAAACGAATTAACAAGCCAATTTCCATCATTACAGATGATGACAGATTTACAGAATCAAAAAAAACTGAGTATAGCTTCAACAATTTGGTAAGCGATACAAAGGTTTTGGATTCATTAAATGATTGTATCCAGAAAGGTAATGCTGTATCAAGAATTAAGAATTTGAATTCTGTTAAAAACAATGCCGATAATATAAAGATTTTTGAGTCATTTAAAACCTTAGAATATGAAATAGCATTGCATAATGTGAGTATTGACAGAAAGATTTTTAAGGACAATTTTTTAGTAAAATATCTTGATATAATAGAAGGTGATAAAGTCAATAAAATTGTTGCGTATATGTCAACATTTACAGATGATCTGATGTCAGATGAGGAAAGAAGAAAAGTCGCGATCCTTTTATGGAAAACATTACCTGCAAAAGCTGAATTTGCACAAGACTTTTCGATTCATTTACTTGATAATTTGGAAGATGCAAAAGCATCATTTATCGTTCCAATATATATATTGAATGCCCTAATTCATTTAAAAAACGGTTTGTAATGTATTTTGAAAATGAGGAAAGACTAGCTTATTTACAAGCTAGAGGGAAAGTTATTTTAAATGCCTGTCCTGGTAGTGGAAAAACAACAACTATCGCAAAGAAGATATTAAATCTAGAGATTTCAAAAGAAATCGGAGGTCATTCTGGGGTAGCTTGTTTGTCATTTACTAACTCTGCAAAAGACGAAATTAATGAAGCATACAGAAGGTTGAGTGGTAAATCACTTCAGTTTCCTAACCATGTATCGACAATAGATAGTTTTATAAATAAGTATATTACACTTCCGTTTTATAATTTACTCAATCGTGATTTTAATAGGCCGAAGATACTTGACCATACGACCATCTTGGATGATATGTGGAAGACTACCTATGTGAAAAATGGAAAAACACTTGATGGATTAGTAAGACCTCTGAATAACACCGAATATAAAGCAAAAAATAATAGAAGTGTTTTTCATCTATATCCGCCAAGTGAAATAAGAATCGAGCCAAATGGAACTTTTTCTATTAATGGAAATCAACCATCACCTGAAAAAGTTGACAAAACTAACTTTGAAAATTATTGTAAATTAATCAAGAATACTCAATTTCGAAAAGGACTTATATCAACTGGAGATTCTGCTTTCATTGCTCTTCACTTGTTAAAAAATAATCCTAAAATTTGCGAATGGCTTAGCTTAAGATTTCCATTTATCATAATAGATGAAGCACAAGACAATTCGTTAATGCACCATGCCATATTTGAAGAATTAGTAAAGCAAGGTTTAAACAATATTGAATTGATTGGAGATCCTTATCAAAGCCTATATGAGTGGAGAGATGCAAAACCAACTGAATTTTTAAGGAAATATGAAAAAGACCAGACTTGGCAATCGTATGATATGACGGATAATCGACGTTCATCTCAAAGCATAATTGATGTTTTCTCAAAAGTAAGACGACCAGGTGATACAAGAATTAACAGTGTAGGTTGTGAAGATCTTAAAGAGTCAATTTTAGTTTACAAATATTCTAGCGCCAATCATCAATTAATTATTAAACATTATGACGATTGTTGTGCAATGAGAAAATACATTAGCAGCTGTATTGTTGTCCGAGGAAATACCTTGAAAGATTCATTGTTGGGAAAAAAGACAGAACAGAGACCTTGGGGAATTGATTTGCCAAAAACAATTATTTATGCTAAAAATCTTTACATGAGTGGTGATATTAAAAATGCAATAAAAGAAATTAGGACAATTTGTATTCCACTCATTCATTCAGATACAACTGAATATCATGGATTGAAAGAAATTGAGAAAGAAAAGAGTTTAGATCCGTACTTTAATTCCCTAATGATTACTATTTTAGATGAATTACCGGGATTTAGTAAAACAATTCAAGATTGGACGACTGAAACTCAGGAATTTTTAAAGAATAAATTAGAACTTAGTTATGATGTTGATTTTGATTTAAGAAATAGAAAATCAAAATATTTAGAAAAATCTACACTTTCTGAAAGTGTTAGCCAACATTTTAAAAAGTCTTTTTCTGCCTTCAATATCCCTATAACTACAATACATCAAGTAAAGGGGCAAACTTTGGATTCAATTCTTGTTTTTTTCAATGAAAGAAAGCATAAGGATAATATCATATTTGACAACATATCCAATATTAACAACACTTTTCCTGACGAGACTAAAAGATTAATATATGTGGCTTTATCTCGGCCTAGACATCTTTTAGCAATGGCTTTCCCGGATTCAATAACAGATAATGAACTCAAAGAGAAGTTCGGCGACGGAATCAGAATAATAAAGGAAGAAGAGTTGAATCCGTTTTAATCTTTATCATTATATGACAGAATTTGAAGAGAGTGAATTTAGAGGCCCATTATTCAACCAGCTTGAAAGAGGAAGCCATCTTTTATGGGAACCGGGACAGGTTTTCGAGAAAACAATTGGTGTAGATAGGGCATTATTATGCGTACATGACTATTTATGGAAGCTGCATGGCTTTAACGCTCCGCTTGGTGGTTCGGTACTTAGGGCTCATAACTTCCATTACATTTGGAGTAGTACGAAGCCTAAGAAACTATTGCCTGATTTTAACCTGAACCTTTTTATACAGGCCAAGCGTTCAGAGTATTCTTCAAGATCGAAAATAAAACTCAGACCTCATATAAACGGTGCTCACTGGTATTTTGAAGTTACCCCACATCAGCAGGTATCTCTTGAATTACTTGAAAAAGAAATGGCAGGAGATGCGCTGGTGGTGTATGCCGCACCGGTATTTCACGAGCAACAGGATCTGTACAACCATACCTCAAATCAGACACTTGTTTCCAACTCTACGTTTCCAAAAGTTTCGATACTCACGGGACACTCAAAATGGTATTATGACAAAGGAGGAATGACTGGCGTTGCAAATCCGGATTTTGAAGATTTTGATGAGCTAAATCTGCTATCACAAATAGAGACTTTGCGCAAACAGGCGGGAAACTATCGTTCTGATAGTCGTATCCGGAATTTACAAAATCTCTCTAAAGCTGTCAGGAATGTAGTGGAGAACCAATCAAATAGTTTTCAGGCTACAAGGTTTGCGTACGAAATAGAGCTGATAGATAATATGATCCTTGATTATGAGGTGAACAACTATGAGGGGGTGAAAGATTATATGCAAATTGAGCTGTTTAGCCATCTTTGGAAATTAAACTGGTTGACTTTTTAAAACGTAATCGCTCGATAAATATACAGTCAGGATGTTCGTGTCTTAATATAACCTCATGATTGGTGTTTTAACCGTTTTTTGGCAGGATTTAAATATCAAATTCCCACAATGTTTTCAAGTCTGGGAGGCTTTTAATATGGAAGAGGCTTTTCGTTTCGTCTACTATTTCAAGGAAATCATATTTACCGGCTTTAACCTCTTTAACAAATGCTGCTGTGAAATCAGTATAATTTTTTTTTGAAACAAGATGTCTGGATTTACCTAAAATATTGTCAATTGATATCTGGGCAGCAATCATTTCCTTTTTCACTAGTTTCAGGAGCATTGTCGTAAATTCTTCGTAATTGTCTACAGCAATATCCAATTTGTCTCTCATCATTTTATCGTTTATGAAAAGATTTCCGAGAAGATGGTTGATGATATTTAGAAGGATAGCAAGTTGTTCAGGTTTTGGTGTTTCAATCTCGTGAAGCGCCTTATTACCCAGAAACCTTATGGAGTGTAGCCTTTTAGATTCGCTCTTACTGAGGTGCCCTTTACTATGCAACAGGTCTATACGCTCGGCGAGATTCGCTTGTTTGATTTTCAAATAATTGCAAATGGCTTCAATGACTGCTCTGAATCCTGCAGCTGTGAGCAGTAAGGATTCGATTTTAAATGCATTGACGGTTTCCCTATAAATGCGTCGAATGTTTTCCGGGACTTGGTTAAGTTGTTTCAGCTCTTCCCCGTTCTTAAGATAGGGTGGGTAAATATCGTCATTTTCATAATACTCCATCCCATCGTGCTCATTCCCGGTCATCATGAAATTGTCGCCATAGCTTTCCAGGAAGGAAATATTTTCACACCCAGCACATTCTATTAATTGGAATCTTTTGGTCCAGTAAAAGTGGTAATCGGCTTCTTCGCCGGTCTTCTTTTTTTCAAAAAGCATACACTGGTTCCTTAGACCACCGCAAGTTCGGCAAAAATATTTTTTTTCCATTATTTCCATAGCGGAAAATTAATTAAAATTTTTGATTGCAGGTGTGCCCAAAACATGTAATAGCAGCTAAGTAAGATAATCCTAGTCAAAATGGTCCCCATTCGCCAATGTGTTGTTCAATGCTTTTACCACCTGCGGCAGCTTGGCATCAGGTAACGCTTCCACATACCCATAACCGCTGAAAGGTAATACGGCAACATACACCGAACAGGCAATCAGCTCACCGGTTGATGCATCAACATAATGCAGCACATCGCCTGCAAAGTCTACCTCTAGTAGCTTTGCAGGATAGTGGACAAAGTGCATGACCGCATTGTTCAGTTTCATTTGATCCTGTAAAAGTTCACAGAATCGGGAATACTGAAACCCTGATGGATATTCGCTGATGTATTCCTCCCAAAGCAGTAAGCGGGGCACACCAGTTCTACTAAGTTCTTTGTTAAAGTATTCAACAAGGCTATTGAAATGAACTTTTCGGGGAGAGTATCCTCCGGTACAAGTGGCTTGATTAAGCCTAGAATCTGTTTCAGCTGCTGGTCGGATCGTTTTAAAAGTTCGCTAAAGTCGACTCCTGTTTGAAGGAACTTCCTAAGGTAGAGGGCAATTATTTTCCTGTTAATCTTAACCTCTTTTTCTATCGATCGCTGGGAAACACCACGTTCAAGAAATAAAAGTATCTGTCTTATCTTATGCATACTAAGTAGCTTATTTGCCAATTACTATAAGTTTGGTTTCAAACCAAACTTATAGTAATTGGCAGTTAAACTCTTCTTAGGGGCGTACTTTGCAGTGGAATATCCACTGCCAATAGCAGTAGTTTTCTTTTTTGTATTTTTTTCTGATGTTTTAGTGTCTCATCGTAAACGTTGGACTGCTCACCCATTTTACTTGCTAAAATGAAGTCATTTTTAAATAGTTGTGCTATGGCATTATTGCCGGTCGAAACTATAGATAAATCTAATTTGCGGTAAATTAGTTTCGGATCAATGTGCTATTGGTTCTTGATAACTTGCGGCATTGGGGAGGAGCGGTCAAATGGGACGATTTTTCTTCTCATATCCTGTTTGTCTTTGAAATGGCGGGATATTTCCTGAGTAAGCCTGGTATAGTCATTTGAATCCCCATTCTGATGATAGAATATTTTTACCGATTTGCAGTTTTTATGCTCGAAGATCATGTTTAGCATAGTGCGATCGGAAAGCCCGCAGGAATGTCCAAGGGTATAGATCTGATAAGGGGCGGAATCGATGAAGCGGATCAGGTTATGGTAATTAGAGGTCTTGAAATACCAGAAGGATTTAATGTACTCGAAGATTCCCTTTGTTCTGTCCAGCTCGAAATCGGCGTAATCCTTGTCTAGCTCATCTCCGAAACCAAAAATCGGCCTATTTTTTTTATCACCAAGTTTACCGTGGATGTAATTTAATATGATGTGGGCGTCATTCATGCTGAGGTCATCGACGTAATTTTCAACTGTGGAGGTGTAGTTGAAGTTTAGGATCATCGTCTGGTCAATCTCTGAATATAGTTCTTCTTTTGCTGTTAATCCGACAAACTCTCCGGCGTCAAAGGGGCTGTCTATGATCGAATCATAACTGGTTTTATGAGCGACGACATCTAAAGTGGAAAGATATTCTTCCAGCTTGTTGATTATAATTTTTAGTGAGCTGTTTAGCGCAGCAATCTCTACTTCTTTTTTCTGCCGGCTTGTGTTCCGCAAGGTATGCTTGAGCTGTTCGTAAAAAGTATTCTCTATATCAACCCAGTTCGCATGATTACAGTTCAATAGTAGGGTAGCGAGTAAATTAGAATGCAGATTGAATTTAAAGGGAGGTGTGTAAGTATTCTGCCAGTTCGGAAATTTTAACGCACTGCCATCTATCATCTGAGAAAAACCCTTTTTATAGAAATAATTTACAAATTCCAGGACGTTATCCAAGCCTTGTGTATGAAGTGCGTTCAGGTCGTAGAGGTCAGGGAAGGTAACAGTCATCAGTTCATCTGCATACTCACGGTGTGTTTGGGCCTGTTGCAGCGCTTCTACCAAATACCATAGGATGAAGTCATTGTAGTTGGTCTTGAGTTGGTGGGCCAGGTCGAAGCCATTTCCAAGTAAGATGAGGCGGTTAATGGGGGATTTTATCATTTTTATTTTCTGATCCAATTTAGTGAAGATTTTGCAATGTTTAAATTCAATCCTCCGTAATTCCTTATTTAGATTGACAAGGTGCATTCTCTGTTAAATTGGGAATGCAGATGCAATTAGTAAGCCTTGTTTCATGTTGGATCTTTTATAAATCCTGTTTTAGTTTTGAAATCCTATCGGAATAAATCTTATCATCCGATGATAAGAATTTTGTGCGTTGAAGCTCCTCATTTAGTACATTCGTTGAGTATGATTTTATGAGTGTGTCCATTTTTTGTATCGCACTTTCAAGATTGAATTTGAGATTGGAATTGATACTGATTCCTTTATATTTTGAATATTGTCCTTCACTGTCCGGGAACTTTTGATAATCGACATTCATACTGTCAAATACCGAAGTATCACCATAAACGATACGTCCATTTATCATCGAGAACCTGATCTTATGATCATCGTTTGCTAAAACATGGTCTGCCACATTGTTGATATCAGCCACCTTATAAACAAAGAGATCGGCACATCCACCTTCTTTAATTTCCGAATAGTTTAAATTACCCAGTGCTTTTGCTGCATTAGTCGATGCCATTCTGAAAATCTCAGCGCTACTAATTCCCAAATTCATTTTATCACTATAATATTTGGCAAACTTCATCTCATCTAAAATATGCTTACTGCCACTTGGGGTCCAATCTGTACCTAGACAAACATTAATCTGTTCAGCGAGTAATGTTTCAATGGGAAGCGTATCATTATAGAGTAGCAGATTTGAAACAGGTGACCAGACAATACTAATGTTGTTGTCTTTAATAAATTTGACCGTCGCCTTGTCTTTATAGTCAATCCCATTTGCATGAACCAATACTAAGTTGGCACTTTTTAAATTGTCAGGATTAACCTTTTGAACCAGCGTTTCCAGTAATGATAAACATTCCGTTTTTGAATATGCATCCTTCTTAGAATGGTATAAATTGCCTGTTTTTCCTTCACCAATGTGCGCAATTGTTGCATAGAATTGGCCATTGTTTTGATGGACAGAAATCGTGAATTGATCCAATGATTTTTGTGCTACTGGATTCCATTTGGAAGTGTCTGTATTAGCGTTACCATCTAATATTGCATCGGGTGTATAAAAATCTACTACAGGAAAGACCTTGAGTGATTTCTCAATACCTAAGTCTTCAGGATTTCCGGTATTGCGAATCAAATAGCGCTTCATGTCAGGTTCTTCATCATCCAGACTTAATGTTTGCAATAGAAGTCCTGTGCCGCCGCAAACAGCCTGAATTTCTGAAAGTATAGCATGAACCCTTTGTATTTCTGTTAGTGCAAGGGTTTTGTATATATCCAGATAGGAAGCATTGGATTCCAAAAACAGTGAATCCATTTTTTTGCTGTCCACATATTCAGCAACAAAACTTTCAACGAGGTTAATGTTGTTTGCCCAGTCCTTCTTAATAAAAGCTACAAAATCTCTTATATCTGCATAATATTTTGGATGATGGCGCCATTGATGCCTGTTATTCCAAACAAAGGGCGAGTTCCAGATTGGCAGGATATTATAACCAATATGTGTATGAAGGTTAATCAAAGCAGGCAGGATAACTTCATCATTAGCCAATTCGATAATGAAATTATTTTGAATAAGGGAAGTGTCTGCTTTGCCATCAATCACCTTAATGACCTTACCATCATTTATAAAAATACTTTTCAGTTCACAACTATCGTTGTTTTGATCGTAAACATTGCCAATGATACAAATGGGTTTCGTAGAACTTATTCTCATATTTTTTGATTAAGATTTCAATTAAATATACGTTTTCTTTAGCTTAACTATTTCGTGGGTGAGGGGTGGAAATAAATTTTATCCCTTAATGTCTCTAGGTTATAAAAAGCTCGTAGGTTTTTCCAGTAGTCAGCAATAAAACCCATTGTATCCTTTACATTTCTAATACTGCTGATCGGAAGTTCTCTGATAACGGATTTTTTCGTTTTTGTTAAAGTACAAATATTTGCTATGCTACATTCCTTGTTTTTTATCTTCGGATACTCCGAGTAACAGTTGGAAATTTTGAGAGGAGTAGCCGAAACAGGTAAAAGAAAAAGAATAAAGATAAATACAAAACATCCCGGATATTTAGTTTGAGAGTCTATAACTTTTAAAAGGCTATTCAAAGACAACTTTGTTAAGTTGTTATTAATCATTATATTAGTTAGGTATTTATTTTAGTCAACTAATCTCGTCTTATGGATATTAATGAGGAAAATAGAATTAAATTCTTCAAGAATTTGCCTTCAGGGACTTTTGAATTGGGAGTTGCTATAGCTCAACTCGATCTGAATAGTGTTATACAGAAAACTAAAAACTCGTTTAACTTATTTTCATTATTTCCTAGCTTGGATGATTATATTGGCGATGTAAGTCGCGGAGATTTAATACTTATTGCTGCTAAAAAAGGGGTTGGAAAAACATCTTTTGCAACAACTGTTGTTCATTTTGCAGCACGTAGCCTTTCTACATCCTGTTTTATTGGTTTTTTTGATACGGATTTTATTGACTATTCTCAAAGACTTTTGGTAACTGAGTCTAGGACAAATATTAATGAACTTATTTTAGAAAGAATTTCTCCCGGAGAAAGCTACAGAATTATCAAAGCTGAGCATAACCTTAAAGATACCCCTATCACGCTCTATAGTGATCCGATTGCTAGTTTGGAGAAACTGTGTTTGGAGGTTTCTAGCTGGTCAAAAACATCCAAATTTAATAGACGACTTATTTTTATTGATACTGTTCAATTTATTGCTCAAAATGATCCTTCTAAACCTTCATTTCAACTCATAGCCGAAACATTAAATGATCTTGCAAAAAGTACAAACTCAACTATAATGTTCACTTCAAACGTATTCTCTGATACTCCGGATGCTAAAACACCATTAATTGAGGACTTAGAAGGTGGTGCTCAATTATCAGATAAGGCAGATACTGTACTTAGTATTAAGACCTATGATCTTTCATCTACGATTACGGTTTTAAAATGTAGGGGTAAAACTTCATTATTCGAGCTTCCTCTTTTATTCGAAGAAAGATGGCAAACATGGTCTCAGATTTAAAATTACTCGTTAATTAATTCTTCATAATATTATGAATTGTAATCAATATAACGTACCGGATAGAAGTGTTCACTCAGGTACTAATAATAAGTTAGCCGTTATTTGGTATGTTGTATCAGAACAGGAGTATGATACTGCCAAGTGTTCAATTCTTACACATCTTAGTTATAAATGGGTTGGAGCTATAGTCGTCGTTTATTCTGGCATAAGGGAACCAATACAGCTAGGAGAACTTTCTGAATATGACTGTCGTGTCTTTGAGTACTGGCAAAGTTTCGGAGATGGGTACGAAACTCCACTAATTGAAGGTGGGTTTGATCAAATTAAAGCTAGGGAGTTTGCTATATCCTTAGCGACAAGTCAAAATTGTTTGTGGATGATTCATTGTGATGCTGATGAGTTTTTTCTTAATGATTTAGGCGAATTTCTTACCTCTTCAGATGCGGATGTAATTAAGACATCGGTTTATCATTTGCTTTCTGAAAATACATTCTGGGTACAAACCAAACAAGTAAAGTATATTGAAGATGGGGAAATTATTTTTAGCCCTAGACTGCGAATTTGGCGAACAAAATTTGAACCTGAAATCCTTTATGATCAACGAAATTCAAATATTAATAATACCAGGCACTGCATAACTTCATTCGCCCACATTTCTTCTATAAAAACTGAATATTTGCCGGGTCTATACCATATTCATATTCATTTTTTATTGTATAAGAGTAAATGGGATGTTCCAAAGCCAGAGGGTATTCTGTCTGAATCACCATTGCCGAAGATTTATCATGATTTTTTAAATGAAAATGGAAATCCAAATTATCATATTAATCAGGTTAATATTGAACTTATAACTGATGTTTTTGAAATTGATTTGGGAGAAGATAAGTGGATAGTCTATGCGCCCCTGCGGGGAACCGCATTTTATACAGACACTCTGGGGGCAAATATGATCAGGGGTTTGCGAAAAGGACAATTTGTAAACTACTCTGATTACTCAATGCCAATAATTGAACAGTTAACTGTGATTGGTGCACTAGGACGTAAAAAGGAATCAGAACCAAAAGTTAATTTAATAACAGAGTTTAAGCCAGTTGAAGCTACATTGTTATTTAATGAATCCTGCAATATGGGCTGTTCTTATTGCTATGCAAGTAGTAAGCCATCTATTGGAGAGATGACATGGGAGCTTGCTGAGGCTTCGCTTCGCTTTGTTGTTGATAATGCAGCAGATACTTTAGAAAAAAACGCCTCTATTCGATATTTAGGCGGAGGAGAACCTACATTAAGTTGGGATCTAATTGAACGAGCTACAAAATTCGTTAGAAATTATGCGAATCAAAAAGGAGTGTCAGTATGGATTAGACTCATTACCAATGGGACTGTCTTGAATTCTGTTCGGAGTCAGTGGTTATTTGACAATGTTGATTATGTTACTTTATCTTTCGAAATATTACCGGAACTACAAGGAAATCTCAGACCGTTAGTCGGAGGACAGAATTCTTATGACCGTGTGATTAAATCTCTTAAAGAATTAAAAGAAGTGGGTGTTCCTTTTGAAATTAGATCAACTGTTTCAGAGAAAAATGCTAGTCGTATGCTTGAAGCAGTTGAATTCTGTAATGAGATTGGTGGTATATCTGAGATTAGATTTGAACCGGTTTCAAGTATCGGGAGAGCATCATTTGACGAAGGAATAAGTTCGGAACAAAAGGCCTTTGTCCGTGAATTTCTTAATGCTCGTTTTAGAGGGAATGAACTAGGTATTCACGTGAGATGTAAAATGACACGAAATATTGATCGAATAGGTGCGCGCTTTTGCGAGGCTGAATTTGCTGTTTCTTATACAGGAATAGTTTCTGCGTGTCACAGGTATAGCAGAAAAGATATAGATGGATTTGAAACCTTTCATATAGGTCAATATTCTGATGGTCATTTTAATTTTAACCTTGACCAGATAAATAAAATTCGGGGTATTTCGGTCAATACTTTTGACGAATGCAAGACTTGTTTTGCAAAATGGAACTGTGCTGGAGAGTGCCTTTCGAAGCGAGTTACAGGGACATCTATAAATACTAAAGGCAGCCATTGTGATATTGTTAGGGGAGTATTAGCTCATATGATCCAGGAGAGATTAAATGGAGAAGAGATTCTTGCACCAATTATTTAGCAAAAATATGGACAATAAAAAAGATTTACAGAATTCATCTGAATCAGAGGAAAGAAAATCAGGACAAAAAGATGATGAAAGCAAAAAGACTCAATCTACGAAAATTCATATTCCAAGACCAGGAATTGTAGTTCACCCTAACGCACCTCAAAGACTAAATGTCGAGGGGGAACCAATAGTAGGTACTTGTTGTGGATAATTTTTATAGGACAATAGAAATAACCACTGTCAGTGGGTGTAGAGTCGGATGCTCCTATTGTCCGCAAGCTAATTTTGCAAAAGCTCATAATGCTGTTTCATCAGAGACTAAGATGTCAATGACAACATTTGTTAATTGTATAGAATCAGTGCCACTTAACGTAGATATCAGCTTTTCAGGATATGCCGAGCCTTGGCTTAATGATAATTGTACAAATATGGTTGAATCAGCCTTAGCAAAAGGACATGGAGTGAAAATTTTCACCACTCTTGTAGGTATGAATCCTAGTGATGCAGAACGAATAATGGCTCTACCTTTGAAAAGGATTGTTATACATTTAGCTGATGATGGCAGTTTTATGAAGGTTAAAATGAGTAAGAAGTATTTAGAAGTACTTGAAATCTTTTTAAAAGCAAAACACCCAAAATTAAGCTTCATGTCAATCGGTAGAGTGAATGAAGAAATTCTAAAAGTACTACCTCAGAAGCAAGTAGGGTATCACGCCTTAATAAGCAGGGCTGGGAATGTAAATCAGGATATTATAATACCGCCAGCTTATCTCGAGGGGCCAATTATTTGTTCGGCTGAAAGGCTTTATAGAAATGTGTTATTGCCAAATGGAGATGTTACACTCTGTTGCATGGATTTTGGACGAGAGCATGTTATAGGTAATCTATTAGTAAATAAATATAAGGACATACATAAAACTTTGGAGTTTAGGAAAGTTATCTCGTTGATGGCTGGAGAGGAAGGAAAACTTTTATGTAGAAATTGTGAGTTTGCAATTCCAGTTACTTAGGAATAAACTTAATGAGGTGACTGTTGGTTGAGATTAATTAATCTAAAATCCAACTAACTTAATCCATAATTTACGATCTCATAAATCTAATGGATTTAAGGATAAGACGATAATTATTGGTGGTGCGGGAATGGCAACAATCCGGTTCTTTTGAAATCTCTAGATTTTATTCCCGTAGGCTTATCTATGATGATCAGATATAGATGGTTGCTTTGCTGTATGTTAATATCAATCGTTCTATCTAAATATTAGATGCGAAATAAAAAGCAACGCTAATAATGCGGCCTCAATTGCTGAAATCCAGAGCAATTTTATCTTGCTAAAATATACTAACCCGTATTCAATCCATAATGCAATTGCGGCAATAAACATTGCGCCCAAGGGCAGTATTCCCCCTAAGCTACTTCCACCTGTTAGTCCCATGTAATAGTATAGTGTCGGAATACCCCAAATAAAAACCACTGGAACTAAAAATAAAAATAGAGTCGATCTATTTTTAAATCTGTTTTTTATCCCCTTAATCATAGTTGCTTTCAGTGAGCGTAAGTTTGTGCATGTTGTACGTGTCGATTATAGCCCGTTAATTGATTTAGGAATTAAAAACTATGCTATGGATCTAAATTACAAATGTAAACTGAGATTTATCATAAAAACACTATTTTGGTTTCTTAATGTATTCTTTAAATTAATTAACGAAAAAACTTACTATCGGAATGATCTGATAGCAACTAAAAAGGTATTTCTGGTAAGCAGTAGAACAGCAGATAAATAGCATGAATAATTATTCAAAAGAAGAATTAGAGGAAGGTTTGAAATCTATCAAATCAACTATTGGTAAATGCGAAAAAGCGATACTCAAACTAAAAGAAAACTCGGCTCAACATACATTGCTGTCTCGAAGGATTAAAGCTTTTCATAGCTCAGTTAACTTGATAGAGACAGAGATGTCATATTTGATTAACTCATTTATGGTAGATGATAAAATGCTAAGATAGAAATGAAAATTATTGGAATATCATTAATTTCAATTGTACTAGGTTCGATCTGCTACTACTTTCTGACATTTGATTTGTTGGAAGTTAAATTAGATGAATTAAAGAGAGTGAGAATTGCCGATAAGCCATATGAACTTATTATTTATCGAGTAAACGGTGACGCAACTGTTCAAAACAGCATTCAGGTTAGAGAGCTTGGGGCTGGAGTTGAAAAGGTTTTGGCCAATTACGAAAGGTATGATTCTTTGGTATCTGTTAACTATGTTCAAAGAAGCCTTCAATTGCTATTGAAGAATCCTACATCAAGGACGACAGTACTGGATACAGTATATCTAGAATTACCATAATACGAATTATAAAAGCAGCCCCACATCTAAGAGAGAAACACCTTATTTTACTTCCTTTCGGAGGATCTACGGAATAGTCTTGAAAGGAATCCTTTCTTAATAGGTTTCTCAATGCCCCAAATTAACTCAGTTTCGTGTCGTTTTACATTGTCAATATTTGACCCAATTTGCCCCATGAAAAGCCATTTTGATTTGATTGGTTTCGTAAGTCTGCAATAACAAAATTGTCTGGAAGAGATTGAGCGAATGTTTTTAAAGTTGGATCACCATCTTGTCTTGCATGTTTAAGTTCAATAAATCCATTGTCTTCTTGCCATATATTGAAAACTACTTCTTCATGAATGATGTCAAGATTATATACAGAAGCCTTTTCTTCAGGCAGGCAAACCACTGAGCACCTAATTCTTAAAATTTTTTGTCTCATTAGTGAGAAATAAATTTGGATTGCATTTTCCAATATTATATTTTTGGCTATCAAATATTAAAACAAATAACTATTAAAAACAAAAATCATGAAAACATTAGAAAAATTAATTTCAAAAAAAGTAAAGTCAATTCATTCAGTTACAGGAGGAAAATTTAGCATGAGTTTGGACATGAGTGAGGGCGATAGCGGAATGACCTGGATTAAATGGGTTTCTGATCACGGAGATCATTGCTGCACAGATAATAAACCAGATCCGAAAGGTTGCTAGTCCTAAAAGGTTAAACGCCCTGATAACAGGGATATTTAAATAGGATAAAAGGCGGTGCTTATTTTAAGCATCGCCCTTGTTAATTATACAAGCCCATGAATTGTTAAAAGTAAGGTGGAAAAAAAGGTTCTAATATTAAGTCAGTCGTATGTGGAAGGAACAACTGACGCCGTTTGTTTATGGTTGGATTACTATCGGTTTCCATTTATAAGACTCAATGGAGAGGACTATTTCAAATTGAAAAAATTAGGAGATCTTCCACAAGACGAACAAATAGGTTTGGTATGGTACCGTAGGAAGTTAGGAAGAACTCCTGCTCATTATACCTTAAAGAAGGAGTCTTTTGAAGTTCGTTATGTCATGCGTCGGTTTCTGATAGATGAATTTAACACCCTGCATTCTCTATTATTTTATTCAATTGACAAAAAAAAATGGCTTAACGACCCCATCATTGAAGACCATTTGAATAAGCTAAACGTTTTATTCCTGGCGAAAAAACTACAATTAAACATTCCATACTCAGAAGTATTGACCGACAAACAGTCGTTGATGGAAATGCTGCAACAGTATCCTCACTTAATCGTTAAACCGTTGAATGAATGCGTACTGCTGGAGGATGCGGATCAGACCTATTATAGAATGCTCACCAAGTCCATTAACGAAAAAGACATTAAATCTATTCCTGATACCTTTTTCCCTTCGTTGGTACAGGAAAGAATAAACAAAAAATTTGAAGTCAGGGTGTTTTACCTGGCCGGAACCTTTTATTCAATGGCCATTTTCTCTCAGAGTAACAAGAAAACTGTAGCTGATTTTAGAAATTACGACAATAAAAGACCAAACCGAAATGTTCCCTACAAACTACCCAATGAAATAGAAAGTAAGTTAAAGCGCCTCATGAAGGAGCTTAATTTTGAAACAGGATCAATAGACCTTATGGTTGATATGGAAGGTAATTATATTTTTCTGGAGATCAATCCCGCAGGCCAATTCGGAATGGTATCCTATCCTTGTAACTACTATCTGGAAAAAAAAATGGCGCAGTTATTTATTCAAACCTCAACTAAAAATGAAAAAAAAATTCATCAGTAATCTAAAGGATAAAAAATGTTTGCCGCTCTCTATATATCTTTTAGAAGCAGATGGCTATAGTTCAAAGAATTTCAAAGAAAATATGATCAAATGTGAAAAAGCTGAGAAGATCAATGCCAAAGGTTATGAATTGCTTAATTTCTATAAAGTAATTTCAAAATTCTAACAATGGAATACGTAAATCTATTTGCGAATTGCCAATTGGTGAAGGGGGCAAACAGATCGCTAATTTGTGATCTGCAATTGCAAAAATCATACCCTGTTTCTAATGACGTATATGACGTATTACACCTTTTAAAGCATTGTTCAATTGAGGAGTGCATAGCACATTTTGGTGCCGATAACAAGGATGCTGTTTTGAGCTATATAGAATTTGTGCTGGACAAAGAACTTGGATTTATAGAAAGCCGGATTTTATCGGAACTTGTTCCGCTTGATTTAAGTTGGGATGCTTTTAGTGAGATCACCAATGTCATAATTGAGTACAACGAAGCGATGAATTATGACAACATATTTTTTAAAGCACTAATTAACCTGAATGTTCATTGTTTAGAGATCCGTTGCTACCATGAACCAGACCTGAAGAAATTAGTACTATTTCTGGATACATTTAATGGGAGTACTTTAAAGCATATTAATTTGGTTTTGCCCTATGCAGGTGACATTGACATTCCTTTACTGGAAAACCTGGTAAGGAATAACCTTAGAATAAAGTCCATTCTGATCCATTCTGCTTCTGAAGATAAAAGTCTGCGAATATACAAGGATACTGTTCCGCTCCATTATTTCTCAAAAGTTATTAGTTCCTGTATGGCCTGTGGCCTGATACTTCCTTATCACTTCATCACCAATATGGAATTATTTGCCGAAAGCCAGCAACACAATACCTGCTTGAACAGAAAGTTATCAATTGACTTTAATGGTTTCATAAAAAATTGCCCTTCTATGCCGGATAGTTACGGCAACATGCTGGAAACAGATTTAGACCAGCTATTGGAAAATAAAGATTTTCGTAAATACTGGTCTGTACGAAAGGATGAAATTGCTGTGTGTAAAGATTGTGAGTTTAGACATGTATGTACGGATTGCAGAGCATATATTGAAAATCCACAGGATTTTTATTCAAAACCTTTGAAATGTGGCTATAATCCATACACTAATGAATGGAGTGAATGGAGTACAAATCCAATAAAGCAGAAAGCAATGGAATATTATAAGCTACAAGATTTGGTAAAAAGCAATGAAGCATAAAAAATTTCCTTTTTACAAACAACCCGACTCAAAAGATTGTGGGCCTACCTGTTTGCGTATAATTTGCAAACACTATGGCAAAAGTACTGCATTACAACACATTAGAGATCTTTCTGAAACAACCAGAGAAGGAAGCGGCTTACAGGGTTTAAGTAACGCTGCAGAGTGCTTGGGATTCAGAACATTAGGTGTTCAGATAGACTTCAATACCTTAACAGATGAGGTTCCTTTACCTTGTATTGTACATTGGAATAAAAATCATTTTGTGGTTGTTTATAAAATCGACAAAACAAATAAAGTTTACCTGTCAGATCCCAGTTATGGACTAATTACTTACGGAAAAGAGGAATTTATCAAACATTGGATTGGCGATGGCGCACATGAGAAAACGGAAGAAGGTATTGCCCTTATTTTAGAAACGAGTCCTGCTTTTTTTGACAATGAGTTTGGTGAAGAGGAAGAAAAAAAAATTAGTTTTTCTTTTCTTTCCAGGTACCTCTTTAAGTATAAGTCATTTTACGTTCAATTGGCTATTGGCCTTCTGGCGGGTAGTTTATTGTCGCTGGTTTTTCCTTTTCTCACTCAGAGTATCGTAGATGTGGGGATACAAAAGCAAGACCTTAACTTTATTTATCTGATACTGTTGTCGCAAGTCATGCTTTTCATGGGAAGGACAGGTATTGAAGTGGTTCGAAGTTGGATTTTATTGCATTTATCGGTAAGAATAAGCATATCTATTATTTCAGATTTCTTTATCAAGCTAATGAAACTGCCCATTAGTTTCTTTGATACCAGGATGACGGGAGATATTATGCAACGGATTAATGACAACCACAGAATAGAGCAATTGCTGACCAGTTCTTCGCTCAATACTTTATTCTCATTAGTGAATCTCGTGGTATTTAGCATTGTATTGCTACTTTACGATTACCGGTTGTTTTTAGTGTATCTGACCGGAGCAATTTTATACGTAGTATGGATCACTTTTTTCTTAAAGAAACGAAAGGAGCTGGATTACAAGAAATTTTCGCAGGTGTCTCAGGAACAAAGCAAGGTAATGGAGCTGATCAATGGGATGCAGGAAATAAAATTGCACAACGCCGAAAAGCAGAAACGTTGGGGTTGGGAATTTTTACAGGTGAAGTTATTTAAAATACAGATAAAATCGCTTTCATTAGAACAATGGCAATCAGTTGGCGGCAATTTCATCAATCAGATAAAGGATATTCTGGTCAGTTTTCTTTCTGCAAAATTGGTGCTAAGTGGAGACCTTACTTTAGGTATGATGCTTTCAGTTCAATATATTATGGGACAGTTGAATAGCCCCCTTCTGCAGTTGGTAGATTTTATTAAACAAGCCCAGGATGCGAAAATTTCGTTGGAAAGATTAGCTGAAATTCATACGAAAAAAGATGAAGAGCATCACGAGGAACAGTATGCTGCTGAAATTCCGCAAAAAGATATTGAACTCAATAACGTGTCTTTCCGATATACCGGCTCTCAGTCTTTTGTGTTTGAAAATCTTGACCTGACTATCCCATATGAGAAAATAACGGCCATAGTTGGCGCAAGTGGTAGCGGAAAAACGACGTTGTTGAAATTACTGATGAAATTTTATGAACCAGATAGAGGGGAGATAAGGATTGGTCATGTCAATATGAAAAATATATCAGCAAGGTTTTGGCGGAACCATTGTGGAGTAGTGATGCAGGATGGTTATGTATTTAACGACAGCATTGCTAATAACATTGCGGTAGGAGAGGATAGTATTGACAAACAAAAATTGAGAAAAGCGACAGAAATTGCCAATATAAAAGATTTTATAGAAGAGCTACCCCTAAGCTACAATACCAAAATAGGTAACGAAGGGGTAGGAATAAGTGGCGGACAAAAGCAAAGGCTTTTTATTGCAAGAGCTGTTTATAAAAGTCCTGCGTTTATTCTCTTTGATGAAGCAACAAGTGCACTTGACGCCAATAATGAAAAAATCATAATGGAAAATCTGGAACAGTTTTTTAAAGGAAAAACTGCAATTGTTATAGCCCACAGATTGTCGACTGTAAAACATGCCGATAAAATTATAGTACTGGACAAAGGAAAAGTAGTAGAAGAAGGCACCCATATCGAACTGGTAGAAAAAAAGCAAGAATATTATAGATTAATAAAAAACCAACTGGAACTTGGAAGCTAAAAAAGATATATTGGAAGACCTGGAACTTAGGTCTGAGGAGGTTCAGGAGGTGCTTTATCAAACTCCGAACTGGATGATTCGCTGGAGTAACCTGTTTTTTCTGATCACTATCTGCGTCTTAATCGCAATTAGCTGGATTTTAAAATACCCCGAGGTGATTACAGCTCCGATTACAGTTACCTCTTATCATCCACCGGAGAAAGTGGAAGCAAGAGCCGATTCGAGGATAGAATATATATTTGTTAAGGACCATCAGCATGTGAAACCTGAGGATCTGTTAATGGTTTTGCAGTCGGCTGCTGATTACAAAGACGTATTGCGCTTAAGGTCAATCATAAATTCGATACCCCAACAGGACATTTCTTCATTTCCATTACAGGCGGCCTCCATGCTTAAACTTGGAGAAGTTCAGGAAGCCTATAATGCTTTTGCAAAATCTTTGCAAGACATGCGTCTTTTTGAAAAATTGCGCCCTTATGTACCGGAAGACGTGGCGGCGGATTTGAGCATCGCGCAATATCAAAACAGGATGGCAACCTACAGGCAACAGAAGGTGCTGGAAACGGACAAATTCAAATTGACGAAAAAAAACTTTGAACGCTTAGCCGCTCTTTTTAAGACAGGTGCAATCTCTGCTCAGGAAATGGAAGCCGAGAAAATGAAGTTTTTGCAAGCGAAACAAAATCTTGAAGCCATCGACATTTCTGTGTCTCAACTTGAGGAATCAGTAAATAATGCAAAAAAAATAAAGAGAGGTGTTACGATTAGCAGCGAGAAGGATAATATCAATTATAAAATGCAGTCGTTACAGTTGTTTGAGCAACTAAGGAAGAAGCTTAGAGATTGGGAACAAAGTTACCTGCTGGTCTCTTCTACACATGGTACCGTAGGCTTCCAACAGTTCTGGAGTCCAAAGCATTTTGTCAAAAATGGGGACTTGTTACTGGCTATCGTTCCGGATCGGAAAGAGAATCTGATGGGGAAAATGTTTGTTCCCGCAGCAAATTCGGGAAAGATAAGCAAGGGAAAAAAGGTACTCATTAAATTGGATAACTACCAATACCAGGAATTTGGCATTGTTCGGGGAAAAGTCCAAAGCATATCTTTGTCACCTGATAAAGATGGAAATTACTACGTTGAAGTACTGTTACCGAGCGGCCTGAATACTTCTTATGGAAAGAAACTCCGGTTTGACAAAGAGCTTAAGGGGAATGCCGAAATAGTTACAGACAACCTGAGGTTAATTGAAAGGATTTTTAATCAGTTCAGGTCTCTACTCAGGTATCAGGATTAATAAGACAGGAGTCTTATTTGTTGACTTTAGCAAGGTTATATACAATTTCGATATTATTTTGAATGGCTTTTGATATCCGTTCTTTTCCTTCAGGTTTATTAATGTCGATGCCACAAAATTTACTACCACAAGATTTTGCATGCAGTGCCAGGTAATAGATACCTGCAATTTGCAGTGCCAAAACTGCCCGGATATCAACCGTCGAGTTTTCAAAATCCTTATCTAAAATTGCAAGCAATTCTATCCCCATTTCTTCTCTCTGATCTGCTGCACTCCTCAACATTTTATTCTTCCCTTCCAATCCCCAATGCATGATCTTTTGCTGAGCTTTATCCTTCAATAGGGCTTCAAATTGCCCCTGCAATAGCAGGTTTACTTCTGCTTTCCCGAGGTGATCTGGATTTTCCACGATGCTTTCGATCATTTTTTTTGCTCCCGACTTCCAGAAGTCTTTTTTAATGACATAAGTTTCCACCAGATTATCGAGCGTTCCGAAATAAGTATAAATAAGTTTCCTGTTTAATCCAGCTTCATTGGCAATATTAACAGCGGTAAGACCGGGGTAGCTGTGTTTCTGCAACACTGTGCCTACCGCCTTTACGAGTTTTTCCATGGAGCGGGCTTTTTCACGAAGTGGTCCCGAAGATACTTTTCTTGATGTTGGCTCCTTACTTTCAATTTCCGTTTTCTTAATTTTTGCCATTATATTCCATGATTGAGAATTTGCAAGTTGTAACTTTTCCATGAAAGATTCAAATACCCAGTCAGATATTGTTTAAAAGCTGTATCTGAGCCAGATTGGGATCCCCTCTGGATTATTTTGTATATCGGTAGATAATCGCTGATAATCACTGCATAATTACGATAGGCAATGATAATTAAATAGTCAACAGTTCACGTGTAGTATTTTTGTGGTAGTCTATGAGGCTCATCTCCGTTAATTTCAGGTAAGGTAGGATTTTACTGTAAAACAGATACAAACATGAAATTAGATAATCAAATACAATGGCAAACTTCCTGTTCAAAAAATTTTATCTATAATGTAATTTTTTGATAACTTGGAGTATAATCCCCAAATAAGGAATTTTTTAATTTAATATAATGACCGGAACAAAAATTTGCGCGCTAAACCTCCATCCGGATGAAATTGAATATTTAGAGCATAAAAATATAAAACTATTTAACGGGAGTATTGGTAAACAGGTAACGATACAATATGGCGCATATGAAAGGGCACGACATTGTTTGCCACAGGTAACTCTTCCTAAGAACCTTCACGAATATAACGTTATCATAATCGACCTCAATTACGTAGATAACTGCCCTTACAATGAACAGGATCACACCAGGGGAAAAAATAAAACAACAAAGGACTACTATTTCGTTTGTCATAAACCTCAAACTTTGTTTGATCCCAGGGCATTCGTACTTCAGACCCTGAGGAATGATTTAGTTCCTGTATTAAAATCAGGTGCAATGGTTGTTGTTTTTTGCAGCGAGGATGAAACAATCGACTATCATTTTAACATGTCAGAGACTGAACATACCGCAAATTTATATTCATTCATTAGTGATTTGCCGAGGCATGAGAATCTGCATGGAGAGGTATTGAAGGTACCAGAGCAAGATGGGGAACTTTTTAATCTGATGAAAAAACATGTCGGAGAGGCAAATTACCATATTGTATTCCATCTCCCTGAAATTTATCAGGATCAAAAATATATATCCAATCCTGCTTTTGTGCCCCTCTTACTCACCGGAAAGAGGCAGGTTGCCAGTTTTTATACGATTCACCAGGATTCGGGTGTTTTTTTCTTTCCCGATATAAAGGAAAAGGGTGCGTTTTTAACCAGCTTTCTAAAGGATGTTGCTCCTATTTACCTGCCGAAATTATTTCCGGAAATGGTTAAAGATAAATGGCTGGAAGAGGCAATGTACAGGCTGCCTAACCAGGACCGGTTATTTGCTGAAAAAGAAAAACTAAAACAGGATTTCCAGAAGGCACTAAAGGATAAGGAGCTGGAAATTAAAGGGAATGAGGAAAAATACAATTTTCTAAAGCAAATGCTGAGTTGTACCGGCAAGGAACTCGTTGACGCGATCATCACATTTTTTAAGTGGATCGGATTCCAGCAGGTTATTGACCCGGATAGTTTAAAAGTACCTGGTCAGGTTCTTGAGGAAGACATACAGATCCAAACCGAGACCGGTTTGATTATTATTGAGGTCAAGGGCATTTTTCGGACTTCCACAGATTCGGAATGTTCGCAGATTAGTAAAATAAGGTACAGAAGGATGAAGGAGAACAAGGATCGCGATATCCATGCGCATTATATCGTAAACCATCAGCGAAATAAAGCAGCATCCGAACGGACGAACCCACCCTTTACTGAGCACCAGATAAATGATGCGAAATATGATGACCGTGGGCTTTGCACAACATGGCAGCTGTTTAACCTTTTTAAGGCAATAGAAAAAGGAGTAATCACAAAAAAGCAGGCCAGAGCAGCCTTTTATAAAACCGGCTACTTAGACTTTATTCCCCTTGAAGCCCGGGAACTAGGAAAACCAAAGGAGCTTTTTAAAAATAATACCATTGCTATTTTGAATATGGAAGATCATCCTAAGGTCAAAGTAAATGACAAAATACTTTTGGTAATGAAAGAAGAATTTGAAACTGCAAAAGTATTGTCAGTTCAAATTGATCAGAAGAGCGTACCTGAAAGTGACAGAGGAGAAGTTGGGCTAAAGTTTGATACATCTATAAAAAAGGGGGCATCACTATACCTGCTAAAAGCAGATTGATCTCGGCCAGGATGTAACATATATTGACACGAACTTTAGACATCACATTGATGAAAGTTTTAATTTAATTATCTTTGGCTAAAACTAAATTATGCTCACGTTACTTTCTAAGACCCCTGCCAGCTGGCAGTCCTGGCTTGTTGCAACCACCCCCTCAGCTTATGAACTAGCCAAAGACATCATATTACCATTAACCCTGGCCGCACTAGCAGCATTTGTGGCCTGGTGGATATTTATTATAGAAACCAAAAGGGACAAGAAAAAGGAAATAAAATTGGAAAGGCAGCAGGAGCGTGACAAGCTAAGCTACTTTTCGATTATGATCCGCACGATTATCGATGATGTAGAATACCAAAATAATGCATTGAAAGAATTTTCGGACCAGATCAGTATAGATCCCCTACAAATCCCTATGATGACCTATTTGTCTCTGAACAATCTGAGAAGGATCACTTTTGATCTGGATCTTGAAAAATATCTGCTGGCTTATGTTAGCTATTTCGACCGGGACAGGCAACAGGCTGTAAGAGAATTTAATACAATGAGCGGTTCCCTGGATGTCCTGTTTGAAATCTTTAAGAGCCTCCCGGAACAGCTTGAAAAGTCCCATGGGTACGATCATTCCAGGAAGGAAAAGTTTCAGGAAATCCAAACTACGGCACATAATTTACTCGGACCCCTCACAATCAGACTACAGACTACCGCACCAGCAGTTGCTAATGAACTAGGTGCTATAGGTCTAAAATTTTTCAGTGCTGCTGCAAGCCCATATGATTTGAAGTTGTATTATGACCTTTTCTTTGTCCCGTTTAATAAGTTCGCCACTAAGTATGTGGGGAGAGGAATGGCTGAGGATGCTCTGATTGCGGAGTTGGCTACCTTAACCAGGGATGGAAAACAGGTTTATCTCCAAATCATTCAGGAAAACAAGGCTATAGCACAAAATTTTTTGGATCAGGTGAACACGATAACAGATGCCATAGCAGATTTGAAAGAGGCATCCAGCCGTCTGAATGAGAATTTTACGAATTAGCAGATGCAAAAGGACAAGTTAAAAATTGTAAGAATTATTAATGAAGGTCTGCAGTCGGCAGATTTGGGAATGGACATGCCGGTGATTACCGTGGATGATCTTAATCTTGCAACTTATTGGGATGAAAGGGGGCTCATTAATTTTTCGGATGTCAGTACAATGAGAAGGATATTTGATAAAATATCCAGGAACAGGATCCGTGATTTTGGGCAGTTTCATCATTTTAAAGGCGTTAAATATGCCAAGCAAATCATTCAGGAGAAGTCAATTCAGATCAGTGATTTATTCTCTAACGATGCTAATGATTTTGCGGAATACACGGAATTTTACAAAAGACTGGGCTTATTTCATCTTTTGATCCCTACCGATTATGCAGATCAGAAGAAGACGGGGAATGGGACGGTCGACTGGACCTCACCAACGCCTTCAGACCTGGACCGGAAAAGGATTTTTGTGCTTTGCTTTACCCAGGATAATCATAATGAACGCTTCTGGGCGAACTATGCCAAAGATGACACCGGGGTAGCTCTCGGTTTCAGGTTTTCAAATTTTAACCAGGACAAATCAGGTTTGTATGACTTCCGGGATGTCTTTTATGATAAGGGATATGCTTTTGACTTTTACAATCAGATCAATTACCGTCTTAAAAAGGAGTTTAAAAGGCAAATGTTCATAACCGATGTTGTGATGTTTTCAAAATTTTATAAAAGGGGGCATTACAATTGGGAAAATGAAACCAGGTTGTGTTTTGATTACGATGAGGTACCAATTTTGAACAAAGGTGTTTTGTTAAGTGAGCTTTTTCCAATGAGCACGGACGAGAGTTCAGGAAGAAATTATATAAACCTGCCTCTAAAGGGGAGCGAGACAATCAATCCGCTATTTGATCTGGAGATTACTGAGCTGGTATGTGGTTCAAAGGTGAGTGAGCAGGATTATCAGGATCTTAAATCGTTATTGAACGTGAACTTTCCAGATGCAAAGATATGGAGAAGGGTATAGTATAGAGGTTATCTATTATGATTGTGCTAAAGATAAGTTACATCGCTTGTGGGACAAAGTCATAATCAAGGTCTTTTTGATTTATATCCTGTTTTGTTGGCCCAGCAAGGCAAGCTCCAATGAAATACAGGGATATTGCTAGTTATTTGAACACTGATCAGTTTCATTTTTCTACCTTAATAAAGAAAATTTATCCAGGTTTGATAAGGAGAATAAATCCTAAATCAAATTAGTGGCCAGCCAGATTGAACAGAATGTTGAGAAGCGTTATGTAAGAGTTACCTGAAGTGACAGATTGGTTGTGAATTATTAGCTTATGCATCGTCAGCATCGCGAAAGAAATTTATGGATTTTTTTGGAATTAAATAAAAAAGAACTCTGAAAATGGATTAAATCATATTTATCCTTATGTGAATCTGGTCCAACGATACTACAGCGGATGGGGCCAATCCAGAAATTTGTCAAGAGATTTACTGTAAGAGGTCGCTGTCCTAGGTGATGTAGGGACAAAGTTTACCTGTAGTTTGCCCTTGAGCAGTTTGGGATCATTGGCTATCATCAGCTCATATTCAAACTCAAACCCCTTCATGTCATCCACTGTTTGGAAACATACGGCAAGCTTACCAAATTTAGAGGATTGATGGTGTTTCAGATAGCTGCACCTCATGTCTACCTGTAGACCGTTAGCCTTTTGAATGGAGATCCAAGGCTTTGGTAAAGATGGTGATGATAGCGCATGAGCCGATGCTTTGTCGTGCAGCTTGTTCGCCTTCATTAGAAGCTCGTCAAGTGGGAGGGGTTTCTCTGGTGGTATAGGAGAAAGCGGAAATGGATTGAATGTGTCGGCTAGTTCGATGTTGATCCCCTTGGGAAACCTCAGGCGTAGATCAATATTCTCTGCGGGAACGTTTCCTTCATTATAGATTTCCAGTTCGATCTCGATGGACAAGAGCCGACTGATATGCCAATTGTAAAGTTGAGGGAGATATCCATGCCGATAATTTTCGAAAAACCAGTCCAGATCTTCATTATACCTTTTGCTTTCGGTATACATGATGCTTTCTGCAAGGGCGCTCTGATATACGAGATCCCTCTGTGTGGGCATTTTGAAGGGGATTTTGTGGTATGCATACTTTTTTTTCACCTCTTCCATCTTCTGAGCGAAATATTGATCAAAGGTCATTGTTCCGTGGAACTCTGGGAAATTTATATGCTTACTTTTTCCTCCAAGGAACAGATCAACTTTGGGAACGCGGTTTTTCAGTTCATTGTTCTCCCTGGCCAGCTTTTGTAACCGAATTTCATTTTCGTCCGGTTCCTCTGCAAGCAATTCGCTATCTAATAGCTTTATCGTTTTGATGCCGAGATTTCTTGCCTTCAGTCTAGGGCCAAAGTCTTCACTGACCAATATTTTTTGGTCACCAGAATTTTCGGGAGAAAATTCCAATATTGCCGCTAGCAGACAATCGTCCTGTTCAGATTTCTCAAGACTGTTTTCCAAAAATGTTGTGGAGGTGGGCCTCTTGTCAATAAGAATCCAGTCCGAATCTTCGTGATCCATGATCTGCTCGAAAAGCTTGGTGATAGATTTGGCCCTGTTGGCGATCTTTTTTTTTGGATTACGCCGGTGCTTATCTATTTCAGCGATAACGATAGGGGCTATCACCATGATGCAAGAACCTTTCGCATAATTATTCCAGTCGATTTCCATTGGCGGTTTACAGTGTAGAAGGATATTGGTGTCAAGAAAAAGAAAGTTTTTTGCCATAGTTGGATTTGCTATCCCGAATCTAGCAAAAGAGAGGGACAATTAAAATTTATGGAAAGTCAGCTTTTTCCAATCTACGATTTCGGCCTGCAAACCCCTAAGCGGTTGCCTTTTTTCTTTTGCCGAAATATCCAATATGGAGGCCGAATTGGGAAATTCGGAGAATGTGGCTGCTTATTCCGAAATCAATATATGTTTTTAAGATTAATAGTTGGCTATAGCTCATATTATGGAGTATCTAAATATGTCCTCTGTAGACAATTACAGAGAAACCATATTTTATTTATCATTAATTAAATATGCTATATTTGATTTGATAACCATATTTGTTTTTCTACACTCTGATCCAAAACAATAGGTAAAATTACGTAAAAAATCAGTGGTTGCAATTTGTTGTGTTTTTGATTTAAGCTATTGATTTATAGTATTTTATATTTTTTTTCATTAGCAAGTAATCGATAAGTGTTGCATAATCACGCGCGGTCAATGAAGAAGTCGAAGGGGTCAGTAATAACAAAACGGTATCTCTAAGTTAATAATTTGCTTAGAGATACACCTTATTTTACTTCTTTTGAGAGGATTTACGGAATAGTCTTGAAAGGAATCCTTTCTTAATAGGTTTCTCGATGCCCCAAATTAGGTATGTTTCGTGTCGTTTTACATTGCCAATATTTGGCTCGAATTTGCCCCAAGAAAAACCATTTTGATTTGATTTGTTTCGTAAGTCTGCAATAACAAAATTGTCTGGAAGAGATTGAGCGAATGTCTTTAAAGTTGGATCACCAGCTTGTCTTGCATGTTCGAGTTCCATAAATCCATTGTCATCTTGCCATATATTGAAAACTGCTTCTTCATGAATGATGTTAAGATTAGATTTCTTACCATTCTTTCCAAATTCGTTAACGTGTTCAATGAATTGAGTCAAGTTATCCGAGTGTTTAACAATAACTGCAGGGGAGTGACATACATAAAAAACATTTCCCCAATTGCCGTTCTTGTCAATATCTAAAATCCAAAAGTTGCCAAATCCGTCACCTGCAAGCTGAACCGAATTTGGAAAGAACTCCTCGAAACCGAATTGTCCAATACCATCAAATGTCACTTCCTCAAGCCCGTAGAATTCAAAACCACTAGAGAATTTAAGAAGGTCTTTAATTTCATTTGGCATTTGTCCAGTTGGGAGTAACCTTTCTAAATCCTCAATCTGTCGATTCGTCAAACCTTGTTTCAGTTCGACTTTATATTCCTCTCCGTCTTCCGAAATATATTGCTCTGTCAATATGGATTTAAGCTGGTCTGTTACTGTCATATTTGTATTCTTCAAAATTTAGTATAAAGCGTTAAAATTGAGCTACTGTATTTTTTTAGCAAGTTCGTAGTTTGTCCACTTCTCATCTTTAATAATTTCGTAGTTAAAGGCGAATATTTTTGATGTTTGTTGAAAGTTTTTCAGGGCTTTATCTGCTGCTTCTTTATTATTAATAGCAATAAAGCAGTTTCTATCACCCTTGTATACGTTTCTGAAAACATAGTAATTTTTAATGTTTTGGGCATTAAGCATGCCTTCAATTGCATGGTCCAGGTTGTCCATTTTAATTAATTCGCTATCACTTGGGAGTTTATGCTCGTCAACTATATCGTAATTGCAGTTTATTTTTATGAAGTAGCAAAATTCTTCTTTGTGTGAGAATTTATCAAATGCGTTGTTTATGACTAATAAATAGAGGTAGCCATCCTTAACAACGTCTCTCGCTGAAAAATCTTCCGGAACAAAATAGCTGTCCGTTTCAATCGCTTTTGCTGGGTCAACATTTCCAACATCATAGCCATCGTAGGATTGCAGATTGTAACGGCTTGCAAGGTTGTAAAGTTCCTTATTTAGTACATACAGAGAGTTACTGTTGTGTTTTTCCTTTCGCTCAACGTGTAACCAATAAATATTATCATCACTCTGATAGATTTTGACAAATTGAAAATTTTTCTTTTTTAGTTCCTCTGCTGCTGCTTCCAAAGGCTTTTTGGTTTCATTCGTAAAAAAATACCCGTAAAGCATAGTGGTATCGGTATTTACACCTTTTTCTTTCATATTGGCGTAAAAGTCCTCAACTTGTTTGAGTGGTATTTCTGTGTAGACTCTATTGTTGCAGGAAAATAGCATAGTCAGAGGGAACAATGCAAGGAGAGGGAGGCGGCAAAATAAATTCATATTAGCGTTAGGTGTTTTTATTATTCGAATATATTAATAAAAGGAGATGGAACTAAAACAATTTTTCACCAGGTTTTAAACTCTACATGAGATTTATCAAAAAAACACTATTTTGGTTTCCTATTGTAATCTTCAAATTAATTAACGCCAATCATAGTCATTCTATATGGGAATATTTGATGTTTTTAAGAAAAAAAGGCAACCTGAAACTATTGATCAAACTGCGGTCAAGGAACCTTATCTCGGTGATTTGGACAAAACTCAATTGATTTTTGAATTGATTGATGTACCACGGGAGAATAGAGGAGAGGAATGGCAAAAGTCTTTTCTGGAAAACATTATATACGCCAGTTTTAGATGTGGCGACCCTCAGGTTATTACTGGCCCTGACGGTTTTCCTTATTTTCAGTTGTTAATGCCTAAACCGAATGAGCATTTTCAGTGTTATGTGATCGACCGTATGAAAGATGATTTTTTGCTACAATCAGGGTATGGTGTGGTCATTAATCCGGATGAAGGACAACCCGACTGGGTTTTATCGTATGGAGATATTCTCAATCTTCATCTTACAGGATCATTTTATACAACTGGACCAACACTTTTTTCAGGTGCTAAGGAAGATGAAACAATTCATAAGGATGAAAAGGTGTTGGTCGGGCAGCCTTCTGAAGTCATATTACCAAAAATGGCAAGGACGATATTGCGGCAATTCTTAATCAATAATGGGGTTAAATCTCCAAAAGTGTTATTAATGTCGAGGCATGGAAGTTCGGATGAGGTAGCATCTCAAGATTTGGTGTTTAATCTGACTCCAGAATCATTTGAGAGTGAAGAACTATTCAGAAGTGTGACGCGGCATTTAGCTTGGTTCTTACCTCGCCATTATTCTTTTGCAGCTTTGGCTGAGAAGCAATTTAGTGATTGCTTCATGCCGCTTTAACTTGTAGCGTGTTGAAGAGTAAGAGGATTATTTATGCGCTATTAGTTATTGTTGTAATAGCGCTCGGTATTATATCAAGAAAAGTAACTGTAATACCATTAATTGTTGGCGATGTATTATATGCGGTAATGATGTTCCTTTTGATAAAATTTCTTCTGATCCAATTGCGTTACTGGAAGGTTGGATTAATTAGTTTGTCAATCTGTTATCTTATTGAAATTAGTCAGCTCTATAATGCTCCATGGATTAATCAGATACGAAATACGACCATAGGTGCATTGGTTCTTGGACATGGTTTTCTTTGGAGTGATATGATTGCATACACCGTCGGCACAGCGATTTGTATACTTTATTCCTTAATATTTTATCCATGCCCAGAATAACCTTAGAAACCTATATCGACGCTGATAAACAAACAGTTTTCGATTTAGCACGTAATATTGATTTGCATCAGATATCTACAAAGCATACCAATGAAAAGGCTATTGCTGGGAGAATGTCTGGTTTGATAGAATTAAATGAAACTGTTACATGGCAGGCTCGGCATTTTGGTATTACTCAAAAGTTGACTAGCAAGATTACCGAGTTTGACAGTCCTGATTTTTTTGTTGACGAAATGCTTTCAGGTGTATTTAAATCAATCAGACATGAGCATCGGTTTATAGAACAAGGCATCGGAACCCTGATGATAGATACATTTGATTATGTTTCACCTTTGGGGGTATTGGGGAGAGTAGCTGACTCCTTGTTTCTTTTAAGCTATTTGAAAGACTTACTGGTCAAACGAAATGCAGTAATAAAAAGCTATGCTGAATCTAAACCTTTGCGAACATCGTGATTATGGCGGAGAAAGAAAATTAGTGATCACTGCCTGAGGTGCGAACATATGATTTAGCAGGTACCAATTTAATGCGTTTTATGATGAGTGACAATATTGATGTATAGACTACGTATGCTAAAAAAATATAATATCCCGGTTGCAAGGAGGTGTTATTTTGTGTTACGGTAGAGAGCAAATCTTCTTGTATGTTCAGATCTGAAAGTTGACTTTTTATAATCTCATTTAGACCGATATAGGTCATAGCAAGACCAACAACCATCACATCGGCCATGTCCCATTTCCTTAAATCAAAGGCTAAAAATTTGACAAGCTTATTCTCTGCGTATTTATCTTTGCCCCATATCATAATGCCCTTTCCAATCATTCGCAGTACAGGTAGGATCACCACGAAAAGTAAGATGAGTATACCAACAAGGATTGCATCGAAATTAGGTTGTATAATTAATGATTCAATAATGCCAATTATACTCTTGCTCTGAAAAAATAATACCTGGTTGTTAAAAGCTAACTTTTCACTTAGTAGTGTGAAATTTAATGACTGGATGCGTGCATCAACTTCTATCACAGTAGCTGTAATACCTACTACTAAAAGGACAAAGGCAAATAGGAGGGAAAGGATATATAGTGTAGTATGAAGGCCTGATTGCTTTCTCATAAACCACCAAAGACAAAGCGCTAGCACCATGCAACCAATCATCGCATACGTATAATGATATAAGCTTGATTGTATGCTGGCTAGTCGCGAATTGATGTTTTTTTCGAAAGCTTCCGTGTCAGCTACTCCGTGTTTTTTATAAATATGCCTGCTTACGGTTACGCTAGCGGGTTCAGTATTGTCGAAAGTTTGCTTTTCCAACTGCTCAACTTTACTAGTGACGATACTTTTGAGTTTTTTCTTACTTTCGGGTTTGTTGATCCTGCTGACAATTGTCGCAGCAAAAACAGGTACTTCGGCCTTGATTTCCTCGGGATCAACCAATGCGTTAAAAGCAAGTTTTTTGAGTTTGCCACCAATACCTTTTTTCGGTTTATTCATGTCGGCTACTGCCTGGTCAACCAGATGGTTCAATTGCTGCTCAACTTTCTCCTGAAGATCATTTTTCAGGGTACTGTTCATACTGAATTCATTGACTTTTTCATTCACCACATTTGCCATTTTCTCGCGCCACTGATCCACGGATAATATGCCAAAAGTGATGTTGTTTACCACACTATAATCTGTTTTTATTTCTTGCTGTCGACTGGAAAGTATAGATATGTGGTAGCCAAACCAAGCTTCTGCGCAAAGCAATACGCTTAACAAAACAACTAGCAGGGTATGGGGATGGCCTATTTTTCTAATGTTCATAAGGAGAAATGAATTTCAATATGGTCGATAAAATAAGCCCGTACAATACGAAGCTGATAAAAATGATAAACCCTGGCTGTAACGCGGTATTATTTGTGGTAATCACGTTTAAGTCATCACTTTTTATATTTAAACTCTTTAGCTGACTGTCCAATAATCCATTTAGGCCGATGTATACCATCAGTACTGCGATAACGATCACATCTGCCATGCTCCATTTACCTGACTGAAACGCAAAATATCTTATGATTTTGTTCCTGGCAATTTTCCTTTTGCTCAGCAAGTGGATGCCTGTTGCACTAAGCTTCATGATTGGAAAGAGTATGCTGAAAATCAATATCAAAACGCCTACTAATACGGATTGTACACTGGATTGACTGATGAGTATTTTTACCACTTCCAGAATGCTCTTACTCTGGAAAAATAATACCTGATTCTCGAAAATCACATGTTCGCCCAACAGCATAAAATCCAATGCTTTAATGCGTGCATCTACTTCTATCATAGAGGCTGTTAAACCTATAAAAAGAAGTATAAATGCGAATAGCAATGACATGATGAAAAGCGTAGCATGTAACTCAACCCGTTTTCTGAATATCCACCAAAGTCCCAATACGACCAGGATACAAGCCAACATACCGAATGAATAATTGTAGGTTGCGGTTCTGATACGAGCTAAGGAGGAAACCAGTTTATCATTTAATTCTTCTGCTGTGGATACCTGGTGTTTTTTATAGACTTTATCGGTAGCGGCTTTTGTGGCGGCTACAGCGCTATCCAAATATTCGGCACGTTCAAGTGCATCAAACTTATTCATTGCCATTTTGCTGAGTTGCCGCTTATTAGCGGGATTATAAACCTTGTCTACAATATCTTTGGCAAGGGAAGGCGCTCTATTCTTTATATCATCTGTATTTACAAAGGTTTTAAAAAGAAATTTCTTAATTTTTCCATCAATGGTTTTTTTCGGCTTGTTGATTAAAGCTTCTGCTTTATTGATCAATGCCAGAACGATTTTCTCAACTTCATGCTCAAGGTCCTTTTTTTGCTTGGCAGTCAGCGTAAAACCGCGTATCTGACGGCTAACAATTCCTGATATTTTATCTCGCCACTGCTCCACAGAGAATAGTCCTGAGCTAATATTGTTCACATTGGAGTAATCCTTCTTAATTTCTTCCTGCTGGTGAGACAGTTGATATAACTGGTAGCCAAAATATCCTTCAGCGCATAATAAAATGGAGAGCACAAAAATCAGTAGGAGTCTTGAAAAAATCTTTTTCTTGTGAGCATTAGGGATTTCATGCATAAGCAGCGGATCGATTAATTATAGTTTAGTTCTGTTTGCTGAACAATGAACGCTTACGGATTGTTTTTAACCAGGGAGAGTTAATCGTTTGAGAATTTAATTTTGATATGGCTTAAACACCCCCTGTTTTTGTCGTGCATCGCCTTGCGGTACTGGGATTCGTATTCTATTTTTGACCTTTACGTAAACCAGATCAGAAAGATCAATTTAAAATTATTTATATGAGAAAGATAATATCATTTATGCACATATCGCTTGACGGTTTTGTAGCAGGGCCAAACGGAGAAATGGACTGGATTAAAGTTGATGAAGAAATTTTTGATCATGTAGGCAAGCGGATCAATGAAGGCGACACAGCATTATATGGAAGAGTAACTTATCAGATGATGGAAGGTTACTGGCCTACCGCAGCAGATAGTCCGACAGCGAGTAAGCACGATATTGAGCATTCGAAGTGGTATAAAGACGTTCATAAAGTTGTTTTGTCGAGAACAATGGAAGCCACAGGCTTGATTAATACAACAATTATTAGCGACAACCTTTCGGACTCCATAAATGAAATCAAACAACAGGAGGGGAGCGATATCTTGCTTTTTGGTAGCCCAAGAGCAACACATGCGCTGATTCAACAGAACCTGATTGATGGCTACTGGCTATTTGTGAATCCAATTATTCTTGGACAGGGTATTCCATTGTTTGTAGACATCAAAGACAAAATAAAACTACAGCTATTATCTACACAACAGTTTACTACTGGGGTTACTGCACTGAGTTATAGTGTGGATAGATAATAACTTTTTTGGCAAAAAACTTTAGTAGATTTGGCCTATGGACAGTTTTTAGCTGTTCAATAAGGAATCAAGCCTAAATTTTATGATGCCTAAAGTAAATAGTCAAAATGGACTTGTTCAGGACAGGTTTGATAGCGAGCCCTTTTTTGAAGTTTCCCAGGACTTGATGTGTATTGCGGGATTTGATGGCTATTTTAAAAGAATCAATCCTGCAGTTTCTAAGCTATTGGGCTATACTGAAGAGGAGTTGTTTTCTAGACCTATCAATGATTTTGTGTACGAGGAAGACAAATATGTTACAGATGGACACCGAAGTAAGCTCAAGAAAAACGTTCCTTTATTAAATTTTGAAAATCGCTACCAGACCAAATCTGGTGAAATTTTATGGTTGTCCTGGACCTCGATTCCCGTTCCTGAATCGGAGCTGGTGTATGCTGTTGCCAAGAATGTCACACAGAAAAAGAATTTAGAAGAGGAGCGGAACAAACTGTTGGTGAGCCTTTCGAAGATAAACGAGGAGCTGCAGCACTTAATTCATATGGCCTCTCATGATTTGAGGGCGCCCGTAAATAATCTGCTTGCCTTATTTGGTCTTTTAGATCTGGAGCGTATTGAGGATGAGGAAACCAGAAGTTTGATCAATGTATTGCAATCCACAACAACAGGCTTGAATGTCACTCTAAATTATTATTTGGATGCTGCCAGTCAGAAAAAAAGTTTGCATGTACCAGTAGAAAGGCTGAATCTTCATGAGGTGCTAAATGGTGTGTTACTTTCTATAAATTCATTAATTACTGGCTCCGGAGCGGTTGTTGATGTTGATTTCTCTGAATTTGATACAGTCGACTTTAATAAGGTTTACATGGAGAGTATATTCCTTAATCTGATGACCAATTCCATTAAGTATGCAAAACCGGATACCCAGCCTGATATTGCTATCGCTACAAAAATAACGAATGGCAACAGGCAATTGATTTTTTCGGATAAGGGTTTGGGCTTTGACATGGAAAAGGTGAAAAACAAAGTATTCGGACTACACCAAACGTTTCACAACCATGCGGATAGTAAAGGGATTGGACTTTTCCTGGTCTATAACCATATCAATAGTTTAGGGGGGCATATTGAAGTAGAAAGTAAGGTGAATGAGGGGGTAAGGTTTGTAATCACATTTAAAGATTAGGTAACTTGTTTGTTATACTACAATGCCAATAGGAATTTATATTTATATATTTAATTCGAATCTTAAAAAGCATACAGAATGAAGTTACAGCGACTTTTTTATACCTCTTTTATCATTTTGTTGATCGGCGGTTGCGGAATCAACAAAAAAGTGCAACACCAAGAAACGTCATTTGATAAAGGTATCGGGCAAATTAAGCACCTGGTAGTGATCTATATGGAAAACCGCAGTTTTGACAATCTATATGGAGAGTTTAAAGGTGCAAATGGGATTAAAAATGCTAAAAAAGGTAACTTCATACAAGTTGATAAAGATGGTAAGCCTTATCAATTCCTGCCTGAGATCCCTCGAAACAACTCTTTCCCTACAAACTTGCCCAACGCGCTTTTTAATATAGACCAATATGTTCCTTCGGACAAAGTAACACCTGATGTGACACACCGTTTTTTTCATAACCAGTTGCAAATTAACGGCGGAAAGATGAATCAGTTTGCCGCTTATAATGATTCGAAAGGTTTGACGATGGGTTATTACAACACCGAAAAAATACCATTGTTCCCGATGGCCCAAAAATATACACTGTGTGATAACTTTTTTCAAAGTGTATTTGGTGGTTCTTATTTTAACCATATTTTCTTGATTTCTGCCGCTGTGCCGGTTTGGCCTGATGCGCCGAAGTCATTGGTCGCGAAATTTGATGCCAATGGCAAGATGATCAAGGACGGTATCGTTACGCCTGACGGTTATGCTGTCAACCATGTGCTTTCGCGAAATGCACCTTACCCTGAAAAATCTGATCTTTCTAAATTATTACCATCTCAGACTATGCCGACTATTGGCGACCGACTGACTGAAAAAAATGTATCCTGGGCCTGGTATTCGGAGGGCTGGAATGATGCTGTGGCTGGAAGGAAAAATAATTTTGCTTATAATCATGAGCCATTCCTTTATTTCGCTAAATATGAAGCAGGGACAGAAGGCCGGAAGCATATGAAAGATCAGGAAGATTTCATCAAAGCAGCCAAGGAAGGCAATCTTCCCAGCGTTTCTTTTGTGAAACCAGGTGGTGGAAATGACGAACATCCTGGGGCTTCTGCTGTGTATTCTTCGGAACAACTTGCCGTAAACCTGATCAATGCAGTATTGGATGGGCCAAATGCAAAGGATGCTTTGGTGATCTTAACCTACGATGAGTTTGGTGGCTTTTTTGACCATGTAGCTCCACCAGTTATTGACAGATGGGGACCAGGAAGCCGTATTCCTGCGATTATGATCGGGCCATTTGCTAAAAAAGGCGTGGTAGATCATACACAGTATGAGACAGTCAGCATTCTTTCTTTTATAGAGCACAGATGGGGAATAGCACCGCTGGCCGAGCGTGACAAAAATGCGAATCCGTTTAGAAATGCTTTGACATTCAATTAAATCATTTGCTGAGGAAGAGGAGGAGGTTATGAGTAAGAGGATCGGAATAGTAGCACTGCTGTTGACAGCGCTATTTATTGTCAGCTTTACCGCCTCTAATTCGAACGATACAGGAGAAACACAAGCCAGATCGCGGGAACAAAAGATTCGAAAAGAGGTTTTCAATCAGATCGTATCCTTCCAGGCCTATGTAAAAGATAGCCTCTTTTTGGAGCTGAATAAAGATAAGCTTGACGAAGGCAAGCTTCGTAGATCCTTTTTAAAATCAAGACTGCTGTTCAAAAGATTTGAATGGGCTTCGGAATATTTTACTGCCGACCTGAGCAAGAGATTAAACGGTCCGCCCGTGCAGGAGATTGAGAATGCGGATTTATTAGATCCTTCTTTAGCTCGCGCTGTAGATCCGATAGGTTTGCAGCTGATCGAGGAAATCATTTATCCAGCTTATGATCCCGCAAGGAAAGAGGAACTGGTCGCTCAGGTAAAGCATTTAATCACCAATACAGCCTATCTGATTTCTTTTTTTAGTGACCATGACCTTGCTGATTGGCGGATATTGGATGGAAGCAAATTAGAGGTATTTAGGATCATCACTTTGGGTATTACCGGATTTGATAATGCTTTGGCTTTGAACAGTATGCAGGAAGCAGCTGAAGCGTTAAAAAGCTTGCGAAATGTGCTGTCTTTGTATGTAAATAAAAAGGATAACACGGCTTTATTGCAGGATTTGGATGCGGCCATAGTCTACCTTGATCATCATCCTAATTTTGACGCTTTCGACAGAGCGCTATTTATTACTCGTTACGGAAATAAGATCAGTACTGGAATAGCACAATTGGAACAGGACTTACCAGGCCCTAAAATTAAATATAACCGAATGCTTAGGCAGGAGGCAAAAACACTGTTTGATTCGGATGCATTTAATGCAGATGCCTTTTCTCCAGGCTCTGAATTTCACACCACAGCTGCAAAGGTGGAGCTAGGAGAAAAACTCTTTTTTGATGCAGCATTATCTGGTAATGGTACAAGAAGTTGTGCTTCTTGTCATAACCCTAATTTGGCTTTTACAGACGGACTAGCAAGGAATACAACCATTCATGACCCTGCAAATCTGCTGACAAGAAATGTCCCTACCTTAGTCAATGCTGCATTACAGTCAAACTATTTCTATGATATGCGGGCCTTAACCCTGGAGGATCAGGTGCGTGATGTCATCAGTAGCAAGCAGGAGATGGATGGCTCGATGAAGGCGATCATCAAATATGTTTCCACTGATAAACCATATGCGTCCTTATTTGCAAAGGCTTTTTCTGCAAGCAGGGAGAAAGGAATCAATTCGGATCAAGTGACCAATGCCTTGGCTTCCTATATTCGCAGCCTGGTAAAACTCAATAGCCGCTTTGATGCGTATATGCAAGGGAATGAAAAGGCCTTGTCGACGCAGGAATTGAAAGGCTTTAATCTATTTATGGGAAAGGCGAAATGTGCTACTTGTCATTTCGCGCCTTTGTTTAATGGGGTTACTCCTCCAAAATTCATTTCGAGTGAGACTGAAGTACTGGGTGTGCCTGTGTCGGTGGCGGACTCCACATTGGACGCGGATTTGGGTTATTATAGTGTGATTGGTATTGATTCCTATAAACATGCTTTTAAGATTCCAACGATCCGGAACATCAAGAAAACAGCGCCCTATATGCACAATGGCGCATATCAGACCTTAGATGAGGTCATGGAATTCTACAACAATGGGGGAGCTGCCGGCTTAGGAATAAAGCTTGCCAATCAAACGCTGTCTGAAGAAAAGCTACAGCTCACTGAAAATGAAAAAAAAGACATCATTGCTTTTATGGAGAGTTTAGAGAGCAGATAGTCGTTGAACACCCTTTTATTGTCATGATTCCCCCTCACATCTGCATCTGCTCTTCTCTAAATTTGGATATAATTAAAAAGAATCAAAATGAGAAAGATCAGAATATTTGAACACATTTCGCTTGACGGCGTGATCGAACACGACGAAGACTATGCTTATGGTGCCTGGACGGCTCCATATCGTACTCCTGCTGGCATGGCTATGCTACTTGATGCATACGGAACAAACTTTGACTTGCTGCTGGGACGCCGCACCTATGATGCCTGGATTCGCTTCTGGCCAAATGCCGGGGACTTCCCAATGGCGAACGCTATAAACGCCGCAACTAAATACGTTGCTACCCATAGACCGGAGAGCCTGGAATGGGGACCGGTAAAAGATCTAGGCGAGGACATCATTGAAGGGCTTCGCAAATTGAAGTCGACAGCAGGCCTTGATCTGGTGCTTTCTGGAAGTACATCACTAACCTCATTGTTGCTTGACGCGGGATTGATAGATGAGGTTGTCCTGATCGTATATCCGGTATTACTCGGGAAAGGCAAGCGCATTTTTACAGAAAAATTTGACGCGCGGGAACTGGAATACGTTAGCACGCTGAGCACACCAACAGGCGTATTACTCAACACTTATAAGCATCTCGGACCACTGAAAAAATAATTTTTCAGAGATGTAAATCACAACGAGCACAATAAAAGTTAATTTCCGACGCTATATTTGCATTATGAGTTTACCGCTACGCATCAATTTTGACGAAAAGGATTATACCTACATTATCGTCACGAAGGGAATTACAAAAGAGACTAATGCCATCCAAATTAGCCTGGAAGGAAAAGAGTATCAGCTTGCATGCAACTCAAAAGGAGATTGGGAAGCGGTAGATGCAACTGTAAGTGATCATCCTGGTTTACTTAAAGCGATAGGAAGAAACATTAAACTTCGGTATCGCTTGTAAAACTAAAAGCGATTTTATGAATATGCATCTATTACTATTACGTTTAGCTCCATAACTCCAATGCTCCAAATCAACTTACCTCGGCTCCCCGAAATAGAAACCAAACGGCTACTGCTTCGTGAACAGAGGCTTTCAGATGCACAGGCATTATTCCAATTGCGGACCAATACTGAAGTTATGCGCTACATAGACCGCCCCTGGCCAAAAGCTGTAAGGGATTCTGAAGCTGCTATTCGAACCATCAATCAACAATTTTATACAGGAATGAGTCTGGTTTGGGCGATCACCCTTAAGGATAACCCAGACCTGATGATCGGTAATGTGGGGTATTGGCGAACAGATCTTGCCAACCACAGAGCAGAAATAGGGTATATGTTACATCCGGATTACTGGAGACAGGGGATTCTTTCTGAAGGCCTTGTCGCTGCTATTGATTTTGGATTCAATACTGTCGGATTCCACTCTATATTTGCGAACATCAACCCAGGAAATGATGCTTCAAGGCAACTCCTGCTCAAGCATAACTTTATAAAGGAAGCTTATTTTAGAGAAGACTATTATTTTGAAGGGAAATTCCTGGATAGTGAAATATATGGTTTGCTGCTGTAGCGTTTTTGTCTTTCGTTGCGTTTTACCTTTAAACCAACAAAAAAAAATATGACTAACTATCTCAACGCTACGACCAAACCACTGACTATTGTACTGGCTTTAATGTTTTTATTTCTAGGCTGTAAAAAAGACGAAACTACCGTTAATGAATGGGGAAAGATGGCAGAGGCCAAGCTAACCGAAATTAAGACGCTTGCATCTCATGTTCCCTGCAGTCAAAAGGACAATGTATCTATACAAGAGATCTCAACAGGCTGCTCTACTTCATATTATACCGTCAAATCATCAGATGTAAATAACTTTAACAAGCTGAAAAAGGAGTATTTCGATTTATTGGGTAAACAGGTAGATGCCATGGTGAGAATGGGTATCATCATTGATCCATGCTATGAATCTATTTGGATAACTGAACAGCCTATCCGACTGGAATGCAATGCGGATACAGTGCAGCTGGTTAGTTCTAAAAATATCAGTATTGAAGAGGCAGGACCTCTTGCTACAAAAACCTATGATGAGATTATGGCTATCGTAAACGCACAGACCTGCACTAGCGAATCGGCATGGTTGCCAACCGCCTTAATAAAAGATAAAATTATGGAGGTTGAATTTATCCCTTATTTGAGGACCCAAGATTTCTCAGTACTTAAGAAAAAGGTTTCTCTTTATAACGGATTGAAATATCGTATTCTTCGGGCCCAAGGTCAAGCGGATTACGTTCCATCCAAAGTAAAAGTGGAAAAGATAGAATGTGTTAATGGCAAGCCAGTGGTTAAGCTGGCTAACTAAATGCTGGCATCGCCACGGGTTTACCAGCCTGGCGTTTACTTTCTGCCGCCGCTTCCATAAAGGCTAAAATTTCTAATGTCTCCCTACTTGATACAGGTGGTTTTCCAGATTCGAAAAATTGGATAATCTCTATAAGTAGGGGGGCATAACCTACATATGGGCCTAACTGTACAATCTCTTTCTCACAATAGCAAGTTCCGCCAAAATCGGTTTTACCGGAGCGCAGACCTCTGTATGTCCCGATTCTGTTGTCTGCCCAGGTACCGATAACCACATCCGTATCCCCAGCGGAAAATTGTGTAACCTGTTTACAGCCTGGTCCCATTACCGAAAAAAGTGTTTCTACACCATGTATCCCATACCAAAATAAATCTGTGTGTGTTTTTTCGAGGTAGGCAGGGCTATAGGTATCAGCGCCTGTTACTTTTCCGTATTTACCTGTATTCACATCCTTAATGGCAGACATAAACCTCAGTGAAGATGAAGAGAACACCGGTACTTTATACTTTTCTGCGGCTTTAAAGATCGCAGCTCCGTCTTTAAATGAAGCTGCCATTGGTTTATCAATGAAAAGTGGCTTGCCCGCTTTTAATACTTCCAGTGCTTGCTCCAGATGAAGCCTTCCGTCGTTAGTCTCCAACAAGACCACATCAACTTCTTTCAATAACTGCGCTATAGAGCCAGTAATTTTTACCCCGTATTTCTTGATTTCCTCCGTTTCAACCGGTATCCGTTTAATGCAAAGTTCAATATCTCTGCTGCCATAGGGATATGCGGCTACAACGCGATAGCCTGCATATTCTGGCCCAGCATTAGCGTCGTTTAAGGCTTTTGTAAAAGCGATACTATGCGTGGTATCTAGACCAATAATACCTACTCTTTTGCCTTTGCCTGATGAAACGTCCTTTGCAAATGAAGACAAGGGGGATAGGTTTAAGCTCATGCCAGCTCCAGCCAGTGCTGCAGATTTAATAAAGTCCCGTCGGTTAAATGATGTCTTTGCCATAGTTTAGCGTTTATTTTGGAAAAAATTTGCTTCAATTCCTCTTGTTCCTGGTTTTACTACAAACAACCCGCCACTGTTTGGCTGCTGGTTTAGATCTGTATCTGATGCTTGTGCTGTTGTGATGTAAAGCAAGTCTAGTTTTTTTCCTCCAAATGCACAAGCGGTAACATTTTTTGAAGGAACGGCTATTGTTGCCAATAGCTTTCCGTTCTCTGGGTTCCACCTGGTAACAGCATAACCTCCCCAGAGAGCAATCCAAATCATGCCTTCAGAATCCAAGGTGGAGCCATCAGGCATCCCCATGTTAGTTGGAATGGTAATCACTTCCTGAGGGTTTGATATTTGACCTGTTTGGTTATCAAAGTCATAAGCAATTACTTTATAGGTGTTACTGTCGATGTAATACATGCTTTTTTGATCCAATGACCACACAATGCCATTTGAGGTACTGATGTTGCTTACCATGGTTTGTATATTGTAGTCAGCATCTATGCGGTATAAAGCGGCTGATTGCTGATTACCCATTGTACCCAGCCATAGTCGCCCGGAAGGGTCACATTTTCCATCGTTAAATCGGTTACCTGTCGTACTATTTTCTGGATTAGAAACAATCAGTTGTAGTTTGCTATTGGCTGTATCATAGCTATACACTCCATCTTTCATTGCAAGGATCAGCGCTCCATCAGTGCTTGGAACCACAGTGCTTATCTTTTGATCAAAAACTATGCTTTGATGAAGTTGAATGGCCGGATCGTACCAATGCAACAAGCAACGGTCGATGTCTACCCAATAGAGTTTTTGGGCTATAGGACTCCATATAGGGCCTTCGCCTAAGGTAGATTGGGTGTCAATTACAAGCCTGGCTTTCATTTTAATTCTAAATATATATCTAATGTATACTTTTTTGGCGTTTTTTAGTTTACATAATTTATTAAAAAATGAATTTTTAATTCCTTCTTATGCTGAGTTTGTAGACCGTTTTTAACTGGTGTTCCATTTTCTAATTTATATACTATTGAATAACAGTAGATTGTACGCTTAATTCTGAAGAGGCTTGGGACAATATTATTTTAATAAAAAAATCAATTAAATTATTTTGTTTACAAAAAAGTTATATATTTGTATACATATTAAGAGCCTAACCAAAATATAAAACCATTTGAGCCGTCTGGAAAACGGTAGCGTACACACCATAGTTGTTACCATGATCGGGACGTTTCGGGATTAGAAATCCTGAAAGCAAGCACAAAACTGTATAACTAAAAAACGGAGGAGTATGATTGATAATTAGACAAGACATTTAGGACTCATGCCTAAATCATCTATTGCGTAAATTGCCATAGATAGCATATTGGTAATTGAGTTGAACCACCAGAATTAATAATTTAATTTTTAATCATTTAATTAAAAATGTATGAGTTTTAAAATTCATATTGAAAATGGGGCCCAGGCTCTTTTTCGCAAAGTCACACTCAATTCTACATTAGGTTTTGCAGTGGTAGGTTTGTTTAGCGCCCAGGTATCGGCGGCAAACTATAGTCCTGATGTTTTTCCTGCGTCATCCTTTGGTTATCACCTAAAGGCTAATGGATATGGGTTAAACGCGGGTAATAAAATTCAAACTATAAATGTTAGTGGTAGAGTAACCGGTGTTGACGGTGAGCCATTACCAGGCGTGTCGGTTCAGGTGTCTGGTAGTTCTCAGGCTACTTCAACGGATGGAAATGGCCGTTATCAACTAACGAATGTGCCCGAAGGAGCTACGCTGACCTTTAAAATGATTGGCTTTATCCCACAACAGGTTGTGGCAAACAAGAGTCAGATCAATGTAGTGCTAAAGGTGGACGTGAAAACGCTGGATGAGGTGGTAATATCGGACGGCTATAGGACGACGACGCTTGCAGCAAATACCAGTGCGATTAGTTCGATTAAAGGTGATGTGATGGAGAATAAGCCTTATTCTACATTTGCGCAGACCTTGCAGGGACAAATAGCGGGTTTGACTGCGCCAACAACCAGTGGACAACCTGGTGCAAACGTAGATATAAGAATCAGGGGTCTTGGTTCACTTTCTTTGAATTCCAATCCTTTGATTGTAATTGATAATATGATTGTAAACTCAGGAAAATTAGGTTACAACTCTACCACGGCTAATGCATTAGCGGGGTTAAATCAAAATGACATTGAAAGTGTGGATGTGCTTAAGGACGCCGCTGCGACAGCTTTATACGGTTCTCGTGGAAGTGCGGGGGTAATTCGTATTACTACAAAAAGAGGTAAAAGCGGGAAAACTCAAATCCGTGTAGATGCTGAATATGGCTCTTCTAAAGCTATGGATAACCCTGATGCAGGAAAAGTTTTGAATGCCGATGATTACGCTGTGTTATTTAGAGAAGCGCTAACAAATTCTGGCAGCACCCCAACGCTGGTGGAAACGGCTGCTGAGAATTACGGCCTAAACAGTGGAAAGAGCAACAATTGGTACGATTTGGTGACACGAACTGGTAGACAGCAGCAGTATAATGTGAGTATGAATGGTGGAACTGAGCAAACAAAACTTTTTGCTTCGGCTGGCTATTTTCAACAGGAAGCTACGACTATCGGCTCTGATTTAAAAAGAATCTCAGGTTTGTTCAATTTTGATCATCAGATCAGTAAAAGATTCCAACTTACAGCGGGTATTAATTTCTCTAATGTAGGTCAGAATACGCCTTACGGTACGCAGTTTTCGGGTAGTCCGACATGGGCCTCACGTGTTTTAAGACCTTTTCAGCGTGCTTATAACGATGATGGATCAATCAATACGTCGAATGTTGGGAATACCAATTTCCCGGGTATCTACAATCCATTGTGGATTGCCGATAATGACAAAAAATACTTGTCGCAAACGCGTATTTTGGGAAACACCCAACTTAAATGGAACATCTGGGATAAACTAAATTACACTAGTTATTTTAGTGTGGACTACAACACCTTAGAAGAAACCTTGTTTCTGAATGCAGTGATGGGAGATGGTGCCGGGCTTAAAGGACGTAGTAAAAACTACTACACCAGGTACTTTAACTGGTTGGCGCGTAATCAGGTTGATTATCGCTATGATATAAATGGCGATAAGGATTTTTATGTGACTGCTGCTTTGGGTTATGAGGCTCAGCGTTCAAAAGAGTATTTATTGGCTGCCGATGGTTTTGGTTTTCCTTCAGCACAATCTGAGTTGACTGCACTCTCTAACGCAGCAACGCCTAATGGTGCTTTTGGGCAGTACAGTAATTACTCTTTTAATTCGCTATATGCCCTTGCTGATGTGAATTTTAAAAACAAATATGCCTTGAGTGCTTCTGTAAGAAGAGACGGTTCGTCGAGATTCCCTACCAAAAACCAGGGGGCTTACTTTTATTCTGTGGGTGGTACCTGGAATGTACATCAGGAAGAATTCTTTAAAAAGCAGCATGTGATGTCTTCTTTTAAACTGAGATCTTCGTACGGTACTACCGGAAATGCCAGTATGGGTAATTATGCCTGGGTGCCTCAGGTAGGTTATAGCAGCTCTTATAGTTATGCCGGTTACACTGGTCAGCAGTATTCATCCAGTGGTAATGTTGACCAACGTTGGGAAACTTCTAAGAAATTTGATGCAGGTCTGGATATTGGATTTGTTCAGGATAGGTTTATGTTGACGGTTGATTACTATTATAACAATATTTACGGTCTGATCCGCAATGTTCCGACTTCGTTAACTACAGGTTTTTCTTCAGTTGGCAAGAATATTGGCGCAATGGCGAATAGAGGTTGGGAGTTGACCTTAAAAGGTGATTTGTTGAGGGTAAATGATTTTAGATGGTATTCTAACCTTAACGCCGCTTTCAATAAAAATGAAATTACCCGTTTGCCTGAAAATACACCTGTGCAGAATGGCTCGTTTTATTTGAAAGAGGGTTACAGCTTTAATACTTACTACATGAAAGAGTTTGCTCGTGTGGATCCTCAAAATGGCGATGCCTTATTTTACAAAGATGCGAGCCGCACTGAAACAACGAATAAAATTGCAGATGCAAGCTTGATTCTGTTAGACAAACAAGCTATTCCTAAGGTTACGGGAGGCTTTAATAATACGTTTTCTTACAAAGGATTGAGTTTAAGCGTAGATGTAAATTATAATTTGGGCTATTGGGTGACCAGTGCTGCTGATATTTACTTTACCAATGCATCTCAATACCTGTACAATAAGTATCAGTATATTTTTGATCATAGGTGGACAACAGTTGGTCAGGTTACAGATGTGCCTAAATATGCAACAAATCCGAACAACGACCCATCTACAAGTACTTACCGTTTATACCGCGGCGACCATATCCGTTTAAGGAATATTAGCCTGGGCTATGATATTAAGAATGTGGCATTGTTTAAGCAGTTGGGCTTGAGTAAGGTTTTTGTTTATGGAAGGGCAACCAATTTAGGTACCATTACTTTTGATAAACGATTGCCAATTGACCCTGAGGTAGGTTATTCCGGTTATGATGACCAGGATATGCTGCAATACAGAACATTCACTTTTGGTATTAATGTCGGACTTTAATTAAATTGAGATGAAAACTAGACATACATATATATCTTTCCTGCTCTTGTTGATCACGTTGACTACCTCTTGTAGTAAAGATTTCCTAAAGGAGGATCCCTCAGTTGCAGTTGCAGTAGATAAAGCCATATTGACTGATGGCGACATGATGGAGGCCCTTGCGGGTACTTACAGGATTTTGCAGAGTTACTTTTTATTTGGGCGGAATTCTGTTGTTATGGGCGATATACTGGCTGACAATGTTTACCTGAGTAGTTCAAATTCAGGTAGACTGCTTACACTGAACAATTACTCTTTTGCAGAGAACGCTACTGAGCCGCGCTATATTTGGGCACAGAGTTATTATGCGATATTGCAAGCCAATAGAATCATTGGTTCTGACTTGAAAGAAAGTGTGAATTCGAGCCAGTTGAGGGGAGAAGCTTATGCTTTAAGAGCCTTGCTATACCTTAATTTGGTTAACTGGTACGGTAAACCTTATACGGTGAACCCTTCTGCAGATGGTGTCCCACTGATCACCATTTCATCTGATAAAGCAGGGGTATTGATTCTGCCGCCAAGAAATACGGTGGCGGAAGTATATGCGCAAATTATCAGTGATTTGGATAAAGCGTATGCGATGATGCCGGCAACGCCGCCAGCTATCCATGTGACCAATACTAATTTCATATCTAAAGCTGCAGTTAAAGCAATTCAGGCAAGAGCCTACTTGTATAAAGGAGATTATGCGAGCGCTCGCGATGCCGCTTTGATCGTAAAAGACGCCGGCTATTCTTTGGCTGTTGGTGCTCCAGCTTTCACGGCTTACTGGGCAGGAACAACACCTAGAACGGATAAGGTAGAGACGATATTTGAGCTCAGTAATACTGCCGTGGCCAATAATGGTGTTGAAGGAATGGATTGGTTGTACGCAAAAGGTGGAATAGGCGATTATTTGGTGACGGATGATACTTATGCCATTTACAGCACAACCGATAAAAGAAGGGATTTGATTTTGAATAGTACGAGAGGAGCAGGTGCCGGTGCCTTCCAGGCTTATTATGTAAATAAATACCAGAATGTGGGGATTGCAGATCGGGATGAGGTGAAGTTATTTAGATATGCCGAGGTGTTGTTGACCTTAGCGGAATCCTACGCAAAGTTGAATGATGAACCGACTGCCAGACAGTATTTGAATATGGTTGCGCAAAATAGAGATCCATCACTTGCTGCTTATACCTATACTGGTCAGGCGCTGATTGATGCTATTATATTGGAGAGACGTAAGGAATTGGCTTTTGAAGGCTTAAGGTTTTTTGACCTGATGCGAACAAATGTGAGTTTTACCCGTCAGAACATGGGTGCTAAAGCTTATTCTGCTTATCCAAATGTGCTGACTACTGATTTTAGAAGGTTGCAGCCCATTCCTGAAGTAGAAAGAATGGCGAATCCTGGGATCGCAAAAAATCCAGGTTATTAGTTTGTTTTTTGGTTTTTTTTAATCAGTCAGGCTGTGTTGTTAATTAACGATACAGCCTGATTGTAAATGATGTTTGATATTAATTTCCTTTTTAGCTGCAAAAAATGACCGAAACTACAACCCGTTTCACTGCACTAGATGTCTTTCGTGGAATGACGATATGTTTCATGATTATTGTCATCAGCCCGGGTTCGGGAGCTTTGCCTTACTGGCCGCTTGATCATGCTCCCTGGCATGGTTTTACACCTACCGATCTGGTTTTTCCATCTTTCCTTTTTGCGGTGGGAAATGCTTTAAGCTTTTCTGAGAAGAAGTTTGTAACGCTGTCTTCTGGTCAGGTGTTGTACCGTATTTTTAAACGGTTTTTTATCATCTTTCTGTTGGGCTATTTGATGAGTTGGTTCCCCTTTTACAGATTGGATGCCCATAACAACATAATTCCTTTTCCGATTGCTGAAACCCGTTATTTCGGTGTTTTGCAGCGTATAGCGATCTGTTATTTGCTGACCGCATTGGCCGTTCGTTACCTAAGCAGCAGGTTTTTGGTTTATTTGGGGCTAGGGATACTCCTGGTGTATTGGGTTGTGCTGTTGATGTTTGGTACCGGCGACCCTTTTTCTATTGAGGGAAATGCAATTACAAAGTTGGATATCTTGCTTTTTGGTAGCGCTCATCTTTACTATGATCATGGCGTTTTTGATCCGGAAGGCTTGCTCAGTACGCTGCCTGCGGTAGTCAATACTTTGGCTGGCTATCTGGTAGGAAAGTATCTCCAGGAAAAGGGCATGTCGCGCCTGGCAATAAGGCCATTGTTTCTCATCGGAATTGCCGGGATTGTGTTAGCGCTTTTATGGAATACTGTATTTCCCATCAACAAGAAAATATGGTCGAGCTCGTTCTCACTTTTAACTATTGGTCTTGATTTGATGCTGCTTCCTCTATTGGTATTGATGACCGATAAAGAAGGTAGTTCTGACAAGGGCTGGGTTCATTTCTTTACCATTTTTGGGAAGAATCCCCTGGTGATCTACATGTTTGCAGAAATGCTATTGATTGTGCTCCGTAAAATCCCGGTAGGCTCAATTAATCTCTACGAACAAATTAACAATAGTGTTTTTCAAGCGATTTTGCCTGGTTCTGCCGGCTCATTGCTTTTTGCGCTTACAAATATGTTGTTCTGCTGGTGCATTGGATGGCTTTTAAATAAGAATAAGATTTATATTAAGGTTTAATTACAAAAGAATGCTGTTCGTTACCCTCGATTTGAAAATGATGATGAAAGTGAAAATAGGTTTTGTTTTTATAATATTATTGAACATTAGTTCATTAGCAGCATTCTCACAGGTACACCCGTACGTTGTGGGGGATAAGTTTGTAAAGCGTTTCCCCGCCGATCAGGCGCAGATTAATGCAAAGACTACAGAAAAAACGTCTGGTGCTGGGAATGAAAACGGCCTGATGTTGAAGAAGAATGAAGTTTCGAAGGTAGATGCTCCACTTTCTGAACCCGATGTGGTATTCGCTGTAAAAGTACCTGAGGCAGGAACCTATCAATTGTCGACCTATGCTGTTCCTGCGGGGGATTTGAAAAAGGACGAGCAGGGCAACGTGATTGCGCTGTATGTGAAGATACAGATTGGAGATGAGCGGCCCACAAAACGTATTCTATATGATTTGCATCAGGCGGCGAATCAGGTATCTGGTAAATTTGAGCTGAATGGCAAAGACCAGCAAGTTAAGCTGTGGTTGCCAAAAGGCGTTCAGTTGGGTTATATAGAGTGGAAGAATTATAATGCTCCGGAAGTACCTTTGGCAGCGCGTAATTATGTGCCCAAGATTGTACCGCCTAGTGGTCACCCAAGACTTTGGGTAACTCCACAGACTTTGCCAATGGTAAAGGCGCGGTTGACTGAGGGCGAAAATCAAGCTATATGGACCAGTGTTTCAGCTTCAGCTAAGGTGCCTTATCGATTTGATTTTGATGCGAATAAGGAAGTTTTTTATCAGGAAGAACTAGAGAAGGCTGCTCAGACCAAAGCTTTTTATTATCTGATGACCAAGGATAAAAAAGTCGGTCAGGAGGCTGCTCGATTGATGGTCAATTACATGACGATGCTGGAGTTTGGGAATGTGAAGTATGGAGACATTACCCGTGAAATCGGTAGAGCTATTTATACTGCATCCCTGGTTTACGATTGGTGTTATGATCTATTGAGCGAAAAAGATAAGCAACTGTTATACGATAAGATGCTAGGCTTAGCCAGAGAAATGGAAATGGGCTGGCCACCATTTATGGATAGTATTGTGAATGGCCATGGAAATGAGGCGCAATTAAGTCGCGACCTGTTGTCGATGAGTATTGCGCTTTATGACAAGAACCCTGAACTGTATAAGTACACCTCTTATGCGATTTTAGAGAATTTAGTGCCCATGCGGAAGTTTGAATATGAGTCGCCGCGTCACAATCAGGGCGTGGATTATGGTGCTTATCGTTTTGGCTGGGAAATGTATGCCGTTTGGCTTTATTATAGGATGACGGGTTTGTCTGTCTTTGACGATAACATCAAGAGCTTGCCTTATTATTGGCTATATATGCGTCTGCCGGATGGCTATATGTTGCGTGATGGCGATATGTTTAGTGTAAAGTTTGGAGGCGAAAGGCCACTTTATTGGAAGCAACCACAAACTATGCTATTGAGTTCTGCCTATGCTAATGATCCGATGATTAAAGGGGAATTTGAACGGGAGGGTGGGTTGCCTGACAATCCAGTGTTGTTTTTGTTGGTGAATGATCCGAAGTTAAAAGCAGATCATAACTTGAATACTTTGCCTTTGACTAAAGATTTTGGAAAAGTATTGGGTGGGATGGTTGCCCGTACAGGCTGGGATAATAAGGAAAGCAGTAATGATGTGATTGCTGAGATAAAAGGTGGTGGCTATCAGTTTGGCAACCATCAACAATCGGATGCCGGTGGATTGCAGATTTATTATCATGGTATCCAGGTAGGTGATATTGGATTGTATTTATCCTATGGCACGCCTTATGATTATAATTTTAATAAAAGATCCATTGCTCACAGTTTGATGCTGGCTAAAGACCCGAATGAGCAATTGCTGTTTCGTTCAAAATTCCTGGATGGCGGAACGCGTTTTAATCAACGTTTCCCCTTAACTCCTGAGGAAGTGACTTCAGATCCTTGGTTTGACAATGGAAAGGTGTTGTCTACCGACTTTGGGCCTTCAAAGCTAAAACCTTCGTATAGCTATTTTAAAGTGGATCTGACAGGCGCGTATAGTGCTAAGATGAGTAATTATACACGGGGCTTTTGCTTTCTGAACTTAAACAGAGCGGATGTGCCTGCTGTGATTATTTTAACGGATGACATGACGACTGCTAATCCTGAATTTCAAAAGTATTGGCAAATCAATACGTTGAATAAACCTGAAGAAATGAATGGGAGTTTGGTATTGAAAAGTGAGCTGAATGGTTTGGTAGGAAAAACACATGTAAATATGTTGGTGCCATCAGCCGCTGATCGTAAGACTGAGATTTTAAGCGGAAAAGCGGCCAACAGTACCTTTGGTCAGCAATTTGAAGTGATTTCGCCAAAGGCAGAAGCGAATGGACATCGCATTATGATCTCTCCAAAAAAAGCCAATAAACGGGATCGCTTTCTGACGGTGTTTCAAATGACTTCTGGGGATACCAAACCATTGCCTTTAGATTTTAAGGAAACAGGGGCATGTTACCAGGTTAGGATTGCTGATAGAATCGTGGTCATGAGCTCAAGCTCAGATTTTATTAGGTCTTCATTTACTGTAGATGTTCCTGCTGGTTCTGCTTATCAGGTTGTGCTAACCGGCTTAGATTCTGGATTTTGGAATGTGAAGAATGCCGACGGTAAAGTGAATTTTAACTATGATGTTGTTCCTGGCAAAAATACGATCTCATTTAAAACCGAGGGCGGGAAGTTTATAGCAACACCAGGTAGGGTTTATGGTGTGGCTGATCTTAGGTAGTGTTTTGTGTTTACTTTTTATATTAAATAATGTTTACATAAATGTGTGTTATTTGAAAGACTTTTGTTGCTGATGTTCTTTTTATCGGTAATAGAGGCTTGAGATTAATTATATGGTTAGTTTTATTGAATGTCACAACCTTTACAGGTTGTGACATTTTTTTTTAACTTCTTGTGGTAAAATAGGTTAAATAACCTTGTGTATTATTTTGTTGTATACAAAATAATTATATATTTGTATACATAACAGCTAAAAAACCAAAACAAACCAATTAGAAAATAAAACCAAACTAACACCATTTAGATTGCCCATACATATTGCTTAATAAATTTTTGAAGCCATTCTTCCGGATGTGCATCCTGGCTATTGCTTGGTCTAAAATTTAGCTGTTTATGATTTGTACGGGTGGTTTGATAAAAGCATGAAAGGAGGTAACGCATGAAAATAAGGTAACTACTCAACTCAGATCTACCCTAATAACTATAAATAAGAAAGTGTTTACTATGCAAATCACATAGGTAATGAAATCAAATTTTTCTTGGCCAAATGGCTTTATTAAATGTTGGAGAATAATGGGCCTGACTGCTGCAGTATCAGTAGTAGGCATATTGCAGGCTGAGGCCGAACCATTGCATAGCCATTTATTCATACAGCAAGACCCTGTCTCTCAAGAGGGAAAGGTTGTTGATTCGGACGGTAGGTCTTTACCGGGAGTTGAAGTGAGAGTCGTTGGGACGAATGTGGTAACTGTTACTGACAGTAACGGACAGTTTAAAATCAAGGCAAAGCGTGGAGATATGCTAAGATTTCATTTATTGGGCTATGCGGATGTCGAGAGGATCGCAGATTTTAAACTTACTGCAGTGACATTGGTGTCTTCTACCCAGAATCTGAATGAACTGGTGGTTGTGGGCTACGGTACGCAAAAGAAAGTAAATTTACTTGGGGCTGTTGCTGCTATAAGAGTGGACGAACAACTGACCAGTAGGGCTTTGCCGAATGTTTCTTCGGCATTGCAGGGGATGTTGCCGGGTTTAGCGGTAAATCAAACTTCTGGTATGGCAGGTAATAATAGTGCTACGCTGTTGATCCGTGGTTTAGGGACGGTGAATGACGCCAATCCGCTAATTGTGGTAGATGGAATGCCGGATGTCAATATTAATCGTATAAATATGAACGATGTGGAGAGTGTGTCTGTTTTAAAAGATGCCGCTTCTGCAGCTGTATACGGCTCGCGTGGTGCAAACGGCGTAATTCTCATCACTACAAAATCTGGAAAAGGGGCGCAAGGAACAAAAATAAATGCTTCGATAAGTTCTACCATACAAAAGCCAACGAATGCCTTTGAGTTTATGTCAAATTATGCCAAAGCGTTAACTGTTACACAGCGTGCACAGGCGGTTAGTTTAGTGCCAGCCTCAATTACATTTAAAAATGGAACAATTGATGAATGGTTTGCTAAGAGTATGATTGATCCGCTTCGTTATCCGAATACAGATTGGTGGGATTTGATCACAAGAAACGGACAGTTGAAAAATTATAATATTTCAGCCACAGGAGGGAATGAAAAGTCTAATTTTTATCTCTCTGTGGGGGCAATGGATGAAAAGGGAATACAGATAGAGAACGATTTTAAGCGATACAACGCGCTTTTTAGTTATGATGCCAAAATTAAAAAGAACATTAGTGCGGGAGTTCGGTTTTCAGGCAACTGGTCGGACTACAAGTATAATTATGAAGAAGGTTTTACAGCTAACGGTTCCAGTGGACTGGATATTTTTACAGCTCCGGCAGGTGTAACACCTTATGATCCGGTTACTGGATACTATGGCGGTGCGATGGCTTATAATGAAAGTATATTGGCTAGCAATCCATATGTCGACTATATCAACAGGAATAAAAATAATGTGGAACGCCAGGAGGCAATGGGAAATATTTATCTTGAGTACAATCCGATCCCCGGGCTCAAAGGACGCATTGATTATAATTTAAATTATGGTAGTCAGTTTACCTGGCGTGCAGATATTCCTTCTAAAGCCTATAATTTTCAAACAGAGCAGTTCAATGGTCGTACTTATGTTGGCGATAATGAAAGAGTTTATAATACTGACAGAAATAATTATAAGACTCAGCTTACGGCAAAAATCAGTTACGATAAGGTGATTGCAAAGAACCATGAATTTAATGTAATGGCGGCTTACAGTGAAGAATTCTGGAAGATTAGAACTTTAAGTGCCAGCAGGGAAAACAGGTATCATCCTTTGCTGCATGAAATCGATGCTGCTTTGAGTAGCCCTTCTCAGACTAACGGCGGGAACTCTACAACGGAAGGGATGCGCTCCTATATCGGACGTCTAAATTATAGCGCATTTAATAAATATCTATTTGAAGCTAACTTCAGGGTTGACGGATCTTCCCGTTTTATTAAAGGCTCCCAATATGGTGTTTTCCCCTCAGGAGCAATAGGCTGGCGTTTTACTGAAGAAGCATTCCTTAAACCGATTACTGATAAAATTGGACTGACCAATGGTAAGTTCAGAGCTTCATATGGCTCGTTGGGGAATAATAATGGTGTTGGCTTGTATGAACAACAGGAAGTGCTGACAAATACGAATTATGTTGCGAGTTCTGTAAATGGTAATGCGGTTACTCAGAGCGCTGTTACTGGCTTTCAAAACAGAAAACTAATCAACACAGATCTGACCTGGGAAAAAACTACCATGTTAAACCTGGGACTTGATATGGCATTTTTTGGAAATAGACTAACTACCGAGTTTGATTATTACAACAGGTTAACAACAGGAATGATTCGTCCCGGAGATTTGTCAATTCTGCTTTCAGCAGCCCTTAATCCCGCTCCAAGGAAAAACCTCGGGGATCTGCGTAATCGTGGAGTTGAAGCTAATCTGACCTGGAAAGAAAATAGAGGTGAGTTTGGTTATATGTTAAATCTAAACGCAAGTTATAATACTACTGTGTTAGAAAAATGGCCAGAATTCCTTAATCGAAGTGCTGTTTTTATCGATATGCCCTATTATTTTGTGTATGCTTATCAATCGTCTGGTATTGCGCAAACCTGGGAGGATGTATATAATGCACCTATACAAGGTGCTTCTCCTGGTGATATTTTGTTGAAGGATGTAAATGGGGATGGAAGAATCGATCACAATAATCAGGTAGCTTATCCAAGTTTTCAAACACAGCGACCAACTACAAATTTTGCTTTTAGGGGTAATGTATCCTGGAAAGGGTTTGATTTGGGGGTGATGTTGCAGGGGGCAGCAGGACGTAAGGATTATTACAATAACAACATGACCAACACAAGGATTACACAAGCTACCAATCAGGCTATAAATTGGAATCAGTACCAGAATACCTGGACTGTAGATAATAGGGGAGCTGCTTTGCCTCGTTTAACAAGCGGTACTGCCGCTGCACCATTTACTACTAATGCGAGTACATTCTGGTTGGATGATGTGACTTACCTACGCGTAAAAAATTTGCAGTTGGGGTATACGTTTAATAAGCCCTATATGAAAAAAATAGGCTTGGGAAGTATTCGTATATATGGTTCTGCTGATAACCTGGCTACGATTACTAATTATCGTGGTTTAGATCCTGAAAAGGTGAGTTACAGCAATGATGTATATCCGCTTAGTAAAATGTTTGTACTGGGCTTGAATGTTGAATTATAAAAGAAGATCATCATGAAACAAAATTATTTTATACGGCTATCTATCATGATTGTCATGCTTGGGTCGTCTTTGCTCAGTTCATGTAGAAAGGATTTGCTGGATCAAAAGTCTACCGTTGGCTTGCCATCTGCGATTTACTGGCAGACAGAAGCAGATGCGACTTCGGCTTTAATGGGCGTTTACAATGCTTTTCGTGCCAGTTTTGACCGTGATTATCATTTTGAAGGGCACGGGGATTTTGTTAAAGTATATAATACTGGCGCTGTTTCCCCTGTACCTCTTGGTGTTAATAGTCCAAGTAATTATGGAGGCTCAGCTTTGGAGACTTACAAAAACCTGTATGGTGTTATTACGCATGCAAATTATGTTATTGAAAATATAAATGTTCGTATGTTGCCTGTTGCTAAGACGGAAGCAATTACAAAGAGTTTGGAAGGTATCGCAGGGGAGGCTCGCTTGTTGCGGGGAATTACCTATTTGCGCTTAATTTCTCTATGGGGGGATGTGCCTTATGTAGGAAAGATTGTTTATAATGCTATAGACGTCGACACCCTGTCGAGGATGCCTATTAGGCAGGTTAAAGATTCTATTTTGGCCGATTTCAGCTATGCCTTTGAGAAATTACCTTTGAAAAATCCGGTAATTAGCCGGCCATCAAAGCCTGCTGCTTTGGCTTTTAGAGGAAAAATGCAATTGTTCTGGGCAAGCTGGAATAGGTTTGGCTGGCCTGAATTGGATAAGTTTACGCCAAGCGCTACTGAAGCAGAAGCTGCTTATAGGGCGGCGGCGGCAGATTTTAAGGGGGTAATTCAGAATTACGGCCTGGATCTTTTCCGGGGAGGTGATCCTGGGCAATGGGGTACAATGGGGGCTGCAGATGTATTGCCTAACTATTATTACATGTTTATTCCTAATCCGGGAAATTCGAACGCTAATGGGGAAATGTTAATGGTGCTGCCACATGGCTCAAGTCTGGTCCCTGTGCAAGGGGATGAATATCAGCGCGTTTTTACTGGTCCGCTTAATGGACTGGGGCAAAACCAGGTGATACCACGTTATGAACTGGCTAATCGTTACCAGTCTACCATTACCGGAGATTTTCTGCCTCCATTAGTACAGATACAGCCAAATGTAGCGGGAGCACGTACAGCTCCGAATTCAGCTATTAATCCAGAGAGTTATAGAGATCGCGATTATCGGATGAAAGCCACTATGCTATGGGACAATGAAAAGATTATGGGGCAGGGAGAAATTGATCAGACTTCTTTTGTGAACTTTGTTTATAAAACATTTAGTGGGAGTTCGACAATTAACGGTGTAGTTTATCCTTATTTTACTGATAACGGAACCAATCTTTCCGGATATCAATTTAGAAAGTTTGTTAGGAACTATGGAGGTTTAGCAAGGAGTAATGGCGACTTTAACTGGCCTGTAATGCGGTTGGCGGATGTATTTCTAATGTATGCCGAAGCGACAAATGCTGTGGACGGGCCGCAGGCAGATGCAATCGGATTAGTGAACCGGGTTCGCCGTAGAGGGAATCTCCCTCCTTTGGCGGCCGCAAAAACCTCAAGTCCTGCTGCATTTTTTAGCGCTATTGAACAAGAACGTATTGTTGAGCTGGTGGGTGAAGGGCAGCGGGCCTTTGATTTGCGTCGCTGGAGAGCTATTGAACGCGTATTTGGTCCAGCATACGGGGATGGAAAATGGTTTATGGATACACATGGTAACAATTGGGAACGCTTTTTTCAAAATGCACCTGAGCTGACTTACCAACGTTGCTATATCTATCAGATTCCTGAAAGTGAACGTACGCGCAACAAGAATCTGACCCAAAATACACCATGGAGATAACCTATTAATTAAAATTGATCGAAATGAAAAAATCAATATATTTTAGCCTAGTTCTTTTAGGATTACTTGCTACAGGATGTAAAAAGGGGTATCCCGTTGACGAAGATGGCTTACTGATCACTACAAGATCGGATTGTTATGTCAGCAGTTTCGAAATACTGGGAGCTGATTACCAAACAGTAAGAAGCAAAGCAGCAGTTGTAGATACAACAGCGCAGACAGTCACCGTGGAAGTGCTTTTTGGAACAGACCTGAAGAATCTTTATCCGCAGTTTACGTTGGTTACGGATGCTAAATTAGATCCTAAAATCCCCGGTAAGGTGGATTTTTCTGACTTGAGTAATCCGAAAAAATGGACTGTAATCTCAGGCAATAGAAAAGTAAGGAAGACTTACACGGTTAATCTTTCAGTTCAAAAAATAAATTAAAAAAAAACAGCGTCATGAAGAATAAATATATTTTATATGTGCTTGGTCTTTTTGTACTTGTTTTTACAGGCTGCAAAGAAAAAGAATACGAAACGCCTACGTCGCCATCGGGACTACAGAACGATTTAATCAAACGATCATTAGGTCCGAGTATAGTAGGAATGGATATTGAATTTGCCTATGCAATGGCTTTGTTGCCTGAAAAAGGGAAGCTTGCTTCGGCAACGGTTACAGCTTCTATTGCAGGTGCCACAGGTACTTACATGGATAATAAATTTTACACGACAACTTCCGGTGGGTTGGATGTGGGGACGGTAGTTGGAACACCATCCGTGAATAGTGGAAATACTACAACTGTAACTTATTATGCTGATATTTCTGCGGCTACCTTACGTTACTTCTACAGGGTTCCGGAAGAGGCGCGGGGCAAAGAAGTAACTTTTACTTTTTCCGTAACTTCTACCAATGGAGAGACAAATAGCTATAAATCAGGTCCACATCCTATCAGAAGAATGGATATCAAAAAAAACCTGATAGTCACAGATCCTACGGCTTGTTACCTGTCTATAGCTGATATGGCGGTTTATGATGCTGCATTTGCTGCTGCTAATCCATCTAAAATTGATCTGGTTTACTTGTATCGTGCGATCACTGGTGTAACCTTTAATCACGCGTTGGTAGCGCCAACAGCAAGTGTTGAATATAGGCCGGGAATAACCTTGCCTGCTGGATTAACTAACAAAACAAAACTGATTAAGGCTTGGGATATCAGAGATCAGCAACTGGTAAATACAACCGGACTGGCGACGAGTGTTTTTGTTGATGATATAGATCTGGAGCAGCGCAATTTTACTGATGCGCCGGATTTCGCTATCAACACACGTGCTGAGTCTGGCGTTTGGGTTGAAACTGCGGACGGTAAATACAGAGCTTATATTTATGTTAATAGTGTAGTGAATACTGCTACAAGCAAACAAATGACCATTGGAATCAAAAGATTGACTATAAAGTAAGTAAGATGTGGGGGCTCTGCCGCCCGATCTCAAAATAAAGTAGGATATTATGTTGTATTAAAAACATAAATTGTTTAGTATCTTGCAATAAAATTTAAAATTGTTTACTTTTTATATTTAAATTCGTTTACATAATTTGACATGAAAGAAGATTCGCAATCAAACAAGGTATATTCTGAACTGCGCAAAAAGATATTGTCTAATCAGATCGTTCCTGGAACCAGGTTAAAAGAGGATGTTTGGGCTACAAAGACGGAGGTGAGTAGAGTGTCGGTTCGGGAAGCATTAAACCGTTTATTAGGGGAAGGCTTACTGGAAACAGGTGAGAAAGGTGGTTATTACGTGAAGACAATGACTGCAGAGGATATTCATGAGATCCGGGAAATCCGGGAATTGCTGGAATTAGGTGCATTAAGACTTGCTTTTAATAACGTAACTGATGAGGATATCGCCGAATTGGATAGGATATGTGATGATTTTACGCAGATGGTGAAGAATGGTTACTTCTCGGGGGCCTGTGAGGCTGATGTAAAGTTTCATGAAACACTGATTAATATGGCAAGGAATGCCAAATTGCGACAGTTATATGAACTTAGTAATATTCCATTGTTCCATTTAAAACTGGGCAGGTCGCAAACACATATGGATGATTATGAGTTGACTGATAAAGAGCATCGCGAAATTTTGAAAGCACTTAAGGCTAAGAGCTTGAAGAAAGCTGAAGAGTTTCTGAGTAAACACTTGCTTCGTGGGGAAGTTGCTTCACTGGAATTGGAGTAGGTAAAATATATTTTCTTTTGAAATGCCGCGGCTTTATGGTCGCGGCATTTTTTTTTTGCCCTAAATAGTCATCATAAAAAAAAAATATTAAATTTTATATCATTATGATGTATACAAAAAAGTTATATATTTGTATACAAAGATAGCGTATTGGGTATCTGATTTCTTAAAGTACACGCTAATCTTAATACTGGTTGTATGATGGATAATTTAAAACGTAAAGAAAATGATAAATAGTTGGCTAAAATCGGCAGCAATAATTACCAAGAATGAAAAATGGATTCCTGGTGGGGTTGTTTCACTTAATCGCAAGTCTGAACCTAATATTTGTTTTTCAAAAGGTAAAGGGAGCAGAGTTTGGGATATTGAAGGTAATGAGTACATTGATTATCAGGCAGGGTTTGCAGCAGCTTTCCTTGGTCACAACGACCCTGATGTAAATGCAGCGGTTTTAGCGTCAATAAATGACGATTCTGTATTGATGGGCGCTGGTCCAACTGATCTTGAAGGACAGTTTGCAGAGTTGTTTTGTAAGAGTGTGCCAAGCGCCGAGAAATTGCAAATTACGACTACGGGTTCTGAAGCGACCTATCATGCCATCCGTATTGCGCGTGCTGTAACAGGCAGAGATCATGTGATCATCATGCAGGGTGGCTACAATGGCTGGCACAACGATGTAGCAGGAAATGTGATTAGTGATTTGGAGGCTATTGGCGAACGGGTAAGTCCGGGTGAGTATCCCTTTGATTCTTTGTCTGCTGGAATTCCGGATGAACACAAAGCATTGATCCATGTGGTCAATTACAATGACCTTGACTCTATTCAATATATCATTAAGCGCTATCCCGTTGCTTGTTTAATACTAGAGCCTGTACTACAAAACATAGGTATCGTAAAACCGGAAGCCGGTTACCTGGAAGGTTTGCGCAAGCTGGCTGATGAAACAGGCTTCCTGCTTATTTTTGATGAGGTGAAAACTGGATTTCGTCATGCCTTAGGGGGGTATCAAAGCATTTGTGGCGTAACTCCTGATCTCAGTACTTTTGGGAAAGCGATTGCCAATGGTTATCCGATGGGGGTGATTGCAGGGAAAGCGAAATACATGGATTACTTTGTACATCCAGATAAGGAAAAGCGGGTGTTGATTGCTGGTACGTTTAATGCGCATCCTTTGACCACTATAGCGGCTATCGCTACCTTAAAGAAGCTTTCTTCATCAGAATTCTCCGTATATCAACACGTTGATAAATTAGGAGCAGCCTTAGAAAATGGCTTAAATGATATTTTGTCGAAGTACGATAAACCCTTTTATGTTGCCCGTCAGGGATCTGCATTTTGTGTTTATTTTATGGATCATGCTCCAAAAGATTTTCACGATATTGCTTTACATAATGATGCTGCTTTTGATAAAAACTATCGCCATAAATTGATAGAACAAGGGATATTTAATTTCCCGCTGCCTTTTAAACAAGGAAGTATATCATTTGCGCATAGCATGGCAGATATAGAAGAAACATTGGAGAAAAATAAAAAAGTATTGTCAGCTTTATTAAATAAGTAATGAAAATAACCGCTATAGAAACTTACGTATGCCATGCGCGTATGCGGAATTGGATCTTTGTAAAAGTTGTAACGGATCAACCTGGCCTTTGGGGTTGGGGCGAAGCGACGCTTGAATGGCATACCCGAAGTGTGGTTGGTGCCATAGAAGATTTGTCGCAGTTGTTGATTGGTGAAGATCCTCGTCGTATAGAGCATCTTTGGCAGATGATGTATCGTCAACATTTCTGGCATGGCAACGGCATTGTGCGTGGTACAGCGATTAGCGGTATCGACATTGCCCTTTGGGATATCGCAGGTAAAATACATGGCGTGCCAACGCATGAGTTATGGGGAGGCCGGGTTCGCGACTATATCAGGTTGTATTGTCACCTTGGCGGTGGTAAAATGGAAGATTTCTATCAGACTAAACCTGATGATGCCAATCGTTTTGGCGAGTTGGCTCAACAAGCGGTAGCGGATGGATTTACTGCATTTAAATCAATGGCAGTGCCCGAAACAATGCCGCTTGAAGGCTTGAAGCCTATCCATTATGCAGAGGCTTGTGTGAGATCGATGCGTGAAGCTGTGGGTAACGATATAGATATTATGGTGGATTGTCATGCACGGCCTAGCCCGCGTATGGGGATGCAGTTTGCCAAAGCACTTGAGCCGTATGGACTTTACTTTTTTGAAGAGCCTTGCTGGCCGGAGTCGATCGAGGATATTGCATTGATTCAAAGGGCGGTATCTACACCTATCGCTAGTGGCGAAAGACTGGTTACCATTCATGCTTTCCGTGAAATGTTTGAAAAAAGGGCGGTTAGTGTGATCCAGCCGGACATTACGCACTGCGGTGGATTGAGTGAAGTGCGACGTATAGCGGCTATGGCCGAAGCTTATCGTGTTTCTATAGCACCACATAATCCACAAGGACCGGTAAGTACGGCAGCTTCAATAGAATTTGGCTTTGCAACACCAGGCTATATCATCTGTGAAAGTGTACACAATGACGTGCCATGGCGTTCGGATATCGTTAGTGAAGGCTTTACAGTAGAAAAGAAAGGAAGAATCGTTCGTCCGAACACTCGTCCCGGACTAGGTATAGAAATCAATGAAGAAGAAGTGAAAAAGCATCCCTTCCAGCAGGAAGTATTGCAAAGAACATTTTATAGAGATGGTAGCGTAGGAGACTGGTAGGTTAAAAAATAATCCACATGGAGAAATTGTTTCAGAATAAGGTCCTGGTGATCAGCGGAGGCTTAGGAGATATTGGACAGGCTATTTGCCGCGAATTTGCGGGACAGGCAGCAGCGATCGCTATTGGCGATTTACAAGCTCAGGAGGATGCTCAGGCGTTTTTAAATGAACTAAAGCAGGAATATCGCGTTGCTGCACATTACACCAAGGTGGATGTATCTGATGCAGCTGAGGTCGATAAATGGCTACAGGAAGTGGAAGAGGTGTTGGGTGTTCCTAGTCTAATCATTTCAAATGCGGCAACAGTTACACAAGCTGGTATTCATCAGGTTAGCCCAGAAGAATGGTCGCGCGAATTGCGTGTGAATTTGGATGGTGCATTTTACCTCACACAGAAAGCCACAAAGAGAATGCTGGAGGAAAAATTGCCTGGTCATGTGATTTTTATAGGAAGTTGGGCTGCAGCGGCTGTTCATCCTAATTTGCCAGCGTACTGTGTGTCGAAAGCCGGTCTGCGGATGCTCTGCAAGTGCATGGCGCTTGAATTGGCGCCACATCAGATCATGGTTAATGAAATTGCTCCGGGATATGTACAGGCAGGTCTGAGCGCTGAAATATGGGCGAAGAATCCGGAATTGATACAACAGGCGGAAGAAAAAGTGCCGGTTGGTAAAATTATGAGCGCCGCTACTGTCGCTCAACAAGTGGCTTATTTATGTCATCCGGCTAATGAGCACATTACCGGTAGTACTTTATTAATAGATGGTGGACTTTCACTGCGTGCATTATGACCTATGATTCATCTTTTACCGGAATAATTGGCGTAGGTCAGGAAGATATTACTCCTCCGGTAGGGATTTACGCCCGGAACTGGGGAGCGGCTACACATGATGTGGCTGAAGGGATACATAAGCCGTTAAAGCTGACTTGTATCACCCTTAAAGAAGCTGAACAGGATAAACCATTGGTTTTGATTTCGGCTGATCTGGGTTGGTGGAAAAGCGCTGCCGATGAAAAGGAGTTGCGTGGGGCCATATTGGAAGCTTTTGATTTGGAAGCATCTCATTTGATGTTTTGCTTGTCGCACACACATGCTGGTCCGGGTTTGTTCTCTGAGGACACTTCAAAACCAGGTGGGGAGTACATCATTCCCTATTTAAAATGCATTAAAGAAGCGGCGATTTTAGCTGTTCAGGCTGCCCTTAGCAGCGCTGCAGTAGCTACGCTTTCCTGGCGTTATGGGAAATGTGAGCTGGCTACCAATCGCGATTTACCGGAAGAGAAAAATGACAGGTTATTGGTAGGGTACAATCCAGACCAAAAGGCTGATGATACTTTACTGGTTGGACGAATTACGAATGCAAAGGGAGCAATTATGGGAACCATCGTCAATTACGCTTGTCACCCGACGACTTTAGCCTGGGATAATCGGTTGATTTCTCCGGATTACGTAGGCGCAATGCGGGAATTGCTGGAAGCGCAGCATGAAGCTCCTTGTCTTTTTTTACAGGGTGCTTCGGGAGAATTGGCACCATCGGAGCAGTATTCGGGCGATTGCCAGTTGGCGGATGGTTATGGTAGACAGTTAGGCTACGCAGCATTAGGTGTACTTGAAGCGATGTATCCTGCAAATTATCAGCTGAAATTGGCTCAGGTAGTAGAATCGGGTGCTCCGCTTGCGGTTTGGAGAAAGTATCCACGTACCGCCTCAACGCGATTAGCGCTGCAAATGATCAATATACCGTTCGCCTTAAAGGAACTTCCCTCGCTGGCGGAAATAGAAAGTCAGTGGCGCGAATGTGAGGATCATGTACTTAAAGAAAGATTGTGGCGGATGCGGGGTATTCGTAAAACCGTTGGAGATGGCGATGTCTCCATGATGCCGCTCTGGGTATGGCGCATTGGTGAGGCTTGTCTTGTTGGACAGCCAAATGAAGCCTATTCTTATTTTCAGCAAGCGCTCCGTGAAGCTTTGTCACCACATGCTGTCGCAGTGATGAACATTGTGAATGGCTATGCAGGCTATTTACCGCCCCGGGAGCTCTATGCGAAGAACATGTACGCCGTATGGCAAACACCCTTTGCTTCGGGCGGGCTCGAGCAGCTGACCACAACCGCGATAACCACTGCAAAAGCATTAATGAAATAATCGAACCACATCAACGAAACCAGATAAACCAAATGAACTCAAATTTTACATCCCTCGATGCTGCCGTTTTTGGTATTTATATTCTTGGTATTATTGCGCTTGGTATTTATGCATCCCGTAAGGGGAGTAATACAAAAAGAGATTATTTTTTAGCCGGCGACAAACTTCCCTGGTGGATGGTTGGCGGTAGTATTATTGCCGCAAACATCAGCAGTCACCAGTTGGTTGGTGTAATGGGCGTGGCCTATAACCGTGGTTTTGTAGCTATGGTGACTGAATGGGGCGCGATCTTAATCGGCTTTAATGCCTTGTTATGGGTGTTTCTTCCTTTTTATCTGCGCAACGGTTTTTATACCATGCCTGAGTTTTTGCAAAAGAGATTTGGAGAAGGTGCACGTACCATCTATTCGGTATTGGTATTGATGACCTATATTTTTGTTGAAATTAGTGCTGTACTTTACCTTGGTGCTTTATCGTTGCAATCTTTGTTGGGCATTCCCATGCTGACAAGTGTATTGGTTTTGGCTGTTACCACGGGTATTTACACAATTGCGGGTGGTTTGCGCGCAGTAATATGGACTGAAATGGTTCAGTTGGCGGTGTTGATGATGGGGATGTTCGCGCTTTCTTATAATACAATTGATGCTGCTGGAGGTTTCTCGGCGGTGTTGGAAACAACGAAGGATTGGAAATTGATGATGCCTGCTAATGATCCTGATTTTCCATGGACAATGTATCTGGGTGGACTTTTGTGCATCAGCATATTTTATAATGCGACCAATCAGTTTATTGTGCAGCGTACGCTGGCAGCTAAAAATGAATGGCATGCGCGTATGGGGATTATATTTGGTGATTACCTGAAGTTTCTACTTCCATTGCTGATTATATTCCCGGCCTTGGTAGCGCCTAAATTGTTTCCTAATCTGGATAAGCCCGATTTGCTGTTTGCTACTTTGGTAGAGAATTTACTTCCTTCGGGATTGGTTGGTTTGGTGATGGCAGGCTTAATCGCTGCAGTGATGTCGCACCTTTCGGGCGCAATAAATTCTTGTACCACCATTTTAACTATGGATGTTTACCTGCCTTATATCAAACCTAAATCTACAGAAAAGCAGTCGGTGAGGTTTGGTCGCATCACTGGGGTTGTCATTATTGTGTTGGGTATTGTTTGTACGGGCTTGCTCACGCTGTATTCTCATAAACCTATTTTTATCTACCTGATGAATGCTTACGGTTATTTTACGCCTGGTATTGCAGCTATGTTTTTATTGGGTATCCTATGGAAACGGACTACGCATACAGGAGCTGTGGCCGCCGGACTTTTAACCATTCCATTGTCGTTGGCTATTGAGTATGGTTTTCCAGGTATGCCATTTTTTAACCGTACGGGCATTGTTTTCTGGGCTTGTATGTTGTGCTGTGTGCTGGTTAGCCTGGTGACTAAACCCAAACCAGCTGAAGAGCTTGTTGGCTTGATTTGGACACGCGATAGTCTTTCTCTTCCTCTGGAGGAAAGGAAACAACAGCGGGGGCTGCGCAATCCATTTATCTGGTGGGCCATTATCACCATTATCGTATTGTATTTCTATATCAGATACGCGTAGTCCGAAGGTATCTAGGCTTTGCCTGTATTTCTATTCGCTTTCTTGAGTATTTAAATTAGTTGCACTGTAGCACAGCACTTTAAGTATTTTATTTATTTTTTAATATTCTTTTTTGTATACAAAAAAATAATATATTTGTATACATATAGTTTTAATAACATAAGCAAACAAGGGTAAATGAAGAATTCTGTAAAAAAATGGTTGGTTTCACTTGGTCCCGGTATTGTTACTGCGGCCATAGTTTTTGGGCCCAGTAAAATTACGATCACCTCGAAAATGGGGGCGATGTATGGCTACAGTTTACTTTGGGTGGTCGTTGTTGCTATTTTCTTTATGATTGTCTTCACTTCTATTGGATCCAGGATTGGTATGGCCACTGACGATTCCATTTTGACTACTATTCGCAAAGAATATGGCAAATGGGTAGCTGGCTTAATGGGCGTTGGAATTTTTTTAGTCAGCACTTCTTTTCAGGCCGGGAACTCTATTGGTATCGGCATTTCGCTATCTGAAGCTACGGGGACTAAGCCTGCTCCATGGATTATTCTTTTTAATTTAATAAGTATAGCCTTGTTGTTTTTTCGCAATTTTTATCAGACCCTGGAGCGTCTAATGATCGCCATTGTTGCTTTGATGCTTTTTGCATTTTTGACGACCATGTTTTTGGTTAAACCAGACCTCTCGGGCATTTTTACTGGTTTTGTTCCTTCCTTTCCACATGGGTCGACGGGTTTAGTTATTGCTTTTTCAGCTTCTTGTTTTTCTATTGTCGGCGCTTTTTATCAGGCTTATCTGATGCAGGCAAGGAAGCGGGCCAATCCGGGCTCTGTTTTGGAAAATAGCAAGGGTTTTATAGGAATGATCATCCTTGGTATAATGAGTGCAGTGGTGATGATATGTGCAGCTGCTGTGCTCAATAAGCAGGGGATTCCAGTAAACAAGGCCTCTGATATGGCACTTGCATTGGAGCCACTTTTTGGCCATAATGCCTCATTGCTATTTCTGGTAGGTTTATTTGGGGCCTCTTTCTCTTCTCTGGTAGGTAATGCAACTATTGGTGGTTCTTTACTTTCTGATGGTTTTGGCTATGGCAGTCAGTTGGATTCGAAAGTGGTAAAGGGTTTTATCGCCTTGGTAATGATTATAGGTAGTATTGTTGCCGTAGGATATGAAAAACCACCACTAGAGCTGATCATTTTTGCACAAAGTATCACTATATTTTTAGTTCCTTTTATAGGCGTTGCGATGTACATGCTTTCGAATCAGCGCAGCTTGATGGGAGAGCATGTGAATAGTCCTTTTGCCAGGTATACAGGTTTTGCCGGACTTTTGGTACTGGTGACGCTGGCGATTTATAACTTTTTTGAACTGTTTTTGAAGTAACACATAAATACACACGATATGAGTAATTTAACCCTGTTAGAACAAGAGATATTAAAACCTTCATCGGCCTTGGTTGAAGATGTCAGCCGTATTAAAGGCGATATCCTATTATTAGGTGTTGCGGGTAAAATGGGACCTTCGATGGCTCGTTTGGCCCGGCAAGCCATTGATATTGCCGGAAGCGGTCAGCGCGTGATTGGCGTTTCCCGTTTTTCAGACCCTGCATCACGTGCAGCGCTTGAAGCATCAGGTGTGGAAACGATTGCTGCAGATTTGCTGAATGAAGCCGAGTTGGCTGCGCTTCCTGATGCAGCGAATGTGATTTATCTGGCGGGCCATAAGTTTGGTACGACCGGAAAAGAGGCTTTTACCTGGGCAATGAACGCTTATTTGCCGGGTCGGGTGGCAGAGAAATACCGCGACTCCAATATCGTTGCTTTTTCTTCTGGAAATGTACTGCCTTTTGTACCAGTTACATCGGGTGGCGTATCTGAAGAAACCAATCCAGAGCCAATAGGTGAGTACGCACAATCTTGCCTGGGTAGAGAAAGGATTTTTGAGTACTTTTCTCAGAAGAACAACACGCCAATGCTCATTTACAGATTAAACTATGCGGTTGATTTCCGTTATGGCGTATTGGTAGAGATCGCGAAATCAGTATTGAGTGGTAAAGCGATCGATCTGCGTACGGAAAATGTGAACGTCATCTGGCAAGGTGATGCAAATGAAGTTGCCATCCGTTCCTTGTTGCATTGTACAGCACCGGCAAAAATGCTAAACGTTACGGGGCCAGAAACATTGTCGACCAGATGGGTTGCAGAACAGTTTGGCGCCATCTTTAACAAACAGCCAAACTTTATTTATGAGAGTGCTGGTACGGCTTTGTTAAACAACGCATCCGAATGTCACCGTTTGTTTGGTTACCCTAAGGTTACTGTAAGAGAAATTATTGAGCTCACCGCAACCTGGATGCAGGAAGGTGGTGAAGCATTAAATAAACCAACACATTTTCAGGAAAGAACAGGTAAATTTTAAGTGATGTCTACAAAATTATTATCTCCCCAAAAGAAATTGATATTGCAGCAAGGAACAGTTATTCCTGCGCATCCGCTAGCGCTTAATGCAAGCCGTAAGTTAGATGAAGCTCATCAGCGACAGCTTACGCAGTACTACCTCGCTTCGGGAGCTGGTGGTGTTGCAGTAGGTGTACATAGCACTCAGTTTGCTATCCGAGATCCTGAGGTGAACTTGTATGAAAGCGTATTGGCGCTCGCAGCAGAAGAAGTAGCAAAGTCGGGAATTCAGGATCGCTTTATTAGCGTAGCCGGTATTTGTGGTGATACTGCTCAGGCGGTTCAGGAAGCTAAAATTGCCTTGAGTCATGGCTATGATATGGGCTTACTTAGTATGGGTGGCTTGCAAGATAAAACTGAGGCTGAGATCCTGGATCGCACCCGGGCTATCGCCGAGATCATGCCTGTATTTGGATTTTATCTGCAGCCTAGTGTGGGTGGACGGATTTTTTCTTATGATTTCTGGCTTCAGTTTGCGGATATAGAGAACGTTTTGGCCATTAAAGCGGCACCCTTCAACCGCTATCAGACTTTGGATATGGTCAGGGCCGTATGTCATTCTAAAAGGAATGAGGAGATTACGCTTTATACGGGTAACGACGATAATATTGTTGCGGATCTGCTGACCAAATATGAGTTTGAGATAGATGGACAGCAGGTTAGCAAAAGATTTGAAGGTGGTTTACTTGGACATTGGGCTGTATGGACTCAGGCAGCGGTAAGACTTTTTGAAGAGGTTAAAGCTTGTCGTAATGCAGGATATAAAGATGTGGCGGCCTTGTTGACAAAAGGTGTAGCGGTAACAGATATGAATGCTGCTATTTTTGATCCATCACATGCTTTTCATGGTTGTATCCCCGGCATCCACGAAGTATTAAGAAGGCAGGGTTTGCTTGAAGGGATTTGGTGTCTTGATCCTAATGAGAAGTTGTCTGCCGGCCAGGCAGAAGAGATCAGTAGGGTTTGTAAGGCTTATCCGGAACTTGTAGATGACGAATTTGTAAAGTCTTTCCTTACAAAAACAATAACTGCTTAGTAAGCTTATAAATCAGGAAAATATGATACGTTTTATCAGAATAATTGCTTTACTACCTTTGGTTGGCTTGTTTATGTATTGCAATTCTTCCAAATTGAATAATGTACCTGAACAGCAGTTTCGGATAGGGGCAAGTATAGTTGGGATACAGTCGGTAGCTACACATTTAAATGTGCCCTGGCAAATTGCATGGGGGCCGGATCAGCAGATCTGGTATACTGAGCAGTCGGGGACCATTAGTAAGGTCAATCCCGAGAATGGTAAAACTAAACGGTTATTGGTGGTTACTGATGTTTTTCGCGACCGTACTTCTGGCCTCTTAGGTATGACCTTGCATCCCGATATGCAAGCGCATCCTTATGTTTTTATAAATTATACAGGTTACTCAAAAGACAAGAATAGAGTGTCGAAAGTGGTACGCTACACTTATAATGCACTAAAAGATACGCTGTTTAATCCGGTAGTTTTTCTGGAATATCCGGCCTGGACTTCGCATTTCGGCTCCCGTATTGTGATTACCCCGGATGGAAAGGTGATGATTTCGACGGGAGATGGTGCGCAGGATGATAATGCACAAAATATCAAATCGCCTAATGGAAAGATCCTGCGTTACAATCTTGATGGCAGCATTCCAGCGGATAATCTATTTAAGGGGAGCCAGGTATGGGCATGGGGCTTGCGCAATCCACAAGGATTGGTATACGCAAATGGTAAGTTGTATTGTTCTGATCATGGTGATGCAATAGACGATGAACTGAACCTGATCCATAAAGGCGCAAATTACGGCTGGCCAGTTGTTGAAGGCTATGTGGATACCGATAAAGAAAAGCTTTTTGCCAAAGATTCTGTAATCACGGAGCCGCTAAAGGCATGGACACCAACCATAGCTCCGGCTGGATTGGCTTATTACAACTCCGATCAGATTCCTGAATTAAAAGGACAGCTTTTGCTGACCACCTTAAAAGGAAATAGCCTGCGTGCGTTAGCTTTAAATGCTGCCGGGACAGGTATTACTAAAGATGTCAATTACTTTGAAAAAGTTTATGGCAGGTTGCGCTCCGTATGTGTTTCGCAAGCGGGTGACATTTATATCGCGACTAGTAACCGTGATTGGAATCCCAATGCAGTGGCTGCAAAGAATGATGACCGGATCATCAGGATCTATCGTATGAAAGATACAAAAGCTGGCGCCGATGTGAAATCAGCGATTACTGTAGTTAAAAAGCCTGCTGATTTGAATAAAGGGGCGCTGCTCTTTACTAATTACTGCGCATCCTGTCATAAAGAGGATGGCAAGGGTATCAAAAATATATTTCCGCCATTGTATCAAGCGGCTATTGTTTCGGGACCTAAAGGTCCGCTGATTCATACCGTGTTGAATGGCCGGAAGCAAATGCCTAAGTTTTCTTTTATCGAAGATCAGGATTTGGCCGAGCTGCTCAGTTATGTCCGTAAGCAATTTGGAAAGGCAGATGCGGTATCTGTTGCAGATATACAAGCTCAAAAGAAATAAGATATATAATCATACATATATGAAACCTAGACAACCAGAAAACCAAAGCTCTCGAAGAGATTTTATTAAAAAAACGGCTATAGGACTGGCTGCATTTACGATCGTGCCCAGGCATGTGCTTGGGGGGACAGGGTTTATTGCGCCGAGTGATAAGCTGACGAAGGCTGTAATTGGTGTAGGTGGGATGGGTAGGAACCATTTCCCCTATGATGGGACGCAGGTGGTCGCGATTTGCGATGTAGACAAAAATCATCTTGAGCTGGGAAAATCCATGTTAGATAAAGGTGTTAAGACTTTTAGTGACTATCGTGAACTGATTAAACTACCTGAGGTAGATATTGTACATATAGCAACGCCGCCGCACTGGCATGGAATTATGGCTGTGGAAGCTGCAAATGCGGGTAAAGACATTTGGTGCGAAAAACCGATGACTCATAGTATAGGTGAGGGTAAGCGAGTTATGGAAGCGGTTCAGAAACATGGCAGCATGTTTAGGTTAAATACATGGTTTCGATTTAAAGATAATTTTTATGGAATGGGTACCACCGTAAAGCCCATTAAGAAGCTTGTTGAGAGCGGTTTGTTGGGTTGGCCTTTGAAGGTGACTGTTGGTAAACACACCGGCTACGACTGGAAATTTTATTGGGTAGGTAAAGATCATTTGGAGCCTCAGCCGGTACCACCAGAACTGGATTACGATTCCTGGCTTGGCCCAGCGCCGTATAAACCTTATAATGTTCATCGCGTACATCAGACCTTCCGCGGGTATTGGGACTACGATGGCGGTGGTTTAAGTGATATGGGACAACATTATATCGACCCAATCCAGTACTTTCTGGGTAAGGATGATACGAGTCCTGTTTCTGTAGAGATTGATGCCCCTCAGCAACACACAGATGCTGTTGGAACCTGGAGAAGGATAACCTATACCTATGCAGATGGTTGTCAGATTATATTGGATGGTGAAGGGAGGGATACCAATGTTCCTTATATAGAGGGACCTAAAGGGAAACTTTATCCTGGCTTTAAATCAGACATTCCGGATCTGGAAAGAAAGCTGGCAGCCTTCCCTGATCCTGTACCACAAATGACTGATTTTGTGGAATCTGTTAAGACCAGGCGCAAGTTTGCTTTAAATGAGGCAAATGGACATCGTTCTTGCACCATTGTTAACCTTGGCCTAGCTGCTTTGAGATTGGGTCGTTCGTTAAAGTTCGATCCGGTAAAGCAGGAATTTATTGATGATGAAGGCGCAAATCGGTTAATAAACCCTGTTATGCGCGCGCCCTTTTTTATTTAATTGAATCCTTCAGCTTAATATATTATACTCCTCATAATGAAAAAGATATTATTTATCCTGCTTGCTATAGCTATGCTGCAAAATGCAGCTTATGCACAGGAAAAAAAAGACGAAAGGACTGTGACTACCCGCATTGCCGATTTGATGGCGCAGATGCCCGCAAAAGATGCAGATCTGTTGAAGAACAATATGGTTGATATCGCCAATCTTGGCGAAGATGGTTATGTAACTTTGATCAGCGGGCTTAGTCCTGCCGGAAAAGGAAATAACGCTTTAATCGAATACGCCATAGGTGGCTTCTCTGCCTATGTAAGTCAGACTGGAAAGGAAGACTGGAGAAAAATGGCTGTAAATGCCTACTGTAAAGCCTTACAGAAGTTAAGCGATAAACAAAATAAATCATTTATCATCAGTCAGTTTGATCTGGTTGGTCGTGATGATGCTGTTTCTTGTTTACAAAGCCTTTTAACAGATGATGATCTGGCGGATCCAGCGGCAAGAGCCTTGGTGAAGATCAATACCTCTGCCTCAAAAACGGCCTTATTACATGCATTAGCACAGGCAAATGGCACAGCAAAGCTCTCTATAATTGGAGCACTTGGGGATAGCCGCTTTAAGGCAGCTGCAAAGCCTATTGAAGAGCTACTTGCAAACAGCAATGATCCTAAGCTAAGCAAAACGGCACTCTATGCCTTGGCTTATATCGCTGCACCTTCATCGGACGCTTTGTTTTCTGCAGCTGCAGAGAAAACTGGCTATCAGTATGAAAATACCAATGCCATGGAATCTTACTTGATCTATGCCGGTCAATTATTGAAAGCGGGCAATGCTACCATCGCAGAAAAAATTGCCAAACAAGTATTGCTGAAAACAGCAGCCGATAATCAAGTTAAAGTTCGCGCTGCTGCCTTGGCTGTCCTGGTTGAAGCCAGTCCTGGAAATAATCAACAAATCCTGCTTCAGGCCGCTGGGGATAAGCATACAGTGTATCGAATGGCTGCCCTTCAATTGGCTGCACCTTATATCACATCCGCCAATAGCACACTATGGGTTAAAAAATTAAGTGCTGTTGATGAGGATATCAAAGCAGATATTGTCCACATGCTGGGACAAACTACCGCAAAGAACACTTTACCTGCGATACTTCAACTCGCTAAAAGTAAGTATCGTAAATTGAAGCTCGAGGCTATCAATGCTGCAGTTAACCTTGGACAAGAGCAAGTTCTGGGAGATCTGCTCAAGCTCATGAATAAAGGGGATGACTCAGATATTTCATTGGTTTCCAGTGCAATTCATCGCATGGAAGGGACTGGGATTACAGCGCAAGTGGCTGCAGCTATCCCTGCCGCAGAACCTAAGGTGCAAATTGCTTTGATCAATATTTTAGCCTCGCGTGCTGCAAACCAACAAGTAAATGCGGTTTATGCCCAGCTAAAGAATAAAGATTCCGAAGTGCAGCAAGCCGCTTATACAGCTTTAAGTCAGATGGTTGTTAAAGATGATCTACCTCAATTGTTTAGTTTGCTTAACGAAAGTTCAGGAGCGAAAGAAACTGCTGTACAGCAAGCTATTATTGCTGCAGTGAGTGGATCTGGTGATCATACACCGCAAGTAAATGCGGTGCTGAAGCAAATGGGATCCGTTCCGGAAAGCAAGAAATTGCTTTTTTATAAAGTGCTAGCCAGTTTGGGTGGTGATGAAGCTTTAAAAGCGGTTACTGAGCGCTATTATGGAGGTAATTCGGAAACACAGCTTGCAGCGCTAGAAGCCTTGTCGGTATGGAATGATGATGCTGCGGCTCCTGAGCTTATTGAGATTGCGCGCGAAACCAAAAATGCTGCGTTCTTGAACACCGCGATTCAAGGATATCTTCGTCTCGCTATTAGGGGGGCTTATCCTGCAGAAGAACGTTTATTATTGCTACGTAATGCAATGGCTGTTGCGCAGAGCGATGAACAAAAACAACAAATACTAAAAGCTGCCGAGCAGGCCAAATGTTTGAACACCATTCTTTTTGCCGGTCAGTATTTAAATGACCCTGCATTACAACAGGCCGCAGCAAATGCTGTAATGATAGTTACCATGGCGGGCGAATACAGTGGAGATCTGGTTAAAGGTCTGCTCCAAAAAACTATAGCGGTTATTACCGGTCCGGATAGTGGATATCAAAAGGAGGGAATGAACAGATATATTTCTGAAATGAAAAGTGCTGAAGGATACGGTCGGGAAATTCCACGTGCAAAACCATTTGTGTTAAGTGCAGCAGAAAAAAAGGAAGGTTTTAAAGTCCTGTTTGACGGTACCAATATGCACAACTGGACAGGTAATACGGTAGATTATACGATTGAAGATGGCAATATTGCTATTCGTCCAAAACCAGGAAAAGGTTCTGGAGGTAATTTATATACTAAAGAAGAGTTCAGTGATTTTGTTTTCCGGTTTGAATTTCAATTGACACCTGGAGCAAACAACGGCTTAGGGATCAGGGCGCCTTTAGCGGGGGATGCGGCTTATGAAGGCATGGAGTTGCAGATCCTTGACAATGAGGCTCCGATCTATAAAGACCTTCATGTCTATCAGTATCACGGCTCCGTTTATGGCACTATACCAGCAAAAAGAGGTTTTTTAAAACCGGTAGGTGAATGGAATTATGAAGAAGTTGTTGCCATAGGTCCCAAAATTAAAGTGATCTTAAATGGTACGGTAATTCTGGATGCCGATATTACAGATGCAAGAAAGAACGGTGCTGCAGACGGAAAGAACCATCCGGGATTATTGCGTGAAACCGGTCATATTGGTTTTCTTGGTCATGGTTCCGAAGTACAGTTTAAAAACATTAGGATCAAAGACCTGAGCAAAAAGAAGTGATATTCCTATCGCTTTAGATAGAAAGGCTTTATGGTAATCCCCTCATAGAAATCAGTTCTTGAGGGGATTATTGTTTATAGAAACATTCCGCCTGATATTTCAATACGTTGAGCAGTAATCCATCTAGCATCTTCAGTGCACAAAAAGGCAACTACACCACCGATATCATCCGGCAGACCAACTCTGCCTAGCGCTGTTTGGGAAGCAATTGCGGTGTTGAGTTGTTCGTTGTCGCGCACCAAACCATTACCAAAATCAGTCTCGATGGCTCCAGGAGCTATGATATTGGATCTTATCCCTCTTGGTCCCAATTCTTTAGCTTGATATCTGGTTAAGGTTTCCATGGCGCCTTTCATTGCAGCATATGCAGCATAACCAGGTGTAGCGAAACGCGCTAAGCCCGAAGAAACATTGATAATTCCACTGCCATCATTTAGTAATGGTAAAGCTTTTTGTGTTAAAAAGAATGCGCCTTTAAAGTGAATATCAACCAGGTTGTCAAATTGATCCTCGGTAGTTTCAGCAAAAGATGCATGCACACCTATACCTGCATTGTTAATTAAGAAATCAAATTTATCCGTTTTGAAAACTGATTGAAGAACGGATTCAATTTCTGTAAAGAAAGAATCAAAGCTTTTGGTGTCAGCAACGTTTAGCTGTAAAGCTGCTGCATTGACACCTAGCTTTTTGATTTCTTCAACAGTATTTTCTGCTTCTTCTTTTTGCGATTGATAGGTTAAGATAATATTAATTCCTTTAGCTGCGATTTTTAGCGCTGCGTTTTTACCTAAGCCGCGACTACCGCCTGTTATTAGGGCAATTTTATTTTTTATTTCCATTGTCTTTTTATTGATAGACAAAGCTAGACGGAAAACGTTTTAAAAAATGGTGAGTGTTTAAGTATTATGCGCTGGCTTCTTCCTTACTACGCGACAAAGATTGGAAATAAGCTTCGCGATACTGTTTTGGTGTCTGCCCGGAAAAATGCTTAAAGAACTTGGTGAAGTTCGATGGATCATAGGTTAGCGTTCTGGCAATCTCCGAAATTGGGACATTCAACTGCTGTAGCATGGATTTTGAAATCTCTATCAAACGTTCTTCAAAGAAATAGCAGGGTGAATGCCCTGTAGCCGATTTGATTGTGTTGCTTAAATGGGTAGGGTGGACATGGATCAATTCTGCAAAATCTCTGACCTCAAACATCTCGCTAACTCTTCCAGATACGACATCATCGAGATGTTTATCTAATTCCTTCAAAAAATCAGCAGTGATTTCATGCTGTCGGGCTAGGAATTTTTGAGGAACTTTCATGTCTGCAACGATTGTTTGCACAAAGATAACACATTCACACATATGTGTCCAAAACAGTTATTCGATGAATTTGTTAGGGCTTCCCTCATGGAGTGCCGACCACAGGTGTCGCAATAGGCCCTGTTTAATGTCGCTTTCGCACAGCCTTGCTTTAGTCTATAAAGGCTAGCTTTACATAGCTTAAACAGTTTCATAAAACAAATCATCATGAAAAAATTAGAATTCAGCATTACAATTGATGCAAGTCCAGAAAGGGTTTGGGAGATCATTATAGGAAAAGATACTTATAGCCTATGGACAGCTCCATTCGCGGAGGGATCTACTGTGGAGACCGACTGGAAAAAAGGAAGCAAAGCTTTGTTTGGGGATGGAAAAGGAAACGGAATGGTCTCAAAAATTGTAGAGAGTATTCCGGGGAAGTTCCTTTCGATTAAACATCTGGGGGAATTAAAAAACGGTGTGGAAGATCCTACAACTTATCAAGGTGAGGAATGGGGCGAGGCATTGGAGAATTATACCCTAAAGGAAGTTGATGGTAAAACCCTTTGGATAGTCAATATGGATATGAACGAGAAGTACGCGCAATACATGGAAGACACCTGGCCACTGGCTTTGGCTAAAGTAAAGGAATTGGCTGAAAAGAGCTGATTTTAATGGATTTATAGAAAACTTAGTTTTTCCTCTTCCATATCCAGGTATCTCAAATGTTTTCTAATGATTTCTTCATTGAGCGTCTGTTCGTCATTGTTCTTTTGAAGCAGCCATTGCCTTTGTTGGTTTAGAATATCAATATAAACGAATTTACATTCTTCAGCCATAAATTCATCTTCTGTGATGGTTGCATTTTGCTCCCATTTACGAGCCATTTGCTGTAGTGCCGGCTGATTGTTTAACTGCTTGCTGTAATTGGTTTTTAAATGTGTTAAAGCGTGCTGAGCCAATTGTTTGCTGATCGTATGATAAACTTCCTCTTCAGATAAGGTTTCGTCTAAATTAGGGATTGGTATTTTCTTGATCAAATAAGGGAGGGTTAGTCCTTGAACCAATAAGGTCAACAGAATAACAATGAAGGTGATAAAAAGGATCAGGTTTCGCTGTGGAAATGCTGAACCATCTGGCAGCTGCAGTGGAATGGATAATGCGGCAGCAAGGGATACCACACCACGCATACCGGTCCAACCAATGATAAGGGGGACTTTGTAGCCAGGATTTCTTGTGTCTGCGACAGTAATGAAGTTGCGCGCAATCAATGTGACGAATACAGCGCCATAAGCCGATACGATTCGGCCAACGATCAATACGGCAGTAATTAAGACTCCGTAGCCAATTGCCGATGACAGGTTAACACCTTCTAGTCCTGCAGTGACTTCGGGAAGGACTAAGCCGATAAGCATAAATACCAATCCATTCAATACGAAGGAAATACTTTCCCAGACATTAACCCCATGTAGTCGCGAAACGCTAGTTAAAAAGAGATGTCTTTTGTTGGATAGCAATAATCCTCCACTTACTACTGCTAGCACACCAGAACTGTGCACTTCCTCGGCGGAGATGTACATCACGTATGGGGTTACAATCGTCAATATGATATCCATATTGGTGTCAGTTGGCAGATGTTTATGTGCTTTCATGAAGATCCAGCCAATCGCCAAACCAATACATATACCACCAATCAGCATCCAACTAAAGCTTAGGGCTGCTTCATACCAAACAAACTGACCAGTTGCTACCGCTATTAGCGCAAAACGGAAGATGATCAGCGAGGAAGCGTCGTTTAATAGGCTTTCTCCCTCTAATATTGATGATAGTCTTTTGGGAACTTTTACAAATTTTAATATTGCACCTGCACTTACAGCGTCTGGTGGCGATACAATGCCTCCCAATAAAAATCCCAATACCAATGAAAATCCGGGAATAAAATGATTGGCTACAAAAGCGACCGACATGGCTGTAAGAAATACTACGACAAAGGCAAAGCTGGTAATGATGCGGCGCCAGCGCCAAAGTTCTTTCCAGGAAATTCCCCATGCAGCTTCGTATAATAATGGGGGTAAAAAGATCAGAAAAATAAGATCTGGGTCGATATGCATAGCTGGTATCCCGGGAATAAAGCTAATCAGTAGACCTGCTATGACTAATAATACTGGATAGGCTACTTTTATTTTGTTCGCCAACATGATCAGCAATACGATAATTATAATCAAACTCAGGTAGAAGGGAAAGTTCTCTAGCATCCAGAAAAATTTATTTACTACAATTTAGTTTGATTTTTTTGGAACTGCAAGGGTAATTATCCTGGCTGATGGCTGTCAATTGAATGTGTAATGTAGCGGATTTCTGCTTTTAAAAGTTAATGGGCTGTAAGCTTGGCTATTAGGTTTAGAATTGTTGGATTTTGTTTTATGGTGTTTCAAAAATTTGTAAACTTTTTGTAATTATATAAAAGTTAAATAATTGAAAAACAATCATTTCTGTAATTTTTTTTGGAAACTCTAAATATTTTACACTTGTGTTAGCTTCTCAAATAAGTATCTTTGTGTTCTATTCTTTAATTAAAAAAACGCTATATATTATGAAAGCAGAAGCCCTGGAACAAGCCCAAATCACTTATACTTCTGATGAAGCCTATCGTAAATCTCTTGATTATTTTCAGGGCGATGATCTTGCTGCACGCGTATGGGTAAATAAGTATGCATTGAAGGATTCTGCAGGTGTCATTTATGAAGGTACGCCTGATGATATGCACCGTAGGATTGCCGCTGAGATAGCCCGTATAGAGGAAAGATATCCAAACCCTTTATCAGAAGTTGAAGTGTTTGAGTTGATCAGGAGTTTTAAATATATTATTCCTCAGGGTAGTCCCATGACTGGCATTGGCAATCCCTATCAAATCGCTTCACTTTCCAACTGTTTTGTGATCGGGAATGATGGTGATTCTGACTCTTATGGTGGGATTATGAAAATTGACCAGGAGCAGGTGCAGTTGATGAAACGACGTGGTGGAGTGGGCCATGACCTATCTCATATTCGTCCTAAAGGATCTCCTGTAAAGAATTCGGCATTAACCTCAACTGGTATCGTTCCTTTTATGGAACGCTATTCCAATTCTACGCGTGAAGTGGCACAAGATGGCAGACGAGGCGCCTTGATGCTTTCTGTAGCGATTAAACATCCAGATGCAGAAGATTTTATCGATGCCAAAATGGAGCAAGGTAAAGTGACAGGTGCAAATGTTTCTGTACGTATTGATGATGCGTTTATGAATGCAGTTGCCAATGGCGAATCTTATCAGCAACAATATCCGATAAACAGCAGTAATCCTGTTTATCAGAAAACGATAGATCCAACACAATTGTGGAATAAGATTGTACACAATGCATGGCGCTCTGCAGAGCCAGGTATTTTGTTTTGGGATACCATTATAAAAGAGTCTGTGCCTGATTGTTATGCCGACTTAGGTTATAAAACTGTTTCTACTAATCCTTGTGGCGAAATTCCACTATGTCCCTATGATTCTTGTCGTTTATTGGCTATCAACCTCTTCTCTTATGTAGAGCAGCCTTTTACCACTGAGGCCTATTTTAACTTTGATTTGTTTAAGAAACACATCCATGCAGCACAACGTATGATGGACGATATCATTGATCTGGAGTTGGAGAAGATAGATGCAATTCTGGAAAAGATTGCTGAAGATCCTGAAGGGGAAGAGATTAAGCGTACTGAGATGAATCTTTGGTTAAATATTCAAACCAAGGCTAAAGAAGGAAGAAGAACAGGTATTGGTATTACTGCTGAAGGTGATATGCTTGCTGCAATGGGCTTACGTTATGGTAGCGATGAAGGAACTGCTTTTGCGGTGGAGATCCACAAAATTATCGCTATTGAAGCTTACCGCTCTTCGGTGATTACTGCAAAGGAAAGAGGTGCTTTCACCATATTTGATGCAGACAGAGAAAAGAACAATCCATTTATACAGCGTTTAAAAACTGCAGATCCTGGATTGTACAATGACATGCTAGAGTACGGCAGACGTAATATTGCCTTATTGACCATCGCTCCAACTGGTACCACCAGCTTGATGTCGCAAACCAGCTCTGGAATTGAGCCTGTGTTTATGCCGGTATACAAAAGAAGAAGGAAAGTAAATCCGAACGACAAAGATGCGCGTGTGGACTTCGTAGATGAGGTTGGTGATTCATGGGAAGAGTATGTGGTTTTCCACCCTCGTTTTAAGCAATGGATGGAAGTGAATGGTCATGATCTTACCAAAAACTATGCGCAAAAGGAATTAGATAAACTTGTAGAGCTTTCGCCATATTATAAATCTACTTCAAATGACGTTGATTATTTGAAAAAGGTTAAGATGCAAGGAGAGATTCAAAAATGGATTGATCATTCTATCAGCGTAACGATCAATATGCCATCTGATGTAACTGAGGAATTGGTTGGTGCAGTTTACATGGAAGCCTGGAAGTCAGGTTGTAAAGGGGTAACTGTCTACAGAGATGGTTCACGTTCTGGGGTGCTTATTTCTAATGAGACGCCTAAAGCTGAAGAAGCGGCCACAGAAGCTCAACAGCTGTTTACAACAACAAGGCCTGCAGTTTTGGAAGCTGATGTTGTTCGTTTTCAGAACAGTAAGGATAAGTGGATTGCATTTATCGGCTTAATGGATGGAAAACCTTATGAGATTTTCACTGGTTTTGTGGATGATGAAGACGGTATTTTATTACCTAGATGGGTAAATGATGGCGTAATCATCAAAAGTCGTGAAGCAGACGGCAGCTCGAGATATGACTTCCAATACAAGAACAAACGTGGTCATAAGACAACGATTGAAGGGCTGTCTTACAAGTTTAATCCTGAGTATTGGAATTATGCGAAGTTGATCTCAAGTACCTTAAGACATAGCATGCCGATTGAAAAAGTTGTAGATCTGATCAACAGCTTGCAGCTGGATGAAGCGATAAATACCTGGAAGAACGGGGTGGCTCGTGCATTAAAACGCTATGTTCCTGATGGTACCGCAGCAAATAAGCAACAGTGTCAGAACTGTAATTCTACGAATTTGCATTACCAGGAGGGTTGTTTGACGTGTAAGGATTGCGGGTCGTCAAAATGTGGCTAAGCGCTGGACATAAATTCCTCAATAGAACAAAAAAGTAGCCGTCTCATAAGTCAATTATGAGACGGTTTTTTTATTGTGTTATTTTTTGAGTTATTAGCTACTTTTTTCAGATCAAAGCTACAAGTTTTGGTTGAACGTTGATTTGTGTATGCATCTATGTTCCCCGGTGTACTTTAGCATTAAACAACGATACAAAAAGCTTTACGCTTTCCATTTTTTTAAGTTGTGAGCGATGGAAAGCAACCCGACTTCTACTTCAGCCTTGCTTATCCCTTTCAATAAAAACCGTTTGAAGCCACGATTAGCTTTGATATGTGCAAATACGGGTTCTACATCGACGGGGCGTTGTTTACGATA
>NZ_FNEX01000008.1 GCF_900100435.1 Pedobacter sp. ok626 | reverse complement strand
GTAAATGAAGGTACAGATGTAACCATTATTGCTACCGGCCACATGGTTTGGAAAGCAATTGAAGCTGGCGAAAAATTAGCGGAACTAGGCATCGATGCTGAAATCATCAATATCCACACGATTAAACCCTTGGATGAAGAAGCCATATTGAAATCAGTAAAGAAAACTGGCTGTGTGGTTACTTGTGAAGAGCATAACAAATATGGCGGACTGGGAGAAAGTGTTGCAAGATTGCTTTCAACAGAATTGCCGACTCCTCAGGAATTTGTTGCAGTAAACGATAGTTTTGGCGAAAGCGGTACACCTGATCAGTTGATGACCAAGTATGGCTTAGACAGCATTAACATTGTTGAAGCTGCCCAAAAGGTGATTAAAAGAGTCGGTTAATAGTAGCTATGGATTAAACATTTTTCCTATAAAAATAACCAAAACTCCCCTGTAAAGGTTGTTGCATAGCATAGCTTTATGCCATAGCCTAATTACGTGTATGATGATGAAAAATAATATTTTTGAATTTGATTTATCCATATTGAAAATGGAAAAAAAGGTTTGCTGCGCTATTTTATTTACGCTTTTTGCTGTAAATGCGTATGCTCAAGACCCAAACTTTCATGTTTATTTATGTTTCGGACAATCGAACATGGAAGGCCATGTCAGATTCGAGGCTCAGGATACCGTAAATATAAGTACCCGTTTCGAAGTATTACAAGCTGTGGATTGTCCCGAACTGGACCGGATAAAGGGAAATTGGTATGTTGCAAAACCACCACTAGCGCGCTGTAACACAGGTTTAACTCCCGTCGATTATTTTGGAAAGACATTGGTTGCCAAACTTCCGGAGCGGGTAAGGGTGGGGGTGATCAACGTCGCTGTCGGAGGATGTAAAATTGAGTTGTTTGATAAAGATCAGTACGCATCCTATATCTCTACCGCTCCGCAGTGGATGATTGGAATGATCAATCAGTATGATGGTAATCCTTATCTACGCTTACTGGAATTAGCGAAAAAAGCGCAAAGGGATGGTGTAATCAAAGGAATTTTGTTACATCAAGGTGAATCTAATACAGGTGATAGTTTATGGGTTAAAAAGGTGAAAAATGTTTATGATCACTTACTGAAAGATCTTAACCTGAAAGCAAACTCAATACCATTGTTGGCTGGGGAAGTTGTAAATGTGGATCAGGGAGGTATTTGCGCAAGTATGAATGAGATTATAGCCAGGCTACCAAGAACTATCCCGAATTCCTATGTCATATCTTCCAAAGGCTGTACGACTGTGGCGGATAAACTGCATTTTGACGCAGCTGGATATAGAGAACTTGGGAAGCGATATGCGGATAAAATGCTCGCTTTACTGTATGCTGTCAAGTAAAGGGGGTTACCAAAATTTATATAAAAACACCCAAAATGAATCAACTCTCAAAAATTAGGATGCTTTTCTTCGTGCTGTGCTACATGGCTGCCTCATTTAGCAAGGCACAGAATCCAATTGTACAAACCATCTATACCGCGGATCCAGCACCTTTGGTGTATAACGATACACTTTATCTCTATACCGGACAGGATGAGGATAAATCTACATGGTTTACCATGAAAGATTGGAGGTGTTATTCGACTACAGATATGGTGAACTGGACTGATCAGGGGGTGCCCCTTTCGCTTAAGAATTTTTCCTGGGCAGGAAAAGATGCATGGGCGGGGCAGTGTATTTTTAGAAATGGTAAATTCTATTGGTACGTTCCTGTAAATCAGTCTAATGGTGCTGGTATGGCTATTGGTGTGGCAGTTTCATCAAGTCCTACGGGGCCATTTACAGATGTGATCGGAAAACCGCTAATTCACAGTGGCAATGGAGATATTGATCCTAGTGTTTTTATTGATGACGACGGACAAGCATATTTATATTGGGGAAATCCGTATCTAAAATATGTCAAGCTAAATAAAGATATGATCTCCTATTCTGGAGAGATTATTACCGTTCCACTAAATAAAGAGGGTTTTAGCGTTCGCTTTAAAGATGCCGATAAAAGACCGTCTGCTTATGAAGAAGGGCCATGGTTATATAAACGCAAGGAACTGTATTATTTACTTTATGCGGCTGGTGGTGTGCCAGAGCATTTGGCTTATTCTACTGCGCCAACAGCTACGGGGCCCTGGACTTATCAGGACACAATCATGTCCATCATACCGAAAGGTGGGGCCTTCACTAACCATCCAGGTTTGGTAGATTATAAAGGTAAAAGCTATTTATTTTATCACAACGGTGCGCTACCCGGCGGTGGTGGATTTACCCGTTCTGTTTGCGTAGAAGAATTCAGCTACAATGAAGACGGGTCTATTCCCAGAATTCAAAACACTGTCAACGCTATTGTAAATGGTGTGGCTCATCTCGATCCTTTCAAGAAGGTTCAGGCAGAAACTATTGCATGGACAGCAGGGCTGGAAACAGAATTTGATAAGACTGTGGGTGTTTTTGTCACTGCGATTGATCATGGAGATTATATTAAAGTTCGTGATGTAGATTTTGGTGCCGGGGCAAAAACATTTAATGCTAGTGTGGCTTCAGCTATATCTGGATCGACTATCGAAATTCGTCTAGGTAGCCCTGTAGGAGACGTTGTGGGTTATCTAAATGTTAAAAACACCGGTGGCTTAAAAAAGTGGAAGACGCTGTCCTGTGCTGTCGATTCAGTGAAGGGGGTGCATGATTTATACTTTGTATTTAAAGGAAAGGGGACTGAGTTATTCAATTTTGATTGGTGGAAATTCAATAAATAGAAATGAAAGAAGATAATAAGTAAGTTACACACAAACAGAACCAAATATGATTAAATTAACGAAACGTTTACATCTCAGCACACTTCTCCTTGTCGGTGCTTCTTTTTTGTTAAATGCTCCTGTTTTCTCTCAGAAAATTATACAGCCTGCTGCTTCAGGCTTTGATGTTGAGATCACGAGCATACCACACGGTAAAATAGATACGATCAGTTACTATTCCAAAACGGTTGGTAACCATAGAAAAGCAATAACTTATACTCCTCCAGGGTATTCAAAAGGCAAGAAATATCCTGTTTTGTATTTGCTTCATGGAATTGGTGGAGATGAAAAAGAATGGTTAAACGGTGGTAAGCCACAGGTTATATTAGATAATTTGTATGCGGCAGGTAAACTGGAACCAATGATTGTGGTTATGCCTAATGGACGCGCTATGAAAGATGATCGAGCTATTGGTAATATCATGTCCAAAGATAAGATTGAGGCATTCTCAATTTTTGAAAAAGATTTACTGAACGACCTGATCCCCTTTGTCGAAAAGAAGTTCAGTGTTTTTAAAGATCGGGAGCACCGTGCTATTGCAGGATTATCTATGGGAGGAGGACAATCTTTGAATTTTGGTTTGGGTAATCTCCAGAAATTTGCCTGGGTTGGCGGATTTTCCTCAGCGCCAAATACAAAGCTACCTACAGAATTGGTACCTGATCCCAAAAAGACAAAGGATATGTTGAAGTTGTTATTTATATCATGTGGTGCCAGCGACAATTTAATTATCAATAGTAAGCGTACTCATGATTATCTTGTGCAAAATAAGGTGCCTCACATCTATTTTATTGAACCAGGAGTACATGATTTTAAGGTTTGGAAAAACGGATTGTACCTATTTTCTCAATTATTATTTAAGCCGGTTGATACTTCCTCTTTTTCTAAGTATCCGGTTAGTGGAGTACCTGCTCAAACTAATATTGGTTCAAATAGGTATCCCCAAATACTGTCTGACCACCGTGTTGTTTTCAACTTACAGGCACCTGAAGCAAAAAAGGTTCAGGTTGATCTGGGTAAAAAATATGATATGACTAAAAATGAATCGGGTAGCTGGACTGTCACTACTGATTCTATCGGGGAAGGATTTCATTATTATTCCTTAATTATTGATGGCGTTTCAGTAGCCGATCCTTCAAGTAAAACGTATTATGGAATGGGCAGGATGGCCAGTGGTATAGAGATTCCATTTGCTGGTGGAACGTATTATGCTTTGAAAGATGTGCCACATGGAGATCTTCACATTAAAAAGTATTTTTCAAAAAACACCAATTCCTGGCGTCAGCTTAATGTATATACCCCGCCTGGTTATGATGCCCAAGTTAATGACAAATACCCGGTACTTTATATTCTTCATGGGGGTGGTGAAGATGAAACGGGATGGGGGAGCCAGGGAAAAGCGGATTTGATTTTGGACAACCTTATCGCAACCCAACAAGCAAAGCCTATGATTATTGTGATGCCAGATGCTAATATTGGTGGCCCAGCTTTTGGTGAAGGCGGGCTAAAAACTTTTGAATCAGAGTTGAAAGATATTGTGATACCTTTAGTTGAGAAAAACTACCGAACAAAAAATGACGCGGGTAGTCGGGCCTTAGCTGGGCTATCTATGGGAGGAATGCATACGCTGTATACGGGAATCAAAAATACAGGTATGTTTGCTTATCTGGGGGTCTTTAGTTCGGGATGGGTTGTTCCCAGGCAAAATACTATAGCTGATGAGCAATATGCGTATATGAAGCTAAATAAAGATAAAATAAACAACAATCTTAAGCAATTATGGATTGCTATGGGTGGAAGAGAAGATATTGCTTACAATAATTGTCAACTTATGCTCGATCGTTTTAAGGATTTAGAAATCAATTATTCTTACCAGGAGTATCCAGGTGGCCATACTTGGCCAGTATGGAGGAATAATTTATACAAGTTTGCCTCATTATTGTTTATGTAATTTGATGATAAATATGATATAATGTTAAGTTTAAAAAAATCTTTAAATACCCATTGTTTTAGTAGTATAGCATGTAAAATTGTAGCGGCTGTCTTGTTTTTTAATGGACCGCTAAATGCTCAGGAAAAGTTATATCCAAACACGTTTCCGTTATCTCAGGTCACGTTGATAGATGGTCCTTTCAGTAAGGCCAGAGATCTTAACATTAAAACCTTATTGGCATATGATGTAGATCGTCTGTTGGCTCCATACCTTAAGGAAGCAGACATTCCGGCAAGGAAACCGAGTTATAAAAACTGGGAAGGATTAGATGGGCATATTGGCGGTCATTACTTAACAGCCTTGGCACTCAACTATGCATCGACTAAAAATCCGGAATGCAAAGTCCGGATGGATGATATGGTTGCAGAACTGAAAGCCTGTCAGCTTAAAAATGGGGCCAAACATCCTGAATGGGGTGTCGGTTATGTCGGCGGGGTTCCCAATAGTCTTGAAATATGGTCGACATTGAAAAAAGGAGATTTTAAAGCTTACCGTGCTGCATGGGTTCCCTGGTATAATGTACATAAAATGTACGCCGGATTAAGGGATGCCTGGCTATACGGAGGCAATCAGGATGCTAAAGACATCTTTTTGAAATTTTGTGACTGGGCAATTGATGTGACATCCGGGCTCTCAGAAAGTCAGATGCAGTCTATGCTGGATACCGAGCATGGTGGAATGAATGAAGAACTGGCAGATGCCTATCAAATCACTGGTGACAAGAAGTATATGGTTGCAGCAAAACGGTTTTCCCATCAACGGCTGCTAACGCCGATGGCAGCGGGTATAGATAACCTGGATAACCAACATGCCAATACGCAGGTGCCTAAGGCGGTTGGTTTTCAGCGTATTGCTGAACTGAGTCATGATGATCAATATACAAAATCCAGTAATTTTTTCTGGGAAACAGTAACTGGTAACCGTACACTCGCATTTGGTGGAAACAGCAGACGGGAATTTTTCCCGAGTGTAGCAGCAAGTACGGACTTTGTTAATGATGTTGAAGGACCTGAATCCTGTAATACCTACAATATGTTGAAGCTTACTGAGGGATTATTCAGGGAGCAACCCGATGCAAAATATGCCGACTTTTATGAAAGGGCATTGTACAATCATATCTTATCTACCCAACATCCTGAGCATGGAGGCTATGTGTATTTTACTCCGGTAAGACCGAGGCATTACAGGGTTTACTCTGCACCAAATGAAGCCATGTGGTGCTGTGTAGGAAGCGGGATGGAGAATCATGGCAAGTATAACGAATTTATATATACCCATAAAAAGGATTCCTTGTATTTAAATTTATTTATAGCTTCTACATTAAACTGGAAAGAGAAAAATATAACGTTAAAACAGGAAACATCTTTTCCTGATGAGGAGCAATCTACACTTACCATCACAAAAGGATCTGCAAAATTTACATTGATGCTGAGACACCCATCCTGGGTGAAGGAAGGAACTTTGCAGATTTTTATCAATGGTAAAGCGATCAGTTATAAGAAACTTCCCTCATCCTATATTGGCGTTCAAAGAACATGGAAAAAGGGTGATGTGATCAAAGTGATCATGCCCATGCAAACCACCATCGAGCAAATGCCGAATGTTCCTGAATATATTGCCATTATGCACGGGCCAATATTGCTGGCCGCCAAGACAGCGACAGAACAATTGAAAGGATTGGTTGCCGACGATAGCCGCTGGGGCCATATTGCCGGTGGACAAAAGCTGCCTGTTGATAAAGCACCCATCATTATAGAGGACAATGTTTCAGAAATTCCTGAAAAGATTGTGCCTGTAGAAGGACACGCGATGACTTTCTCGTTCGCTAATGAAAAGATTATAAATCCGGAGAAATTGGTGCTGGAACCTTTTTATCGTGTTCACGATTCAAGATATATGGCATATTGGATGAGGTTAACGCCCTTGCAATATGTTAATTACCTGGATTCGATTGCAAAAATAGAAACTGATAAACTTAACCTGGATAAACGGACCGTAGATTTTGTGGCCCCGGGTGAGCAGCAACCAGAAGTTGATCATGCATGGCGTCATGAAAACTCACGTACAGGCAGCAATGCAGATGAATTCTGGCGTGACGCTTACAATGGGGGATATTTTAGTTATAATATGTCCACACAAGGCCTTACAGATTTATTGCTGAATGTCCGGTACCAGATTGCCGCAACAGCGGGGAAAAAGTTTGAAATTTATGTTGATGACCAAAAGCTTAAAATTGTTGATCATACAGAAGAGACGCATAAACCCGGTTTTTATCACGAAGAATATCGTATTCCAGCTGAAATGTTAAAAGGGAAACAGCAGGTACGAATAAAATTCCTGTCGTTATCAGGGAAATCCACAGCGCCAATTTATCGTGTCAGACTGGTGAAAAGCGAATGATTAAAACGTACATTTTTACAACCAAATAAACACACACCAATGAAACTGGTAATTTTATCATTTAATTTAATCCTGTGTGCCCTTTTTTGTAGCGTGCAAAAGCAGGGCATTTACTCCATTTCCAGTCCCGACAAAAATATACAGGTAACCTGTACACCTGGTCAGGCAACGTATAATGTGAGTTATAAAGGGGAGGCCATCCTTATGGATTCCAAAATTGGTATCGTAAGAGAAGATACAGATTTTTCCAAAGATCTAAAGGTCATCAAAGTTTCTTCACCGCGCATCGTAAAAGATAATTATGTGATGGTCAATGCAAAAAAGAAAAATATCAGCTATACGGCAAACCAGGTAACCATAGCAACAAAAACTACTTCTGGAGATGAAATGAATATTATTTTTCAGGTATCAAATGATGGTGTTGCGTTTCGTTACGAGTTTCCCGGTCATGATGGGTTGATCAAAAAGATTAGTTCAGAAGCCACCAGCTTCCGGTTTCCTGAAGAAACCAGGGCCTGGATGCAGCCAAAAACTGAGGCCCAAACTGGCTTTGAACACACTAATCCATCTTATGAAGCCTATTATATGATGGATATCCCTGTAGGCACACCGTCAAACAGCAAGAACGGCTGGGTATATCCCGCATTGTTTAAGTATAAAAATGCCTGGATGTTGATTACGGAAGCAGGATTGGAAAGCAACTATTGTGGAACTGCGCTCCAGCAACTTTCAGCAGGTGCTGAATATAAGATCAACTTTCCGCAAGCACCAGAAAAAATTGCAGGAGGTACTTTGAACCCGGAATCGGCTTTACCCTGGAAAACCCCCTGGAGGATTATTGCAGTTGGCGATTTAAAAACAATTATGGAGTCGACACTGGGAACAGATCTCGCCTTGCCGGCAGTTAAAATGGATGCGTCTTTTATCAAGCCTGGTAAGGCGTCCTGGAGCTGGGTATTGGAAAAAGATGAGGCCACCATATATCCGGTACAGAAAAAATACATTGATTATGCTGCCGACATGAAATGGCAATATTGTCTTATTGATGCAAACTGGGACCAGACAATTGGTTACGACTCCGTGAAAATTTTGGCAGATTATGCTAAAGAAAAAAAAGTAGGCTTACTGCTCTGGTACAATTCTGCCGGAGATTGGAATACTGTAAAATTTACGCCAAGAAATAAACTTTTAACGCATGAAAGCCGTGTAAAAGAATTCTCTCGCTTGCAAAGCATGGGTATAAAGGGGGTAAAGATCGATTTTTTTGGAGGAGACGGGCAATCCATGATTGCTTATTACCACGATATATTAAGAGATGCTGCGGATTATCATTTATTGGTTAATTTCCATGGGGCCACACTCCCAAGAGGTTGGCAGCGCAGCTATCCTAATTTTATGACTGCTGAAGCTGTACACGGTTATGAAATGATAACTTTTGGTCAGGACGCCGCCAATAAGGCACCCGGGCATTCAGTGATGAACGCAATGGTACGTAATGTTTTTGATCCAATGGATTTTACGCCAATGGTATTGAATAAAATACCCGGAATAAAGCGCACAACTACAGCCGCATTTGAGCTGGCTACGGCCATTACATTTTTATCCGGTATTCAACATTATGCAGAAACTCCTGTCGGAATGAGTACTGTTCCTGTATTTGTAAAAGATTTTTTGAGAGCAGTACCTAATAGTTGGGAAGATGTGAAATTTATTGAGGGTTACCCCGGACAATTATATGTGGTTGCCAGAAAAGCTGGAAACAAATGGTATGTGGCTGGAATCAATGGGGAAAAGCTTGATAAGCAGTTGAGTCTGGACCTTGCATTTCTAAAAAATAAGGTAGGAAATGTCATCTCTTCAGGTAATGCTGATGATGGATATAACTCATTCGATCAAAAAAAGATCAGCATACCGGCAGATGGAAAAATCAAAGTTGATTTAAAGAAAAATGATGGCTTTGTAGCTGTTTTCGAATGAATTTAATTTCTGGTCATTTAACATATTAATTCAGCTAAGATGAAAAAGGTCATATCAAAAGTAATTGGCATCGTTGCTATAATTTTTTTATATACGCCACTTATTGCGCAGCAGCAGAACGCGCAGAATCCAGTTATTTTTGCTGATGTGCCGGACATGTCTATCGTACGCGTCGGCAATTCATACTACATGAGTAGCACAACAATGCACATGAGCCCTGGTTTACCGATCATGAAATCTGAGGACCTCATTAATTGGCGCATCATTAGCTACGCCTATGATGCGCTGGCTGATGTGGATGCGCTTTCACTAAATAACGGTAAGCAGGCATATGGTAAGGGGACCTGGGCAAGTAGCTTACGTCATCATAACGGTACTTTTTATGTAAGTACGTTTGCACAAACCACAGGTAAAACCTACATATATACTACAAAAGATATAGAAAAAGGCCCCTGGAAAGTTACGGCTTTCCAGCCAAGTCTACATGACCATTCCTTGTTTTTTGATGACAATGGCAAGGTCTACATGGTCTATGGTTCAGGGAAAATTAAAATGGTGGAGCTAAAGCCTGATCTTTCCGGAATTAATACTGCGGTACCGGAAAAGGTAATTATTGAGAACGCCGGTCTTCCATCCGGAAACAACGGTGGCTTACCGGCGGAAGGTTCTCAGTTGTTTAAAATAAGAGGGAAATATTATCTTTTTAACATCAGCTGGCCAAGAGGCGGAATGCGAACTGTGCTTATTCACAGATCAGACAATATTTCTGGTCCTTATGAGGGTAGGATTGGCTTGCAGGATATTGGAGTGGCGCAGGGAGGACTTATTGATCAGCCAAATGGCGAGTGGTTTGCCTATCTTTTCCGCGACGATGGTGCTGTTGGGCGGATCCCATATCTGGTGCCTGTTAAATGGAAAGATGGATGGCCGGTATTAGGTATAGCGGGTAAGGTTCCTGAAAGATTGGATTTGCCGGCAAGTAAAGGGTTAATACCCGGAATTGTAGCCTCGGATGATTTTAGCCCTAAGGCCGGTGACGCTGAACTTCCATTGGTGTGGCAATGGAACCACAATCCTGATGCAGGGCTTTGGTCAGTTAGAAAAAGAAAAGGTTTTTTACGGTTAACGACGGGGAGAATTGATAGTAATTTTCTGTTGGCAAAAAATACACTCACTCAACGTACCATCGGTCCCTATTCATCAGGAACGACTTCAATTGATGTATCTAAAATGAAAGATGGTGACTTTGCCGGGTTAGGTCTTTTGCAGCAAAATTACGGATTGATTGGTGTGAATATAGATGGTAAGGATAGATATGTGGTAATGATTGATGCGGGTACAGGCAAACCTATCGAAAAAGAACGCGTATTGTTAAAACAAAAGGTAATCTATTTCAGAGTAGATTGTGATTTTATAAAAAGGCGGGATGTAGCGAACTTTTTTTACAGTCTTGATGGAAAAAACTGGAAGGCAATAGGGACGCCACTAAATATGGCTTATACCATTCCCCACTTTATGGGATACCGCTTTGGCTTGTTTAATTATGCAAAAAAACAAACAGGAGGTTATGCTGATTTTGATTATTTCCATATTTCAGATCAGCCATCTGTGAAAAAATAATTTCCATAAAAAATAGAACAAATTTGCCTGTTTTTTAGTCAAATAATCTATTATAAATGTCGTATTTACGGTTATCTTGGGTTGTTAATTCATCTATAAATAACCATGAGAAAAGTTGTTCTAATTTTATTTTCTTGCCTGGCAGCAATGCTTGTCTTTTCCTACAAAAATTATAAGCGCGAGATCATTCCGCTTAAGGATATTTTTAAAGATAAATTTTATATAGGTGTTGCTTTAAATACGCGGAAAATATGGGGAAGAGATACGGCTGCTTTACAAATTGTAAATACACATTTCAATTCTGTAGTAGCTGAAAATTGCATGAAAATTAACGCTCTTCAGCCAAGGGAGGGGCACTTCCAGTTTAGAGAGGCTGACAAGTTTGTTGATTTTGGCCTGAGAAACAATATGTTTATTATCGGGCATAACTTAGTATGGCATTCACAAGCCCCGGACTGGTTTTTTAAAGATCATAATGGAGAGGAAGTTTCGCGGGAGGTTCTCATTGAAAGGATGAAAAAACATATCACAACTGTCGTGTCCAGATACAAAGGGCGGGTAAACGGTTGGGATGTAGTAAATGAGGCTGTATTAGATGATGGATCCTGGCGAAAGAGTAAATTTTACAGTATAATAGGAGAGGATTTTATACGGTTGGCATTTGAATTTGCCCATGCCGCCGATCCTATGGCAGAGCTTTATTACAACGATTTTTCGATGGCCCGGGAAGGAAAACGCCAGGGAGTTGTCAAGATGTTGCGCAAATTAAAGGCTGGGGGAGTGAAGGTTACTGGTGTCGGTATGCAGGGGCATTTAAGTCTTGATTATCCGAAAATAGCTGATTTTGAGAAAAGTATACTCGCTTTTTCAGCTGAAGGAGTTAATGTGATGATCACTGAGTTAGATATCACGGTGTTACCTACTCCGAGGCGAAATATGGGGGCTGATGTTAACCAGAACTACGCGTACAAAAAAGAGATAAATCCTTATACGGATGGCTTGCCAGAAAATGTAACTAAACAGCTGGCACAACGGTACATCGATTTTTTTAGATTGTTTTTAAAACATGAAGATAAAATAAGCAGAGTAACCCTATGGGGAGTTACTGATGCTGACTCATGGCTAAATAACTGGCCTGTTTTTGGTCGTAAAGATTATCCTTTATTGTTTGACCGGCAATATAAAGCAAAGCCATTTGTCCAGATGATTTCTCAAATTCCAGCAAAGGAATAGCAACTTAATTTTTGAGTTAAATGGCATCGATAACTTGCTCAGGAATTACTGAAGCGTGTTTTTTATGCCTTTGAACAAACCGGATATAAATTTGAACAATTGTGCTAGCCTTAAAATTGGAACTGTATTACATTCGGTAAACCTTATAACCAACTATAAACCAAGTTTTATGAAAAAAAACTACAACTATCCGGAGGAAGAATTTCGTCCTCATTCGAGCGTACCAGCTAAAAAATACAGTTTTTATCATCCTATGTATAATTAGGAGCTGTATATAATTATCCAAATTCTATTTCTTTTTAAATGATTTTAAATAATGGAAAAAAACACTAAAGTGGGTAATGATGCGCGCCACAAGTATTGTGGATATAAGCAGATGTTACCTGTAATGTACCTAACCTTGATGATTATCTTTCTTTTGATGGATACCGTCGCCGCGCAGCAACGGAAGAACATAAGGGGATCTGTAATTGATGACCAACGAAATCCACTGAGCGGAGCTACCATAACCGTGAAAGGAACTAAAATTAAGACCCAAACCAATTTGAAAGGCGAGTTTTCTATTGACGTACCTGATGATAGAAACATACTTACAATCGGATACATCGGGATGAAGACTCAGGATGTGAATATTGCGGGGAAAACAAATATAAAAGTAATAATGAGGGATGATAATGAGCAGTTAGGCGAAGTTATTGTTGTTGGGTATGGAACCCAGAAGAAAGCAAGTGTGGTGGGCGCAATTTCGCAGACAACCAGTGAGGTATTGGAAAGAACTGGTGGGGTTTCTAGTCTTGGTGCGGCCTTAACGGGAAATCTGCCAGGAGTAATCACGACAGCAAGTACAGGGATGCCAGGAGAAGAAGATCCACAAATTTTAATTCGTGGACGTAGTACCTGGAATAGCGCAAATCCACTAATCCTGGTTGACGGAGTAGAACGCTCCATGAACAACATTGATATCAGTTCGGTAGCCTCTGTTTCCGTATTGAAAGATGCTTCTGCTACAGCTGTATTTGGCGTGAAGGGGGCAAATGGTGTCATCCTGATCACAACAAAAAGAGGACGTGAAGGAAAAGCTGAAATCAGAGCAGCGATAAATACAACAGTGAAATCAGCATCTAAACTTCCTGGAAAGCTTGATTCTTACGATATGTTTAAAGCTCGTAACCGTACTATAGAATACGAACTGGCGCAGGCGTCCGGTGCCTGGACCTCTTATCTTCCTGAAGATATTATGCAAAAATATCGCTCACCGGCTAATCTTGAAGAGGCTGAACGCTATCCAAACGTGGATTGGGTAAACACTTTGTTCCGCGATAATGCAATGTCTTACAATGCCAATCTGAATGTGAGCGGTGGGACTCCCTTCGTTAAATACTTCTCTTCAGTTGATTATTTGGATGAGGGTGATCTTTTCAGAAGATTCCAGAACAACCGTGGATATGACGGAGGTTATAGCTTTAAGAGATTAAATGTTCGGAGTAACCTGGATTTTCAGTTAACACCGTCCACCGTCTTCAGAACTAATATTTCCGGCTCCAGGGGTACTTCAGAGAGACCATGGATAGATGTAAATCCTTATAATACCTGGACGGCGGCTTATTCTGCTGCGCCTAACCTCTATTTGCCTGTTTATTCCGATGGAAGCTGGGGGTATTACAAACCTAATGAACAACAAAGTCTGAACTCAGCACGAATAATGGCTACGTCAGGGCTTCAGCAAGTTACAACTTCACGTATCACCACCGACTTTACCCTTGATCAGAACCTTAATGCACTTTTAAAGGGCTTGAACTTCAAAGGTACGCTGTCTGTTGATAATACTTTCGTTGAGAATCAACGCGGCATTAATGATAGAAATAACGGTACACTCAGTAAATATATTGATCCTGAAACCGGAGTGGTATCTTATTCACAAACGAAAGATGCGGCTACCGAGTTGGAATGGAGGGAAACTACCCGCTGGGCGAGCAGTCCCGGTAGTGTAGATAACGGCGAAACCTATCGCAGAATGTTCTACCAGTTGCAGTTAAACTATGCAAAAACAATAGCCGATAAACATGACATTACAGCAATGGGGTTGTGGAGTCGTGATCAAAGTGCAAAAGGCAGCATGATTCCATATTATCGTGAAGATTGGGTATTTCGTACAACTTATAGCTATGCTGGTAAATACAGCTTGGAGTACAATGGAGCTTACAATGGATCCGAAAAATTCGGTTCGGATTTTCGTTTTGAATTCTTTTCTTCAGGAGGACTTGGCTGGATGATCTCTGAAGAGAAATTTATGAAGCCATTAAAATTCATCAACAGATTAAAACTGCGTGGGTCGTATGGAGCGATTGGTGATGATAGCGGTGCCCCAAGATTTGCATTTCAAACCAATTGGACATTTAATGGTCAAGCGCCAGCTCCTAATGGTACAACTCCGATGGGAACTACAGGCGAATCTGCAGAACAAAGTCCCTATAACTGGTACAAAGAGGCCAGTATAGGCAATCCAAATGTTCGCTGGGAGCGGGTAGTTAAAAAGAATATTGCGCTTGACTTTGGGTTTTTCGGAGACGTGCTTAGCGGAAGTATTGATTTCTTTCAGGATGACCGAAGCGATATTCTTACCGGTACAAATCGTGCTGTACCATCATACTATGGGGCTAAGCCTCCTACCTTTAATAAGGGGAAGGTTCAATCAAGGGGATTCGAAATTGATGTCCGCGTCAATAAAAAAATAACCAATGATCTTCGCTTGTGGGCAAATCTCAATTATACACATGCAAAAAATAAAGTGACTGATGCGGATGTTGCCGACCTGTTGCCGCTGTATTCAAAACCTTTAGATAAACAGATTGGTCAGGCCTATTCGTATGTAAGTCAAGGTTATTACAATACCTGGGATGAGCTGTATGCGAGTACCATGCACAATGCAAACGACCAACAGAAAATTCCTGGGAATTATCATATTCTTGATTACAATGCTGATGGTATTATTGATGCAAACGATAACATTCCCTATGGATATTCCGGAGCGCCTCAAAATACATATAATGCAACAATCGGTTTTGACTGGAAGAATTTTAGTGTATTTGCCCAATTTTATGGGGTTAACAATGTGACTCGTCAGGTGGTGCTTGGAACCTTTTCGGGAAAAAATACAGTGGCCTACGATGAGGGTTCTTATTGGTCAAAGGATAACATTAATCCAGATGGTCCGATGCCTCGTTGGGAAACGACACCGGCTGGATTTTATACTGCCGACAGGTATATGTACGACGCATCCTATATACGGTTAAAAAATGCGGAGATCGCTTATACATTCAGACAAGACTGGATCAAAAAAGCAGGTGTCTCAAGTTTAAGGGTGTTTTTAAATGGAAATAACCTGCATGTCTGGACAAAGATGCCTGATGATCGCGAGGCGAATTACCAGGGATCAGGTGGTCAGGGCTGGGCCTCTCAGGGAGCTTACCCTACTGTAAAGCGTTATAACCTTGGTGTTAATATCACCTTCTAATTAAGATTGTTATGAGAAAATATATAAAACGCCTATTGTTCGTAGGAATCGTCTGGTCTTTAGCCGGAATGGTTTCCTGTAAAAAATATTTAGACAGAGATCCCGAAGCAAATGTTTCGGCAGAAACAGCATTTAAAGATTTCCGTAGTTTTCAGGGTTTTACCGAGGAACTTTACAATTGTATTCCAGATTTTACCAATCGTTATTGGACGAATAGCTGGAACTGGGGAGATGATGAGATTCAGTCGACCGTACAGAATTTTCATCTTGTAAATAAAATTGACAACGGTGATTTCTGGGGTTGGCAAAGGGAATTTGATGGCTGGGGTGCCGGATTTATGGATTATGCGAGTCCCACTGGCGGCCCCAGTGCCAATACCGACAATGACAGGATGACAAAAGGCTTGTATCCTTTAGCTTGGTATGGAATACGTAAAGCCAATCTGGGTTTGGAGAACATGAATCTGTTAGTCAATGCAACGGATGAAGAGCGTAGTTTAATTAAAGGACAGTTGCTTTTTTTTAGGGGATGGTTTCATTTCATGTTGATGCAATACTTCGGAGGCTTGCCATATGTAGACCGTGTATTGCCTTCAGATGAACAACTGCGACTGCCTCGTTTAAAGTATCAGGAGTGTGCGGAAAAAGCTGCCCAGGATTTCAGGGCTGCAGCTGATCTTTTACCGATCAACTGGGATAATACAAATGCCGGGGTTCAGACTTTCGGAAAAAATCAGTTGCGTATCAACAAAATTATGGCTTTAGGCTATTTGGGCAAAAACTATCTGTGGGCGGCCAGTCCATTGATGAACCTTGAGTCTGGTGGAGGCAAAACTTACAATGTGGAGTTAAGTAAAAAGGCTGCAGTAGCATTTGCAGAGTTACTAACCTTAACTGAGAGTGGTGTGGCACCTCATAAATTAATGCCGTTTGCACAGTATAGTACAAATTTTTATACCATAGGGCAGAATTTTTTGATTCCAGGAGGAACTGAAGCCATTTTTACTGGTCCTTACTGGGGAGCGCATGGCTCTACCTATGGTACCGCAAAGCAATACACTCCTGCTATTGTAGGGGCTGACGCCCTTGTATTTGCACCTACAGCAAATTATGTAAACTTTTATGGTATGAAAAATGGTTTGCCGATAGCAAATTCGGCTCAGGCAGACCCTTCAGGTTCAGGATATGACCCACAGTCGCCTTGGCTTAACCGTGATCCCAGGTTTTACAATGACATTGTATATGATGGGGTTAAAATTGTTCAGGGTACCCTGGCTACCAATATGGAACCGCACCGGTATGCGAATCTATATACAGGAGGAAGTTACCGGGATGAGCGTTCGGGCAGCCGAACAGGATATATGCTTTACAAATTTGTTCCAATAACTGCAAACAACTTTGATCAAGGCTGGAATTACGGACAGAATTTAAACATTAAAGTTCCTTATATGCGTCTGGCCGACATCTATCTGATGTACGCAGAAGCCGTAGCAAATGGTTATGGAAATCCTACTGCCATGGCTCCCGGTTTTAGTAAAACGGCAGTAGGTGCAATTAATGTAATTCGTGACCGGGCTGGGGTTGGGCATGTTGCAGCACAATATTTGGGTTCAACCGATGAGTTTATGAAAGAAGTAAGACGTGAACGTGCTGTTGAACTTGCCTTTGAGGGACATCGGTTCAATGACCTTCGCCGCTGGCACTTATTGGCCGAAGTACCTTATACTTTGAAAACAGCAGCAGAATTTGATCGGGCAGTCCCATTAAATCCGACAACAGATACGAAACTTAACAAAGTGGTGAACTATCGTGAACGCTTAATCTTGCAGCGACCATTTACTGAAAAGCATTATTGGTTGCCATTAAAGAGAGCTGACGTGAATATGTATCCGGAGTTTTTTCAAAATCCAGGCTGGTAAGTAGTTCATGATTTATAAATCAGATAATTAAAGACAAGAATGATGAAATATTTAAGAAAAGCAATGGCCTTGTGCATCTTACTTACGTTAGTTACTGGCGTAAGTAAGGGGCAGGATGCCGTTAAAATATCTATAAAAGCCATTGTCCGCGGCTCAAATGGGGAACCAATAAAGAGGGCCGAAATAACATACGAAGCTGATAACATAGTTGTGATATCTAATCAATCAGGTATGTTTTCTATGGAGGTACCTGATAAAACTGTACTGACAGTAAGTGCAGCAGGTTATAAGAGCTCCTTTGTTATCGCAGCCCCGGATTTGAAACAAATCACTTTAACCCAGGAAGACAGGCTTGTTCCAATCGGTTTCAGAAGTGTGGATGAGCGTGAACTTCCGCTGGGCGTGTCAAATGTGAACGTTTCAAACCTGTTTGAGAAAAACTATATGACCAATGGACTCGAAAACATGGAAGCTTTTGCGCCAGGTTTTTCGCCAGGTTTTAATGTGAATAACCTTTGGGGTATGAGTACTTCTTTAATATTGGTTGATGGTGTACCTCGTGACATCAGTAGTATTACAGCTAATGAGATCGATCAGATTACGTTTCTTAAAAGTGCTGCTGCTGTTGCGCTTTATGGAAGTCGTGGCGCCAAAGGGGTAATTTTGGTATCTACGAAAAGAGGTACAAACTCGAAGCAAAAAATCACGGTCCGTGGTAACGCTGGAGTGAATGTTCCTAAGCGGTTTCCTGAATATCTTGGTTCCTCAGAATATATGAGCCTATATAATGAAGCGCTGACAAATGATGGGTTGGCTCCAATATACACTCCAGAAGCAATATATAACCATTCAGGAGGAAACCCGTACCGTTATCCAAATGTGGATTACTACTCGTCTGAGTATCTAAAAAGTAGTTACGGACGATACGATGTTGTTACGGAGATTTCTGGGGGTAACGAACGAGCTCGTTATTACACCAATGTTGGATTCAATTCTTCAGGTTCTCTATTAAATTTTGGAGAGGCTAAAAATAATGGGACGACAAACCGCTTTAATATACGCGGTAACGTGGATATGCAATTAACTAAGGTGTTAAAAGCAAGAGTAGATGCAAGCGCTGTCTTTTCCAATGGAGGTGGTGTAAATACAAATTATTGGTCAAGTGCTGCAACTTTGCGTCCTAACTTGTTTGCTCCCCTTATTCCAATTAGTTTGTTAGAAGAAAGTGATGCCGCCGGTTGGGCAATGGTTAATACTGCAAAACTCATAGATGGTAAATATGTTTTGGGTGGAACGCAGATCAATCAGACAACCCCTTTCGCTGCCATTTACGCGGGTGGTAACAATAACTTTGTACAGCGGGAATTTCAGTTTACTACCGGAATAGATGCTGATCTAAGCGGTATATTAAAGGGGCTGACATTTAATACCAGTATGGGGATTGATTATGCTAACAGATACAATCAAGGCTATCGGAATGGCTATGCAACCTATCAGCCGAGCTGGACAACTTATTCAGGTTCAGATTTGATTTCCAGCTTGACTCGTTGGGGAGAGGATACAAAGTCAGGGGATCAAATTATTGCCGATAGTTGGTACAGGCAAACGATTTCGCTATCCAGTCAACTGAATTATAATACTTCTATAGACGATCGCCATAACATTTCTGCTTTAATTCTGGGTGCAGCCTATCGTCAGGCACAATCTCAAATCTACCAGCCTGTTACAAACTCAAATTTGGGCTTGCAGCTAGGGTATAATTTCAGCCATAAATATTATGCTGAATTCACAGGTGCCATTGTGCGTTCGCCAAAAATGCCTCCAGGAAATCGCGTAGCTTTTTCACCAGCTGGTTCGATAGGCTGGAAAATTAGTGAGGAACCTTTTTTGAAATCACTGTCATTTATTGACAACTTAACGCTTACTGCATCCGCAGGTATATTGAATACCGATCTTGACTTCGATGAGTACTTCGCATATGAGAGTATTTATACAGCAACAGGGGGTAACTGGTTTGGCTGGAACGACGGTGCGGGAACGCAATCCTTCGATTCTCGTCGCGGAACCAATATGAATTTAACATTTGCACAAAGGAAAGAAATCAGCCTGGGCCTGCAAGGGTCGATGTTTAATAACCAGATTAGCTTTAGCGCCAACTTCTTTAGGAATAGCATAACGGGGATAATTGGCCAGAACAATGTTTTGTATCCAAATTATTTTACGCAGGGATTTCCAAGCTCTTCATTTGTTCCCTATAGCAATTACAATGGTGATCAACGTACTGGTCTGGATTTTCATTTAAATTTTAACAAACGTATTGGTGAGGTTAACTGGACTATAGGTGCGTCAGGTACTTATTATACCACTAAAGCAACAAAACGTGCGGATATTTATACTTATGAAAATACTTATCAATATCGTCAGGGTAAACCGATCGATGCGATCTGGGGCTTGGTGAGTGATGGGTTTTACATGAATGCAAGCGAGGTTGCAGCTGCAGACGGCATCAACCAGGCTAAACCTGCATTTGGTTCAACTTTAGCACCGGGTGACATCAAGTACAAAGATCAGAACGGTGATAAAGTTATAGATGATGAAGACCAGGTTTATCTTGGGCGTGGAGGCTGGTTTGGTGCACCATTAACCCTGGGACTGAACCTGACTGCAAAGTGGAAGGATTTTACATTTTTTGCTGTGGCAACCGGACGTTTTGGTGCTTCTGCGATGAAAAATGACAATTATTTCTGGGTAAATGGAAGTGACAAATATTCTTCCGTAGTACGCGACCGATGGACTGAGGAAACTAAAAATAAGGCAAGCTTTCCACGATTGACCACCTTAAACGGGGATAACAATTTCAGGGCATCTGATTTCTGGATGTATAGCGCAGACCGGTTTGATCTGTCAAAAATTCAGATCTCTTACACGGTTTCAGACAAGCTGCTGAAGAGCAAAGTGCTTAAAGAACTGGGAATCTATGTTGCGGGTTTTAACTTGTTGACTGTAGCGAAGGAGAAAGAAATAATGGAGATGAATTTTGGTGGTTCTCCACAGACCAGATTATACAATCTGGGTATAAAGGCAATGTTTTAATTTGAATAAAATATTAGAAAGATGAACAGAATTTTATTACTATTAATAGGTTTCTTTTTTACCCTATCAGGTTGTAAAAAGTTTACCGAACCTGCTCCTCAAAATAATGGAAATTTTGAGAATATCTACGACGAGCCAGCGTTAGCCCATGGATTATTACTTAACGGGTATACCCGGCTTCCTACAAATGGCTGGTCTTTTAACGACGTGGCTACAGACGATGCCGTAAGTAATGATATTAATAATAATTACCGAAAAATTGCCACAGGGCAGTGGTCAGCTATGTTTAATCCACTTGATCAGTGGACAAATTCAAGAGCAGGTATCCAGTATTTAAACATATTTCTTGCCGAGGCCGACAAGGTGACCTGGGATTCTAAAGATCCTATGTTGAATAGGATGTTTAACGACAAACATAAGGGTGAAGCCTATGGATTGCGCGCTTACCTGATGTATTATATGCTTCAGGCGCACGCAGGATGGGCAGGAGGTGTTTTATATGGTTTTCCTTTGGTTCTGGAGCCAGAAACGCCAGAGTCAAATTTTAACCAGCCAAGAGCTACATTCGAAGCCTGTATAAAGCAAATTTACAGCGATCTGGATAAGGCAGAAGGGCTGCTCCCTACTGATTATAAGGATATTGCCAATGCAGCAGAGATTCCCCAAAAATATAACGGGATTAAGGTAGAAACTTACAATAGGGTTTTTGGTAAATTCTTTAACCAGCGGCTGACTGCCCGGATTGCTAAGGCAATTCGTGCGAAGTCGGCGCTGATGGCTGCAAGTCAGGCATACAGTGCCGGAAATACCACAACATGGACTGAAGCTGCTAATTACACAGCTCAGGTTTTGCAGCTTAATGGCTGGCTTACTAATTTAGATCCGAATGGCGTTACCTGGTATACTAATATAGCTGAAATTGATGCCTTAGCCTCAGGTGCTAGTCCCAGGGAAGTTCTATGGAGAACCAATATTGGCTCAAGCAGTGATCTGGAAGCCGCTAATTATCCACCTACCTTATCTGGACAGGGACGTCTTAATCCTACACAGAATCTGGTTAATGCGTTTCCAATGTCAAATGGTTACCCTATTACAAATGCAGCATCTAGTGGCTATAATGCTTCCACTCCTTATATAGGTCGTGATCCACGTTTAGCTAAGTATATTGTTTATAATGGAAATACCATTGGGCCAACAAATAAAGTAATTAATACTACGATAGACTTGACCACCAATGATGACGGGTTAAACAGAAGGGAAACCTCTACCAGAACGGGTTATTATATGCGAAAATTATTAAGGCAGGATGTAAGTTTGAATCCAACAGTCAATAATCAAAAGCACTACAGACCACATATCCGTTATACCGAATTGTTTTTGAATTATGCAGAGGCAGCGAATGAAGCGTGGGGGCCTATGGCCAATGGCGGCAATCCAGTTTCAGCTTATGATGTGATTAAGGCTATTCGTGCCAGAGCTGGTGTCGGGACTACAAACGGAGATGCCTATCTGGAATCCATCAAAGCAGATAAGGATGCGATGAGAACATTAATCAGGAACGAGAGAAGGCTGGAGCTTGCCTTTGAAGGTTTTCGTTTCTGGGATTTGCGGAGATGGAATGCAAACTTAAGTGAGGCAGTAACAGGTGTGAGTATTTCAGCAAGCACTTATCAACCGATAAATGTAGAGGCGAGAAACTATCAGGATTATATGAGATTCGGACCAATTCCCAATAGTGAACGGTTGAAATATAATGCTTTACAGCAAAACAATGGATGGTAGTATTTATTAAAAACAAATTATTAAGATGAAAAATCTACTTTATATATCACTCGTACTCCTATCAGCACTTGGTTCCTGCAAAAATCAGGAAATGGAGTTTCCTGACTTCGATACGCAGTCAGTCTATTTCGCTTATCAGACACCAATCAGAACGATTACCCTCGGGGAGGATATTTTCGATACTTCATTGGATAACCAGCATAAGATTCAGATCATGGGCACTTTAGGCGGTGTGTATGAAAATAAAAAAGAGATAACTATTGGGATTTCCGTTGATAACTCAATGACTCAGGGGCTGTCATTTGGACCTCCATTGAGCGGCATAGTAAGGGCGATGCCGGCTAACTATTATACATTAGCCTCTGACAAGATCGTTATTCCCAAAGGGAAAATAATTGGGGGTGTAGAAGTACAGCTTACTGATGCTTTTTTCGCAGACCCTTTATCAGTAAACACAACCTATGTTATTCCACTAACGATGACTAATGTTGTTAACGCGGGCTCGATATTGCCGGCTAAAAAGTCTACCATGTATGCCGTTAAGTACATCAATCCATGGACGGGGTATTACCTGCGCAGGGGTAAGGATACATTTGTAGGCAAAGGTGGTAATACTTCGTTGAATAGTATGGTGGTACGTCACATGCAATATGTAGAGAAGGATGAGATAAACAAATTAAACACGCTGGCGCTGAATAAGGCTGCCTTTCCGGTAACATTTAAAGGCAGCGGCGGGGTAAATATAGACCGTATTTTGGTGTTGACTTTTGACAATAGTGGTAACTGTACCGTGGCAGCAGGTGATGGCAGTTTTACAGCCACCGGAACTGGAAAGTTTGTAAAAAGAGGGGAGAAAAATAGCTGGGGTAATCAGGATCGTGATGCACTTTATCTGAATTATCAGGTTGATCTGAACGACAGAACAGTAACCTCTGTAGATACGCTTGTTATGCGCGATCGTGGAGTTAAGGCAGAGACCTTCCTATTAGGGGTCAATTAATTTTTAATCTAATAATCGGGATTTATGAAACCATTTTACAAAATAGCACTGAGCGTGGTTGCGTCTGTAGTGTTTGCTTCCTGCCATAAATATGAGGCGCTCGACTTTCATGTTGATAAGCCGGTAACTTTCGCTGCCCAGGAGGAAATAGATGCTTACCAAGGTTTAAAAACTTATGTGGACAGAAATACAAATCTTAATTTTAAATTAGGTGCAGGAGCCTCGTTACAGGAATATGTTTCCAAAGGGGTAATGTATAGACTTTTGAATAGTAATTTCGATGAAATCACACTTGGCTATGAGATGAAACATGGTGCTGTTGTGCAGGCCGATGGGAGTACATCGCTAAAGAATGTTCAATCGCTATTGAATACTGCTACAAGCGCGGGTATTTCCGTTTTTGGGCATACGCTTGCCTGGCATGCCAACCAGAATGCAACCTATTTAAATAAATTAATAGCCCCGGTTGTCATACCTTCAAGTGGTGGCCCCACATGGGATTTGGTAACCGCTGCAGATTTTGAAACTGATAATGCTGCAAATTATCAATCCAATACGAATGCAGTAGCCTCATTCAGCGCTATAGGTGAGGGTAAAGGCGGAGTGGGTAGAGCCCTGAAAATAACTAATGCAAGTGTTAGAGCCAATGATTATGACGCGCAGTTGTTTTTGAAGTTTTCTCCAGCTGTAAAAGCAGGTGAAAAATATGAGCTTAAGATGGATGTGCGTTCAGATGCTCCTGCATCTTACAGTACCCAGGCGCATACCACTCCTGGTGCTTACAAACATTATGCATTTTTTGGATCAATTTCTTCTACTCCTACCTGGACTACCTACACCTATGTCGCAGACATTAACACGGACATGGCAACAAGTCAGACAATCGCCTTTAATCTGGGCAAAACAGCTACGACTTATTACTTTGATAATATAAGATTAACAAAATACAATCCACTTGGCGGATCTACCACCATAGAAAAAACTGCCGATGAAAAGAAAACGCTGGTGAGTGCTGCGCTTGAAAAGTGGATTAAGGATATCGTAACGGTTTCTAAAGGGCAGGTCAAGGCCTGGGACGTAGTTAATGAACCAATGGATGATGGGAGACCAGCCGAACTTAAAACGGGTGTAGGAAGGACCGATTTAGCAGCTGATGAATTTTATTGGCAGGACTATATGGGTAAAGATTATGCTTTAAAAGCTTTTCAGTGGGCCAGACAGTATGGGAATGCAACGGATATTCATTTTATCAATGATTATAATCTGGAATATAGCATCGATAAATGTAAAGGTTTGATTGCGTATGTCAAATATCTTGAAGATAAAGGTGCTAGAATTGACGGGATAGGCACACAAATGCACATTGTCGCTACTTCAAATAAGGCAAAGATTGACGAGATGTTCACCTTGTTGGCAGCAACCGGTAAGTTGATAAAAATATCTGAATTGGATATGGGGTTTGAAGGGAGCATAAAAACTGCGCAGGTTACTCCACAACAATATGCCGCACAGGCAGAAATGTACAAATATGTTGTGAAAAGATATTTTGAGCTTATCCCTGCCGCTCAGCGCTATGGAATAACCATCTGGGCCCCTCAGGATAGCCCAGCTAGCTCAAGCTGGAGAGCGGGTGAACCAATCGGTTTATGGACAGAAGGTCTTGTTAGGAAACCGGCATATGTCGGTGTAGTTGAAGGTCTAAAAAATAAATAGTAATAAAACGCTCAAACCGATACCGGGAGTTACTTGTTTAGTTTCTTCCGGTATTTAAATTGAACTTGGGAAAGTTACTACGATGATTTGCGAATCAATGCTTGTTTAACAATTCAATTTTTTAACACAATGCCAGTGAATAATGCTCTAAAAATATTTGCCGCTTTGGTCCTGTCTACAGCTTTAGAATTCCCCGCATTGGCCCAGACCGGGGACGATAGTTTGTTTGTAACACAGGTATCTCAAAAGGCTATCAGTGGTTTATTGAATTTGCAAAAAACAGACGGCCCGCTATATAATGGGGAGATGCATTACCCCCATCCAAAATTTAAAAATGGCGGACATGCTTCATTTATCAATAGTAGTTACACAAAGGGAACTATCGTTTATGATGGTCTAACATATAAAAATATGAGTGTGATGTATGACCTGATACGTGACCAGTTGTTACTTTTAAATGCCGACAGCAGCGGAGGAATTGTAGTCCAGCCAGAGCATGTAGAGCGCTTTTCTCTGCATAATCACAACTTTATAAATTTTAAACCTGGAACTGTGCCTAAAAATATTGCTCCTGGCTATTATGACCTACTTTATGAAGGACGAATAACATTACTGGCCAAAAGAGTAAAAAAGGTGACTGAAAATGTAACTCAATATATTGAGAAAGAAGTGGAACAGACAGTGAGTTATTACCTGCTAAAAGATTCAGTTTACACTCGAATCAAAGGTAAACAAGACATAGTCACACTGCTTAACGCCACTCAAAAGGAAAATCAGGATTATATAAAGGCCAATAAGCTGGATTTTAATGGGAATAGGGAGGAGGCGTTTTTGAGATTGGTAAGTTTTCATGATTCATTAAAGCAGTAGTACTATGAAGCATGGAATTATTTTAATAGGTCTGTTGCTGTTATTACCACTATCAAAACTGAAAGCACAAAATCTCTTAACAGATCGGGTAAATGTACAGCTAAAGGGTCCTATGCTGAATGAGTTAGTTAAACAGCTGGAGTTTCAAACTTCCTATCGCTTCTATTATGATGAAGCTCTTTTTAAGAACTTTCCATTGAATCTGGATCTTAAAAATGTCGCTGTAAGGGAAGTGTTGGATAAGGCCCTGAATGGCTCGGATTTTCACTATGCGGTTTTTGAAAATGCAATCTTTTTAACAAAGCATGTACAAATTCTAACTGCTATTCCCTCTAAGCAAACGGCTGAAACGAAGATAAATAAGACTCTAAAAACTGTCCCATTAGCCGCAGACCTCTCGTCGGGGAATGCTCCGATGTCAGTAAAAAAGGAAAATAAGCTGGCCAATACGCCATTGGTGTTGAGAGAAGTCGTTATTACCAGTCATCAGGCCTCAAATGTTCTGGGAACTAATATGGGGGTTGAGCGCCTGGATATAAAGACGATCAAACAAGTGCCTACAGTTTTCGGGGAGGCCGATGTACTTAGGGTAGTATTAACGCTTCCTGGGGTGAAATCAGTCGGGGAGTCAAGTACTGGTTTTAACGTGCGCGGTGGCTCCGTAGATCAAAACCTCATTCTTTTTGATCAGGCAACAGTCTATAATCCTTCTCATTTTTTTGGTTTTTTCTCAGCATTTAATCCGGAAGTTATCAGTAATGTGCAGCTCTATAAGAGTAGTATTCCCGCAAAGTATGGGGGACGCCTCTCTTCTGTGCTTGAACTGAATGGGAGAGACGGAAATAAAAAGGAATTTACCGGTACTGCAGGCATTGGTCTCCTGACCAGTAGGTTGAACATTGAAGGCCCGATTATTAAAGATAAAACTTCATTTATATTGGGCGGAAGAACAACCTACTCCAACTGGATCACTAGCATGCTGCCAGAAAATTCCGGTTACCGAGGTGCCAAAGCTAGTTTTTATGATTTAAATCTTAGTATAAGCCATCAACAGAATGATAAAAACTCTTTTAATGTCACTGCATACCTGAGTAGCGATAAATCTAATTTGGCCACAGACACTACTTTTCAATACCAGAACAGGAACCTGTCTTTGCGTTGGAAGCACATTTTCAATGAAAAACTATATGGCACAATAAGTGCCGGGCGGGACGAATATAGCTATGATAATTTTAGTACCTATAAGGACGACATCGATTATAGCTTGAAGTTTAGCATCGCTCAGACTAATTTTAAAACTAATTTTAATTACTCCCCTGGAAATAGATGGAGTGCCAATTTTGGTACCAGCTCTATTTATTACACAAATAATCCCGGGGAATTGAGTCCACTTACCAACAAATCGTTGGTTATGGCTGATGTATTGTCCCCGGAGCAGGGGCTTGAAAATGCCCTGTTTGTCGAACAAACTTACGATTTTTCAAAAGTAATTACCTTAGTTGCGGGTTTACGTTATTCATTTTACAGCAGCTTGGGAGCTGGGGCTGCAAACATCTATGCTGATGGCTTAGACAAAAGCGATGCTAATATTGTCTCGGTAGTAAATTATGCCAAAGGTAAGGTGATCAAAACTTACCAAGGTCCAGAATACAGATTAGGAGCAACATTTTTACTAAACCCTGATTTATCACTTAAAGCCGGTTATAATACACAAAGACAGTACATTCACATGCTTAGTAATGCGACCAGTATGTCACCTACTGACATATGGAAATTAAGTGACTTAAATATTGCACCGCAAAGCGGCAGTCAGTTTTCACTGGGGGTTTATAAAAATTTTAATTCCAATACGATTGAAACATCTGTAGAAGGATACTATAAAAAAATAAATGACTTTTTAGATTATAAAAGTGGTGCTAAGTTAATACTGAACCATCAAATAGAACAGGATGTTTTGCCAACGCAGGGTAAAGCGTATGGGGTCGAATTCCTTGTTAAAAAACCAGCTGGAAAGTTAAATGGTTGGGTTAGTTATACCTATTCCAGAACCATGCTTAAAACAGATGACGCAAGGGGTAGTAATTCCATAAATCTGGGTGAGTACTATCCAGCTAATTATGATAAACCACATGATTTTACCTTCATTGGAAATTACCGCCTTTCGCAGCGTGTAAGCGTTTCACTGAATGTTACTTACAGTACCGGCAGGCCCATCACACTTCCTGTTGGAAAATATTACTACCAGGGGGGACAGCGATTATTGTATTCGGAGAGAAACCAATACCGTATTCCTAATTATTTCCGGTCTGATCTTTCCATTAATATTTTAGGTAACCATAGGATAAAGCAATTGACTCACAATTCCTGGACGATTGGTGTATACAATCTCACAAACAGGAAAAATGCTTTTGCAACTTTCTTCGCCAGTGAAAATAAACTCATAAATGGGTATCAATTATCCATTTTCGGAACTGCCATTCCATTCGTAAACTATAACATACGTTTCAAATGAAAGCACTAAAAATTGCATTCCTTCTTTGCTGTTTGATTATGTCCTCGTGTAAAGATCCTTTTACTCCAGAAGTAAGCAAGAATTACAAGGATTTACTGGTTGTTGAAGGCTTTATAAACATTGGGGGCACAACTCAGATTAAGGTAAGCCGTTCCATCGATTTGCAGGATTCGAGGTCGACTGATCCGGAGAAAAATGCTACGATAACTATAGAGGGGGAGGATGGAAGCGTTGTTACGGGAAAATCAACGGAAAAGGGCGAGTGTTTTTTAATGACGCAGAATTTAGTGCTGGGAAAAAAATATAAAGCCAGAATTATCCTCGCCAGTGGGAAAGTTTACGAAACTGGGTATTTAGCAACCAAAGCCACTCCGGAAATCGATAGCATAAGCTACGCCATAACTGATAAAGGATTCCAAATTTTTGCCAATACACATGATCCGGCAAATGATACCAGATTTTATACATGGGATTATGAGGAAACCTGGGAGGTGGGCGTACCTTTTGTCTCGACTATGGAATTTAAAAATTCGCAGGTTGTAGCACGCGATCCGAGTGTAAATATCCAACGTTGTTGGACAAGTTCAAAATCGTCAACTATTCTCCTTGGATCAACCGCACGTCTTTCTGAGGACAAATTAACATTGGTGCCGATCGTTTACATCCCAGGTAATTCTGTAAAGGTGGCTAAGCTCTACAGTATTTTGGTTAGACAGTATGGATTAACAAAGGACGCCTACGAATTTATGGAAAGGATGAAAAAAAACACAGAACAGATCGGTGGTATTTTCGATGTTCAGCCCTCCGAGCTCAAAGGAAATCTGGTTTGTATCTCAGACCCAGCTGAAAAGGTCCTCGGCTGGATCAGTGCTGGTACTATTGTCGAAAAGAGAATTTTTATCAGCTATCAAGATAAGCCGTCTAGTGGAGTCAACTGGGTATATCGGGAAAACTGTAATGCGTCAGTCATTGATAAGGATAGTTTAGTTTATTACATACGTTCCAACAAATTTATTGTCAATGAAATGTACGCCGAGACATATCCAGGAGGCCCGCTTATGTACAAGTATACCATGAGTACCGAGGAGTGTATAGACTGCCGTTTACAAGGATCTAATTTGAAACCGGCATTTTGGCCAAATTAACTGCTTTTATGAAAAGTTTGATTGCAATTTTATTTTTTATTGGGGTTGTAGTCCATGCACCGTGCTATGGTCAGCTACTCGATACCGGTTTGCTTAAGCAAAAATTTAGGAGCCATCTGGACAATAATTTCCAAGAAAAAATATATGTTCATACTGACAAGAATTCTTATTTGGCCGGCGAAATTTTATGGTTTAAAATATACAATGTCGAAGCCTATACCAATCGCAAAGTGAATGTAAGCAAAATTGCCTATGTCGAATTATTAGATGCTCAAAATAAACCGGTATTGCAAGTGAAGGTCTCACTCGATAATGGCACTGGTTCGGGTTCTATTTATCTTCCAGTTTCCTTACAATCAGGAAGTTTTCTGTTGAGAGTATATACCAATTGGATGAAAAATTTTGATGCGAACTATTTCTTTCATAAAGGACTTTCGATATATAATACAGTAAAGGTCGATTCTGTACCTACAGAAGATCCTCCCATGATTGCATCCGCGATACAATTCTTTCCCGAGGGTGGGAACCTGGTTAACGGATTAACTAGTAAAATTGGGTTTCGCGGAGTTGATCATACAGGCAAAGGCTTCGATTTCACTGGTTTTGTTTTGAATGATCATAATGATACACTTGCGAAATTCAGGCCCTTGAAGTTTGGGCTAGGTAACTTTTATTTTAAGCCAGAATCGGGAAAAAATTACAGGGTAATCATCCAGCCTAGAATTGGAAAAGTGTTTTATGCAGAGTTACCTCAAGTTTTTGAAAGAGGTATGGTTATGCAGGTAAAGACTCAGCAAGATTCAATGTTAAATATTTCCATTCAGAGTAATCTTGATCAGAAAGGAAATTTTATTTTATTTGTTCATTCTGGGCAAAAGGTAATTAGCAACTATACAATAAATGCTCAGCAATCCATACCTACGGTTGAGCTTCCGATTGAAAAGCTAGGAGATGGAATTTCACATTTTACTTTATTCAATGCGGCAGGCCAAGCTGTTTGTGAACGACTCTATTTTAAAAAGCCATCAGCACTATTGAAAGTGTCGGTTTCAACAGATAAAGTAGAATATCCAAAGAGAGCGCCAGTTAAAGTTTCAGTTTCACAAACTCAGCATGCCAGACCGGCAAATTCTAATTTTTCTGTAGCGGTATTTAAAGCTGATGCTAACGGATATGAGGAGGATATTGTAACCAGCCTTTGGCTAACTTCAGAATTAAAAGGACAAATTGAAAATGCTTCCTGGTATTTAAGTGATTCTTCAACCATTGCTACTGATAACTTAATGCTCACTCATGGTTGGAGGCGCTTTGTATGGAAAGATGCACTAAGTGGGGAAAAAAGAGAATTGGAGTACCTTCCAGAAGTTCAAGGGCCAATTGTAAGCGGCAAAGTCGTAAATAGGCTGACGCAAGCTAATATGCCTGGTGTTAATGTCTTTTTGTCCATACCGGGACGTAAATTTCAGTTTTATACAGGTGTATCAAAACAAGATGGGCGCGTACATTTTTATCCCCGAAAATTTTATGGAAGTCATGAAATTATTGCTCAAACCGACCCTCGCTTGGACAGTTTGGCGCGTATAGAAATTCAAACTCCTTACTCGGAAAAAATTGCTGAATATGGTTATCCAAGTTTTAACAAAAATCTGGATACTAATTCCCTGCTAAAAAGGAGTATTGCAATGCAAGTAAATAATGCATTTCATTCGGGGTCTTTAAACAAGGAAATAAACCTTGTTAAAGACAGTTCGTTATTTTATAAAAAACCAGATAGGCGTTATCGTTTAGATGACTACGTTCGGTTCACTAAAATGGAGGAAGTTTTGAGGGAGTATGTTTCTGATATCAACGTTATATTGCGGAAAAAGGAATTCCATTTAAGTGCTTTTGATAAACAGGCTAATAATTTTTTTGATTCAGCCCCTTTGATGTTGATTGATGGCCTTCCATTATTTGATGATGGAAATTCAATTGTTGGAATGGATGCGAGGAATATAAAAGATCTGGAAATTGTCACTAATACCTATGGCTATGGTACCCATGCATTTTCAGGTATTGCGAGCTTCCGGACTTACAATGGTAATTTATCAGGAGTTAAGGTTCCGGCACAGGCCGTGGTACTTGATTATGATGGCCTTCAGTACCAGAAAGAGTTTTACGCTCCGATGTATGAGGGAGACGTTTCGAGGAGATCGAGGTTAGCCGATTATCGCACTACGTTGTTATGGAGGCCTGAGAATAGCACTAATAATCTTGGGAAAGGGACCCTAGACTTCTATACTTCAGATCTGGAAGGTGAATATATTGTTGTGGTTCAATCGCTCTCGGAAAATGGACAGGCCGGGCATAGTTCTTACAGTTTTAAGGTTTCTAAAGACGCCGCTACGAAATTATAATCCATACTTTGCCCATTGCCCGAAATGACTGCCTTTACATACTTGCCATCACGTTGGTAAGTTATTTTTTTAGGGAAGTCATGCTTCGTGTTTTCGCAGGTAAAACCATTCGCACTTAATGCAGTCAGCTTAAAATAAGTTGGTTGCTTTTCGCCTGTAATCATCACTGAATAAAAAATATCATTCCCCTTTACGATAAACTCAAGGTTTTCCAAAAAAATGGTTTCCTTTCCTTTTAGTGTGACGCCTTTTCCACTTAGCTTCAAGCCGTTTATTTTTGTCCATGTTTCATAACCAGATTGTCCGGCCGCGGGATTAGCTCTAATCCATTTGCCTACCAACCATTCTAATTTTTTAAATTTCTGTTTATTGGTTTCTTGTCCAAAGGCCGTGGAAATTAGGAGCAAGATTGGGACAACAAGAATTAGTTTTTTGGCTTTCATAATTTTTTTTTAATCAAATATAAGTACAGTCAATTCAGTAGTATTGTACAAAACCGACTTGGTTAATTTACTTGTTTAAGAAAAAGTTAGCCATGTTTTTCTCTTCGAAGAAATAGGAGGAAGGATCTTCACCTGTGAAAGCTTTAAAGTTGCGGATGAAATGTGATTGATCGTAATAACCAGATTGGTAGACAATTTCCGTCCAGCTGCTATTTTTTGATTTGATCAGTTGAAAGATATAATTGAAACGAATGATCCGGGCATAATATTTAGGGGAAAGTCCGATGTATTTTTTAAACAGTCGCTCTAACTGTCTTTCACCGAGTCCGGCAACCTTAGCCATTTCTGCGACGGTGGCCATTCCATTTGAATTAACGATGAGGTCTAATGTGTCTTTTAGTGGATTTTCGGACGCGTTTTTACTGAGCTCAATAAAATGATTATCTAAAACCAGTTTAAGATGGTGTTCATTTTGGAATGGCAGCAGGCTGTCTTTTAAAGTAGAGAGTTGTTGATTAGGAAAAGTATCAAGATCGACGATTTTATCCAGGTACTGGTCCATGCTCAGGTTAAATAGCTGAGTTAGCGCAGCAGGTTTCAGCTTAATAGCAAAAGAGCCTGTAGGTCCGGTGTTTTCGAGGTAAAAATAACTGCTGATTTGTCCGGCTAGTAAATTTGGGCTTTGTACATGCCACTCTTTCTCGGTTTTTGCTTTGTATACACTCCCATAATTAAATATCAGCTCTGTAAAACCATCGGGAATAATCTTTTCTATTCTGGGTGTCGGATCATCGCTTTGCATCATCCAATAACATTCGATGAGTTGTGTTAGATTGGGATGTGGGGCGATTCTAATGAACTTCATATTGCAAATTAGACTATGTTTGAGAAAATAACTATTTACCTTAGTATTTATATTTATTTACCGATGAAAAAACTACTCCTATCTCTAGCCCTGATTCTGTTCGTCACTTTATTAAAAGCGCAGTCTACGTTCGTACGCTTTGCGACCAATAAAGGTGACATCATAGTAATGCTTTATGATGAAACCCCAAAGCATAGAGATATGTTTTTAAACACGATTGAAACTGGCTTGTATAAAAACGCCGAATTTAATCGTGTCATCAAGTCTTTTGTAAGTCAAGGGGGAGAATTAGATGATACCATTCTGAACAGAGAGAAATTACACCCAGAGCTTGGGGCGGAGCGGTTCGCTGCTGAAATTAATCCGAAATTATTTCATAAGAAAGGTGCTTTGGGTGCAGGTAGAGATGACAACCCAGCTAAAGCGTCGTACTTTACACAGATTTACCTGGTAACGGGCAAAAAACAAACCGACGCACAGTTGGATGCCATTGAGCAGAAGAAAAATAGAAAGATTTCTGCAGCGCAAAGGGCTATTTATAAATCAATAGGAGGGATCCCACATCTGGATCAGGACTATACCGTTTTTGGAGAAATAGTAGCCGGTATGGAAGTGGCAGATGTTATTAATGCTGTGGCTACCGATAAAAATGACGTGCCACTTAGCCCTGTGGTTTTTAACCCTATAGTGCTTTCTAAAGCAGAAGCTGCAAAATTGAGGAAGCAATTAAAATAAAAGCAAGAAAAGGCTGAGAACTCTCAGCCTTTTCTTTTTCTAAAAGTGCTCTACTATTTAAGCAATTTCTCAATTGCGGCAAGCATTCCTTTAAATTCCTCTTTATTATATAACCGTGTCAAGTAGGCGATTTTGCCCTGCTGATCGATTACTACATTTCTGGTTACGCCGCTTTTTTTATCTGCGAAGCGGCCAAAAATGTCTGCACCAGGATCAAGTGCTAATGGGTAAGTGATTTTCATGTCCTTCGCAAATTTTTGCACTACTTTTAGGGGCTCGTCACGATCTACACCAATTAGCATTAAGCCTTTATCCTTATAAGCCTGCCAAACATCTTTTTCCAGATGTGGCATTTCTTCACGGCATACTTCGCACCAGCTAGCGGTAAACTGTAGAACAACTACTTTTCCTTTCAATTTGGATAGGCTAGTCGTTTCTCCGTTGGATAAAACCAATTTAAAATCACTTGGGGCCTGGTCACCTACTTTTACTTTGTATCCTCGATCATCAGGTTTGCTATCCTGAGCGATTAAAAAGGTTGGAAATAAGCAGATCAGGTAAACTAATAATGTTTTCATAGCTATGTTTATTTATTCCACCAAAGTGGAGTGGTAATTACATCATCTCCTTGAGCAGCAAGCGCCTGTTGGTAATTGGTTTTGTTGACACTTTGTTCTTTTACAGGGTAATAGATACGTTTAGGTATGCCATTTCCGAACACTGGTTTGAATACATAATTAAAGGTTTCTGCAGGGGTAACCCTTGTCCATACGACATCGTTTGGCTTAACCAAAAAGTTTGGGAATCCTGTACGGCGAATTTCCGACCAGGATTCAAGTCCTTGGGTATAAAGCGCAAAGTACTTTTGTGTCAACACCCTTTCTTTAGTTGCCGCAGGTAGATTATTCGCATAGGTCTGTGCTGCTGGTTCTGCAACGCCCCAACGGGTTAGGGAGGCTACAACTCCATTTTTGTATTCACTATCGCTCCAGTTTTGATACTCAGAGATTAAAAATGCTACCTCTGCATACTCCTGAAGTACTTCACTAAAATCAGCTGCATTAACCAATGTACCCGGTAAGCTGATGTCGGCAGGCTTATTAATCCCGGCAGCTTCTAAAGGCAAACCATAAGGCTGACCAACATACTCATTGTTTTTGTTAGGCCTTGCATAGATCGCTAAACGAGGATCTAAAGTGTTAAAAGGCCCCAATTCTCCTTTTAAGGAATTGATGAGGATGTGTGATACCGCAAAATCCTGACGGTTGGCGGTAATCGTTGCTTTATAAAGCGGAGCTTCGTTTGGCGCCGATGTACTGTATTTAAAAGCAGCAGTATGTATATTGGATGTAAATACACCTTGTGCTAGTGCTTCTGCAAAATGTTGCTGCGAAAGCGTGGGTAATTTTGTGCGAATTCTAGTGGCTAGGCGCAGACGTAATGAGTTGGCAAACCTTGCCCAGTTTTCATTCTTGCCTTTGTATATAATATCGGAAGAGCCAAAAGTATTGGCTGTCGGATATTTCCATAAGGTATCAGCCGCCTGTTTCAGTTCATTCAGCAGGTCCGTATAAATTTTTTCCTGAGTAGCATACTTAGGGGTATAGTTGTCAGGGTTTTGTTGCAAAGCTTCAAATGAAGGATCTGCGTTGCCGAACGATTGATAAGGTATATCGCCAAATACATCACTTAGGGAATGAAAGGTAAAGGCCTTTAATACACGACAAATCGCAATCTGGTTGGCATTTGTACCTGCAACAGTACCAACAGCGGCAATGGCTTTAGTGGCTGGATTGGTGTTGAGCTTAATGATCTCATTTAAGTTGTTTAAAGCTTTAAACCCATCAGCCCAATAGCGATCCGAAGTGCTCTTTGGAAGATCGTAACGACTTTGATCTGTATAAATGTTCTGGCTGTAGTACTGTGCAAATAGCATGGTGCCATTCAAGGAGAAATCCAGATTCCTCACGTTGTCCATGATTTGTTTTTCAGCAGATAAAATTAAGGTAGGAGTAGTCACATTGCCCGGTCTGTTGGGATCTATATTGATTTCGGCCAGGTTCTCGTCCTTGCATGAAATAAATGCAGTAAGCGATAATAATGCAATGGCTGATATTTTGTTATAAAAGTTCATCTCAGTAATTTTTAGGGTTAAAACTTAACACTTACATTTAAACCATAGGTAATAGGGACTGGAATGTTACCGCCCTCTATGCCCTGTACGTTTCCGCCACTATTGGTGAATTCTGGATCAATGTATTTACTTTTGGTATAGATGTTCCAAAGGTTTCTTCCGTAAGCAGTAAGACCAAGGGAGCGAATTGCGCTGTTCTTTTTCAAGTCGAAAGTATAACCCAGCGTAAGCTCTCTTAGCTTAATGTATGAAGCATCAAACACACTAAAAGTAGTTGGTCCATTGTACTCATTCCTTGCCCAGGCCAGTGCCGATATGTTAGTGTCGTTTTTACGGGTATTGGTCACGGTATACGAACCATCAGGATGGAAAGCTACATCGGCTTTTACGCCATCTACAACAATGCCAGTCTCCCTGATGCCATTTGCTGCAGTTTTATCCAATACACCCGCGTACATACCTACTTTATAGGTCTGGGAGAAGAAGCTTCCTCCCATTCTTCCATCTATCAGGAAGCTCAGGCGCATTTTTTTATAAGTGAAGGTATTTTGAAAACCAAACAAATAATCCGGCAGCACACTTCCTAATGCTACTTGTTGCGAGGTTTTAAGGTAAGTACCATCTGCCTGTACCACGCGTTGTCCATCTGGCGCATACACAAAGTCATTCCCCATTATTTGTCCGTAAGGTTTGCCTTCCTGTGCCACCAAAGTTACCAGCAGGTTGCTGAGTTCAAGGGTGTTTACGCCTTCATCTAAGGAAACCACTTTGTTCCGGTTTCTAGACCAGTTGAGTGTACTATTCCATTCAAAGTTGCCACTTTTTATTGGTGTGCCATTTAAGGTTACCTCTATACCTTTATTGTTTATTTTTCCTGCGTTTAATACTTTGTTGTCATACCCAAAGGCCGCAGACATCGGTACGGGAAGAATTTGGTTGCGACTGTTGTTGTTGTAGTACGTTACATCAAGCCCTAAGCGATTCTTAAACATCTGTACATTTATCCCAGTTTCTACAGAACTGGTAATCTCAGGTTTTAACAACGGATTATTTAGTGTAACTGGCAAACGATAATTCGCAGTTCCATTAAATGGTTGTTGCGCTTCAAAAACAGGGAGTAGTTGATATGGATCTGTATCATTACCTACTTGTGCCCAGCCTAGACGTACTTTAGCAAAATCAAGCCATTCTTGTTTTTTTAAACCTGCAAGTTCACTAAATACAAAACTTCCGGTAAGGGATGGGTAAATGAATGAATTGTTGTCTACAGGAAGGGTCGACGACCAGTCGTTACGTAAAGTTCCATCCAGGTAAAGCATTCCCTTCCATCCGGCCGAGAAGCTGCCGTACAAGGAATAAACCTGTTTGTGGAAAAAGTTATTGTTGTTTAGTACGATAGGTGCATTTTTAAGGTTGTAGTATTGCGGGATAATGAGGCCCCCTTGAGTTAATCCATCACTAATACGGCGTTTTTGATCTCTGATGTTCCCTCCAATATTGCCAGATAGGGAGAAATCTGCCCAGCTTTTCTTTGCTGAAGCCAGGAACTCGTAATTGAATTCGTTAAAATGGTTGGTGTACTCTTGATATTGCGATTGGGAACGTGAATATACCGCTATGCGGTCTTGGTACTCAGAAGTGTAGATGTCGGCATGTACTTTTCCTGTTAGTTTAAGCCAGCTATTGGCATCCACTGTGAAGCCCATATTTCCATAAATTCTATCGCGATTTTCCTCCATATAACTTTCGTAGGCAGACCAGTATGGGTTGTCAATAAATCGGGTTGCTTCGTCAGCAGCTGTATTCTGATATCCTGTTCTGTTCCATGGGCGCGCAGTACCATCTGCTCTTTTGTATTCGCTTAGTTTTTTGTAATCCACCTGTACTCCGCCCCATTGGAAGGCTTCGAGCATAATGTTACGGTTGGATGCCCCTGTCCAGGGCCTGCCCAGTGTGTTATTTTTGACATAGTTCAGGTTGCTGAATACATTTACAATGCCTAGCTGTGTAGAACCTGAAAAGTTTACGGCATTACGTCCTAAAGTGGAATTTGGAATTGTACCACGTACATTTTTATTGGTATAGGATAAACGGTAATTGGTTTGGCCGCTAGATCCACTAACCGCAATGTTATTGGTATTGGCAATACCGGTGCGGAAAAAGTAGTTGACATCATTCTTAGGATAAACCCATGGCTGTGGATTTAGATAATCAGCAGGATATTCTGGATCCAGGTTATACCAATGTAATACAGGTGTTCCATCCAATTTTGGTCCCCAGCTTTCATCAGCAGCATAATCTACGATATTATATTCTTTTCCGTTAATTGTGGCCTTAGCAAAGGTATTGGCATAGCCTTGTCCGTATAAATGCTGTCTTGTAGGTAGTCGGATAATGTTCTCTAGATCAATTCCGGTATTTAGGGTAATCTCGAATTTTTCGTTCTTACTTCCTTTTTTAGTCGTAATTAAAATTACTCCGTTGGCAGCTCTCGAGCCATATAGTGCGGCAGCCGAAGGTCCTTTGAGGACTGAAATATTTTCTATGTCATCAGGATTCAGATCCTGTATCATGTTCCCTACATCTTTACCCGCACTTCCATTTACGGTGGAAGAAGTGTTCAGGTCTGAGTTGTCTATCGGTGTGCCATCAATTACATATAAAGGTTGGTTACTGCCAGTTATTGAATTGATACCGCGGAGTAAGACACGGGTTGAGCCACCCATATTACCTCCAGAGGAAATGACTTGCAGACCAGATACCTTACCGGAAATGGCACTCAAAGCATTAGTTGGACGAGTGGTCAGCTCTTCTGCCTTTACTTCCTGCACCGCATAGCCTAGTGCTTTTTTCTCTCTGGATATGCCCATTGCGGTGACCACAACTTCATTTAATCCTGATTGTGCAACCTGTAAAATAATCTTACCGATGTTGGCTGTGGCTTTTATTTCCCGGGTTATAAAACCTAAATAAGAAATTTCCAGGATCGAATTTTCTTTCACATCCTTTAATACAAATGTACCACTAGCATCAGTTATGGTCACTTTAGTACTACCTTTTACCTTTACTGTGGCGCCTGGTAAAGGCATTCCGGTGGTGTCAACCACTTTTCCGGTAATGGGTTCTTGTGGCATTGCGGTATGGGTAGGTGCAGTCTCTTCTTTTTCCATAATGATTACCATTTTGTCGGTAATCCGGTAGGTAAATGTTTGATTCGCAAAGCATTTTTGTAGCGCTTCATCGAGCGATACATTTCTAACATGAATAGATACCGGTTTTGCTTTTACAATAAGTGCATTGTTATAAAAGAAGTCGTATCCGCTTTGCGTACGAATCTCTTTTATAATTTTGTTAAGGCTGGTATTGGTTTTATCCAGCGTAATTTTTTGTGCGAATGCATCCCTGGCCGATACTTGGATCATGGCTAGTAAGATGAAAAATATGGATAAGTTAATCCGCATGATGAGTTTTCGTATAATACTATGGCTTCCACCACGTTTAACGTTTAGGTAAAAAATCATACATTTGATAGTTAGGGTTTAGATAATTGTCAATTCAATAATAATCCCGCTTAAGCCGCGGTTTTTAGAGCCCTTACAATTCTGCCGGGGATGAGTCCAATCATTCCCGGTTTCTTTTTAAGGTCATCTTTATGTGTAGTTTTATGGCATAACGATGATCCTCCTTCCTTCAATTTTAAAGCTTACATTTCCGGTTAGTTCCATCACCTTTAGTAAGGCAGATACATTTCTGGTTTTAGAGACTTCACCCGAAAAGGTTTGGTTTAAATCTACTCCAGGCTTGTATACTACGTCTATATCGTACCATCTGGCAATTTTATTCATGATGCTTTTAATATCTTCATTAAACTTGAAATACCCATTTTTCCAGGAAACAACCTCCTCTAAATCGACATGATTGGCAATTGTAATGTGCTGTCCAGCTACCTGAGCCTGTTGCCCTGGTACGAGATATTTAGCGACTGATTGGTTGCTTACTTTTACTGATCCTTCGAGTAGTGTTGTTTTGATGGCCTGTTCATTTTTGTAAGCCATTACGTTAAAGTGAGTGCCCAATACTTCTACAGTTTGACCTTTAGTCATCACTTTAAAAGGCAAAGCTTTATTGCGAGCAACTTCAAAATAAGCTTCGCCTGCAATTTCTACTTTCCGTTCTTTACCCGTAAAGCTGGTCGGGTAGCTTAATGATGAAGCCGAATTAAGCCAAACTTTAGTCCCATCTTGCAAAATGATCTGATATTGTCCGCCTACCGGGGTACTGATGACGTTGTGTGCAGCAGCTTTAGCATTAAGCGCATTGGTGCTAATTTGGGTGCCATCATTGTAGACTAGTTCATCGGCTTTAATGACAATTCCTTCTTTATCGCCGTTTAAATTAATAGTTTGACCATTTGCCAACCGAAGCACTGCTTTATTTCTTCCGGGTTGCACATCGGTTTTTGCCACTACTGTACGGTGCTGTGCAGGTTTATTTTTGTCTAGATAAGTATAGAGTCCAAAGCTGACGAACACGAATACCAGGGCTGCTACAGCCGCTATTTTTGGCCAAAAGACAATTTGTTTTACAGGTGCAATGCTTTGCTCAAGTGCTGCAAGTATTTGCTGCTTGTCTTCTAAGCGCTCTTCAACATTCATATCCGGATAAATATCCGGGGTATGCTGGAGGTGCCATGATTCAAGAAGCGCTTTTTCTGCTTCAGTACAATTACCTGCTACATATTTTTGAAACAGTGCCTTTGCCTTTTTTTCTTCCATATTCGACCAGACAATTAATGCCTTATAAAGAGATACAGTTGAACACTGTGGAGGGGGTAAATAAAAATGAAAAAAATTAAATACCGATCAAAAAGGATAGGATCAGGTAGATGCCGATTTTGAAGCGTAAGATTTTTAAGGCATGTTGAACGTGCTTCCTTACTGTTAATTCGGAGATGTTAAGCTGACCAGCAATGGCTTTATGGCTTAGGTTCTCTTTTCTGCTTAATTGAAAAACCTCACGCATTTTTCCTGGCATACCTGCAATTTCATTTTCAATAAGTGCAGTCATTTGTTTTTCTCTAACCAAGTGGTCTGTAACACAGTTGTCTTCATTTGAAAAGGTTTCGAGTGTGGTTAAGTAGGCTGACTCAATGCGTTTGTGAGATAGTAGGTTAAATATGCGGTTCCTTACAGCTGCCGAGAGGTAGCTGAGCAGGCTAGGCTCAAAAGATAAAGTTTCCCGTTTTTCCCAAAGGGTCAAAAAAAGCTCGTGGATAATGTCTTTGGTTTCTTCCCGGTTGCGCATCCATTTATAAGCATGGACATGGAGTTGCCAGAAATACCTGTCATATATTTCAGTAAAGGCCATACGATCACCATCCTTTAATAAGGCGGTTAGTTCGTAATCACTTAGCTTACTGTATGTTGACATATTTGTATATATTATCTATGGCGAAGGTAGATATTTTTGTTTTAATTTGAAATATATGTATTAAAATGAGGCTTTGATGACTTGAAATATAAAGCTCCTTTCATAATGAATGTTAGATGAAATACTTGATTAATACCCAGAATCGACTTCAGTATTTTGCAAAAAAATAAATATAGTAAATTAATAATTATATATTTGCAGCCTCAAAACTAACCACCTTATTTTTCTAATTCAATGATTTAATGAATTGAAAATGGATGTGTTATAATGATTGGATTGAATAGGTAAAATTAAAATATTTTCAATGGTTAAGTCACAATTTGTAACAATAGGTATTATTAAATCTTCCTTGAGTTGCATGGTGTCCTTAACCCTGAAAGATTAAACAACAAACAAAAGCCTTATGCCCGCTGGCAAAAGGCTTTTTAACTTTAAAGACAACCCAAATGCTGAATTTTGTTCTCTTTGGCCCACCGGGTGCAGGCAAAGGCACCCAATCTGAAAAATTGATCGAAAAATATCAATTGATCCACATCTCAACAGGTGATCTTTTCAGGGCACACATTAAAAATCAATCGCCACTTGGACAACAAGTTAGTGCTTTAATTGCTGAGGGGCAATTGGTTCCTGATGAAATTACCATCGCTATGTTGGAAGAGGAAGTGGATAAAAACCCACAGGCCAAAGGATTTATATTTGATGGTTTCCCTCGTACAGTTCCTCAGGCTCAAGCTTTAGATGAGTTTTTAGTGAGTAAAGGCAGTAGCATTGCAGGTGTAATTGCACTTGACGTAGATCAGGATGAACTGACTAAACGTATTGCACAACGCCAGATTGAAACCGGTCGTGTTGATGATCAGGCAGATAAGTTGCAAAAACGTATTGAAGAATATTTTAGCAAAACGATCCACGTTTTGCCTTATTACGAAGCACAAAATAAATTGAGCAAAGTAAATGGTATCGGTAAAATCGATGACATCTTTGCGAATTTAAGCGCAGTAATAGATAAATACTAGCACAAAAACATTATTGATAGCGGGACAGAACTTAATGCTGCCCGCTATTGTTATTTATAAAAAAAACAGAAATTATGTCGCAAGGTTCCAATTTTGTAGATTATGTTAAAATATGCTGCCGTTCCGGTAAAGGAGGGGCAGGTTCTGCACATTTGCACCGTGATATAAGAACAGCAACCGGAGGTCCTGATGGTGGTGATGGTGGTCGCGGTGGCCATATCATCCTTAGAGGTAACACCCAGTTCTGGACACTACTTCACTTAAAATATCGTAAGCATATTATTGCCCCTGATGGTCTATCTGGTTCAAGTGGAACATCTACTGGTAAATCGGGTAAAGATGAGATTCTTGACGTGCCACTGGGTACGATAGCCAAGGATGCAGAGACAGGAGAAGTGCTATTTGAAATTACGGAAGAGGGAGAAACTAAGATTCTAACGGCAGGTGGTCGTGGTGGATTGGGCAACTGGCATTTTAAAACGCCAACGATGCAAACACCTCGTTTTGCACAGCCAGGTGAAGCGGGAAGAGAAGAGTGGATTGTGCTGGAGCTTAAGGTACTTGCCGACGTGGGATTAGTAGGCTTTCCTAATGCTGGTAAATCAACTTTACTATCCGTGGTTTCGGCAGCTAAGCCAGAAATTGCTGATTATCCTTTTACTACCTTGGTACCTAATCTGGGTATAGTATCTTACCGTGATAGTAAGTCCTTTGTAATGGCCGATATTCCGGGGATTATAGAGGGTGCTTCTAAAGGTAAAGGCTTAGGCTATCGTTTCTTACGCCATATCGAACGTAACTCGGTATTGTTGTTTATGGTTCCAGCAGATACGCATAGGAGCATAACAGAGGAGTACGAAATCTTAAAATCTGAGCTGAAAGATTACAATTCTGAATTGATGCAAAAGCCACACTTGTTGGCAATTACCAAATCAGATATGTTGGATGAGGAATTGATGGCAGAAATGAAAAAGGAACTTCCTAAAAATATTCCTTCCATATTTATCTCATCTGTAGCCCAAAAGGGATTGGTACAATTAAAAGATATGATCTGGGAAGCGATTAATGCTAAACAGGATTAATTGAATTTGGTCGTTATCCTAAATTTAGGATGATAATAACTTATAAAAATGGGGCTGTATCATGAGAAGATGGTATGGCCCCATTCTATTTTATTGCTCCACGAAATTCTTAAGGTTTTTGCCTATGATTTCTGTCCATCCGGCAGCAAAGCTTTCCTTGGCGAAATTGGGATCATCTTTACTTGGGAAACTTTCTAAACCAGTATGTGTTAATTTTACGCGGGTATTTGTACCCGCTTCAAAAATTTCGAATTTAACCCATGACTGCCCTGGGTAGTTGTCGTAACACCAGGAATAGGTTAACTTTTTACCTTCCTCTACCTCAGTAACCTTACAGATATGGAGGTACTTTTTGGTGTCACTGCCTGCTAGAAACTGGAATTTAAAGCCTACCTCGGGTTTAAATGCCTCAAGGTCAAAATACCATTGCTTCATTTTTTTTGTGTCTGTTATGGCTTCCCATACTTTGCTTGGAGCTGCGCTAAAGGTTCTTTCTATTACAAATGGATCTGTTTTCATTGGCTTTGTTTTTTTTACAGAAAACGGTTTCCTTATAAAACTCCCGGAAGGGCCAAACAGTTTTTAATATTATCATAAAGCCTGTGTTTCTAGGTTCTGGTTAATAATTCGGGCATTTGTAGTTTCCATAAGTTAGCATAGGCCGAGTTTACATTGAATAACAGTTCATTGTGTGTGCCCTGCTCTACGACCAGTCCTTTGTCCAATACAATGATCTTATCTGCATGGTTTAGTGTACTTAATCGATGAGCAATTACAATCACCGTTTTATGGTTGGCCTTTAAAATATCGATTGCCTTTTGTACATATTGTTCGGAAGCCGAATCTAATGAAGAGGTGGCCTCATCCAGAATCAGGATTTCTGGCTCGCGGTATAGCGCTCTGGCAATGGCAATTCTTTGCCTTTGTCCACCTGAAAGTGTAGTGCCATTTTCGCCAAGATAAGTTTGAAATCCTTTAGGCAAGGTCTCTATAAAATCGACGATACCTAGTTGTTCCGAAATATCCAGTATCCGTTGCATATCTGGTTCGTAATCGCCAATAGCAATATTATCGATTACATTGCCGGCAAACAAATCGATCTTCTGAGGTACAACGGCAATAGTTTGTCGCAGAGAAGCCATTCGTATGTATTTCAGATCGTATTTTCCGATGCTGACATTACCCTTTTGTATCGGGTAAATACTTTGGAGTATGGTCATGAGTGTAGATTTTCCTGATCCACTTTCGCCAACAATCGCTGTGAATTTTCCTTGAGGGATGGTCAGATTTAAATCTTCAAATACAGGGGCTCGGCTGCCATAGCGGAAATAAACATGTTCAAAATGTATATCGCCAATCTTATCCGCAGTGAGTTCAATCTGGTTTTCATTGTTCTCTCGTTCAAGGTCCATGATTTCGAAGAGTCTATCGGCAGCGATCACAGCATCCTGTACAGTTTTGTTCATGCCGATCAAAGAGGATACTGGTCCGGTAAAATAACCGATAAGGGTATAAAATGACAGTAACTCTCCTGGAGTAATGTTATTGTCGAGCACAAAGCCAGCACCCACCCAAAGTAAGATAATGGTCAGTAGTCTTGAAATTAACTCTGAAGATGTTGCTGAGAATAGCGCGTTCATGTTAGCGCTAAAGCCAGTTTGCAGCAACTTTACAAATCTGGTTTCAGTTTTCTCGTTGGCATGGTTCTCTAATCCAAAGCGTTTGATCGTGCCGATGGAGTTTAAGCTTTCCACCAGTTGAGATTCCAGTTCTGCTGAGTTTTCCATCAGCCTACGCTGTGCTTTTTTGTTCAATTTGTTGGTTACAATATAAACCAGTAGGTAGACTGGGATAACGGCTAGCATCAGTAAGGCCAGTTTCCAGTAATAGGTAAACATGACGAGGAATGAAAAGAAGACAATGAAAATGTTGACCAGGAAGTTAATGCTGACATCATTTAAGAATGTTCTGATTTTTACCGCATCATTAATCCTCGAGATAATTTCGCCTACCCGCATGGTATCGAAAAACTGTTGCGGTAGTTTGAGCAGATGCTTGTAATAACCCAATATGAGTTGGGCATCTATCATTTGCCCTGTTTTTAGGGTGAAAATAGTTTTTGCAGTACCTATAAAAAGCTGTACGGCCAAGACAACCACCATGGCGACGCTCATGAGATTGAGTAGATTCCTATTGCCGTCGACCAGGACAAAATCGACTAGTTTTTGCACGAAAATGGAAGTGGATAGACCTAAAATGGTATAGACAATGGCTCCAAACAAGGCTTGGATTAAAATGTTTTTATGGGGTTTTATTAAATTCCAGAAGCGGCGATGTAGTGAGTTCTTTGTATCTGCGGGTTCAAATTCCTCTGTGGGTAACAGTAGGACTAAGGTACCAGTCCATTCTTTTTTAAACTCTTCATGGGTTTTTCTGTGCATTAGCCCATCAATGGGATCCATCAATTGGATGAACTTGTTGTTGACTTTGTAAATGATCACATAATGCTGTAAGATCTGATCTACAAGAACATGGGCTATGGCAGGGGTAGGGATTTTGAAGAGGCTTTCGAATGGGCTTTTAACACCTTTAGCTTCAAAGCCTAATTTTTGGGCGGCTTCTACAAGGCCAAATATCGTTGTGCCTTTTTTATCGGTTCCGGCCAGTTGCCGGATACGGGCAACAGGTAAATTTAGTTTATAGTAGCTGGCTACAGAAGCCAGACAAGCGGCTCCGCAATCTGTAATGTCGCGTTGTTTTACTTTAATGCTCATAGCCTTTTTTATATCTTTCCGGTAACATTTGGATTCACCCAATCATCTACTTTATCGTACAGCAATTGGTATAAACTGCGTTCCGCAACGGTAAAACGGGCGGTAAAGGTCATGCCTTTTTTTAAATACCCTTTGTAGCCGTTCTTTAATTCCAGATAGCCTTTTGTGAAATCGCATCTAACTTTAAATACGGGTTGGTTGTCGATGACAATAATATCATCCGATATGTATAGTACCTTACCAGTCGCCAGTCCCCATTGATTATAGTTAAAAGCGTCCACCTGGAAGCGGACGTCCTGTCCTTTTTTTATCAGCCCTATATCGGCAGGTCTAACATAACAAAATGCGGTTATAGCAGCGTTTGGGGATATTTCGCCTATCTTTTGATTTGCAAATACATAAGCGCCTACCTGAAGTCCTGTTAGATTTTGTATCGAGCCATCAATTGGTGCTTTTAAAATGTATTGTTTCTTTTGCTCATTTAATTCGACCTGTTGTCCGCTTAGTTGTTGTAGTTCGGTACGAAGGGTATTTGCTTCTGTCTGCCATTGAGTTTTATAGCGGTTGATGATCATTTTGTAAGCCGATCTCGATTGTGCGAATTCGAATTTGTAGCGTTCATATTCTGATTCGGTAATGGCTTTATTTTGGAAAAGTTTGTTGTAGCGTTCGTATGTGTTTTCGGCTTGATTTTTAGCGATGCGTGCATTTTCCAGTTCCTGCGCAAATTGCTGCCATGAAGCAGTATATTGTCCGGTTTGTAATGGTGGATAGCTGAAGCCATTGCGATTGATATACACCAGCAATATGCGGATATCTTGTAAAAAGGCTGCAGTTTGGCCCTGTCGGTTTTGTACGATGCTGCCTTGTTGTTTAGCGAGTGTTGGATCTATGACCATTAAAGTTTCTCCCTGCTTAACTTTTTTGTTGTCAGCTAATTGGAGTTTTATCAAACGCCCATTTGCAGGGACGGTAAGTTCTGTTTTCTCAATAGAGGATTGGAGAAGTCCATTGCTTTTTACACTAATAGGTATTTTAATAAGAGGTAAGGCTACAAAAGTAAGTAGAATGGTAAATACGGTTACCAGGTAAATAATTTGGGTAGACTTATTGATTTTGGAGCGATAAACAAGGGACGTGCTGGAAATGGTTTCTGGGGAGTAAGTTGATAGGGACATGTAAGAGGTTATATTAAAATAGCCGTTAACTGGGAGGGTTAGTTAACGGCTATTTATTAATTTTTCGTGTTCTATAAACCGCCTAACGATCCTAAAACAGTTCTTAATTGTTTGTTAAGGAATGCAAAAGTGTCATTTAATACACTGTTTGCAGCACCGGTAACTGGAGCTAATGCACCTGTTAAATTACCCAAACCTAATCCATTAAGAATGCCAAGTCCGCTTAACAGACCGCCGCCTTCTACTTTTGTCATTTCAATTGTGTTCATTTCCTGAACACCAAGATTGTTCAAATCTAATTTTTTCATAGTTTAAATTGTTTTTAGGAATGATGTGATCCTATGTTTTTATTTTTTCCCTTACTCGTATCAGGCTTTTCAGGATACGCCTATGTTGGCCAACATAAAAACGAAATTAATAAAGCTGGATGTTCAGGAGTTTATTCAGTTTGTTCATTTAATTCACTTGCCACTAGAGGATTAATGAATAAGGTAACTGATTTTTGTCGTGTTTTGTCACACTTTTTTATTGAGATTTGTCTTGTATTCAGATAGATCATTAAAAAGATAAATATGAAAAGTGTTAAAGTAACTTATACTGTAAAAGCATCATTTGTGGCTAAAAACAAGGAGAATATCGGGGTGTTTATAAATGACTTGAAAAGAATGAATAACAATGGTATCCGTTACAGTATTTACCTGGGTGAGGATGGGAAGACATTCACACATCTTTCGCTATATACTGATGAGGTAGCCCAACAAACTTTTCTTGAAATGGATTCATTCAGGGATTTTCAGGAACAAAGGGACGCAAGTGGACTGGAGGTTGAGCCAACCATTGAGGTGCTTAACTTAGTCGCAGCCTATTAAAATCGATAAGAAAATACTGGAATTTGTGATTTTTTAATGGTTTCTTTGTTTAGCAGCAGGTATTCGGAATGGAGACGTTTGCCTGACAAGCATTTTTTTTAATGGAAATAGGGAAACTTTTAGAGGATATTTTACCGAAAGCTCGTATTAAAGTACGATTGATAGATCTGGTTGCTTATGCATCGGATGCAGGATTTTACTATTTACGGCCTAAAGCTGTAGTGCAGCCTATTGCTGAATCAGAGATTATTGGGCTGTTTAGGTTTTCACATCAACATCGGGTGCCTTTAACATTTAGAACAGGCGGAACTAGTCTTTCTGGTCAGGCTATAACCGATGGAATCCTTGTAGATTTAAGTCAATACTGGAATAAAGTAGCGATTGAAGAGAATGGAGACCTGGTAAGGGTGCAGCCTGGAATTACTGGAAGTGTGGTAAATGGGCATTTAAAACGATATAAAAGAAAGATCGGACCTGATCCATCTAGCATTGATGCCGCCATGATGGGCGGAATCCTTTCCAACAATTCGAGCGGGATGTGCTGTGGGGTGAAATTAAATTCTTACCACACTACCAAACATATCCGTTTCATTTTACCTGATGGTAAAACCTTTACCACAGAAAAAGTAGCCGATTATGATCGGTTTGAAAAGGAATGCCAACATATTTATGAGGCAATAAGGGGGATGCAAGACCAACTTAAAGGCAATCCTGCACTTTACGATCTGATTCGCAGAAAGTATGAGACTAAAAATACGGTTGGTTATTCATTAAATGCCTTTATTGATCATCAACATCCGCTGGATGTATTGGCTCATCTTTTAATTGGCGCAGAAGGAACGCTTGGCTTTATTGCCGAGGCGGTAATGGCAACCGTTCCAGATTATCCATATAAAACCACGGCTTTTTTATATTTCCCAGATATTTATGCAGCCTGCCAGGCAATTATTCCTTTGACAGTTTCGGGTGCAGAGGCGGTTGAACTGATGGACAGGGCCTCGCTAAGGTCGATAGATAGTTTAAAAGGGGTGCCGGAAAGGTTAAAAACTTTGCCGGAAACAGCTGCAGCTTTGTTGGTCGAATTTCAAGCCAATAGCTTGGAGGATTTGCATGCTAAGAAAAATGTATTTCTCGCTTCCGCTTCTTCTTTATCTATGCTTGAAGCGCCTTTATTTACTGAAGATGTAAAAGAACAAGCTTTTTTCTGGAAACTAAGGAAAGGAATGTTTCCCGCTGTTGGTGCAGTAAGGGCCAGTGGTACCACGGTTATACTGGAAGATATAGCTTTTCCGGTAGCAAAATTGGGGGATGCGATTCTTGACCTTCAACAGTTGTTTAAAAAGTACGCATACCATGAGGCCATTATTTTTGGCCATGCTAAGGATGGAAATATCCACTTTGTGGTAACACAGGCTTTTCATACTGCTGCCGAAATTGAGCGTTATGATTTGTTTTTGCAAGAGGTAGTTAAGCTTGTGGTAGAAACTTATGATGGGACTTTAAAAGCGGAGCATGGTACAGGTCGTAACATGGCTCCTTTTATTGAAACGGAGTGGGGTGGCGAGGCTTATCAGATCATGAAGCAGCTGAAAGCTGTGATTGATCCACAAAATTTGCTAAACCCTGGAGTTATCATTAATGAAGATAAAAAAGCTCACATTGCCAATTTAAAGCCATTGCCTACGGTAGAGCAGGAGGTTGATAAATGTATTGAATGTGGTTATTGTGAACATAAATGTCCAAGTCGTAACATTACGCTTACGCCCAGACAAAGGATTGTGGTGCGAAGGGAGCTTGCCGGGTTAAAAGCTAAAGGCAATAAACAAGATTTTGATCAGCTGGTTAGCGAATACCAATACGATGGATTGGATACCTGTGCGGTTGACGGTTTATGCGCTACGGCTTGTCCGGTAGATATCAATACTGGTGATCTGGTGAAACGTTTAAGACGGGAGAACCATAGCCAAACTGCTAATAGCCTGGCTTTGACTGTTGCGAAGCACTTTGGCGCAACAGCCTTTACCGTAGGCCTTGCTGTAAAAGCAGGTGATGGTATGAATAGGATTTTTGGTGAATCGACCATGAGGAATATTACGGGTGGTTTGAAAAAGTTGATCCCTGCTGTTCCTTTATGGAGTAATCAGCTGCAACCTACAAAAGGTAAAATTGAAGGGAATCGTAATGGCTCTGTGATTTATTTTCCTACTTGTATCAACCGGATGATGGGGGGTGCCAAGGACAATAAGAAAAGTGTGCCGCAAACTTTTATGAGTGTTTCGGCTAAGGTGGGAATTGAAATTGTTGTCCCAGATGATATTAACAGTACATGTTGTGGACAGCTATTCTCCTCTAAAGGTTACCAAGCGGCTTACGTTTATACTTCTAATGAAACGATCAGGAAGCTTTGGAAATGGACTGAAGGGGGAAGACTACCAATAGTGCTTGATGTAAGCTCTTGCACGCATACTTTACAGCATTGTCGCACGGTGCTTTCTGATGAAAACAAAGCTTATTTTGACCAGATGAGCATCATCGACAGTATAGATTATTTACATGATCTTGTATTGCCTAAGCTGAAAGAGGTACACAAAAAAGATAGTATTGTTTTGCACCCTGTTTGTACCTTAAAGAAAATGGGATTGGAAGGAAAGTTATTTCAGATCGCAGACCGGTTTGCTCATGAAGTAGAAGTGCCATTGATGGCCGGTTGTTGTGGAATGGCAGGAGATAGGGGCTTTCTTTTTCCAGAGCTTACTGCTGCGGCTACTGCACCGGAAGCTGCTGAGGTGAAAGGTGCTGAATACGCTGGATACTATTCTACCGCCAAGACTTGTGAAATGGCCATGTCTGATGCTGTAAGTAAAAATTACGAATCAATATTATATTTGGTTGACGAGTGTTTGTAAATAGGATGGCTATCTTTGCGCATGCCTTATTTTAAAAAACTGCTTGATCTGCTTAAAATTGAGCGGGAAGAAGATTTACGTGCTTATACAAAGCAAAAGGAAACACTTTCTGTTGCGGAACGCAGAGCAAATGGTTTAACCTGGTACCCTATTGCGATCAGAGGATCGGAAATGAGTAGGGGTGATTACTTGACGGTTGAGGTAGAGCGTACCACACATCAAGATCTGAATCACCAATTGCGGTTTGGCATGCCAGCTGTATTATTCTCTAACCATGATCCTAAAAATGATCGTGTTGAGGGGGTAATCGCTTATCAGGGTGGAAGCCGCTTAAAAATTACTTTACGTACGGATGAGCTACCTGATTGGGCTAGAGATGGTAAATTGGGTATCGATGTGCTCTTTGATGATCATAGTTATGATGAGATGCAAGGGGCGGTTAAACGGGCTTCCTCCCGGAATGAGCAGGGCGATGATCATCATTTGATAAAAGTGTTGACCGGAGCAGATACGCCTTCTTTTTCGACAGATATTTTTCATTACCCAATTGCTAAGTTGAATGCCGTACAGCAATTGGCGGTAAACCGTATTGTTGCTGCAGAGCAATTGGCGATTGTGCATGGTCCGCCAGGTACTGGTAAGACTACTACGCTTGTACAGGCTATTAAGGCATTAATTAAAGATAAGGGCAGACAGATTTTAGTGGTAGCGCCAAGCAATACCGCTGTAGATTTATTGACTGAAAAGCTGGCTGATGAGGGTTTGAATGTACTGCGCATTGGAAATCCTGCAAGGGTTTCTGAAAAACTGTTTTCTTTAACTTTAGATAGCAAAATGGCTAACCATGGCACTATAAAAGAGGTTAAAGACTTGAAAAAGCAGGCTGCGGAGTACAAAAATATGGCTCATAAGTACAAAAGGAATTTTGGGAGAGCGGAGAAGGAACAACGTAAAGCACTTTTTGATGAGGCGCATAAGATCATGAAAGCTGTTGCTAATACGGAGCAATATATCATGGACGACTTGTTAGATAAAGCACAGGTGATAACTGCAACATTGGTTGGTGCCAGTCATTACACAGTTATAGACCGTAAATTTGATACGGTCGTAATTGACGAGGCCGGACAAGCTTTAGAACCAGCTTGTTGGATTCCAATTTTGAAAGCGCAAAAATTGATATTGGCCGGTGATCACTGTCAGTTATCACCTACGATAAAATCTAATGAGGCTGCTAGAGCTGGGTTAAGTACCACTTTACTGGAAAAATGTGTCGCCTTGCATCCAGAGGCTGTTACTTTGCTGGAAGAACAATACCGGATGAACGAGAAGATCATGAATTATTCCTCTTCTGTATTTTATCAAGGGAAGTTAAAAGCCCACGGTTCGGTAGCGAGTCATTTGCTATTTGAGGGGGATGCTCCATTGGCTTTTATTGATACTGCCGGTTGTGGATTTGAGGAGAAAACAGAAGGTACCAGTACCTATAATCCGGAAGAGGCTGTGTTTTTATTGAAGCATTTGTCCCAGTTGTTTACCCAGCTAAGTGCTGTTTATACTATTGAGAATTTCCCTACTGTAGCTGTAATCTCACCATATAAACAACAAATTCATGTGTTAAAGGATTTGTTGATCAATCATTCTGCTTTGCAGGAATACGCTAGTAAAATTTCAGTGAATACCATTGATAGTTTTCAGGGTCAGGAACGGGATATCGTTTATATTGGTATGACCAGAAGCAACGATGAGGGAGCGATAGGCTTCTTGTCAGATATTCGTAGGATGAATGTGGCTATGACCAGAGCGAGGAAAAAGTTGGTTGTAATTGGAGATAGCGCAACCTTATCGAGGTTACCTTTTTATGCCGATTTTATTACTTATGCAGAGCAAATAGATGCTTATCAAAGTGCATGGGAATTTGCGGATATGGATTAGTTTAGTCGGAATCTTCGTCCGATTGGTCTCCACTTCCATATTTTTCTGAGTAGTCCCTCGCGTTTTCATCTGCTGATGAATTGCCTTCTCTTTCACTTTCGAGATTGCGGTCTAAACGCTCATTCCACTTATCCAATCCATCTGGATGGTTATGTTTTTTAAGGAGGTTTGCGTTTTCTTTTTTAGAGGTTTTCATGACCGTATGTTTTACAGGGTTCTCTTGATAAACATTGGGGGGGCACAATAGGTTTTGAAAAATCTAGGATAAAAATTATTATCTTTCGAGCAAAAACAACATTTACTGATGAAGAGAGGCCTAACCATAGTTCTTATTTTTTTTAGCTCTATAGTATTTGCACAAGAAAAATACTGGCAGCAGCATGTGAGTTACAAAATAGATGTAGCGTTAAATGATCAGGATAAATCATTAAAAGGCTTTGAAACAATTGTGTATAAAAACAATTCGCCTTCTAGTCTTAATTTTATCTGGTTTCATATCTGGCCAAATGCCTATAAGAATGAGAATACGGCATTGTTTCATCAGCTGAAAAATGATACTACCAGAGCTGCAAAGCTGGAAAAGTATACTTATGGGAGTATAGAAGGTTTGAATTTTAAGGTGAATGGGAAGGTTGCAACTACCGAAGCACATCCAAATCCACAATATATTGATGTGATTAAACTGAAGTTGCCTACTGCTTTAAAGCCTGGTGATTCTGTGAGTATTACTACTGATTTTAAAGTGAAACTGCCTTCGTATTTCTCCAGATCTGGTTTTGCAGATGCTGAATTTATGGTTTGTCAGTGGTATCCAAAACCAGCAGTGTTTGATAAGAATGGCTGGCATGAGTTCCCTTATTTGGATATGGGAGAGTTTTATAGTGATTATGCTTCTTTTAATGTAAATATTACGGTGCCTGCTGATTATGTAGTGGGGGCAACAGGGACTTTGCAAAATGCGGATGAGTTGGCTGCTTATAAACAAGTGGGTGCTAAGAATGTCGCTGACCGCAATGCTAAGCCGACGCTTTATGTTGCAAAGAATAAAAATGGCGTTAAAAAACTGAATTACAAGATTAATAATGTTCCTGATTTTGCCTGGTTTGCGGATAAGGACTTTGTGATTCAATATGATACCTTAAAACTAGAGTCTGGAAAAGTGGTAGATGCTTTTACCTATTATCACAATAAGGACAGCACTTTGTGGAATTATAGCATTGATTATGCAAAGGATGCGGTTAAACGTTATAGTAGATGGATTGGGGAATATGAATATCCTGTGGTGCAGGTGGTGGAAGGACCTAAAAACAATTCGAGTGGCGGGATGGAATATCCAACGATTACACTGATCACCAGTCCTGATGCTAAGAAGGAATCTTTGGATGGCGTGATTGCGCATGAGGTTGGTCACAATTGGTTTATGAGTATGTTGGGTAGTAACGAGCGACAACATGCCTGGCAGGATGAAGGATTGAATACATATTTTCAGTTTAGATATGAAGCGGAGAAGTACCGAGCTAATTCTGTATTTGGGGACGCCATTCCTGTCGAAGTTCAGGCATTGCCAGTTAAGGAGTTTTTGGCTGCGATTTATGGCGCTTTGAGCGGAGCACCTATGGCCTCAGCTATTGATATTCCTTCAGATAAATTTGCCTCCTCTGATCAGTATAGCGAGGCTTCTTATTTAAAGACAGCTTTGTGGTTGTATATCCTTGAAGATGGTGTAGGGCGAGAAAAGATGGATAATGCTTTTAAGCTTTATTTTAACCTGTGGAAAGGGAAACATCCACAGCCAGAAGATTTAAAAGCTGCATTTGAGCAATCGCTTGGGATTAATTTGGATAAGTATTTTGAATTGCTCAAGAAAGAAGGAAAGTTTCAATAATCGCTGATAATACTTTAAGAATTGACCCATTTATAGCTCATCAGTATAATTGCAGCGTACAAGCCAGTATTGAAAATCTCATGATGGTTGAAGGTAATCTGTGGATTGTAAAATAGGGAGAGCAGTATCAAACGGCATAAATTGAGTGTTAAAATTAGGCTTAATCCGATGAATAGAAATTTTAGTCGTGAGCGGAGTGATTTTGGAAAAGAAAGGGCAAAGGCTGAGAAGCAGCTTATGATTCCATAACCAAGACAGGAGTAGACTAGTCTGAACCCCGAATGTCCCTGAACTTTTAAACTGACGTCGGTCGTGTAAACAACATAACCCATGAGCTCTAATATTTTTGCTGCTGCAGCAATGTATAGGTTACGCCATAGTTCAATATAATTCAAATGTTGATCTAAAAATGAAAAGTATAGCCCACCGGGGCTTGTGATTCCAATGTACGCTATGTTAAAACCATAGAAGGTCAGGAATAGGATCAGGAAACTTATTGAAAAACGGGCTCCATCTTGCATATGTTTTCTCGCTTTTAGCACATTGTTTTTTAGTAAAGTTTATTTTTATAAGTGGATTAAAAAATTCTTAAGGCTTTGTTTAGCTAAAACAAAGTTCCTTTCCATTTGTCTTATATGGTAATAGATAGACAAAACTTATGGAAAAGATAATTCAAGCGATATTTGACAATGAGGCAGATGCATTTACGGGCTTAAAGGCTTTACAGGAATTGGATTTGATTCATGATTTATCTTTAGGAGAATCGTACTTGCTAACTAAGAGTAAGACAGGTGAAACTTCAATTAAATCAGCAACGGATAAGGCTGCGGGTTCTGGAGTGGCGGGGGGAGCTCTAATTGGAGGCTTGATTGGGCTTTTGGCAGGACCTTTGGGTTTTATTGTGGGTGTAGCTGGGGGAATGATTGCTGGCTCTGCCGGGGAGACGCTAAGGGCGGAAGACAGGTCTGAGTACCTGGATGTGATATCTAAGCAAATCCCAAATGGGAAGTCATTGCTAATTGCCCATGTTTGGGAGGATTGGAGAACACCGGTTGATACAGTTTTGGAGCCTATAGCCACCTTGATTACTCGTTATGAAGTGCACGATAAGGTGTTTGATGCTGATTATCAAGCGAAACAGTACGAGGCCTGGATAAATAGTGCTGAGCAGACTGGAGTAGTATCTGATGAAGAAAAACAGAAGAGAATTGAGCAACGGGTAAAAAGTCAGAAAAAGCGGTTGACAGAGGTTAAAAAAACATAAAACTACCACTACATTAAAGAATATAGGTACTTTTGCGCTCATATTTATACGAGCAAATGAAATTAGCGATTAATGGTTTTGGAAGAATTGGACGTGTTTTTTTACGCGGGGCAATAGAGAGAAACATCAATGTTGTAGCCATAAATGATCTTGGCGATCCAGCTACGTTAGCTCACCTTTTTAAATACGATACCGTTCACAGGGGATTTAAAGGAAAGGTAAGCTTTGAGGATGATGGTTTGATCATTAATGGAAAGAAAATCCTGGTATATAATATAAAGAAACCTGAAGATTTGCCTTGGGCTGCCTTAGGAATTGACCTTGTTTTGGAGTCGACGGGTAAATTTACCACGAAGACTGGTGCTGAACTCCATTTGAAAGCTGGAGCAAAACAGGTATTGATATCTGCGCCATCAGCTGATAAAGAAGTGCCGATGGTGGTGCTGGGTGTGAATGATGCTGAAATAGATTTGAGTTCGCCTATCCTGTCAAACGCATCCTGTACAACCAATAATGTCGCACCAATGGTGAAAATATTGGACGACAATTGGGGGATTCTGGACGGATACATTACAACGGTTCATTCTATGACCGGTGATCAGAACCTTCATGATTCACCTCATAAAGATTTAAGAAGAGCTCGTGCAGCTTCTGCTTCTATTATTCCTACAAGTACGGGAGCTGCTAAGGCCATCACCAATATATTTCCGCATTTGGAAGGTAAATTGGGGGGGGCTGGAATCAGAGTGCCGGTATTGAATGGGTCATTAACTGATTTTACTTGTATTTTGAAGTTACCAACGACCAAAGAGGAGATTAATGCTGCTTTTAAAAAGGCTTCTGAGAATGAATTAAGTGCGATTGTGGAGTATACCGAAGACCCGATTGTTTCGGTCGATATTTTGGATAATCCGCATTCTTGCATATTTGATGCGCAGTTGACTTCTATTGTTGGTGATCTGGTAAAAGTGGTGGGTTGGTACGACAATGAATCAGGTTATTCTGCCAGGTTGGTTGATTTGGTTCAAAAAATAGCAAAACATCATGATTAAATATATTACAACGGCAGAAACGCTTGATTTGAGAAATCTTGTCTTGCGGAATAATGCTGGACTGGATAAATGTGTTTTTCCGACGGATGAAACTAAGGGAAATTTTCATTTGGGTTGTTTTGTGGGGGATAAATTGGCATCGATAGCTACTTTTTTCCCTGAGGATTGTGAAGGAAAGGGTACTGGAGGCTTTAGATTGCGCGGTATGGCGACGGATCCTGCTTTTTCTGGAAAGGGTTGTGGCTCGGATCTTATAAAATTTGCAATTAATGAGCTGAGATCTGCTAATGCTTCTTATATTTGGTGTCATGCGCGGAGTTCTGCCCTTGGTTTTTATAAAAAACTGGGTTTTGAGGTGATTTCGGAGGAATATGAGGTGCCAGAGATAGGTCCTCATTTTAATATGATTAAAACTATCTCATAACAAACGCGAACCAATCCTAATACAAAACAAAAGATTTAAAATGAAAACAATAGATCAATGCAATTTTAAAGACAAGAAGGCTTTAGTTAGAGTAGATTTTAACGTTCCTTTTGATAGTGATTTTAATATTACTGATGATAAAAGGATGCGTGCGGCATTGCCAACTATTCAAAAAATATTGAATGATGGTGGCGCGGTAATTTTAATGTCTCATTTGGGTAGACCTAAAGGTGGACCAGATGATAAAAACTCTTTAAAGCATATTTTAGGTGATCTTTCGAGAATGCTTGATTTGCAAGTGAAGTTTGCCGACGATTGTATTGGCACTGAAGCAGTAGAAAAGGCAAGGAATCTAATGCCTGGTGAGGTATTGCTTTTAGAGAATTTACGTTTTCATAAAGAAGAAGAAAAAGGAGATCGTGACTTTGCTGGGAAATTAGCAAAGTTAGGTGATGTATATGTAAATGATGCTTTCGGAACAGCGCACCGTGCGCATGCGTCGACAGCTATTGTTGCTGAGTTTTTCCCAACTGAAAAATACTTTGGTTATTTAATGGCGGAAGAATTGAAGAATGCTGAAAAAGTAAATGTAGGTGCTGCTAAGCCTTTTACTGCAATTATGGGTGGCGCGAAAGTGTCAGACAAAATTTTACTGATTGAGAGTTTGTTGGATAAGGTAGATAACTTGATTATTGGTGGTGGTATGGCTTATACTTTTGCAAAGGCTCAAGGTGGTGAAATCGGAACTTCGCTATTAGAAGCCGATAGAATGGCTTTGTGTTTGGAGTTGTTAGAGAAAGCTAAAGCTAAAGGTGTTAATTTGTATTTGCCTTTAGATACGGTTATCGCTGATAAGTTTGATAATGAAGCGAGTAAGGGTACGGTAGATACTGGACAGATTCCTGCTGACTGGATGGGCTTAGATATTGGTCCAAAAACAATTGCTTTGTTTTCTGAAGTGATTTCTAACTCTAAAACATTATTGTGGAATGGCCCAATGGGTGTATTTGAAATGGCCAATTTTGAGCAAGGTACACGTGCTGTCGCGGATGCTGTGGTAGCTGCAACACAGAAAAATGGTGCTTTTTCTTTAATTGGTGGTGGTGATTCGGCTGCGGCGATTGCTAAATTCAATTTAGAAGATAAAGTAAGTTATGTATCTACAGGTGGTGGTGCATTGTTGGAATATATGGAAGGAAAGGAATTGCCTGGTGTTAAGGCGATTAATGATTAAGTAATAAGAACCTTTTTTAGGACAGGCGTTTCGTTTTTTACGAAACGCCTGTTTTTGTTTACCACCGTATTTTCTGCGTTTTTGATGGTTTAAAGGCAGAAAAATATTGGTATGAAATATGTTGATAATTTTTTGTGGTAGAATGTGGTAAAAAGTGGTAGAAATATCTATTTTTACACTACATAAAAAGTGCACATAGAGAAATGGTACAACTATTAGGAGAGTTTGATTGTAAATTAGATGCGAAAGGCCGCTTGATGGTCCCTTCGAGTCTAAAAAAACAATTGCCTAATGTTGAGGATGAGGGACTTGTGATTAACCGGGGCTTTGAGAAGCATTTGGTGATTTATCCCAAAAAAGTTTGGGAAAGCATGGTGGAGGAGATGAGTAAGTTGAACCAATACGAACCAAAAACAAGAGCGTTTATTCGTTATTTTACTCGCGGCGCGACGTCTTTGACGTTGGATGCTGCAGGAAGAGTGAATTTGCCGAAGTCGTTATTGGAGTCGGTGGGCATTGAGATTAGTGATGATCTTGTTTTAGCTTGTCAGTTTGATAAGGTGGAAGTTTGGTCGAAAAAGGCTTATGAAGCCTTGTTTGATGAAGAGCCTGAGAATTTCGCTTTCCTGGCTCAGGAAGTAATGGGAAATAAAAACAGGGGGGAAGATGGAAAATAGTTATCATGTTCCTGTTTTGTTAAAGGAGTGTATGGAAGGCTTAAATATTAAGCCGGATGGCGTGTATGTGGATGTGACTTTTGGTGGAGGTGGACATTCTCGTGAGATCCTTAAAAAATTAGGTAAAGACGGAGTTTTAATTGCGTTTGATCAGGATCCTGATGCGCAAAGAAATAAGATCGATGATCCTCGTTTTCATTTTGTAGATCAGAATTTTGCTTTTCTTAAAAATAACCTGCGTTTGTTGGGTTATAAAGCTGTAGACGGTATTTTAGCTGATTTGGGGGTCTCTTCTCATCAGTTTAATGAGCCGGAGAGGGGTTTTTCTACTCGATTTGATGCTGCGTTGGATATGCGTATGGATAAACAAGGTAAGTTAACAGCTGCTGATGTTTTGAATACGTATACTGAAGATCAGTTGCATAAAATTTTTGGCATTTACGGTGAGGTTAAAAATGCAAAATCTTTAGCTAGGGTTATCGTTACAGGGCGTGTTGATCGGCCGGTTTTAACATTGGCAGATTTTAAGACGGTTGCTGCGGCACATATTCCTAAAGGTAAAGAGCATAAATATATGGCGCAGGTTTTTCAGGCTTTACGCATTGAAGTGAATGCCGAAATGAAAGTGCTGGAAGATTTTCTGTTGCAAACTGCTGATGTGATAAAACCTGGTGGTCGTTTAGTAGTGATGTCATATCATTCATTAGAAGATAGGCCTGTTAAAAATTTCCTTGCAAAGGGAAAGTTTAGAGGTGAGGTGGATAAAGATTTTTTTGGTAACGAGCAAAAACCGTTTAAAGCGATTACGAGGAAAGCTATAGTGGCTGATGAGGCTGAGCTGGAACGTAATAGTCGGTCGCGGAGTGCTAAGTTAAGAGTGGGAGAGCGGATATGAACAACAGGTTTAGGGAGCATCTTGATGAAGAGCCGGAATTAGAGGAGGAGGAGATTGATGTTAAGGTTAAACCTAAGCCTAAACAAAAAGAACCTGAAAGTAGTAATGCTTTTTTTAAAAAGCTGTTTACTGAAGGGGTAGTGAGTAAAGAAGCTGCAACGGAGATGTTGCCGTTTTTGATATTTCTTTCGGTTTTATGTATGCTGTACATAGCGAATAGCCATATGGCTGTGAAGAATATCAGGAGTATTGATAAGTTAAATAAAGAAGTAAAAGAGCTGAGTTGGGAATATAAGTCACTAAAAGCTGATTTGATGTTTAAGAGTAAATTGACGGAAGTAGCAAAAAAAGTAGACACATTAGGGATTAAAGAACTGACTGAGCCACCTAAAAAAATTGTAATAAACAGTAATGAATATCAGAGATAACATCTTATTACGTGTTTATCTGTCCTTCGGGCTGATTGTACTGCTTGCCGTGGCAGTATTGGTCAGACTATGCGATGTACAGTTTGTGGAGGGACATAAATGGCGTGCCATGGCCGATAGTCTCTCTACAAAGTATATCAATATTGAAGCTGCCAGGGGTAATATTTATTCAATAGACGGTAGTTTGCTGGCAACCTCTATTCCTGAGTATGAATTGAGAATGGATTTGTTTGCTGGTGGGATACAGGATAAAGATATTTTTAATGAGAAGGTAGATTCGTTGGCGTTTAGTTTGTCTCAGTTTTTTAAGGATAAAACGCCTAAAGAATATTCGCGTTACTTGCGTGCTGCACGTAGGGATAGTGTTCGTTATTTGTTGATTAAACGTAAGGTTGGTTATCAGGAATTAAAGACGATCAGGACTTTTCCAATGTTTAATATTGGAAAGTATACAGGTGGTTTGATTGCAGTTCAGCAAAATAAAAGAATAAGGCCCTTTAAATTTTTAGCGGCCAGAACCATTGGGTATAAGAACGAGAATGTTCCAAATGGCGTTGGTTTGGAAGGTGCTTTTGGAGAATATATTAACGGCGAAAGTGGTAAACGATTGGTTCAACGTATTTCGGGTGGTGTTTGGATGCCTGTTAATGATGAGGCTGAGGTAGCGCCTAAAGAAGGAGCTGATATTATATCTACGATTGATATCAATATGCAGGACCTTGTGCAGACAGCACTGGAAAAGCAATTGAAAATTAGCGATGCTGATTATGGTACGGTTATTTTGATGGAGGTTGCTACCGGAGAAGTTAGGGCTGTGGCTAATTATACCCAGGTAAGTAAGGGGGTTTATGAGGAGCAGTTTAATTACGCTATAGGTGGTAGTCAGGATCCGGGGTCAACTTTTAAGTTGGCTTCTTATATGGCATTGTTGGAAGATAAGAAAGTAGATACAAACACTCTGGTGTCTACGGGTGACGGTACTTACAGGGTTAAAGGGCATACGATTAAGGATTCTCATGGTGGAATAGGTACAGTTACAGTGATGAAAGCTTTTGAGCAATCGGCAAATACGGCGGTTGCTAAGTTGGTAAATATGCATTATCAGGATGATCCAGCTCAGTTTACAGATCATTTTTATGATATTCATATGAATGAGAGGTTGGGATTGCAGATTCCTGGTGAAACAAAACCGGTGATTAAGAATCCGAAGTTTAAAAGTTGGAACAAGAATTTGACCTTGCCGCAAATGGCTTATGGTTACGAAATGCTGATTACGCCATTGCAAATGTTGACATTTTATAATGCTGTTGCCAATGATGGGAAATACATTGCGCCAATTTTTGTAAAAGAGATTAGACGTTTGGGTAATCCAATTGAGCAGTTTCAGGCAAGAGTGATTTCTGATCGTATCTGTTCTGAAAAAACAATTAAAAAGTTGCAAGCGATGTTAGAGTCGGTTGTGACCAAGGGGACTGGTAAACTGATGGGTTCTCCATTGTATAGGGTTGCAGGAAAAACAGGTACAGCTCAGGTTGCTGATGGGCGTAAAGGTTATAAGGGTAAGCCAAGCTATCAAGCTTCGTTTTGCGGGTATTTTCCGGCAGATAAACCTAAGTATTCTATCATAGTGTCTATTAACGGGCCTAAAAATGGGTATTACGGTGCAACGGTTGCTGGTCCGGTATTTAAAGAAATAGCGGATCGTATTTACGCGAGTGATATGGAAATGTATAATAACATTACAGCGCATTTTGTTGGTAATACCATTAATCCGGAAGCTAAAGCTGGTCAGAGTAAAGCGGTTAAAAGGGTGTATAATGCTTTGGGGGTTAAAGCTTTGTATGCTGCTAAATCGGATTACTTTAATAGTGTTGATACTAGTAATGGTATTGTTTACGAAGAATTTAACTTGGTAAAGGGAGTGATGCCTGATGTGAGAGGGATGGGCTTAAAAGATGCTTTATATCTTTTGGGTAATGCTGGCTTAAAAGCCAGAGTGAAAGGTAGTGGAAAGGTTGTGAATCAATCTATCGCTGCTGGAAGTAAAATAGGAAAAGGTTTATCAGTACAAATAGATTTACAATAAGATGCAGCTGCAGGAAATTTTATATGGAATAGCAATAACTAACCTGGTTGGGAATACCAATAAGGAGGTTGGTGCTTTGGTATTTGATTCTCGTCAGGTGAAAAAGGATGATGTGTTTTTTGCAATGAAAGGCACTTTGTCTGACGGTCATGCTTACATCAATAGCGTGGTAAGCGCGGGTGTTTCTGTAGTGGTTTGCGAACAGATTCCTGAGGAAACTGTTGCTGAGGTAACTTACATTCAGGTGGCCGATAGTTCGGTGGCGCTTGGTAAAATGGCGGCGAATTTCTATGGCAATCCTTCTGCTAAATTGCAGTTGATTGGTATCACAGGTACGAATGGTAAGACAACCATAGCTACCTTATTGTTTAAGTTGTTTCGTGAGTTGGGTTATAAAGTTGGTCTGATTTCGACGGTTGAGAATCATGTTAATGATCGTGTGATTGGGGCAACGCATACCACTCCTAATCCGATAGCATTGAATGTGCTTTTGCAGGATATGGTTGATGCGGGTTGTGATTACTGTTTTATGGAAGTGAGCTCACATGCTGTTGTTCAGCATAGAATAGAGGGCTTAAGTTTTGCTGGTGGTGTGTTTTCTAACATTACACATGATCACCTGGATTTTCATAAAACGTTTGATAATTATATCAAAGCGAAGAAAGCATTTTTTGACGTGTTGCCATCTTCGGCTTTTGCCTTAACCAATCTGGATGACAAAAATGGGATGGTTATGCTGCAGAATACGAAGGCAGTGAAAAAGACTTATGCCTTAAAGCAGCTTGCGGATTTTAAAGCTAATATTATTGAAAATAGTTTTAATGGTTTGCATCTGAATATTGATCACGCTGATGTTTTCTTTAAGCTGGTGGGTTCATTTAATGCTTATAATTTATTGGCAGTTTATGGTACCGCAATGTTGCTTGATCAGGATCAACTGACGGTGTTGACTACTTTGACTAGTTTGACTGGTGCTGAGGGGCGGTTTGATTATATGACTGCTAACGGTATTATCGGAATTGTGGATTATGCGCATACGCCTGATGCTGTTCAGAACGTATTGAGTACGATACACGACATTAGAAAGGGAACGGAGCAGGTGATTACCATTATAGGTTGTGGCGGGGATAGGGATAAAACCAAACGTCCGATTATGGCTCAGGTAGCTTGTGATTGGAGTGATAAGGTAATTCTGACTTCGGACAATCCAAGGACTGAAAATCCGCAAACGATAGTAGAGGAGATGGAAAAGGGGGTTTCTCCGACAAATAGGCGTAAAACTTTGAGTATAGTAGATAGAAGAGAGGCGATTAAAACAGCTTGCCATTTGGCTAAGCCTGGGGATATTATTGTGCTTGCAGGTAAAGGGCACGAAAAGTATCAGGAGATAAATGGGGTGAGGTATCATTTTGATGATAAGGAAGTATTAATGGAACAATTAAACTTGATCAGCTAATGTTATATTATTTATTTGAATACCTGAACCAGCATTACGATTTCCCTGGATTGAGATTGTTTCAATACATCACTTTCCGTACTTCTTTGGCGGTTATCCTTTCGCTGATCATCACTACTGTTTATGGTAGAAGGCTGATCAATTATCTACATAAAATGCAGGTTGGAGAGACCGTAAGGAATCTTGGATTGGAAGGCCAGATGCAGAAACAAGGTACACCTACGATGGGTGGTATCATCATTTTGCTCGGTATTTTGCTGCCAACATTGTTGCTGGCCAACTTAACCAATATCTATGTGATTTTGATGCTCATTACTACTGTTTGGATGGGCGCTGTTGGATTTTTGGATGACTACATCAAAGTATTTAAGAAGAATAAAGAAGGGTTAGCCGGTAGGTTTAAAATTGTTGGACAGGTTGGCCTTGGTTTAATCATAGGTTGTACAATGTACTACCATCCGAATATTGTGGTTAGGCAAACGGTGGAAGAGGTTGGTGTTGCTAAAGTTGCTACAGCTCCAATGGTTTTAAGACAAAAAGGGGAGAGTTTTTATTATACTCAGGATGTAAAGTCTACCTTGACTAATGTTCCTTTTTATAAAAACAATGAATTTGACTATGCTAAAGTGCTTAAGTTTTTAGGCGATGGCTATGAAAAATATGCGGCCCTGGTTTTCATTTTTATCACTGTCATAATTATTGCGGGGGTATCTAATGGGGCGAATATTACTGACGGAATCGATGGCTTAGCAACGGGGACGTCTGCGATTATAGGAATTACACTTGGATTGTTAGCTTATGTATCTGGTAATACAGTAATTGCCGACTACCTCAATATTATGTACATCCCAAATTCGGGTGAGCTGATGATTTTTGCGGGTGCCTTTGTTGGGGCTTGCGTAGGGTTTTTATGGTACAACTCTTATCCTGCCCAGGTATTTATGGGGGATACGGGAAGTTTGGCTATTGGTGGAATCATTGCGGCATTTGCCATTATGATTAGAAAGGAATTGCTGATTCCTGTTTTATGCGGTGTTTTCTTAATTGAGATTTTATCTGTGATGATTCAGGTATCTTATTTTAAGTACACCAAGAAACGGTTTGGCGAAGGCAGAAGGATTTTCCTAATGTCTCCTTTGCATCACCATTACCAGAAGAAAGGATATCATGAAGCTAAGATTGTAACTAGATTCTGGATCATTAGCATATTGTTAGCGATCATTACCATCATCACCTTAAAATTAAGATAATGGAGAAGCAGAGGATCGCAATTTTAGGTGGTGGAGAAAGTGGTGTAGGTGCAGCAATGCTAGCGCAGAAGCAAGGTTTTGACGTGTTTTTGTCTGATTTCGGTACAATTCCTACGCAATATAAAGAGAAGTTGCAGGAGCTAAATATTCCTTTTGAAGAGCATACGCACAGTCGGGCGGAAATTCTTAAAGCTGTTGAAGTGATTAAGAGTCCGGGGATACCTGATGCTGCGGGGATCATTAAAGAAATTAAAGCGAAGCAGATCCCGGTAGTGTCTGAAATTGAATTTGCCAAACGCTATACTAATGCAAAAACCATTTGTATCACTGGTTCTAATGGTAAGACAACGACAACAATGTTGACTTATCATGTTTTGAAGAATGCAGGTTTGAACATTGGGTTGGCAGGTAACATCGGGCAGAGTTTTGCTGCGCAGGTGGCTACATCGGATTTTGATTGGTACGTATTGGAAATATCCAGCTTTATGTTGGATGATATGTATGATTTTAAAGCTGATATAGCTGTTTTATTAAATATAACACCTGATCATTTAGATCGCTATGATTATAAACTGGACAATTACGCCGCATCAAAAATGCGTATTGTTCAAAATCAGAGCAGTGATGATATTTTTATCTACTGTGCTGATGACGAAGAGACTTTAAAAGCATTGAAAAATGCTAAAGTCAATTCAAAAAAATATCCTTTTTCAATTCGAAAGAAGATTGAAGAAGGCGCTTACCTTGAAGACAACAACATACACATCAACATAAACCTAAACGATCCATTAATCATGTCTATTACAGAATTAGCCTTACAAGGAAAGCACAATATTTATAACTCTATGGCATCTGGCATCGTGGCTAAGGTATTAGAGATTAGAAATAGTTCTATACGTGAGAGTATGGGTGATTTTAGAAACATTGAACATAGGTTAGAGCATGTTGCCAAAATTTCTGGAGTTGATTACATCAATGATTCTAAGGCTACCAATGTGAACTCTACCTGGTATGCATTGGAAAGTGTTGGCGCTGATGTGATCTTAATTATGGGTGGTGTTGATAAAGGTAATGATTATGACATGCTGAAAGATATGGTGCGCCAGAAGGTTAAGGCGATTGTATGTTTAGGTAAAGATAATAAACGGATTCATGAAGCTTTTGAAGATGATGTGGAGATTATTGTAAACACATTCTCTGCACACGAGGCGGTTCAGGTAGCTTATCATCTGGCAAAAAAGGGAAACACAGTATTGTTGTCTCCGGCATGTGCCAGTTTTGATTTGTTTAAGAACTATGAAGACCGTGGTAACCAATTTAAGGCTGCTGTTAAAGAATTGTAATTATGACTGCGATAAATAAGCTTTTAGATAAAACAAAAGGAGATCGCTGGATTTGGCTGATCATTATCCTTTTGTCGCTAATTTCTATACTTACCGTTTACAGTGCGACCGGAACTTATGCTTATAAGACGGGTAAAACTGTAGAGAAGATCTTGCTAACCAAGCACTTGATCTTTGTGGTGATGGGGATTGGTATGATCTATATTGCGCATTTATTGGACTATAAATATTATGCAGGGATTTCCAAGGTTTTAATGATCATTACGATTCCCCTCTTGTTTTATACAGCTGTTTTTGGTGCAAATATTAACGATGCATCTCGCTGGGTAAAGATTCCTTTGATTGGTTTAACCTTTCAGACTTCAGATTTAGCCAAAATTGCCCTGATTACTTTCCTGGCCAGGATGCTGACGAAGAAACAAGAGAATATTAAGGATGTTAGAAAAGCATTTATACCGATCATGGGTTCTGTGTGTGCGGTATTTGTGTTAATCGCCTGGGCCAATTTATCTACAGCTATTATGCTGTTTGGGGTAAGTATTTTGCTGCTGATTATTGGAAGGATCAGTATTAAGCAGATTAGTATGGTGTGTGCAGGTGGTGCAATATTGTTGCTATTTATTGTGTTTTTAGGACCAAGGGCTGCGACGTATAAATCCAGGGTAAATTCATTTTTACATCCTGAGTTGCAACATTCTGATAAGACTTACCAGGCTGATCAATCGAAAATTGCATTGGCAACTGGTGGGGTATTTGGTAAGGGCCCTGGGAATAGTACTCAGCGTAACTTTTTACCACACCCATATTCGGATTTTATTTTTGCAATTATAGTAGAAGAATATGGATTAATGGGGGCGATGACAGTGATGTTATTGTATCTCGTTTTGCTTTACCGATGCGTGCGAATTGTAACCCAAAGCCCGAAGGCTTTCGGGGCTTTGCTGGCTGCAGGGTTAAGCTTTAGTTTAACGATACAGGCGTTTGCCAACATGGCGGTAGCTGTTGGTTTAGGTCCTGTTACAGGTGTTCCATTACCATTGGTAAGTATGGGTGGAACGTCGATGATATTTACAAGTATTGCCTTTGGTATTATATTGAGCGTAAGCAGAGACGTAGAAGAGCAGGGAAGTAAAAAAGTAATTGTTGGTGAAATACCTGCAATGGCATAAAAATAGAAAGATGAGACCAACAAGGATAATTATTTCAGGAGGCGGTACTGGCGGGCATATATTTCCAGCCATATCGATAGCTAATGCGCTAAGGCGTATGGAGCCTGGCTGTGAAATTTTATTTGTTGGGGCAAATGGTAGGATGGAAATGGATAAAGTTCCAGCTGCCGGATATAAAATTATTGGTTTAAACATCAGTGGTATACAACGAGGTTCTATTGTAAAGAATTTAGGTTTGCCGTTTAAACTGCTTGGAAGCATGCGCAAAGCCTTGCAGATCATTGCTGATTTTAAACCGGATGTAGTAGTTGGGGTTGGTGGATATGCATCTGGACCAATTCTGTTTGCTGCATCATTAAAGAATATTCCATACCTGATACAAGAGCAAAATTCTTATGCTGGTATGACCAATAAGTGGCTGGGAAAAAAGGCGTCTAAGGTTTGTGTTGCATTTGATGGAATGGAACAATTTTTCCCTGCTGATAAGTTACTTAAAACTGGTAATCCGGTAAGAAAAGATGTGGTTGATGTTTTGAACAAGCATTATGCCGGTGCTGAATTACTAAAGCTTGATCCATTGAAGAAAACGATATTGGTGACAGGTGGAAGTTTAGGTGCTGGGACATTAAACAAGAGTATTGAAAAACATATTCTTGATTTTATTGATGCTGATGTACAATTGATCTGGCAAACTGGTAAATATTATTACAAAGGAATTGTTGAGCGTTTGGGACTTGATTTTAATCCTAATGTTCGGATTTTGGAGTTTTTGAATAAAATGGATTTGGCTTATGCTGCCGCTGATGTGATTATCTCACGGGCAGGTGCAGGAACAATTGCTGAATTGTGCATGATTAAAAAGCCGGTTATACTGGTTCCTTCGCCAAATGTGGCTGAAGATCATCAGACAAAGAATGCATTGGCATTGGTGAAAAACAATGCGGCTTTGATGATTGTAGATCAGTCGGCTGAGGACATTCTCGTGAAAGAGGCTTTGAGTTTATTGAATGACAAAGAGCGAAGTTCAATTTACGCTGATAATATAGGTAAAATGGCTTTACCTGATGCTGATCAAGTGATTGCAGCAGAAGTAATGTTATTAGCAGGAAGGGGGGCAAATAGCTAATGGAACTGAATAATATACAACGTGTTTATTTTGTTGGTATTGGTGGTATTGGAATGAGTGCTATTGCTCGCTATTTTGCTAAACGTGGCTGTGTAGTTTGTGGTTATGATAAAACGCGAACCAACTTGACTGTCGCTTTAGAGCAGGAGGGTATTCTGGTTTCTTATATGGATGACGAATCGGTTTTACCAGTTACATTCCATGAGAAGAATAAGGATACGTTGATTGTATATACACCGGCGATTCCTAAAAATTCAGAGATCTTAAATTATTTTAAGGACAATGGCTTTATTTTGAAGAAACGTTCTGAGGTTCTGGGCATCATTAGTAAAGGCCAGTTTTGTATTGCTGTTGCGGGTACGCATGGCAAAACAACAACATCGTCCATTGTAGCGCATGTTTTAATTGCAAGTGGCTATGGTTGTACTGCTTTTTTAGGTGGGATAGCTTCGAATTACAATAGCAATTTCATTATCGGAGATAACAATGTAGTTGTTGTTGAAGCTGATGAATATGATCGTTCTTTTTTGACGCTTCATCCGGATATATCCGTGGTTACTTCGATGGATGCTGATCATTTAGATATTTATGGTGATGCAGGTCATTTAGAAGAATCGTTTAAGATGTTTGCCGGACAACTGAAACCAGGTGGAACTTTGTTTGTTAAAAATGGACTCCCTTTAGCGAATGGTGTAAGTTATAGCGTTGGGATGTCTTCTCAAATTAAAGGGCAGAATATTAGGGTTGAAGGTTCGAGGTTTGCGTTTGATTATGTGGATGCAGATGTAGCTATTACTGATATCCAGCTAATGTTGCCAGGCAAGCATAATGTTGAAAATGCGATAGCTGCAATTGCTGTTGCACTTAAACTTGGTATAGATGCTCAAAAGATTAAGGAAGCGATTGGTTCTTTTAAAGGAGTTAAAAGAAGATTCGAATATATAGTAAACACATCTGATCACATTTATATTGATGATTATGCACATCATCCTGAAGAGCTTCGTGCGTGTTTTGATGCGGTTAGACAGTTGTATCCTGATAAAAAATTAACAGTAATTTTTCAGCCACACCTGTTTACACGTACCCGTGATTTTGCGGATGATTTTGCAAAAGTTTTAAGTACAGCTGATCATTTGCTGTTGCTGGAGATTTATCCTGCTCGTGAATTGCCTCTTGTGGGTGTGAATTCGCAAATGTTGCTGGATAAGATTTCACTGAAAGATAAAGAGCTATGTGGGAAAGATTTAGTGTCTGCCTACATAGAAAACAATAAGCCTGAGTTACTTTTAACTGTAGGGGCTGGAGATATAGATACATTGATACAACCACTTAAAGCCATTTTGACTCATGCTTAAAAGGATTAATTGGAAACCAATTTTTAAATGTTTTGCCTGGATTGTTTGTCTGGCCGGCTTGGTTGTGCTGATGAGTTTCGTTGACGGCAAAAAGAAAAAATTGGTTTGTACCAATGTTAAAATCCTGATTCCGGGAGCGGATAATTTTATAGAGCGGGAAGAGGTTGATGCTATTTTAAAACAGAGTCAGGGGGCGTTAATTGGCCAGAACCTGGCAGGTATCAACTTGCAGCGTATTGAGAAGAACATCATCGCCAATCCATACATTGCTTATGCTACGGTATATGCTGACATGAATGGGGTGATTCAGATAGAAATTAAACAAAGGCAGCCTATTTTGAGGGTGATTAATTCTGCAGGACAGGATTACTATATAGATAGTAATGGATTAAAAATGCCTGTTTCGCCCAATTTTACGGCTAATGTTTTAGCTGCAAATGGCGATATAATGGAGCACTTTAGCGGTAAAGTAGATACGCTAATTAGCAAGTTGGCTGTAGATTTGTATAAGGTAGCTTTATACGTTAAACAGGATACATTATGGGACGCTCAGATTGAGCAATTGTATGTGAATAATGCTAAAGATATAGAGTTGATTCCAAGGGTAGGTAATCACCGTATTATTTTAGGTACGGCTGATTCACTGGAAACCAAGATGACAAACCTGCTTGCTTTTTACAAGAAAGCGATACCAAAAGTAGGCTGGAACACTTATAAGACCATCAATGTAAAATACATTAATCAGGTTGTTTGTGAAAAGAACAAGATAGATTCCTTAACCGGCGAGGTGATTAAGGATCGTGGAACAGATACTGCCAAACAGAGCAGAAAACTCGTTGATTCTGTTGTCCGAAAGCAAATTGCAACGGATATACAGAGTGAAGGGGGTAGTGAAAAAGAAAAAGATAAAAAGATACCAGGAAAAACAAGTAATAAACTCAACAAATCGATATAGTTATGGGCAAAGAAAAATCTACCATTCAATCTCCAATAGTAGTCGGATTAGACATCGGTACTACTAAGATCTGTGTGATCGTTGGTCGTAGAACACAGCATGGAAAAATAGAAGTTTTAGGAATAGGAAAAGCAGAATCGGCGGGGGTTACTCGTGGTGTTGTTTCTAATATTCAGAAAACTGTACAAGGGATATCGCAAGCAGTTGAATTGGCAAGTGGGCAATCAAATGTTGAAATCCGCGTTGTGAATGTAGGTATTGCAGGACAGCATATCAAAAGTTTGCAACATAGAGGTATTTTAACTCGTCGCGAGCTAAATACTGAGATTGGAAAAAAAGATATCGATAAATTAATTGATGATATGTTTAAACTGGTTATGCCCCCGGGAGAAGAAATCATCCATGTTTTACCACAGGAATTTACAATCGACAATGAGCCGGGTGTAAAAGATCCGATTGGTATGGCTGGTGTACGCCTTGAGGCTAACTTCCATATCATTTCTGGTCAGGTAACTGCTGTGAAAAACATCATGAGATGCGTAACCAATGCCGGGTTACAAACTCAGGAATTAATTTTAGAACCCCTGGCTTCTTCAGAATCGGTGTTGAGCGACGAAGAAAAAGAAGCTGGTATTGCCCTGGTTGATATTGGTGGTGGTACTACAGATATTGCTATTTTCCATGAAGGTATCATCCGTCATACGGCAGTTATTCCGTTTGGAGGTAATAGTGTTACAGAAGATATCCGTGAGGGCTGCTCTGTAATGAGAAATCAGGCTGAGCTATTAAAGACCCGCTTTGGATCGGCCCTGGCTGAAGAAAATAAAGAAAATGAAATTATTTGCGTTCCTGGATTAAGAGGAAGGGAGCCTAAAGAGATTTCTGTTAAAAACCTTGCTTATGTAATCCAGGCCCGTATGGAAGAAATCATTGAGCATGTGTATTACGAAATCAAATCATCAGGTTATGAGAAAAAGCTGATTGGTGGAGTAGTGATTACTGGTGGTGGTGCTTTATTGAAACACCTGTCTCAATTGGTAGAGTATGTAACTGGTTTAGATTGCCGCGTTGGTTATCCGAATGAGCATTTGTCTAAGTATGAAGACATGCAGAAAACCATTTATGATGATTTGAAAAGTCCAATGTATGCAACCAGTGTTGGTTTGTTGATCAAGGGTATCCAAAAAGCTGAAGAGTTATTAGAGGAGATGAAACAACCTGGTGTTTTTGTAGAAAAGGCTAAAGAAGTTAAAGAAAAAACGAAGCGTTCGGGTGGTGGATTGTTTGATAAACTCCTTGCTAAGACAAAGGATTTTATCAAAGATGATATGAATGTGAGTGACGAAGATTATATAAAACCGTAATATTTATCCACAATGACTAACTTTTCCACATTATCAACATTTGTGGAAAACGCCTGTTAAAAAAGTGTTAATATTACATAGAGAGATGAACAGGTAAAACGAATTTTTAAATAACTGATTCATAAAGATATGCAGTTCGAAATGTTAAAAGATAAGTCATCAATCATCAAGGTAATTGGTGTTGGTGGCGGTGGTGGTAATGCGGTAAACCATATGTACCGTCAAGGAATTACTGGTGTAGACTTTATTATTTGTAATACAGATGCCCAGGCTTTGGAGTTTAGTCCTATTCCTAATAAGGTTCAGTTGGGTGCCAGTCTTACCGAAGGTATGGGTGCAGGCTCAATTCCCGAAGTTGGGAAAAATTCGGCTATAGAGAATATAGACGACATCAAGCAGATGCTTGGTAGCACAACAAAAATGTTATTCATAACTGCCGGTATGGGTGGTGGAACCGGAACAGGTGCCAGTCCTATTATTGCCAAAGCAGCGAAAGAACTTGACATTTTAACTGTTGCCATCGTAACTACGCCTTTTGCTTTTGAAGGTAAGAGACGGAAGATGCAAGCAAATGATGGTTTGGATGAACTGAAAAAATATGTCGATTCCTATTTAGTGATATCTAACGATCGCTTGCGTGAAATCTTTGGTAACCTTACTTTAGGTTCTGCATTCTCTCAGGCTGATGATATTTTAACAACTGCTGCAAAAGGCATTGCAGAGATCATTACTGTTCCTGGATACATCAACGTGGATTTTAAAGATGTACGTACTGTTATGAAAGATAGCGGTGTATCTATAATGGGTAGTTTTGCTTGTGATGGTGAGAACAGAGCATTGAATGCAGTTGAGGGTGCTTTAGCTTCTCCATTGTTGAAAGATAACGAGATCGAAGGAGCAAGGTATATCTTGTTAAATATAAGTTCTGGCCTACGTGAAGTAACCATGGACGAGGTAACTATTATTACGGATTACATTCAGGAAAAAGCTGGTCTTTCTGCTGATTTGATCTGGGGTAATTGTATCGATGAAAGTCTTGAAGACAAATTATCGGTTACCATTATTGCAACTGGTTTCCAAACTACTGAGCAACGTGACGAAGAGAAAAAGAATGTAAAAAAGATCTCTTTGCTTACGCCTGAAGAGGCTCCGTTGGTTAGACCGGTTGAGCCTGTAAATTCATTTATAGAGCCTAAAGCTCCGGTTTATACGAACGAACCGGTAATGAAGGCCAAAGAAGAAATTAAACAATCCGATCTTTTTGCAGATTTGTTTAATCCAAACAAGAGCAGAAATGCTGAAGAGCCAGCCAATACAGTTGTAAGGCATACTTTGATTGAAGAGGAAACTCCCTTTGTAGAGACTCCAAAGGATTCTGGTTTTGAATTTGAGATTAAAGTTGCAGAGACTGATTTTGTGTTCGAAAAACCAACAACTGTTTTTAATAATGACATCGTTCCTCAAAGGGAAGAGATTATTGAAGCAGGTGCTGATGACGATAAAAATGATGAGTCGATCGAAGATCAATTAAAGAAATCTAAGGAGAGAATTCTTAGATTGAAAGATTTGAGCATGAAACTAAGAACCAGCAATGGTTTGCAGGAACTAGAAAACGAACCTGCATATAAACGTAAGCAAATGCAATTGCAGCAGGTTCAACATTCTTCGGAGTCTCAGGTATCTAGATTTACTTTAAGTAACGACGAAGATGGATCTACTGAGATCAGACCAAATAACTCTTTCCTTCACGATAATGTTGATTAATTTAACCTAATCGGAATACCAAAAAGCCTTAGCAATTTTTGCTAAGGCTTTTTGGTATCAATATATTATGCTTGTGTAAGTAATGCGTCATAGAATGTCAATTATTTTATATCAGCTATATTAACCATAACTTTGTAAAAAAATAATAACTTAAAATACATATAACATTGGATATTTTTGAAAAGATAGCGAAACACATGGGGCCCCTTGGTCAACATCACAAATGGTCTCATGGATATTTCTCATTTCCTAAATTAGAAGGCGATATAGCTCCCCATATGAATTTTCGTGGTAAAGAGCATTTGGTTTGGAGTTTGAATAATTATTTGGGGTTAGCCAATCACCCGGAAGTACGAAAGGCAGATGCACAGGGGGCAGCGGATTTTGGTATGGCTTATCCTATGGGTGCCAGAATGATGTCTGGTAACTCTAAATACCATGAGCAATTGGAGCAGGAGCTTGCAGCATTTGTAGGTAAACCAGATGCGTTTCTTTTAAACTTTGGCTATCAGGGCATGGTTTCTATTATCGATAGTTTGGTAGATAGAAATGATGTAATTGTATATGATGCAGAATCTCATGCTTGTATTATTGATGGTTTACGCCTGCATATGGGTAAACGTTTTGTTTATAAGCATAATGATATAGATAGTGCTCGCAAACAACTGGAAAGAGCTACTAAATTGGTAGAGCAGAGTGGTGGTGGTATATTGGTGATCACCGAAGGTGTTTTTGGAATGTCGGGTGCTCAGGGAAAATTGAAAGAACTTGTTGATTTAAAAAAGGACTTCAATTTCCGGTTATTAATTGATGATGCGCATGGCTTTGGTACCATGGGCCCTACAGGTGCCGGTACACATGAAGCGCAAGATTGTATTGATGGGGTAGATGTTTATTTTGGTACTTTCGCAAAGTCGATGGCCGGAATAGGTGCCTTTGTCGCGTCGACTGAAGAAATGACTAACTTTTTCAGGTATAATATGCGTTCTCAGACCTTTGCTAAGGCATTGCCAATGCCAATGGTTATCGGTTTGTTAAAACGACTGGAATTGCTTAAAAACAACTCTGAATTAAGAGATAAATTATGGAATGTAGCTACCACTCTTCAAAAGGGGTTAAGAGACCGTGGTTTTGATCTGGGAGTTACCAATACAATGGTTACACCTGTTTTCTTAAAAGGTGAGTTGTTGGAAGCTACAGCACTAACAATGGATCTTCGTGAGAACTATGGCATATTCTGTTCAATTGTAGTTTATCCGGTTATCCCTAAGGGACTAATTGAGTTGAGGTTGATTCCTACTGCTGTTCACACAATCGAAGATGTACAGCGTACGCTAGATGCTTTTAGTGAAGTGTCAGATAAATTGAAAAGTGGGTATTATAAAGAAAATCAGTTTTCAATAGCTTAATATTTAACAAAATAAAAACCACCTTTATGTACGCATAAAGGTGGTTTTTTATTTCTTTTATTTCGTATTCTGCTGTTATTCAGGTGTTTGATTGGTTCGAAAGCGTGATAATTGTTTATAAACCTGCATAATGTGGAAAAAAAGAGGGTTTTCGCATGTTTATTTGTTATTGCAAAAATTCTTTTATTAAAATAAACATCTTACTTTAGTAAGAGAGTATTAATCAAAACCTTAATAAACTAAAGAAGCGAATTAACGATGAAAAAATTTAATGAAGTAAAGGAACTTGTTGCAACCTTAGAGGCTGACGCAGACAAATTCTACAACAAAGCAAACAGTGCTGCTGGAACTCGTGTACGTAAAGGTATGCAAGATCTTAAAAACCTAGCTCAAGCTATCCGTTTAGAGGTTCAGGACACTAAAAACAAGGCTTAATTAGCTTTATTGTATCGAAAAAAAAAGCGTCTCGGGATTTCGAGACGCTTTTTTTATGCGGTGAGCTTATTAGTTTCGGCTATAATTGCTTTTCTAAGCGTATCAGAGACTTTTACAAGCGGCAAACGAACATGGTCATCACATATGCCCAAATGTTTTAACGCGGCCTTTACGCCTGCAGGATTGCCCTCTGCGAACATCATTCTTGTGATTTCGATTAAACTTAAGTGCTTTGGCTGTGCAGCAGCATAATCACCATTAAGTGATAACCTGATCATATCAGACAATTGTTTCGGGAAAGCATTTCCAATAACAGAAATAACTCCAACAGCTCCTAATGAGATCATAGGCATAGCAACTGGATCATCTCCGGAGATCAGTAAGAAATCAGCAGGTTTATCACGCATGATCTGGTTAAACTGATCAAAATTGCCAGAAGCTTCTTTGGTGCCAATGATGTTTTTGAAGTCGCTAGCTAGTCTACATGTAGTCTCAGGACTTACATTACTTGCAGTACGTCCAGGTACATTGTAAAGAAAAATAGGCAATGAGCTACTTTCGCTGATGGCTTTATAATGTTGATATATTCCTTCTTGTGTTGGTTTATTGTAATATGGGCTAGCAGATAATATGGCATCGTAACCATTAACCTCGAAAGTTTTAATGCTGTTTGCTACTTCAGCAGTGTCATTGCCACCAATACCGGCAACCAATGGCAAGCGGCCATTATTAACTTCGGCAGTAAATTCCCATATCTTCTGCTTATCTTCTTTATTTAGTGTTGAGGCCTCTCCTGTAGTACCTAATGATACCAGATATTCAACCTTTCCTTCAATTAAGTGGTTGATGAGTCTTTTTAACCCATCGTAATCTACCGTTCCATCTGCATTAAAAGGCGTAACTATTGCTACCCCTGTTCCGTGAAATTTGTTCATTTTTTATTCTTTACTTCAATAGCTCTAATAAATCATCCTCTGAAATAAGCGGTACGTTTAATTTTTTTGCTTTTTCTAATTTGGATGGTCCCATATTATCTCCGGCAACAAGATAATTAAGTTTCGCAGAGATGCCGCTTAATATCTTACCACCATTACTTTCAATCATGTTTTTGAGCTCTTCTCTGCTATAGTTTTCAAAAACGCCTGAAATTACGAATGTTTTTCCAGTTAACTTATCACTTTGTAATGTAATTTCATTTTCTACTGCTTCAAGCTGCAAACCATAGGCCTTTAAAAGCGCTATTTGCTGTATATGTTCAGGTTTTCCGAAATATTCAATAATGCTTTCAGCAATGCGTTGACCTATTTCGTCAATGCTTACCAGTTCCTCCAGGCTAGCTGAAGCCAGATTGTCGATATTTTTTGTACCGAAAGCTAGTTTTTTTGCAACAGTTTCACCTACATATCTGATGCCTAGTCCGAATAAGACTTTCTCGAAAGGCATTAGTTTGGAAAGTTCAATGCCCTTTAGCATGTTCTCAATGGATTTTTCGCCAAAACGCTCCAAGGTTTTTAAATCTTCGGCTTTTTCATGTAAGGTATATAGATCACTGATGTGATTAACCAGTCCACGCTGATAGAATGTTTCAATCGTCTCGTCGCCTAATCCATCAATATTCATGGCTTTTCTACCAATGAAATGTTGGATTTTTCCAACTATTTGTGGTGGGCAGGCCTCATCATTTGGACAGTAAAATGCTACTTCACCTTCTTTTCTGATCAATGGTGTGTTGCACTCCGGGCATATTGTTGGGTAAATAACAGGTACAGCTCCAGCTTTACGTTTATCGACGTTTACACTAATAATTTTTGGGATAATCTCACCGCCTTTTTCAACAAAAACACTGTCGCCTTCGTGCAAATCCAGGCGCTCTATTTCATTGGCATTGTGTAGTGTTGCTCTTTTTACTGTTGTCCCCGCAAGTTGTACTGGTTTTAGGTTGGCAACTGGGGTTACCGCTCCGGTTCGGCCTACCTGATAGGTAACCTTCTCCAGAATTGTTTCCACTTCCTGTGCTTTGTATTTGTAAGAAATAGCCCAACGTGGAGATTTCGCTGTAAAGCCCAATTCTTGTTGTTGCGCGTAGCTATTTACTTTAATCACGATTCCATCAATGTCGTACGACAATTTGAAGCGTTCATTTTCCCAATGCTGGATAAATGCCAATACCGAATCAATGTTATTAGTTAGTTTAGTATGTTCACATACATTAAAACCCCATTTTTTTAAAGTTTGTAGACTTTCCCAATGTGTTTTAAAGTAGTCTTTGTCTGTATTTAATGAGTAGAGAAAACAATCCAATGGACGCTTTGCTACTTCTGCTGAATCCTGCATTTTAACAGTGCCAGCGGCAAAGTTTCTAGGGTTGGCATATTGTACTTCTCCTAATTCTTCGCGTTCTCTATTCAATCGCTCAAAAGCAGCCCGGTGCATAAATATTTCACCCCTAATTTCAAATAAGGGTGGTACGTCCTTAGCCTTTAATTGATGCGGAATGGTCTGTATTGTTTTAACATTTGTGGTCACATCATCACCTTGAGTGCCGTCGCCACGCGTTACTGCTCTTACGAGTTTAGAACCGTCGTAAGTTAAACTAATGGATAATCCATCAAACTTTAGTTCACATACATATTCAAAGTTTTCACCTATCGCTTTTTTTATTCGCTCATCAAAATCCCTCAAATCCTGTTCGCTATAGGTATTGCCCAATGATAGCATTGGCCATTTGTGCTTTACAGTAGTAAAAGTTTTCGTAATTTCTCCACCTACCTTTTGTGTAGGGGAGTTGGGGTCGGCAAATTCAGGATGTGCCAGTTCTAGTTGATGTAGCTCTTCTAATTTTTGATCAAAAGTATAATCAGCAATGGTAGGCATAGCCAACACATAATAATTGTAACTGTGCTGGTTAAGCTCCTTAACCAACGCTTCCATTTTGTCTTTTACCTCTAATATTGACATAGTCTGCGAAGATACAAATTAGCTATAGTAGCTGATTTAGATTTGAAGAATTTTTTACCTGGTTTTTAGCTGTTCTTCAATGTCCTTAAAAATGGATAGGTAATCCGTTTTAATAGTGTCCTTAAATATATCAAGTTGTGCTGTTAATTCGGATAACTGAATTTCTGTAAATGGATTGTTCCATAGGCGTTTACAAATCTGGTTGAGCGCATAAGATATGTTCTCTATTTTTTGATAACTGAAGAGATATCTGCTGGAAATGAAACTGTTGAGGAATTTGAAAAATACATCGGTATCTTCTAAAGAAGATGTATGTAAGAAGTCGTTTAAGGCAGTTTTATTTGCGCGGGTCAGCTGATCGTAAAAGGTATTGATGTTAACCAATCCATCTACCGTTAGTAAATGGTCCAAAACCAACTCTAATCCGATGTGCGCTAAAAAAAATGGTTTAACCGGACTGTTTTCGCAAGATGGAAGGATCAATTGTTTCAGTTCATTAGTGCGTTGCTGAAAGAATGGCGATGAGTGAAAGATCTGATCTACTTCTATGTGTTTTTTCCAACCATTTAAGATCGAGATCTGATGTGGCTCTTCTTCAAATAAATGCCTGATTTTGAGTGGGTATAGGTTGTAATCTTTTTGCGCGTTTTTAATAAAATCTGGCAATACAACTCCTAATACCATATTTTCATCTGGATTATTTCTTTCAAAATAAAAATGGGATAAGAAGTTCATGGAGCTAAAATTAACGATAATTGTTCAATAAGCCGTTTTAAGCGGTTATCAAATTTAAGGATAACCTAGCTTTTCCTATATTTGCGGACAAAAGTAGATTATAATGACCAATTTCGTTGAAGAGTTACGCTGGAGAGGCATGTTACAGGATATGATGCCTGGCACTGAAGAAAAGTTAAGTGAAGGAATGACATCTGGCTATATAGGTTTTGATCCGACTGCAGATTCCCTGCATATTGGACACCTTACACAGATCATGACACTTATTCATTTCCAACGCGCGGGACATAAACCCTATGCTTTGGTAGGTGGGGCTACAGGAATGGTTGGTGACCCTTCTGGAAAATCTGACGAGCGAAATCTTCAAACCGAAGAAACCATTGAGCTTTATCTGGCAGGAATGAAGGCGCAACTTTCTAAATTCCTTAACTTTTCGGAAGAAGGTAATGGTGCCGTAATGGTTAACAATGCGGATTGGTTTAGAAATATGAATCTGTTTACCTTTATCAGAGACGTTGGTAAGCACATCACGGTCAACTATATGATGGCTAAGGATAGTGTGAAAAGACGCCTTGAGGGTGATTCTGGACTCTCTTTTACTGAATTCTGCTATCAATTGATCCAGGGATATGATTTCTACTATTTATGGAAAAATATGAACTGCCTTATTCAGATGGGTGGTTCGGATCAATGGGGGAATATCGTTACCGGTACAGAATTGATTAGACGTAAAGATGGGGGGACGGCTTTTGCAATCACAACTCAATTGATTAAAAAGGCAGATGGTACCAAGTTCGGCAAAACCGAAAGTGGTGCGGTATGGTTAGATCCTAAAAAAACTTCTCCTTATAAATTCTACCAATTCTGGTTAAATGCTTCTGATGAGGACACCAAAAAATGGATTAGGATATTTACGTTAAAAACGCAAGAAGAAATTGAAGCGCTGGAGGTTGAGCATAATGCTGCCCCTCATTTACGTATTTTGCAAAAAGCTTTGGCTGAAGATATTACCATCAGAACCCATTCAGAAGAAGCCTTAGAAACCGCAGTGAAGACTTCTGAATTCTTGTTTGGAAATGGCTCATTAGCGTTTTTTAAAACATTATCCGAAGCTCAGGTTTTAGAAATCTTTGAAGGTATTCCTCAATTTTCAATTTCAAAAAAAGAATTGACAGAAGGGATCGATGCAGCGACGTTACTTGCTGAAAAATCAAGTGTGTTTGCCTCAAAAGGAGAAGCAAAGAAATTGATTCAAGGTGGCGGTGTGTCTGTAAACAAAGAGAAATTGAAAGACCCGGCAGATAAACTAAGCACTTCTGACCTCTTAAATGATCAGTTCATTATCGTTCAGAAAGGTAAGAAGAACTACTTTTTGCTGATTGCTAATGCGTAATTAGCTGGTTTAGGTAAAGTTGGGGTGTTTTTATTGGGGTTGATGTGTTGGTTTATCGGACAAAAAGAAGTATATTTGTGTATAATGTCTGATGGAGATGAAAAAGAAACCAGAAACCAACACCGAATTATCAGAGCCAGCTGTAGCCTATGGGGCGCTAAATCAAACCTCGTTATTAGGGCTTTTAGGTAGTAATTATGCGGTGTCAACAGATTTTGATCTGCTAAATCTTGCTCGTAAAGGAGTTTCTAAAAAGGCATTGGTAAGCCTTGTTAAACAAATTTCCCTTACTATTCAGGAGGTGGCCAGTATCATGCATATCTCAGAACGTACGCTACAGCGTTATACTCCAGCCACACTCATTAAAACCGAACATGCCGAAAAGGCCATAGAATTGGCCAGATTGTACCAGCGTGGTACAGAAGTTTTCGGTACGCTGGATAATTTTAATGATTGGATGAAAACGCCCAATTATACCTTAAACGGAGAAACACCTTTAAACCTTTTGGATACTTCTATAGGCTTTGAGCTTATTTTACAAACACTTGGTCGCATAGAATACGGTGTTTTTAGCTAATGTTACTTTATAGGATTTCGCTTTGTAAGAGAGCCAGAGATATGAGTGGCGAAGGTGCCAGATTATTTGGCGGACGCTGGAACAGTGTAGGTGTGCCTATGTTGTATTTGGCCAGCAGCAGAGCATTGGCAGCCCTTGAAGTATTGGCGCATTTCACTACCGTACAAGATCCTGAAAGTTTTTGTATGACTGTTTTTGATGTTCCTGATCACAGCATTGAAGAGTTGGAAAAGCATCTTTTACCTAAAAATTGGAATAGTTTCCCTTCGCCATCTTTGTTGAAGAAAAGGGGAGATGTTTTTGTAAAAAACAATAGTAGCTTGCTGTTAAAGGTTCCTTCAGCAATTGTTGAAGATGAATGCAATTACATTTTAAATGTAAATCATCCTCTTTTAGCTAAGGTGAAAATTGTAGATAGTAAACCGTTTATATTTGACAAGCGATTGTACTAACCTACCAATAGGTTGCAGCCCCTGATATCGGCATTATCGAAACGACCTAGCACTTCAAATGAACCATCCGGAAATAATCTGCCCAAGTCTTGCGTTGCAATAAAAGCACAGGAGTTGATATTGGCCAGATCTATTACATTAATCCCACCGGTTCTGTTGTTCGGCGCTAAACTCAAAGGGTCATTGGTATCACGAAGGTAGATCTTCATCCAGGCTGGACTGTTGAATATACCAATTCCTGAAGAATAAGCTTGAGATAACAATTCGGTCATCCCGTATTCACTGTGAATGGTATTTACACCAAAACCTTCTTGCAAAAGTTGATGGAGTTCTTCACGTACCATTTCCTTTCTTTTACCTTTCATACCACCGGTTTCCATTACGATTAGATTTGGAAAATGTAGTTTATGCTGCTCGATAAAATCCAGTAAAGCATAGGTAACGCCTATTAATATGGTCTTTTGATTGGTTTGCTGTAGTTTTTGAAGTTTATGATACAGATCATCATGGTTATGAAGGAAATAACCACTGTCGGGATGTTTACTTTGTTTTAACAAGGCGTCGACCATGTATATCAGTGATGAGCCGTCTCTTTCGAGGTAAGAGGGGAGCAGGGCAAGCAAACAAGTGTTTTCTATCTTCCCATAAAACTGCTCAAAGGCCAGATTAAAACTTTGTTCATACACCTCGACTGCGGTAACCAAATGTCGGCTTTGGACCATTCCTGTGGTGCCCGAACTGCTAAATACAATCTCAGGAGCATTAGTAGAGCTGAGCACCTCGTGTGTTTTAAAAAAGCTGATGGGCAGAAAAGGGATTTGTGCTGAGCTGCTCACCTCCTTTGGATTTATCCTCAGGTGAGAAATATATTCTTTATAGACCTGGCAATTTTTGGCCTGGTGATTAAATACAGCAAGGCTGGTTTGTTCAAACTCATGCACATTGCTGATAGAAAAGATTTGCTTTGTCAGATCAGTCACGCCGCAAAAATACGCAACAATTTTTAATTAAGGATTCGTTTTAGTTACAAGTACGGCTTTTCTGAAATGGTATCCGCAAAAGCCGCTAACTCCTGCTGTAAAAGCACCCAGTAAAGCAGTAAGTACTAATATGAGCCACCAGTCCTGTATACCAAACATTTGGGCGACCCTGGTGGCTAATATATTGTCATTTGGTAGCGTTTTAAAAAGTGCTATAGCCGTCCAAAGTAAGAGGATAGCGAAAAAAGGTGCCCATAAAGCTATTTTACCCGTTTTGCCAATTAACCCGCAAGTAACAAAAGAAATGATAATAATGATCCACCATGGCAATACCATCTGGAGTAAAAAGGATAGGATAACAATTACTATGAATACCATAAGGTTACTTTTTGGATATTTTTAATTGAGAAATTATTTTGGCAGAGGCATCAGTAGCAGACTGCATAAAAAACAGGTCATAGAGTTTTCCACTTGCCCATTTGTCAATCATGTTGTCGTAAAATGGACTGCCAGGGTTGCCCGATTGCCCACCGGGGTATACGCCATGACCTTTTGGCATTTTGCCTAATTCTACTACCATTCGCCAGGAAGGACCATTTCCTTCATTTAATGCATTGATGGTCATTTTGCCGCCCCCAGTTAGCAATACTTTGGATCCAAATCCGGGTATTTTTGCCAGGTGTGGGATGTTGGTGTTTTTTACATTGGCCCATTCCCATGGCTTTCCGATTGAACCATATTTTCTTTCGAGACTATCACAGCCATATTTGAAGGCTTCGTTTACCAGGTCCGAAAGTGTTTCTTTTTGAGGGGTATTTACGTTGTCTATCCATTTGGAGTTTGGTTCTTTTAGGATAAGTTGAACCGTTCGGTCTCTCGATGGGTAGCGCATCGGGATATTAGCAACGGTAAATTCATCATCCCATATGTCAAACATAAGTCGTTTAGTCCAGAAGTCAAATACGCTGGCGGCTACTGATTTTGCATCATAGTATTTGTCCCATGTGGACACAAACCGAAGTGCTTCTTTCTGTGTTGCATTGAGTTTGCTTTTGTCTACCATTGCTAGAATCGTAGGGAGAATATTTTCTGCATGAATGCTATAGCTATCGGTTTGCATGTTGATCATACTGTCTGCAGTAGCTTTATTCATTGCTGTTAGTTTGTCATTTATGCGCTTGCCCCGTTCGTAGGGACTAAACTCCCAGTTAATATAATATGGGTAGGTTTTGTCAGTCGAAGATTGATTTGCGGAGCTTACAAAGCCTCTCGCTGGATTTTTAACCGTTGGATTTTGCGAAGCAGGAATCCATCCCTGCCAGTCGTATTTGGGATCTGTTCCATCCAGAATAAATTTACCTTGATCTCTCCATTTAAGCGGAAATTTTCCATTTGCGGTGATGGCAATATCGTTTTCCGCAGATGCAAAAATGAAGTTTTGAGCCGGTGCAGTGTAATAGGTTAGTGCGTTTCGGTAATCATTGTAGTTTTTTCCTCTGTTTAACAGGTAGAAGGTTTTTAGTTCATTCGATTTATCATGTGCAATCCACCTTAAGGCATTCCCTACAGGTATGTTTTTTGCTTTAGAGAAATCCTTCACTTTTTGGAGGTAAACTACTGGCCCATGGTGGGTATAATACACCGTGTCTACAATATTTTTATCATTTCTAATGACGATGGTTTCTAGTCTGGTGCTGGTATTTTTCCATTGGTTGTTGTACCAATAGTTCTTATGGCTGTCGTCTTTGAATCTAATCTGGTAAAAATCAAGTACGTCAGCTGCTACATTGGTTACACCCCATGCAATGTCTTTGTTAAAGCCAATGATGACACCAGGGGCTCCAGGTAGAGAGACACCATAGGCATTTAAGCCGGGCGCATGTAACTGAATCTGGTACCAGATAGAAGGAAGTGATAAATCAAGATGTGGATCGTTTGCCAGTATGGGTAATCCAGAAGCTGTTTTCGATCCTGATACAGCCCAGTTATTGCTGCCAATTCCCTCTTCTTTTTGTTTAGTTTTTATTGTTCCGGTAAGGGCTTCATTAACAGATGAAGGAACTTGAGGTATCGGCAGTGGGTTGAAATCCCACTTTGTACCCACGGGAATAATTGGATCTTCCTTAAAAGGATAATCCGGGAAAAGGTCTTTCACTACATCCGCACCAAATTTGTTCCTGATATTGGTCATGTAAAACTCGTCGGAGCCCATGGCCAAAACGGCCGACATCTGTTTCAATAACAATGCGCATTTGATTGGCGTCCAGTCCTCAGGTTTAAAATCCAGTATTTTATATTCAATTGGCAGTTGCGATTTTGATAGGGAATGGATATAGGCATTGATACCTGCAGTATAAGCAAGTACCATTTCTTTGGATTTAGGGTCATTCATCATTCCTTCTAAAGAACGTTCTGCGCCGAAAACCATCCCCATTCTGCGCTGATATTTATCCAGTTCTATGGCTTTTTTGCCAACTACTTCTGATATTCTGCCGGCGGCAAACCGGGTTTGAAAATCCATTTGCCATAAACGATGCATTGCCGTTACATACCCTTGAGCATAATAAACATCATGATCATTTTTTGCAAAAATATGGGGGATCATGCGATCATCGAATGCAATGTCAACATTTTGGTAGGTGCCCTTTAAAATTATACTGCGATTTGCTTTTATTGTTGTTGACTCTGCATTTTGCCAGAAACCAGTAAATGGATTTAGGAATTTTAAAACCGGGGGTACATTGCCAAATTTTGTATTCAAAGTATAGGTCAGTAATAAAGGGATGATAATGCAAATGGAAGCTCTAACTCTATTCTTCATAAACCTGGTGTTTTGCTATGGCAATTTAACATAAAACTTAATTGAAATGCAACGAATGATCAGATTTTGTCTTCGAAATATTTAATCGAATAAAATTTGGTAATGTCAAAAATTTAATTAAGTTTATGTTAAGATTTAACTAACGAAAATAAAGTATGAAGAAAATGTTTACAAAGTCGATTTTTGCGCTTTTGTTATGTATTGCTGGCTTAACGGTACATGCACAAAGTGTTGTTATTAGTGGCTTGGTTACAGACAAGTTAACTAAACAGCCAATACCAGGTGTTGGGATCACAGTAAAAGGCACTACAAGCGGAACGGCAACAGATGCGAATGGCAGGTATTCATTTAGTACAACTCGAAAAGCTCCATTTAGCCTGGTTATTTCTTTTCTCGGGTATACACCAGTTGAAATAGAGATTACAGGAAACACTTCCGGAATAATGACAGAGCTGGAGCAAGTAGCTATTCTTGGGCAGGAGGTTGTTATTTCGGCTTCCAGAACACCGGAACGGATTCTTGAATCTCCAGTATCAATCGAACGCATGGGGCAAAGCACAGTTAAAGAGCTTTCTGCCCCTTCTTTTTATGATGCGTTAACGAACATGAAAGGAGTAGAAATTAGTACGCAGAGTTTAACATTTAAATCTATTAATACCAGGGGCTTTAACTCGAATGGTAATAACCGTTTCAATCAGTTTGTGGATGGAATGGATAACCAGGCTCCGGGGTTGAATTTTTCAGTGGGTAATATCATAGGACTTTCAGATCTTGACGTAGATAATGTGGAATTATTGCCTGGCGCTTCGTCAGCGTTGTATGGTGCAGGAGGTATAAATGGAACAATGTTAATGACATCAAAAAGTCCATTTGACTATCAGGGTCCTAGTTTTTCTTTTAAATCAGGTATCAATCATTTGAATGATGACAATACGGGCAACCAGCAGTTTAATCAGCTGGATGTACGTATGGCTAAAGCATGGAACAATAAGTTCGCCGTAAAAGCAACCTTTTCATTCTTGCAGGCTAAAGACTGGCAGGCTGATAACTACAGTAATTTTGATCGCGCAGCACGTACATTTAAATCGGGCGATCGGGCTTCTGATCCAAACTATGATGGTATAAATGTATATGGTGATGAGGTTAATGCAAATTTACTTTTAGCTGCCAGGAGTCTGGCTGGAGGTTTTGCCACTCAATCTCCGACAGGGTATGCACAAATCAATGGCTTAATTAATGCGAATGTACCTTTTAATAACATTAAAGCAGCTCTTGCCGGCAGTCCGGCGCTTCCGTTTTTGGGCGTACTGTATGGTTTAAATAAAGGTACCATAGCCAGTCAAAGTGTTTCTAGAACAGGATATAACGAAGCTAATCTTGTAGACTATGATACGCAGTCATTAAAGGCATCGGGATCTCTTCATTATAAGCTTACACCAACGATAGAAGCTATTGCACATGCAGCCTGGGGTACAGGTACCTCTGTTTACACGGGCTCTGATCGCTATTCTTTACGCAATTTTAGCATTGGTCAGTTTAAATTAGAGCTAAAAGGACAGGATTTCTTTGTAAGAGGTTATACTACCCAGGAACGTTCGGGTGATTCATATATATCTTCTATACTTGGTTCATTTATCAATGAGGCCTATCGTCCCAGTAGTGGTCCAGCTTCTGATCCGACCTCAGGTTGGTTTGCACAGTATGCGTTGGCTTATGCAAATGCGCTTGGCGGGGGAGCCAACAACGATGCAGCACATGCAGCTGCAAGAGGAGTGGCCGACCAAGGACGTTTTATGCCGGGCACACCTCAATTTGAGACAGCGAAAAATGGTATTATTAACAATACGATCTCATCAGGGTTAGGTGCGAAATTCGATGATAAAACCAATCTTTACCATTATGAGGGATTGTATAATTTTTCAAACGCATTAAACAATGTTGTTGAACTGCAGGTTGGGGGTTCTTATCGGATTTATCAATTGCGTTCAGGTGGAACTATTTTCAATGATCTTAATGATAAGATAGATATCAATGAGTATGGCGCTTTTGCACAAGTGGCAAAAAAATTATTTGATGAAAAGTTTAAATTGTCTCTATCTGGACGATATGATAAAAGTACCAATTTTGAAGGGCGCTTTACGCCAAGAATTTCAGGTGTCTACACGGTAGCGCCAAACAATAACATTCGCCTTTCTTATCAAACAGGTTACCGCAACCCGACTACTCAAAATCAATATATAGATTTATCTGTAGCAGGTGGTCGTCAACGATTGATCGGAGGTTTGCCTGAAATGTTGGATAAATACAAGATGCTTACTACAATGAAACCTTATACAGATGTTAGTTATCGTGCATATGATGCTTCATTGGCCGCAGGAGCTCCAAATCCGGCATTGTTAAAAGTTTATGAGTTTGATCCAAGAGGTATTCGTCCAGAAAGTGTTCAATCCTATGAAGTTGGCTATAAAGGCTTGTTAGGTCCTAAATTTTTAATCGATGCCTACGCTTATTACAATCAGTATAAAAATTTTATTACTGCTGTAGAAGTTTACCAGCAACAGGGGACCACTTACCCTTTTCCTAAATTCGGAGTTCCGGTAAATGCTACTGGAAAGGTAACCTCTTACGGTGCTGCTTTGGGAATTGATTATTTGCTGGGTAAAAATTATAATTTAAGCGGAAACGTTTCTTATAATGAGGTCGGTGACCTTCCTGCCGATTACCTCAATGATTTCAATACACCTAAAGTCCGTTATAATCTTGGTCTGGGAAATAAAGAGATCATTAAAAATTTTGGATTTAATGTAAATTACCGCTGGCAGGATGAATTTTTCTGGAATTCATCATTTGCTTCGGGCGTAGTTCCAGCATTTACTACTATTGATGCACAGGTTAACTTAAAAATTCCTTCAGTAAACTCAATGATTAAAGTAGGTGGTTCAAATATTTTAAATAAATATTATATCACCTCATATGGTAACCCTGCAGTAGGCGCGCTTTACTATGTATCTTACACATTTAATCCATAAATTATTCTTTTTCTAAGGTTTAAGGCTCTGATGTTCACGTCAGGGCCTTTTTATTGCCCTAATTTTATCTCATAATAATCCTTTGGTTTTAATAGAAATTTTAACACCTTAGTTGTATAAAGTACACGAAGTAAATTCGTTCTTTTTTTTTAATCAAAGGGGTTTTCATGGAAGAGCTAAATAAACAACAGCAAGAAGTAAACGAAAATATAAATAGTGGGCAAGAAGTTGATGAAACAGTGCAACACTTAAATAATCCAGTTTCAGGGCCCAAGCCAATTGTGAAAAAATACCTTAGTGCGGTACAGCAAGCAGTGGCAGAAGGAAATAAGTTTTATTTTTCTGATGGTGATGCCCGTGTTGAAATTAGGGTGGTGAGTGATGAGATTATTAGAGTTCGGCTGGCGCCTCATGGCGTTTTTCTCGACGATTTTTCATATGCAGTGCCTGTTGTAGACCAAAAGGTGACTACTTTTAAAATGGAAGACCGTGAGGACTGCTATACCGTTGCTACCAATACCATAACCTGTAATATCAGGAAAAGCGACTTTCATGTATCGTTTACAGAGAATGCAAGTCAAATGGTGATGAGTGAAGACGATTCGCCAATGCATTGGGAAGAGAATGTGGAATTTGGTGGCTATTATGTGTATGCGACAAAAAAATGCCTTCCTGATGAGAATTTCTTCGGCCTTGGTGATAAATCTGGGAATATGAATTTAAGAGGGCGTCATTTCCAAAATTGGAATACTGATGCTTATTCTTTTGGCTGGGATCAGGATCCATTGTATCGTACCATTCCTTTTTATACTGGTGTGCATCATCAAGCTGCATACGGGATATTTTTTGACAATACTTTCCGCTCATATTTTGATTTTGGTAAAGAAGACCATTTAAAAACCAGTTTTTGGGCTGACGGCGGAGAACTACAGTATTATTATATCCACGGTCCACATTTAATGGATGTGGTAAAAAGATATCAAAGCCTTACTGGCACCCACCCAATGCCACCAAAATGGGCACTAGGTTATCATCAGTGTAGGTGGAGCTACTATCCAGAAAAGAAGGTAAAAGAAATTGCTGATGGTTTCAGGTCCAGGGATATTCCTTGTGATGCCATTTATCTGGATATAGATTATATGGATGGCTACCGTTGTTTTACCTGGAATAAAAGTCATTTTCCAGACCCGAAACGGATGATTAAGGAATTGGCTAATGATGGCTTTAAAACTGTGGTGATGATTGATCCGGGAATTAAGGTAGACGACAATTACTGGGTTTTTAAAGAGGGTAAAGAGAATAATTATTTCTGTCGCCGTAGCGACGATTACTTTATGGAAGGGCATGTATGGCCTGGCCGATGCCAGTTTCCTGATTTTACCAATCCTGTAGTTAGAGAATGGTGGGGCAAATTGTATAAAGAACTGGTTGATATGGGCGTTGCTGGCGTATGGAATGATATGAATGAGCCTGCTGTGTTTGGTTCAGGTACTTTTCCTAACGATGTAAGGCACAATTACGAGGGATACAGAGGTTCGCATCGCAAAGCCCATAATGTGTATGGGATGCAAATGGTGCGCTCAACTTACGATGGTCTAAAAAAATTAATGCGCAATAAACGTCCGTTTACCATTACGCGCGCAGGATATTCTGGTATGCAGCGTTATGGTTGTGTATGGACCGGCGATAATGTAGCCACATGGGAACATTTAAAAATTGGTAACATCCAATGTCAGCGGATGTCCATTTCTGGTGTACCATTTTGCGGAACAGATATTGGTGGTTTTAGCGGAGAGCCGGATGGCGAATTGTTTACCCGCTGGATTCAGCTGGGTACCTTCTCTCCATTTATGCGCGCTCACTCGGCTGGAGATACTGCAGAACGCGAACCATGGAGCTTTGGAGAGCCTTATACCAGCATTAACAGGACTTACATTGAATTAAGGTATAGATTGATGCCTTATCTGTATTCTGTGTTTTGGGAGCACCATCGGTATGGATTCCCAATCCTTAGACCGTTAGTGATGTTGGAGCAAGAAAATGCAAGTACCAGCTTCCGTCAGGATGAATTTACATTTGGTGATAAGATCCTGGTATGCCCGGTATTAGAGCAGGGAGCTACCTCTCGCACGGTTTATTTGCCTAAAGGTAAGTGGTACAATTTCTGGACACATGAGGTGTTGGCAGGCGAAAGTGAGCATAATGTACAAGCTCCTTTAGAAAATATGCCATTGTTTGTAAGGGCCGGATCGGTAATTCCAGAATATCCGGTAATGCAATATGTAGGCGAAAAGAATATTGATGAAGTATTATTAAATGTATATTACACTGATTACGAAGTAAACTCATTCTTGTTCGAAGATCATGGGGATACTTTTGCCTATGAGCAGGATATTTATTCTGAGAAAAAGTTTAGTGTAAATGGAACCCAATACCTGCTTACAATTGAGCAAAGCGTAGATGGTTTATATACACCTAATTACGAGCTGTACGATTATAAAGTTATAGGGATACCATTCAATGTAAATAAGATTACGGTTGACGAGAAGGATGTTGCAGACTATCGCATTGACGAAAACAATTGCCTACGTTTCAAATCAAATAAGAATTTCACCACTATAAAAATATATAACTAATGAAGGAAGTGCTTGCGCATAGCTTATTCAGTGACTTTGACATTTCATTATTTATATCCGGCAAGCACTTTCGGCTTTACGAAAAGTTTGGAGCCCATCTTATCAGTGTTGATGAGGTAGGAGGGGCATATTTTTCGGTTTGGGCGCCGAATGCTCAGTCGGTTCATGTCATTGCAGATTTTAATGATTGGAACCGATCTTCGCATCCTTTAAATAGAAGACTGGATTCTTCAGGAATCTGGGAAGGCTTTATCCCTGGTGTGGGGAAAGGCGATATCTATAAGTTTTTGGTTAAAGGATTTGGGGGAGAAGAGGTAGAAAAGGGGGATCCTTATGCAAAAAGATGGGAACATCCACCTAAAACAGGATCTATTGTTTGGGATAATGATTTCAAATGGAAGGATAAAGGCTGGTTAAGCAAACGACCTAAATTAAATGCCTTAAATAAACCAATGTCGGTTTATGAAGTGCATCTTGGTTCCTGGCAACGGGATCCTAGCGAGCCTGATCGCGTATTGACTTATGTAGAAATCGCAAACAGTTTAGTACCTTATTTACTAGATATGGGTTTTACCCATGTGGAGTTGATGCCCATAATGGAATACCCTTATTTTCCTTCATGGGGATATCAGATTACCGGCTATTTTGCGGCAAGTTCCAGACATGGAACTCCTCAGGAACTGATGTATTTGATCAATGAACTACATAAAAATGATATAGCAGTTATTTTAGATTGGGTACCCTCGCATTTCCCTGGTGATGCACATGGGCTTTATCATTTTGATGGCACGCATTTATATGAGCATGCAGATATGCGCAAAGGCTTTCATCCCGATTGGAAGTCTTACATCTTTAATTACGACAGAAACGAAGTCCGTTCTTTTTTAATCAGCAATGCGCTGTATTGGTTGGATAAGTTTCATGTAGATGGCTTAAGGGTAGATGCTGTGGCCTCTATGCTTTATTTTGATTTTTCGCGTAAGTCTGGGGATGCTGCTACCAATGAATTTGGTGGCAGTGAGAATTTAGGGGCTATCCAGTTTCTCAAAGACCTGAATATTGCTGTTTATGGTAATTATGAAGGGGTGCATACCATTGCCGAAGAAAGTAGTACCTATCCCTTGGTTACCCATCCAGTACATAGCGGTGGACTAGGGTTTGGAATGAAATGGATGATGGGCTGGATGAACGATACACTAAAGTATTTTAAAAATGATCCTATAAACAGAAGATATCATCATTATCAGCTTACTTTTAGTAGTAGCTATGCTTTTAGTGAGAATTTTATGCTTCCCTTTTCACATGATGAGGTTGTTCATGGTAAGTCATCGATGATTTATAAAATGCCGGGAGATGAATGGCAGAAATTTGCAAACCTAAGGGTGTTATATGCCTATATGTATACACATCCGGGAACCAAACTGTTATTTATGGGTAATGAGTTTGCACAAACTCATGAATGGGATTTTAAAAGCTCACTGGACTGGCATTTACTAGAACATGCGCCTCATTTGGGTATGCAGAAGGCAGTTAGAGCCATCAATAAACTGTATACTTCTGAACCGGCTTTATATGAGCATAGCTTTTCGGCTGAAGGATTTGAGTGGATCAACGCTGATGATGCCAGACATTCCATCTATATCTACATTAGGAAAGGGAAAAAGGCAAAAGATACATTGATTGTAATTTTAAATCTAACCCCCGTTTATAGAGAAAACTATAGGGTCGGATTACCGTTTAAAGCCAAATGGACAGAGATCTTTAATACCGACGCGAAGGATTTTTTTGGAAGCGGAAAACTGAATACTAAATCAATTCAGCCCGAAAAAGTAGCTTGTCATAATAGGGAATATTCTGTTCTTCTAAATGTTCCGCCATTGGCAGTTACGGTTTTGAAGCAGGAGAAATAGGTTTCTTTTTTACTTTTATCAGGTAGTAAATGCCCAAAAAGGCAGTTAGGATTAGTGCGCCAAGTTTTCCGTAATCAGCCAGGGTATTGCCTGCAGGTTTTAGCGTTACTTTTTTATCGTAGCCCATGTAAACGAGTGCGTCCCAGTAATAAGGTAGATATTCCTGAGCAGGCCTTTGCTTGCTTTTTAGCCAATCTAGTTTTGCATGGTGTAATGCAATACTTATCGTTTGTCCCTGCAGCATATTGTTGTAACAACTTGCGGTAATTTCTGAGGCAGCCTGATCATTTACATTCCATAAGCCTGCTATTGTTCCTCCTGTTCCTATTGCTGCAAAGCCCCTGCTGAGGCTAATAATACCTTCACCTGTATTCATCATCCCATCGGCAGTGCGACAGGCGCTTAAAACGACTAAATCGGGTGCGTTTTTTCTGGCCGATAATTCGAATAAGAATACGGGTTCATCATCAAAAGACAATGTTGGTTCTTTTTGTACCCCTGATAAATAAGAATGCGTACTGATGTGCAATACATTGGCCTTGTCAAAAGCATTAAAAAAATCTTTTACGCGTGCATTCTCATCCATCATAAACTCACCTGCTACAATTTTCTCTATCGATTCGGCCTCCTTTACTACTGCAGGTATAAACTGTTTGTTTTTATTTTGGTGGGTCACAAATAAGCCTGCAAAGCTTTTTTCGGGATTGGATTTCTTGGCGGATTGGTTTAGCCAGGTTTGAATGGAAAAGGAATAGGAGAGGGAAAGGTCTTTAATGAGATAAGGCCAGTTGGCTATATCAGGTTGATATTTGTCGTTCGTAATCATCCCATCGAAAGAAAGATAGCCAATCACCTCATCAGGAATGATGATCAACTTTTCATTTTTAGCGAAACTAAATCCACCAAGCAAGGTTTTATAGATTTGATTGGCAGCGATAAAGAACGATTTGGGTTGATTCATCATGGCTGTAGGGCCATTGTGGTAATAGGTGTTTACAAAATAGGATATGTTCTTTTTTACCAGTTGTGCATCAGACACCCGCTTGATGTGTTTGACCTGTCTATTGTAAATTTCGGCTACATATAGATGTGAGCTACCTGCAAAAAATTCAATAAAGTGGGCTCTGCGAGGTAATTGTTTTAGCAAACTATTGCTGGAAATCTTAATGTCCTTATTTACGGCCAATGAGGGATAGCGTTGTGTTAGGAGTTTTTCAACAGCTTCCAATTTAAATTTAAGCTCGCCATTGCGTTTTTCTATTTCTTTCGGAGCTTCTCCACCTTGTAGAAGCTCCTTTTCGTTATAGGCTATGGCTTGCTCAAACTTTGCTTTCTCCTGAAATAATGGATCTTTTGTGGAAAATCTTAATTGCTGTTGATTTCTGCGAATATCGTCCAATAAAGTGCGCGCTCTAGTCTGTTCAATGATACTTACGATAATTTCCGCAAAATGGTGCTCCTTAGTTTTTGCAAGCAAGTTAAAAGCAATGGCAATTGCATTTTCTGCCATTTGTTTGGTTTCTGATTGGAAACGTTGTTTTGTTTTTACATCAGCAAGTTCGAAACGGATCTTATCAGCGGCGAGCAGAGAGAGTTGGATGTTTTCCAGCGCATCTTTGTCTCTGCCCAGCTTGCCATAGGCTAATGACTTTTGGTAAAATAAATCAACCAGACGGTTGTCGCCAAATACCCTTTCTACATTGATTTTTGAATTGGTATCGCTTAGCCCAAAGGTCCTTAATACCTTGTTGAAATAAGCAATAGCCTGATCAGGTTGTTTTTGAGCGAGTTTAATTTTACCCAGTTGGATATAGATATAGGCCTTTTCGCGCAGTCGATTCCCATTGTAGTATTTATCGTTAATCGCAAGGGCCTGTTGGTAGTTGTTTTGAGCAACAGTAAAGTGCTGTTGCTTACTCTGGATATCGCCTGCAGTGATATGACTGCTTAAAAGCCAGTAAGCAGATTCGAAATTTTGCTTAAGTAGTTTTTGGCGGGCAATGTTTCTTGATATAATTTTTTCAGCTAGACCGAGTTCATTTTTGTCAATATAGATATCTGCCAAAGTATTGTCAAGTAACACCAGTTCAGTAGATGCTGGAGTTGTTTTTTTAGTACCAAGGTAGATGCATTCCTCCGCTTTTTTAAAATCACCTAAAGAGCGGTAGGAGATGGCCATGTTGTTGTAAACCGAAACTGCTAAAGGATCATTGTGTTCTTTTAAAGCATGATTTAGTGTTTTTTGTTGAATAAACAATGCCTTCTCATAATCTCCCAGTCGGGTATAGTTGTTTGCCCATGGCTTTAAAACATATTCGGCAATCCCCTCAACATTAAGTTTATGCTCAACAACATAGTTATAGGCCTGTTCGTAGCAATTGATGGAGTTAAGGATGTTGCCAGTGTACATTTGATTGTAACCCTGATTACTGAGTAGCATTAGCCATGCTTCCTTTTCAGGTGTAGACCTGGGCTTGCGCCATCTTTCACTTTCGGTGTTCATTAAAAAGGGGAGGCTTTGACGAGGATTGACATAGCTGTAATCAATCCTTGTGTATAGCCAATCGGCAAGGTTGTCCTGTTTTTTTAAGGAGTCTAATGTTCTGGTAATAGGTTGGGGGATATTTATTGGGGTTTGGGCAGTAGCGGCAGTAAATCCAAAAAATGAAAGACAAAGAAGAAATATTCTCGCTAAAACTTCCATGTTAAATAAGTAATTAGCCTGTTGTTGGATCCTTGAAAGGTATATAAATACCTAAAACCAATTGAAGGTCCTACATGTACTTTTCCTACCTGGACATCTGTAAACAGCGTATTCTGGAAATCGTTAAAACTCTTGCTGATCTTGTCGAATGATTTTTTAATAGTAACCTGTTCGCCAGTGCCCGCCGCGCTTAAAAGTTCAAAAAGACCCTGTTTAGATGGAGTAGATTGCTCATCAATATTAAAAGAAACCAGGGTACCGATACCTGCTCCAAAGTATTTGTTGAAATTGTACCGCAATTGGAGGGGAACGATATTAATGGTTACCACTTTTACGCGTGCCATGCTATCCGCATATTTAAGTCTGGCCTCTTGTTGCTTGCCATTTACCACAATAGGAACCAGTCTATCATTGCCAGGAGTTCGATTGATCAGGTATTCTTTTTCTGCAAAAGAGCTGGCATATAACTCCACTTGCCAATAATATCTGTGTGGCGCGTAAGGGGCCAGGCTAACACCAAAAGTGATGTTCTTTTGACCTGAAAAGGGCGTGTTGCCATTTGTGAAAGGGAAACCATAACCGGCAATAATCCCAGGGGATAGTCCCATTTTATATCTTCCTGTTGCCCTATTGGTATATATAGGCTCATTTTTATCGAAAACAATGGCCGCGCCACTTTTAAAAGGGAGCTTTTTAGGTTTTGCTTTAAAGCCGATTTTATATTCGATAAAACCCATGGTAGAGTCAGCATCTTTTACACCCTTTTGCTGCATGCCGGGTAGGTAAATGTTATTAAATATAAAGTGTAGACTATCGGCTATGCTAGCGGTATCCAGACAGCTTTGATTGGCGTAAGCCTGTTTGCATAAAATCAATTTTGGCTTTGAATCCAATATTTCGATAGATCCTTTATCCAGTATTTCGCCTATGGCAACGCCAACATCTACCTTTTTTGCAGGACCTTTACCAGTATTTTGAAATCTTACCTTGTAAGTGAGTTTTTTGTTTTTTCCAGTAAAGCGAAAGTTCATCCTACTGTTTTTTAACATCATTTTGTTGGGGTCATGAGAAGCAACAATTTGAAGTTCAACGGTGAAGAACTCTGTTACTGCCAATGGATTGTCGGGAATAAACATACCTGTCAGTTTTACAACCGCATTCGTATCTTTAATCATCTCTGGAGTAGTTTTTAAATGTAGAAAAACAAACTTCTCTTCCCCTGATTTTAAGTTCTCAAATTTCCAGCTTTCACTTTTTCGATAGGCTAACATTTTCTCTTTAATCAGAGCTGTGCCTTCAGGATCAAATACGACATTGTTAGCTTCGGCAGCATTTGGGCCCGTTATTGCCGCATAATAAGGCTGATCATTGCTTAGTTTTAATGCCGCTATTGTTCCGTATTTATCAAGTGAAGCCTTCTTTTCATTATGGTAAGTCCGGGCTTCGACTAGTTCAAAGTTGTCTTTGTTAAATTCCTTGTCATTGTATAAAAGGGAGAGGGTACCATTAAGGCTTGCTACTCCATTTTCGGGTTTGTTACGATAACCGAAAACCAACATCATATCGTCACCGGGTTTGGGCATGCAATTGGTCTTCATCTCAACAGAACCTCCCGATTTAAAAAACTGCTGATCTGGACTTAATTTATTTGCCGCAAGTATGGGGCGACTGCTGCCTGGTTTTAAAGGTTTTGGTCTTGTTGGTGGGCGTTTACCATCATCATAACTATTGGTGGCAAATAAGCGTACATCGTATTTTAAAGTATCTGGATAGATATGTTGTGGCTCTTTTTCGAACGAGAACTGTCCGTCACCAAACTCCCAGAAGTAGCTGTAGAAAGGCTCGGGGGCACCGGCGATCTGACGAAGCGGACGCAACACGGAGCTGAATTTGACCACTCCATTTTCAATTGTATGGTTAATAATAGCCGGAACAGTATCCGTTGGCACTATTAAAGCTGGGACCGGTTTATTGACTACTGGATGTTTTGTTTGTGCAAAAACTCCGGTTACGACAAATAATTGTGCTAAAATAGTGGCAGAAAATAATAAGCGTAATTGTAGCGGTCTTTTCATATTAAAAATGAATTTAGCAATATAATTGTAAATCAATGCCTGTTTGGCATTAAAACGGGAAAAAGGCTGCACCATAAATATGATGCAACCTTCAATTGTGTGTTTAATAGGGATTTTAATAATTATCCAGACTGCTGATTACACCTTGTATGGTAGCTTCAGTAGTTTCTGTTAGGGTAAGTGTTAAGTTTTGGTTTGCGCTTATCGTGATGTCCTGAACCGCGTAGTAAAATCTACCATCTTTAACACAGAATGAAAGCATTTTACCTTGAGAACCAATTGGCATACTATTGTCGTAGCTTTTTACTTTATTAGGGCCATCAGCAGTATACAACTGAGCAACAACATTAGCTCCTTTCGCGCAGAAGTATACAAAGGTTTCACCAGCATAGGCATGGAAACTAGCCATTGAACCTGGGTTGTTTAGTACCTCTACTCTTACTGTTGTTTTAGGACTAGCGTTATTATAAAATATGTCGCAGTTGACCCATCCAAGACTTCCGAAGTCAAATGTAAAGGCAGATTGTGAAGCAGGTACTTCTTTCATGCCCACACCATTCGCGTTTCTTGGCGCTGCCCATGCCATTTGGTTAGCTGGTCCGGCCACAAGTGGTTTCTCTCCGCCCTGATCTACACCCACCCAAAGTTGAGTCGCACCATCTCTTTTAGCGGGAATAGCGATTTTAATCGGTACAGCAAGGTTTTGATCTACGCTAACACCGCCAGATTTTACATCGATAAAGATAAAGCCATCTGATGCTAAGGGAGCTCCTGATGAGTGGTTGGTATTACCACCTGTAAATATAACGGTGCTTCTTTTCAATACCTCATAAGCTTCAATTGTAACGTTGCCTGTTACTGGTACGCCACCCTTAGTTAGTGAGCCAACTGGGAATGTGATTTTTGTGCCATCCAATAAGGATACAGTTTGAGGAAGGGCGGAGGCATTGATCTCTTTAGTTTGTTTTTGAGCGCCAAATTTAGCGGTAAACTCTTTGGCTGTTTTTGCTGTGTTCGTGTCACCGTCGTTCGAGTTTTCTTTTTTACACGCTACGCCTAGGGCGATCAATACGATGAATAATGCTGATGTTAAGTTTAAAGTTTTCATGTTCATAGTTTTAAAAAATTGCTTACTCTATTATGGCTTTTCAGCGTTCGCCATTGGGTGATTTGTATAGATATCAATGGCAGTTAAAAAATGTTACCCCCCTGTTTTAATTTTTTTTATTGCGCTACCAAAAGAAGTTTTAAATTAGTAGCGATATGCTTGATTATAAATCCGCCAATGGCTAAAAACATACATTCAGACCAGCGTTATATTATAGGACTGGTAAATAATGATACTGTCATCATTAATGAGATTTATAAGCGTTGTGCAGCTAAGGTCAAATCATGGATCGTATTTAATAATGGGAGTGATGATGATGCTGCGGATATATTTCAAGAGTCTTTAATGGATATCTACAAGCAGGCGAAATATAAATCGCTAGAGCTTACCTGTCCTTTCGAACCTTACATCTTATTGATATGCAAGCGGAAATGGTTAAATGAAATAAAAAAAAGATCAATTCTACCGGTAACAAATAGCGAAGAGGATTTATTACATATCGGAGAAGATACTTTTGCTAATGCAGATTATCTGGAAAATCAGGAGGCGCAGTCGAAATTATTTTTTAAGGCATTCGAGAAATTAGGCGAACGCTGCAGAGAAATCATTTCATGGAGCATGAAGGGGGAGGCACAAGAAAAAGTGGCCGAAACGCTTGGTGTTACTTATGGTTACCTGAGGAAAAAGAAATCTGAATGCATGGCATCTCTGATAAAAATGGTTCAATCTGATAAAACGGAAGAATAATGATGAACGAGGAGAAATTATTAACTGTTGCCCGTTACCTTGAAGGTGATATGGAGCTTCAGGAAAAACAGGAGTTTGAAACTTTACTTCAAACAGATGGAGAGTTGAAAACGCTGTTGGCCGAGTATAAAAATGTTCATCAAACATTAAAGATGAAGATTGCGCCTTCTGAGGAGGATAAAGAAGTTGAAGCAACTTTAGCTGCATTTGGTAAACAGTATTTTAAAAATCAGGAACATCCGCCAGTAAAAGTGGTTAGGTTACAGTCATATTTAAAGTGGATCAGCGTTGCTGCGATTTTAGTTATTGGTTTGTTGGTATGGGCTCCATGGTCTGCTAATCTTTATGATAAATACAGTATCAGCAAAGAAATGTCGGTAGTAGAGCGCGGTGCAGACACCAAGAATAATCTTGAAAAAGCGGCAGATTTTTATAATGCGCATGATTTTAGCGCGGCCAGGGAAATTTTAGCGCAGGAATATGCGCTTTCCCCTGAAAATTCTTTAGTGGCTTATTATTATGGAATTACCCTAATTGAAACGGGTAAAGAAAATGATGCGAGAACCATACTTACAAAATTGTATGAAGGTGAATCTGTGTTTAAATACGATGCAGCTTATTATATTGGCCTGAGCTTCGTTAAGCAAAAGGATAAACAGCAAGCTTTAGTTTGGTTTGCAAAAATCCCTCAGGGAACAAGTAATTATGATAAGGCTCAGGAACTTATAAAAAGGCTTTAGTGAATTTTTCTATAATTAGCTATATTCAATAGCTAATTATAGAAGACAGTATGGATAAAAAGCACGCTAAAGCCAATAAATTATTTTTGATGACCGGCGCTATTGCAGGTTGGTTTGCGTTAATAGCACAGTTGTATCTCACTATCGTAAACAATGATATTCCCGTATTAGAGTCTGTTGTAAGGTATTTTAGCTACTTCACCATTCTTACCAATATTATGGTGGTATTGTGTTTTACATTGTTGCTATTTAATTTCAACAAAAACGACGAGCATTTTTTTTCGAAGCCAAAAATTTTGGCAGCTGTGACAGTTTATATTAGTGTAGTTGGAATTGTTTATAACCTAATATTACGGTTTACATGGGAACCAAAAGGATTGCAGCTTGTTGTAGATGAATTGCTGCATGCATTTATACCTGTTTTATATGTCGTATACTGGTTGATTTTTGTGCCGAAAAGCACATTGAAATGGAAAGATGCCTTTGCATGGCTGATTTATCCATTTGTGTATTTAGTATATATACTGGTCAGGGGGGATTTCTCCGGATTTTATCCTTATCCATTTATTGATGTGGGCGCATTGGGATACAATAAGGTGATGTTAAATAGTTTCTACCTCCTAATTGTATTTCTGGCGTTGTCGTTGATACTTGTTTGGATAGGGAGAAAAATGCAAAACGCCAGAAAAAGAATAAGTATTTAAAGTAAAAAAGGAGTTAGAAAGGTATACCTTCTCTAACTCCCTTTCGTTTATTTGGAAACCTATTTTTCTGGTAAGCCTCTATATTTTTGCATGGCTTTAATATTCGGATCGTGACCACGGAAATCGCGGAACATTTTTCCATAATCTTCTGTATTGCCACGAGAAAGGATCATGTCGCGGAAGCGTTGTCCATTCTCTCTTGTTAAACCACCATTTTCTTCAAACCAGGAGAAAGCATCATGATCCAGCATTTCGGTCCATAGGTAAGCATAATAACCTGCCGCATATCCATTACCCCAGATGTGTAAAAAGTAGCTGGAACGATAACGTGGTGGTACATAAGATAGGCTTAATCCCGTTCTTTGCAATGCTGTGGTTTCAAATTTATCGGCATCCTGCAAAGGCTCGGTGGCCGAAAGTTTATGCCATTGCATATCTAATGCAGCTGCCGCTAATACTTCTGTTAAAGCATAGCCCTGATTAAACTTAGCTGCTTTATTTATCTTATCAACCAATATTTGTGGCATTGGTTGTCCGGTACTGTAATGAATCGCATAGTTTTTAAAGACCTGCGGATTTACAGCCCAATGCTCGTTAAACTGAGATGGAAATTCAACGAAATCTCTAGCCACATTGGTGCCCGAGAGACTAGGATACTCTTGATTGGCAAAAAAGCCATGTAGGGCATGTCCAAACTCATGGAACATGGTAGTTACATCATCAAAGCTAATTAAGGCAGGTTGCCCGCCTGCAGGCTTTGTAAAATTACATACATTAAAAATGACAGGTTTGGTGCCCATCAATTTCGATTGGCCAACTACATTGTCCATCCATGCACCACCAGATTTGTTGTCGCGTTTAAAGTAATCACAGTAAAAAAGGCCAATAGTGCTATTGTCTTTATCGAACAATTCAAACACTTTCACATCCTTGTGATAAACGGGTAGGTCTGTACGCTCTTTAAAAGTAATGCCGTATAGTTGAGTTGCAGCGTAGAATACTCCGTTTTTAAGTACGTTATTCAGCTCAAAGTAGGGCTTAACCTCATTTTCATTTAAATCGTATTTGGCCTTACGTACCTGTTCTGCATAGTAATTCCAATCGTAAGGTTCCAGTTTAAAACCACCTTTTTGTGTATCTATTACCGATTGAAGTTCTGCTGCCTCTGCATTGGCCTTTGCTGTTGCCGAAGGTACCAGTTTAGCAAAGAACGCTTCCACAGCGGCTGGGGTTTTGGCCATTTGATCTTGTAATTTCCAGGCGGCATAATTAGGGAAACCCATTAATTTGGCTTTTTCGGCTCGTATTTTGGCGATTTCAACAATCGTTTTGCGAGTATCATTGCTGTCGCCTTTTTCCGCACGATTCCAGGAAGCCTCAAATAATTTTTGACGAGTAGCACGGTCGGAAAGCATTTGTAAAGATGGTTGCTGGGTTGTATTTTGAAGAGATAATAACCATTTTCCATCCATTTTGGCCGTTTTTGCAGCCTGCGCTGCAGCATTAATCTCTCCGGTCGATAAACCTTCTAAGTCTGATACTTTATCGGTAACGAAAGCGCCGGCTTTTGCTGCGGCGAGTAGCTGGTTAGAAAACTTTGCACTTAGCGAAGCTTCCTGTTCATTCAGTTTTTTAAGATTGGTTTTTGCATCCTCAGAAAGTTTTGCTCCTGCCAGTACAAATTCCTGATAATAATACTCCAGCAATTTGTTGGATTCCGCATCTAATTTAAGCTTTGCCCTTGTGTTGTATATGGATTCGATGCGTTTAAACAATTTAGCATTCAGATGTATGGCATCATCATGCGCAGCCTGCTTAGGTGCTATTTCTTCTTGTATCTTTTGGAGGTCATCATTGGTGTTGGCTCCTGTAAGTAAACCGAAAACATGGTTTACGCGGGTCAACATTTGCCCGCTTTTTTCCATCGCTACCAGCGTGTTCTCAAATGTAGGGGCCTCTTTATTATCTGCAATGCTGTTGACCTCATTTAAATGGATCTTCATGCCTTCCTCAATAGCGGGTTTAAAATCGCTATCCTTGATGTGATCAAAGTCTGGTACCTGATAAGGTAATGTACTCTCTTTAAGGAAAGGATTTGATGGGGAAAGGCTTGAATCAGCCGATGCTGATTTTTTGTTGCTGTTTTCACAGGAAGAAAAAATGGCCAGCAAGGCTACTAGTGGCAACTTTAAGGATGTCTTCATTAGGATATTGGTTTTCTTATAAACTAATGTACAAAAATTTGCGCCGATTAGTTTATGAGAAAACCGTACCTAATTCAATTGCTATTGAAATTCTTTAATGTCAACAATTCTGTCGCTGTCATGAAATTTCAAAAAGGTAATGCCTTTTTTATTCTTTGCCCAGATGTAGTTGTTTTTAACCCATTCGGTTAATTCGGCATCAGACTGAGGTGCTGGTTTAGCTAGTTTCTCATTAACAACTTCGTCACTTGGGTAATGAACCTGGTATAATGAAGAAGGGGTAAGGAATACTAAAGTAGTTTTATCTGGCGAATTTAAAATAAATTCACCTTGGATTCTTTCTTCTGGATTTTGTCTTTTAACCAAATTAACATTTGCATTCACGTTGGTGATGAAAAAATCGTTGTTAACCAAATATCCTGCTCTTCCCAGTTTGTTTATTCCCGTAGTGTATTTTGTATCCTCTTTTCCGTTCGAAGCTCTGTAAAGGCTTACTACATTTAGTTTGCCGTTTTTTAAGGCGATGATATAGGATGGAGCAGCTAGACCAGAATTGTCGGCCAATTGAACTAGAAGTGCAGTTTTTTGGGTGTTTATAAATTGAGTAGATGCAAATTTATCAGTTGCTGAATTTGGATCAGCCTTATTGACTTGAATTTTCACAAGCGTGTCTTTAAACTTTACGTTAAACTCCTCTTTGATTTCACTGGTATTCTGGTCTTTTTTCAAAAGGATTGTAAATATGCTATCCTTTCCATCATAGGATTCATTGAATTTTTCATTAGCAGTCAGTATCCTTGGGGTATAAGTAGCAGTAGTTTCCTGTTCTTTACAGCTAAATAAAAGTACTGACAGGCCGAGGGCGTATAATATGTGTTTCATAATGTTGGATAGATTTTTTTTTCGTGCAAAAATAACCTTTGAAAAGGAATATCCAATAGCTGAACAGGTTGTATAGGATGTTTGGGGCCTGTATAACAATTGTTTTACAGTAGATGCTCAATTGAGTTGGGCTTGTTGCGTTATTCGGTCGAACATAATACACCTGTAAGTATAACATTGCAAAACAAAGAAAGGGATGTCGCATCCACGCACATCCCTTTTCTAACCAAATATAAACCTGTATGAACGGGTTTTACTTTAAGTTTCCGTAGTATTCTACGAATTTAGCTAATGCAGAAGAATAGCCCCATTCGTTATCATACCATGAAACTACTTTTACGAAGTTGTCATTCAATGAGATACCAGCTTTAGCATCAAAGATAGATGCATGGTCATCTCCGATAAAATCAGAAGAAACTACTTCTTCATCAGTGTAAGCAAGTACGCCTTTTAAATCGCCTTCTGAGGCAGCTTTCATTGCAGCTTTAATTTCCTCATAAGTCGCAGGTTTCTCTAAACGTACAGTTAAATCAACAACAGATACGTCAGCAACAGGAACGCGGAACGACATACCAGTTAATTTACCTTTCAATTCAGGTAATACCATACCTACTGCTTTAGCAGCACCTGTAGAAGAAGGGATGATGTTAGAGAAACCACCACGTCCACCTCTCCAGTCTTTAGCCGAAGGACCATCAACAGTTTTTTGAGTTGCAGTAACTGCGTGAATTGTACTCATTAAACCTTCAACGATACCAAAGTTATCATTTAATACCTTTGCGATTGGAGCAAGGCAGTTTGTAGTACAAGATGCGTTAGAAACGATCGTTTGATCAGCAGTTAATTTATCATGGTTAACACCCATTACATAAGTAGGGATATCAGCATCTTTAGCTGGAGCAGAGAATACGACTCTTTTTGCACCTGCAGCGATGTGTTTTTCAGCATCAGCACGTGTTAGGAATAAACCTGTAGATTCAATCACAGTTTCAACACCAACTTCATTCCATTTCAAGTTTGCTGGATCTCTTTCCGCTGTAATACGGATTGTTTTTCCGTTTACTACAAGATGACCATTTTCTACAGCAATAGTACCATCAAAACGACCATGTGTAGTGTCGTATTTTAACATATAAGCCATGTAATCCGGCTCAACAAGGTCATTAATCGCAACGATATCTAATCCTCTTTTTAAAGCAGCTCTAAAAACCAGTCTGCCGATACGGCCAAAGCCGTTAATTCCAATTTTGCTCATTTTGTTAATTTGAATAGTAGTTTAATAAATTATATATAGGTTCCTTTGTAATCGTTGTAATCGAGAGCCCATGTTTCTTTGCAATTGCACGTAATTGATCCTGAAAACTTCCAGCAACAATACCTACAAAATGTATTTCTTTTCCGGGATGAAGTTTAACTGTTGGTAATAAATAAGTTTGAAAATAGAGCTCAAAAGCATTATCTATAATCTCCAGTATATATTTATTGTCCCTATTTTCAAGGAAAAAATCAAAGAAAGAACTTAAAAATAGCTGTGCCATTGGTTTTTTATACACCCTTTCCAGTATTTGTGGTCTGTCTAGATTGTATTTCAATTCAAATTGCTTCTGCAAATCAGCAGGAAGTTTGTTTTGAAGAAAACGCTTTAAAATTGTTTTTCCAAGATAGTTGGCTGAGCCTTCATCTCCAAAAACGTAACCTAGTCCAAAATTGTTTTTCTCTGGTTTTTTACCATCAAAATAGGCGCAGTTGGCTCCGCTACCTAAGATACCTACAATACCGCTGTTGTTAAAGCATGCTGAAATAGCAGCGCCATATAGGTCATCTTTAACCGTTATTTTACTGTGCTTAAAAAACATACCTAATGTGTTGGCAAGCTCTTCTTTTCTTTCGTCAGAAGAAGCACCAGCAGCAAAAACATAAATCTTTTTTATGCTTTCGGCATGATTGATTAGCGTAGCTTTTTTATTTAAATACTGAAGGATAGTCTTTTGGTCGTTAAAACAAGGGTTAATACCCGGCATAGTGCATTCGGCAATAGCCTTGCCATCTTTGGCAATTTTCCAGAACGCTGTTTTCGATCCGCTGTATACTATTGCTATCATGTTATATGGATAAAACTTTAGTCATTTCCAATAAATCACTTTCCAGTTTAAAAGTATGTCTGGTTAGTGCTTCTTCTATACTTGTTGTTTTAACTTCATTGCCTCTCAGACCTACCATTTGCATGGTATTTCCTCTTAGCAGTTCGTTAACAGCAGCAAAACCAAGTCTGCTACCCAGAATTCTATCAAAGCTACTTGGGCTACCTCCACGTTGAAGGTGACCTAAGATCGTTACTTTGGTATCATAATGATTAAAACGTTCCTTAACCTTTTTGGCTACATCATATGCTCCACCATCCTTATGACCTTCAGATACAATTACAATACTTGAAGTTTTTTTGGTAGACGCACCAGTTTCCAGTTGAGCGATCAATTCACTTAAACTAGTCTCTCTTTCTGGCAAAAGCACTGCTTCAGCACCACTAGAAATTGCACTTCTCAAGGCGATACAGCCTGAGTCACGACCCATTACTTCAATAAAGAATAAACGGTCGTGTGAATCTGCAGTATCGCGGATCTTATCAATAGCTTCAATAACTGTATTGATAGCCGTATCATATCCCAAGGTAAAGTCGGAACCATAAAGGTCATTGTCAATGGTACCTGGAACACCGATTACTCGGATGCCGAATTTTTCACCGAAACGCTTGGCTCCGGTAAAAGTTCCATCACCTCCAATTACAACAAGTCCATCTATATCGTGTGCCTGAAGATTTTTGTAAGCCAGTTCCAGCCCTTCCTCAGTTTTAAATTCTAAACAGCGTGCTGTTTTTAGAATGGTACCACCAAGGTGTATGATATTACTCACGGATCTTGCATCCATGGGAATAATGTTGTCATTGATTAAGCCCTGGTATCCTTGCATGACACCAAACATATTGATACCATTGTATATTCCCGTTCTAATCACTGCCCTAATGCAAGCGTTCATCCCGGGAGCATCTCCTCCAGATGTTAATACTGCGATATTTTTAATATTTGGTCTCATGATTTATAGTTACGAATATAGCGTGTATTTTTTACACTAAGTAATTTATTTTTAATTTTCCTAAGTTAATAGGAAACATGTGTATTTATTACTCTTTTTTTGTAAAAAAAAAGATAATGTGAGCTACAGATGTCTTTTTATGCTTTCTTTTGATAGGATTGATTTTGTTTTTTGCAGTATCAAAAGTTATTTGCATTTTGGTGTCAAAATGATTCTACAGAAATATAACGCGTGAAAAACCTGAAAATTTCAAAAAGATCTAGAATATTTAATATCTAACAATTAATGTTTTGAAAGAAATTTTGCCAAAATTTAATTCCACTTTCTCGATTGATTGTGTGCTTTTCGGATTTGATGAAGGAGAATTAAAAATTCTTCTAATTGAAAGGAACGAAGAACCCTTTAAGGATTGGTGGGCCTTACCAGGTAATCTGGTTGAAGAGGATGAGAGTTTAGACCAATCAGCTACCAGGATCTTACATGAGCTTACAGGCTTAAGTGATATCTATATGGAGCAGTATTATACCTTTGGTGATGTAAATCGACATCCACAGGGTAGAGTAGTAAGTATAGCCTATTATGCCCTCTTAAGATTAGGAGGGGATAAGGTTGTAAAACCAATAAGCAATTATGCGAAGCAAGCTTATTGGAGAAATGTTAAAGACCTGCCTAAATTGGCCTTTGATCATCAGCAGATCTTTGAAAAAGGAATGGAGAAAATCAAGCGGCGGATTAAACATCAACCAATTGCATTTGAACTATTACCTGAGAAATTTACTTTAACCCAGCTTCAAAACGTTTATGAAGTGATTTTGAATAAAAAACTGGATAAAAGAAATTTCAGAAAAAAGATGTTGAGCTTCGGCGTACTGAGAGATTTAAATGAAAAACAGTACGGAGTGTCATTCAGAGCAGCGACCTTGTACAAATTTGACAAAAGGAAATACGCTAAACTATTTAGCAAAGAGATCTCATTTTAGCGTCTTTAATAACCCTTCGATACTCGTTCGGGAATGGTCCTATACACCTAGGACATTGAAAGGAATCTGAAAGGAGTTTGATAGGACTTGAGTAGGACCCTAGCTCCTTTCGGATTCCTTTCAAAGTCTTTTTAAACTCCTTGTTGCATATAACCATTCCCGAAGGACTTCCAGAGTGTTTCTGTGCATACAAAAATGGCCGTATCATAATTGATGATACGGCCATTTTAGGTATATTATTAATGTAATTGTTATTTATTCACGATGTTGACATGGTAATTAACAAGGTCATCTATAGGAGAACGAATGATTTTTCCGATACCCATTTCATACCTGTCAGCCACCACGCTTAATATATCTCTGAAGCTATAGCCAACAGAACCAACGCAGTTTAATTTGTAATCTTTATAGTTCGGGTAGTGCGTAACCAGATTATCAAAAAATGCGGTAAAAGCATAGTTAATTGTATCGAAAGCATAGTCTTCGTAACTGTCCTTATAATCGTATACAAACTTACTGAAGCCTGCGCAAAAACGATTAGGAAGGGGTTTGTTATAGATATTGTCAAAAATGTCCTCATTGGTTAAAGCATAGTTGTCATAGAAACTTTCTCTAAGACCTTTAGGCATATAACCTTTCATGTAGTCGCTTAATATCTTTTTTCCGATAAAGCATCCACTACCTTCATCACCTAAAAAATAACCTAAGGAATCTATGTTTAAAGTAATGTCTTTACCATTGTAAAGGCAAGAGTTTGTTCCTGTGCCCAGAATTGCTGCAAAACCTGGCTCATCGCCTAGTAAAGCTCTGCACGAAGCCAAAAGGTCGTGTCCGATGTTGATCTTTGCATTCGGGAAAACCTGTTGCATAGCATCTGATACAATTTTTTTGTTTGTTTCTGTTGAACAACCCGCTCCGTAATAGTTTACCTCGGTTAATTTCTCTGTTTCTAAATGGTCTGGAAGAGACTTTCGTAAAGACTCAACAATGTAATCAGTTTTTGAAAAATATGGATTATAGCCTTCTGTATTGAAAAGAATTTTTCTTCCAGCTTCGTTAATTAAACACCAATTGGTTTTGGTTGAACCGCCATCTGCAATAACTATCATCTTAGTTCGATTTTTTCTGGATAAAAGTAAATAATCCTACCATTTTTGTACACATTTTGCTCATAAATTTATTTTTTTGGTTTTGGTTGTTTAATTATTTTTCTGCCTTTAAATGCTGAAGAAGCATGTTTTTTCGTTTTTCTTAGGTTAAGATATTGTTAAATAAACACTAAGCTAAATTACACTTGTTATTTTAAATTCCAAATTTAAAATTCCAGTCCAAAAACTAAGGGCAAAACTACGGGGATATGCTGTAAGTTTTATGCTTATATTGGTGGGTAATTTGAAAGTGCTTCAGTAATATTGTATAGAAAATTTATGCCCATGAAAATAGATCTGAGAAGTGATACTGTAACGGTGCCGGATGGTGGTATGCTAGAAGCAATGATGACTGCCAAAGTTGGTGATGATGTTTTTGGTGAAGATGAAACCGTACATGCCCTGGAGCATAAACTCGCTGCGCTCTTTAATATGGAAGCAGGCTTATTTTGTCCCTCAGGAACAATGACCAATCAAATCGCCATTAAATGTTTCACAAATCCAATGGATGAAGTGATATGTGATCAGGGCTCCCATGTATATCGTTATGAGAGGGGCGGCATTGCTTATCATTCTATGGCATCGGTAAGGCTAATAAATGGGATAAGAGGTATTCTTACGCCAGAGCTGATTGAGCCTGAAATAAATGAAGAGAATATCCACTATCCTAATTCCAGTTTGGTGGTGTTGGAAAATACAATGAACAAGGGGGGCGGCGCTTGTTATAGCCTGTCTCAGATAGAACCCATTCATACGCTTTGCAATATCAAAGAAATGAAATTGCACATGGATGGTGCTCGTATATTTAATGCCTTAACTGCAACAGGTGATCATGCATCGGCTTACGGACAGTATTTTGATGGCATATCTGTTTGCTTGTCTAAGGGGCTCGGCGCTCCAGTTGGTTCGGTTTTACTGGGCTCAAAGGAAACCATTAAGGAGGCCATTAAAATTAGAAAAGCCTTTGGTGGCGGTATGCGCCAGGCAGGATTTTTAGCAGCTGCGGGTATTTATGCCTTAGATCATAACATTCCTAAGCTAGCCTTGGATCATCAACATGCTAAGGCATTAGCTGATGCTTTGAGTAAGGTAAGCTATGTTTCATCAGTACTTCCTGTTGAAACTAATATAGTTGTATTTGAAGTTGCCAAGGGGATAAAACCTGAGAGCGTGGTGCATCATTTGGCAGAAAGCGGAGTACTTTGTAATGCTACCGGACCAAAAACGGTAAGAATGGTGACACATTTAAATATTTCTGAAGAAATGATAGATAGGGCAATCGAAAACATAATACATTTGCACTTATCAGCTCATAAATAACTTTCATCCATTAATGAAGAAAATTCTTATAGCCAACCGCGGCGAAATCGCATTGCGTATCATGCGTTCAGCCAGAGAAATGGGAATAAAAACTGTTGCCGTATATTCAGAAGCAGATCGCCAATCTTTACACGTATTGTACGCCGATGAGGCCGTATGTATAGGACCAGCACCCTCTAATCAATCTTACCTTTTAGGAGAAAAGATTATTGAAGCTTGTAAAATTACAGGCGCTGAAGCCATTCACCCTGGTTATGGTTTTTTATCTGAAAATGCAGGTTTTGCAAGATTAGTAAAAGCATCAGGACTGATATTGATAGGTCCTACACCTGAGGCCATGGAAATTATGGGTAATAAGTTGTCTGCCAAGGCAGCAGCGTTGAAATACCAAATTCCAATGGTTCCGGGGACAGAGGAGGCCATTACAGACATTGAAGAAGCAAAGCTAAGAGCTGTAGAAGTCGGATTTCCGATTTTAATTAAAGCTGCAGCTGGCGGTGGTGGTAAAGGAATGCGGGTAGTGGAGCAAGTATCCGATTTTGAAGAGCAAATGCAATTGGCCGTAAGTGAAGCGCAATCGGCTTTTGGCGATGGCTCTGTATTTATTGAACGCTATGTTTCTTCACCACGACATATAGAAATACAAGTATTAGGAGATACGCATGGAAATATCGTTCACCTATTTGAAAGGGAGTGCTCCGTACAGCGTCGACATCAGAAGGTAATTGAAGAGGCCCCATCCAGCATCTTAACAGATGAAATCCGCAACAGAATGGGGGAATGTGCGGTAGATGTGGCAAGGTCTGTAAATTATGTAGGTGCAGGTACGGTAGAGTTTATCCTGGATGAAAATCTTGACTTTTTCTTTTTAGAAATGAATACCCGCTTGCAGGTAGAGCATCCGGTAACAGAGATGATTACTGGTTTGGATCTTGTAAAGGAACAGATTAAAATTGCACGTGGCGAAAAGCTTTCTTATCAACAGGAAGACCTGGAGATTAACGGACATGCCATCGAACTGCGGGTTTATGCAGAAGATCCTGAGAATAATTTCCTACCAGATATTGGCACTTTACTTACTTATAAAACGCCTAAAGGTAATGGTGTAAGGGTTGATGATGGCTTCGAACAAGGGATGGAAATTCCAATCTATTACGATCCGATGATCGCAAAGTTGATCACCTTTGGTAAGGATAGGGAAGAAGCGATAGAAAGGATGCTTCGCGCGATTGATGAATACCAGATCACTGGTATACAAACCACCCTTAGCTTTGGGAAATTTGTAATGCAGCACGATGCTTTTAAATCTGGTAAATTTGATACGCATTTTGTAAGTAAGTACTTTAATGCCGATAGTTTGAAAACCGAAAATGATGAGGAGGCCTTGATGGCAGCTTTGTTTGCCGCAACGTCTTTTAAAAAACAAGGAGTGGTTCAGCAGCAACAAATCTCGCAGGAAAGCACGAGTAACTGGAGAAAAAATAGGTTAAATAAATAGTGAAATCGATATGTTTACAGGGATAATAGAAACACTTGGAGAAGTTAAAAATATAGCTCCAGAGGGCACAAATCTGCATTTTACCATTCAATCTACGATTAGTAATGAACTTAAGATAGACCAGAGTGTAGCACACAATGGGGTTTGTTTAACAGTGGTTGCGTTAACTGAGGACACGCATACTGTGACTGCGATTCAGGAGACGCTGGAAAAGAGCAATATGCAATACCTTAAAGTAGGGAACAAAGTTAATCTGGAACGTTGTATGCAGATGAACGGCAGGTTAGACGGTCATATTGTTCAAGGTCACGTGGACCAGACCGCTGTTTGCGTTAAAAGAGCAGAGTTGGATGGCAGCTGGGAATATCGTTTTAAATATGATTCAAGTAATGGTAACGTAACGGTGGAAAAGGGCTCTGTATGCGTCAATGGAATCAGTTTAACCGTTGTAGGTTCCGAAAAAGACGAGTTTTCGGTATTTATTATTCCTTATACTTTTGAACACACCAATTTACATGAGGTAAATGTAGGGGATACTGTGAATATTGAGTTTGATATTATTGGTAAGTATGTTGCCAGATTGGTAAACCGCTAGTTATCTTTTTAGTTCCTCAATCTTATTCTTGATATAAGCTATGTGGCGCCTTTGCCTCTCGGGGTCTTTGATATGGTTTAAGTATTGCGAATAATAATTGATTGCATTCTTTTTATCATTCAGCTTGTCTTCGTAAAGTAGGGCGATATTGTAATACAAGCTGCCGTTATTTTCGAATAGCAGGCCTCTTTTGTAAACTTCAAGCGCTTCTTTATTCTGGTTCAAACTTTCGTACGAGTCCCCTAGCAATCCGTAATAAGAGGCTGTTTTTTGTGAAATGCCCTCTTTTATTGCTTTTTGCAGGTATGAACTAGCAGTTTTATAGTCTCTGATACCACGGTAAGACAAAGCCAATTGGAAAAACAGATTTTCGGCAGAGATATGGGTTGAGCCAATTAATTTTTTTCCGGCATTTATGGCTTCAGGATATTTTTTTAAAGCCATACTTACTGGCATTTTTGCATTTAATAATAGAAGGTTAGCGCTGTCTGCTGCCAATGCCGGATTCAAGGTTTCTTCGGCTTTATTAAATTGATTGTTTTTGAAATACAACTCAGCCAATCCCGCTGCTACTTCGGCATCCTGGGCATTTAACTGGTTTGCTTTTAGCAGATATTCTTTTCTTGAAGGACTTCCAGGATCGCTATCCAATTTTGCCAATTGTTTATAAGCATTGAAATTGTTGCTGTCTATTTTTAGCACCTTCAGGTAAAATCCTGTAGCTTCTGGTGATCTATTTGCCATCAGGTTGGCATAGGCCAGCTGCTTTAGTTGATTTACATCTGTACTGTCGCTGTAAATACTTTGAAGGTATTGCGCCGCCTCGGCATATTGTTGTGCCTGATAATAATTTAGTAGTTTTTCACTGTCTAAATTATTGGCAGTTTGTGCCTGTGCGAATTGATACATGATGCACAAAAAAAATAAAAGAAAAAGCTTCTTCATAGGTCGGAAAATTAGCAAAAACAACATGTACTACCAAAAATTAAAACATATTGGCCAGATAATTGGTTCATTAAGTAGTAAATAGAACGTTAATCTTTTAAAAATTGAGATATGGATACTTTAAAAAAGTTTGAATTAATGGAGAAGATTGTAAGAGAGTTGGGCGATTTGCAACACTCACAACAGGCAATTATTCAAAAAATAGGGAAAATTGAAGTTGACAATATAGAGCTGGGAGACAAAAGATTGGATAAAGATCTTTCTGATATGCATCAACGGGTAGCAGATAACCTGGATACTATTGTGGCGATCTTGGCATATTTTGAAGATAAAACCAATAATTTTGGAGACAAAAATAATGTAGATGCGCTAAAAGAACAGCAAGCTATTAATGGCGCAACAGGACAATAAGCTCGTGTGTTAGGTTTTACATTTCATTAACGGGAAGGAACAGCTGAAATTTGGTGCCCTTACCAATTTCACTGGTTACTTCCATTTTTCCGCTGTTCCGTTCCATAAAATCTTTGCAGATCACCAAACCGAGACCAGTCCCTTTTTCATTCATGGTACCTCTTGTCGAAACGCTGGAACCATTGATCAGCAATTTTAATGCGTCTTTTGATATGCCCATTCCGTTGTCTTCGATAGATAGAATCATCTGATAGTCTTCGTTGTAGACAGCCGTAATCTTAATTTCACACTCTTCATTGCAAAACTTAATGGAGTTGTTTAGGATATTCCTGACTACAATTTGTATCATCAGCATATCGGCGTATACAATCATCCCTGGAAATACATCATGTATGATATGAATACGTTTTATCGTTGCCGAAGGTAGGTGGTAATTCACTTCGTTGATGATCATGTTCCTCAATTCGAAATGTGTTTTATTGATCCCATAGCCTTTTAGCTGGCTTCTTGACCAATGTAAAATATTCTCTAAAAGATCAGTGGTGTAAAGAATATCTCTGCTGAGCTTTGGAGAAAGCGTTTTGAATTCCTCAACAGTGATCATGTCCGTATTGACCATTTTCAATACTTCGGATAAATTTACCAAAGGTCCCCTAAGGTCATGTGCGATGATAGAAAATATCCTGTCCTTTAATTGGTTTAGCTTTTTAAGTTCCTCTGTTTGTTGTTTGGATTTTAAAGCTTCCGTCCTTACAGCGGTTAAATCCTGAAGTTTTATAACTGTAGCCTCGTTGTTCAGTTGGTTATGATTTAGGTACATGATATCTGCTTCCAGGTCAAATGTCTCTTTGCGAATTTGGACTTGCATTTCAATTTTCCCTGAACGGTTATCTTTTAGAAAATCAAGTAATTCGTCTTGTTGAGGGAATAAGGATTCGATCTGCTCCCCAATGATCTTACCCTTTTTAGCTTCAGGAAGATATTTTTTGAAAGCCAGGTTGCAATCAATTACCCTGTTTTTGCCATCTAAAACAAGGTAGCCGTCCTGAATAAGGTCTAATACTTTTTCTCTGGCTACAGGAAGAATATCAAATAATTTAAATCGATAAATAGCCACTGAAATCAAAGAAATGGCAACAATAAATGCAAAAGGAGTAAGGTCTAGATTGTTAAAGGGGCGTATGCCTACCAAATAGGCGAGGTTGACCATCCAGGGGATTAACGCGGCAATAAATATAGTATAGTTTTGCCTTCTATAAATGGCATCCGCTTTTCGGAAGGTAGAAAGGATGAGATAACTTCCTGTCCCCATAAGGAGGTAGAAATATACGGTGAAACACCTATACCAGATACCTGGTTCTATGACGAGTGTGGGGAAGGGACCGGAATGATCAAGATTTAGACTTTTGTATTGTAAGTGATGGTAATCGTTTGTCCATACCAATAATATGGTGAGTATGGATACGCTCAGCAAAGCGGCCAGGTTTAAGGGTTTCTTGTACCAGCGATCTTTACCGGCCAGATGTAAACAAAATAAAAACCAATTTACTGGTAGCGTTGTTATACCTAAGTATTCAATGTTGATGAAAAAGCGAACTTGACTTAAAGAATCACTTGCGAGTTCAAAGCCATAACCTAACGACCAAATGGCATTGGATAGTAGCATGAAACCAAATAATCGAACAGCTTCGCCTTTTTTCTGAAATAACCGATACGAAAAAAAAAGAGTAACAATGCCACAAAAAACTAGCGTAATGGCGTACGAATTAAAGTTGAAGTCCATTCAAATTGATAAAGGTCATTAACAGCGCTGAAAGTGTTTGGGGCATTATTGAGGGCGTAGATATAAAACTACGTAAATTAGTTTTCAATTGAAAAAAATTCTTAGTTTTACATAGATAATTTAATCATAAACTTATCACACATATGAAAAAAATAATTTTATCCGCATTGTTTCTCTCTTTAAATCTGGCTGCATTTAGTCAGATATTGCCTAGTTTTCAATTGGGCCTTAAAGGTGGAGCAAATCTTTCTAAATTAAGTACAGAAAATACTTTCAGTAGTGACAATAGAGCCGGTTATTATGTTGGTCTATGGACACGTATAGGTGCAGCAGGTATACATTTGCAACCGGAGTTGTATCTGAGTGGTAAAAACTCAACATTAAAGGATGCATCAGGTCAGGAAAATAAAGTGAAATTTACCAGTATGGATGTACCAATTCTTGTTGGTACTAAGTTTGGTGCAGCAGGGGTTGGCCTACGCCTAAATACAGGTCCTGTAGTATCGTTTGTATTAAGTGATGATCAATCTTTAAAGGATGCTGCAGGAAGTGCATTTAAAGGCGATTTTAAAGGTCAAAACTTTGCATGGCAATTTGGTGCAGGTCTGGATGTTGGTAACCTTGGTTTTGATTTAAGGTATGAAACCGGACTTTCTAAAATTGGAAAAAATGGGTATGACGATACAAAATTGAGTCTGTTTACTTTAGGATTGGCTTACAAGCTGTTCTAAAAATAAAAGTTTTCCACATTTTGTGTAAAAGGGTAAATTCTAGTAGTTTACCCTTTCTTTTTGGCGTTATAATTGATCTGTTAATTCTCCCTAACTTAATTATATACGGCTATGAAAATTAAAGAGTTGCTTTTAAATGGAAAAAGCTTTTCGGAGCTTCTAAAACAGTTTTCAATCGATGCTGCTGATGTCACCATTCAGGATGAAGAATTAATTCTTTCTGAGCAGTATTTAAGACACAAGGAGATTGTAAAAGAAAGTATCTGTATTGAGGGAAAGAATAAGGACGGAATAGTCAATTTCTTTGGAACATTACATTACAACTTACTCAACAAGTTAGCTGTGTTCGAAATGCAGGGTTTTGAACAAGTCGCATTGAGGTAATCATGCGTTTTAAGTATTTTTTGTCACTTCTTTTATTTCGTAATTAAATGCCCCTTTGATAGGCCGTATTGGCGTTTCTCTGTCGTCGCTCAATATCTTTACGTAGCAGGCACCGAAGTAAAATATAAAGGAAGAATAAAATACAAAGAGCATAATCAATACAATTGATCCCGATGTCCCATAAATATTGCCGATGCCGCTTAATGGGAGCAGTATGCGCAATAGGTATTTGCCTATCGTAAATAATATTCCTGTGAGTAGGCCGCCTCTGATGGCTGCGTTCCAGGTTGGCCTTCCGTTGGTTAAGAATTTAAAAAGGACAGAGAACCAGGTGGTAACGATCGCAATAAATAAAAGTTGATTAAGGACGGATAAGAATGCTTTTCCAAAAGTGGGAGAAGCTGTGTTCACATACGTACTGATAAAACCTTGTACACTGTCTGTGAGTAGGCCTACAAAGAACAAGATCCCTGCTAACAATATAATAATCATGGAGCGGCCACGTAATTTCATTTTAAACATGAAACTTGAATGCTCTTTGATGCCTATAGACCAGATTTGGTCCATGGAATTTTTAATGACACTAAATAGTGTAGTCGCCACAAAAAGAAAAAAAACAAAGCTCAAAAGCGTGGCATACCAGTGCTGATCTATGCCTCTGATATTTCTTAGTGTTTGTCGGACCTGCAAGGTGCTGCTATCGTCTAAAATGTTTGCTAGTCGTTCGAAAAGACGCCTTGCTAGTTCTTTTCTGTCAATAAAAAAGCCAAATAAGCGAATTAGGATTAATAGAATTGGGGGAAGAGCAAAGTTTGTAAAGAAGGCTGTTGCACCTGCTAAGCGTAGTGGGTCATTTTTTTGGAATAGCTTAAAAGCAGCGCCAAATCTGGTAAAAAAAAGCTTTGATCTGTAAAGTATGTTGATTTCCATTCCCCGCGTATTGCCTTAAGCTTCGAAAATAACTATTTTTTTTAAATCGCGGAATGGAACCTATAAAAAAACGGACAACCAAAAAAGGTTGTCCGTCCCGTTTTTAAATGAATAAGAGGTTTTTATAAGTTTCCTCTTAGTTCCTGTTCGCGTTCTAAAGACTCAAATAAGGCTTTGAAGTTACCGGCGCCAAATGATTGGGCACCTTTACGCTGAATAATCTCGAAAAATAAGGTTGGACGATCTTCTACAGGTTTTGTGAAAATCTGCAGTAAATAACCTTCTTCGTCACAATCCACCAATATTCCCAACTCCTTAAGTTGGGCGATTTCCTCATCAATTTCGCCAACTCTTTCTGGCATCATATTGTAGTAGGCTTCAGGGGGTGCACTTAAAAACTCAACCCCTCGAGCTTTTAATTCCTTTACTGTAGTCAAAATATCTTTTGTAGCTACCGCAATGTGTTGCACCCCTTCGCCTTCGTAAAATTCTAAATATTCTTCAATCTGTGATTTCTTTTTCCCTTCGGCTGGCTCGTTGATTGGGAATTTTGAGAATCCGTTTCCATTACTCATTACCTTACTCATCAATGCGGAGTATTCAGTATTGATTTGTTTGTCATCAAATGAAAGGATATTCACAAAACCCATCACATCCTCGTACCATTTTACCGTCTCATTCATTCTGTTCCAGCCAACATTACCCACGCAATGATCTATGTACAGCAATCCTGCTTCTGAAGGATTGTAATCACTATTCCAATCTCTATAACCCGGTAAAAAGGAACCTGTGTAATTTTTGCGTTCAATAAACATGTGTACAGTTTCGCCATAGGTATAAATACCCGACATACGAACTTCACCGTGCTCATCAGTAAGCGTTACTGGTTCCATATAAGGTTTTCCACCACGTTTAGTGGTTTCCTCAAATGCGCTATAAGCATCATCTACCCAAAGTGCCAGAATTTTAACACCATCACCATGCAATTTTACATGTTCAGCGATAGGGCTTTCTGATTTTAATGCCGTAGTTAATACCAATCTGATTTTTCCTTGCTTCAATACATAAGAAGCACGATCACGTACCCCTGTTTCCGGACCAGCATAAGCTAGCGACTGGAAACCAAAGGCTGTTTTGTAATAATGAGCAGCCTGCTTAGCATTACCCACATAAAATTCTATATAATCCGTTCCATTTATTGGAAGAAAATCTTGCGCTTTGGCAATTTTTTCTGCAAATGTTTGTGTTGACATCTTAGTTCTTTATAATAATAAGTTAGTTTCTTAATTTTTTCTATTCAATGTTTTCTTGCCAGCTCCGATGATAACTCTCATCCTCAATATTTACCGCATCTTCCGTTAACATTAAAGGGCGGAAAGGATCAATCATTACTGCCAGCTCCTCTGTGCTTTCTTTTCCAATTGATTTCTCAACGGTGCCTGGGTGTGGACCATGAGGTATACCCCCTGGATGTAAGGTGATCTGTCCTTTTACCACACTTTTTCTGCTCATAAAGTCACCATCAACATAATACAATACCTCATCGCTATCTACATTGCTATGGTTATAAGGAGCAGGGATAGACAAAGGATGATAATCATATTTACGAGGAACAAATGAACAGATCACAAAATTATGTCCTTCAAAAGTCTGGTGAACTGGAGGTGGTTGATGTAGTCTGCCGGTAATTGGCTCAAAATCATGGATAGAAAATGCCCATGGATAATGGAAGCCATCCCAACCTACAAAATCAAAAGGATGTGTACCATAAGTATATGGATACATAATACCTTGTTTTTTGATGAGTACTTTAAAATCACCATATTCATCAATTGTTTCCAGATCTTGGGGACGTCTAATGTCTCTTTCGCAAAATGGAGAATGCTCTTCTAGCTGTCCAAAAGCATTTCTGTAACGTTTTGGTGTACGTATTGGGCTAAAGCTTTCTACAATGAATAGCCTGTTTTTCTCATCATTAAACTCCAGCTGGTAGATGGTTCCTCTCGGGATTACGAGGTAATCGCCATATTTAAAATATATTTTTCCAAATCCTGTTTTTAGCGTTCCAGAACCTTCATGGATAAAGATCACCTCATCAGCCTGACTGTTTTTGTAAAAATAATCAGTCATAGATTTTCTTGGTGCGGCCAATGAAATGTGCAGGTCGCTGTTTACAAGAACTGGCTTGCGACTTTTTAAATAGTCATCTTCCGGCTTAATATTAAAGCCGATCAGACTGGTATGTTTTAAGTGCTTTTCTCTTGCGATTTTAGGCTCAACAGAATAAGGTTCGCCTAAGGCTTTTACAATGGTAGGCGGGTGACAGTGGTAAACAAGAGAATATAAACTTGAAAACCCCTCTGTGGAAACCAGTTCTTCGGCGTACAATTTTCCATCTGGTTTACGAAAAACCGTATGGCGTTTAGGAGGAATAGATCCTAATGTATGATAGATTGGCATAACAGCATTCAATTAATTGGTTAGAATAATATGTAATAACGATAAAACGACGAAAACGTTTTATCAAAAGGCATTAAAAGAGGAAATGCTATATGGAATATTGAGCGAAAATGATCTTAGAAAGCATGGCATACCTGAAGGCGGCCAGGGCTTGCGTGGCTACTTGATTTTGGTATGTGAAACAGCTTTTTATCATTTTCTATTGCGTCCGCTAAATTAAGTATTAAATCCAGTAATAACCAAAATAATAAGACAGATATTATTTTGAGGAATGTTATTTAGCTATAAATGTTACATGGATTACTGTGGGCTTTTTAATCGCCGCCATTGTGCTTTAACTTCGTTGATTATTGTCGGGCATTTGTTTAATTTTATATAGCTTTGGGCAACTACTTAAAAATAAATAATACTGACATATGAAGCTGGTATCCTATAAAACAGAAGACAGAGAGCACCTTGGTGTTTTTGTAGAAGGACACATTTATAATTTAAACTCCTGCGATAAACAAATTCCTGATGAAATGAACGCCTTTTTGCAAGGTGGAGAGGAATTGATGGATCGCGCTAAGAAAGTAGATGCACAAATCAAAGCCGGACAAATGGAGGCTAAAGAGGAGGCTTTTTATGAATTATTAGCACCTGTTCCGCACCCAACATCATGCAGAGATGGTTACGCATTTCGTCAGCATGTAGCAGCAGCACGTAGAAATCGTAGAGTAGATATGATTGCTGAGTTTGATCAGTACCCAATTTTCTATTTTACCAACCACAATGCTATTCAAGGGCCAGGTGAAATTCAATGTATGCCTGATCATTTCCAAAAGCTTGACTTTGAATTGGAAGTCGCAGTAGTTATCGGTAAAAAAGGACGTAACATTACCGCTGCTGAAGCTGATAGTTACATCGCTGGTTATATGGTAATGAATGACATGAGCGCCAGAACACTTCAAATGGAAGAAATGCTTTTAAATTTAGGCCCTGCCAAAGGAAAAGATTTTTCTACTGTAATTGGACCATGGTTGGTTACTCCAGATGAATTGGAAGCCTATAAAACTGCGCCTAAAGCGGGACACACTGGAAATGTTTACGATTTAAAAATGACTTGTATCGTTAATGGTGTTCAGGTATCTGCAGGTAGTACAGCTGATATGGACTGGACATTTGCCGAAATTATCGAGCGTTGCGCTTATGGTGTAGATATTTTACCTGGTGATGTGATTGGTTCTGGTACGGTAGGTACAGGCTGCTTTCTGGAGTTAAATGGTACCGGATTATTGAACGACCCAGCTTTTAAACCACAATGGTTACAAGATGGTGATGTGGTAGAAATGGAGATTACAGGTCTTGGACATTTAAGTAATACCATTCGTAAAGTAGATACTGACTTTTCTATTCTAGCCTTAAAAAAATAGAGAATGTTAACGATAAATACGTCAGAGTTGACTCCGGCGCAATTGCAAAACTACATGCAGTATGCAATTGCGCCGAGGCCAATTTGTTTTGCCACTACTATAGATCAGGCCGGGAATATCAATCTTAGTCCTTTTAGCTTTTTTAACATGTTTAGTACCAATCCGCCGCTGTGTGTTTTTTCGCCGGCAAGGAGGGTGCGCGATAATACCACTAAACATACTTTAGAGAATGTACTGGAGGTTAAGGAATGTGTGATTAACATTGTGAATTATGCGATGGTACAGCAAACAAGTTTGGCCAGTACCGAATACGGAAAAGGTGTAAACGAGTTTGAAAAGGCCGGTTTCACAATGCTCCCTTCACAATTGGTTAAGCCACCTCGTGTAGCTGAGGCGCCTGTGCAGATGGAATGTGTGGTAAGGGAAGTGATTCATTTAGGAGAAAACCCAGGTGCAGGTAATCTTATTCTGGCAGAAGTTAAGCTCATTCACATTAATGAAGATATCTTAGATGAGGATGGCAAAATTGATCAAGCTAAAATAGATCTTGTAGCGCGCTTAGGGGGTGACTGGTACTGTCGGGTTACGCCGGAGAGTTTGTTTAAAGTGGCTAAGCCATTAACTACCTTGGGGATCGGTGTGGATGCTTTACCTAAAGGAGTGAGAAACTCAAAAGTATTGACCGGGAATGACCTTGGAATGCTTGGTAATATAGAGCATTTACCTACTGATGAGGAGATCGACGCGGTAAAAGGCAATGAAGAAGTAAAAGAAATATTTGATGCTACCATCGGTGATGCAAATAACCGTGAACGCGAGTTGCATGAATTGGCTAAACAATGGCTAAGTAAGGGGAATGTAAATGATGCTTTAAAGGTAGTGCTGTTATAAAATACTGACCACCTTCAGGAAACGCTTTTTGTAAAAGCCTTCATCTAAACTGGATATGGTTACTCCTTTGGCATTGCCTGAAGAGGAGTGGATGAATTTAACTTCATCTCCATTTATAGAATAAATAATACCAACATGACCGGGAGTCCGGGATCTGCTGTTTGTTCCAGTGAACAAAATCACATCTCCGATTTTCGCATCCTCCAACTTTTTGGCTTCCCCGCTTGTAGCAAATTCTCTTGATGAGCGGGGTACCTTAAATCCGAAATTACTAAATACATAATTTACAAAACCTGAGCAATCAAATCCTCTGCTTGGACTACTTGAGGCAGAGCGGTAACGAATACCAAGCATAGACTTTGCGAAGTCTAGTAATCGGTTTGGTGATTCGATTTTTTTGGTCTGATTTACAGGGTTTTGTTCAGTTAATTTGCTAACCAGTTGTTGATATTGAACAGGAACTGTCGTCTGCGATTTGGCCGCAAATGCACTAAAAAACAGAAAATAGAATAGAATAGGGAGTCTCTTCATATCAATGGGCATAAAGATATTAAAATTATACTTTAGCCCAAGTGTTGTTGATAACTTGTTGGTTATGGCGTTGTTACTGCTACTGGGATGATTTTTCCGTTGAAAAACTTATGGCCAGTACGTGCAAAGTCGGCAACATATTTACCCATTTCGAAGGCCAGAACAGGAGATTGATAACCTGGAAATGCTTGTTCCAACATCTCTGTTTGCGCCGAACCAAGCGCCAGACAATTTACCTTAATTCCTGTTTCAAGAAGTTCGAAAGCCAGGCATTCTGTTAAGGCATGTAAAGCTGCTTTGCTAGCTGAATAAGCCGAAAGGCCTGCGAACTTTACGCTACCCTGAAAGCCGCCCATACTGCCGATGTTTACAATGTGACTACCATTGCCCATCAGTGGAAGTAAGTTCTGGATCATGTTGAAATGTCCAAGCACATTGCTTTCAAACATATTCGCCATATCCGCACCAGTGGTTTCAGAGAAGGGCTTGTTGATCAATGCACCGGCATTGTTGATCAGGATATCTATGTTGCCTAGTTTCTCTTTAAGAAAAGGTACCAATGCTGCATAATCATCATTTACAATATCAAACTCTACTGGAAGTAGGGTGCATTCTGGATTGATACCTTTAGCAATTTCAAGTAATTTACGCAGTTTATCTGCCGATCTGGCAATACAAACCACTTTATTATCTTTATTAAGGGTAAATTCTAAGGCTGCTTCAAAGCCAATTCCACTGCTGGCACCTGTTAATACAATATTCATCTAATGCTTAGTCTTCGTTGTTGATCAATTGGGTAACTGGATTTTCGATAACGTGTAAGCCATCGTTAATCAATTTGGTATGATCGGCTTCATTTGCCGATTTAAGTTCCAGGTAATTGCGGACTTCTTTTTCCAATTCAGGGTAAAGCTGTTTGTGGTATAAGATCTCCAAAATCTCCATAGCCGAAAGCCAGTCGTGTCGGTATTCCGATTTCAGGCGCTCAAATAGAATAGGCAATTGTTCCTGATTCGTTCCGTTTTCGCGGATTTGGCGTACCGTTCTATAAATAGCGTGCAGCTGTTGGGTTTTCTCGTCGTAAACAACTTTATGCGTCTGCTTATCACTAATGTGCGTAATCTCTTCGTAAGCATCTTTATCCGCCGCTCCGTTAAATACTGAAACGATGGATTCACCTACAGCCATATCATACATTCCCCATTCTGGTTGGAAAAGCACATTTCCATTACTTTCTTTAACCGTACAATCCTCAAATGAGATCAATATGGTTTTGTTTTCATGTTGCAGAATTTCTTTAACCAATCCATTTACATGAATACCACTTTCAAAAGTTAAGTCTGCACGTTTACCGGTTTCAATTCCTAGTTCTTTTAATTGTTCCAAACTCAAATCTTCCAGTGCCGAAGTTTGATTTTTCAATCTTCCAACTGGGGATGAGAATCCGTCTTTATGGTGAAACTTGCCATGTCCTTCAAGTTGTTTGTTAGCTACGGCAATGGCCGATGGGCCTGTTGTTTTTATAAAAGTAAGTGCATCGTTGCTGTCAATGCCCATATCTGTGAATACTCCGGTTACCTGTAGACCTGAGCTGTATACCGCAGTTGCTGGGTTTTTACATTCAATTGCTTTTACAATGCTTTCCGTTCCACCTTTTCTAAAGGCCATCGTATCTGCAAAAGTCTCTAAAACATCAATCAGGTTTTGGAAATTCTCCGTTACAAATAGCTGTGGCTGCGGCTTAGTAATATCGTAGCTGTAATTAAGTGTATCTATATTGTACCATAGTTTTTCTACTTTATCGCTCATGCAGCTAGCGCTTTCGCCAATAGAAGAAAGCAAACCTGCACCGTAAATTTTAGGGTCTTCCAATGTGCCAATTAAACCATACTCTACGGTCCACCAATGCAATCTGCTCAGTAAAGCCATTTCAGATGGTTCGCCCATGTTTTCACTAATCTGTTGCAATTGCTTTTCCGCTCTTGCGATATCTTCGGCAGGGGCGTCGACAGCCTCTTTTAAAATAGAAAGGTTGCGGATGGACTCATATAATTCAAAATCTTTGGAAGAGAACATGGCCTTCGCGCCAATAGAGCCAAAATAGCTTAAGTAACTATTGTAGTCTGCATCAGCAATAATGGGTGCATGTCCGGCTGATTCATGAATAATATCTGGTGCCGGTGTGTATTCAATATGATTGATCTGACGGATGTCAGCAGCGATCACCAATACACGGTAAGCCTGATATTCCATAAATGCAGCAGGAGGGATAAAACCATCTACCGTAACCGCTCCCCAACCTATTTTGCCGAGGTTGTCGTTCATGGTTTGCAGATCAGGAATATGCTCGATACTTAAACCTGCTCGTTGAAGACCTTTGATGTAAGGATAAAATGCGACATGCTTCAAATAACTATAATTCTGACGCATTACATAACGCCAAACCGCCTGATCTATAGGTGTATATTTCTCATAGTGTTGATCAACAATAAATTGCCTTAAATGCTTCGGTAGCTTAGCTACCTGCGGATTATTAAAGTCATTAAAATCACTCATTTTAACCTTTGGTTTTTATTAGCAAATATACTCAATACTTAAGCTATTCACCAAAATAAACGATCTAGTGACCTTAAAATGAAATATAGTTAAGGATGTTTTTTTACCCTGAATGTGAAATGCTTTTGGAGAAAATAACTACACAACGAGAGTGTAATGGTGATGAAGGCTTGGGATATAGATGGATAGAAATGTAATCCTTCAACCATGTATTTTAGCATGGCCAGATTAAGTCCAAAATTGATACCTAAAACGGCTGCATACCTGAACATTTGTATCCTTCCTTTTAAGTTTGATTTTGTGAAAACCAGGTATTTATTTAAGGTGAAGCCTATCGAGAAACTAATGAATGTACTGATGATTAAGGCTGCGGAGTGTGCTGTGACCAGTTTCGGTAGAAAAGGGAAATCAACATGAATATTTTCCTGATGCAAAATCCAGTTGTAGGCAATGTAGTAACTCACAATTCCACAAACTGCTGTTGTACCTCCTGACACGAGATATCTGAAGGTGTGTAAAGGCAGCCAGTTAGAGAAAGGCGGGTAAAAGAAGTCTATAATTTTTAACAGGAATTTACGCATCTGGTTATTTTACTGTTAGTTTATTTTCAATCATCCTGTTGTTGTATTGCTGAATAAAGGCTTTTAAGTATTTTTCCATCTTCGCGGTAACTAGTGGTTCTTTATCCAGGAGGTTGTTTTTGGTTAGTCTGTCCGTTTTTAAATTATACAAGGAAAGATTTATTTTTCCATCATTGATCAGGAGGTAATCTCCCTGATAAAAACTAAAAGTACCATCGTTGTTGTTTACCGCGAAGTTATCTGGATTTTTATTAAAAGCATCAAAACCTAGCGCAAAGTAAGGTTTGTCATAATTCAAATAGTTTAAAACAGTAGGCATGATATCTATTTGTTGCATTATTTTATCCGTTTTTCCTTTTAAGTTGCCACCAGGGTAATATAGAAGGATTGGAATAGAGAAATAGCCGGGAGTAGTTTGGTACTCTGGAAAATAGGATACTGTAGCATGGTCGGCACACAATACAAATAAGGTGTTTTTATACCATGGCATCGTCTCGGCAGTTTTAAAGAAATTACGTAAAGCCATATCTGTATAACCTAGTAATTCTTGTACAGGAAGCGGACCTTTAGGGAATTTGCCAACATATTTTTCTGGTAGTTTGAATGGGTGGTGAGATGAGACGGAGAAAAAGGCCGAGAAAAAAGGTTGTTTTAGCGTGTTCATCGTTTTGGCCATATATTGCATAAATGGATCGTCCCAAATTCCCCAGGTACCATCAAAGTCGCTGGTTTTTCCATACTCATTTAGTCCGTAATAATGTTTAATTCCAGCTAAGTTCGTATAAGATGAAAAGCCCATTGAGCCATTTGGCGCACCATGGAAAAATGCAGTTTCATATCCTTCGTCACCTAGGAGCTTGGCAATACTAGTCGTTTTATTCCCTGAATATACTGAAAGAACAAAGGGTTCACGGATAGACGGTATTCCTGAAATTATAGATGGTAAGGCATCAATAGATTTTCGTCCATTGGCATAAGTATGGGTAAAGGTGTAGCCCTGGGGGATCAGCGAATCAATAAAAGGGGTGTAACCTTTATATTTTCCATCCATCAAATCTTTGTTTAGGCCACCAATATGTTCTTTTCCTAAACTTTCAATGATCAGGAAAACAACATTCAGCTTTTTAAAAGCGGCAGTGTCTGCAGGTTGATGAATAGGGTTATAAATGGAGTTTAAAATTTGCTCGTCGTAGTAGTTTACCGGTTTCAGCCTTGAAGATTTTAGGGTCCTGAATATACAAAACGGCGTGTTTAGTACCAGGCTCATTTGATCGGGTGTGTCTACAAATTCCCCTGCATTGCTTAAGGTTATAGGTCGGGTTTCAGAGCCCCATCCACCGCGTACGCCTACAATACAAAGCACTGCAACTGCAGCCATAACAACAGTTTGTATCAGGTAAGCCGGCCATTTAAGCCGGCTTTCTTTTTTAATGGTAATTTTATCATACAGCCTGATGAAAAACCAGATAAAAGCAGCGTAAAGTATAATAAGGTACCAGTAGTCGCTTAAAAAATCTACCAACAGTTTAAACTTATTCTGTTCGTTGCCAAATTGGCTAAAAACAGTTGCTGTGGTTCTTTTAAGTGTATATTTATAATAAGCAAAGTCTGCAAAGTTGGCCAAAATGCCAATGCTGTTGCTAATGATAAAAAGCCATTTGCAAAAACGCTGATAGCCCTCGTTGTATTTGAAGGGGATAGGAAGAAGATGTAAAAAAATAAATATTGCATTGATATAGATCAGTGCAGATACATCAAACTTTAATCCGCCCCACAAGATGTACAGGTATTTTGGCAGCGTAATGTGCTGAAATAGGGTGTGGTTAAAAGCATAAAATGCGATGCGGCATAGGGTATATAGCTCCATGATAATCAGGAAGCGGTAGGCTAGGGCCAGGTACAGATTTACTGCAATAGGATTCTTTCTTTTCAAACGAATGTAGTTGAGGGCGCCAATTTAAGAATTTTGCAGGTTAAATTGGCAAGGCAACGAAATCTGTTACCGAACAATATCTATACCCTTTATGTGGCTGTATACTTACCCCAACGTAGTTTAGTTTCAATGTGGTGTTGATAATTAGCTTTCTATGGCCAAGGCCTGGAACGCCTTTGTCTAATAAAAGCATGCAAACATTACCAAGGCCGGTAGGAAAGCCGAAGGCCAGATTTTCTCCTAGAGCTCTTTTAGGGTATGTGCTGCTGATCCTGTCTTTAGCCGAGCGCCCATCTTTTGAATTATGATTTGCATAATTATACTTGTTCATGTCTTTAGCATGTTGTTGTGCTACCCAGCTTAAAGCTTCATCGGGATAGAGTACGGGTAGATTTTTTACGGGTTTTAAATCTTTTTCCAGGCTTTTATAATAGCGATCTTTATCTATTCTTAGCTGGTTGTAATTGCTGTATTGCGCCATTTCCTGGTTATAGGTCTCTAAAAACTCCTGGAAGTAGGTTTTAAAGAACTTTTCGCCGTTTATGCGTGCCAGGTTCATATACATTACCAGATCTTTCTCCTCGGAGTTAAGATATCTTGCATTTTTGGCAGTATTCGCCATCCTTAACTCTTCCTCAGACCATGAGCTGCTGCTTTGAGCTTTAAGTGATACAGATGTGTTTAAGCCCGGAATAAGCCATATTAAAAGCACGATTAAAGGTTTCATAGTTCTGGTAACGCAAAAGGCAGCGCTTTAGTACTTCTTATAGGAATAGGAGCTGGTTCAATTAAAGGCAGTAAAATAGTTGGTGCTGCCCGTGGTCCGACAAATGGATAAAGTTTGGGCATTTTACCAATAGGGTAACAAAAAACCCCGTTTACTATTCGCAAACGGGGTTTTTAATTAATCTTTTCTTAAAAGCGTCTTCCAACTTGTTTTACTTGCAATGATCTCATCAAGGTGTTTAATCTCAATTCGCTGCTGTTCCATTGTATCACGGTGACGAATGGTAACTGTATTGTCTTCTAATGTCTGGTGATCAACCGTTACACAGAAAGGAGTACCAATAGCATCCTGGCGACGGTAACGCTTACCTATCGCATCTTTCTCTTCGTAAATGCAATTGAAATCAAGCTTTAAGTTATTCATGATCTCTTTTGCTTTTTCAGGCAGACCATCTTTCTTCGTTAAAGGGAAGATCGCTACTTTATAAGGAGCTAAACATGGGTGTAAACGTAACAACGTTCTGCTGTCTTGTTTTTCTTCTGTGCTTAAGTCTTCTTCTTCAAAAGCATTGATCATGGTTAAAAGGAACATACGGTCCAAACCAATTGAAGTTTCAATTACGTAAGGAACATAGTTTCCATAAGGCTTACCTTCCTCGTTCAAATCATTATCAAAGTACTGCATTTTCTTGCCAGAGAACTCCTGATGCTGTGTTAAATCGAAATCAGTGCGGCTATGAATACCTTCAACTTCTTTAAAGCCAAATGGGAATTCGAACTCAATGTCAGTAGCTGCATTGGCATAATGCGCTAATTTAACATGGTCGTGGAAACGATATTTATCGGCAGAAGTGCCCAATGCCAAATGCCATTTTAAACGTGCTTCTTTCCAGTAAGCGAACCATTTCTGATCTTCACCTGGTCGAACAAAGAATTGCATCTCCATTTGTTCAAATTCGCGCATACGCATGATGAACTGGCGGGCAATCACCTCATTTCTAAATGCTTTACCGATTTGTGCAATTCCGAATGGAATTTTCATGCGTCCTGATTTTTGTACATTCAGGAAGTTTACGAAGATACCTTGAGCAGTTTCGGGACGAAGATAAACCTCTTCAGAACCCTCTGCCATTGCACCAAACTGTGTACTGAACATCAAATTGAACTGACGAACGTCTGTCCAGTTTTTTGTACCACTTACAGGACAGGCAATTTCGTGTTGCTCAATTAATGTTTTTAATTCTTGTAGGTTTTCGCTTTTTAAAGCTTCATCCATATCAGCTTGTAACTTAGCTGCTTTATCTGTTTTTCCGTCTTTTTCATAACGGGTAATTTTATCTTCTAAGAGCTGATCGGCACGGTAACGTTTTTTAGAATCCTTATTGTCAATCATAGGATCATTAAAGCCATCTACGTGCCCGCTTGCTTTCCACACTTTAGGATGCATAAATATGGCAGAGTCTATCCCTACAATATTTTCATGCATTTGTACCATTGCTTTCCACCAATAAGTTTTGATGTTGTTTTTTAATTCGGCACCCAATTGTCCGTAATCATATACGGCACTTAGCCCATCATAAATTTCGCTGCTTTGAAACACAAAACCGTATTCCTTCGCGTGTGATATTACATTTTTAAATTGCTCGTCGTTAGTATTCTTTGCCATAATGATGCAAACTTAGATAAAATTGTAAACAATTTTATCGATCTCTCTTCAACCTTTGAAAAGAAATATTTTACTGAGGAAATATATAAGATTTGGGCAATAACTTTTTCCTACTTTTGAAGTTGATCAGAAGTTTGAGCTGAAAATCTAAAAATAAAACAAATTGAGTATTAAGGTAACCGCGCTGTCCAAGCATTTCGATAAACAAAAAGCAGTAGATGGGATTAGTTTTGAAGCTAAGCCAGGCAGGATATTAGGTTTTTTAGGGCCAAATGGAGCGGGGAAGTCTACCACTATGCGTATGCTTACCGGCTATTTAAAACCTACATCTGGAACTGCCAGTTTATGTGGTTACGACAGTCAGACTCAAAACCTCGAAATGAGAAGGATCATGGGCTATCTTCCAGAAAATACACCTTTATATATGGATATGTATGTGAAGGAGTTTTTGTTGTTTGTAGCCAATACTTATCAATTGAAAGATGCTGCGCTGAGGGTAGAAGAAATCATTAAACAAGTCGGTTTAACTGCCGAACAGCATAAAAAGATAGCGATGCTATCAAAAGGGTACAAGCAAAGGGTAGGACTGGCGCAGGCCATTATTCATAATCCTGAAGTATTGATCCTGGATGAGCCCACCTCGGGACTAGATCCAAACCAGCTATCTGAGATCCGAGACCTTATAAAAGGATTGGGGAAAGATAAGACTGTTATTCTCTCTACGCATATTATGCAAGAGGTTGAAGCTATTTGTGATGATGTGATCATTATCAGCATGGGGAATATTGTGGCAAACGCTCCAATAGTAGAGCTGAAAAAGCAACATGACCTTTCTTTAGAAGAAATATTCAAGAAGTTAACTAAGTGAAGCAGTTTTAATCCAGGTTTGTTGTCTTTTTTTTCTTGTATTTGTACTTTAATGCTTGATTTTTAGCATATAGATGGCTTAGTAAATCTTCGGTTTTATATATGTATTCGCGTTTTTATTAAAATAATTGATATTGTTTTTTGTTTTTATTGAAAATCGATTTAGATTTGCCGAAAAATAAACTACTACGAATTAGTGGTTTGTTGATTATTTAATCAAATAAGTTAACGTAAAACAAACAATGAAAAAAATTTTATTATCATTAATGATTGCTGGCGCTGGTTTAGCAGTTAAAGCTCAAGAAAGCGGTGTTAAATTTGGTGTTAAAGCCGGAGTAACTTTCCCTACAATGTCAGTTTCAGGAGATACAGAAGGTATTGTAAAATCGTCTACTGGATTTTATGTAGGTGGTACTGCAGATTTTGGTTTAGGTGGTATGTTCAGCTTACAACCAGGTTTAACCTTATCAAATAAAGGTTTTAAAAGTGACCTAGATGGTGGATCACTCACGACTAATCTAATGTACATTGAAATTCCTGTAAATGCATTGGTAAATTTCCCTGTAGGTGATGGAAAAGTATTTGTTGGAGCTGGACCGTACTATGGTATGGCTATCAGTGGAAAACATAAGTTGAAAGGTACTGACGAAGGAACATCAGTATCTGTGTCAACGGATGTTGAATTTGGTAGTGATGGAGATTTTAAACGTGGTGATTTCGGTGTGAACTTTTTAGCCGGTTATCAATTGGGTAATGGCTTTAATATTCACGCAGGTTACGGATTAGGATTAAGTAACATTGCTCAGAATTCAGGTGATGAGACAGCTAAAAATAGAGTACTTTCTGTTGGTTTAGGTTTTTCTTTCTAACCAATAACTTTTTACACAAAAAAAGCGCTTACCAATTTGGTAGGCGCTTTTTTTGTTTTTAGTAATTTGATTTTATTTATTCTTTTGTAACTATGGCAAAGTTTTTGCATCAAAGGAGTAAATTAAATTAATTAAACAAGTAAGAGAAATGAAAAAATTATTACTTCTAACAGCAGTTGCAGGTTTATTCGCATTTACTAGTGTTAATGCACAAACTAAAGGTCCAAAATTAGGTATCGGTGCTGAGTTTGGATTCCCAATGGGAACTTTTGGTGATGTTTTTAATCTAGGTTACGGAGGTGCATTGATGTATCAACACCCTGTTGCTGCAAACCTAAACATTACAGGTAGCGCAGGTTACACTGTTTTTAAAGCAAAAGATGAATTCGGCGGCGGTACGAGTGGGGCTATTCCTGTTAAAGCTGGTGCAAGATATCTTTTTGGTGAGAACTTTTTTGTAGGTGCCGAGTTAGGTGCTTCATTCTCTACTGAATCGGGATCTGGAAATTCTACTGCATTTGTATATGCACCAGGTGTTGGTGTAGATTTTCCTGTGTCTGACACAGGTTCAATTGAGTTAGGTGCTCGTTACGAGGGTTGGTCGTACAGCGGTGGAACTAACGGTTTCCTTGGTCTAAGATTAGCTTATAACTTCGGTCTATAGTCGAAGAGTAAATTCTTTTAATAAAATCGGGGCTGTTTGAGATATCAAACAGCCTTTTTTGTGTCCTATTTTGGGATTGCTATAGTGCCGGAATTGAGCGAGAAGTTTTATTCGATCGAAGAAGTCAATTATGATGCAGAAGTAGAAAAGGTCCTAATGGTTTGTTGTATATATCGATTTCAATTTTTGTGTTAGCCTGGTCGTAAAAAGTTCAGCACCAGTTTTATTTAGGTGAAGTGCATTATAGAAATATTTTTTTTGATAAGACATTGTATCCTTAGAATAGTCGTAGAAGGGGATTTTATACTTTACACTAAAATTTGTGTACAAGTCGATTATTTGCTTTCTGTTTTTAACAAATAGTTGACCTTCAATGTATTCTGGTGTGTAGACAAACACAATGTTTATACCATTGGCTTTACATTCTTTTAGATATCTTTCAAATAGAATTAATGAAGGAGTGTCTATTTTTACTTCATAATATTTCATCTTTTTTTTAGCATTATCAAAGTCTGAATTCCATGCCCGAATCCTTTTATTCTTTTTGCCGGGTAGTTTTTAGGCTCGAAATATTGCTCAATAGAATTAAGTATAATTGTCTCTTTTCCATAATACCTTACAGCTGGCAGTATATAGTCAAAAAAGGTGAAGCCTTCATAACTTGCGGTCGCATCCTTAATATCTTTATTTAGTAGCATGTATGGTAAGAATTGATCGAGATTATATAGCTCCTTCCTTTTTTGAAGCGTTACTTCATCCAGTGAATGGATTATTAATTTAGGCTTTCTGTTATGTTTTAGTAATAATGAATGTCTTAGGTATTGAAGCCAAAAATTATGTCCATCAATGCCTAGATTGTAGGCCGTTGTATTAAGGCTATCACTAATTATCTGCGGACTTATGTGTACCCAAGCCCTGGAACTTCCATAAATAACAATATCAGAATTGATCTTTCCGTCAAATAAATCATTCCATGTCGAATATTCGCCATGAACGAGGTCAGGCCTCTTTTTTAATTCTTTTGTGATGAATATGTCTATAAAAACACATGCTAAAATAATTGGCACTAAGAAAAAGAGGACTTTTTTTAGAAAATTTGTCATTAGAATTGAAAGTAAATAAATTGCTGGTTTGAGCCCGCAAGTGTAAAAATTATTAAGATGATGCAATAATAAAATGCGTGTCTTAACGGTTTTGGCCAGGAGAATCCAAACCGGGCAATTGCATATTGTTCTTCTCTTCCTTTCCATTCAATGGCAATGAAAAATATGATAAGAAGAATAGGTGTGGTTGGGAAAATTTCTGGTTTGGAAAAAAGTGATTTTGAAAATATGTTAGAGATATAGTCTAATGCATGTTTTATACTCTCAGCTCTAAAGAATATCCAGGCAAATACTGTTAACGAAAACGTGATTATCATTGATGAGAGCTCCTTAATCGTTGGTATGTTTTTCCCTTGGGCAACAATATCTAAATTACGTCTGTTAGTTTTAAATAAGATAGAGGGCATGATGAATAATGCATTTAAGAAGCCCCAGGCTAAGAAAGTCCAATTTGCCCCATGCCAAAAACCACTTACTAAGAAAATAATAAATGTATTTCTGATTTTCATCCATGTTCCACCTTTGCTTCCCCCTAAAGGAATGTATAAATAGTCTCTGAACCAAGAGGATAGCGAAATATGCCAACGTCTCCAGAATTCGGCGATGTCTCTGGAGAAGTAAGGAAAGGCGAAATTTTTCAACAATTCTATACCAAATAGTCTGGCTGTACCTAAAGCAATGTCAGAATATCCTGAAAAATCACAATAGATTTGAAAAGTAAAAAATAATGCACCTAAAACTAAAGTACTTCCAGAATAGTCTGCAGAGTTGTTAAATATCTGGTTGGCATAGTGTGCACAACCATCAGCAATAACTACTTTTTTGAACAGTCCCCATAAAATTTGTCTGAGGCCATCAATTACTTTTGTGTAATTAAAGGTTCTTTTTGTTTGAATTTGAGGTAGTAGGTGCGTCGCCCTTTCAATAGGGCCTGCGACTAAAAGTGGGAAAAAGCTCACAAATACCGAATAATCTATGAAATTCTTTTCAGGTTTAATCCTGTCTTTGTATATATCTATTACATAGGATAGGCCATGAAAGGTATAAAATGAAATTCCGACTGGTAAAATTACCTTTAGGGTCCATGGGTTGATTTGTAAACCGAGCTCAGATGCAGCCTGAGCGAAAGATTCAGCAAAGAAATTATAGTATTTAAATATGCCTAAAAAACCTAAATTAATGGCTATGCTGAGCCAGAACCAAAATTTTTTCATTCCAACATCTTTAGCTGCGGCCATTTTTAGTCCTGTATAGTAATCCAGGAGGGTTGAAAAGATTAATAGGAACAGAAACCTCCAGTCCCAGCATGCATAGAAGAAATAACTGGAAGCAAGAAGCAATATGTTTTGAAGTTTTAAATTCTTATTGGCAATGAACCAGTAAAATATAAAGACAATAGGTAAAAAAATAGCAAAGCTAATAGAGTTAAAAAGCATTATGTTTAGATTTATATATTCTTCCAACTTGTAATGTTGTACTTTGTTCTCTGTTGATCTTCTGTACCGCCGTAGATTAGTGTTTTCTTTATCGGAGTGTTTGGGGTTAGTTCTTCAAAATAATCCATTTCCTTAAACAAGGATGATGAAATCGTCTGTGTTGCCTTAACTTCATATATATCGAAACCGTTATGGGTTTTGGTCAATAGATCCACCTCTCGGCCGTTACTGTCTTGCCAAAAATTATACTCCTGGTGAATATATAGATGGTTATTCTTCTTAATATATTCGGTAATAATCATGTTTTTGAAGATGTTCCCTTTTAGCCTGTCCTGTTCCAAGTCTTCCGCTTTTCTGATGCCTAGTAAATGATTAAGCAGACCTGTGTCGTAAAAGTAAATTTTTGGTGTTTTTACCAGACGTTTATTAAAGTTCTGATGGTAGGGCTGCATTTGAAATATAATATAACTACTTTCTAATATTGATAACCATGCTTTTGCTGTTGGTTGAGAAATATTACATTCATTTGCAAGTGCATTAATGTTGAGTAGTTGTCCTGCTCTGGCTGCACAAAGACCTATAAATGTTCGGAACAAACTAATGTCTCTAATATTTAATAGCTCAGTTACATCCTTTTCTATGTAGGTTTGGATATAGTTGGCGTAAAAAACAACTGGGTCTATTTCCCTGGCGTAAATTGCTGGATAAAATCCTTTTACTGCTGTTTCTGCATAGCTCTCATTGAGAAGATTTACACTTTTAAGTTCTGTGAAGTCGAATGGTAGAAGTGAAAAGAGATGGAGCGCGCTGTACTTCATCAAAAATAACATTTTCATCGTATAGCTTTAAAAAACCTACAGGATCTTCAGTAGCGAATGATCTTACATCTGGATTTTCTAGCGATACATATCTGTAGCCCGCAAAAATTTGCTTTAACAAAGTGGTTTTTCCTGATTGCCTTGGGCCTGTCAAAGCAATAATCGGAAATTTGCTTTTTTGTTGAGTTATTTTCTCTGCTATTTGCCTGTGTATAAAACCATTCATGAAAACAAATGTAACGCTATTTTGAAATTACATAGCTTTTATTTTGAAATTACATATAGTCTATTTTGAAATTACATAAGATGTATTTTGAAATTACATAACTTTTAGCCCCGTTTTCAACTAGTTAGCCTGTAGGTCCGTTCTTCACAAGATTAAGGTTTCTTCACACCTGGTTCACACCTCCTTCACACCAAACCCACAAAATGGTACCTTTTTGTGAAGAGATTGTGTCTAATGTGTGGATCATGTGAGGACTATTCCCTAAGCGTAACTAGTTTTCGAGTCGGGTTAGTCTCGGGTTTATTTATCCTCATAGAGGATGCTGGTTGCCATAATCATGGGGTGGAGATGTTCATAGAATGGCAATATAGATTGGTGATTAATGAAATATCTCTTAAATATTTTCTTATACCTGAAAGGTAGCAAAACGTGTTTTTGTGCTTATCTTGCTTTTAATTAAATAATTAATAATCTAAATTAAATAAAATGGGAAGAATTAAAAAGGGAATTCTAGGTGGATTCTCAGGAAAAGTAGGCACTGTGGTTGGCGCAAATTGGAAAGGAATAGATTATATGCGAGCTTTACCAACGCCAAGTACTAAACCTTCCAGCGATAAGCAATTGGCTCAGCGAAACAAAATGGCATTGTTGAGAGGGTTTTTACTGGGGGTAAGTGATATTGTTGAAACTTGTTTTCAAAATATTTCGAAGTATACATCTATGAATGATGCTTTATCATACAACATGTTAAATACTATTGACGGGTTTTACCCCGATCAACGTGTGAATTTTAAACAGTTGATATTCAGTAAAGGTGAGCTATTAGGGGCTTGGTCGCCAAAAATTGTTTCAACGAAAAGTAATTCAGTTGATTTTAGTTGGAAAAATGGAAACTTCACGCCGCTATGTGCTGCTGATGATCAGGTAACTTTAGTCGTTTATGATCCGGTAGAGAAAGAGTTTTGTATATTGGAAAAAGCGGCACTAAGGGAAGATAAGGCTGCAAGGTTGCTCCTCCCAGAAAATTTCATTGGGCATACGCTACATTGTTACATCAGCTTTTATTCTGAAAATAGAAAACTGGCCTCTACGAATGAGTATCTAGGTGAAGTAAAAGCGGTTTAGATTTGTGATCACAGCTATATTTTATAATATTGCGGGTCTTAAATAAGTACTACGTGAAAAAAATAATATTAATTGCCGTTGCAAGTTTTTTAATGCTCAATCACATCCACGCTCAAACAAAAAGATATGAATCTAAGATTGGTTTGGGCGTTGATGTTGGTCTTCCTGTTGGAGATTATAAAAATTCGGCCGACTATGGTGTAGGTTTTTCCTTACTTTATCAGAAACCAGTTGGCGAAAACTTAAACATCACCGGAAATATCGGTTATTTAAGATTTAATGGTCCGGAAATTTTAGCAAATATTGATTATAAAGAAGGTTTTGTGCCAATAAAAGCAGGTGCCAGATATTTTATCGCTCCATATCTTTATGGTGCTGGCGAACTTGGCGTTGCTTTTTCTACCGCTTATGGGAGGGGTGCTGGAACAGCATTTACTTATGTCCCAAGTTTGGGTACGGAATTTCCGGTGTCTAATAGTGGGACTGTAGATGTAGGTATAAGGTATGAACGCTGGTCGAGAAGTAGTGCTACACTTTCATTTGTTGGTTTAAGGGCTGGGTATAATTTTTAGCGGATATTTTTCTAACTTCGGCGTCATTAATCTAAATGCATGTACGCAGTTTTTAAACGGGAATTATTTAGTTTGTTAAATTCACTGATGGCATATATCACCATCGGCGTTTTTCTATTGGCCTCGGGCTTGTTGCTCTGGTTTTTTCCTGATACTTCAATTTTAGACTATGGCTATGCAGAGCTAACTGGCTTTTTTAGTTTGGCGCCTTTTTTATTCATGTTTTTAATCCCCGCGATCACCATGCGTTCTTTTGCAGAGGAGCGAAGGGAAGGTACTTATATTTTGTTGGCCACAAGGCCGCTTACTGATTGGCAAATTATTTTAGCCAAATACCTGGCCTGTTTGGTTTTGGTACTTTTTGCATTGATCCCCACGCTGATCTATTATTATTCTATTTATCAATTGGGGTTGCCTAAGGGAAATATAGATACAGGAGCTGTAATAGGTTCTTACATAGGTTTATTGTTATTAGGCTTCGCATTTACGGCAGTGGGCATTTTTGCATCCTCGGTTACTAAAAATCAAGTTATTGCATTTGCCATTGCAGTGTTTGTTTGCTTTATTGTTTATACAGGTTTTGATGCCATGAGTCAGATATTTGCATTGCAATATTTTGAATCTTTGCTCATTTGGTTAAGTGTAAATGAACATTACCAATCTATCAGTCGGGGAGTATTAGATACCCGTGATCTTGTTTATTTTATCAGTTTTGTCGCTGTGTTTTTAGGACTTACCAGATTTGTGATCGGAGGTAGAAAATGGTAAAAAACAAATATTTTAAGGCTGCGATTTTCCTATTGGCAATTGTATTGGTAAATATTGGTGGACAATACCTGTATACCAGGATAGACTTTACAAAGGAACGTCGTTTTACGTTGAATGATAAGTCGAAAGCGATCTTGAAAGCCGCAAAACAGCCCATCAGTATTACCGTTTTTTTAGATGGAGATTTGCCTGCGGCCTTTAAAAGACTTAAAAATGCGACAAGTGACTTATTAACAGATTATAGGGCTTATGCGGGGACAGACGTCAAGGTGATATTTGCAGATCCTATTGCCGGATTGTCTGCTGCTGAACAAGATACAGCCATTAACAACTTATACCAGGCAGGGATTGAAGCAACCACTTTGAATATTAAAAACGACAATGGCTTTGCGCAAAAGACTATTTTTCCGATGGCTATGATTGTAGCCGATGGCAAAAGGTATCCTGTAAAGTTGTTGCAAAATCTGGATGTGACTGGTAACTACGAAGAGAATATCAATAACTCCATCCAAAACCTGGAATATGTATTTACTTCTGGGATTCAAAAGGTGCTAACGGGCCAACATCCACGTATCGGTTTTACGGAAGGAAATGGGGAGTTGTCTGACTTGTATTTAAGTGATGCAATTAAAAGTCTTTCCGAAAGTTATGAAGTAGGACGGGTAGATCTTAATCTTATTGATAAAAAGGGATTAGATAAATTGAAATTATTGGTCCTGGCTAAGCCTCAAAAGGAATTTACAGAAGCCGAAAAATACAAAATCAACTATTTTGTAATGAATGGCGGTAGGGTGCTTTGGAGCATTGATCAGGTAAGTGCAGATTTGGATAGCTTAAAGGGGAGACCGGAGCAGCTGGCTTTTAACCGTAAGCTAAATCTGGACGATATGCTGTTCATTTATGGCGCTAGGGTAAATTATAATCTGGTTGCTGATGCGAACTGTGCCGAAATACCTTTGGCAATGGGTGGTCCCCAAGGACAAATTCAAATGGCTCCATGGGTATATTATCCGCTTTTGATGCCGGATACTGCCAATTCCCTGGTGAAAAATATCGACAACATTAGAAGTGAATTTATTAGTACAGTTGATACAATCGGTGTAAAAGGAGTAAGTAAGAAGGTGATTCTGCATACTTCGGCTTTTAACAAAGTGTTTAACGCACCTAAGATGCTTTCTTTACAGATGGTGGCCGAACAACCTGATCCGAGAGATTTTGCCAGTGTACCACAGTCGGTAGGGGTATTGCTGGAAGGCACTTTCTCTTCTGTGTTTTTGAATAGAGCTGTCCCTGCCGGGATTGAAGAGTCTTATGCTGCACCGGCATCCAGTAAACCAACTAAAATGATTGTGATTGGCGACGGGGATATTTTTAAAAATCAGGTGAGTAGCAAAGACGGATCTACTTTTCCGCTGGGCTTTGACCGATATACCCAGAGAAATTTTGGCAACAAGGCTTTGCTATTAAATATCGCTGATTACCTAGCTAATGATGATAATTTAATCGCCCTGCGCAATAAGGAGGTTAAAATAAGGTTATTAGATAAGGCGAAGTTACGTGCCGAAAAGTTGCAATGGCAGCTGATCAATGTGCTTGTGCCTCTATTATTGTTAATATCATTTGCAATTTTTCAACATTATTGCCGCAAACACAAGTATGCGAGGTAATTTTTATATTTTTGAGAACTGACTAGATCATAACTATGAGATTTATTGTATCCACATCAACGCTTTTAAAACATTTGCAAACAGTTAATGGTGCTTCGAGCAGCAGCACTGTGTTGCCTATATTGGAAAATTTCCTGTTTGAGATTAAGGACGGAAATTTAACAATATCTGCTACGGATTTGCAAACCAGCATGACGACTTCTTTACCTGTAGAATCTAAAGAGGGTGGGAAAGTTGCTGTGCCGGCAAGAATACTATTAGACACTTTAAAAACATTACCAGATCAACCAATTTCTTTCAATATTGATGACAGTACTTTCTCTATTGAGATTAGTGCAGGTGACGGTAAGTATAAATTAAGTGGTGAAAACGGTGACGATTTTCCGAAAATACCAGTTGTAGAAAATGCGTCTTCGGTAAATTTACCAGCTTCTGTTTTAACTGAAGCGATTACCAAAACTATTTTTGCCGTAAGTAATGATGAGCTTCGCCCGGCTATGACAGGTGTTTATTGTCAACTTTCTGATCAGCATATCACTTTTGTTGCTACTGATGCACATAAGTTGGTAAGATACAGACGTATGGATAGCAAAGCGGATAAGAGTTCTTCTTTTATCTTGCCTAAAAAAGCCTTAACTTTATTAAAAGCTGCTTTACCATCTACAGACATCAATGTATCTGTTGACTACAATGCAACTAGTGCGTTTTTTAAATTCGAAAATATCAACTTGGTTTGTCGTTTAATTGACGAGCGTTACCCTGATTACGAAGCTGTTATTCCTGCTAATAACCCAAATAAATTGGTTATCGACAGAGCTTTATTTTTAAATACATTACGTAGGGTAGTTATTTTTGCTAATAAAACTACGCATCAGGTAAGATTAAAAATCAATGGGAGTGAGTTAAACATCTCTTCTGAGGATCTTGATTTTGCAAATGAAGCACATGAGCGTTTAAGCTGCCAATATGAAGGTGAAGACCTTGAAATTGGTTTTAATGCACGGTTTTTGATTGAGATGTTAAATAACTTAAGCGGTGAAGAAGTAACATTAGAACTTTCTACACCAAATAGAGCTGGCTTATTAATTCCTCAAACTAACGATGAGAACGAAGACGTGTTGATGTTGGTAATGCCGGTGATGTTAAATAATTACAATTAGTACTTAAAAGAACACAGACAATGAAAAGATCTTCTTTATTATCATCAAAGACCAGGATGGCTTTCATGATTGCTTGTTCGAGCATTATGTTGTTCGCTTCATGTAGCAAGAAAAATGATATTCAACCAGAACCGGTTGGAGAGGCAAAAGTAAGGTATATAAATGCTTCTTACGGTGCATTAGCGCAAGACTTTTATATAAACGGAGTGAAAAAGAGCATAACTCCACTTGCCTACGGAAATACTTCTGAGTATTTTACCATTCTTTCGGGTGCAAATTCGTTTAATGTAAATGATGCGGGTACCACAACAGCGAATGCAAGTACTCAGGTACAAATTTCTATCGCAGATAAACTTTCGATTTTTTATTACAAAAATACGGATGGCAATCTTACTTTCGCATTTTTACCCGATGCGGCTAGTACACCTCCTGCTGGTAAGGCAAATGTGAGGTTTATTAATTTTAACAGCACTTTAAATGGTAATATGTCAATTACTAATGCTACGCTAGCTACTCAATTGATTCCTTCACTAGCCTATTTTGGGGTTTCGACTTTTTTCTCGGTTGATGCAGGTACCAAGTTTACTTTTTCTGCAAGTGGTTGGAATACTTCTGCTGCTTATGATGGTGCGCTCGTTGCCGGTAAAACTTATACCATATGGATTGATGGAAATACTAATCCGGCTAATAAAGATTTGTTAGGACATATCTTTGAGCAATTATAGTTTAGTTCAATTATGACATTTCTATTCTTAAAAATATCATGGTTATTGCCATGATATTTTTATTTTTGGACTTAATTTACAAGATTTGGAATTTTTCAGCTTTTTAATAGACTTCCTCCTGCACATCGATAAGCACCTGGAAGAGATCATCAGAGATTACAGTACCTGGACTTACGCTATCCTTTTTCTCATCATTTTTGCTGAAACTGGTTTTGTCGTTACACCATTCTTACCTGGGGATTCATTGCTTTTTGCAATGGGAGCCTTGATTGCTGGTGGTAACACTGGTTTAAGTATTTTGGTAATGATGCTATTGTTAATGGTAGCCGCAATTGCAGGAAATTCGTTAAATTATAAATTGGGTAGCTTCTTCGGAGTAAAGGTATTTAAGCCCGGAAACAAGATACTTAAACTCGAATATTATAACCAGTCGCATGAGTTTTTTGAAAAGCATGGTGGTAAAGCAATCATATTTAGTAGATTCTTGCCTATTTTTAGGACTATTGCTCCCTTTGTAGCTGGTGTGGCAAAAATGCCTTTTGGGAGATTCACCATATTTAATGTCATTGGTGGAGTCGCATGGATCGGCAGTTTGCTGCTAGCCGGATATCTCTTGGGACAAATTCCTGTCGTTAAAAGGAACTTTGATCTTGTCATCATTGTGATTGCGGTTGTTACTTTCTTCCCTGCGGTATTTGCGGCTTTAAAATCGAAATTTCAGAAGAAGAATGTAATTGAAGTGGTTGATGAGGCCCTTACAGAAGAAGAACAAAAGCTGAGCTAAGGCTTGCTTTCGTTTTAGAAATTTAAAGCTGGCTGCCCGGCATCAATCCAGGCAGAATACCAGAAAGATCCTATATATAATATGGCAGAGCGCATTTGTCGCTCTACCATATTTTCCATTCCATCATGATATGCCTTTGAATAGGCTAAAGAATACTGTTTAGTTACCTGATCCTTCCTTTCCGAAAAACTGTATTTTCTATGTGCGGGAAATCGAGCACTTAACTTCGCTTCGAAAGTGAGTACCGTGTCTACCATGGTATGCGTGTTTTTTACAATTTTCCAGGCTTCCTTTAAAGGGCTTTCTATGTACTTCGCAGTACCTACCACATAGTTGTACCGTTTCGCAAATAACTCAGGTAACCGGCTTTCCCAAAATGCATGGATCCCTACTTGGTTGGTTAGTTGTCCGTTGTGGTTCTGTGTTGTATGAAGGGGGACATGGGCATCGGCAATATAATGTCCGATGTAGGCCGAATAGATCAGTATTTTTCGCTCATTGCTCTCTTTAAAAGCATTTACGAGTTGGAAATAAGTTTTTTGGATTTGCCAGGGGAGAATACCATTTTGGTTTAATTTAACCAATCCGTATTTTTTTGCGGCATCTTCCCATTTGTATGGAATGCTGTCTATATGGTCTTCATACAATTCTACATCTAGATAATGTCTTGCTGCTTCGGCAGTGTCAGCATACCTTCTTTTATCAGGATCTACAGCGTGATCTGTAATGTATTTGATGTTATGCTTATAAAATCGATTGATGTTAGCAGGAAGCGTAAAAACTGCCAATCGATTGATTTGCATATGTGCGTAGAAGCCCCATGAGCTGCATAGGATAACAACAAAAAAAAGGCTTACAGTAAGAAATGTTCGTTTCATTACTGTAAACCTATATCAACAAGCCTATTGCCTGGTTATTTATTCGATACTTTTTCCCTTCATAGCCGAAGAAACAGCTACATCCATTACTCTTTCAGCAAAAGGGCGGGTAAATTCATTTAATTCGTCAGCCTTTTTAAGGATTTCGTCTTTCTCCGGTTTGGTTAAGGCGGTTCTTAAGGCTTCGATATATGTTTTTGTTTCTGTAATCTCGGTTTCCGTAAGGTATACGGCATGTTTTTCAATAAAACGTTCTGCTGTATAAACGAGCTGCTCGCCTTCACTGCGGGCTTCAATTAGCATACGCTGTTCAACATCACTTTTAGCATGGGTAATGCTGTCAACCAACATTTTTTCAACGGTATCATCGGTCAAGCCGTAACTTGGTTTGATGTCTATCTCTTGTTTTACACCAGAGCGTAATTCAATGGCTTGAACGGTAAGTATGCCGTCTGCATTTAGGATAAAGTTGATGTCGACCTTAGGCAAGCCTGCAGGCATAGCAGGGATTCCTTTTAGATCAAACTCTGCTAGTTTCCTGTTTTCTTGTACCAAGTCGCGCTCTCCCTGAAAAACAGAGATCTTCATATTTACTTGTCCATCGATAGAAGTGGTGTACTGGCGACCAGCTTTGGTTGGAACTTTAGCATTTCTTGGAATGATAACATCCATTAACCCACCCATCGTTTCGATGCCCAATGAAAGCGGGGTTACATCTAATAATAGGATGTCTGAACGGTTTCCAGCAAGGATATCAGCTTGTATAGCGGCACCAAGGGCCACTACCTCATCCGGGTTAATTTGATCATGAGGCTGACGGCCGAAGAAATCTTCTACTTGTTTTTTAACGTATGGTGTGCGGGTAGATCCACCAACCAATACCACTTCGTCAATTTCTGCTATCGTTAATTTTGCATCACTCAATGCTTGTTTGCAAGAGTTGATGGTTTCCGCAACTTTAGGCGCAATTAGTTGCTCGAATGTTTGTTTATCAATAGTACACCAGATGTCACCCATTTGTTCATTGAACAGGTTTTGGGTACTTAATGCTTTCTTTGCAGCCTCGGCTTTTAGCCTTAAAGTTTGCATTAAAGCAGGGTTTTCCGCCAGTTGAGCGGTGTCTATTTTATTTTTTTCTATCCAGTAATGTACAATGGCGCGGTCAAAATCATCGCCACCTAAAAAGGTGTTTCCATTGGTGGCCAGAACTTCGAATATGCCATTTTGAATGGATAGGATGGATACATCAAATGTTCCACCACCTAAATCGTATACGGCAATGGTTTTTTGCTGGGTAGGATCGAGGCCTATGCCATAAGCTAAACTAGCGGCAGTAGGTTCGTTAACTATTCTTAATACGTCTAAACCGGCTAAGCGACCCGCATCACGAGTAGCTTGACGCTGACTGTCATTGAAATACGCAGGAACTGTAATTACCGCACGATTTACTGGTGTTTTTAAAGCATGTTCAGCACGGGCTTTTAGTTCCTTTAAAATCTCGGCCGATAATTCAATTGGGGTATAGAATTTATCTGCGGCTTTGATTTTTACCAGCGAATCGTTTTCATCATCGATGATTTTGTAAGAAAATGTATCCTGATGACCGGCTACATCTTTATATGAACGGCCTAGTAGTCGTTTTACAGAAAAGATCGTGTTCTCTGGATCTGTTGTCAGAAATTCTTTGGCTTCATTACCTACAAGTGTATCGCCCGTTTTGTTGAAATGTACTATTGAAGGTACTAACAGACCTTTTCCAGTATCATTAATTACTTGTGGGTTTTTATCAGGATTGATGAAGGCGACTAAACTATTGGTTGTGCCTAAGTCAATTCCAACGATGATCTCTTCTTTTTGCAGTGAACCTGTCGCCAGGTTAATGGATATCTTTGCCATAGTCTGGCAAATTTAGGAATGTTTCGGGTTTATTTTGTTTTAAGGTTGTAATGTTTTGCTGTTCTACATAATTTAAAGCTGTTCCGATAAGAGCCTGCGCTTTTAAATGAGGTCGGTATTATATTTTGTGTCATGGTATTTGTGGGCAGGGAAAACGTCTTTTATTTTGCAAGCGTTAGTTGAAACTGCGTATTACGCTGAGTTTTGTTTAAGTGATGTTTGTGTATGATGATCATAGTATTTTTGCTAAGAAGTTAATTAACAATAGATGCGGGAAGAGACAAGCGTGATTGTGCAGCCAAAACCAAAACAAAAAGCTATGCGAAAGCCTGCCAGAAGAGATGATGAACTTTGGAAGGGGATTTTAGCAGATGTTTTTGAAGATTTTCTGAGGTTTTTCTTTCCTGATGCAGATGACCTGTTTGATTTTAAAAAGAAATTCGTTTTTCTTGACAAGGAGTTTAACAGACTATTTCCACCAGAAGAGGGATCTGCTGGAGTAAGATTTGTGGATAAACTGGTAAAAGTTTATTTGAAAGATGGAGGCTCTAAATTCATATTGATACATGTCGAAATACAGGGTAGTAAAGGTCACGAAGAGCTAAGCTCAAGGATGTTCCGCTATTTTTATAGAGCCAAGGATAAGCATAATGTCTCCATTACGGCGTTCGCTATTTTAATTGATGATGTGAAAAGTTATCATCCCAAAGTATACAATGAGGAGTATTTGGGGACCAAGCTAAATTATGAATTTAACACCTATAAGCTTTTAGACCAGGATGAAGAAAAACTACGGGCAAATCCTAATCCATTTGCTGTAGTAGCGCTTACTGTTTTAATGGCATTGAAAAATAAGAAAATTAACGATGAAGGTCTGAAGAACATAAAGATGGACCTAACACGTGAATTAATTAAAAGAAAGCTGACTAAAGTGAAACATGAAAAGATAATGGCTTTTCTTGCTTATTATGTGAATTTTGAAAACCCGGAAATGATGATTAAATTTGAAGAAGAAGTTCGAAAATTAACTGGAAAGACTGCACCTATGGGAGTCAAGGAGATATTACTGGAAAGGCGATTGAAGGAAGGGATTGAAAAAGGCCGCCAGTTAGAACGTGCTAAAGCTTTAGAGGAAAAAAAGGAAGAGAAAAAGGCTGTAGCCCGCAATTGCAAGAATGAAGGTGTTGATTTTAATGCTATCGTTAAAATCACTGGTCTCTCTTTAGAGGAAATCAAATCACTGTAGCCTAATTGTATTATTTATTGAGTTCTTTTTTGTGGATATTATACAGCCACAATACAATATCCTGATAACTATCGGTGCCTTTGGGCTGACTATTAAGCTTTAAAAACCTGTCGAAAGCCACATCCATATAAGCAAACATATCACTGTTGTACTTTTGCCAGAAATCTCTGTCGGCTTTTAAATCTCTTATAGTTACTGCGTTTAAGGTTTTATAAAGACGTTCGTAATCATCTGTTGATTTCATTCTGATTTCGAACAGGATATTTTTAAATACTTCATATACTGCTGAATATTGGAAATAAGGATCACTACTATTGGAAGCTACCAGATAACCAATTAGGTTGGCCTCATCCTCTCTTGCCACACCCAACTGATGAGCGATCTCATGGCAGGTTACAAATGGGAGAGAAGTAAGCGGTAAACGCATGTTTACATTGGCTTCGCCGGAGAGCGGACTGTAATACCCCTCAATGCCGATCTTAGTAATTACCCAACTGTTTAAAACGGGTTTTACTGCTGGCGATCTGTAAGTAAATAAGGCGTTTTTCTGTCGCATACCATCGTAAGCCAGCTTGGCTTTTTCTTGTAATTGAGGTATGGTATAACTTTGCTTTTTTACGTGTTGAAGGCTATTTAATCGTTCAATGAAATACTCGCCCAGAGAAACCAATTGTGGGGTAGTATATTTTTCATCGCTGATGGCGAGTTGTTTGGCAATTGGTAAACGCGAGTAATTAAGCCCCCATAATATTTTGAAGGCAAGGTACAGGATCAAGAAGAAGCTAAGGACCGGCAATGTAATGTTGAGCAAGTCGCTTCGCTTTACTCTCTTTTGTATTAGTTTTTTATAAAATAGGTATAGGCATCTGATGACATAAAGAATCAGAAACAGATAAAGAAAATCGCCCAGTGCAAAAGGAAGAAAACTACTAATGTAGCGTTGTACAACCGATATGACTTGGTAAGTCCCGCGAGCATACAAATGTTCTACCCATTGTTCTTTGAAACCAAAAGTATATACCACCGCCGAAAAGATAAACAGCAAGATGAATTGCTTCAATTTTGGCGGGTAGGTAGTGTTCATCAGCGATTAAAGCTCAGACGTTTTCCCGTTTCCTGGGTAGTGAATCTGCCTTTCTGATAAGCGAGGTTTCCTGACACAAAAGTGTGGGTAACTTCGGCCTGGAAAGTTTGCCCTTCAAATGGCGACCAACCACATTTGTACAGCACATTTGCTCTGGTTACTTTAAAAGGATCGTTTAGGTTTACCAATACTAAATCGGCCCAGTAGCCTTCTCTAATAAAACCTCTTTTATCGATATCAAAGCATATCGCTACATTGTGCGCGGTTTTTTCAGCTATTTGCGTTAAAGATATTTTATGCTGATGGTACATTTCGAAAAGTGCAGGCAAGGCATGTTGTACCAGTGGCCCACCTGATGGAGCCTGTAAATAAGGTTGCTCCTTTTCTGCAATCGTATGCGGGGCATGGTCGGTAGCGATAATGTCGATATAACCATCCAGTAAACCTTTTAAGATGCCCGCTTTATCTGCGGCAGTTTTAACAGCAGGGTTCCATTTTATCCAATTGCCTTTGGTTGCATAATCCTGATCGTCAAACCACAGGTGATGTACACAAGCTTCAGCCGTTATTCTTTTTTCTGCAAGCGGTGTTTTATTGTCAAATAAGCTTACTTCTTTTGCCGTAGAAATATGTAAAATATGCAGACGTGTCTGGTATCTTTTCGCCAATTCTACTGCCATTGACGATGATTTGTAACAAGCCTCTGCACTACGGATGAGCGGGTGCATATCGATTGTAATGTTCTCACCGTATTTTTCTTTGTATTCCGCAAGGTTACGTTGTATGGTCTGCTCGTCTTCACAATGTGTAGCCACCAACATTGGCGCTTCTTTAAAGATATTCTCTAATACTTTTTCATTGTCAACCAGCATATTTCCAGTAGATGAACCCATAAATACCTTGATGCCGCAGACGTTTTTAGGATCTGTTTTTAGTACGTCTTCCAGGTTGTTGTTGGAAGCTCCCATAAAAAAGGAGTAGTTGGCCAGCGACATTTCTGATGCAATAGCGTACTTGTCGGCCAGCAATTCTTGGGTTAGCGTATTGGGTACAGTGTTGGGCATCTCCATAAAAGAGGTGATACCTCCGGCTACTGCAGCCATGCTTTCCGAAAAGATATCAGCCTTGTGTGTTAAACCCGGTTCTCTGAAATGCACCTGATCATCAATCATTCCAGGGAAAAGGTGTAGGCCTTCTGCATTGATCTCCTGATCGGCAGGAACATCGATGTTTGGGGCGATCTTTTCTATAAGTCCGTTTTTGATGAGTAGGTCGGCAACAATAATTTGCCCTTCATTTACAATTGAAGCTGCTTTTATCAGAATGGTGTTCATATTGCCAAAATTAGAAAAAGTTAGGCAATTTAATCTATAATAGGATAAAAGGAATGAAATTGATTGTTCAGAATATAATAGGGATGAACTCAACAGAGCGTCCTGCCGCTACATTTAGAAAAGACTAGTAAATAAATTTTGTCTATTTTTGCAAAATGGCCAAGAAATTCGAGGATTTTAACCTCAACAGGCAAATACTAAACGCTGTAGCGGATGCAGGGTTTACTACTGCTACCCCAATACAGGAAAAAGCAATTGCACCAGTGTTATCCGGACAGGATATTTTTGGAATTGCTGAAACAGGAACCGGAAAAACAGCGGCTTATCTGTTACCTATTTTAATGCAGTTGAAGTATGCCCAAGGCGATTCAGCACGTGCATTGATTTTGGCACCAACCAGGGAACTGGCTATGCAAATCGCAGAACACGCAAAAATGTTTTCTACCTATACAGATTTACGTTCTGTTGTGGTATTTGGCGGTATCGGACCTAAAACTCAAATTGAACAAATCAAAGCTGGAGTAGATATTATCATCGCTACCCCAGGTAGGTTCCTTGATATTTATTTAGCTGGCCACATCAACACACAATACTTAAAATTCTTAGTATTGGATGAAGCGGATAAAATGATGGATATGGGCTTTATTGGCTCTATACATAGAATTTTGGAAATCGTTCCACGTCGTAGACAGAACTTATTGTTCTCTGCAACAATGAGTGATCTGGTACAGAAAATAGCTGGTGATTTCTTAAAAAATCCTACCATTATTGAGGTTGGTGCACAGGCTACACCTGCGGCTACGGTTACACAGGTATTGTTTGAAGTACCCAATTTTAAAACAAAAATCAATTTACTGCAACACTTATTGAAAAATGACGAGGAGTTTAAACGACTGATCATTTTCTGTAAAACCAAAACTGTTGCTGATAACATATTTAGTTTTATTACCCGTCGCTTTGGTGAAGAGGTCGTAAGAGTTATTCATGCTAACAAGGGGCAAAATACCAGGATCAACTCCATTAATGCTTTTAAAGAAGGTAATATAAGGGTATTGGTAGCCACGGATGTGGCTTCGAGAGGTATTGATGTAAGTGAAGTTAGTCATGTGATCAATTTTGATGTGCCCATCATTATTGAAGATTATGTACATCGGATTGGCAGAACGGGCAGAGCCTATGCCAAAGGTGATGCCTTGACTTTCTGTACTCCGGCGGAGAAATATTACATTGAGAAAATACAGAAATTGATCAGACAAGAGATTCCTGTTGTACCTTTGCCTGCCGAAGTTTTTGTGGAGGAAACTCCGTATGAAGAGAAACAGGCGATTGCGCGTGCTATTGATGACCAGAAAAGAAGGGATGATCCTGACTTTAAAGGTGCTTTCCATGAGAAAAAACATGCAGCGGCGATAGCCAATGCGGCAAGGAATAAGACCAATAAGCAGCCAAATTGGAAGAAAAAGAAGTTTAAAAGTAAGAAGTAAAAAAGATTGAAAGTAAAACTTACCCCGCTTAATATTGTTTCGGCTTTATGTCTGGTAATTGCTGTAATGGTGCTACTGAGTAAACAAGATAAGGGGCCTCAACATGTGGATGTTACCTGGCTACTTTCGGGGTTTTGCTTTTTAACTGCTATTATTGCTTTTGTATCTGATCAGATCTTCAGGAAATTTATTCCCAGCCTTAAAAAGCTATGGGTAATCGAAGGCGTGTTAATCGTCTTCATCGTCATTTTAATATTTATAATAAAAGTTAGTATAGTATAATGAAACAAGCAGAGATCAAAATCACAGTTCAACTGGATGACAATAATGTGCCGGATAATATCCTTTGGGAATCTACAGATGCCGAGACTAAAGAACAAGTACCCGTAAAATCTATGATGCTTGCACTTTGGGATCACAACTATAAAAACTCAATGCGTATTGATTTGTGGACTAAAGATATGCCTGTTGATGAGATGAAACGTTTTTTTTATGAGACGTTGCAAACTATGGGCGATAGCTTCTTAAAAGCTACTGGTGAGAATTTAATCGTAGAAGATTTGCGTGACTATTGTGCGCATTTTGCCGATAAAATGGGAATCAATACAAAAGGGTAATGATAAAAATTCAGGGGATTATAGGTGCCATAATTATGGCCATTGGTGGCATGTGTCCACTGGTACGCGTGCCTATTCTAGGAAACTGGAATTATTTTCAGGTAGACCAAACTTTGGCCATAACATTTTATGTTTTGGTTGTAATTGGCTTGATCGGTGCATTTAAAGAAAAAGCAGGTATAGTGAGATTTGCAGGCTGGGCAGTTATTGCTTTGGTGGTACTTTCTCTTGCCGGTATTCAATTTAAAACAATGGACGCATTTGGCTTCCTTCATTTCAAAAAGCTGGTTAGTTTTGCCGCGGGTTTAGTGAAATTTAAATGGGGCTGGTTTGTAATATTGGCTGGAGCTACGGTTATGATTACGGTTAGAAAAACAAAACTAGTTGGTTCGGAACAGATTAGTTTGGACAAAGTTAATTTAAATCGCTAAGCGATTTATGTCTTCTTTTCCGTTTATATTGAGTTTGTTTTAAGTTCTCGTTGCCACTAATGATGCTGATGTTTCCGTCGGCTTCCATAATGGCTAGCTTTACATCCTTATATTTTTCTATACCATGTTCTCTGATGGCTTCCCGAAGTTCTTCATTGGTGATCCCAAGCTTGCTCAGTTTTGCAAAATCGAGATTGCCATTATGAATTAGAATTTCAGGCTTTTCGGTGATCAGGTTTCTGAATCTTTCGTTCTTAAACATCAGCTTTTTTAGCAGATAATTTAAGGTAAATAATACTGCAGCAGCAACCAGTCCACCTAAAAGACTGGTGTTGCTGCCTACCATTGCATTTTGCACCGCATTACTGATGAGCAGGATTAAAACTACATCGGTAGTGTTTAACTGGGAAAGTTCTTTTTTGCCAGTTAAGCGAATCGCCACAAGCATAAAAACATATACTGCCAGACTTCTTAGTATAATGTCGAGATATTCGTTCATTTGTCTACAAATTAGCTATTAAAATCTTAAAGTCATTTGGCCTTGTTGACTGACCTCACGTTCATGATCCAGTAGCCATTTTTTCCGCCATAACTCCCCGGCATAGCCAACAAGTTTGCCGTTACTGCCAATTACACGGTGGCAAGGGATGATAATTGCCAAATCATTTTTTCCATTTGCGGCTGCTATAGCCCTTATGGCAAGCACATTGTTTAATTGGATAGAGAATTGCAGATAGGAAATCGTTGTTCCATATTTTATTGTAGTCAGCTCCTTCCATACCGATTGTTGAAAATCTGTTCCACTTTGGTTAATAGGTAGGTTGAAGGACTGACGCTTCCCCTCGAAATATTCGGCTAATTGTAAACCGGCAAGCTTAGTCACTTTGTTTTCCGTCAAACCTGAAGGATCCATCTTTTTAAAAGTGATCTTGTTTATAAAATCATCATCTGCAAAAATGCTGAGTTGGCCTATTGGGCTATCTACGATTGTACAATATTGATTTGCCATTATGATACAATAATATGAATATTTAGCTGACTATATATAAACTAAGAAAAGCTAACTTGATCAAATATTCGAATAATCAAATTATGAGACCAACCATTACAAAACAATTGAAAAAGCAGCTTTTTGGCGCTTGTACCTTTCTGCTAATTTTAATGTTAAGCAATCCTGCGGCCAGCTTTGCGAAGACGATTACTGTTGCTTCGTTAGCTGAATTACAAAAAGCAATTGATAATGCTGCCGCTGGAGATGTAATCTTATTGAACAACGGAGTTTATACTGCTACAGATAACATTGTTGTGAAAAGTAAAGGGACAGCCGCTAAGCCAATTACGATTGCTGCTGAAACAATTGGCGGGGCAGAAATAAATGGAACAGGTGGATTGAGTATTCAAAAACCAGCAACTTATGTGATTATACGTGGGTTTAAGTTTACAAATGCGTCTAATAAAAATGAGATAGCAGCTGGAAGCAGTTTTTGTCAATGGACGAGGAATATTTTTGAAACGGTAGGTGAGGGTAATTATCTATCAATCATTGGAAATGATCATCAGGTTGATTACAATACTTTTCAGAATAAAAATGCTTTAGGAAAGTTTATTGGGGTTAGGGGTGTAGGTAAACAGATTGCCGAGCGCTTGTGGATTCATCATAATTATTTCCATAATTTTTCTAAGCAAACTGGAAATGGTGCAGAGGCTGTACAGTTCGGTTTAAGTGGTTTTAGCCTTTCTTCGAGCAATAGTATTTTTGAGTATAACTTGTTTGAGAACTGTGAAGGGGAAAATGAACTGCTGTCTGTTAAATCCTGTGCAGTAACAATTAGGTACAATACGGTTCGTGATTGCAAGGCGCAAATGACTTTGAGACATGGTAATTTTGATAAAGTGTATGGCAACTATTTCACTAAAACACCTGGACTAAGGGTTTTTGGAGATGATCATATCATTTACAGCAATTATTTCGAGGATTGTGATGTCGCCATTAACATTGGTAATGGTGGTGCCGAAGTGGCTGATGGTGCTCCACTTACTTCTCACGATCGTCCGGATAGGATTTTAATTGCCTTTAACACGCTGGTAAATAATAAAAATAACATCACTTTAAATCCTAGAACACCAGTTGGTCTGGGTGCAACGGATGTTACCATTGCTTATAATTTAATTCAGGGCGGTGGAGATGCTGTTTCCATAAATGGTCCATTTGCCAATGCTAAATGGGAAGGCAATGTTATTTATAAGGTTAAAGGCCCGGGAAGTATTCCTGAAGGCGCTTATAAGATTTTGGATCCTAAATTGGTACGCAATGCAACGGGAACATTCCATCTGCAAGGAGCTAACCCTGCTTTAAATGTTTCAGGTGATTATCCCTTAATTACTGTTGATATGGATGGACAGGCTCGGAAACAGCCGCTACAAGTTGGTGCTGATCAGGTTTCTGCAGCTCCTGTTGTTGCGAGGATTTTGACACCGGAGTTAGTTGGATATAAAGCTAAATAGTATCTTTGCGGCTGAATGAATTTAGCAAGCCAGGTAAAACACTTAATTAAAAAAGAATTGCTACTGGAGTGGCGCTCAAAGTATACCCTAAACGGTGTGCTTTTGTATGTGGTTTCTACCGTATTTGTATGTTTTTTATCCTTCGTAAGTGTTGATAAAATTACCTGGAATGCGCTGTTCTGGATCATTATGCTTTTTGCATCTATAAATGCAGTTTCTAAAAGCTTTTTACAGGAAAGTAAAGGTCGACAGCTTTATATTTATACGATCGCTAGTCCAATAGCCTTGATTATTAGTAAAACGATCTATAATGTTTTGCTGATGACATTGCTTACCCTCATTGCGCTGGGTTTTTATATGCTTGTATTTGACCGTACTCCCGAAGATCTGCCGATGTATATCCTGGCTACCATTTTAGGCAGTTTAAGTTTCTCCACCATTTTTACTATGGTATCTGCGATTGCCTCTAAGGCTGGAAACGGCGGGATGCTGATGGCGATTCTTAGTTTTCCAATTATTATTCCGGTATTGATTGTGCTGATAAAGCTCACAAAAAATGCAATTGACGGGCTAGATCGAAGTGTAAGCTGGGATGAAGTAGGCATACTCCTGGTGATCAATGTCCTCGTTATGGCTGTGTCCTTATTACTTTTTCCTTATTTGTGGAGGGATTAAATGAACGAATATCTTTTCTCTTACGGTACGTTACAAAAAGATAAAGTCCAACTGGAGACCTTTGGTAGATTATTGAAAGGCTCCAAAGATACCCTCATTGGCTACAAGCTTTCGACAATCGTAATCGTGGACCAAGATGTACTTGCTAAAAGCGAACAGGAGATTCATCTTTTGGCAATACCATCTGAAATAGCAACTGATCATATTGATGGCGTTATTTTCGAAATTACACATGAAGAACTGCTGGCGGCAGATGGGTATGAGACTGATGCTTATCAAAGAGTCAAACTACAGTTCGAATCCGGGCGGGAAGCCTGGATTTATATTGCATCCTAATTTTATCTGGATAGTCTCTTGTAATGCGCTTAAAAAAATCACTTTTAAAAGATTTGAAATTTTAGAAATGCTGATTTAAATATGTAATATTGATGTTACTTTCTGATCATAATTAATGTCGCATAAGTTGCCCGAAAATGAAAATGAATTACTTGCCAAAGTTGCAAGTGGGGATACGCATGCCTTCGCCATTATTTATAACACCTATAGAAAACGAGTATATACAATTGCACTTCAGTATCTTCATGCTGAGATGCAAGCTGAAGATGCGGTACAGGAAATTTTCCTGAAGCTATGGCGTTTAGAGGACAATCTAACAAATATAAGGAATCTCGAAGCCTATCTGCTTCAGCTTACCAAGCACAAATGTTTGAATATGATGCGCCGACAGAATTTGGAGAATTTACATATTGAACCCTTGCATGAAGGATTTGAATACGCTGATTCTGATACAGAAGATCAGATTTTATTAAATGATACCAGAAAAATTGTAAATGAGGGTATTGCCATGCTGCCCCCTAAACAAAAACTTGTTTATCAACTTTGCCGCATGCAGGATCTTAAATATGAAAAAGTGGGAGAAAAGCTAAATATATCACCCGAAACCGTGCGCTCTCACCTCAAATTAGCACTCAAATCTTTGCGCGCACATGTCAGCATGCATACAGATTTGACCATTTTATTTATTTTATTCAAAATAATTTAGTTTTTCATTGCCCGCTTTACACATTTCAAGTGTCTCTATTATTAGAGGGCTGTTATTTTGATAACAGAAGGCTAAATAAATATATAGGGAATGAATCAAAATCGAATAAATTATCTGCACGACCGATACATTGCTGGCAAATTAAATGTCGGGGAAAGTGTCGAATGGCAGCAATTCGTCAACGATCCTGATTCTGAGGAACAAATACTTTTGCTGATAGAGGATTCATGGAAAAAGATCCCTGTCGATCTGCTGGATGATCTGGAGCCAGTGCGTTCAGATGAATTGCTGAATAGAATTGTTAAAGCGCCACAGTTGAGGAAGATGCATAGAAAATTGTGGTTAAGAATTTCGGGTGCTGCAGCAATTTTGCTTTTTGCGACTGCTGTAGTGTTTTGGTTTATTTCTACTAAAAAACTTCAACCGGCGGTTGCATTTAAAACAGATATCCATGCCGGAAAAATTGGTGCGACGCTCACTTTGGCAGATGGAAGACAAATTAAGTTGGATAATGCTGAAAATGGTAAGCTTGCTGAAGATGCAGGGCTGAAGATTTCTAAAACTAAGGCGGGAGAGCTGATCTATGAGGTCAAAGATAATCAGCATTCAGCAAATCAAATGAATACATTGGCTACCTCTCGTGGCGAGACTTATCAGGTTCGGTTGCCCGATGGTTCGCAAATTTGGTTAAATGCAGCTTCAAGTTTGACCTACTCAGCAAACCTGAAACAAGCAGGCAAGCGAAAAGTTTATTTGGACGGAGAAGCCTATTTTGAAGTCGCAAAAGATAAATCTGCTCCGTTTATAGTAGAAACCAACAACCAGTCGGTAGAGGTGCTGGGTACACATTTCAATATCAATAGCTATTTAAATGAACGCTCCTCAAATACAACATTGTTGGAAGGAAGTGTGAAGATCTCCACAAAAAGTGGTGTTAATGCAATCCTGAATCCGGGGGAACAAGGCGTAATTACAAGCGGAAAACTAAGTGTTGAAGCGGTTGACAGCCGGTTTTCTATCGCATGGAAAAATAATAAGTTTATGTTCGAGAGTGCATCTATACAGGAGGTAATGCGAATGATAGAGCGCTGGTATAATGTAGAAGTAATTTACGAAGGGGAAATTCCTGAAAATAAATTTGGAGGCTCAGTGTCGCGCTTTGATAACGTTTCAAAAGTGTTGCAGATATTGGCATCCACTAAAAAAGTCAACTTTAGAATCGAGGAAAGGAGGATTTACGTGACAAAATAATTATCCATAATTATCCAAACCCCGTGTATCACAGATCGCAGCCTGTGACACATCCGGAGCCGGAAATATTTGGCTTATGAAATTGAACTAAACAACTAACATGCAAAAACCTAACCGTCTGCAAAACATAAGGTTTCTTGCCCTAAACCAAACAAGTAAATGTATAAAAAATATACGAATAAACTTATCGTGCCCAATAGGCACGTCTCGAAAATACTGCTGATTATGCGATTAACCACCGTAATTTTGATAGCAACCTGTATGCAGGTTAGTGCTGTCGGATTTGCACAAAAGATAAATCTGACCAGATCAAATGTTTCATTAAAAACGGTCATTCGGGAACTGAGGATCCAGAGTGGGTACGATTTTGTGTATACCGACGACCAGCTGGCGAAGGCAAAATCTGTGACCATAGATGCGAACAATATGGCAATTGAAGAGGTGCTCAAACAGATCTTTAAAAATCAACCCTTAACGTATATCCTGGATACTAAAACAGTGATCATCAACGAAAAGAGAAACTCCCTGATAGAAAATATTATCAGCTCCTTTTTAAAATTTGATGTTCGGGGAACAGTGGAAGATGAGAGCGGACAGCCACTACCGGGTGCAAGCGTTCGTGTAAAAGGTACAGATAGATATGTGATGACCGATAAAAACGGGGTATTTAGTCTGGCAGGAGTAGATGAAAACGCTATACTACAAATCTCATACGTGGGCTATAAAATGATGGAGGTAAAAGCAGCCCGCAATATGGGCGTTATCCGCCTGGAACCTTTAACAGCGGGCCTGGATGAAGTTTTGGTTGTAGCTTTCGGTAAAACGACTAAAGAAGCTTTTACCGGCTCGGCTGGTGTTTTAAAATCGGAAGATCTGCAAAAAACGCAGGGCACGAACCCGCTTGGTGCTTTAGCAGGACGTGTGGCCGGGGTGCAGCTGAGCAGTGCTTCTGCGCAACCGGGTAGTTCACCTTCTATTACCATCAGGGGTTTGGGCTCCATTTCGTCGGATACCGAACCATTGATCGTTTTAGACGGTATGCCCTTTGAAGGTGATCTTAACCTGATTAATTCAGCAGACATTGAATCAATGACCGTATTAAAGGATGCAGCATCTAATGCTTTGTATGGTGCCCGTGGTGCAAATGGTGTAATCATGATCACCACCAAAAGAGGGAAAAGTGGTGAAGCACAAATTAATGTTGATGCCAAATTGGGGGCCAATTCTAACGGATTGGAGAACTATAAGGTGATGAATGCTCAGCAGTTCTATGAAACATATTATAAGATGCTGGCTAATTTTTACGTAACTGACAGGGGCGGGGCTATGACGCCAGGCGCTGCGCATACGCTGGCCAACCAGCACCTCAGCAATGCATCTAGCGGTGTGGGACCGGGTTATATGGTTTATACTGTTCCTGCAGGGCAGGAATTTATCCAGAGTGGCGGTAAAATGAATCCAAATGCAACCATGGGTACGCTTTATAGCTACAACAACAATCAATATTGGCTGCAAGCTGATGATTGGGAAAAAGAAGGCTTACAAACGGGCTTACGCCAGGAGTATAACGCCTCCATCTCCGGAGCATCCGATAAAATAAATTACTATACCTCATTGGGCTATCTGGATCAGGAAGGTATCCAGCTTGGATCTGGTCAGGACCGGCTAACTGCACGTCTTAAACTGGATTATCAGGCGAAAAAATGGCTAAAGGTTGGCGGAAATGCGAATTATAGCAAATACAACTATATGCAGACAGAGGAGGGGACCATCGGAACAGGAACCATCTGGAGTACGATAAAGTCGATTGCACCTATTTATCCGGTTTACTATCGTGACGCAAATAAGAACATCATGATCGATAAATGGGGCGAGCAGATGTATGACTTCGCAGACAACTATGATCTGAGTCGTGCCGGAGGTATTGGCGGAAATTCCATTTTCTCGAATAAATATAGAAGCGCAAAAACTACAGGTAATTCATTTACCATGAGTGGTTATGCTGATTTTGACTTAACCAAAGACTTGAAATTGACGGTTAACGGGAATGCCTATGATTATGATCGTAGGTTTACTTATGTCAATAGCCCCTTTGTTGATAATTATACAAACTCATCTGATAACGGCTATTTATCAAAAAGTGCTTCAAGGACCTTTACCTACAACAGTCAGCAATTGCTGAATTATACAAAAGGCTTTGGCAAACATAATGTGAGTGCTTTGTTAGGACATGAATATTACAATTATAGATTTGAATACCTGGATGCTTCAGGGAAGAATTTCGGCATTGATAACACGACTGAGCTTGCTACGGTATTGACTTTGAATGGCAATCCTAATTCCTATGCCAATGAGTATAACAATGAAGGTTATTTTTTTAGGGGAATGTATGATTATGATACCAAATATTTCGCTTCGGTCTCCTATCGCCGCGATGCTTCTTCGCGTTTTGCAACAGAAAACCGTTGGGGTAATTTCTGGTCAGTTGGTGGGGCATGGTTGATTTCAAAAGAAAACTTCTTTAAAGCACCATGGGTTAATTCATTAAAAATCAAAGCATCTGTAGGTTCTCAGGGGAATGACAATATTGGTAATTACCTGTTTGCAGATTCTTACAAAGTGGTGAACAACAACAACGAGGTTGCGTATCAATGGCGCCAAAAGGGATCTAATGACATTACCTGGGAAACCAATACCAATTGGAACTTAGGTACAGAATTCAATTTGTTTAATGGACGACTGAGCGGTAGTGCAGAGTATTTTTACCGCAAAACCAGTGATATGTTGTTTTCATTGAATACGCCACCGTCTGTTGGTTACACCAGCTATTATGTAAACCTGGGCGATATGCAGAATAAAGGCTTTGAACTGGTTTTAAATGCAAACCTGATCAATAAGAAAGCGCTTAAATGGGATGTTAATTTTAACATTTCCCATGTAAAAAATAAAGTGCTGAGTTTGCCTGATGATATCAAGAAAACAAAAGTTGAAGGGAATATCGGTTACGTGAACCTGGATAAGTCTTTTGTATCTAAATATAAATATTTCGTAGCAGAGGGGCTGCCGCTTTATACCTGGTACTTACCAAAATTTGCGGGGCTAGATCAGGAAACTGGTGAATCACTGTTTTACAAGGATACCGTGAAGGATGGAGAGGTAACGGGGCAAACCACTACGAAAGATCCAAGTCAGGCAACAGATTACCTGATCGGTGATGCACTTCCTGATTTTTACGGAGGTTTTGGTACAACGGTTAATTTCCACGGAATAGACCTTTCTGTGAACCTGAACTATCAGATTGGCGGTAAAGCATACGATTATAACTATCAGACTTTAATGCATACCGGTGGAACGACTGCTACAAACTGGCATGTTGACATGTTGAACGCATGGAGTCCCGAGAATAAAAACTCAGCTGTACCACGTCTTTTATTTTCTGAAATTAATTCGCAAAATGCACGTTCAGATCGTTTTATTACCAGTGCGAGCTATTTAAATATTCAGAATATCAATCTGGGTTATACACTGCCTGCTAAGTTGCTTGGAAAATTTAATGTTCAGAGACTGCGGGTTTATATGGCTGTCGAAAATCCATTCTATATATCGGCCCGTCAGGGATTTGATCCCCGCTATTCATTACAAGGATTTACCAATTCCGAAGTTTATTCTCCAATGCGTACATTTTCAGGAGGTCTTTCATTGACATTCTAAATATAATTAAGGAAAACATCATGAAAAAAAATCATATACTTTTCATTGCTACCGCTCTGCTGGGGCTGAGTGGCTGTATTAAAGAAACATTACCTACAGAGTTTGTACTGGATAAACAAATCCAGAATTCTCCTACAGCTTTAAAAGGATTGGTCAATTCTATTTATACCTCGATGGCGGGGTATGAGAATACCGATGGTGGAATCGAAATGATTTCATATAGCAGTATGCGCGGAATGCTGGAGCATGGAACTACGCAACTGGTATGTTCTGGAGCAAACGGCTTTAACACCATGGGTGCCTATGCAAATGGCTCCGTTAGCGCTACGGGATCCAACCGTGGGCTATACCCATCTTATGTGTATTATGCGTATATCAAAAGCGTAAACGATGTCATCAAACTGATCGATGCCAATAACCTGGATGAGGAGAAAAAAGCTTATCTGGGGATTAGCTATGCTTACCGTGCATTGTATTACATGGAATTGGTGCAGATTATGGAATACAAAAAACCTACGGATGCCAGATACGATTATGTACCGTCTGAAAATAATTTGGTAAACTTAGGTGTACCCATTGTTACTGAAAAAACAACATCTGAACAGGCCTCAAATAATCCCAGAGCAACTGTTGATGAGGTGTATAACCTGATTTTAAGCGATCTGAAAGCGGCAGAACTGTATCTGAATGGTTATGTGCGTACAGATAAGGTACAACCCAATCTTTCTGTAGTATATGGACTGTATGCACGCGCATATACCAATCTTGCTTCTCGTGTAAACACTTCGGCTACCTATAAAGATGAGGCTGCTTACTGGCAAAAAGTTGCTGAATATGCAGACAAAGCAATTTCCAGCTCCGGGGCGGCACCCTTGTCAGAGTCAGAGTGGACAGATCCTTCAAACGGTTTTAATAACCGCAATTCTCAGAATTCATGGATGTTGGCCACTTCTATTTCTGCAGGTAATATCAAAGCAGCATCTACAGGATCATTTGTTTTTTCTATGATCTTCGGAACAGAAGCAGATTTTTCAGTTTATGGATGGCGTGTAGGTCGTTCATTAGATCGTAAATGGTATGAGCGACTTTCCGACAAAGACTTTCGTAAGAAGTCCTGGTTAGCTCCAAACTTCTTTTATGAGTCAACCAACCAACAGGCAGGAGCGCCTTATCTGGTTGAAAGAGATTCCAAAGGTGCCCTAATTAACAATAAATGGTTAAATGGTAATAATGATCAGAGCACGCAACAGGAAGACTGGAAAAATGATTACTCAGGTTTTAATGCCGATAAGGAACAATATAAGCTGAACAGCAATCCTTCCTGGATACGTTCGCGCATCAATAAAGGAAACGGCTTTCAATCCTGGCCATGGCTTTATGTAAACATTAAGTTCCGGCCGGCCGGCGGTGATTACAGAACTTTCGAAGTTGGTGGTGCTACAGATTATCCGGCCATGCGTGTAGAGGAGATGCATTTCCTGAAAGCAGAAGCCGCACTGCATACCTCGGGGGTAGCTGCAGCAGCTACTGCATTGGAAAGTATTGTAAAAACACGTAACAGCACCTATACCTGCAGCGCATCTACTAAAGCCGCTTTTCTTGATGAATATGTGTTTCAGAAGGGTGTTGAGTTTTGGGGAGAAGGTATTAACTATTTTGATGCTAAACGTTTGGAAGTAGGTATTCATCGTGCATACCTAGGAAATAATAACGAGCGTTACCAGTATTGTATCAATATGGATGGGGTATTTGCAGGCTGGACTCCAGGTTGGAATCAGGCTGAATTGAATGCAAACCGTGCAATCTTCCATTATAACAATCCATACACCGCACCAGCAACTTATTACACTTACAAATCTAATGACGAATTCAGGCCATTTTATGGTACTAAAATTCAATAGTTTTTACCTTACTGTAAATGGAGAGGGCATCTAAAGATGCCCTCTTTTTTTATACAGCAAACCAGCAGTCCTTTGGTTTTCTATGGAATATTGGAAAGTATTTAGCGATAAGTGATCTTGCATGATGAAGTTTAAACGCTTTATTAAAAAAAATGCTGCCAACTAAGGGGTATGCACTGCTGCATCGTCTTGTATCAAAGGGGCATACTTTCCTAACCGGGAATGCCCCATAAACCAAATGGAGCAAAACCGACTCAAATATTTGCTGGAGCATTATTCCCTTGGGCAATGCGTATCTGCATACTCATTATTATTTGTAAAATAAAGTTTATTTTGGCACTCAAAACCAAGCTTAAATCGAGCACTTTCGTAAGTACTTTCATTTTTTTGCGTTAATTTAAGTTGAAGTTTCTTTATCAATCTATTCAAAACATGTCGTAATACCTAACATGTGGAAACCAGCATATTTAAAGATGGACTACTCTAGTCTTACCGAATTTGGAATCATTATGTTAGGAGCTCTAATCAATTACACTTTTGACTTTCTGAATAATGAAACAATAAGTCCGAAAGCAATGATCACATCTATGATATTCTAAATTTCTCTTCCTAATGCTATCTTAAAAAAGGCTGGAATAAAATAGCTAGAATAGCGAAAATCATTGTTTTATATTTAAATCCCTGTAAATTTGCTTGATAAGCTAGAGATACAAATACAATTAATGCCGTGAAGCTAACAATTTGATAATATTCATATGGCATTTTTAATAAACAAACTAGTAATAATACCGAAAGACCTATTTTAATAATTTTCTCCATTATCTAGATATTGATCTTCCACCAGATCCTAAGCCACCTAAACCTATAATAAACCCTATCCAATAAAATAATCCACTGTTATTGCTGGCGTATAAGTCATAATCCATTCCGAAAATCTTTGCTAAAATTGCAAAGGGAAAGAAAACAAAACCATGCATTATTCCGGAGAAAAAACCCGATTCTGAACTGGTGTATCCCGATGATGCGCAGGAACTAAAGAAGGCTATTACAATAAGTAATATTGTGAAATTTATTATTTTTTGATGTTTCATCGTTAATTTAAATTTATAAGTCGATTTATTACTTCAGTGAACTTACCTGCATGGCTGTATATTTCATCAACCTCTGTAATTTCGTGCTTAACCTCTTTCTTATTCTCATCAAGAATTACCAGGTACTTCTTATTGCCTAAATATAGCCTACAGATTGTTTTACGGTTATTGTCATCTAATAATATGGCGAAGTATGATTGCGCATCCCTATAGGTAATTCTTTTATGATCGATAGATTCACGAAGAATTGATTTTACAATAAAGAAGCCTTCAATCTCTTCATCGGTAGTTACGATGTTGCTCTCGGCCATTACAGGCTCCGCAGTCACCTTACCTTCCGTTTGATTGCTGTTCGCTTCTTCTTTACCTAAAGCTGTCTTTAAACGATCTGTAATAGCGTCATTTAAGACCTGGTTTGAAGAGCGTTTTACCAATTCAGTGAATTGCGTCAATATCTTTTCTGTTAGTTTACCATGGTATACCTGGTTTGCAAAGTGTTTTACGAAAACAGAGGAGGGGTTTCTTAGTTCGGAAGTGATCAGTGCTTTTATTTCATTGGTATATTTAAGATCTGAAGCGGTGTTTGATATGTTCTCTACATCAAAATAAGACTTATGGAACTTTTTAAGCTCTTCAATTTGTGCATCCTTTATCTCAGTGATATTGAATTCAAAGAAAGGCTTTTCGTCCATTTTATTTACATCATTCAGATCGGTGTAGAAACGGTAAATCAGTCCATTGGTTAACAGTCCGAATTTAGCAGAGCAAACATGGAAATATCTAAACAGTTGTGAGTTGTGTGGGTCAAGCTTTTCTAAATGATGTTTGCATTCTACTATGATAATAGGATCGCCATCTTTCATGATCGCATAGTCCACTTTTTCACCTTTTTTAATTCCGATATCAGCAACGAATTCAGGATTCACTTCAAAAGGATTAAATACATCATAGCCCAATATTTGTATAAAAGGCATCACGAGCGCATTTTTGGTAGCTTCCTCTGTTTGAATCTGTGGTGTCATTTTTTCAACACGCGCTGCTAGTTGAGCAATTTGATCTTTAAAGTCCATACGTTTTGGTTTAAATGGTTGGTAGTGGTAGCGTTATTACTGGAGTCCTTATATAGGATTCGAAAAGATTTTCATGATTGAGTAGCGTTTTATTTATCTGGTTATCTCAAAGTTTAAAATTTAAATCCATAATAACAATAGTTAATTTAAAATACTGATAATAAACTCATTTAGATGGTTTCGTTCATGAAATGTTTGTTTAGAGGATTTCTTTATCAATGGTAGCTTTAGATTTTCTGAATAATGAAACAATAAGTCCAAAAGCAACGACCACATCTATGATATTCCAAATTTCTCTTCCTAATGCAATCTTAAAGAAGGGCTGGAATAAAATAGCCAGGATAGTGAAAATGATTGTTTCGTATTTAAACCCTTGTAAATTTGCTTGATAAGCTAAGTATGCAAATCCAATTAATGCCACTAACCTTACAAACTGATAGTATCCATACGGCATTTTTAATAAACAAAGTAGTAACAATACTGAAAGTCCTATTTTAATAATTTTTTCCATTATTTTTTATATTTCATGATCTCGTTTAGGTTTGGTTTAAATGATTGAAATCCCTTTTAGGATGGAGTAGCATTAGGTTACCGTTCAATTTCACATAAAGTTTTTTCGCGCTCCTTTGCGCTAGCGATAGTTGTTGAAATAATTTCGCTTTTACAGTTGTTTAAACCATGACATTTATTACTCAGATGATATTTTTTTGCAAGCTTACTGGTACAGATGTAGGCAGTGGTATTTTTTTCAATATTAGCGTTGCGCATAGATAAGCCTACTCCTCCAATAATGGTGATTAACAAAACGATGATGTCAATTCCATACTTGGTTAACGGTACTCTTTTGGAAGTGTTTCCAAAAATTAGACTTGTAACCTCAGTTATTTCGTTTTCGAGTTTATCTTGTTCCAGCTTTTCTTTTACATCCTCAATTTTTTCTATATCAACGTGGCCCGTAGTAGATGAATAGTCTATCCTATAATCATATGGTCTTGGATTAAAACCTATAAGCCAGGCTAAAATTTCCACATTTCTCTCGTCCCTGACATCTGTTTCACCTGAAATAAAATTGTCTAATGGCTTGAATTTATCACGCTCAAATTTTCTTATGCAACTAGAATAGTCATTTGACTCATTACAATTATTGAAAAAATCTCTGATAATTTTCTCGTCCTTTTTAAGTGTTCTTGATTGTAAAGCGACAAGACATTCTTCTTTCAACCTTTTGCAGGTCGGACGTGACAAATTCGAAGAAAGTTGATCATTATCTTTCTTTTTATGGTAATCTGAAATCACCGCTTTTTTATAATCATCGAGCATTATCCTATGAATTGATAAGTAAATGTAACCGGAATTTTCGGAATCTTTTACGGTTTCCCGGAATTCCGGTGGATTTATCGGAATGATCGGAACCGCATGGTGCTCAGCGCTTTTGGTCGCCATACATTTGTTTTCGAAATCGGTTGGAGCTTCGATTAGCTATTGCGGCTCATGTACAGACAGATTTTAAACGAGAGGAAATTGCGGTAGGTAATGACCGGTTTGGGAAGCAGTTATTGCTGCCCGCAATGGAATCTCAATTCTTCCCAAAAATTTCAGAAGCGCTTCTGGAATGCCAATGTAGCAACCTCCGCGATAGGATTCGCGGAGGCCTACCAAGTATTTCAATTCTAAAATTTTTGAATCATGTATAGTATTATTTTCTATCTTTTAATGGGATTTATTTGTCCTTCGCATTCAACTACGCCATCAACTAATAACGATCAGGTTGTAACCACTAATGATATACCAGATTCGCCTGATGGTCCAGGCGGTGAAATGGGCAACAACCCACCCAGGTAATAATAAAGAATACGGGCATTTTTTGCCCGTATTTTTTTTACTTTAGGGAAATAATAAAAATCTTGAAAAGATATACAACGCCTCTTCTTTTATTTCTTTTATATTCTTGTCATCAGGATCGGATTACAGAGAAGGTTTCTAAGGAAAATCCATATTATGATCGGGCCTGGTATTTTTCTGATCATCATCTTCCAGATAGTAGTTTCCTATACTTTAATAAAGCTAAAGAGAAAGCCTTAAAAGACAACGATAGTGTTAAAGTTGCAAAATCGTTGATCAATATGGCTATCATTAGCGGTGACCGGGGTGATTTTTTTGGAAGTCAGGAAATTTCGCTCTCCGCGATAAAGTATCTGGATCCCAAGGTTGACGCTGAAAGGGAAATCTTGTCTTCCAATTATAACAATCTGGGAAAAATGGCCAGTCGGTTAAAACATGATCAGGAGTCTGCTGAGTTTCTGCTCAAGGCAATTGAGTTCTCGAATAAAGAAGCTTCCAGGAATATTTATCTAAATAATCTGGCTGCTAATTTAACTGACCAGCATAAGTACGATGAAGCACTTCAATATTTTAACAAGCTGATCGCAACCAAAAGTATACAAGATGATCCGATCACATTTTCGAGGATATTATCCAATATTTCAAAAACGAAATGGTTGCAAAACCCTCTATATAATCCGGTTCCCGATTTTTTAAAAGCTTTGCACATTCGCCAGAAAGAAAATGACCTATTTGGGCTGAACGCAAGTTTAGCTCACCTTACCGATTTTTATATGGCTAAAAAGCCAGATTCTGCAATTGTTTATGCACATAGGATGTATCTTTTGGCACAGCAGATAAAAAGCGCGGACGATCAGTTGTATGCGCTGGAAAGACTGATTAAACTAAGCCCGCATCAGCAATCAAAACAATATTTTGAAACGTACAAAAAATTACAAGATAGTCTAGAAACTGACCGCAATGCTGCTAAGAACCAGTTTGCTGTGATCCGGTATGAAACGGAGAAGAGTAAAGCGGATAACCTCAATTTGCAGAAGGACAATGTGGAAAAGAAGTATCAAATTACTAAACAGAAATTTTTACTGGCTGGGACGTTTGTGCTGATTGTAGCCAGCGTTGTTATTTTTGCGCTCTGGTATAAGAAAAGAAAGCAAAAGTTAGCTTTGGAGTCTAAAGCTGCCATTCGCGAGAATCAACTGAAAATTCATAAAAAGGTACATGATGTTGTTGCAAACGGGTTGTACAGGATGATGTCTGAAATTGAAAATCGGGAAGAGGTGGATAAAGAAAGTATTTTGGATGACATAGAAGTGCTTTATGAGAAGTCGCGTGACATTACCTATGAAGAGCACCCTGTTGCTGAGCATAATTTCCAGGAAAAAATTAATAGTTTAATGGCTTCATTTGGTGCCAACGACAGGAGAATCTCTTTTGTAGGCAATGATGACGCATTGTGGAACCAGGTGAGTCCAAAAGCAAAACATGAAATAGAGTATATCCTGCAGGAACTGATGGTGAATATGAAAAAGCATAGCGGCGCAAATAATGTGGTCGTTAGGTTTGAGCGAAGTGGGAACCAGGTAAATATTTATTATATGGATGATGGGGTAGGGATCAAAGGGAAGCCAAATTTTAAAAATGGGCTGACTAATACGGGAAACCGTATCTGCAGTATTGGTGGGGCAATTACTTTTGATACAGAAAAAGATAGGGGATTGAGTATTCACATTTCCTTTACAACTACCTAAAGATATATGATGTTCGAACGCGTATTAATTGCAGAGGATCAGGAAAGCACCAGTATTTCTGTCCGCAAAACTATAGAGGACCTGAAAATTGTAGCTTCGGATTATGTGTTTTACTGCGACGATGCTTTTGCCCGAATCCAAAAGGCAATCAAAACAGGTCAGCCTTTTGATCTGCTGATCACCGATCTTTCATTTGAGGAAGATCATCATGTTCAGAAAATTGTTGACGGAGCAGCGCTGATTAAGGCGGCTAAAGATGAGCAACCCGGGCTTAAAGTATTAGTATTTTCGGCAGAGGGGAAGTCTGCCGTGATTGACGTGCTGATTAAAGACCTGGGAATTGACGGCTATGTGCGTAAAGCCCGGCATGATGCGAAGGAGCTCAAATTGGCCCTTGAAGCGATTGCCGAAGGAAAGAAGTATTTTCCTGCTCAAATGAAGGTGCTCATGAAAGAAAGAAACACCTATGATTTTACAAGCTACGATACCACTATTATTGCTTTGCTTGCTGGTGGTGTAAAGCAAAAAGAGATCCCTAAACATCTGGACGACCAGAATATCAAGCCTTCTGGTTTGAGCAGCATTGAAAAACGCCTCAATCTGATTAGAGAGGTGATGAGTTTTTCGACCAATGAACAGCTGATTGCCTATTGTAAAGATTTCAAAATTATCTGATACTTTAATTTCTCGCTTTACGGTTTCCCGTAAGGAAAGCTTTGTTTGCATACCTACTTTCGAATCATAATTAGGAACTAAAATTTTAAATTATGAGAAAGTATTACGTAAACAAAAATGCACAACCAAATGGTGATCATGAAGTCCATAATGAAACTTGCCCGCGTTTACCCGAGGTAATTAATAGATTGCATTTGGGAGAGTTTACTTCATGCGCAAGCGCAGTTATAGTGGCAAAAAAAAGCTACTCAAAAGCCGATGGTTGTTATTACTGTTCGCCAACTTGTCATCATAGTTAATTGATTTGGGTTTTATCTGACTCTAAATCTGAAATAGAAAAGACGACCCCTGAATTTTTAGAATCACTTGCGCTCAATATGTATACCGTAAGATCTCTCAGGAGAATCTTAGTGAGGGCCTTCGGGTCCTCAGGTATCACAAACTTATTTGACATGGAAATATTAGATCAAGAACTGGAACAAGAAGTGCTCCACAACAACAGGGATATTTTTGCCCGTATTGTAAAGGAAATAGAAGGGGCAGAATTTGAAATCCTTGTTGCCAGCTCCTGGTTCACGGATGATGAATTATTTGAAATTATTGAGCGGAAATTATCTGCTGGTGTAATTGTACAACTTATCATTGGTGATAATCAGGAAAATAAAAAACTAAACTTTGAAGATTTAGTTACTAAAGGGGCTGTTGTTACAAAGGTTAAGAATATAGGTTATGGAATGATGCATCAGAAATTTTGCATCATCGATAAAAAAACTGCGCTACATGGATCCTATAACTGGTCATTAAATGCCAGGAAGAATAATCATGAAAGTATAATTGTAACCAATCATCCGGGAACTGTAGAGAGCTTAATGAATAACTTCCGGGATATACAGGAAAAAGCGCTATCGCTAAAAGGTGAATCGCTACCTGCTGATGATATAAAGGAGGAGGTTAATGCTGAGCGAAAAATTGAAAGTCATTCTGCTAAAAATCATGCGATTAATGATTTTACAAATGTATTAGATTCAATGATAGCTGCGGAAATCGGCAACTTTGATCGCGTATTGCTACGCCGTCAAGGGTACGACAGATCTAAATTCAATAATGGAGACCATCAGGTATTAATTAAAGCACTTGATACCGTGTATTCTGTTTTTATAAATGACATCGATGTAGTTGAAGATAAAAAGCGCAGGCTCCTGACAAAAATAGATGAGCAGGAGATAAAAAGTATAAATGCATTTGAAGAAAACCTAACCTTACAGTTAAATACTGCTGAGCTAGAGTCAGATCATGAAACGGCAAATGCAAAGGCTAAACTGATTTCTTTAAAATCCGATATTGATAAAAATAAATTAGAAATTGATGGGATAAAAAACATCAAAATAAAATCGGTTGAGGATGCTATTGTCACAATTGGTGAAAAAATAAAAACAGCACAGCGGGAATTTGTGGTCCCCAAATTTAAATGGTTTGAGTTCATCCCTGTTGTAGTTGCTAACATACTTTTGTTTTCTTACATCGTCATGTTCTATTCATCTGCTGCTTATATTTTGCTTTTTAGTGTCGCGGATGCGAAAGAAGCAATGAGAAATGGTGCCAGTGCTTTAGAACCGGAGATATTTAATGCGGATGCTTTGAAGTTGACCCTATCTAAAACAGGTTCGGGCATCTTATTTATTTTTCTTTTTGTTAGTATTCCGGTCTGCTGCTCATTGATTAAATTATTTACGACCAAAAATTGGATAATCATACTAATGTTTGTGATAGGTGTAATCTTTGTTGATGGTGCAATAGCTTACAAAGTTGCGGCTTCCATATATCAAATGAAATACCTTAGTGGAGACGAAACTAAATTATGGGAGTTTACTATGGCTTTCAAAGACCCCAATTTTTATCTGGTATTCTTGCTTGGTGGTTTCGGACTGTTTATGTTAAAATTTGCTTTTGAAAAACTCATTTCCATATTCGCAGAGAGAAATCCGGATGTAGCCAGATTAAAAAATGATTTATTAATCAAACATCTGCAGGAGGATATTCAGGCAGAAGAAATAAAAGTGCAGGGTTTAAGGGTGGAGGTTCAGTCGATTGAGAATTTAAACATTGAGCTTTCGTCCCAGTTTGCAATCACTGAAGCGCTGTTGTCATCTTTACCTTCAAAACTGAATCGCCTGCAAGAAATTAAAAAAACTGATTTAATATCTGGAAAGCAACATATACGGGATGCCGCCGCTATTTATAAAAGCCATGTTCAAAATGATCGCCTGCCGATCTCCGTCGATTCACTAAATGATAGAATCAATATATTTCTTGAAGGCTGGAATGACTATCTACATGAAGAATATGCGATAGTTAAGGCAACTGAGAAATCAAAAAATGCATTTGAGACAGCTGTAACATGGCAAATGGAAAAATTAAAATTAAGTCAAATTGATAAAAGGGTTAAATTATGATTCAGAGATATATTTTAGTTATTCTGTTGCTTTCAGGCAATTTTGCTCAGGCACAACGTCAGCAGGTGACACACTATAATATAATTTTCGCCCCGGACCTTTCTAATCGCTTAAATACTAAGCTTTACCCGAAACCTGTGTCAGATGCAAAGATTGTATCTAGCGTTTTAAGCAAGATATATCCGGATATACTTAGGATAAAAAGGTTAGACCGGCAGATGGATAAATTCTCAGTGGATTTTATAAACAGGGGATTGATAGGCATATATAAAATTAATACTGAGGTTTTGAATATAGATTTCGGACCCTTTCAAGATCGTCAACTTGAGAGGATTGACTATATCATGGGTAGGTCCAAAAGAAAATTGAGCAGTGATGTAACTTTATTTAACGCGGAATACGCCAGAATTAATGCTAAGGCTAGTTTAGCCAATCACGGGGCTGATATATGGACGTATTTTAATTCAGGAATCGATGGCAGCATTGTGAAGCCCGCATTTAAAAGGGGGAACAGTATTCAGGCCTATAGGAATATTCTTATCTTGATGACAGATGGTTATATCGAAGCGGGAATATATGGTAAAGGATATGATTTAAGTAAACAAAAAGTAGATGCCTTTAGAAAGGCTTATTTAAAATCCAGGGCATCTAATCTGGAGCATTTCCTTGGTTTAAATCCCCAATTTAAAATCAATCCTGTTAATAATCAATATCTAAAAAATCTCGAAGTACTTGTACTGGAAATGTATGACAGGTCGCTTTCAAAATCCGGAGCAGCGACTATTCATCCGACTGATATGGAGATTATGAAGGTGATTTGGTCAGACTGGCTACGGGAATCCGGCATTAAACACTTCGAACTTAAATCTATAATGGCCAATCAAACCGAAATTGACCATACTACTATTGGTTTTATTAAACAAACTACAACTCAATAATTTATTATGGGATTACTATACCGAAAATCATTAAAATTGGGGTTGCTGCGTATTAATTTTTCTAGGGGAGGTATCAGCTATTCTGCAGGAGTGAGAGGCGCGCGTATCAATACTGGCCCCAAAGGTACCTATGTTACGATCGGGACTAATGGTATTTATTACAGGCAGAAGATTGGAGGGGTTGTACAAAGTCCGGCATCGCCTATCATCGTGCAGAATCCTGGAATTCATACAATTACATCGGCACCCATTGATCAATTGACCGATGTGGATTCGAAAGATTTTGTAAATGAACTTAACGAAAAGACAGCGAAGATTTCATTGGTCAACTGGTTTGGTATATTTCCGTTGATCGCTTTTGTGTTTATTCTTTCTCAGTATTCACTAAGTAGCAGCGAAATTATTAAGCAGGAGGGTGGTTCAAGAAATATTGCCATTATTGATTCCCATGTCGGCTCGTACATACGTTCACTACCGAACGGTAATTCAAAAATACTTGGCGTTGCCAAAGATGATGAGGAATTTATACTACTGGATGCAACAAACAAAAAGTGGCTTAAAATTCATTTCAATGACACAGTAGGATATGTTGCTAAAAAACTGGCGCGACTTAGTGTTGTTGATATTTCTAAACAGAGCTCATCAGAGATCTATATAAATAACCCCTATTATCTTTGGATACTTGGAGGGGGAGTATGTTTTTTTGTAGTATTAATTCATTTTTTATTAAAGTTGGATAGGAAAAGATGTGAAATGGAACTTCATTATGAAATGGACGACCAGATGGCGGTAATATATAATAGGTTTGTTACACACTTTTCTGATTTTATTTCCACAAAGCGGAAATGGCAGTATTTGCATGGCCAGCAAAATAATGATTGGAAGCGTACCGGCGGTGCAGGAAGGTTGATCAATAGGGTGGCTATTTCTCAGGTTTATGCAAATAATGCACCCAGTAAGTACTTGAAAACAAATGTAAATATACCCCATATCAAGCTCAGGAACACCGAACTTTTCTTTTTGCCAGAACGGTTGCTAGTTAAGCGAGGCGGTAAATTTGCAGCGATTTTTTACAAGAACCTACATATTGAGAGTAGCACAACCCGGTTTATTGAGGATGAAAGCGTACCCGGTGATGCCAGAGTAGTTGATCATACATGGAGATACGTTAACCGGAACGGTGGGCCGGATAGACGGTTTAATAATAACCGGAAGCTTCCCATCTGCTTATATTCACAATATACATTTACTTCCGGAACAGGTATTTATGAAATTATCAGTACTTCAAGGATTGGGGCATTTGATGGGTTTAGTAATTATCTGGCAAAGATTGGTATTCTGCAGTCAAAGATGAATATTGGAAATCAGATTAATTGATCTTCTTTGATCGGGTTTTTAGAGACAGCTACTATCATTATTACTCTTCAAAGCTTGTTAATTATAATAGAAATTGTATTCTTTCGTCCTCTTTTCCAACTCTAGCTTCGGTCAATACGCTGAAACGGTAAGAAAAGCAGTAACCACTATGCTTAAAGCCAAAGAACAAAATGACTACTATGCATATGTCGACAATTTTTATCCAAGCGATATTAAGATGAGAAGAGGTAAAGCAGCATTTATCAAACAACTCCGGTCAATGAAAAAGAAGCAAAAATAATATAGTACTGGAGTATGGGGGCGGGGCTGTGGGAGCACAGTGTTTTCTGAAAGAGGGTGATTGAAATACTTTGAAAATGACATATATATCCTATCTTTAATAGTATGCGCCAACATTACAAATTTCCCCTCTTAGTGTGGTTGACAAGTGTGCTTGTCGGTCCTAAGCTTACGCTGATCCTGTTTAAATTTTCGGCAACGGGTGAATTCAGTGTCTCAACAGGCTATTGGAAATTGTATCTCCCCGCGGTATTGGTAGGAGGCGTTTTATCCGCGCCTTGCTTTTTTGTACTGTGGTTTTGTTATGATGTTTTGTTAAAGCGGAATGAGCCTGTTTGGTTGATAAGATTGGTGCTCTTATTGGTTAGTCTGCTTTGTTGTGTTAGCCTTTTTACACTGATGTCTTTGGCTGGCCTTACAAAATTCTGGTCTGGGGATACTTTTAGTCTAATTGGTGCATATTCCTTACCGCTGTTTGTTGGAGCGTTGTTGTTTAAAGTTGAGGAACAGCAGGTAATAATCTAAATGAGTTACGTTATTCTCTTTATACTTACAGGTCTCTATATGATCTATGGTGTTGGTCAAGTGGTAAGGAACAAGGCTTTGAATCCGATGACTAAATGTGCCTGGATCATTTTTGTGATTGCATTGCCTGTTTTGGGCACTGCAGGGTATTTGAGAACAAATTTTAAGGAAAGGCATGGGAGGTGGTGATACAAGAATTTGATATTGAAGATCCACTGTCAGAGATGAGGACACTGGGGAGTAGGATACTATAGGTTCTAACAAATGACAAGTTTACCAAGCTCGTTCCATTGATAGCCTGTGTCCGGAAAATCTACAGGTTCATTATTGTCTTTTTTCCTATTCCATTTCAAAACTAGTTCACCCCAACCAATAAGATAGGCCAAGAGGTTGTTGATACTCATCAACGAGCTATACGAAACTACTTGGTACGAAAAATGGACAATGGGCAGGATGATACAGTTCAATACAGCGTCCCCTTTTAATAATGCTCGTGGGAGAATACGTAGGTTTATTTTATCCGGCATTGACCATTGGGATTACTTTTGTACCGATCAGTTCTATCGCACTGAGCAGTTGCTGATGGGTCAGGCCGGCATTGTCCATCTGAAAGGTAAACCTATCGATTCCTCCAAGCGACCTACTATGTCTTAATAATTTTTCGGCAACCTCTTCCGGGCCTCCCACTACAAGTACACCTTTAGCACTGATCGCATGATTAAAACTGCCCCGGGTAACAGGAGGCCACCCACGTTGCTTTCCGGCTTCGGTCCAAAGTTTGGCATAGCCAGGATAATATTCTTCTATCGCATCAGCTGTACTTGCCGAAACATAACCTGGGGAATGGAGCCCGACCTTCAGCTGATCTGGTTCAAAGCCGGCATCTGCACCTGCCGAGCGATAGAGATCTACCAAAGGGCGGAATCGTTCGGTGTCGCCACCAATAACAGCAACCATCAGTGGTAGGCCAAGTGCGCCCGCCCTGACAAACGACTCTGGAGTACCGCCAACACCAAGCCAGATCGGCAGGTTCTGTTGTAATGCCCTTGGATACACGGCTAGGTTGTCCAATGGAGGCCTGAACTTTCCTGACCAGGTTACAAATTCCTGATCCCGGATTTTTAGAAGAAGATCCAGCTTCTCCCTAAAAAGGGCATCATAATCCTGTAGGTCAAAGCCAAAAAGGGGATAGGCATCTATTGCTGATCCTCTTCCGACCACCAGCTCCGTACGACCTTTTGAAATAAGGTCTAAAGTTGCAAACGATTGGTACACGCGTACCGGATCGGAGGTGCTAAGTACCGTGACCGCACTGGTGAGTCGTATCCGTTTGGTCATTGCCGCCGCCGCTGCAAGTATTACCGCCGGAGCCGAATCCAGGAATTCTTTTTTATGGTGTTCCCCAATTCCAAAAATATCCAGGCCTGCCTGATCGGCTACCCTGATTCTTTCCAACAACTGCTCCATGGCATCAACACTGCTCAACGCATTGGTGCCGTACATTGCCGAAGCGAAACTGTCAATTCCTATTTCCATGCTGTGTATAAATAATTGTTAAGTGAAGCTACAACAATTTGGTTTGTGCAACTATTAATTCTCTAAGAATGGATAGTCGGTGTATCCTTTTTCGCCACCACCATACATGGTTGCTAGGTCTGGTTGGTTCAATGCTGCATTCAGCTCAAATCTTTTTGGAAGATCGGGATTGGCAACAAATGGCGATCCATAGGATATTATTTTGGCAATACCCTTTTCCAGTTCTGCTTCGCCAGTTTCCCTGGTATACCCTGCATTTGCAATGACAAGGTGCCTGCTTACCTTACCGAAGGTTTCCATAGCGTCCTTAGGATAATGTGGCAGGTGATCCAACGGGAACATTCCATTCATCAAATGAAGATAGGCCAATGGCAACTCATTCAATGCTTCGATCAATGGCTTGAATTGTGCCTCAGGGTCACTGTTTTCGATATTGTTATAGTAGATCGTTGGCGAGATCTTGATTCCCACCTTATCGCTGCCAGCTGCATTGACCAATTCCTGCATCACCTCCAGTACAAAACGGTTTCGGTTTTCTACGCTTCCCCCATATTCGTCAGTTCTCTTGTTTGCACTTTCTGATAAAAATTGGTTAGGTAGGTAACCAAAAGCGGCATGAAGTTCAACGCCATCGAAGCCCGCCGCTACGGCATTTTTCGCTGCTTGACCGTAATCTTTTACAATCTTCTTGATTTCTTCGATAGATAGCTCCTGCGGCGTTTCATAATCTTGCATTCCCTGTGCGGTGTAATGCTGCTGTCCCTGTATGCCGATTGCAGAAGGGGCTACAGGTAGGTTTCCGTTTTTATCAATAGAATGACCAACCCTGCCGGTATGCCAAAGTTGGGCATAAATTACATCCCCGTCATCGTGAACGGACCTAGTTACCTTTTTCCAGGCTTCAATTTGCTCCTGGTTATAGATGCCCGGCGTGTACGGACTGCCGATTGCCTGCTCAGATATATTGATGCCCTCGGTAATGATCAGGCCTGCACTTGCCCGTTGTTTGTAGTACAATACGGTCAGTTCTTGTACGATGCCATCGGCGGTTGCACGGCTGCGTGTCATTGGTGCCATGGCAATGGCATTTTTTAAGGTCTGCTTTCCTAATGTTACTTTTTCTAATAATTTCATGTTTGTATATTTTATGAAAGGTGCTAAACACCAATTAAATTGATTCTATATTATAATTCAAAGCTTAGCTTTAGATCAGGCCACGATCATGACAGTAGTGTCTTACACTTTCCTCTACAGTTGGTAGTTCTCCGAAAAGTTCTTTCTGTCGTTGGGGGTTTTTGCTGATATAGATTCCGGTATCGATCCACTTGATCATTTCATACATGTCTTTTACGCTTTCATTGAACATTGCGATGAGGGGAATGATCGATTTTAAAATAATTGGAGGGATAATAGGCTTAACCTTGATCGGTTTTTTCAAAACGGTGGCAAAGGCTTGTGCCAGGATTTCTGCATTTACAGGCTTATCCCAACCGATATCAATTGGCTTGTTCAGTTCGGAGTCTGGCAGGACAACTGCAGCCATTGCAACATATTTTGCCAGTTCGGAGGTGTAGACCATTCCGAATGTTCCTGTTAGAAAGCTTGGGAATATTCCTTTTTCTATTTTCTTAGGGATATAGTCAGGAACCTGATCAAGGAATGCGCCTGGTCTTAAGGCGATGAAAGGCTGCTGCTTTTCTTCCAGGTATTTTTCTATCAGGTATTTATTGTAAAAATGTGGCACCGACTTGGCCTTGTCGGATTCAAGAATCGATATGACAACAAACCGGGGAATCCCAGCTGCTTTGGTTGCATCCACCAGATTTTGATAACCAACTGTATCTGTGATCGGGCTGTCGCCTTTTTTTCTTTTGGTATACCCAGCGGCACTTGCCACTATGGCATCAAACTCATGTTTGGGTGAAATGGCTTCGGTTAAAGAAGCTTTGTCCATCATGTCGCCCACAACGAAATGTTTCACGCCCATATCAATCAGCTGAGTTCTATCGCTGCTTGCCCTTACCATCGCTGTAACGTCGGCGTTGAGCTTTAGGAGTTCAGCTACGATTTTGTTTCCCAGGTATCCGGTAGCTCCGGCAACCAATATTTTTTTATTAGACATTGCTATATGTTTTAATTGTGATCTTAATCTTCATTTACAGTAAGGATAACCTTGCCATTAACACCTCCGGCAGTTAAAAAGTCCTGAGCCGCAGCAGCTTCTTTGAGTGCGAATACCCTGGATACCACTGGTTTTAATTTTCCAGTTTTTAAGAGTTCGATTCCATTCTTTAAGGTTTCCGAAGTAATGTTTGAGGCTACGAAAGCCGCGGTAACCTTATATTGTTCTGCCAAGGCTTGAGATGGAGGGATAACGATACTCAATAGCTTGCCTCCCGGTTTCAACACCGGAAATAAATTTTGCTGTGTTTCGCCGCCAGCGTTATCTGCCACCAGATCTATGTCCTTTACCAGACTGGTTACCTTCTGCAATTTGTAATCAATAACTTCATCTGCACCAAAGCTTTTTGCCAATTCCACACCTTGACCCGAAGCAGTTGCGATGACGTATGCCCCAGCAGCTTTTGCCATCTGGACCATGGCTCCACCAACTGCGCCAGCTCCACCCTGGATCAATACCCTTTGACCTTTTTCCAGTTTGCCTGCCGTGAATAATACCGATTGGGCTGTGCCAATATTTACAAAAACTGATGCAGCCTCCTCAAAAGTCAATCCTTGTGGTTTCAATAATACCGAGTTTTCGTCTGCGGTTACATACGCTGCATAGGCACTTGTCTTGGTGAGGGCAAGGACTTCATCGCCCACTTTAAATGTTGATACCCCATCTCCAACAGCAACAACTATTCCCGAGGCCTCACCACCGGGGATAAAGGGCATTTCTACAGGGCGGGCTGCCTTCATGAAACCCTTCCTGATCTTTATATCTATTGGATTTATACCTGCCGCCTTAACCTCGATCAAAACATCATTTTTATTTTGGATGGATGGAACTGGTACTTCGACCAGTTCGATGACATCTGAGCTTCCATAATCTTTGTATTGTATAGCTTTCATAATCTTCTAATGATAACAATACAAAGGTATTGGCTGTCTAATGGGTAAAATAACCCAAAAAGACATAAAAATAGTCGTATCCGACAGAAGGGGGGCGGCCAGCTAGGCTGTATAGGAGAATTTTTTTGGCGTGATGCCGTATTGTTTTTCAAATAGCCTGCTGAAGTGGCTGAGGTTGGAGAACCCCAGTTCATAGCCAACCTGGGAAACGGAATGCTTAGCCTGCTTCAGCAGGAAGGCAGCTTCTTCCATTCTCGCCCTTTGGTAATAGTTATAGATGGTATCACCAAATGTTTGTTTAAAAAGCTGCTTCAACTTGGTCTCGCTCATCGAGGCGATAGTTGCCAGCTCGCCAATAACCGGAGGGGTACTAAGATCACTCAATATTTCATTACGGATGACCAAAAGTCTTTCTGCATCATTACTGTTTATATTTTTAAAAGTAGTATTCTCCCTGAGTGAGAGCTTACTGAAAAGCAGGTACATCAATTCCTGAACCTTGATCTGGACATAGAAATTATTCATGGAATTGTTCATGTCAACAGATACTATATTTTTCAGCAGCAATTGCATTTCGGAATCCAAGCTTTCGAAAAAAAGAAACGAAGCGTTTTCGCCTGTGATCGTTTTGATGGTACTATTGGGGTTTTCTATCGAAAGAATAGCGCGTAGTCTATCAGCAGCAATTGCAACTACTACATACTGTATATTACTGCCAGCAGGAAAACGGATTTCGGTCTTCAGGTCATTGGTAGATAAAAGTATAGAAGCATCATTTTTTTTTGAGAATGGTATATGCTCTTCATTTTCATATTTAACTTCAAGATCCTGATTGGTATTATAAAAGAAAAAGGTTCTTACGCTACTGGTCTCTGGGGAAGGATTTCGCTTAATAATTAAATCATCCTTTAGTGTGTAATGATGGATGGTTAATTTAAAATCGTTCCCAAAGCCGACTTTACGCACATAACCTTCCCCCATCGTACTCGGGATTTCCATGAAATTATCTATAACAGTTGCATTGATATGCTTTGCGAAAAATTTAATAAAGTCGAATCCGGGTGCTGTTGTAAATTCAAAAATCATTGCTACAATAATTAGTAATGTGAGGTTACAATAAACTTTCTAAAGTTACATCTCTTTCTTCTAAACTGTCTTCCTCGACATTAGAAATGTAAATTAAATAGGTGAGGATCAATATTCGTTGAGCAATATCCTGGGCAGATCTAATCTCAGATTCCTGCTCTTTTTCAATCAAAGAGACACGGTCATAAAAAGGGATACCTAGAGACGTCAATAATATTTCAGTTTGGGTTTTTGATTTTAATGCACTCATCAATATCGATGGTTTGATCATGTTTGCTTTCAGGTACAATATACTATCTTTAATGCTAAAATCTTTTCAATTGAGAAAGTACATCATCTTATTGTTTTACTATTTGGTCATTTTGTCTTGTACAAATAGGGAAACCCCGGTAGAGAAATCTGTTAAGCAAAATCATCCCGGAAATGGAACCGGTAAATTAATTCCTATCAATTTTTATGATCGGAAGTATGAAGATGTTGATTTTAATGCTCATGATATAATAACTGCAGACGGTTGGAAAATTGAGTATCTGGTTAAAGATGATACCACAAGATATGACGATATCTATATTAAATGGTCGAAAGGTAGGACAGAAGGGGTTTACTGTGGCGGAAAGATGCTTGAATTTAGACGCCATTTTATACCCAGATTTAAGGGTGAAAACAAAACTCATTTATTTTTTACGCATGCCTGTGCTACGAGTTGTACCGCGTTGTTGACGTTATCCAAATCTGACAAACCAGTGGAAAGAACCTTTGTAAAAGTTACAGGTTTTGATATTAATCTGGGACAAGTGCTCCAAATTGGGGATTATGACAATATGCTAGAACGTTTTAATTTCGCATTAATTGATTTATCAAGGGGAATTGAGAAAGGTTTTTATTTTAAAAACAAGTGCTTCTCTACTGATGACACAGGCTGCATTGATAGTGTGCAGTTTAACGGTAACTCAGTTGAAGTATTTGCTACTTTAACTGATCGTAAAGATGAACAAAGGTCGGTTCAGGAAGTTTATACTGTTAAGCTGGAGAAATGAGGTTGTAATCTTGTTATAGGTTAGGATTATTCAATTCGGTGATCTTTGGCTAAATAGATTATTATATCTAATTGACTATTTTTAAGATAAATTCGGATTTGTGACTGACATACCTGAGCTGCTGAATCAACTCGCCACACCTCTTAAAAATGAGGATTCAGATTATTAGCGACCTTTTGCCAACCACATTTTAAATGGTTCAGCCTTGGGCGAGGGGATAGATTGGATTAAACGTAGTAATTGTTCCGTATCGGCAACTTCTGTTTCGCGCATCTTGCCATGTTCAGCTTTCATTTTCAACTGTACGATTTCTTCGTACCCTTCAACTTCTCTCAGCATGAAGTTTCTTTTTTAAATCACTCCAATATCGTCTTGGAACTGAGCTCCCCTCGAAACCTCAATTACATCAACGATAGAAAAATATCATAAGGTAGGTAGTGGGAAACTTAGAAATAAAGATAGAACTTTGGATGACTTTATGATTTTTGAAAACATCTCAAACCCTTTTAACATGATACAAAAAGTAAGTAGAACAGCTGAAATCTATGAAAGATTGGAACGTGAGGGAAAGGTTTCATATCTTGACCAACCTGAGCATATTGCAGCTATTGATGCAATGAGCGATCAAATGGAAGAAGTGAGACGAGAATATCAGGTAAAAGATCGAAACTCTCAAGTAGCTGCTGCATCTGTGATATTAATTGCATAGATTCTTGTAAAATTTTTCTAAAGTCAATGCCTTAAAAAATTATTATCTGATTGATGGTGTGGTTATTCCTAGGGATAATTCGTATTTTTGTAGCATGTCAGAAAAAGAAAGAAAGGAATTTTCCACAGCAATTAAGAAATATACCGAGAGGCTTTCTAAGAGTAAGAAAGAATCTAAGGAATTTTTGGTGCGTTCTGGTATTATCACGGAAAAAGGTAATTTTCGCGAACCTTACAAACATTTATGTATTCAACAAGACCAGGATTAATCCTCGGTTTTCACGGTTGTGATGAAAGTTTGGTTACTGATGTAGTCAGGGGGAAAGCCTCACTCCGTAACAGTACAAATAAATACGACTGGTTAGGCCATGGAGTTTACATGTGGGATAATAGTCCTTCCCGAGCCTTGGAATTTGCTAAATGGCTAAAATTAAACCCAGGAAAATCAAAAACTCCAATTAAAAATCCTGCTGTAATAGGCGCCGTTATCAACTTAGGCTTCTGTCTTGATTTACTGGATTATCAGAACTTATTCTTTTTAAAAGAAGCGCATACTTTGCTTGTTGCTACTTCAAACGCATTAGGAAAAGATATGCCTGTGAATAAAACGGTTGGCAGCAGTAGAGATCTTATATTACGTGAATTAGATTGTGCCGTAATTGAAACCCTTCATCAATTCAGAGAAGATAGTAGCATGCAAGCTTTTGATTCTGTTAGAGGTGTTTTCTCTGAAGGTGATGACTTATATACTAATGCCGGATTTAAAGAGAAAGATCACATACAAATATGCATTATGAACCCTAATTGTATAAAAGGGTACTTTCTTCCTAAAACGGAAAACAAGAAATTCAAAAAGGTATAAATAGGCGCGCAAAACGAAAATGAGCAACTGGATTTTATTTAATATCCTTGTTTTTTTTCTATTCCATTTCAATATATTGACCCGTATGGCAGTTCCAGTAAGTAAGCATGAGTTACAAATCGCAATCCAGACAAATTACAATACTCTTCTTAAAGAGATTATTTCTATTTCATCTGATAGCGCTATGCAAAAAGAATTAGAAGGCCATTCTAAAGGTACCATGATGAGTATCAACAACCTCTTGGCCTATCTTATTGGTTGGGGTGAACTAGTTTTGAAATGGAATAGGAAAAAAGACAATAATGAACCTGTAGATTTTCCGGACACAGGCTATAAATGGAACGAGCTTGGTAAACTTGCTATGAAGTTTTATAAAGATTATGAGCAAGATGATTTTATGACTTTACAAGAAAAGCTAGATAAAACAGTTCGTGAAATCTTAACCGTGATTGACAAAAAATCCAACAACGAGCTATACGAAACTACTTGGTACGAAAAATGGACAATGGGCAGGATGATACAGTTCAATACAGCTTCCCCTTATAATAATGCTCGCGGGAGAATACGTAAATGGAAGAAGCAAAAAGAATAAAACTAATTATATACACATCATTAAATATATCTCAGGATTTTCAAGAACATTGCATTGAAATCTTTAAAAGTAACTCGCCAATTTTTTTTGATCCTGAAGAGTTACAACTATTTGAATATTATTTGATTAGTGATGTTGAAAAACATCGCAACATACTGCTAGATCATATGAAAAGTTAGGATTTACCACGAACATATTATTACTGATGGTTTTGGAAAAGGCATTGACAAGTATTCAATGAAATTGGAAAATTAAAATGCGAGGCTTGTATCTGTGGTAGCAGAAATAACCCTCGGTCGCAAGTAGGTGGTGATTGTAACATTCGGTATTTTAAGTTATCTCATCTATACTTTAAATGTAATTAACGATAACGCTATATGTCAGCTTCTTTTAAAATAATGTTGCTCATTTTCATCTGCCTGTCCTTTAGTGTGTATTGCTTTGGACAATCGCTAGAAAGATATCGGACATTGAAAGACAGTTCTTTTGTTTCTAAAAATCTGGGATATAAAAAGCATGTTCAAATTACAGTACCTATAGAGTATCAGGAAACACTGCAACAAAGCTTTCCCCTAGTTGTAATTTTTGATATGCAAAATCAAAGGCAATATCAATACCTGTTAAAATCTATTGATTTCCTGACGGCTAACGAACAAATGCCATCGGCCGTTATTGTCGGCGTTGAATCGGGTGGTGGGGGTAACCGCTATCGTGAAACACAATTAAAGGTAAGTGATACGTTGGGCATAGGTGAAAAGAATGATGCATACATTTTTAAAGAATTGATTCCTTTATTAAGAAGCCGGTTTAAAGTCAGTGATTTCACGATGTTGATCGGGCATTCTCGGTATGGATTTTTTACAACGTATCTAATGGCTAAGCATCCAAAGGAATTGAATGCGGTAGTGTCTATTAGTCCATTTTTGCAACAACGTCAGTTTAATTTGACGACGATGCTTAAGCAGGAGATTAAAAAGAATAAACCAAAGCATATGGTTTACTATCGGTACGCTATGGGGAATGATAATCCTGAGGATTATAAAAGACTTACAAAGGCAATTAAAGGCGCGGATTTTAGAAGCAAGAATTTCAATGTTGAGGGGTGGTGGTTTCCTGAAGCTGATCACAATACCACGCCGGCGTTAACCATAATCAGGTCTTTGTACGAGGTATTTGAGTATTGGCATAGCTGCCAAAGTCAGTACCTTGTTGAAGGGAATAATGATCTTGGGGTTGTTGATGAACTCAAACAAAAAATAAAGCAGCATTACGGGACTTCGGTGCCTTTTTCTTTAGGTATACTAAATGGTAAAGGTTATGCTTTTTACAATAAAGCGGACTACGCTAATGCAATAGTAGCATGGCGGCAATTGGTGGCCCTGTATCCCAATTTTGCGCAGGGCTATCTCAACATTGCCAAATGTGAAAAGGCCTTAATGCAGCCAACAGATCAAACTATTCGTGAATTTAAAGTTAGTCTCTCCGAATCTTCGATATTTAATGCAGATCAGAGAGCTGATTTGTTAAAGGAAGCTGAAGGATTTTGAGTGGGTCTTTCGCCAGATTCGCCGAAATGCACAACTATGGTCTATTAGTAATTGTTTAGGTTAATAAAGGGCAATTTCCTAATCCTCATTCTATGCTAGCTGCTTGTTTTAAGGATATATATTTTAATACCAGCTTTTAAGTTTACCCGTCATTTTATCCTGTTCAGGTAATTCTATTTTACCGCATATCAGTTCATCACCCGCTAGGATTGTTATCCTCTTTTATATCCATTTTCCGTCCTGAAAATCGTTGTTAATCAGGTTATAGTCCATTGATTTCCATTATCAAGTCTTGCAAGGAAATCTATAAATGACGTTCCTACTTCAATATTACACGACTTATCTAGATCAATGAATGGAGAAAGCACAACTCGGTATTCCTGTAAATCAGTTAGCTCAATCGCTATGAATTCGCTTCCTCCATTGCTACCTATGCCTATTGTACTTGACAGGGCGGTAAGCCCATAAAAAGTATTCATTTCAACAATCTCATCAACGCCCCATAATTTGATATACTCATTACCAACGTGACTCTCGAAGCCCGCGTAATTATTCAAGAATAAAGTGTAATCAATAGGTAAAATAAAACCTACCATCGATTCAATATCTTTGATGAGTGTACTGGAGTCTCCATGTTGAACTGGCCAGTTGTACCTTTTAAGTATGTTTATAAGAACTTCCATTAAAGTTGATTATTACATATTGCGTTTTTCCGTTGGTCTGGAACATTGGCCAATTTAGTATTAATCTTTTCAAACATAGATGTATGGCATTTTCGAACAAATCGTTAATAGATTCATCTATGCTGCTGCTTGTTTTAAAGATATGATTTTGTAATCACTATCTGTATGCACATCATGTCCAAATAAGAATTGCCAGAAAGCGTATTCTTCCTTTTGGGTGACGAATAGCTGAAGTGCTATGTGGATTGAATAACGTTTTAATGTAAGCTACCTTGTGGCTATCTTTGCCCGGAGATGAAAAAGCAACACATTCAGGACATTTTTGGAAATATTGACATTTACTTATTTGACCAGATCCTTAAAGGCACTTACGACGATTGTGACATGATCTTAGATGCTGGTTGCGGAACAGGCAGAAACCTGCTGTACCTGTTGAAAAGCGGAGCAAATGTTTTTGGTGTAGATCAAAACCCGGAAGCTATTGCGCAGCTAAGAGCCCTTGCGGGCTCATTTTCGCAAGTTGATCCGCAAGAAAATTTTAAGGTAGCTTCAGTAGAGCAGCTACCGTTTGAAAATGAAACTTTTGATCTGATCATCAGTAGTGCTGTTTTACATTTTGCAGAAAACCTCAGTCATTTCGAAGCTATGCTGAATTCCATGTGGGACGTGCTTAAACCCGGAGGGTATTTTTTCTGCCGGCTCGCCTCAGAAATAGGGATCGAATCATTAGTCAGGTTTATTGGAAATGGTAGGTACATCCTTCCCGATGGATCGGAGCGCTTTCTGGTGAACCAGGAGATGCTGCTCAGACTCACCAAAAAAATCGGTGGAGAATTGCATGAGCCCATCAAAACCACTAATGTTCAAAACCTGAGAAGTATGACTACCTGGTGCGTGCGTAAAATGATATCATCCTGATTTGCTTGTATTCATTATTACTTAAATGGATGCGATTATGGAATTACTCATTCTGCATGTTGAAGTAGGCTACTGCCAACAGCATGGCAGGAACAACTCTGCCTCGGTCATATGGTCGCGAAGGTTTTGCCTTTCCAAGCCTTTTATATCTTTATGCGTCTTTACCGTTACACCAGCCCATTCCTGATGAATGATATTTGTTAACAAAGCAAACTCATCTCCTTTTTGTACTCCATGCTCCTGCCAGTAATCAGTTAACTTATTCCGGGTCTCTTGTCCAGACATACGCTGCTGAATCCACTTTTCACTTCGTCCAGCCTTCTGCCAATTTTCTCTAGCCCTATCCAGGCTCTGTTCCGGATCGGACATTTCCTGCATACGTTCATAGCCAACTTTTGCCAACCACATTTTAAATGGTTCAGCCTTGGGCGAGGGGATAGATTGGATTAAACGTAGTAATTGTTCAGTATCGGCAACATCTGTTTCGCGCATCTTGCCATCTTCAGCTTTCATTTTCAACTGTCCCAAGAATTGGGACAGTTCACTTCCTTCATCTCTCAACTTGGTTTTTAAGGCATTCCAGTACTTTCTTGGTCTAGGGCTCTCCGTCAAAATCTCAACTACATCAATGATAGAAAAATACCATTTCTGATCTGTTTCGCTCCATTCTGAACGAATTCGCTTGCTTTCAAACAATTTGATATCCATTTTATAAAGATTAAGAGCTAAGTTAATCAACTTTAAGTCCTATATCCACAGGTAATACATTATTCTTCTAATTTGGATCTCTCGATGTATATGTACCCCGGACTTGTGGCTATCTTTGCCAGAAGATGAAAAAGCAGCACATTCAGGACACTTTTGGAATATTGATATTTATCTGAACAGATGCTTAAAGATACTTATGATGAATGTCACATTTTCGCAAGTTGATCCGCAAGAAATTTTAAGGTAGCACTAAAACGGCTGAATCTGCGACTTTGTTCGTCACAGGCCATCCTTTAGCTAGGGAAAATAAGTTTTATTTAAAAGTTATAAAATTTTTATAAATTGGAATCTTAAATTAATTGCTATCAATATGATATTAATGTATGGTTTCGGAGGCATTGAACTTGTTGTTATATTATTGATTATAATAATTACAGCTTTAATTGGTTACAGAGCAGGATCAGAAAGAAAGATAGGAGGTCCTTTAGGGTTGTTGTTAACGTTATTCTTAAACTTTATTGGGCTAATTATTATTTGGTGTTCACCTAGGATTGATGAGGAAATGTATGTTGATGTACCAGACCAATTGAAAAAATTTAAAGACTTATTGGACAGTGGTGCAATTACAGAAGATGAATATAAATCTCAGAAGGATAGACTTCTGAAATTAAATCTACCCTAAAAACCGGCTAAGGTTTCTTCTGTAGGTAATGCCGACCGGGATTTTCTCGTTGTTCAAAATGATGTTATCCCGCTCAACCTGCGCTATTTTTCCAACTGCTACAATATATGATTTATGAACCCTGACAAAATGATCTTGTGGTAGCATGTTCTCCAGCTGATTGGTGGTGATGGAAGCAAGAAGGGATTTATCAGCCGTAAATATTTTTACATAATTCCCGTAACTCTGTGCGTATAGAATATCATTTACAGGAAGATCGATAACTACACTGTCTACCTTTACAGCAATACTCTTCCCGGCAGTTGTCTCTAGCTTTTCAACCGTATCCATAGCCAGAAAACGTTCTATTGATTTGACGAATCTTGGGTAATATATTGGTTTTAGTAAGTAATCTATAACTCCATACTCATAGCTCTCCAGTGCGAATTCAGAATAAGCAGTTGTAAGGATTGTTCGGGGGATATTTTTTAAAGTCTGCAATAATTCCAGCCCTGATATTTCCGGCATATCAATATCCAGAAACATGAGGTCTATTGTATTGCTACGGAGTATATTTAGTGCCTCAATAGCATTGTAACACTGATACGTAAGTTCCAGAAGCGGGTTTTGATTAATGTAATTAACCAGCACATAATGGGCCGCAGGTTCATCATCTACAATGATACATTTCTTTGGTATACTCATGAGGCCAGTTCAATTTTTAGGTTTACAACATATTCTTCTCCATTCGCAAAGCTTTCCAGCTGGTGTTTATGGGGATAGATAATTTTTAAACTTTCAATGGTATTTTTTAATCCGATTTTGGTAGAGACAACCTTTTTCTTTTTTGCAGGTATAGAATTGCGGATATGCATATGTAATGTCCCTTGAACTACATTGATATCAATATCAACGAAACATTTTTCAATTGAACATGCGCCGTGTTTAAACGCATTTTCAATAAAGGTGATCAGTAGCATAGGAGCTACTCTATAATTACCGTTGTCAGTATGATGAGTGTAATTAATTTCAGACCGGTAACCCACCCGCTCTTTCTCCAGTTCCACATAGCTCGAGATGAAATCAATCTCATCTTCTACAGGAATGAATTCTTTTGTGCTGTTTTCTACCTGGTAGCGCATGAGCTTGGAAACCTGCATAATCAGCTCAGATGATCGTTCGGGATATTGTAAGCTGACTCCATAAAGTGTATTGAAGGTATTGAACAGAAAATGGGGGTTGAGCTGTGCTCTTAAAACATTGAGTTGTGCCTGGTTGTGTAACAGTTCCTTATTGGTTTTCATTTTCTGCTCTCGGTAATGCTCCAGGATTTGGATGGAACCGAGGATACAGATCAGCGTTCCCGCTAGCGTTCCCAGCTGAAAGTGATAGGTTTTTTGATAGGAAGATTTATATAGGAAACAATTCTTGTACAGTAACTCGGTAGATACCTCGAATAAAAGAATGGAAAATACAAAAAGCAATGTCGTTGTCAACAGAAAATAGAGGTAAGGTTTATGTTCTTTCAGCAGGATGGGCAATATAAAAAAACGATTGATCTGCGCATGACTATAAAGAATGAAAAAGTAGACTGTACCTGTGAAAAAGCTCCTCCAGCTCGTGATAAAGATCCAGTCGTTTACGGTAAATAGTAGGAAAGAGAAAATCAATATGAAAATCTCCTGTAACCATTTGCTCTCTAATATACTTTTTGGACCCATCTCAACCTTAAAGGATACAAAGTAAGGATATAATCGTGTAACATAATTATATAAATGACGAATTCAATTGGTCATTTATAAGGTTCATTCATCATTTAAAGCAATTTATCCCCATTTTTCGACTTAGTTTTGGTCTAAACTAAAGAATCAGATGTTTAAAAACTGGCTTATTTTTCTCCTTTTATTATTTTCTTTTCACAGTTATTCGCAAACACTTACTTTAAAAGATGCTATTGAGCAGGGTATTTCCAATTACGGGACGATTAAAGCAAAAAGTAAATACCTGGCAGCTTCAAAAGAAGCGGTTAAACAGACTAAAACAGATTATCTTCCTAATGTAACGCTTTCTGCCCAGCAGGACTATGGAACGGTAAACGGACAAAATGGCCCCCTGTATGGCTTTGGCGGATATGGGGTGGCTTCATCAGGCTTGCCGCTGCCACAGCAAAACTGGAATGCGGCTTTTGGTGCGCTATATCTGGTGAATGTGAACTGGGAGGTGTTTTCTTTCGGCAGGATCAGAGAAAGAGTAAACCTTTCAAAGGCGGAATCGGAACGTTCCGCCAGAGATCTGGATCAGGAGACCTTCCAGCAAAAGATAAAAATTGCAGCAGCTTATCTGAACCTGCTGGCCAGTCAGCGATTAATTGTGTCACAGCAAAAAAATCTCGAACGGGCAACTGTGTTCCACAACATAGCAGCGACAAGGGTGAAAAACGGATTATTGGCCGGTGTAGATTCTACCCTGTCCTATGCGGAGGTTTCAAGGGCAGTGATTGCACTCAACCAGTTAAAGGACCGTGCCAAAGAGGAAAATAACAAGCTTGTTGCTTTGATGGGCGTAGGTATTGAAGATTTTGTACTAGACAGTGGCTTTGTAAGACGTGTCCCGAAAGCCATCTTATCTAATGCCCTTACCCTGAACCCGGTGCTTCAATATTATAAAAGCCGTGTGGATGCCGGAAAACAGTCGCTAAAATTATATAAAAAGGATTATTATCCAACAGTTAACCTGATCGGGATTTACCAGACCCGGGGTTCAGGCTTTAGTCCGGAGTATGCAACCAACCAACATGCCTTTTCGCAGAACTATTGGGATGGCATTAATCCCGACAGGCAGAATTACCTTTTTGGCATTGGCCTGACCTGGAATTTAACTTCAATCGCAAGAACAGGGAAGAGGGTAAGCGCTCAGCGGTATACGGTATCAGGATTGCAGGATGAATACGATGTAGTTGATCAGCAACTGAAGACACAACTGGATGCGGCAGAAGCTAAGATCAGATTTGCACTGGAAAACTATAATGAAGCACCAAAACAGGTGCGTGCCGCCCGTCAGGCTTATCTTCAGAAAACCACTTTATACAAAAATGGCTTGACAAACCTGGTGGATGTTACCCAAGCCTTGTATACATTGAACCGTGCGGAAATTGATAGCGATATCATTTATACCAATGTATGGCAGTCATTGCTGATGAAAGCTGCTGCCTCCGGAGATTTCGACTTGTTTATTAATGAATTTTAATGCTGTAGCTCAATGAATTTAATACGTTTTGCCCTTCGTAAACCCATTTCCATCCTCGTGCTCGTTGCCGGACTTTTTTTCTTCGGAATCGGTGCTGTCAGGACTATAAAAGTCGATATCCTGCCGAAGATGAACCTTCCGGTGATTTACCTGGCCCATCCTTTCGGTGGATATACACCGAACCAGATGGAGTCATACTTTGCTAAAAACTATGTAAACATTCTCCTTTTCGCCAATGGCGTAAAATCTATCGAATCAAAGAATATCCAGGGCTTGACCTTGATGAAGATCAGCTATTACGAGGATACCAATATGGCACAGGCCGCTGCGGAACTGAGTGCCCTGGCGAATCGTATGCAGGCTGCATTTCCTCCAGGTTCGCAACCGCCGTTTATCATTCGTTTTGACGCTTCCTCGCTGCCTGTAGGACAGCTCGTGTTGAGCAGTAAAACGAAGAGTAATAACGAACTGCAGGATCTGGCCAATGTTTATGTGCGGGCTTCCTTTACTTCTGTGCCAGGTTTACTTTCTCCACCTCCTTTTGGGGGAAGTCCGAGAACAATAGAGATCAATGTTGATCCTGTAACCTTGCGTACGCATAATTTAACTCCCGACCAGATTGTTGAAGCGATCAGGATCAATAACCAGACAGCACCTTCCGGAAATGTGAGGATCGGTGATAAAAACTACATTACCCCAACCAACAATACGATAAAACAGGTAAAAGATTTTGAAAAGATCCCTTTGTTTAAAGGAGGCGTGCAAAACCTTTACCTCGGGGATGTGGCGACCGTTAAAGACGGGGCGGACGTAACTGCCGGCTATGCACTCGTAAATGGGAAACGCTCGGTTTATGTGAGTATCGCCAAAGCAGGTGATGCTTCTACCTGGGAGGTGGTGCAGAACCTAAAGGCGAAACTGCCGGTGATACAGAGTACCTTGCCAGATGATGTACAGCTTTCTTATGAATTTGACCAGTCGGTATATGTGATCAATTCTGTAAAAAGTTTGGTGACCGAGGGTGCGATAGGGGCTGTGTTGACAGGCTTAATGGTTCTGTTGTTTCTGGGCGACAGAAGGGCGGCTTTGATTGTCATCCTCACGATCCCTATTTCTATAATTTCTTCGGTATTGCTGTTAAAGTTGTTTGGCCAGACCATTAACCTCATGACCTTAAGTGGCCTTGCACTGGCTATCGGGATTCTGGTCGATGAAAGTACGGTAACCATAGAAAATATACACCAGCACCTGGATATGGGGAAACCCAAGGCCCTGGCCATCTGGGATGCCTGTAAGGAAATCGCCTTACCGAAGTTATTAATCCTGTTGTGTATCCTGGCTGTTTTTGCCCCGGCATTTGTAATGTCTGGTATACCTGGTGCCTTGTTTTTACCTTTAGCACTGGCCATAGGCTGTGCGATGCTCGTGTCTTTTTTGTTATCGCAGACTTTTGTGCCGATTATGGCCAACTGGCTAATGAAAGTACACCCAAAAGTAAAACATCCGGCAGGTATTACCGATGATGAGGCTGAGTTTAATGCTTCGGGACTGACACCTGAATCTGAAAAAGATATCATTGCCCAAAAGGAAATACTGGTGCGTGAGGACCTGAACAATAATGGAAAGATCAGTGCTTTCGAAAGGTTTAGAATGAAGTTTGTCGCAATGATCGACAGGCTGTTTAATTTCAAAAAGCCTGTTACACTGTTTTATCTCCTTGGAATTTCGGCCATAGCTATTGTACTGCTAAATGTTATCGGACAGGATGTTTTTCCGAAGGTAAATTCCAGTCAGTTTCAAATGAGATTGAGGGCTGCGGATGGAACAAGGTTGGAAAGGACGGAAGATCAGGCGAAACTGGTACTTCAGGACCTGGAGAAGATGGTCGGAAAAGAACACCTCGCTATCTCTTCAGTTTACATCGGCCAGCACCCCGCACAGTTTTCTGTATCTCCGATATATCTGTTTACTGCCGGACCGCATGAAGCTGTTTTTCAGATTGCACTGAAAGATTACCATACCGATATGGATACTTTTAAGGATGAGCTGAGAAAGCGGATCAAGAAGCTATTGCCCGATACCAAGGTGTCATTTGAGCCAATTGAGTTGACGGATAAAGTGTTAAGCCAGGGTTCACCAACACCCATCGAAATCAGGATTGCCGGAAAGAATAAGAAATTAAATGAGGAATACGCCAACAAGATCATCGGGAAGTTAAACAAGGTGGATTATTTCAGAGATGTTCAGATTGCACAGCCCATTCATTATCCTTCACTGGACATCAATATTGACAGGGTGCGTGCCGCCCAGCTGGGTGTGGATATGAGTGATATTTCCCGATCGCTGATTGCTTCGACATCATCGTCCAGATATACGGAAAAAAATACATGGATAGATGAAAAGGCGGGTCTGTCTTATAATGTGCAGGTACAGGTGCCGCTGGAAAAGATGATGACCGAAAATGATATGGGGGCAATACCGTTATTGAAAAATAATTCCCGACCGGTGCTGAGTGATGTCGCTGAAATTGTTCCTTCTGTGACTTACGGCGAAAATGACAACATCGGTGCAATGCCATACCTTTCGGTAACGGCCAATATTGACCATACGGATTTGGGAACTGCCGCTAAACAGGTAGGAAAAGCCATTGAAGATTTAGGGACCTTACCAAGGGGACTATTTATTGAGCCGATCGGATTGAGTACAGTACTGGCGGATACAATGGCCAGCCTTGAATCGGGCTTACTGGTTGCAGTGGTGGTGATCTTCCTGATGCTGTCCGCCAATTTCCAGTCTTTCAAAATCTCTTTTGTCATCCTTACTACAGTGCCGGCAGTTGTATTGGGTTCGTTGATTCTCTTGTTGCTGACAGGTTCAACCCTGAACCTGCAATCGTATATGGGGATTATCATGTCCGTAGGGGTTTCTATAGCCAATGCGGTACTCCTGATCACCAATGCCGAACAGCTGAGGAAGCACAATGGGAATGCTGTATTGTCTGCCAGGGAAGCAGTTTCTTTAAGGTTGCGCCCGATCATCATGACCAGTATCGCCATGATTGCCGGGATGCTGCCGATGGCGATTGGCCATGGCGAAGGCGGCGAGCAGGTTTCTCCATTAGGAAGGGCCGTAATCGGAGGATTATTATTCTCTACATTTACGGTTTTGATTATCCTGCCCATGATTTTCGCCTGGGTAATGGGCAAATCGACTACGGAGTCGGTATCTCTTGATCCTGAAGACGAGGAAAGTAAACATTATATATCCACTTTACCACATTCATAAAATACATTACACAGATGAAACCTATATATATCACCACAACTATTTTAAGCACAGTTCTTTTGCTATCCAGCTGTGCCGAGAAGCCAAAGGAAAGTGCTGCTGTTGAAGAAACTCCGAAAATGGAGACCTTCGAAGTCAAAAAAGAAAAATTATCTACAGAGCTGACCATGCCTGCGGAACTCGTAGGTTTTCAACAGGTCGACCTGTACGCCAAGGTAGCCAGCTTTGTGAAGGAACTAAAAGTAGATATCGGCGCCCAGGTTAAAAAAGGGCAGTTGCTCCTTGTGCTGGATGCCCCGGAAACCAGTTCGCAGGTAAGTGCCGCGGAATCCCGTCTGCACGCTCAGCAATCGGTATACACAGCGAGCAACAGCACTTACAAAAGATTACTGGAAACGAGTAAGGTAGAAGGTACTGTATCATCGAATGATCTGGAGCAGGCGGAGGCAAGGAGAAATGCTGACTTCTCGCAGTTGCAGGCAGCGAAAGCAGCTTACAGGGAAGTGCAGACCATGCTGAGTTATCTTCAGATCCGTGCACCCTTTGATGGGGTTGTGGCGGCTCGGAATGTTAATCTGGGTGCTTATGTAGGCCCTTCCGGTAAAGGCTCGGAACTGCCTTTGTTTACGATTCAGGAACAGCGTAAATTACGTTTAGCAGTAGCTGTACCGGAACAGTATGCTGGATACCTTAGTGTGGGCGATGAAATGCACTTTACGGTGAGGTCTGTATTGGGACAGACTTTCAGTGCTAAAATAGCCCGTAAATCGGGTGCACTCGATACTAAACTCCGTTCAGAAAAGGTAGAGATGGATGTGAACAATACAGGTAATAAGCTATTGCCGGGCATGGTTGCTGAAGTGATATTGCCGCTTAACGCGAAAGACAGTACCTATGTAGTGCCTAAATCGGCAGTGGTGACCTCTAGTGAAGGTGTTTTTGTTGTGGCAGTGGAAAATAACAGGACAGCGAGGACAAAAGTGCAGAAAGGAAGGGAGTTTAAGGATAAAATTGAGATTTTTGGTCCGTTTACCAATAAGTCGGTGTTGATAAAGTCGGCATCTGAAGAAATAAAAGACGGGACTGAGCTGAAATAGCGGGAAATTCGTCTCCTGGTGGATGGAATTCCTCTTCAATTTAGTTTCCGATGTTTGGTGCTTCTAATCTTTGAGATTCTTTTGGAAGGCTTTGATTTGTTTTTTCACTAATTTAATCCCAACCAGTTCATAACCGCGCGGACTATTAAAATGATTGCAAATAAAATAATTCCCCAAAATGGAGTACGGGTATACCAGGGTTTACTACTTGTTGGTAATGTGTCGAGTTTTCTGAGGTCGTTTGAATCCATGCGACGAATATAACATTTTTAATTTGGTGTAGTTTGTTGAAATCACCATCAAAATCTGATTTACATCTTTATGATAAAAATACAGGGGGGCTTTATTACCTTTGTCCGAACTAAACATATATAATGTATAAGAATTGGTGGAAAATATTAGGCGCATTGTTAGTGACTTATTCAACAATTGCGGGGTTTTTATCAACAGTACCCGAATTACCTATTTTGCATGAAAGTATAAGAAACCTGTATTTCCACGTACCGATGTGGTTTGGAATGATTGTATTATTCAGTGTATCTGTTTACCACAGCATTAAATATCTAAGTAGTAGCAACCAGGAGCATGACCTTAAAGCTGTCGAAAGCGTTAATGTTGGTGTGGTTTACGGTATCCTCGGAATTACCACCGGTGCGATATGGGCTAAGTTTACCTGGGGACAAGCCTGGAGCTTTGATGTGAAACAAAACTTTGCGGCAATAGCCCTCTTGTTGTACTTTGCTTACCTGGTATTGCGTAATGCGATTGACGAAGAGCAAAAGCGAGCAAAAATATCTGCTATTTATAACATATTTGCCTTCCCGATGATGGTGGTATTACTGTTTGTATTGCCACGTTTATCCGATTCTTTACACCCTGGAAATGGAGGCAATCCAGGCTTTAATTCTTACGATTTAGATAGCCGCATGCGCGCTGTATTTTATCCTGCTTGTTTGGGTTGGATACTGATCGGATATTGGATCTATACCATTTTATACAGAGTACGTTCATTAGAAAAAAACAACACCCTATAGTCATGAAGAAAATTTCAGTAACCTTTTTAATGTTGATGTTTGCAATGCAATTATTTGCACAAAATGGAGATTCATCAATTACTGAAAGCGTATATGCTTCAGGTAAAATATATGTTGTTGTCGCTTGCATTGTCTTAATTCTGTTCGGCTTGATTTTTTTTCTATTCTCGATCGAAAAAAGATTAAAAAAATTAGAACAAAAATCTTCTGCCAAAAACTAATTTTAAACTGTTTAAACGCTGTTTTTGCCTGTAATTTGACGTGGTGTGTCGCTTACACTAAGTGATTATTCATTTGCATTAATCGTTTTTTTTAGTGCAATTTTGCATTACTAACTGAGAACTTATTTCAAATTCATAAAAAACAAATAATGGCTAATACAGCAAATGAGACAAAATTCTTTGCAGATGTCTGCAAGAATTTTGACAGTGCCGCGCAATTTACCGCCCACCCGGAAGGTTTATTAACTCAAATTAAAGCTTGTAACAGTGTGTACCGTTTCCAGTTTCCGATTCGTAGAGGTAATGGATTCGAGGTTATTGATGCCTGGCGTGTAGAACACTCCCAGCATATGAACCCTACAAAGGGTGGTATCCGTTACAGCGATATGGTGAATGAGGATGAGGTAATGGCACTTGCAGCACTAATGACTTACAAATGTGCTATTGTAAATGTACCATTTGGCGGTGCAAAGGGAGGTATATGTATAAATCCTAAGAATTATACAATCGGTGAGTTGGAGAATATTACCCGCCGTTATACTACAGAATTAATTAAAAAGAATTTCATTGGTCCTGGTATCGATGTTCCTGCTCCTGATTATGGAACTGGCGAACGTGAGATGAGCTGGATTGCGGATACGTATATGACCATGAACCCAGGTCAGCTTGATGCTTTGGGTTGTGTTACTGGTAAGCCAATTGCATTACATGGTATCCGTGGGCGTAAAGAAGCTACTGGTCGTGGTGTTGCTTACGCAGTCAGAGAATGCGTAAATGTAGCGGAAGATATGGCGAAAATTGGCCTTACAGCTGGTTTAGGCGATAAGCGCGTAATTGTACAAGGTTTAGGTAATGTGGGTTACCACGCTGCTAAGTTTTTGGCCGAGTTTGGTGCAACTATCGTAGGTCTTTGCGAGTTTGAAGGTGCTATTTACAATGCAAATGGTTTCAATATTGATGAAGTATTTGCGCACCGTAAATTAACTGGATCTATTTTAGGTTTCCCAGGTGCGACTGAGTTTAAAAATTCTATGGAAGGTTTAGAGCAGCCATGCGATATCCTGGTTCCTGCTGCACTTGAAAACCAAATCACCGAAGAGAACATCAGAAACATCAAAGCAAAAATTATTGCTGAAGGTGCTAACGGTCCATGTACTCCAGAAGCAGAAGAAATCTTTACCGAAATGGGTGGTATCATCATCCCTGATATGTATTGCAATGCTGGTGGTGTTACCGTTTCTTATTTTGAGTGGTTGAAAAACCTTTCACACGTAGCGTTTGGCCGTATGGAAAATCGTTATGCGGAGAATTCTAACAGAAACTTAATTAATACACTGGAAAGCTTAACTGGTAAAAGTATTCCTGCTGAGCATCGCATGATGATCGTTAAAGGTGCTTCTGAATTGGAATTGGTTAACTCTGGTTTGGAAGATACCATGATTCATTCCTACCATGAAATCAGAGAAACGTTAATGAACAAACCAGCGATTAAAACATTGAGAACTGCAGCCTTTGTAGGTTCAATTGATAAGATTGCGATTTCTTATATGAACCTTGGTGTTTGGCCATAAGGTGATTATATAATCAATTTGATCCGCGATAATTTAATTGTCGCGGATTTTTTTTGCGCATTTGTCAGAGAACTATCAATAAACAGTCATCAAAGCGTTTTGAATAGCTACGTCGGTCTTTGGGTACTTATATTTTTTATCTTTGTGAAGTTTCTTTTAAAAATTTATTACGTCCATGAGGCCATTATGATTTTACAGCATTCAAATAAATAGGATTTGAAAATCATGATAGCCTCATTACAATTGAAAACATAAATAAAAAAAATGAGAAAAAGTGCAATTATTGGTTTAATAACGATAGCATTATGTGTAGGTTTTTTAGTAAGCCTTAATGCGGATACAAACACCTATTCTACCTTTAGTGAAGCTGCAAAAGATCCAAAAGAATTCCATGTAATGGGCTATTGGGAGAAAGCAAAAGGCATGCACTATGATGCAATGAAGGATGCAAACCGCTTTGAATTTCATATGAAAGACGAAAAGGGAAGAGTTAATAAAGTAATTTATGCGGGAACAAAACCGCAGGATTTTGAACGTTCAGAGAAACTGGTATTGATCGGTAAGATGGATAAAGATACTTTTTACGCCTCTAAGATACTCATGAAATGTCCATCTAAATATAACAACGACCTGGTAGAGGTTAAGCAAGATGGTACTGTACAAAAACAGGATGGTACTGCAGTAGAGCAGGACGGTAACGTAGAAAAATACAATTAATTTTAATGGATATACAATTTATTGGAGAGAACCTCCTACCCGGTAAGATCGGCCAATTTTTTATTGTTTTGGCGTTTGCCGCTTCTTTACTCTCAACTATAGCTTATTTCTTTGCTACACGAAATAAAGAAATCGGAGATCATTCATGGACACGTATAGGTCGTATATCATTTTTAATAAATTGGGCCAGTATCGTAGGAATCGGGGCAACCTTGTTCTTCCTTATTTTAAATCATTATAACGAGTATTATTATGTTTACTCACACTCCTCTAAAGAACTTCCTGTATATTATATAGTATCGGCTTTTTGGGAAGGACAGGAGGGGAGTTTCTGGCTGTGGGCATTCTGGCAATCTTTGCTGGGAGCTATACTGATCTGGAAAGCTAAGTCCTGGGAAAATGGTGTGATGACGGTAGTAGCCTTCTCACAGGTGTTTTTAACCTCTATGCTGTTGGGCGTACAAATTTTTGGCGAACGCCTAGGTAGTTCTCCATTTATCTTACTTAGAGATGCGGTAAATTTAAAAGAAATGGCTCCAGTGGTTTTCGCTGATCCTGAAAATTTTAAAAACTACCTTAAATTTATTACTGATGGAAGAGGGTTAAATCCACTTCTTCAGAATTACTGGATGGTGATACACCCGCCAACCTTGTTCCTTGGTTTTGCCAGTATGATTGTTCCTTTTGCTTATGCTGTTGCTGGATTATGGCAAAAACGCTATAAGGAATGGGTTAAGCCTGCTATGCCATGGGCATTGTTCGCTGTAATGATATTGGGTACAGGGATTATCATGGGCTCTTTCTGGGCGTACGAAGCGTTAAACTTTGGTGGTTTCTGGGCATGGGATCCAGTAGAAAATGCTTCTATCATTCCCTGGTTAACCTTAATTGCTGGTGTTCACGTAATGATTGCCTTTAAGAATACAGGCCATGCTTTCTTTACGGCAATTGTATTGATCTTCATTAGTTTTGTATTGGTGCTATACGCATCGTTCTTAACCAGAAGTGGTGTATTGGGCGAAACATCTGTGCATTCATTCACAGACTTGGGTATGTTCTGGCACCTTATTTTATATAACGTTGTATTCCTGGCCATTCCTACCGTATTGTTAATTTGCAGATGGAAAGAATTGCCTATTACCAATAAAGACGAAGAAACTTATTCAAGAGAATTTTGGATGTTTATTGGCGCATTGGTAATTACGGTAGCTTGTATCCAGGTGATATTTTCTACTTCCGTTCCGGTATTTAACCAGGCTTTCGGAACCAAGTTTGCTCCTCCAATTGATGCTATAAAATATTATAACCAATGGCAGGCTCCTTTTGCTATTCTGGTTACCATTATATCGGGCTTTGCACAGTTCATGAAATATAAAAGAACGGATGTCCGTAAATTTTATAGCAGTCTGATCGCTTCCCTTGTATTTTCTATTGTGATCACAGCAGGATTTGTTTACATCACTGATGTTTACCATAACCTGATGTATATTCTGTTAACCTTTAGCTGCATCTTCGCTATTTTGTCGAATGCAAGGATATTGGGACAAGCCTTTGGTGGAAAACGTAAACTGGTAGGTGCGGCTGTAGCACACATTGGTTTTGCCTTATTGCTTTTAGGTGCGCTTGTAGCTGCTGCTACAAACAAACCGATCTCCCTTAATGTATCTAACTTTATTCCGGTAAAGGATTTTGAGAAGGTTGAAAAGCCAGGTCAGAACATTGTGTTGTATAAGAATGAGCCTAAAAAGATGGGTAGATATACAGTAACTTATACAAGTGATACTACAGTTGCTCCGAATACTTTTTACAAGCTCAACTTTAAAGTTATTGATGAGAAAACAGGTAAGGTAAAAGAGGATTTCGATTTGAATCCCCACGTACAGGTGAATGAAAAGATGGGCTTAATTGCCTCTCCTGATACCAAACATTACCTTACTTACGATATCTATACCCACATTACCAGTGCACCTGAGAAAAAGGATGATCATGCTGACCATGAAGGGCATACTGAAGAGGAAAACTATAAAGCGCCAAGGATCGTAAATGTAGCTGTAGGCGATACTATACACACCAGCAGCGGTATCATCACCGTTAAAGCTTTAAACAACCAGCCTAAGGCTAAAAGTTTAATACTTGCGCCAGGCGATCTTGCTGTAGGTTTGCCACTTGAAATTGATTTGAATGGTAAGATTTATAAAGCTGAACCTATATTCCTGATCAAAGGAAACAATACTTTCGATTTTGCACGTAACATTGACGACCTGGGCTTAAGAGTTCGGTTTACTAAAGTGTTGCCAGAGCAAAAGAAAGTTGAATTGCAGGTTTATGAAAAACCACAACAGGCAAAAGACTGGGTTGTATTTAAATCAATCGAGTTCCCTTACATTAATCTTTATTGGGTAGGTACTATTGTAATGGTTATTGGTTTTCTTATTTCTATCTTTAGAAGACAAAAAGAAGCAAAAACTGTCTAGTAATACTAGGCTAAAAATGCTTTGTAACCTTTAACGATTAATGATGTCCCTATGAAGATTGTTTGTATTGGTTCTGGTAATGTAGCTACGCACATGGCTAAGGCCTTTGAAGAGAATGGCGCCGATATTGTTCAGGTATGGAGCCGGGAATTGGTAAATGCGCAAGCCTTAGCCCATGAAATCGGTGCTCATGCTATTTCTGATTTGAAATTGGTAGATCCGAATGCTGATTTATATCTTATCGCTGTTAAGGATGATGTGATCGAGAAAGTGGCTAAAGGGCTAAAGGGGATAAACGGTATAGTAGTTCATACATCTGGGGCGACTGAAATGGCGGTGTTGGCAGGATTTAAGAATTATGGTGTCTTTTATCCATTACAAACTTTCTCTAAGCATCAACCCATAGACTTTATTCATGTTCCATTATGTTTGGAAGCAAATACGGAAGAGAACATGAGCGCTTTACAGATGATGGCGATGAAACTTAGCCCTCTAATCTATGAAGTAGATACCAAAAAAAGGGAAATATTACATGTTGCAGGCGTTTTTGCCAATAATTTTGTAAACCATCTTTACCAATTGAGCCATCAGATTTTAAAAAGGCATCACCTTGATTTTGAGCTGTTGAGGCCATTGATTATGGAGACTGCTGTAAAAGTTCAGGAGGCACTTCCAGAGGATGTGCAGACAGGGCCGGCAATTCGTAATGATAAAAAGACAATATTAAAACACGAAGAGCTCCTGAAAAGAACGCCACACTTGCAGGAGATCTATAAAAATTTAAGTAATAGCATTAAAAAATCCAATTCATAAGGTAATTGCGGTTTTTGGTGCTTATTTTTGAACCAGATTATGAGTATTTTTAAGTTAAAGATAAATTTTGAAGAGCAGGGGAAAGAAACAGTTGAACTACCTATTGCCGGCGGAGAGTCTGTTTTGGATGTCTGCCATGACCATGGAATAGATTTGCAGCATAACTGCGGTGGTGTATGCGGTTGTAGTACATGTCATGTTTATGTGAATAAAGGAATGGATAATATCCAGGAAATTTCAGATAAAGAAGAAGATTTTATCGATAGAGCAGTTCGTCCTAGAATCACTTCACGTTTAGGTTGCCAGTGCGTAGTGATCAATGGTGATATCGAAGTGACCATCCCAGATCAGTCTGAGTTTTTAGGCCATTAATAATAAAATTAAACAGAGAAACATGCAAGATAAGTTTGCCCTCCCAATATATTGGAACGACCATGAGGATATCGCTCAGGAATTATATGAGAAATTTGGTGATGATTTTAACGAAGCCAAAATTTATCGTATCCGTTTCACCGAGTTGCTAGAATGGATATTGTCCTTACCTAATTTTAAAGGTACAAAAGAAGAAAGTAACGAAGGACACCTGGAGCAAATCCAGTCGGCCTGGGTTTACGAATGGAGAGATAACCAGAAATAAACTGATGTTTCTTGAGCAACTAAAGCATATTACAACATTCATCTTTGATATTGATGGGGTATTAACTAACGGTGATATCATCGCGTCCGATTCGGGCGAGTTTTTACGGACATTTAATATCAAAGATGGTTATGCGCTTCAGCTTGCTGTAAAAAAAGGTTATCACGTTTGTATCATATCTGGTGGTAAAGGAGAGGCCATGCGGAAACGATTTGAAGGACTGGGGATAAACAATATCTTTTTAGGTGTTTCTGATAAGGTTGCAGTCTACAACAGTCTCTGCACTGCTTACAACCTTAATGCTACCGAAGTGCTTTACATGGGGGATGATATCCCGGATTTTAAAATTATGGAGTTGGTAGGAATTGCAACCTGTCCGGCTGATGCTGTTCCGGAGATTAAAGCGATCTCACAATATATTTCTCCATATACAGGCGGTAAGACTGCCGTAAGAGACATCATCGAAAAGGTACTTAGGGTACAAAACAAGTGGTTTGATGAAAACCCATCCGCTGCCGATTCAGGCAAATAATCATTATTTTTCATTGCAACAATTATGTTACATAAAGAGGTTAAACCTATTTAGGCTTTGCTGTCTCTAACCATTGAGCTTGCAATAGCTTATTACCATTAACAAAAATATAAAACTGATGAAAAAAGTATTGATTATCTGCGGACTGTTATTTAGCGTAATGACGTTTGCAAAAGCACAAGATGGCGAGCGTAAAATGCCAACTCCTGAAGAAAGAGCCGAAAGAGGAGCTACTCAGTTAACTAAAAAATTAAACCTTACTGAAGATCAAACCACGAAAGTGAAAGCTATTCTTCTAGATCAAGCAAAAGCTACAACTAAAATTCGCGAAGAAAACAAAGGTGATCGCGAAGGAATGATGGCTAAAATGAAAGCTGCGATGGAAGAAAATGATTTAAAAATCAATGCCCTATTAAATGATGATCAGAAAAAAGCTTACGTTGCTTATAAAGAGGAGCGAATGAAAAATATGAAGGGTATGGGTATGGGTAAAGGTAAAGGTCAAGGTGGCGGCGGCGCCGGTGGTCAGTAATCTTTAAAAATATTATAAATAATAAAGGCGACTTAGGGTCGCTTTTATTATTTTCGCCCAAATGTAATGGACCTTACCGTTACTGAATAAAAAAAAAGCATTATGTTTCAGCAAAAACTTCCTATCATTTTAGCCTCAAAATCACCTCGTCGTCAGGAATTGCTCAAGGCAATGGGATTAGACTTTAAAGTGGTGTTGAAGGATGTGGATGAAAGCTATCCGGAAAGTATGAGTCCTGCCGAGATCGCTGTTTATATTGCCGAAAAGAAAGCCGCTGCCTTTACAGACATTAGTGCAGATAGCATTGTGATTACTGCGGATACTATTGTGGCTTATGGGGGCGAGATTTTAGGTAAACCGGCCGACAAAACTGAAGCTATTGCTGTACTGAATAAACTTTCAGGATCCGTACATCAGGTATATACAGGGGTAAGTTTAAGCTACGCCGGTAAAATGCATTCCTTTTACGATTTGACGGAAGTTGTTTTTAATACGCTGTCTGCCGACCAGATTGAATATTATGTAAGTAACCACAACCCTTATGATAAGGCAGGTTCTTACGGTATTCAGGAATGGATTGGACTGGTTGCTGTCGAAAAGATCATCGGTTCTTATACCAATGTAATGGGATTACCTACAGAAAAACTCTACAAAGCCTTATCTGCGCTTTGATTGGTTAATTTTTAATAGATTTTTTTCCTAATTTTTAAAACAACAAGTAACCTGTTATGTTTTGAACCTGAAATAGTTATACGGTATACTATTAATTTCAAAAACTAATTAGAATCAGATGAAAAAGTTGTTAATTGTTTGCGGATTGTTGTTTAGTATAATAACAATAGCACAGGCGCAAAGTGGTGGCCAAAAGAAAATGGCGACTCCTGAAGAAAGGGCTAAAATGAGTGCTGAAAAATTGGCCAAAAAGCTTGATTTAAATCAGGATCAGAAAAAAAGAATAGAGGATATCTATTTAGAAGAGTCGAAGGCGATGGCTAAGGAACATAAAGAGGGAATGGGAGATAAAGAAGCAAAAAAAGCTGAAATGATGAAAATTCATGATGACGCGGATACTAAGATTGCTGCAGAGTTAACAGAACCTCAAAAACAGAAATACGAAGCCTGGAAAATGGAGAACAAAGAACACATGAAAAAACACATGAAAAAAGGCATGAAAGAAAAAAGGCCGGTTACTCCACCACCGGTTACTACGCCTCCAGTTATGTAAAACAACAAAAAGCGACCATTCAGTCGCTTTTTGTTGTTTTTATCCTTTTATCTTAGCTGAAGAAGCCAGTTCGTATAAAACGCCCATCTTTAAATCATAAGTAGAAAGGCTTATGGTTTTGATCCCACAACTAGCGATTACATAATTGCTAATTAAAGCTGCGATGACAATCATATCTACCCGTAGTGCAATTAGATTAGGCATAACCTCTCGTTCCGCATGAGTTGAGGCAATTAGTGTAGCAGCAAGCTTTTGATACTGATTCAGATCAATAGGAGCCGATTTAATCGTGTTTAAATCAATGCTGGGGTCAATCATCCCGGTGAAGCTTTCGAAGGCGCCTGCGGAGCCTACAAGATGTTGTGGCTTATACAAGGCACAAGCTGCTCCCAGCTCTTGTAAGGTCTCTTTTAAATGAGTTAGAATTGCAGATTGATCTGCCTGACTAATCGGGTCGGAATGGAAATAGGCCTGAGTTAAACGTGCAGCACCAATATTGTAACTTGCTTTCCAAAGTATCTCATCAGCATTTGCTATAATAAACTCAGTGCTTCCACCACCAATATCCATAATCAATGAGGTTGCCTGTATGGCTCCAGTAGCTTTAACCCCCTTAAAAATGTAAGCGGCTTCCTGATCCCCACTGATCACCTCGATGTCGATTCCGGCATTCTTTTTAGCTGCATTTACAAATTCTGTCCCATTGGCTGCGCTACGTACCGCCGAAGTCGCAGTCGCTTTAACCACATCAACCTGGTGTTTTATGATTTCCTGTTTAAAAGCCTTGAGCGTGGCAATGCCTCTTTCAAAAGCTTCGGGGACAATAATGTTTTCATTAATGCGTCCCTGACCCAATCTAACAGGTTCATTTGTTTTAAATAAGACTTTTACTTCAGTCGCAGATATTTCGGCGATGATAAGGTGAAAGGTATTGGTGCCAAGATCAATAACAGCTGCAATCATATTTAAATTCTAGGGTGTAAAAAAGGCCGCTTTAAGCGGCCTTTCATTATTCAAAATATTCTTTCATTTTTTCAAAGAAACTCTTGTCGTTCTTACCTGGTTGAGGTTTGAAGTTTGGAGACTCTCTTAGTTTTTCTAAAATGTTTCTTTCCTCTGCACTTAAGATTTTAGGAGTCCAGATATTTACATGGATGATTTCATCACCGCGATGGTAAGAGTTGATTTCAGGAATACCTTTTCCTTTTAGGCGCAATAGTTTTCCACTTTGTGTACCTGGCTCAATTTTGATTTTGGCTTTGCCATCAATAGTCGGTACTTCGGCGCTGTAACCTAAAGCAGCATCAACAATAGATACATGCAAATCATAAACCACATTGTTTCCTTCGCGTTTCAGACTTTCGTGAGGGATTTCTTCAATTAATATGATCAGATCGCCCGGAATACCACCATTAGGCGCTGCATTTCCTTTTCCACTCATGCTCAATTGCATGCCATCGCTTACCCCAGCAGGGATGTTGATGTTAATGGTCTCTTCACCTCTTACAATACCTTCGCCATGGCAAGAACCGCATTTTGCAGTAATTTGAGACCCACTACCGTTACAGGTAGGGCAGGTAGAAGTAGTTTGCATTTGTCCCAAAATAGTATTGGTTACTCTGCGTACAGCACCACTACCACCACAGGTTTTACAGGTACTTACCGACGAACGGTCTTTGGCACCACTACCATCACAGGTTTTGCAGACAATCTGTTTATTTACTTTTATCTTTTTCTCGGTGCCATTGGCAATCTCTTCGAGCGTAAGTTTTACTTTAATACGAAGGTTGGTACCTTTTGATACACGTCGGCCACTGCGCGACTGCTGACCACCTCCAAAGAAGCTTTCAAAAGGACTACCACCGCCAGCGCCTGAACCGAATATATCACCAAACTGGCTGAAGATATCTTCCATGTTCATTCCGCCGCCGCCATATCCGCCACCGCCAGAAGCACCACCTACGCCGGCATGACCATAATGATCATAACGTTGTTTTTTTTCAGGGTTGCTTAAAATCTCATAAGCTTCAGCAGCCTCTTTAAATTTTTCTTCGGCAGATTTATCATCCGGGTTTTTGTCCGGGTGAAACTTGATGGCTAGTTTACGGTAAGCCTTTTTAATCTCTTCAGCGGATGTGTTTCTGGATACGCCAAGCACATCATAATAATCTCTCTTGCTCATAAAATATTAACTACCTACTACAACTTTTGCAAAGCGAATAACTTTGTCATTTAAGGTATATCCTTTTTCAAGTTCATCCATTACTTTTCCTTTCATCTCTTCATTAGGAGCAGGGATTTTAGTAATGGCTTCATGATGATCTGTATTAAATGGAGTATTGATACTTTCCATTTCTTTAAGACCTTTTTGGGCCAATGTATTTTTTAATTTGGTATGCACAAGATTTACACCTTCACGGATGGCAGTGATATCAGTAGCACTTTCCATCGCTTTATTTGCTCTGTCAAAATCATCCAATAAAGGCAATAACGAAACAATTACATCTTTACCTGCTGTTTGTAACAGCTCCACACGTTCTTTTTGTGTGCGACGTTTATAGTTGTCAAACTCTGCAAATAAACGTAGGTATTTATCATTTAAAGCAGTATTCTCTTGTTGCAGTTTTTCTTCAGCAGTCAGTTCAGGAACGATCTCTTCAGTTGCTTCTTGGCCTTCAGTAGCCTCAGTAGTCGCTTCTTTAATATCATTTATCAATTGATCTTCAGCATGATTTTCTGCTGCAGGGTCTTGATTTTGCATAGTTGTATCTTTATTATCGTGTTTTTTCTTCTTGCTAAACATAGTGTAGTAGAATTTTTGGAGATAAACTCAAAAGGTTTGCCAATGGGAAATATCCGTCATGCTGTCAGCTTTAATTGAAAAACTTGGAACAGAATGTCCGAATAAGAAAAATTTGTCAGAAAATTGTATTAAACAATCTGGGCGTCTTCATGAATAACACCACTCTCACATTTTATAATCCTTGAAGGGAATGTTCTGATGATGTGGTAATCATGGGTAGCCATTAAAACCGCAGTTCCACTCTGACTGATCTGCTTCAAAAGCATTACAATTTCTTCAGAGGTATCCGGATCTAAGTTTCCTGTTGGTTCATCCGCCAGAATAATTTCAGGATTGTTTAACAATGCGCGTGCAATAACTACGCGTTGTTGCTCACCGCCCGAAAGCTCATGCGGCATTTTTTTAATTTTAGAACGCAAGCCAACCTTTTCAAGCACATCTTTAATCCGCTCACTAATCAGGTTTTTATCAGTCCAACCCGTAGCTTTTAGTACAAACTCAAGGTTCTTTTCAACAGTTCTGTCGCTTAACAACTGGAAATCCTGAAACACAATACCCAGTTTTCTACGTAAAAAAGGTACTTCCTTGTTGCCTAATTTTTTTAAATCGAAACCGGCTATTTGTCCATCTCCATTACCAATGTGAAGGTCGCCATAAATGATTTTTAGCAAACTGCTCTTACCAGAACCTGTCTGGCCAATTAAAAAAACGAATTCACCTTTGTCGATATTTAAGTTTACGTTCGACAAAACCAGATGCTTTTGCTGAAAAACATCTACATTTTTTAAATTTATAACCGTGTTCTCTGTCATGTTTAGATATCTAATTTAGCAATTTGTCCGAAAGGCAAATCATTTACAAAATTCATAATGTATGGAAGTTTATCACCTAAACCAAGTTTCTCTAGTGATTTATCGGGCCTGTCGACTCTAAAATAGGCCAATAAGGTAAATTTATCGTCCCTTAACTGCACATAATCCGGAATCTTGGCAATGCCTTTTACTTTAATAACATACATCGCTCAAAAATAGTATTTCAAAATGAGAATTAAGGCATCTGAACTATTTATCTAATGACCATTAATGATCCGGTTAGCGGTTTTAGTCCGGGTTCTAAATAGATCATATAATAATAAACACCTGCGGGGACGTCCTGATTTTCGTGTTTTCCATCCCAGGGTTTCCCATAACCATCACTTTGAAACATCAACTGTCCATAACGATTCATAATTTTTACTTTCGGATTGGCGTAGGTATCGATGGCTATAATGTTCCAAATGTCATTAACTCCATCGCCATTTGGACTAAAGGAGTTGGGGACAATGAGCTTTTCATATACCTTCACAAAAACCTCGTCGGTACTACTCGTACAGCCTGCACTCGAAAGGACATTTAAGGTATAAGTGGTACTAACAGGAGGTTTTGCTATAGGGTTTAACTTAAATGGATCATCCAGGTAATCAGCTGGAGTCCAAAATATCTGACCTATGTTATCGCCCCTTACCGTCCCTTTAATATCCACTTTGTTTCCTTTGATGATTTTTATATCTGGACCCGCAGTAACCACCAGGTCTTTAAAAACTTCGACTGTAATTTGAGCGCTTGATTCACAAGAACCATTGGACGCATACACCGTATAAGTGGTAGTTTTTGCTGGGCTCGCTTCTGGATTTGGAATGTCTGTTGCTGATAAACCGTTAGCTGGGACCCAGCGATAGGTGTTGCCACCACTGGCGTTTAAAGTTACGGCTGAACCCTTACAGATCGGAACAACGGGATCTATTATAGCTACAGGTCTTGTTACTACGGTTACAGTGGTCGAAGTGCTTGCTTCGCATCCGGCATCATTGGTTACAGTAACGGTATAGGTCCCCGCCATGTTGGCTGTAGCATTATTAATTATGGGTGATTGTTGATCAGAGTTACTCCCATCAGGGAAGGTCCATTTATAAGAGCTGGCATTGCTGACAGATAATTGAATAGGATCACCAACGCAAACTATCCTCGGTTCGTTTGCTATAGGTATTGCGGGTAGAGGGCTTACATTCAGCTCAAACGTGGGTGAGTTCGCCCGACAATTGGGCGAGTTGATATTTCCGTTTTCTGCTACCAAAAGTCTGTATTTATAGCTGCCTACCGCTGCGTTTACAAAGGGTCTAGTGTACTTGTTTGTCGTTTCTGTGGGCATATCCTGCCATACGCCACTCGCATCCATTTCCTGCCACAGGTATTGAGGATTTGTATAAACTCCTGGGGTTGGTTCTGCTGATAAGTCAACGTTTCTGGTTTCACCAATGCATAAGCTTTTATTTGGTGTAACTATTCCATCAATGGAAGGAATGATTGTCGGACCACAAATGCTAAAAGTGATATCGTCTAGGGCGAAATCATTTCCACCGCCACCCAGACCGTTGTTCATTATTTTTACAACGACTTCATCGATATTTGCGCCAGTAGTAAATGTGGTCGAGTATCGTTTCCAATCGGTACTGCTGCCTTCTGGAATTGGATTTGTATCAAATTGCTTAATAGGAGCTCCGGAGGTGGTTTCAATGATAAATCTAACATTAGGTCGGATACCAGGTTTCGCCATAACGTTAATTATCCATGCCCCAAAATCGTATGTAGTACCTGGGCAGAGGCCGGTTATTGTTTCCTGGTAGAATAAACCTGCCTCAAACTCATCGGCGTTGATCAGCATCATGTAACCGTCCGGATCGTTAGGGGTATGATTGTTAACTGCTAACCAGTTTCTTTGGGTAACGTGGCTCATACCAGCTGTAGTCTTTATAATTGCGTACTGACCATCATTGGGCACGTCCACGTTATCGTACTCATAATTTGTTTTATCCGGAATAGCAGGTCCGCGATCACTTGGGCCTCTGCCAAAATCATAACTTTTAACCGGATCTCCTATAGAACCGGCACAAGTTTGCGAATTGGCATTACCTGCTACTATCATCAATAGTAGCAGCAAAAAAACGTTAGTTTTAGAGATCAATTTTTTGATTTAAAACTAAAGATAATGCTATTTAATTAATTGTATTTAAAAAATCTATCGTATTCACATTATCAGCATAATCCCAAAGTTTTGGTGTCTGACTTTGTCCAAAGCCCAATACTGCGGTATCCAGCTTTAATGCCGCATTGCTTACAATACATTGAATATCCTCAGCTCTATTTCTTAGCAGCTCTTCCAGTTGTTCAATATTTGTATAAGTTTCATAATATAAAACAGCCAGGGGTGATGAAAGACTTTCGCCTTCGGTTAACAATAAAAAGCCGTTATCATAATGATGTTTTAGGTTTACCAGGTAAATAGACTTGTTGTAATCATAGTTGTTGTTGTATTTAAAATGATTGATAATGTCTTTAAAACCTTCTATAGGCTCAAAAAAGTTTTTGATGTCATAACCTTCTGGGATATACAGCTTAGAAACATTTCGGCAACCTAAACCAAAGTAATCGAAAATATCATGTCCCAAAAGGGCTAATTCTTCTTTACTTTCATTTCCGGTGATTACGGCAACACTATTCCTGTTTTTTCTGATGATGTTTGGGCCTTTGCCAAAATAAAACTCAAAATACCTTGATGTATTGTTACTGCCAGTTGCAATTACGGCGTCAAAATCCTTCAGACGATCCACATAAACAATGTGATCTTTCAGTAAAGGCTCAATCTTAACCAGCTCAGCAAGAAGGGCTGGAAGCAGTTTGTCATCGGCTGATGATAGTTTGATTAAAGCGATATTGCCTGTGGCAAGTACAGAAATCACATCGTGAAAGCCTACCATTGGAATATTTCCAGCTAAAATTAAACCAACCTTTTTAGGTGTATCGCTTACCCGAATGTCTTTAAACCAGGTTTCAAGGTCTTGCTGATTTAGCATCTGATGTAACGAATTTAAAGCCCTTTCTACCTCTGCCTCAGTAAACCATGCATTGTGATTAGAGGCGGAAAAGATCAGGTTTTTGAAAGCTTCGCTGGGCTCTGCAATGAAGTCGCTAAGTTTTTTAAATGCAATAATTAATTTTTCGCTACTAAGGATTGGCATAATTCCAATGATTTTAAAGTTTATGTGTTATATTTGCTGGTGCAAAGTTAAACTTAGCAATAGATATAGACGAAGACATGGCTATTAAAATAACAGACGAATGCATTAACTGCGGAGCATGTGAGCCTGAATGCCCAAATAATGCAATTTACGATGCAGGCACAGCCTGGAGATTTTCAGATGGTACCAATTTAAATGGTATTATTGATTTTGGAGGTAAAGAAATGGACGCAGAGAGTGCTCAAGATGCACTATCTGACGAAGTTTACTATATCGTTTCCGATAAATGTACAGAATGCAAAGGCTTTCATGATGAGCCTCAGTGCGCAGCGGTATGCCCTGTAGACTGTTGTGTTGATGATGAAGATGTTCGTGAGACTGAAGAAGAACTTTTGGCTAAAAAAGCCTGGTTACATCAGGAAAACTAAGCCATAAAGCTATAACAAAAGGGCCAACTCCTATAAAGGGTTGGCCTTTTGCATATATTGAAATGTTGTTTTAGGGCTTTTATGCCTTTTCTTCGTATTTATTTGGGATGATCAGAACGGGACAGGCAGATTTTCTGGCCACGTGCTCCGCAACGCTTCCCATCAGGAAATGGTATAGACCTGTACGGCCGTAAGTTCCAATTACAATCAGGTCAGAGCCCCAATCATCAGATTGCTTAATAATCCCATGTGCAGCATTGTCGATCACACTAAAATAAGTGGTTGATACGCCATGACCGAACTTTCGTTCTATTTCTTGTAATAAGACATGACTATTCTCTTCACTGTTGTCGTAAGTTTCTAAAAATACAGGAGCGAGTGTCAGGTCTGGGTTAATATTGGCCGGTATAGGTTCAATAATGTTGACCAGTGCAACCTCCGCATCAAAGGTTTTTGCCAATTCATAACCCGTCTTGGCTGCTTTTTCTGAGCAGGTGCTATTATCTACGGCAATTAAAATCTTTTTGAGGTTCATGGTGTTTATCTTAAAAGGTTAATATTAGGACATCATTTTCATCAATCATTTCAATAAAAAGTAAATGATGCTCGTTAAAATAACAAATTAACCTTATAAAAGTTTAAATTTATGCCATTGATTTTATGATTATGGAACAAGAGTTTGGGATTTGCAGAGTAGCTGTCGCACCTTTAAGAGCAGGACAATCGGATAAAGCCGAGATTGCATCTCAGCTATTGTTTGGCGACCATGTAGAAATACTTGAAAAAACGGATAAATGGTGGTTAGTGCGCAATGGCTATGATGGCTACGAAGGTTGGATGGACTATAAACAACTTGGTAGCCTTAATCATGAGCAGTTTGTTAAAAATCAACGCTGTGATCATCTGGTACCTGCACAGTTTGCAAATGCGCTTATCGCTGCAGATGGTAGTAAGTATTATCTTTCTGCAGGTAGTAATTTACCGGCTTATGCAGATGGATGTTGCTACCTGGGAGATGAGAAATTCGAAATTTCCTTTTCACCAAAGTTGATAAAAGCCGATACTTCTGTTGATGAACTTGTAGCTACAGCGAAGTTTTTTCAAAATGCGCCATATTTATGGGGCGGTCGGACCATATTTGGGATAGATTGCTCAGGTTTTGTTCAAAACGTATTTAAGCTAAACGGTATCAAATTGTTGCGCGATGCATCGCAACAAGCTGAGCAGGGTGCAGTAGTAGATTTTCTGCCAGAAGCAAAAACCGGAGATTTAGCTTTTTTCGACAATAGCGAGGGACGTATCATACATGTGGGGATGATGCTAAATTCGAACGAAATTATCCATTCTTCAGGGAAAGTCAGGATAGATCCGATAGATAATCAGGGGATTTACAATGCCGAATTGGGCAGATATACCCACAATTTAAGAATTATAAAGCGTTTTATTTAGGCCATTTTAAATTTAAATTAACTTTGATGAGATAGAATTGCTAATTTAATTGTATTAGTTTTATGGAATTAACGCTTTGTTGCATCCATATTACAAATACCTTATTATATGAAGCATCTTTTACGCTCTGCCTTACTGATCATCTGTGCCACAACATCTCTTTTTGCGCAGAAGAAATTGACCAATAGCCGTACTGCCGGTTCTTATACTTATATCTACAAATTAACGGATAAAGAAGCTTTTTCTATCGCTTCGACTACTAAGATGGCTCTTAATGATGGGTTTTTACACACGCTCGTTGATTCATTTTATAATGTTAAAAATAGTAATTACCTCAAAAAGCTGCCTTATGGTAATTATTTAGAGGTTAAAGCCGTTAAGAATGCACTTGTTTATAAGTTGTTTGCCAAAAATAACGTAAACCTTCAATTTATTAACAACAGAAAGGATTTTCAATTCACGGTCACAGATTTGAAAGGCAACGAAATACCCAATGCTTCAGTAAAAACAGGGAAGAGGAAGAAGGTAAAATACAATCGGCAGGCTAAGTTATATGTGAAGTCTTCAGTAGCGAAAAATACCGTAATCACGGTAAATCATGATGGGATAAATAACTATTTTAATGCTGAGGAACGTGATGAGTACAGGCCTTATCGACCTAGCAAAAAGGCTTCATTTTTTAAGAGGATATTTAGTCCTGAAGGAAAAAGATCCGTTAAATCGGTTAAGCAAAAGTATACTGGGTATATGGTTTTTAATAAACCGATGTACAAACCATTAGATACTGTCAAATTTAAGGCTTACCTGGCAAACGCAAATGGGAAAACCCTGCGAAATAAGCCGCTTAGAGTAGAATTACAAAAAGGAGGAAATGATGGAGGTTTGGTGTTAACGACATTGATGCCTTATAATGAAGGGGGCTATGAATATAGTTTTGTTTTGGCCGATAGTTTACAGCTGACATTAGATCGGAGTTACAACATTGTCTTAAAAGAGGCCGGTAAAAAGGATTGGACTACTATTTTTAGGGGATATTTTCGTTACGAGGATTACGAGCTTAAATCGGTAAACTTCGCTGTAAGAACAGATCGGGAAGAGCATAGTCCAGGTAGTCCAGTTACTGTATTTTTGAAAGCTACTGACGAGAACGACTTAGCCGTTCCGGATGGTCGGGTAGAGGTGTTTGTAAGGGCTAATTCACCAATTAAGTATTATAGCTCGCATGTTTTTGTAAAAGATACCTTGTGGAAAACATCAGTGATACTTGACCCTGTCGGGGAAACGAAAATGGTTTTGCCAGATAGCATTTTCCCGAAAGCTGATCTCAATTTTTCTATGTCTTTTAGCTTTTTAAATAGCAATAATGAACATAAAACAGCATATAAATCATTGAAATATGTATTGAAAGATAAAGAGATTAAAACTGAATTTATTAAGGATAGTCTGAAAATTGATTACCTCATTAAAGGGAAATCCACTAAACAAAAAGCTGTAATAAAGCTGAGCTATCCTTTTGGAGATGACGAGGATTCTGTGACTGTTGAGCTACCGGCAAAAATTAAGATGCACTATAAAGGAGACGCTTATGAGGTGAAAACAGCTGACGGCTATGTGGATCATATTTATCTTGAAGATTTGCAGCCGGAATTGAGTGTTGCCGCTAAACAAAATAAAGATTCATTAACAATTGCGGTAAGCAATGTACACAAGATCCCTTTTTGGTATACGGTTTTTTCTGGTGATGAAGTCTTTTTAAAGGGGTATACAACTAGTTTGGATACTGTAATCAGGCATAAGGGTACAAAAGCGGCACATATAAAATTGAATTATGTATGGGCTGAAAAGGACCTGAGTGCGGAGGCCAGTGCTTTTTACGCATCAAATTCATTAAATGTAAAATTGCTGGCACCTGATCTGGTTTATCCGGGACAAACCGTAAATATGGCGGTAAAGGTGACAGATGCGAACAACCAGCCTGTAGCGGGAACTGATGTTACGGCCTATGCCTATACCACTAAATTTAAAAATTCGCATCCTGTTAGCCCACCTTATTTCGGAAAACCTTTTTTTGCGCGTACACTCAAGTCGGCCTTCGAAGCTGAAATATTAAGCTTGTCGGGCGAAATGAAACTTACATGGGATAGATGGGGGAAAGAATTAAACCTAGATACCATTGAATACTACAGATTTACACAGGCAAAAGAATTATATGCCATAAATGAGGATACGAATGAACCAGATACTGCAATTGTGGCTCCTTTTGTGATTAAAAACGGCGCGATAGAACCAGTTCATGTCATTTATATTGATGGAGTTCCTGTGTATTTTAGTCAGACCAATCAGCTTCAGCGTTATGCATTCAGGCTTTCTCCAGGCGAACATGATATTCGCATGCGGACTGCCGGTTATACCATACACTTACCTGGTTATCACCTGATGAAAGGTAAAAAGACGATTATAAGTGTAGTTGCTGATGTATCGAACACAAAAGCAAATGTGAGTATTGCGCCCAACGAGCTCAGTCTGGCTGAATCTGATTTTTTAACCAAATACATGATGCGCATTGAAAATAATTTCAATGGGAATAAAGCAACAATAAAGGCGGGTAACAATACGCAATTATTAGACCTTCCGGTTTTGGGCCAGGGTTTTACTGGATTTGCTGCTCGGGCTAATGCTGGAACAAGCTTATTAATTGGGCCTTTCGCTGAGAATTTTCTTGAATTTAAATCGGGGGAGATTCAACAAAATTTTATTAAGGAACCGGGGTATTCCTACACTTTTTTACCGGGTTTATTAAAACAGAAATCTTATTCCACAGCCTATGGTTTTAATAGAATATTAATTAATTCAGGTAGTACAGATGATTATAAACAGTATCCCTTTAAAAGCGGGGAGACGGATAGTATCTGGAATGAATACCTGGATTTAAGAAGCCGTACAACCCAGCTGTTTAACATGAGTTATCGCTCTGGCAAAAATTATGGAAAGCTGATAATGACACTAGATACCAGCATTTCTAAACATATGCCATATTTGAAAAATATTATCATTTATAAGTATGATGAACCTGATTTTGTACAGATTTACCATGGAAATACGTCTTACTTTAGTGACTTAGAATCAAATGAGTATCGCATTATTTATTTGTTTAAGGATAACCGTTATTTTGTTGCTGAAAGGGTGGTTATTAAACCAGCAGGCGTAAACTACTTTGAATGGAAAGGGATGCGAATAAACCCTGCTGACAATATGAGCCAGAAGATCGACGAACAGATCAAATCTGTCCGTACAGGTTCAAATAATACCCTCGCAGATGTGCAGCGCAATGTTCTTGAAAAGATCAATGATAAATATTTTGATCCTGCCATATTAACGGGTAAAATGACCGGTCGGGTTATTGATGCTGAAAGTAAAGAGGCCCTGCCTGGAGTTAGTGTGAAATTGAAAGGAGCCAGCTACGCGACATTTACGGGCGCTGATGGTCATTTCAGTCTTAAAGTACCTCATCTAGGAAAACTTATCATTGCTTATATCGGTTACGATTCAAAAGAGATTGTTATAAAAAATGGGGATGTAGGTGATATTAAATTGGATGCTGCTACGTCTTCTTTAAATGAAGTAGTAGTTGTTGGCTATGGTACACAGAAAAAGTCAGTTCTTACAGGCTCAGTTCAATCAGTTTCGGTTGATGCTTTAGCTGGTAGAGTTGCTGGAGTGAGTGTTAATGGTGATCCAAGTGGAGATTTGAAGGTCATGATAAGAGGTACGAATTCACTTACCGGAGATAATAAACCTTTAATAATTGTAGATGGATTACCTTATAATGGCGATGTAGGTAAATTAGATGCTAACTCAATTGTATCTATGGATATCTTAAAAGGGAGCGATGCCTCTGCTATTTATGGTGCAAGAGGTGCCAATGGAGTGATTGTTATTAAAACTAAAGGAGGTAATACTTCGTTATTGGCCAGTGGCGAGCTGGCACAACGGCAGGAAACATTCAGGACTAATTTCTCCGATTATGCCATCTGGCAGCCTAAACTATTAACAGATGCTGAGGGGAAGGCTACTTTTACTGTGAAATTCCCGGATGATATTACCAATTGGAATACGCAATTAATAGCCATGAATGGTCGTAAACAAAGTGGAGTTGGACAAACAAATATCAAGTCGTTTAAAACATTAAGCGCCAATTTTGTCTCTCCATCATTTGCCTTAGCGGGTGACAGCATTAATGTAATTGGGAAATTGATGAATTACAACAATATCGATGAAACAGTAACCAGGAAGTTCAGTTATAATGGGGCAGCGTTGTTAAATAGTTCGGTAACGTTTAAAAATGCAAAGATTGATACGGTTGGAATTGTTGCTAAAGGCGGGGGCTTTAAAGTCCACGCAGATCATGTGAATGTTGTAGATAGTTTGAAGTTTGAATACACCATGAAACAGGATAATGGTTATTTCGATGGCGAGATCCGTAAGATTCCATTGCTACAGGCTGGTGTAATAGAAACTAAAGGCTATTTTAACGCGCTTACCCGAGATACTACTGTTAGTTATAACTTCGATGCTGCCTTAGGAAAAGTTACGCTCAGGGCAGAAGCTTCTCTGTTTCCCACGCTACTGGATGAAATTGATAAACTGCGTACTTACGAATACTTGTGCAATGAGCAGCTGGCTTCTAAACTAAAAGCGTTGCTGCTGGAAAAATCCGTTAGAAAGTACCTGAGTGAACCATTTAAGGAGGAAAAGAACATCAAAGAAATCCTTAAAAAATTGCAGAACAACAGACGTCCGGAAGGTACCTGGGGCTGGTGGCGAAACAGTAATGAGGAACTGTGGATTAGTCTGCATATTGTCGAAGCCTTGTTGGAAGCCCAAAAGCAAGGTTATCCTGTGGTATTGGATAAGGATAAATTATACCGTTACCTGACCAGTAAAATGGCATCTGATAAGTACTTTGATCAGATTTATGGCATTCGCCTATTGAGTTTACTGAATGAAAAATATTATGCGAATGACTGGATCATAGCTATTGAAAAGCAAAGAACTGAACTGGAAGAAAAGAACGTTCGGGAAAGAAAAGCGAATTCAGACGTTCCAAAATTAGCTGCGCAACCACTATACGAAAAACTTCAATTGATGCAATTGAAACAGAAAGCCGGCATGCCGATAGATCTGAAATGGCTGTTGGGCTTAAAAAATGAAACGATGTTTGGCAATAGCTATTGGGGGGAAGAAGGACGGTATTTCTGGGACAATAGCATTCAGAATACTTTGTTAGCCTACCAGATTTTAAAAGCTAATGGTAATTACAGAGACGAGTTAGATCGCATTACACGTTACTTTTTGGAGCAGAGAAAGAGCGGGCAATGGCGCAATACTTTTGAATCATCTTTAATATTAGAAACGATATTGCCAGAGTTAATGAATACTTCGGGTAAAAAGCCTCAACCAGCGACTTTGGTATTCAATCAAACGGAGCAGGTTAGCATTTTTCCCTTCAATAAGGTGATTGATCCGGGAGCATTAAAATTGAATAAAAAAGGCGATGCTCCGGTTTATTTTACCGCCTATCAGCAATTCAATAATCCTAAGCCAGAAAAGGTAAGTAAAGATTTTACGGTGAGAACATCCTTTGAGCAAAATAGGTCGCCTGTTCAAAAACTAAAGCCAGGTACTTTAGCAACGCTAAGGGTTGATGTTGATGTTCGTGCCGATGCAGATTATGTAATGATTGAAATTCCTATTCCTGCTGGTTGTTCTTACGAGAATAAAATACAAAGCTTTTGGGGAATAGAAACACACAGGGAATACTTTAAACACAAGACTTCGATTTTTTGTACCAAATTGAAAAAGGGTACTTATACTTTTACCGTACAGTTGATGCCAAGGTATGCTGGTAATTATATCTTAAATCCTGCTAAAGCCGAAATGATGTACTTTCCTGTATTTTACGGAAGAGAAGGGATGAAAAGGGTGGCTATAAAGTAAGTTCCCATATCATAACCTGACGGTCATCTCCCGTCGAAATCAGGTATTTGCCATCGGTACTCCAGATCATTTTATTTATAGAATGGAAATGACCTGGGGTATCTTTTTCTAAACTGAGTATCTTATACAGTTTAAAAGTCTGGCTATCCCATAATTTAATACTTTTGTCCTGACTGCAGGTAGCAAAATAGGGTAGCGTAGGGTGGAAAATTATAGAGTAAATGCTAAACATGTGTGCCGGGACACTATTGCTAAGTGAATAATCAGGCAAGCTCCATATCTTCAATTGAGCATCTCTGCTACCCGAAATCAGGTAACTGCCATTAGGTGCGTACTGTAAAGCAGTTACTGCAAATTTGTGGCCATCAAGCGCTTTAATGAGTGAATAATCATCAGAGTTGTATATTCTGATAATGCCGTCTTTGCAGCCTAATGCTACTTCTTTTGCATCATTGCTCAAGGCAATTGTCCGCACTGTATTTTGCAGTACCGGGAAATTGTATAGCAGTGTAAAGTCGTTTAAAGACCAAACAGCCACAGTTCCATCTTCTCCAGTACTTATAATTTCGTTTTTATGGGCTATGGTTTTTACATCAAAAACACCTTTTTGGTGGTAGCTTAATGTGGCTATCACTTTTTGCTCATTTAGATCGAATACCTGAATTAATCCACTTCTTTGGGCAACAAAGAGTAAGTCTTGATAGGTATGTAAAGCATAAACTGAGCTTTGAACCGGCAAGATCACTTTTACAAAAGACATGGTATTTAATGACCATTCTACCACACCCTTATCGTTGCCAGCACTAAAGAAAGTATCTTTCTGATTAGAGTTGGCCAATGCATAAATTGGATTCTGGTGTCCGCTAAGGGTGTGGAGATGTGTGATCATTAATCTTATTTTTTGTGTCTACCTTCTAAGTTTAAACCAATATCTGCAAGGGTTTTTCCTTTTTCTCTTAGCAATACCAATAGGTGGAAAATCAGATCAGAGCTTTCGTTTACAAAATCAACATCAGTCTCATTTAAGGCTGCAATCACTGTTTCTACACCTTCTTCGCCAACTTTCTGTGCTATCTTATTTAAACCTTTCTTACGTAGCGTATTTACATAAGATTCAGCTGAAGGGTTTTCGTATCTGTCTTTAATGATCTGCTCCAGTTCAAAAATAAAGTTCTGGTTATAATTAGTTTTAAAGCAGCTGCGGGAGCCAGTATGACAAGTAGGGCCAACTGGTGTAGCTTTAATCAATATCGTATCATTATCGCAATCAATATGCGTTTCCTTTACAAAAAGGAAGTTTCCGCTTTCTTCACCTTTAGTCCACAAGCGATTTTTGCTGCGTGAGAAGAAGGTAACCTTACCCTCGGCCTGGGTTTTATCCCATGCCTCCTGGTTCATATAACCTAGCATTAAAACCTCCAGGGTTTGCTCGTCCTGTATGATTACAGGTACCAAACCCTGTGTTTTGTCGAAATCTATCTTCATAACCTTACCGGTATGTTGTGTTTTTTTAATTCTTCTTTTAAAAATGGGATAGGGATTTCACCGAAGTGAAAAACTGAGGCCGCCAGTGCTGCATCTACGCCGGTTTGTAAAAATACCTCTGTAAAATGTTCAACCTTTCCGGCACCACCAGAGGCGATAACAGGGATGTTGATAGCGCGAGCTACTTTATCCAGCAGCAAGCAATCAAAGCCGTTCTTTGTACCATCATGATCCATTGAAGTCAGTAATATTTCACCTGCGCCCAAGCTTTCAGCTTTAAGGATCCAGTCTTCAGTTTCCAATTCGGTAATTAATCGTCCACCATTTAAATGGACCATGTTACGACCATCAACCAACTTGGTATCCACCGCAAGCACTACAAACTGTACGCCAAAGGCTTTTGCTAAATCCTCAATTAACTGCGGATTTCTAACTGCAGCAGAGTTGATGCTGATTTTATCAGCCCCTGAATTTAGCAGGGCTTCTGCATCAGCAACCGAGGTAATCCCCCCACCAATGGTAAAAGGGATGTTCAATTGTCTGGCCACAGATTTTACCATTTCGATGGTTGTTCCTCTGCGTTCGTGGGTAGCAGTAATGTCCAGGAAAACCAGTTCGTCGGCACCTTGCTGTGCGTATTGCCAAGCCAGTTCTACTGGGTCGCCAGCATCTTTTAGGTCAACAAAGTTTACTCCCTTAACCGTTCGCCCGTCTTTTACATCCAGGCACGGAATAATACGTTTACTCAGCATCGGGTTATAAAGAGGTCATTTGCTTTAAATTCCAGTCTTTAATCTCTTCGATGGTGATCCTTTTTTCATAAATAGCTTTACCTACAACTACTGAACGAATATCAAGTGTAGCCAATTCCTCAATGTCAGCCATCGAGCTTACACCACCAGAAGCGATTAGTTTAATGAAAGGAGAGTGATCTAATAGTTTTCTATATAAGTCCATTGCTGCACCACCTAGTTTACCATCTTTATTGATGTCGGTACATAAGAAGCGGAAAAAGCCTAACTGCAGACATTTATCAACATAGTCCATCAGTTTTATCGGCGAACTTTCCATCCATCCCGAATATTTGATCACCTCATCAAGTACGTCAATCGCGATAACAATGCGGTTTGCATAATCGTATTTCTTACCAACTTCAGTACTCAGTTCTTGTAGAAAGTCAGGGTTGGTAATGGCCTGAGTACCTACAATTACACGGTGAATGCCAGCGTCCAATAAATCGGTCACCTGTTTAATGGTGCGGATACCGCCACCATATTGCACACGCATATCGGTTTTTTGGATCACCTCAAATAAGGCAGCCTGGTTGCTAAAGTCACCTTTGGCACCATTTAAATCAATGATATGTATAAATTCTGTACCATTAGACCGGTAGGTCTCTATCATTTCAGCGATGGAAACATCGTAAACTGTTTTCTGATTATAGTCGCCTTCTGTTAGTCGGACAACCTTTCCATCTAAAATATCAATTGCAGGAATAATGTACATTTTATTGTTTTAAGTTTGAAAAATTCTTTAGTAAACGTTCTCCGGCGATACCAGATTTCTCTGGGTGGAACTGAACGCCGTAGAAATTATTTTTTTGTATTGCTGCCGAAAATGGCATTCCATAGTCAGCAGTTGCGATGTCAAAAGTAGCGTTATATTCAATAAAGTACGAATGCACAAAATAAAATTGTGTGCCACTTTCAACACCTTCAAATAGCAAATTGTTTTGATGACTGATATTATTCCAGCCCATATGTGGGATTTTAATCCCCTGATGCTTATCGAATAACCTCGTTTGTATAGGTACGATGCCCATTAAGTCGGCATTTCCTTCTTCCGAATGCTCGGTTAAAAGTTGCATACCCACACAGATACCTAACACTGGTTTTTTTAGCGCTTTAATGGGGCTAACTAATCCGGTTTGTTCCAGCTTTTTCATGGCTGCACCGGCATGTCCTACACCGGGAATGATGATATGGGTATACAGTTCCAAGTCGGCTTCTGTGTTCACCATTCCATAGGGAATGCTTAATCGCTCTAACGCTGATGTCAGCGAAAAGATATTACCAGCCCCATAATTTACAATTCCAATCATTATAATATCCCCTTTGTGCTTGGTAAGACTAACTTATCCGGGTCACGTTTAATTGCTACTTTTATTGCTTTTGCAAAAGCTTTAAATATAGCTTCAATTTTATGATGTTCGTTATCACCCTCGGCTTTAATGTTCAAGTTGCATTTGGCAGCGTCGCTAAACGATTTGAAAAAGTGATAGAACATTTCTGTTGGCATATCGCCTACTTTTTCACGTTTAAAATCAGCATCCCAAACTATCCAGGCGCGACCGCCAAAATCGATGGCTGCCTGTGCCAGACAATCGTCCATCGGTAAGCAGAAGCCATAACGCTCTAAGCCCAGTTTGTTGCCGATGGCTTTCGCAAAAGCCTCGCCTAAAGCAATTCCTGTATCTTCGATGGTATGGTGCTCATCAATGTGTAAATCGCCTACTGTTTTGATTTTTAAGTCAATACTGCCATGGCGGGCAATCTGATCCAGCATATGGTCAAAGAAGTTCAATCCTGTATGGATATCAGCCTTGCCAGTTCCATCCAGATCAATATTGATGCTGATCTTGGTCTCATTGGTATTGCGTTCATGTAATACCACACGACTTCCAGCTCTTAAAAAAGTATAAATATCTACCCAGTCTTGTGTTTGCAAAGCAATCACATCGGCTAAGGTCTCAGCTTTGTCCAGTATTTCATTGGCACCTAGCAAATCATTGTTGCGGATCCAGATGGCTTTAGCCCCTAAATTTTTGGCTAGAATCACATCATTGATGCGGTCGCCGATTACAAAAGAGTTTTTAAGGTCGTAGCCTTCCGTCAAGAAATGTTGTAGCAAGCCGGTGTTCGGCTTACGGGTAGGTGCATTTTCATGTGCAAAAGTCTTGTCAATAATCACCTCATTAAACTCAACACCCTCACTGGCAAAAGTTTTCAAAACGAAGTTGTGAACAGGCCAGAAGTTTTCTTCAGGATGCGAATCTGTTCCAAGGCCATCTTGATTGGTGACCATTACCAGGTCGTAATCCAGCTCCTTTGCGATTTTTGCAAGGTACTGAATGGCCTTAGGGTAAAACTCGAGTTTGGCAAAGGAGTCTATCTGCTCATCCTCTGGTTCAGTAATCAGGGTTCCGTCTCTATCTATAAATAATACTTTCTTCATGATTTAGGTTTGGTTGAATTATTGGGTGTTTTTAAGCGCTGCTAAGAGTGTTTTGTTTTCTTCCTGGGTTCCGATCGTTATACGTAGACATCCTTCGCACAACGTCACCTTAGAGCGGTCTCTGATGATGATGCCTTCAGCTACCAAGGCATTGTAAGTACTTAACGCATTCTCCACTTCAATTAGTATAAAATTAGCGTCCGAAGGATACACCTTTTTAACAATCGCAAGTGCGGCCAATTCCTTACTTAGATTTTCTCTTTCGGCAACAGTAATTTTGATCCATTCGTTTACCTGTTCGATATTTTGCAAAGCCTTTAAAGCAATGTCCTGCGTAGCCTGGTTGATGTTGTAGGGAGGCTTTACCTTGTTCAATACATCAATTACCGGGCGGGCAGCAAAGGCCATTCCTAAACGAAGTGCAGCTAGTCCCCATGCTTTTGAAAAAGTTTGCAACACAACCAGATTGGGGTATTCAGTTAGCTCTTTAATAAAAGTTCGCTGTTTGGCGTAATTGATGTAAGCTTCGTCGATCACCACTAGACCTTTGAAATTAGCCAATACGGTTTCAATATCAGTGCGTACAATTGAATTTCCAGTAGGGTTGTTTGGCGAGCAGATGAAGATGAGTTTTGTGTTTTCATCAACAGCTTCAGCAATGCCATCCAGGTCTAACTGAAAGTTTGGAAGCAGGTTTACCTTGCGTATTTCAACGTTGTTGATGCCTGCCGAAACCTCGTACATGCCATAGGTTGGCGGCAGAATAACTACATTGTCTTGCTTAGGTTCACAGAAAGCTCTGAACAAAAGATCGATGGCTTCATCGCTTCCGTTTCCAAGGAAGGTGTTTTCAATTGGTACGCCCTTTATTTTGCTAATCGCGTCCTTTAAATCCAATTGTAGTGGATCAGGGTAACGGTTGTAATTTTCTTCTAATGGCGAACCGTAACTGTTCTCATTGGCATCCAGAAATATGCTGGCTTGCCCTTTATATTCATCCCTCGCGGTGGAGTAGGGGCGAAGGTTTTTGATGTTTTCTCTTTGTAATTTATTGATATCCATTTTAAAGCAATTTTAAACGAATGCTCACCGCATTCTTGTGTGCAATTAGTCCTTCAGCTTCAGCAAGAACTTCCACGGTATTTCCAATGTTTCTTAATCCCCTCGGGCTAATGTGCTGGAAGGTGATCTTTTTTACAAAAGAATCCAGCGATACGCCTGAGTAGGCCTTTGCGAAGCCACTCGTAGGCAAGGTATGATTAGTCCCGGAGGCGTAATCACCAGCACTCTCAGGGGTTAAGTTTCCAAGGAAAACGGAGCCTGCATTGCTGATTAGAGGGATGAGCTGTTCAAACCGATCTGTAGAAAGAATCAAATGCTCAGGTGCGTAGCTATTGCTAAATTCAATGCCTTCTTCAAGGTTGTCAACCAGTACTGCATAGGAATTGGCGATGGCCTGGGCAGCTATATCTTGCCTTGGTAATTCCTTTAATTGCAATTCAATCTGTGCTAGTGTATCAGTTATGATTTTACTTGACGTAGCTACCAGAATAGTCTGACTATCAGTCCCATGCTCAGCCTGTGCAAGTAGGTCGGAAGCGATGTATGACGAATTGGCAGTCTCGTCTGCGAGTACTAAAACCTCTGATGGACCGGCCGGCATATCTATAGCTGTGCCAGCTATAGATTGCACCAGTTGCTTAGCCTGAGTTACATAGCGGTTGCCCGGTCCAAAGATCTTGTAAACCTTCGGTACGCTTTCCGTTCCGTAAGCCATAGCTGCAACAGCTTGGGCGCCGCCTACAAGGTATATCTTTTCGATACCCAGCAATACAGCGACGTAGGCTAGATAGCAATTGGTTTTGCCATCTTTTTGTGGCGGAGAACAAACTACTATTTCCTTACAGCCGGCAAGGATTGCAGGTATACCGAGCATTAAAAAAGTACTTGGTAATACTGCTGTTCCACCGGGGATATAAAGTCCTACACGTTCTATTGCTCTGGTTTCGCGCCAGCAGGTAACCCCAGGCATGGTCTCTATTTTATCTTCCCTGTAGGATTGCGAAGCATGAAAAGCTTTGATATTTCTGTAAGCCGTATCTATTGCTGTTTTAGCTTCGGTAGGTATAGTAGAGGCAATGCGGTTGATCTCTTCCTTTTCTATAAAAAGCTGTTGAAGCTGCACCTTGTCGAAAGCCAGTGCATAATCAAACAAGGCTTGGTCTCCCTCTGTTTTAACCCGGTCAACAATGCCTTCAACCCTTTCAAGGATGGTAACATCATCTTCCAGCTGTCGCAAACAGATAGATTCAACTTCTTGTTTAGTTAAATCTTTATAACTATAGATTTTCAATGTTTTATGTTTTTGGTTTAACTATTAGTTAACGCTTGTTTTAAGCTTTTTTTGCGATTAAGCAATGATTTTCTCGATAGGCATCACTACAATCCCCTCGGCACCGGCGGCTTTCAGGCTATTGATCTTTTCCCAGAAATCGTGTTCTGCAATTACCGAATGTACAGCAACCCAATCTTCATCAAACAAGGGAACAACGGTTGGACTTTTTACACCTGGCAATAAATCCACTACTTTTTTAAGGTTGGTTTTTGCTACGTTAAGTACCACATATTTGGTCTCTTTTGCACGGAGTACTGACCGGATTCTTTGGAGCAATTCCTGAACTTCAGGTAGCAAATCTGATCCTGCTTTTCCAATTAAAATCGCTTCAGATTTCATCACTTCCGAGAAAGGTTTTAGTCCATTGCTTTTTAAAGTTCCGCCTGTAGAAACGATGTCGCAAATGGCATCACTCAATCCAAGTCCCGGGCCAATTTCTACTGATCCGGAAATTGTCCGAACCTCTGCATTTACATGATTTTCTTTTAGGTATTTTTCAAGGATTACCGGGTAAGATGTTGCGATGGCTTTGCCACTTAATTGTGCAATTTCGGTAATCTGGCTTTCATTAGGAATGGCGATTTTTAAAGTACATTTACCAAAACCTAGTTTTTGCAGATAGGTAACTTCAGCGCCGGCTTCAACAATTACGTTTTCACCCACAATACCCAGGTCTGCAATTCCATCCTGTACATATTCAGGAATGTCATCATCTCTCAGAAAAAGAATCTCTAAAGGGAAGTTTGTAACGGTTGATATTAATGAACTCTTGTAGTTCTCGAAAGATAAACCACAATTTTTAAGAATCTCTACTGATTTTTCGTTTAATCTACCCGATTTCTGGATAGCTATTTTAAGTGTTTTCACTGTATGCTTTTAGAATTATTGATTGAACAAGAAAATATTTCGGAAACAAGTTTTGAAGTACAAAACATTACATATACATCGCCAATTGGCGATGGTGCAAATGTAAATGATGGTTCAAAAGGTGTTTCATATAATATCTTAAGTTCCTTATCAACAATGGCTAGCATTATGAGGAGCTGCAAATATAGGGATTGAAATGGCAAATGCAAATTAATTATACAATTTTAGTAGATAAAGCCAAGCATTCACTTTGAATATACTTAATGGCAACTTAATTCACTGCATATTAACGGATGTTAACCGGACATTACTCGGCTCCACCCGGGTAGTGTCCGGGTAATGTCCGGGTAACGTCCGGGAATAGGCCGGCTATTCAGGGTTAACTGTAGGGAAACTGATCGCTGGTAATCTGTCCGCTCTTTAAATAGTTATCCTTATTCAATATTTATTTTACAGGACCTGTCGGAATTTTTGTACTTTGCATTGAATTTATCTCTTTCAAATGATCACTAGAATAAAATTAACAGCTCTAATCTTTTCTCTGTCCCTTGGTATATTAGAAGTTAGCGCACAGGATAGTCCAATTAAGGTTTCATCCAAAGTAAATACGGATAGAAGTGTCGATATATCCTTTGAAAAACAAGATCCTGGTACCTATACCGTTCTTGTTAATTTTGGGGATCTGACCAATGCTGAGGGTTCAAATGAGCAGGATGTTACCATCAAGGGGTATTCCGGAAATTTACTTACCCTGAAGCCTCAAAATGCAGAACGAGGTATTGGTTATTCCTACACGACTACTTATATCAGAGGGAAGTTTGAGCCAAAATATGATGCGAATTTTATTTATGTCTTGCCTTATAAATCGGGGACTAAGATTAGGATTGCTGAGGCGGAGTTTGTAGGTGCTAAATATTTTGGAAATACGACACCCGCAGATTGGAAGGTTTATAATTTTTACAGTAAACTTCAGGATACAGTTACTGCAGTAAGAAAGGGGATTGTGGTTGATATCAAAGATTCGTATGAAACTGAAATTGCTAATGATGTTGCTTACAGTAGTAGAACTAACAGTGTGATCATAGAGCATGCCGATGGTACGCTTGCTACTTACAAAGGATTTAAAAAAGGTAGTTTTATGGTCGAAGTGGGGCAGACTGTTTTTCCAGGCAGCACGCTTGGGCTGAATACTAAAACCAATCCAAAGAGTGATTTCCATATTTCATTAATGCTGAGCTATCTGAAATCAAAAGAAATTGATCGGACCAGGACCCTTCAAAATTCCAAAAGTTTATATGGTTTCATTACCCCACGTTTTTCTACATTAGAAGACCCAAATGTTATTTTGGAAGCTAGAAAGACATATACTGCTTCATTGCCAGTTGAAGTGCAGAAAAAGGAATTGACTAAAAAGGAACTGAAAAAGCAGGGCATTAAGTAGCTTAATTGGATTAATGGCATTGTAATTGTAAATAAACATTATTTTTGCAGTCAATATCACTATTTTGAAGAAAGCCCTATTTTTACTGATCCCTATTTGTTTATTGCTGAATGCTTGTAACTGGTTTAAGGACATTCCGGAAGTCGGTTTGGTTTTGGCCAAGCATTTTGACAATAAACTCTATAAGAAATTTGATACTGCCGAATATAACGTCATTTTTAAAAGACATTTAGATTCTTTGCAGGGCAATTTCTCTAATCCGAATACAATTAAAACGTATTATCTCCGCAATAACACTGAGCCACGCTTGGTTACTAAGTATTTTGTGAATGGTGCATTAGATTCCCTTAAAAATTACATAAGCAGAAGCGAACAACACGGCTTTAATCCTGAAGTATTTGGGTATAAGAAATTAAAAACGCTACTTGAAGTACTAACCGACAATAAATTCAAATCCATTGCTGAGGTGTATCCTGTAGTTGCAGATTTGGAACTGAACGCGGCCGAGAGTCTGATTAAGTACAATAATTTTGTTTACTATGGTAGTGTAAACCCGCGTAAGTTATTATCGCGCTATTATGTGCCAGTAAAAAGACCTGATAGTGCAGGTATGACGGCTGTGCTGGGTACTGAAGACCTGCCAAAATTACTTATTTCCATTCAACCCAGTTCTGAGAAATATCGTGAACTCCAGGAAGCAATGTTGAAGCTCGAGAAAAAGGGGAATAAGGATAATCAGGCTTTAAAAACCATCCAGGTGAATATGGAAAGATTGAGGTGGAAATTACCCGATCTTGGAGAGGAGTATGTTGAAGTAAATATTCCTGATTTTTCTTTAACCTGGTTTGACAAACAAGATACCTTAAGCCATATGAAAGTATGTGTGGGTGCTCCACGTGAAAAGGATTATGCTGAAAAAATAAAGCTGTACGCTAAAACGGGTAACCTGGACGATAAGCCGAAAAATCATGAAACACCAATATTGTACAGTAAACTAAACTCTATTCAGGTAAATCCAATATGGAATATCCCGGTAAGTATTGCTAGAAATGAAATCTACTGGCAGGCAGTCAGAGATCCATATTATCTGTCCAATAACAACATTAAGGTTTATTATAAAGGGAAGCAGGTTAACGATCCAGATACAATTCAATGGAGTAAGTATCCAAGAGAAAAACTACCTTATCAGTTTAAGCAAGGTTCTGGTGAAGGGAATGCGCTGGGTAAATTTAAATTTATATTCGACAATGGGTCGAGCATTTACTTACACGATACCAATAACAAAAGTGGATTTGCTCGTGGCAATAGAGCCATTAGTCATGGTTGTGTACGGGTAGAAAAACCTTTAGAGTTTGCGCAAATGATGGTGAAAGATAAGTATCAGTATGATCAGCTAAGGATGGAAGTAAACCTGCCGCCAATTGATACCACAAAAATGGAGGTTTTCAATAAAAAGATGGCAAAGAAAGCCGATACACTAAACACATTCAAGTTAAAACCTAAATGGTTCGGGGCCAAAAAGCGAGTGCCATTGATTATCAATTACATCACCGCATGGCCTCAAAATGGGGTAATACAATTTAGGGAAGATGTTTATGGTTTAGACGAAACTTTATACGCAGCTATGAAGAAATTCATGTAAAAGTATTAACTTTGTTTTTTAATGAATTTCCTATACCCAGGTTTTCTTTTAGCACTACTGGCAATAGCCATCCCTATTGTAATTCATTTATTCAATTTCCGGAAATTTAAAAAGATCTACTTTAGTAACGTTCAGTTTCTTACGGCTGTTCAGGAGCAAAATTCGTCTAAAGAAAAGCTGAAGAATTTGCTGGTATTGCTATGCAGAGTCTTGGCGATTATTTTCCTGGTATTGGCTTTTGCCAGACCTTTTATCCCTTCATCCAATCAACCTCATAAAAATGCAGCGGGTAATCTGATCAGCATTTATATAGATAATTCTTACAGTATGGAAAGCCTGAATAAGGAAGGAAATTTACTGGAAGAAGCAAAGCGCAAAGCCAAAGAAATTGCAAAGGCTTACGCTATGACCGATCAGTTTAAGCTCCTGACTAATGATTTCGAGGGTAAACACCAGCGGGCCGTAAATAAGGAGGAATTTATGAGTTTGCTGGATGGTATAAAGATTTCGGCAGCGAGTAGATCTTTAGCCCAGGTGATCAATCGTTTGGAGACTGATAATGCCACAAATAAAAATGAACAGGCTTATTTGCTCTCAGATTTTCAAAAGAACTTTGTGGGCACACAAGCCCTTAAGACGAATAAGGACATCAGCTATTCATTTATAAAGTTAAATGCGAATAGTTTGCCTAACATATCTGCAGATAGCATTTGGAGTATATCGCCAGTTCATTTGCCCAATCAAACAGAACAGTTTGTGGTGCAGTTGCACAATTATGGCGATGAGGATGCAGTAGATGTACCTTTAAAATTAACCATCAATAAGCAGCAAAAGGCAATTGACAACGTGAATATCCCAGCTGGGAAGACTCTAAAAGACACGCTGTCTTTTAGCGGCCTAAAAGGTGGATGGCAAGAAGGATTGTTAAGTATAAAGGATTTTCCACTCAGCTTTGATGATGAATTGAATTTTACCTTCAAGGTAGCGCAAGATCTGAGGGTGTTGAGCATTAGTGGTAAGCCTACAGAAAGATATATTCGTTCACTTTTTTCGGCTGATGCTTATTTTAAGCTTACAGAAATGCCGGAGTCGAACATTAGGTATTCAGACTTTCCCGAATATAGTCTGATTATACTGGATGGATTGAAAGAGCCTTCTTCTGGATTGGCTCAGCAGTTAAAGCGCTATGTAGAAAATGGTGGGTCAGTTATTGTCTTTCCTGATTTGGATGCGAATGCTGCGGTTTACACTCCATTTTTGACGGGCTTGTCTTTGCCCGCTGTGCAGCAGTTAAATGTTGGTCCGGCGATAGCCAGTACAATCGATCTAAAGAATTCGGTATTTAAAGATGTATTTGAACAGGTTCCTGATAATATTGACTTACCGGTTGTGACTAGATATTTTAGTTACGCAGAGCAAAATACCAGCAATAAAGAGAATATCTTTAAACTGCCACTTAACAAGTTCCTTTTTGCAAGGTATAATCTCGGTGCAGGCAAAGTGTATTTGTCGGCAAGTTCTTTAGATGCGAAGGATGGCAATATAGCCAGACATCCGGTTTTTGTCCCGTTGATGTTTAAGATCGCTTTTGCCAGCAATAGGGAACAGCCATTTTATTACGTAACTGGAAAAAGCAATGTGCTGGAAAGTGCAAAGATCAACTTAACAGGTAATCAATCTCTAAAATTGGTTTCTGCAGGCTTTGAAGTCATACCAGAGCTTAGACAAACACCAGGAAAAACGCTTTTATATGTGGCCGATCAGGTAAAGAAATCGGGTTTTTATGAGTTGAAGAAGGCTGATTCTGTATTGTCAGTTGTGGCATTTAATGATGATAGAACAGAGTCAGACATGCATTATGCTACTGAAAATGATATTAAAACCTTATTTAACAAACAAAATATAACATTTTACAATTCTAAGAAAGACGCCTTATCTATGAATATGGAGTTGAAAAATAACAGCAGCGAGTTATGGAAACTTTGCCTAATTTTGGCTGTTGTTTTCTTAGCCATTGAAATCCTATTGATCAGATTTTTTAATCCTACAAAAAATATACAAACAACATGAATCTTCTCATCACAGGCGTAACGATTGCCGATCCCAACAGTAAGTTTAACCAGCAGAAATGTGATGTACGTGTAGAACATGGCAAAATCACTGCTATTGAAAGCAAATTGGGTACCTTGACTGCAACGAAGTCTGAAACCATTTTTGATGGTTCAGGCTCGGTACTTTCACCGGGTTTCTTTGATCTGAATTGTGCTATCGGAGATCCTGGGATTGAAACCAAGGAAGACATCTATACGGCAACAGCTGCTGCGGCTGCTGGAGGTTTTACAGGATTAGCTGTTTTGCCACATACACAACCGGTGGTTCAGTCTAAAGGCGAAATCGCGTATATCATTAATAAGGCAAAAGGTAATTTAGTAGATGTATTTCCTGTGGGGGCAGTAAGCCAAAATTTGGAAGGCAAGGAACTTGCTGAAATGTACGACATGAAACAGGCAGGTGCTATTGCATTTTCGGATGGAACAAAAGCAATCGCTGATGATGGTTTCATGAGTCGTGCACTACAATATGCAAAAGGACTAAATGGTTTACTGATGGTTTATCCTGAAAATAAATCTATAGCTGGTAAATCGCAAATCAACGAAAGCAAGAACAGTGTGTTGCTGGGCATGAAAGGTCTTCCTGGATTGGCAGAAGAGATGCACATCAGCAGAGATATATTTTTAGCAACTTATCACGATGCACCAGTGCACATCAGCAACATTTCTACTGCCGGTTCGGTGGCACTCATTAAGAAGGCTAAAAAAGACGGAGTTAAAATTACCTGCGATGTGGCAGCACATCATCTGGTGTTTACAGAAGAACTGCTAAACGATTTTGATAGTAACTATAAGGTGAAACCTCCTTTGCGTGCTAAAACTGACGTTAAAGCCTTAATAAGTGGTTTAAAAGACGGAACTATTGATGCGGTAAGCTCCCAACACCGTCCGCATGAAATTGAATTTAAAGATGTAGAGTTTGAAATCGCCGCTTATGGCATTATTGCTTTGCAGACCGTGTTGCCACTAATGTTGAAAGCTGGGTTGGATGCGGGACAGATTGCAGAGAAGCTTTCGGTAAATCCACGCAGATTGCTGGGCTTAGCTGTTCCAGTGATTGAAAAAGATGCCGAAGCTAATTTCACCATCTATAGTACTACTGAGGAGTGGTTGTACAATACGGAGAACAATTTTTCTAAATCGGCAAATTCGCCATTACTTAATAAAAAATTAACCGGTAAAGTAAAGCTGGTATACAATAACAAACAATTACAATCTTATGGATAATTATGTAAAAGCAGCGCTGATCGCATCACTGGATAAGTTTTCGGCAGCCTCAGGAAAAGATTCAGCTAAGCTAAAAGCGGATTTAATTGAAGTGTTTAGCAAGGATCTTGGGTTTTTGGAGAAGGTAGGTGAGTTTGATGCTGCTGTTGATGAGCATCCTGCTTTTGATGAATTGAGAGAAGTTTTCTTTGATTTGTTAATGATTAATTTCTTTGCTAATGATGTGAAGAAACTGGAAGAAGATTATTTGGATTCGGAAGAATGGGCAGATATTGAAGAAGAAACTATTGATAGGGGGACAGAGTTGTTAAACCTGTTGTTGTATATCAATGAGTGTCATGACGAAAAAATTAAGCCTGAGCTGGATGACTTCCTTAAAGAGTTTTTACTTGTAGAGGAAGATGAGTTCCAGGATGAGTTTCATATTTATGAAGACCTGATTACCAATCAGCAATTGGCAGAAAGCAGTGTGGAAGATATCTGCAGTCATGCTGGTATGATCGAGTTGGGCGAGGAAATGGAAGAGTTATTTGTACCATTCATGGTTTTCTTCCATCAGCCAAAAGCGAACGAAGAGGTAATTAAAGAACTGGAGACCTATAGTGCCAATAAGGAATTTGACATTGCAGTTTATTCATTGATTGCTGCGTTTAACGACTAATTATTTTTGAACTGAAATTATGGTAGAGCATACAAAGACTTTAGAAAATTTAAAACCTGAAGCAGTAAAGAATGGAATCGGACTAGGTTTAATTGCGTTAGTATTAGGCATACTGTCCGCTTATCTTTTAGTAGGTGCTAAATCTATGATGGCGATTTTTCTTATTCCCATAGGAGTAGGCTTAATAATTCCTCTTGTTGTGGCGGTGCTTTTTTGCTTAGACCTTAGGAAAAAGATCGGGGGATTCTGGAACTTAAGACAGGCGACATCCGGTATTTTCATTATGTTTTTAGTTACATATGCCATATCCAATGTAGGAAATGTAATTTTCAATAAATTTATTGAAAAGGATATGACGGAAAGGATTCAGAATACTGTAGTTGGAGCTACATCTTCATTGATGAAGAATCAAGGTGTTGATGAAGAGCAGGTTGATAAAAAAGTAGCAGAAATGAATGCTGATTTCGAACGAAAAAATCAAGGTACCATTATGCAAACCATACAAGGACATGTTATCGGAGTGATTATCGTATTTGTGATTGCCTTGCTTTTTGGTGCAGTTCTTAAGAAAGAACAAATCATTTATATCAACGAATAATTATTGAATAATAACGTTATTAGCCCTCTTTCTTTAAACAGAAAGAGGGCTTTTTATTGCGTTAAGCTTTTGGATAAGGAATAAAAAAACTGAACGTAGTGCCAACACCAAGCTCGCTTTTTACGCTGATTTTTCCTTTCTGCATTTCTACCAGTTGTTTACAGATGTATAAGCCTAGTCCAGTACCTATCTGGCCTTTTGCGGAGTTGGTTTGATAATATTGAGAGAAAAGGTTAGCTTGTTGATCGGGGCTAATGCCCATTCCAGTATCTATGATATCAACCTGTAGTCGGGTGTCGTCAGGCAGCAATTCTGCATTGATGGTCACCTTTCCTTCGTTGGTATACTTGATCGCATTGCTTACAAGGTTGACCATGATTTGTTTTAATCTAAAAGCATCACCTAGCACTATTGCTTCCGTATCGCCTTTAAAGTTGTAACTGAGTTCCAGTTTCTTTTTTGTGGCGCTATAGCTCATGCTTTCGATTACCTGGTTTATGGTGAAATTTGGATTAAAAGGATCGCTTTCTATTTTTAATTCGCTGGTTTCCATTTTAGCGGCATCCAAGGTATCATTTAATGTGCGTAACAACATGTCTGAAGAGCCCTTTATGGATTCGAGCATGTCCGTCTGACGCTGCGTAAGTGTAGTTTTTGCGAATATGTAAAGGAAGCCCTTTATAGTCGTCAATGGGTTTCTGATCTCATGTGTCATGTGGGTGAGTAGTTCCATTTTTTGTCGCGCAATATTTACTGACCTTTCGTTTTCCTTTAGCAACTGCAATTCCGATTTGTTCAGTTGAAAGATGAAAATGATCAATAATGCAGCAAATAACAGCACGAGGAATAAAGCAGCCAGGTAAAATTTATTGAGCAACGATGTTGTTTCCTGGTAGTTTTTAAAAGCCATACCTTTCAACTCATCCGCCATTTTGTAGTTAATGTCTTTTAAATCATTTACAATGCGTTCCAGCTCATTGGTGATATTCGCATTGAGGGAGATGAGTTCCCTTTGCATGCTTAGCATTTTAACATTATGTTGTTGCAGCTCTTGTAGCTTTCTTGCATTGTCAACCTTGTTGCGGGCAATAATTTTTTGTGTAGCCAGCTCTGCGGTATTTGTGTTGTGATTAATTTCTACCACACCAGTAGCTGTACCTTGTTTATTCGATATCGCATCTTTTAACCTTCCAAAAAGCCCTTTTTTCTCTACAGAAATAGCCTTTCTTATCGTATCTGTTTTGGTGTTGAACTTCTTTTTACTGGTTTTTAAGTTCGTGCTGATTTCAGTTAAGTTAGGCTGACCATTAAACTGAGCATAAACAGTTAGCAGCGAATCGAAATTGTGTTTAAGTTCAAAGAGTCGGTTCGAAAGTTCCAGTTTTTTCTTGTACCACACTTTTACCTGGTTGCCTTGTGCTGCGGTTAGCTGAGTGGTATCTGTTTGAGTGTTTAATAAGGTGTCTATTTTATTGAAAGCCAGCGTTAGCTTAACCTTATAGTCGTTGCTTTTGGGTCCATTGATATCCAGTAGTGATTCTTGAAAGTCATCTTCCGCTTGATGGAGTAATAAAAGTGCCTGTTCCGGTTTAAGCCGGTGTTCAATATTGCTGGCCAATTTAGAGATATCCTCTAGTTTTTTAGTAATAGCATTACGCACAAAAAGGGCTGCTACGGCAAGAATAATAACAAATACAAGAAATGTTAGTAATGTTTTTCGGGCGAGAGTTTTGGTGTAAGTAACTTTCATTCAGGTGCAAAAGTAAGGATAAAAATAAGTATTCTCTTCGGAGCCTGGCATCTTTTGCTGAAAAAGCAAAAGCGCCTGAGGTCTCCTCTGAGAAACTGATTTTTATTTCAGCATGGAGCAAATACAAAATTAATATTTATGATTACTAGTCGAATTGACTAATTTTAGGCCGGAAGATTTATGATTGCCTATACAGAGCTAAAAGACAGTGAACTGGCTGCCATGTTAAGAGATGGGGATGATGGCGTGTATAAGGAGATTTATAATAGGTATTGGGATAAATTATATTACATAGCGCATAGGATATTAAAATCGCAGGAGGCCACGGAAGAGGTTGTACAGGATGTTTTTGTACTGCTTTGGAAAAAGCGTTTAACATTAGATATTCAGTCTTTGCCTGTTTACCTGGCTGCGATGGTTAGGTATGAGGTTTATCGTTATGTGGCCAGAGATAAGAAGGATAAGGTGAATGAAGTGGCTTATCAGACCACGTTGACGGATTATACTTCCTTTGATACTGATTTAGAAAATAAGTTGTTACTTGAGATTGTTGAAAGCCTCTCTAATCAGCTTCCTGAGAAATGCCGCCTGGTATTTCAATATGTAAAACTGCAGGACAGAGCATTGTCTGATGTTGCAGAAGAATTAAATATTTCGCAGAAAACAGCTGAAGCACATTTAACGAAGGCGCTAAAAGTCATTAGGAACAATGTGGGTAATTCGATGCATTTGCTTTTTTAAAGCATTTTAAAAATATTTTCATTTTGCACTAAGGGTAAATTGCCTGGCGCATACTCTATACATTCAAACGCCCAAATTTATGAATAGAGAGGAAGCAAAAGGTTTAGCAAAAAAGTTTTTGGCAGGCAAAGCAACTGCCGAAGAGAAGAATGATTTGCATAGCTGGTCTGCATTAAATATAGATAATGAAGCTGAAGTTGTATTTACATCAAAGCCCGAAAATGCGGATGATGTTAAGTCGAGGTTGTTTGATCGCATACAGTCTAAAATTAATACAGAAAATCAACTGGTATATCGTGGCCCTATAAGAACTAAGTTATGGTACCGTATGGTAGCTGCCGCAGCGGTACTCTTGATTGCCGGGACTTCGGTGTATTTATATAAAACTGATGCAGGTGGTTTTTTTAAGGATAATTTGGCTGATGCGAAGCACATAGCTGTAGGTAAAAATACAGCAATTTTGACCTTGTCGAATGGTAAGCAGATTAACTTGTCGGATGCAATAAATGGCCAAGTGGCCGATGAATCTGGAATTAGTATTAGCAAAACTTCGAATGGGCAATTGGTTTATGAACTGAAAGGTGGATCAACTAAAGCGGGGAATGAGAATCGTTTAAATAAGATAAGTACCCCGAAAGGTGGGCAATATCAGGTTGTATTGCCTGATGGAAGTAGGGTATGGTTAAATGCGGCTTCGAGTATCAAATTTCCAGCTGATTTTGTGGGGCTTAATCAACGTAGGGTTCAGTTAATGGGCGAAGCATATTTTGAAGTAGCAAAAGATAAGTCCCATCCATTTATCGTGGAAACAGATAAACAGGATGTTGAAGTACTTGGTACGCACTTTAATATCAATGCCTATGCTGACGAAGAGCTAACTAAAACTACCTTGTTGGAAGGTAGCGTGCGCGTTAGTCTTGCAGGTTATAGCCCCCTAAGGCATGCCACCGATGCTTTTGTGATTTTAAAACCTGGTCAGCAGGCGTTGTTGGCAGATGGACCTATAAAGATTAACCCGGCTGATACTGAAGAAGCGGTAGCCTGGAAGAACGGGTATTTTAAGTTCAAGAGCGAATCGCTTTCTTCTATTATGCGCAAGTTATCGCGATGGTATGATGTGGAAGTAGTGTATAAAGGAGAAATCAGTAAAGATCGTTTTGGGGGCACCATTAGCCGGTATAAAAATGTGGCTGATGTACTCGAAATGCTGGAATCAACAAAATTGGTGAAATTTAAAGTTGAAGGGAGGCGGATCATAGTGATATAAAATTTACCTGAATCGGCGAGAGCCAAAAAAGAAGAACAAAAAAACCAGAGGCGGTGAGAGGCCCCTGGCTTTGTGTTCGGGAAACGGTTATCAGAATTGCGACTAAACAATAATTATCAACACAACCCAAACTAAACAAATTTATGAATTTTTATGATCTAACCCGTCATAGGTTTAAAACCTATCGTACGGGCCAATTACTACGTATTATGAGGTTAACCATCATCATAATGACTGCCTTTTTTATACAGGTGAGCGCTAAAACTGTTGCGCAGAAAGTTACAATATCGGCAAAGAATGCTCCATTGTTACAGTTGTTTGATGAATTGCGATTACAGACTGGTTATGATTTTCTCTATTCAGATGAAATGCTGAAAATGGCAAAGCCAGTAACGATAAATGCAAAACAGCAGCAATTGGAAACGGTTTTGAAACAGATGTTTAATAATCAGCGACTGGTTTATATCTTAAAAAATAAGGCAGTAATTGTTGCAATGAAAGAAGAATCCTTATTGGATATCGTGAATTCCTATTTTGCAAGAATTGATGTTCGCGGGAAAGTAAGTGATGAACAGGGGAGGGCTTTACCAGGTGCAACTGTAAAAGTTAAAAATGCAGATAGGGTAGCGATTACTGACGTTAACGGTAATTTTGTATTGACAGGAATTGATGAAAAAGCGGTAATCGTAATTTCTTATTTAGGCTATAAGACTAAAGAGGTGCCTGTAAAAGCTGTAATGAATATTAGTATTGAGTCTGTCAATGCAAATCTAGAAGAGGTAGGGGTGATCAGTACAGGTTACCAGAAAATCAAAAAGGATCAGCTAACAGGTGCGGCGAGTACAATTGGCGAGAAGGATTATAACCAACGTACCGCGGTAACAGGTAATTTTCTGGAGAACTTAGAAGGAAAGATTCCTGGTCTTGTTTACAATAGCATTTCTGGTGCGATCTCTATTCGTGGGGTAAGTACTTTTGATGCAGTAAAAAGACCATTGATTGTGGTGGATGGATTCCCTACAGAGATAGATTTGAGTACCATCAACCCAAATGATATCGTTTCTGTATCGGTGCTTAGAGATGCGGCTGCCGCTTCAATATATGGTGTTCAGGCTTCCAATGGGGTAATTGTTGTGGAAACCCGTCGTGGAAAAGTGGGGAAACCTGTTTTTAATTTGCGTAGTACTTTTGGTTTTGAGTCCAAGCCTGATTTTGGGTACCTGAATTATATAGATTCAGAAGAAATGATTCAGATTCATAAAGGTTATGTGAGTTCAGGTAACGACGCTCGTTATTACTATCAGGATCACAATCCTATAGATCCGGTAAGATCTGTATTGTTTGATCTGGATGACAAATTGATAACTCAGGGGCAGGCTGATGCAAAAATTGCAGCAATTGGGTCATATAATAACCTTAAGGATTATACCAATCTCTTCTATCAAAACAGGTTAACGAAACAGGTTAATTTTGATGTAAGTGGTGGTAATGAGAAAAGTACTTATTTATTGGGTTTGAATTACGTTACAGAAAAACCTAAGGAAAGAGCATCTCAAAATGACCGAATTATTTTAAATGCAGCCAACACTTACCAGTTGACAAATTTATTCTCGTTGGATTTTAGAGCAAGTTACACGAATAACCAGAGAAAAAATGGTAAGATAGCACCATACGAAGATCTTTTGCCCTATGATCGTTTGGTTGATGGCGATGGTAATGCTTTGCCGGCAACTTTTGGAGAAGGTAGAGATAATTTTTACGCAATTAACAAAGAGTATAATGAAGCTGCGAAAGCAAAGGGACTTTACGATATGTTGTATTATCCTTATGCTGAACTCAATGCCAATTCAAATAAAACCACACTTAATTCTTTTCGTGCCCAGGGTCGTTTAAATAGTAAAATTACCAATTGGTTGAGCTTGGATTTAGGCGGTGCCTATGAGAACGAGCAAGGGATTAATGATTACTTGAGAACAGATAAGACTTATAGGGTTCGGTATATTGTGAACATAAAGGCAAAGAAAGATCCGGTAACGGGAACACCTTTGTTTACAGATTTACCACAAGGTGATTTTTTAAGCAAACAGACCATAAGAAATGTGGCTTATACTTTACGCGGACAATTTAATGCGAACTATTACTCAAAAGACAAGAAACACAATATTTCTGGAATTTTGGGGATTGAACAGCGAAGAACACAGGCTGACGCTTATAAAACTACTTTTTTTGGTTATGATGGGCAGTCACTGGTTAATAAGCCGGTAAATTTGCAGGTGCTGAATACGAGTACGCCACCAGTTTTCTCTGAATTAGGTACCTATGATGGTACGAGGTTTAGAAGTACAGACTATTTTTCTGAATCGTCTAACGATAGAAGGTTCCGTTCATTTTATGGACAGGGAACTTACGTATACGACCGTCGTTATGTAGCAACAGGAAGTTTGCGTATAGATCAGTCAAACCTATTTGGAGTTGACCCTAAGTATAAAAATACACCATTATGGTCTGCAGGTCTGAACTGGGTGCTAGGGGAAGAGGACTTTATCAAACCACTTACCTGGATCAGCACTTTACAACTTAGAGCTGCGACTGGCTTCAATGGAAATGTGCCAAGTAGTGTTAACGGTCCCTTTCTGCTACTCAATTCTGGTTTAAACACCGTATTTAATACTTCTCAATTGTATTATGATGTGGCCTCACCAGAGAACCAGTCTATTCGCTGGGAAACCACGCAGAGTTACAACCTCGGTTTAGATTATGGATTGCTGGAAGGGAAAATTTCTGGCTCTGTTGACCTTTATTATAAAAAAACAAAGGATGTATTTGGAACCATGTCTGCTGATCCAACACTAGGCTTCAATCAATACAATGCCAATACCGCAGCTATAGAAAATAAAGGCCTTGAACTGATGATCAATAGTTTGAATTTCAACTCAACAGGTTTCAGCTGGCGTACAGGAATAACCGCGTCCTTTAATAAGAATAAAGTTCTCGCTGTTCAAACAAAAGACAAAACTTCCTCTTATGATATAGTTTATGGTACAAACCTTCAGAAAGGTTATCCAATGGATGCCCTGTTTAGTTATAAGTACGCCGGCTTAAATGACAAAGGTCAGCCAGGCGTATATGATAGAAATGGAAATGTCAAAATTATGAATACCTATGGTGATGCCATTGTAGATGTTGATTTTGAAGACCTGAAATATAGTGGAACAACCACGCCAAAGTATGTAATTGGCTTAAATAACCAGTTTTCCGCTGGAGCGTTTGATTTCTCATTCTTGTTTATGTATTATGGTGGACACGTGATGCGTGTGCAACAGCCAAATCCTGACGACATAAATTATGGTTATGCCTTAAAAGGATCTGCGAATTACTGGAAACAAAAAGGAGACGAGCTGTATACCACTATTCCTGGGTTTCCGGAATATGGTACGCCGGGAGATTATAGCTTTGCAGCGAAATATGGTTACACATATGGTGATCGTTTTGTGAGGAAAGCGGATTACATTAGGTTAAGGGATATTATCCTGACTTATAACCTAAAAAGTGAGAGGCTTAAGAAAGCGGGTATTACTAATACGCAAATCCGTTTTCAGGCGCAAAATCCTTTCAAATATACTTTTAGTGGAAACGACATAGACGCAGAATCAATTGACAGAAGAAGCGGAGTCCGGTCTTTGCCGCAACAGGCATTCTATAGTTTAACACTATCTACTAATTTCTAATAAACCCAATTGATATGAAAAAGATATTATCCTACATATTTAGCGCGTTAATGTTGCTGGGTATAGCTTCCTGTAAAGACTTTTTAGAGGTTAAGCCCAAAGGAGTGATACTTCCTGAAAAGCTCTCGGATTACGAAAATATGTTAAACTCGCCAACGATGACGCAAACATTTCCGTCGGCATTGATGTATTGCACAGATGATTATTATGGTGAGTATTCACCTGTAATTCCTGGTACTGTTGCGAATATGTACTTTTGGCGTAGAGAAATTGACATCAATGACCAGGTGAGCCCTATCATATGGGGGCAGTTGTATCGCGTTATTTATGATGCCAATGTGATCATTAAAAATGCAATGCAAGCTAAGGAAGCCGCTGTCGAAAAGAAGAAGCAGGTATTGGGCGAGGCCTTATTGGTGCGTGCAGAGGCCTATTTTACCTTGCTGACAGTGTTTGCTAAAGCTTATGATCCTGCAACTGCAGCAACAGATCCTGGTCTTCCATTGGTAACTTCCAGTGATGTAACCGAATCTACACCTCCGCGTTCCAAGCTTCTCGCAACTCTGGATACTATCGTTAATAATACCGTACTGGCTGCAGAATACTTGCCAACAAGTAACCTTAACAGGTACCGTGGTACTCAGGCTGCTGCTTATGGTTTATTATCCAGAATATATTTGTACATGGCTGATTATCCAAATTCAGCAAAGTATGCTGAGCTAGGCCTTAAGGCCACTCACCAGTTATTGAACTATAATAATTATACTTCCAGTAGGGGCATGCCTGTTACCGATTTAAACCCGGAAATTTTATGGCAGCGTGCAAGTGAGTATTATGGTGTTCCTACCTTTTTATTATACTCAGACGAACTGAAAACTTATTTTAATGCGGCTGATCTTCGCTACGCTTTACTTACGGGTACCAATGCTAAAGGGGTATATCGAGGGGCGCCTCCTGGAAGGGCAAATTTTGGAATTACCTTTCAGGAGCTTTATCTAAATGTTGCCGAAGCGGCCGCAAGGGATAATAATGTGACGAAAGCAATGGAAATGGTTAATAAAATCAGAAAGACAAGGATTAAAACTGCGGACTATCAAGATTTGACTGCTGCTAATCCAGGAGCTGCACTGGTAAGTGTGCTTGCCGAACGCAGACGTGAACTTGCTTATAGCGGACAGCGCTGGATGGATATGAAGCGACTGGACAAAGAGGGGCGCATGACTGAAGTGATTCGTCTCAATAAGAAAACCGGAGATGTATTGTCGACTTTAAAGCCTCATAGCAAAGAGTACACCTTCCAGATACCTATACGGGTAAGACGCTTTAATCCTCAAATGGAAATCAATTAATTATTCTACAATAAAATATAAATATGAAATCAATAATTGTAACGACTATACTAACCGCTGCATCGCTTTTTAGTTTTGCACAGAATAAAAAGGAATTAACGGACGACTTATTAAAGGATAAGGAAAAGGTTCTGGCAAAGTACATACCCATGGCCAATGGTGAATATTTGAATAAAGCGTTTCAGTTTCCGCTTGACTCATTGCTCAATAGGGTCGATGCATTTAAAGCAGATTATGATAAACAAATCAGTAAAGAAAAAAGTGCTGAACTTAGGGAGCTTAAGAAAAAGGATGCTTTGTTTTATAGTCATGCCTTGTTGTATAGGTACCAGATTTATTACGGTACAGATTCAGCCGCAATGGAGAGAATGTATCGTGTGATGGAAGAAAAGAGGTCTGCTCCTAACTTTTATCAGCTAATCGATTCTGCTCGATTACTTGCTTTTCCGAAAAGACTTAGTAGTGAGGATAGGGAACGTATTGAAACAATAATCGGAAGTGGCAATAGTGTGAATGAGGGTGCATTGTTTAAAACTTCAAGAGCATACAGGATATGGTTAAATGATTATCTTAAAAGTGTGCAACGTAAAAAGTATCCAGCCAATACGGCTCTTGGTTACGGGGGTGACAATGTAGCGATGCTTAAAGTTGTAAGTACAGAGATCAGTGATCCTTTTATTAAAGAATACCTACTTTATACCACTACTGGGACAGTGATTAAATCTGTAAAAAATGCTGAGGCTAAAGAAAATGCTTACAAAGATTTTATGGCAGTTGTGAGCAATCCTGTTTATAAAAAGGAGATAGAAGAGACCTATACCAATTATAAAAATATGTCATCCAATGTCGCTTCACCTGATTTTAATTATACGGATGTAGACGGCAAGCAGATTTCTTTAAAATCCTTACGTGGCAAATATGTTTACATTGATGTATGGGCTACCTGGTGTGGACCCTGCAAAGCGGAAATCCCATTCTTAACTAAGGTAGAAAATGATTACCATGGCAAAAATATCCATTTTGTAAGTCTGTCGGTTGATCGTATGGCTGATAAAGCCAAATGGATCAGTTATGTAAAGGATAATAAATTGCAAGGTATTCAATTGATGGCCGATAAGGATTTTAGTTCTGATTTTGTGAAGAAGTATAACATCAATTCTATTCCAAGGTTTATTCTGATTGATCCGGCGGGGAAAATTGTTTCTGGTGATGCGAAGAGACCATCTGATCCTGAATTGCGGAGACAGTTCGATATGCTACTAAAGTAGCCTCCAAATATATTTTAGTTTTAAATATTAAACAGATGCCGGCTTTCAATTGAAGGCCGGCATCTGTTTATCAGATAAAATTTTCTCCGGATTTAATGGAAGGACATTTTATTTCTCTAAGTTTGCATTTTGTTTTTAGCGTTTATAAGCACACATGGATATTTCTGTAGTCATCCCATTATATAATGAAGACGAGTCTCTTCCCGAATTAACAGCCTGGATAGCCAAGGTAATGCGGGAAAATAACTTTTCTTATGAGATTCTTTTTGTAGACGACGGAAGTACAGATTCGTCATGGGCGGTTATTGAAGAGTTGAAAACGGAGTTCGATGCTGTAAAAGCCATTAAATTCAGAAGGAATTATGGGAAATCAGCAGCTTTAAATGTAGCCTTTGCTGCAGCCGAAGGAAATGTGATCATTACCATGGATGCCGATTTGCAGGATAGTCCAGATGAAATACCAGAACTTTATCGTCGTATAAACGAAGAGAAACTGGATATCATTTCGGGTTGGAAGAAGAAACGCTACGATCCGATTACAAAGACAATCCCGACTAAACTATTTAATGCGGCAACTCGTCGGATGTCGGGCATAAAATTAAACGATTTCAATTGCGGTTTAAAAGCATATCGTAAGGATGTGGTGAAAACCATTGAAGTTTACGGAGAGATGCACCGTTATATTCCTGTTATTGCTAAATGGGCAGGATTTAAAAAGATAGGAGAGCAGGTTGTAGAACATAGGGCACGTAAGTATGGTGTAACTAAATTCGGACTTAGCCGTTTTATCAACGGATTTTTGGATCTGTTGTCTATCTTCTTTGTCGGTAAGTTTGGTAAAAGACCAATGCACTTTTTTGGGTCCCTGGGCGTATTAAGCTTTCTTTTAGGAACATTTATGGCGATCTGGCTGATTGGTGTTAAATTATATCACATTTGGATGAGTACCCCTTACAAAAGGGATGTAACCGACCAGCCTTTATTTTATATAGCGCTTGTGGCCATTATCCTGGGCTCGCAGTTGTTTTTAACAGGCTTTGTGGCCGAGCTGGTGACCAGAAATGCGACCGAACGTAACCATTATTTGATTGAAAAAGAGATCATATAATCCATGTTTTTTTCAATAATCATTCCGCTCTATAATCGTCCTCAAGAAATTGACGAATTGCTGAATACCTTGACTAAGCAAACTTATTTGCAGTTTGAGGTTCTGGTGATAGAAGACGGATCTGTAAATGATGCAAAGGCCATTGTAGAGAAGTATGCCAACAAGCTGGATGTAAAGTATTTTTTTAAACCCAACGAGGGCCAAGGTTTTGCAAGGAATTATGGTTTTGAGCGTGCCAAAGGCGATTATTTTGTAGTCTTTGATTCCGACTGTCTGATACCTGCGGATTATTTGGAGACCGTTAAGGATTATCTATTTGAGCATAAGTTGGATGCATATGGTGGGCCGGATGCCGCGCATAAAAGCTTTACTTCAATACAAAAGGCTATCAGTTATGCCATGACTTCCCCATTTACTACTGGCGGAATCAGGGGCAATAAAAAACATATGGGACAGTTTCATCCCCGTAGTTTTAACATGGGTGTATCGCGCGAGGTTTGGGAAAAAGTTGGCGGTTTTATTTTAACCAGGTTAGGGGAGGATATCGAGTACAGCATTCGAATTCATGCTAATGGATTTAAGATCGGATTGATCCCGGGGGCTGTAGTGTACCATAAACGACGTACAAGTTTTGCACAGTTTTATAAACAATTGCACTTTTTTGGACGGGCAAGGATAAATATTTATAAACATTTTCCGGCAGAGTTGAAGCTTGTGCACTTCTTTCCGGCAGTATTTACCTGCGGCGTGATATTTACAGTGCTGATGAATATATTTTATCAGCCTTTAGCGTATTTGTGTAACTTTATATTGTTGTTATACCTGATGTTGATATTTTTTCACTCATGGCGGGTTAATAAATCGTTAAAGGTTGCATTTTTGAGTATTATTGCTGCGTTTATTCAACTGACAGCCTATGGCTTAGGTTTTATGCAGGATTTTTTTAAAAGAATAGTATTAAAACAACAATGATAGAGTTTTTAAAGGAAAGTACATTTGCTACAAATGAAGTAATCAGCAAGGCTTGGACGGTGACCAAGAAGAATTACTTTTCCATCGCTACACTTTGCTTTTTAATGTTCATTACCTCCAATGCCTCTGGCTTAATGGCATTCTTTTTAAAGGATGTTAACATGGGATTGAGCATATTGATGGCATTTTTCTTCATTATGTTTTATTTTACCATTAACCTTTCACTGTTCAAATACATCTTTCATCTTTTGGACGACGATTTAAACGTGAGCATTGTAAGCACAATTCCTACCCGTAAACAAATCATCAGATTTCTGGTTGCCATGTTATACTTTATGCTATGTATCATTGGTGTTTACTCGCTAGTGATATTAATCGCATTCCCTTTTATTTACCTCGGAATTAATATGGACGTCATTACCAATATTGCCATTTCGGTGGGTATAATCGCCATATTTATTACCTGGATACGAATTTCTTTCTTCCCTTTCTTTATCATTGATAAGAATCTGCCTCCTTTTTCGTCTATCAAATTTAGTCTAGCCATTACTAAAGGGAATTTTACCAAAATCTTATTGCTATTATTGGTACTGGGCGGTTTTCATTTGCTGTACTTGTTTGTTAGTTATTTACAGTGGCCTGTCATTGCATTTTTTATTAATGTTTTGAGTTCGTTTATCATTGTTCCATTATCAAGTGTGGCATTAACAATTGCCTACAGAAAAATGATCAGCGAGTACAAAGGTGAGGGTGAACCCGATATTATTCATAATATAGTTTAATCAATATTTATGGGATTAAAAGCGGCATTAAGTAAGCCATTTGCTGCCTTTGTAGTAAAAGGTATTAATAAATGGAAAAAAAATGCAGTAAGGGCTCAGGAGGATACGCTTAAGCAGCTTGTGGCTGCGGCTAAGGGTACTTCTTTTGGAAAAGACCATCATTTCGCATCGATAAAAACATACGCGGACTTTAAAAAGCATGTTCCTATACGTGATTACGAAGAGCTAAGGCCTTATATAGATCGAGTAGTTGCGGGAGAAAAGAATGTGATGTGGAAGGGTAAGCCACAATATTTCGCAAAAACATCCGGAACAACATCAGGTGTAAAATATATTCCTATTTCTGCGGCTTCTATGCCCGAGCATATTAAGGCTGCCCGTAATGCCTTATTGACTTATGTTCATGAAACAGGGAATGTGCGTTTTATTGACGGCAAGATGATTTTTTTGCAGGGGAGTCCTGTGATGAGCAAAAAGAATGGCATTCATGTAGGTCGTTTATCGGGTATTGTGGCCAATTTGGTTCCTGCTTATTTGCAGAAGAACCGCCTGCCTTCTTATCAAACAAATTGTATCGAGGATTGGGAAGAAAAGGTTGATGCTATTGTGGCAGAAACAATAGATCAGGATATGACCCTGATTTCGGGGATACCACCCTGGGTACAAATGTATTTCGATAAACTGACAGAAAAGTCGGGCGGTAAAAAGATCAAAGACATCTTTCCTAACTTCGAATTGTTTGTTTACGGTGGAGTGAATTACGAACCTTATCGGTCGAAAATTGAAGCCAGCATTGGCCGAAAGATTGATTCTATAGAGACTTATCCTGCATCAGAAGGTTTTATTGCCTATCAGGATAGTCAGCAAGATAAAGGCTTATTGCTACTGGCGAATGCCGGAATGTTTTATGAATTTATCCCAACGGATGAGTTTTACAATGATAATCCTACCCGCTTAAGTTTGGGCGAAGTAGAATTGGATACTAATTATGCACTGGTTTTAAATACTAATGCCGGCCTTTGGGGATATGTGATTGGTGATACCGTGAAATTTGTGTCAAAGGATCCATATAAAATTATGGTGACTGGCAGGATTAAACATTTTATATCTGCCTTTGGTGAGCACGTGATTGGCGAAGAGGTAGAACATGCTATATTGTCGGTTGCCAATGAAGAAGGAGTTGGGATTACCGAATTTACAGTTGCGCCGCAGGTGAGTACGCCAGCAGGTGAATTGCCTTATCATGAGTGGTTTGTAGAGTTTTCTAGTCCACCTGCAGACATGGTTTCCTTTAGTAAAAAGGTGGACGAGGCTTTGCAAAAGAAGAATATTTACTATTTTGACCTTATTGAGGGTAAAATATTGCAACCTTTGATCATTCGTTCTTTACAAAAAGATGCGTTTGTAAGCTATATGAGGACACAGGGAAAGTTGGGGGGACAAAATAAAGTTCCACGGCTTGCCAACGACAGGAAGATAGCGGATGATTTAAGTAGTTTTATAATTCGTCATAGTGACGAAGAACAGAGGGGAGTTTAATTGAAAAATATATCCATTTTAGGTGCTACAGGGTCTATAGGTACCCAGGCTTTAAATGTTATTGAAGGGAAAGCTGATTTATATCGGGTTTCTGCCTTAACGGGGAACGGAAATGCCGCATTGTTAATTGAGCAGGCTTTAAAGTTTAAACCGGAACTGGTTGTAATTACGGATGAAAGTAAATATCAAACCGTAAAAACGGCTTTGGCAGGGACAGATATTAAAGTTCTGGCCGGAGAAGAAGCTTTGTGCGAAGCTGCAGTTTTGGATGGGGTAGATATCGTGCTTACTGCAATCGTTGGATCGGTAGGATTAAAACCTACTATCGCTGCAATAAAGGCTGGTAAAGATATTGCATTGGCCAATAAAGAGACGCTTGTTGTTGCTGGAGACCTGATTACACGATTAGCAAGAGAAAATGGGGTGGAAATTATTCCAGTCGACTCTGAGCATTCGGCGATTTTTCAATGTTTGGTTGGTGAGTCTACAAATTCAATTGAAAAGATTTACCTTACAGCTTCGGGTGGACCTTTTAGAGGTAAGGATCGTTCTTTTCTTAAAGGGGTTACAAAGGCTGAAGCTTTAAAGCATCCAAATTGGGTTATGGGGGCAAAGATCACCATAGATTCGGCTTCGTTGATGAATAAGGGACTTGAAGTGATTGAGGCTAAATGGTTATTTGATTTGCAAGCAGATCAGATCGACGTGATCGTACACCCTCAATCTATTGTACATTCGCTTGTACAGTTTAATGATGGATCAATGAAAGCGCAAATGGGTTTGCCGGATATGAATTTGCCGATTCATTATGCTTTGGCGTACCCAGATAGAATATTTAGTGATTTTAAACGTTTCAATTTTATTGACTATCCAGAGCTTAATTTTTATAAGGCGGATTTGGAGACGTTTAGAAATCTTGATTTGGCTTATACCGCTTTGCATAAAGGGGGGAATATGCCTTGTATCATCAATGCAGCTAATGAGGTGGTGGTAGAAGCCTTTTTGCAAGACAAGATTGGTTTCTTACAAATGAGTGATGTGATTGAGGCTTGTATGGAGGGGATAGGCTTTATCGAACAGCCTAGTCTGAGTAATTATTTAGAAACAGACCTGCATACACGTATATTTGCGGGTCAACTGGTAACAAAAAAGAATTTTTAAGATCAAAATAGAATATTAAAAGAAAAATATGAGTGGATTGATTATGGCGGCCCAGCTATTGTTGGGATTATCGTTCTTGGTAATTTTACATGAGCTAGGACATTTTTTAGCGGCACGTGCCTTCGGAATTAAAATTGAAAAGTTTTATTTGTTTTTTGATGCCTGGGGACTGAAACTGTTTAGTATAAAAGTAGGAGATTGTGAGTACGGAATAGGTTGGTTACCTCTTGGTGGTTATGTTAAAATTGCAGGTATGATAGATGAATCTATGGATACAGAGCAAATGGCACAACCGGTACAGCCATGGGAATTTAGGTCAAAACCAGCATGGCAGCGTTTAATTGTTATGCTTGGCGGTGTAGTAGTGAATATCCTCGTTGGTATTATTATTTTCTGGGTCATGACTTTTGCTTATGGCGAGACCTATATTGCGAATAGTTCGGCGATTAATGGTGTTAATCCTGGAGTTGTTGGTAAGGAGCTTGGCTTGCAAAAAGGGGATAGAATTATTGCTGTGAATGGGAATAAGGTAATTCGTTTTGATGAATTGACTAGTTCTGAAGTTTTGATGGGCAACAGTAATTTAACTATTGTACGTGGCGATAAAACCATCGATATTAAAGTCCCTGACAATATCTTAAATAAGATAGCTGATTCTGGAGTAGAAGGATTTATTAGCAGAATGCCACTTTTAACTACAACGCTTGACAGCATCGTGCCTGGAAAATCAGCGGATAAAGCAGGTCTTAAAAAGGGTGATCGTATTGTTGCTGTAAATTCGATTCCAGTTAAATATGATGCAGATGTAAGAGAATTGATTCCTAAGTTTAAAGGCAAAACCCTAACTTTTGAGGTGAATCGTGGAACTGAGCATTTAACTTATGCAGTTCCCGTAGATACAATGGGTACAATTGGAATTAACTTTAATTATAAAGAGCTTAAGGAAGAGACCCTTAAATATAGCCTATTGGGCGCATTACCAGTTGGTATAAAACAAGCCTGGACAACTTTTAGCGACAATGCTAAAGGGATCTGGAAAGTTTTAAAGGGTGATATTAAAGCGAATAAGGCTTTTTCTGGTCCTGTTGAGATCGCACGTAAGGTTTATGGCGGCGAGTGGATCTGGACTAAGTTCTGGCTTTCTACAGGCTTTATTTCAATTGCGCTGGCATTTATGAACTTGTTACCAATTCCTGCATTGGATGGTGGACATGTTGTTTTCTTAGTTATTGAAATGATTAAAGGAAAACCTCTGGGCGATAAATTTATGGAGCGTTCTCAGCTTGTTGGTTTTGTAATGTTGTTGTCGTTAATGGTATTTGTATTGGGCAACGATATTTTTAAAGCTTTCTTTAAACATTAAAGGACATGACTGATTATTTTGGTTTTTACGGTCTGCCGATTAGTTTTAATCCTGATGCAGCAGCCGTAAAACAACAGTTCTATGCTTTGAGTAAAAAGTATCATCCTGATTTTTACATCAACGAATCTGAAAAAAAGCAGGCTGAGGTGCTAGAAATGAGTACGTTGAATAATAAGGCTTACCAGGTTTTAAGTGATCCTCAAAAACGTTTGCACTATATTTTAGAATTAAAGGGGCAATTAACGGAAGCTGAAAACTACGTGCTTCCACAGTCGTTTTTAATGGATATGATGGATGTGAATGAAGCTTTGATGGATTTGCAGTTCGATCCTGATGAAGCTCGTTTAGCAGCGCTTAAAGATGAAGTAGCCTTGATTGAAAAGAGTATTGCAGATGAAATTTTAAAATTAACGACTTCTTTTGATCGTCAGGATGCAGCTGAACAAGCTGCTGCTCTGGTATCAATTAAGGATCTATATTATCGCAATAAGTATTTATTGCGCATACGTGAAAGTATAAACAAAGCAACGGCTAGTCTGTAGTAGTTGTTAAGACAGTGTAAAAAAGCATTTACAAGCTTTTTTACACTGTTTATTTGAGGTAATTTCGGCTTCAAACCAATTGTTAGATGAATACATTATCAATTTTTAGAAAAGTAGCTATAGCTGAAGGTGTTTCTTACATTCTGCTGATTTTTATTGCCATGCCATTGAAGTATTGGGCAGAGATGCCTTTGGCTGTTAAATACACAGGATGGGCTCATGGCTTGCTGTTTGTGCTTTACATCATGTTTTTAATTATGGCATGGGTGGAGTATAAATGGAGTTTCAAAAAATCTGCATTGATAGGAGTGGCTTCATTGCTTCCTTTTGCCCCTTTTTTGGTAGATAGAAAGCTTAAAGAAGAAAATTAAAATATATTTTGCAAATATGAAATCAATTCATACATTTGCAACCCGCTGAATAAGCAAATGCCCAGCTGGCGGAATTGGTAGACGCGCTGGTCTCAAACACCTGTGGGAAACCGTGCCGGTTCGACTCCGGCGCTGGGTACATTGACTAAAGCCTTAGAGAAATCTAAGGCTTTTTTTATGTGCGCCCGGCACGGGCGCAAACTCTAGGGTGGAAGTCCCGAACGCACCTTGATAGTGGGAAGCGTTAACTTAAGGCAAGGGTGTCCTCCGCGAGGAGGAATCTGAAGGAAGCCGGCGGTAAATCTCTGGCCTGACGAACAGGAAGCGAATTAGGCAGTTGGATGTGGGTGAGTTTGCATAACAAAACAAAGCCCTAAACTATCCGAAACATCCTGCTGTACATTCGACAGGTATATGGAGAGAAAGTTTGCGTTCTTACCCGGGGAGGTCTGCCGAGTAGTTGCCGGAGGGGGATGCGCCTCCCGAAGGAACAAGGTTATGTAGTGATACATAACTGCCACCGCAGAAGTCAGCAGAGGCCATAGTACTTTTTTTTTTTTTAGAAGGAAGGGCTGAACATTAAATGTCCGAGTAGTACTACCGGAAATGGGACTATCGTAAAGAAAGCAGAAAACTCCGAATGGAGAGCTGCTCTGTAAGGAATATGCTGGAAGCAGAAAGGTAGCAGGGAGCGCTGAGCGATATCTTGAAAGAAAGCAGGAAACAAGGAAACAGAGAAAAAAAAA
>NZ_FNEX01000009.1 GCF_900100435.1 Pedobacter sp. ok626 | reverse complement strand
GGATCAATCCCAAAACTTGTGGAGCAGGAGTTAAAATTATAATTTTGTATTTCTATACCGTTTTATATTTATGCCATCAGCTACTGCATCCTTGCTCAGATTATTTCTGCCAGATTTTATACTAGAGAATTTTGAATTCAAAGGGGTTATTGAGGATAGTGAAACCTTCCATATCGAACTCGAAGAGTTGAATAATCCCCCCTTAGAATGGGATGGGATCAAAGTTTTGTCTAAAGGCTTTTTCCCTCAGATTGTAATTCAAGACTTTCCTATCCGTGGACATAAAGTGTTTTTTCATATCCGCAGACGCCGATGGCTCAATACAGAAACTTCTAAGGTGATTTATCGGAATTGGACTTTAGTAGAAAAGGGAACGCGAATGACTGGGGATTTCGCGGCTTTTTTAAAAGAAATCAATCGATACAGCACCGAGTAGCGTTGATGCCATCAGTTCATTCTATGGTGTAAAAGCTAAGAATCTACTTCGTCAATATCGTGATTACCTCAGTGACTTTAAAAATTGGGATCAGAAATCACATGCAAAAGAATGGCTGCTGTATCCTGAAAACCTAGGTGAACAGCTTTCTATAGACGAAACCAGTCTATCTCATGGTGAGCTTTACACCATCCTTACCAACAAATCAGCGAAAGGTAAGAAAGGCGCTATTGTTGCCATTGTAGCAGGCACCAAAGCCGAAACAGTCATCTCAGTACTGAAACGAATTCCAGAAAGAGCAAGAAAAAAAGTGACTGAAGTTACCCTGGATATGGCAGGTAATATGGAATTGATCTGCAAACGTTGTTTTCCGCAGGCAACCAGAGTGACAGATCGGTTTCATGTACAGAAACTGGCCACCGAGGCGCTACAGGAAATGCGGATCAAACACAGATGGGAAGCTATGGATCAGGAAAATGAAGCTATAGAAAGATCAAAAAAGACAGGCCGGCCATTTCAAGCGGAAGTACTCCATAATGGAGATACGATAAAGCAATTGCTGGCTCGTAGCAGATATGTATTATATAAAAAGCCTTCTGATTGGATAGACAGTCAAAAGGATCGTGCAGAACTCCTATTCGGAAGGTTTCCTGACCTTAAAACAGCCTATGGACTCAGTTTTGGACTTAGTCAAATCTTTGAAAATACAACAGATAAAGTCTTCGCCTTGGCGAGATTGGCCAAATGGCATGAAAAAGTACGACAAACGGGATTCAAATCTTTTAATACAATTGCCAGGTCGATACAGAACCATTATCAGACTATATTGAACTACTTTGATAACAGATCTACTAATGCTTCAGCGGAATCTTTTAATGCAAAAATAAAGGCTTTTAGAAACCTGTTTAGAGGTGTAAAAAACATAGAATTCTTCCTGTACAGACTAACGCAATTGTATGCTTAAAAACAGAAAAATCATTCTTGCTCCACAAGTTTTGGGATTGATCCGAACAAACCATAATTTTCATTCGAATAATCCTATCCCGGAAGTAGCGATCACCGCATATCCAAAACTGATACAAAACACAGGATATTAATTGTCAAGTTGAGCAATTGCCAGATGGGTTATTTTGCAGTTGCTCAACTTGATACATCACGTTAACGCTCCCTTTTACGCACTACCACTTTTCCTTTGGCGTGTCCACTTTCCACATATTTCAAGGCCTCATTGGTCTGATCAAACGGAAATACTTTATCTACTACTGGTTTAATAGCAATCTGTTCAATCAATTTCGAAATTTCCTGTAGCTGTCTGCCATCTGCCCTCATAAGCAGAAACGAGTAGTCAATACCTAATTTTTTTGCTTTTTTGCGGATACCGTAGCTGATTAATGATAAGATTAGTTTTACAAACCATGGTGCACCTATTGCTTTGGCGAAATCTCCTGTGGGTGGACCCGAAATGGAGATCGCCGTTGCTCCTGGTTTCAATATCCGTAGTGATTTTTCAAGTGTTTTATTGTCCTGGCTATTTAAGACCACATCATAATCTTTCAGGATACTTTCAAAATCTTCCTTTTTGTAATCAATCAAAACATCCGCGCCTAGGTTCTTTAGCATTCCAAAGCTCTTTTCACTTGCTGTGGTAGCTACCGTTGCACCAAGATGCTTTGCCAGCTGAATAGCTATTGTTCCAACACCGCCCGAACCTGCCTGGATAAATACTTTTTGGTCTTTCTTCAGGTGGGCTATTTCTACCAAGGCCTGCCATGCAGTAAGTGCTACCAATGGAATGGACGCTGCCTCCTCCATCGTGAGGTTTTTAGGTTTAAGTGCCACATCCTTTTCATTTATAGCAATGTAATCTGCAAAGGTTCCGATATGGTGATCTGCCGGGCGTGAATAAACCTCGTCGCCCACCTTAAATTTTTTCACCTGTCCACCAACTTGCGTAATCACACCTGCCACATCATGCCCCAATGTAAGTGGTAACTTGTAAGGCAAGATTAATTTAAACTCACCGGACTTGATCTTAGAATCAAGCAGATTGACACCCGAAGCATGGATTTCCACAAGGACTTCATTATCCTTTATTATCGGAACGGGGACATCAGCTAGCTGAAGATCTCCCTTTTTATCATATTTATTTATCCTGAATGCTTTCATTTGAATGTTTTAAAAGTTGATGGCTTTTCTTCGGATGAACCAATCTAAAGGCTATTTTTCTGATACTGGAACAACCAACTGATGGATTTTTTTAGAGTCACCTACCGGAACTTCAAATTGATTGTTTTCAAGCGCTGTAAATAACTCATCAGCCACTTCAGAAGGAGGAATGCCGTTAGCACCACCAATTTCTGCTGAAAATTCGGTGTTCACCAACGGTGGATATACTTCATAGATATTCAACTTGTCATTTTCTGCAAAGGTATCTCTAAGGCCCTGTGTGTAGCTATGCAGTGCTGCTTTACTTGCCGAGTAAGTAGGTAAGTATTTGTTTGATCTAAATACGGCGATGGAAGAAATATTTATGATTGCGGCCTCTGCCTGTTGCAGAAGCAGAGGTAAAGTTAAAGCGGTAAAATCGATCACACTAATATAATTAGTGTTGATTTCCAGGTAAGCTTTTTCTGCGGAATTGTTATTGATATCGCTCAAATCATTTATAAAGGCAGCGCCTGCATTATTGATGATAATGTTCAAATCTGGATGATTACTTTTTAATTGTGCTGCAATATTAATCCTGTCAGATTGTAAAGATAAATCTCCCTTTATAGCTATTGCATTGTCCAGTTCCTTCAATGCACTTTGAAGACGTTCTTCATTACGACCGTTGATAATAATTTTGTTGCCTGCCGCACTTAGTTTTTTAGCAATGGCCAAGCCAATTCCGGCACTTCCGCCGCTGATAAAGATGGTGTTTCCTGATGTTTTCATAATATGCTTTTTAAATCTGTTATTAACTGTTTAGAGTGGGGTAGTTGGTATATCCTTTTGACCCTCATTGTTTTAATTCTATTAATTTGTTTATAATATACTTTTTGGTCTATTTTATGCTAAAAAAATTAAATACTATATCGTTCCAGATCCGATTTTAGATCTTTTATCAGCGTTTGCATCGGTTTTACGGTATCCATAGTTCTGCACATAATGATGCCGCCTTCTATCGCAGCAACCATTTTAAACGCGAAGGAAACAGGATTTAAATGTGATGAAAACTCTCCGTTGCTAACACCCAATTTAAGTATGTTGACAATATCTTCCTGTCCTGCTCTAAACACGGCTGCAACTTTTTGCTTGATAACAGGATAGTTGTCATCAGCATCAACAGCGGTATTGAAAATTGGACACCCTCCTGAAATGTAGGTTTCAATAGGGTTCTTATGAAAATCCAGAAATGCGAAAATCTTCGCTTTAGCTGTCTTTTTTTCTGAAACTGCTAAATATATTCTGTCCGATATCTTCTTAAGCAACAGATCAACTACCTGAGTGGAAAGGTCATCTTTATTCTCGAAATGGCTGTAAAGGCATCCTTTGGTTAGCTTCGTAGCAGATAGCACATCGTCTATATTGACACCAGAAACTCCTTTCTCATTGTAAAGGGGGGCAGCCGTTTCCAGTATAAATTGCTTTGTTCTTTCAGCTTTCGTCAACATATGCTTTAATATTACGACGCAAGTATACTAAAAAGTATATTATCGAAAAAAGAATAATTAGAAAGTTAATTTTAATTACAATAATAAGACATCTGCTGTCTGTTAAAATAGCTGAATTTGAATTGCATTTTTTAAGATAAACTGGCACATATATAGCACAGCCTTTGTAGCAAAAATGTGTAAAAAAAAGTGTGTTATTCGGAGAATCGAATGCTTTTTTAAGTATTTCATTTAAAAATTCTGCAATTAGTTGATCATGCATGTATGGATGACGTTCAGACCAATCTAAGACATTGACGATTTACTGGGTGTATACAAAACTGTTTTAAGCACTTGGATAGCCTAGCTTTTAAAAAAACTCCTATAAGCTCTTCATGCAATTTAGGCGAATAATAAGTATCATTGTTTAAAAATATATAGATTTGTTGTTTAGGAATTATTCAATGCCGATACCTTTTCGCAATATATCTTTACCTTTATTTATAGCAAATATTATCCTGTATGGTTCTAAAACCGCATTATAATGATGTCGAGCTGTTGCAGAAGATAGCTGCAGGTGATGAACATGCTTTTAGCTTATTCTACTATAGGTATAGCAAAACGGTTTTTCTTTTTGCTTATCGTATTCTCGACTCGGAGTCCTATGCCGAGGAATTGATGCAGGAAGTGATGTTAAAAATCTGGATGTTAGGGGATGAATTGATTAATGTAAATAACATAGAAAGCTACTTGAGGGTAATGTGTCGAAACCGTTGTTATAACAGATTAAGACAGTTAAGGCGAGAGGCTGGTAAAAATAAAGAAGCTACCATTGACTGGAAAGATGAAAGCAATGAAACAGAAGAAACAATATTGTTAAATGAAGCTAAAGGTTTGCTTGAAAAAGCCATTGCAAAATTACCAGCCCAGCAACGTGAAGTATATAATTTGTGCCAGATTCAGGGGTTGAAGTATGAGGAAGCGGCTAAACAACTTAATATTTCAGTGTTAACAGTTCAGTCATATATGAAAATAGCGTTGCGATCTGTACGAAATGCGATGCGTAACCATAGCGGGGTGGCTGCTATACTCACTATTTTAAAACTTTTTTAATTTTCCAACGCCCCCTTGATTATCCTAACTGGTGTCTTTGTAATGTATGTAGCCCATTTCCGCAAGAAATTTATTACTTGATGTTATTTTTAACAGCAGGTCCCACTAGTTTTGCTCAACAATTTTCAATGTGGGATGAAATTTGCCACTAACAAATAATTTTTCAATTTATTTTATAATCAATACCCCCGGTGGCCGGGTGTAGGGTGTCTTTGTAATAATGGAACCAAATAGAATTATATTTCTCTATCATAAGATTAAACAAAAAACAGCTTCCGAGGATGAGCAGCAAGAGTTTGATCAGTTGTTGCAGGATGAAGATGCAGAGCAGGAGCTTAAAATGCATTGGGACCAGCTATGGACAGACACGATGGCTGAAGATAAATCTGCTTTGCAAATCCGGAATGAACAGGAAATCCTGCAGGACATACTTTCACATAAAGGGGGCATGCGTACCATACAACTGAATAAAAAAACAGTGGGTTATAAATATCTGGTTGCCGCCGCATGTATATTGATTGTAATGGGCAGTGCTTTATTCTTTTTCAATCATAAAACCTCCGTGTCATCAAATCAGCCAACTGTTGCTCATGCCATTGCGCCTGGAAAAAACAGGGCTACGCTTACCCTGGCAAATGGGAAGAAAATAGTCCTTTCTGATGTTGCCAACGGTGAACTTGCTAAAGAGGCTGGTGTAAAGATTTCAAAGTCGGCAGATGGTCAGATCGTTTATGAAATAATCGGTACAGCTAACAATTCTAATCAACTGAATACGCTTTCTACTTCAAATGGAGAAACTTATCGGATACGTTTACCTGATCAGAGTGAGGTTTGGCTTAACGCTGCTTCAACAATTAAATACCCGGTAAGTTTTGCAAAACATGCAACAAGAAAGATAGAGTTGACCGGCGAGGCTTATTTTGAGATTTCCAGGGATAAAAAGCATCCTTTCATCGTAGAGAGCAAAGGACAGCGGATTGAAGTTTTAGGAACACATTTTAATGTGAATGCTTATGCTAACGAAAACAATGTAAAAACGACCTTGATTGAAGGCTGTGTAAAAGTGCAAATATTTAATTCAGACAGGAAAGCGCTGGGCGGAGAACAGGCTATCCTGAAGCCAGGAGAACAATCCCTTTTGTCAGCGGATGGACTCAATGTCCGTCAGGCGGATGTAGAAGAGGCTATCGCCTGGAAAATGGGTTTCTTTAAATTCAGAGATGAAAACATTCAGAGTATCATGCGCAAAGTATCGCGTTGGTATGATGTTGAGGTTATTTATAAAGGAGAAATTCCGCAGAGCGGCCTGGAAGGAACGGTGTCCCGCTATCAGGATATTACCCAGTTACTGGACATGTTACAGTCTACCGGCCTCGTTAAATTCAGCATCATCAAAAACAAAATTATAGTAAGTAAATAACCAAATATTTAACCAAATACTAAACGACGTATGAAAATAAGACCTACCTGACCTCCTTTAGGGAAGCTTAGTGCAATAAAAACGTGAAAGTGTCTCACCACTTCCACGTTATAGGCCTGGGCTATTCAATACCTGGATCAAATCCGGATAAAATAATCGAAAAGAAATCTTGAATAAACCCAAACAACCAAAAGTATGAATTTAAATGCTTTTATCAAGACCGCTATGCCCATAGCTGGCCGATATGAAAAAATATTATTAGTTATGAGAATAACTGTGTTTTTATTGCTGATGGGTCTGATGCAGGTAAGCGCTTCCAGCGTTGCTCAGAGAATAACCCTTTCATCAAAGAATGCCGATCTGCAGGACGTTATAGAACAGCTGAGAAAACAAAGCGGCTATAATTTTCTGTATATCAAAAAAGAGGTACTCGGTAGAGCAAAGCCGGTAACGGCACAGCTCAATGATGTAACCATCGAGGAGGCGCTGAATAAGATTTTTACCGCACAGCCATTGATCTATCAGATCAAGGATAAAACGGTAGTCATCAAACCCTCCCTGGACAAACCATCTGTAAGGACAGAACAAAAGCCTGTTACAGGTAAAGTGAAGGATGAGACAGGAGAAACACTTATTGGAGTGTCTGTCCTGATAAAGGGGACCAAAACGGGAACCGTTACCAATTCGGAAGGAAGTTATACTATTCAGGTTGAACCTGGATCGGTACTGGTATTTAGTTATATCGGTTACCAGACACAAGAAATTACTGTTGGAACGGAGAGCAATATTAATGTCTCGCTGATCGCCGTAGCGGGTGGTCTGGATGAGGTGGTTGTCGTAGCCTACGGTACACAAAAAAAGGAAACGGTTACCGGGGCAATCTCTTCTATTAAAACCAAAGAAATTAAACAAAGTCCTGCAGCAAATTTAGCGGTAACCCTGGCAGGAAGATTACCTGGATTAACTTCCATCCAACGTAGTGGTCAGCCTGGTCGGGACATTACGCAGTTGTTCATCCGCGGACAGGGAACAGTAAACGCGCAAAGCCCCATCATCCTCGTAGACGGAATTGAGCGTGATCTGACTTATATTGATCCGAATGAGGTGGAGTCGGTGACAATCTTAAAGGATGCCTCATCTACAGCTATTTTTGGGGTTAGAGGAGCTAACGGTGTTATTTTGGTGACTACAAAAAGAGGAACTTCTGAAACTCCGGAAATCAATTTTGTAGCAGAAGCCGGCGCGCAGGATTTTCCACGCTTTATCAGTCCGGTTAATGCTTATGACTTTGCAACATTAAAAAATCTGGCACTAACAAACGACGGTCTACCTGCGGAATATTCAAGCAAGTCATTGGAATATTATAAATCTCAGGAAGACCCCCTGCGTTACGCAAATACAGACTGGCGTAAATTGCTGATTAAAGATTATTCTTATCAGCAACGCTATAACCTGAATGTCTCGGGGGCAAGTAAAACCACGAAGTATTTTGTAAATGCCGGGTATCTCAATCAGGGAGGACAGTTTAATACTGAAAAAGACCTTAGTTACGATCCGAGCTTTAAACTTAACCGTTATAACTTCAGATCTAATATTGATATTCAGCTGAATAAGAATTTAAAAGCATTTTTAAATGTAGCAGGTTACCTGGAGCAGCGAAATAGTCCTTATGCTTTGGGTGGTGACAATCCAACGGATTGGATCATCTATTTTATGAACCGGATGCCAGCGGTTGTACCCGGCCCTCTCACACCTGATGGACAGGTGATTACCTATTCTGATATCGACCATCCTGCATATGGTTTAATCAACCGTTCTGGCTATACACAGCAGAAAAGGAGTAATGTATTGGCTACTTATGGTATGGAGCAAAATCTTGACTTTATTACCAAAGGTTTATCGGCAAGGGCGGTGGTTTCATTCGATGCACGCACAGTTAATAATCTTGAGGCGACAAGGAAGTATGAAAAATACATACAGATCATTAATCCTAATTTACAAGGAGCGGACGGGCGCGACAGCGTGTATTATCGGCCGTTCAATAATGACCAGAATACCCCATTATCCATTGGCGGAGGACGGAATTTTGAAACCTTATCTAATTTTCAGGGTTTCATAAATTATGCAAAAACTATTGGAAAACATGATTTTTCAGGTATGTTGCTGTATCAGCAACAAAATAATGTAATCAATAATGAGTTGCCGTTCAAGTTAATGGGACTGGCTTCCAGATTTACCTATGGCTACAACTCGCGGTACTTTCTGGAGTTTAATGCAGGTTACAACGGATCTGAACAATTTGCCGAGGGCCAGCGTTTCGGATTTTTTCCGGCAGTTTCCGCCAGCTGGCTCATCTCCAATGAGTCGTTTCTACAGAATAATCCTGTCGTGAATCTGTTGAAATTAAGAGGTTCGTTCGGTAAAGTGGGTAACGACCGCATAGGAAGCAGAAGGTTTTTATACCTGGATGATATACAGGTTGTTGGAGGCGGTTTCTCCGGTAGCCTGGGCAATGCTCAAACCATCAATTATAATTTATTAAAAAACGCGCAGTTACAATGGGAGGTTGCAAAAAAATACAATCTCGGGTTGGAGATGGGATTATTTAACCAGTTTAATCTGGTAGCTGATGTGTTTTATGAAAAGAGAGACAACATCTTGCGTAACAGGGGAACGATTCCGGAACTGAACGGACTTCCTATCTCAGTATTGCCACCGGTAAATATAGGTGTGGTAGAAAACAAAGGATTTGAAGTTGAATTGAATTATAAGAAATCCTTCAGCAAGGATCTGTCTGTATTGGCCCGTGTTAATCTGAATTATGCGACAAATAGACAAATTTATGCGGATGAACCTCTGCTACCCGAAGATTATGCTTACCGCTATAGGGAAACCGGTTACCGGATAGGACAGATGTTTGGATATCAGGTAGACCGGTATTTTACCGATGCGAATGACATCGCCAATTCTCCTGTGCAAAATGTAGGCGGGCATGAATCCAGGCCAGGTGATTTTAAATACAAGGACCTGAACAACGATAATCTGATCAATGAAAGAGATATGGCACCGATTGGGTATTCAACCGTTCCTGAATATCAGTATGGAGCAGCATTTAACCTGACTTATAAAGGATTGGATTTTAGTGTCTTGTTTCAGGGTATTTCAAGTGTTTCTAACTATTATAGTGATCAAGGAGTTTTTGCTGACAAAAACTATGTGTCCAGGCATCTGGAGAGTTGGACAGCAGAACGTGCGGCAAACGGATTACCAATCAATTATCCCCGTATTTCTACCCAATCTAATCCCAATGAAAGGCCAAACTCATTTTTCATTCTCAATGCGAGCTATCTGAGATTAAAAAACATGGAAATTGGCTATAGTTTGCCATCCAAATGGAGCAGTGCGATTGGCGCGAAACGTTTGCGTATTTATGCCAACGGCCTGAACCTCTTTACTTGGGATAAACTACCCACAACGGAGTTTGATCCGGAGCTGACGAACAGTCGCGACTACCCGATTACTAGGCTGTATAATTTTGGTGTAAACTTCACTTTTTAATCAGAAGATAAGATGAAAAATATTTTAAGAATTTTTATGTTGCTTTCTTTCCTGGCAGCGGGCTGTACGAAAGATTATCTGAACATCACACCTGATGGCCGGACAACACTTGATGATATATTTAAAGATGAGAAACGAACAGAGGCTTATCTGAACAGAGTTTACGGACAAATGCCAAGTTACTTCTGGAAGTACGGTTTTTTTGATTTCCTGGCACCTTTTTCTGATGAGGCTTATGCTTACAGTGGTGCGGTAATGGCTTGGTCGGCAGGTAGTCTGAATGCCAGCGGCAGTCCTTTGCACGCACACCAGGAGAGAGGTAAAGGTGTTTATCATTATGGTACTTTCTGGGCAGGTATCAGAGATGCGAACGTATTCCTGCAAAACATCCAGACTGCCAATATCCCGAGTGCAACCAACAGGGAGCGTTTTCGTGCGGAAGCGCAGTTATTGCGTGCGTTTTATTACTGGGAACTCATTAAAGAATACGGTCCCATGCCTGTGGTAACGGCACCCTTCACAAATGATTTTGATTATACAACGCTTAAACGTCCGGCTTTCCAGGATTGTGTAAATTTTATTGTAAAAGAGTGTGATGAAGTTATTGCGAACAACAGTATGCCAATGCGTATTACCACGGAAGCAGAGCGCGGACGGTTTACAAAAGCGGTAGCCTACGCGGTAAAGTCTCAGGCTTTGTTGTATAATGCCAGTCCGTTGTGGAATGCCGCTAACGATAAAAGTAAATGGGAAGCTGCGTCACTGGCGGCACAGAGTGCCATCAATGCGCTGACCACACAAGGTTATGCGTTGGTAGACAATTATGGAGATTATTTTCTGAGCAAAACCGATATCAGCACTTCACCAAGGGATAAAGAAACAATTTACGAGGTTTTCGAGGGGCAAGTAGATCCTGTATTCAGTATCATCAATAGTATTCCAAGTAAACCTGGAATGTTTAAGGTGGGGGCTACTCCAAGCCAGGAATTGGTAGACAGTTACGATATGCAAGCTACAGGTGAGCCGGTTATTACAGGCTATCAGGATTTAGATCATACACAGCCGATCCTCAATCCAGCCTCGGGATATGATCCTTCGCAGCCTTATGTTGGGCGCGATCCGAGATTTTATGCGACCGTTTGGTACAATGGGGCTGCTTATGATAATATAGCAGGAAATGTACATATTATGGAAACTTATGTAGGTGGGGCGGATCAGTTATTGAAAGCACCTATAGGTTGGGCCTTTACACGCACAGGTTATTATTTACGTAAATTTATTGATCCTCGTTTACAATCGGGCCAGCCAGAAGATACGCGCTGGAAAAAATACCGCCTGGCAGAACTTTATCTTAATCTCGCGGAGGCAGAAAATGAAGCCAACGGACCAACCACAATAGCGCAAAACGCAGTCAATAAAGTGAGGTTTAGGGCGAATATGCCCAATTTTCCAACCACTTTATCACAACAGGAATTTCAGAACCGTATCCGCAAGGAACGTGGGGTAGAGCTCGCTTTTGAAGAACACCGTTTCTGGGATGTACGCAGATGGAAAATACTGGATAAGACAGATAAACTGGTTACTGGTATGGAGATTACAAAGCAACCGAACAATAGCTTTACTTATGCCCGCTTTGTAACTGAACGCAGAAATGCATGGAGTGATAAGTTTCTGATTATGCCTATTCCAATCAAGGAAACTGCTATAATTCCGGACTTTAACCTCAACCAGAACCCTGGTTGGTAAACATCACCTGAACCGAATGTAAACTTTAATTAAATAGTTATGGTTGTCATAAAACTTATCAGCTTAACGCTTTTAGTTGCCACTGCTTTGGGCTGTAAAAAGCCTAATGCTGAAAATAAAGAAACTGTCAAAGCAAATGAAGTGCAAAATATCGGTAGTACATCGTTAACCGCCGCACAGGAACGTTATATTGTTTTTTTTCTAACTAATACCAGCGTTGATCAGGCTGATAGCGAAAACACAGGTAAAGATGCAAATTCGGCCTATACGTTTGTAGGGGAACTTCCACAGATTTTCGGACCAGTTAACACAGACGCTCCTTATAAATACGCATTTGGTTTGCCCGGGCCAATGTTGCTCACGCAATCGGTTCAGCAGATGCAATACCAGATTAATAAAGCTTTTGATATTGCAGAAAAATACAACGTTCCGGTATATTTCCAGCTGGATGATATCAATAATTATACGACTGAGTTTGGCGGAAATGCTATGCCTAAATTTTACAATGATCCGTCATGGTGCGAATGGGTATCATTTCCTTCGGGAACAGAAACATGGGGTGGGCAATCTAACGGTCGCCTTCCTTATTTCTGGTTCAACTGGGGTGCCTGGATGCATGCCCAGGCTTTCCCAAACCTGCAATCGCCGGGCTTCAGAGCTTTTGTAAAAAGTCAGCTTGAAAATGGTGTATTGTCGGTACTGAATACACGGTATAACCAGCTAAAAGCAAATGGAAAGGGCTACTTGTTTGCAGGAATGGCTATTGGCTGGGAAACACATATTCCCGATTATTCGACTGATAATACGCTTTATAATGTGAATCCCTCTTCGCTGCCAGTAAATGCAATATTAGGGGACCAGATGCAAAGCTGGGAGGCAGGAAAACTCGGATATGCGGCGTTGCATACCTTAGGTTACACGGCTTATAACAAGGATAGACTATATCAGGTGATCCATGATTATTCTGAGTTTTTAGCTAAAACAGCTTATGACACCGGGATTCCAAGGGAAAAGATCTTTTCACATATAGTGGGGGTAAAGTCCAGTCAACCCAGTTTATCGACCACATTTGCGCCACCAATCTGGACCGCTGTTAACAATTACTCAACACCCGGTTTCACGCTTTCACCGGTAAGCTGTCCTTATAACCTGAACACCTTAACAGCAGAGATCAATCTGGTGGATCCACAACAGAAAAATTTTGCCAATGCAGAAGGTTATAGCATTGGTGTGAACGGCTCTTTTGCACAGGCTGATGCCTATTTTGGTGATATGTTTGGTCATGGAGCTGCTATGGTTGCTGTATTCGGCTGGGGAAGAGAACCTGCAGGTTCGGCTTTCGCCGTATCGCATAGTCCCACAAGCCCATTTGTGCAGGCCGCAAAAAAATGGCTGAGCAATGAGGTGAAAGTCTGGTCATTTGCTGCAGGTGCTGAAGGTTGGACATCTGGAAATGATATCAGTGGTTTCGGATGGAACAATGCAGGTAAAATAGGTGGAACTCTGACTGGAAATGATGCTTTTATACTTTCAGCAAACTCTGTGGGGTATAATATGGGCACTGAAAAACTTGTTCAGATTGGCATCAGCAATGCTTCCGCGAATACCGTTGGACAGGTTTATTTTACAACTACAGCAAGTACCGGCTGGTCTGAGGATAAAAGAAAGGACTTTGCAATGGTTGCGAACAGCTCCCTTACCAATTATACCATCAATATGGCTGATATTCCAACCTGGCAGGGAACACTTAAACAGTTGAGGATAGATCCTTCAAATGCGGTTCCTGGCAGTAACACTGCAGGTAATTTTAGTGTGGATTATATACATGTAGGTAGTCAGGGATGGAATTTCATGTCAGCTTCAGAAGGTTGGACAGCCGGACAGCAGATTAATAATTTTGGCTGGTCTGCCGCTGCCGGGAATTATATAGGTGGAAAGATAACCGGGGCCGATGCATTTGTACTATCCGGTGATAACCTGAATCTCAGTCTCGCAAACTGCCGATATGTAGTGGTCAGGATCAAGAACTCTTCTCCGCAAACGATCGGACAGGTTTATTTTACTACGACTACTGATCTGACATGGAATAATGCGAAACAGGTGTCTTTTGCATTGAATCCTTATTCTGATTTTACAACTTATACCATAGATGTGAGTACTGTTCCAGGATGGACGGGAACATTAAAGCAATTACGCATTGATCCCTCTAATGCTACTCCTGGAACACCTGTTAATGGATATTTCCAGGTTCAACACGTCAAAATAATTAATTAAGGAGAAGTATGAAGGTGTTTAAATCTAAGTCAATAAAGATATTCTTTATCGTTCTTGCTTTCGGGGTGGCTGAGGCCATCCCTTGCAAGGCGCAAAAAAACATACCCACTCCGGTAATTTTTGAAACTGATATGGGAAATGATGTGGATGATGGGCTCGCACTCGCTATGCTTTTCAGATACGCAGATCAGGGAAAAATTAATTTCCTTGGTATCAGTAATAATAAACAAAGTTTAAGTTCCTTACAATTTATAGATCTAATGCGGCGCCAGTATGGTTACAGCCAGTTACCCATAGCAACAGTACAAAAGGGTGTCGAGGGTGAAGTTGAAGCTAAGAGCTTTGCCAGAAGGGTGATGGAGTATAAGGAACAAGGCCAGTTGCTGTACTCGAGCAGCATAAAAAATTATAGCGATGTTGAAACTGCTGTTCACTTTTATCGGCGTATGTTGGCCAAAGCTAAAGACACTTCAGTTGTAATTATTTCGGTAGGTTTCTCTACAAATCTTGCGAAATTACTGGAATCTAAATCAGATCAATATTCAAAATTGAATGGTTTAGAACTGGTAAAACGAAAGGTGAAATTTTTGAGTACAATGGCGGGGAATTTTAGTACGCGAAGGCAAAAAGAATTCAATGTGATCAGTGATCTTCCTGCTGCCAGGAAAATTTTTAATCGTTGGCCGACAGTTATTTATGTTAGTCCGTTTGAAGTAGGAGCAAGTGTTCATTTTCCTGCATCAGCTATTGAAGCTAACCTTGGTTATCGAGGGAACCAACCGTTGGTTACCGCCTACAAGGAGTACATTACGATGCCCTATAACAGGGAAACCTGGGACCTTACTTCTGTCTTGTTTGCGATAGAAAAATCAGCACACTATTTTAAACAAAGTGTGCCAGGTAAATTTATAGTGGATGAGCAGGGCTATACGGAGTTTAAAGAGGGGGATAAGGGAAAGCACTATTTTCTACATACACCCGGCGAATCAGAACGCAGTAAAATTAAAAACCGCTTTGTAGAATTAGTCATGACTGCGAATTCCAGAATAACGGAGCTGAAAAGTAATATTGATGTTCAAGGCTTCCAAAATCCTGCATTGAAGTACCGGCCTTTAAGGATCATTCATGAACATCTGGATACTACCCTGATCAGAAATTTAAAAGAGTTGGGCTATGGTGGTGTAGTTACGAACGTATCCTATCAGGATTACCTGAGCTCAACACAAAACTGGGAGAAATTTCGTTCCGATATTGCTTATGCAATTGATAAACTGGATTTAAGGATATGGATTTATGACGAAAAGGGATATCCGAGCGGTGCAGCCGGCGGTATAGTATTGAAAGATGATCCTTCTGCTCAGGCACTTGGTCTGTCCGTTATATCCAAAGTCGTGAATAAAGGAAAGCAGCTAGTTATAGCATTTCCGCATGGACATACCAAATTCCTGGCGGCATTTGCTTATCCTGAAACTGGATTTGGTACTAATGCAATAATTGATCTTAGAAAGTATACCGATGCAAGAGGGAACCTGAAGTGGTCAGCCCCTAAAGGGAAAGGGAACTGGAAAGTGCAGTACTTTGTACAGAAACCTTTTTATGAAAATACCCACGCTACACACAATTGGTTTGAGCAGCGGAAAATGGTGAATTTATTGGAAAAGAAAGCTACAGCCGATTTCATTAAGGTTACACATGAACAATATAAACATCATGTCGGCGACTACTTTGGGAAAGGAATTGAAGCTTTTTTTACAGATGAACCATCCTTAGTCGGAACCCATTTTTTGAACAACAAACCACCTGTAACACCTGGAGTCCGCGATCAGCCAGATTTTAACATTCCGGCCTTTCCAACCTTAAATTGGAGTGAAAGTTTGCTGACTGAGTTTAAAAGAAGAAGAGGATATGACTTGTTTAATAAGCTTCCCTATCTGGTGGAAGGGCAATCGGCAACTGCATTTAAGGTCAGGATAGATTATTATCAGACATTAATGGAGCTGGTAGCGGAATGTTATTTTAAACCGCTGGAGGAATTTGCAGCAAAGAATAATGTTGCATCATCCGGGCATCTACTGTTGGAAGAGGACTTGTTTTACCATCCGATTTTTGAAGGAAGTTTGATGGAAATGTATAAGCATATGCAGTTTCCGGGGATAGATCTACTTACCGCTTATCCATTGATCGCAAAACGTTGGGGCGTTACGACTGCTAAATTCGCTTCTTCGGTTGCAGATACATATGGGAAAAAACAGGTAATGAGTGAAATATCCAGTGCATTCGATAGCAATAATGCTGGTATAAATGGTCAAATGGCTGCAGTAGGTATTCAATTTGCCTATGGAGTTGATCGGTTTAATTCTTATTACAGGCATGATAAAATGAGTGTCGAAGAGAATAAACAGTTTACAAATTACATTGGTAGGGTTGCTTATTTGCTGGACCAGGGAAAAAGACAACCACAAGTTGCGGTGTATTATCCAATTGAGAGCATCTGGGCTAAAACCTTAATTCCCTTATCCATTGGAAGGGAACATTTCGATAAAGAAGCATTGTTTTTAAGCGATAATTTTACCGAACTCGGGCTGGCACTGGTTGATCAGCATATTGACTTCAATTATATAGACCGTGAAAAGTTGGCTGAAGCCGGAAAAGAAATTAAAAAATTGATTATTCCAAAGCTGGCGGTATTGCAGAAAGAACAGCTGGATCATTTGATCAGGCTTGCAGGTCAGGGCATAAACCTTTATTTCCAGAATACTGAGGTGGCCTTGCTAAATGGGAATGGATTTGAACTTGAGGCCATCGACCTTAGAGAAAAATTTAGCGCTTACAACAATATCGTTTTTTCGGATAATCTAACTCAGATTGCTTCGCAAATTTCGGCTGATACAGATTCGGGATATCGAATTGAAGCTGGAACTGAAAATATTGTTGCATTGGCTAAGTCTGGTAAAGCAGCAGAAGTATATCTGTTTGTGAATGCAGCGGATAAAGCACAGGATGTAAAAGTAACTTTTAAAAAATCTGATAAAAGTTTGATGGTCTGGGACCCGGTATCCGGACTCGTTATACCTGGGAATACCCGGATTACAAACAATGGAAATGTATTGGAACTGCACCTTGATAAATGGCAGACACTATTGGTAACAATTGATAAATAAAACATGAACGAATTAAACAAATATACCCTAAGAACCGGACTGATTTTATTGATTTCCTTATTTGGTGTTTTTAATCTGGCAGCTCAATTTAAAGCGGAAAATTCAACACTTTCAAAAGGATTTTTAACTCCACCGGATTCTGTGAGGCCTTATGTCTATTGGTATTGGATAAACGATCATATCTCACCAGCTGGCGTGGTAAAGGATCTGGAAGCAATGAAAAAGGTGGGTATTGGTGGCGCATTCATAGGTAATATAGGGCTTTCTAAAGAAGAAGGTACCTCTTTTGGAGATGTAAAATTATTTTCTGACCAATGGTGGAAAGCGACTGAGGTGGCTATGGAAACAGCAACTAAGAACGGAATTACTTTGGGAATGTTCAATAGTCCGGGATGGAGCCAGAGCGGAGGGCCCTGGATAAAACCGACATCTTCCATGCGCTATATTACAAGCAGCAGGTTAATGGTAAAAGGGGGGCAGCAACTTGATATGAATGTAATGCCGGCAAATACAGATACGAGTTATTTATTTACACTTGCTGTACCCGCTCCTGATTATGCTGATTTTGATCTGAAGTCTTATCAGCCACAACTGACAGCAGATGCAAATATCAATAATATATCAAATTTGACGGATGGTAATTTTGCAACCTCATCTATGCTCTCTTCAGGTGTCAAAAGCTGTAGTATCAATATCAAGCTGAAAAAAGCTTTAACCATTCGAAGTCTGGTTCTGCATCCTGCTGAAGTACCATTCTCTGCCGATGCACTACTACAAGCAATGCGCAACGGAAAAATGGAAACAATTAAAACGTTTAATATAAATAGGATTAATCCGAGTAAACAGGTTGGTTTTATCCCTTATGCACCATTAACTATCGCCCTCGATCCCGTTAATTCAAATGAATTTAGGATTGTATTACAACATATAGAGGGACAAGCGGGATTCAAGGAGATCGATTTGTCTCCGGCTGCTTACCTGGAACGTTATATGGAAAAACAATTGGCTAAGATGTACGCAACTCCATTACCGCTTTGGCCGGAATATCAATGGCAGACACAAGGGGAAACTAAGGATGCTCAATTGATAATAGATCCGAAAAAAGTAATCAATTTAAAATCGTTTGTAAACCAACAAGGTCAACTTAACTGGAAGGTGCCTGCTGGAAAGTGGCTGATCTTGAATTACTACCTTGCAACTACAGGCGTAACGAACAGTCCGGCATCACCAGAGGGAAAGGGGCTGGAAGTGGATAAAATGGACCATAAAAAACTGGCTTCCCATTTTGACTCCTTTATTGGAAAAGTACTGACTCGTATACCGGAGGAAAAACGCAAGACTTTTAAATATTTAGTTGCTGATAGCTATGAAATGGGCTCTCAAAATTGGACTGATAGTTTACAGCGTACCTTTAAACTAATTTACGGCTATGATCCTTTGCCCTGGCTTCCGGTACTGACAGGTAATATTGTCGGAAGTGCTGATCAATCTGATAGATTTTTATGGGATCTTAGAAGACTTGTTGCTGATCTGGTTGCTACTGAATATGTTGGAGGTTTAAAGAAACTTGGTAACAAAGCAGGCCTTAAACTTTGGCTGGAAAATTATGGACATTGGGGTTTCCCGTCAGAGTTCTTAAAATATGGAGGTGCGTCTGATGAGGTGGCAGGCGAATTTTGGAACGAAGGTGAACTTGGAAACATCGAGAATAAATCAGCATCTTCAGCGGCTCATATCTACGGTAAAAACAGGGTTTGGGCAGAATCTTTTACTGCTGGCGGTGGAGCATATAGCCGATATCCGGCCTTATTGAAAAAAAGGGGGGATTGGTCTTTTACAGAAGGCGTGAATCAGACTTTATTGCACCTTTATGTCCACCAGCCCGACGAATCAAATTATCCCGGTCTGAATGCATGGTTTAGTACAGAGTTTAACAGAAAAAATACCTGGTTTTATCAGGGAGCAGCTTTTATAGATTATTTGAGGAGATGTAATTATTTACTTCAGCAGGGAACTCCGGTAAATGATGTTGCTTATTTTATCGGAGAAGATGCACCTAAGATGACAGGGATTAGAAATCCTGAATTGCCTGAAGGCTACTCCTATGATTACATTAATGCAGATGTGATACTAAACAGGATAACTGTTAGAAATCGAAAACTCTTATTGCCCGACGGTGTACAGTATAGCCTGTTGGTTCTTCCGCCACTTAAAACCATGCGTCCAGCTTTGCTGGAGAAAATTGGGTCACTTGTAAAGGATGGTGCCGTAGTATTGGGAAAAGCTCCGGAAAGATCGCCTAGTCTACAGGATTATCCGGAAGCTGATAAACGTATTAGAACGCTTGCACAAAATTTATGGGGCGGAACAATACTGAAGAAAGGAATAAGAAAATATGGTAATGGCCTGGTTATGGAAGGTATTTCTATGCAGGAAGCACTGGACTATATCGGTCTGGCTCCCGACCTGAAATCTAGTGTCGGTAATAAAATATTATATACCCATCGAAGTACCGAAGCAAATGAGCTATATTTTATGACCAATCAGTCTGATGGTGATGTTGAATTCTCTGCTGTATTTAGAGTGGCTAATGCTCAGCCTTACTGGTGGGATCCGGCGACCGGAACCAAGAGAGACTTACCCGTTTTTAGTAATGCTGATGGTAAAACGTCCATTTCATTCAGACTTGAAACCAATCAAAGTGGTTTTGTGGTTTTTAATAAAGGTGAATCGAAGAAGAATTCAGGCATACGGGAGAATTTTCCTGTAGGCAGGCACCTGCTTACTTTATCTGCTCCGTGGGAAGTCAGTTTTCTCAATTCTCCGATATCCGGAGGCCCGGAAAAACCTATTGTGTTTAATGAATTGATTAGCTGGTCGGACCACAGGGATGAGCGTATAAAAAACTTTTCTGGATCAGCTGTATATAAGTCAACCTTTAGCCTGAAGAAGGTGGATCGGGAAGGAACAATCTTCCTGAATACAGGGCATATTAATGGAATGGCCAGAATTAAGATCAATGGTCAGGATGTAGGTTCAGTATGGACAGCCCCCTGGCAGGTTGATGTTTCAAAAGTTATTAAAGAAGGAAAGAATAATGTGGAGATAGAGGTGGTGAACACCTGGATAAACCGCTTAATAGGAGATAGCAAACTTGATGCGAAGGACAGGTTAACACGCACGGATGTCATTAATCTCCCTGCGCATAACAAATACGAGCGATCGGGCTTAACCGGGCCAGTAAACGTGATCAAGGTTCAGTATTAAATTATAAAATGTTGAACGTATGCTGAATCTATTTTAAATAATAAAAGAAATTAAAAAATGAATCCAATGATTTTAGTTGTAGGAAGCTCAAACACAGATATGGTTATAAAAACTGAACACCTACCCGTTGCAGGAGAAACGACTCTGGGTGGAGTTTTCTTTATGAACCCTGGAGGAAAGGGCGCGAATCAGGCAGTTGCAGCCGCCAGACTTGGCGGAAATGTAACGTTTATATGTAAAATTGGAAATGATATCTTTGGCAGACAGTCTAAGCAACTTTTCGAGGAAGAAGGAATTAATACTGATCATATTTTATCTGACCCAGATAACCCCTCAGGTGTAGCTCTGATTACAGTGGATCAGAATGCTGAAAACTGTATTGTCGTTGCATCTGGTGCAAACGCAACGCTTAGTGTAAACGATCTCGTGAATATTGAGCAGTTAATTGACCAGGCAAAAATAGTTTTGATTCAATTGGAAATTCCTTTAGCAACGGTAGTGCATGTTGTACAAATGGCGGCGGCCAAAGGTGTAAAAGTTGTGCTGAATCCTGCACCTGCCTGCAGCTTATCGGATGCCTTCTTAAGTAATATTTCCGTTATTACGCCTAATAGAACTGAGGCTGAAATATTATCCGGTATAGCTGTAAATGATATAGAAAGTGCAAAGAAAGCAGCTCAGATTATCAAAGGAAAAGGTGTTGAAACAGTGATCATTACTTTAGGAAGAGAAGGGGCTTTGATATTCCATGATAACGAATTTATGCATACTCATGCCCCGGTTGTGGAAGCAATAGATACCACTGCTGCTGGTGATGTGTTCAATGGGGCCTTTGCCGTAGCTTTATCAGAAAACAAAAGTATTCAGGATGCAGTGACTTTTGCCTGTAATGCTTCTGCAATATCTGTAACCCGTTTGGGTGCACAATCATCTGCACCATCAAGAAATGAAATTTTTATACCATAAACCAGAATTTTAAAAAAGACACTATGTTTATTATTGAAAGTTACTCACTTGCAGTCGTATTTTGCCTTATCACTATGCTGTGTTGGGGATCATGGGCTAATACACAAAAAATGGCCGGGAAAACATGGCGCTTTGAACTATTTTATTGGGATTATGTAATAGGGATTTTACTTTTTTCAGTAATTTCTGCTTTTACAATGGGCAGTGTCGGTCATCAGGGACGTGATTTTCTGACCGATCTTAAACAGGCGGACAGCTCAAATATAACAAGTGCCTTGTTTGGAGGCGTAATTTTTAACGCCGCAAATATTTTATTGTCTGCAGCTATAGCCATAGCAGGTATGTCTGTCGCCTTTCCATTAGCCATAGGCTTAGCATTGGTTTTAGGAGTGTTGATTAATTATGCCGGTTCGCAAAAAGGAGACCCCATTTTGTTATTTGCTGGGGTGATATTAATTGTTGTGGCGATATTTCTAAATGCCGTGGCCTATAAAAGAAAAAGTACAGGAGAGCAGAAAAAAGTGTCAGCAAAAGGGATTGGAATCTGCATCACCGCAGGTGTACTGATGGCTTTCTTCTACCACTTTATAGCAGCTTCTATGGACCTTGAGAACTTTGTATCGCCCGCTGCTGGTAAAATGACTCCTTATACAGCCGTATTTGTTTTTTCACTTGGTATCTTTTTAAGCAATTTTCTGTTTAACACGATCCTTATAAGAAGACCGATTGTAGGTGAACCGACTAATTATAAAGCTTATTTTTCAGGAAGTTTTAGTACACATTTAACAGGTGTATTGGGTGGTTTGATTTGGGGACTGGGAAATTCGTTGAATCTGATCGCTGCGGGAAAAGCGGGCCCTGCTATATCGTATGGATTGGGACAGGGAGCAACACTTATAGCTGCATTATGGGGTGTTTTCATTTGGAAAGAATTTCGTAATTCGCCCCGAGGTACCAATAGCTTGTTAATCGCAATGTTTTGCTTTTTTATCGCTGGGCTTGGTTTGCTGATTTTTGCAGGCGTGTAAGACTAGAAATTTTAAAAGAGGGTGTCCAGTGCTTTATACAAATTCACACCAAGAGCCTCAACGAAAGTGGACTGACACTCAAAAGTTGGGGCTCTTTGCAGCAAATTCCAATGTGAAGGTTGTTCCATTTCCTGGTACACTATTGAAGCTGATTTTGCCTTTCTGCAACTCGGTATACTCTTTACATAAGATCAAGCCCAGGCCTACACCTTTTTCGTTGTTGGTACCATAAGTCGATGCTGCATTCATCTTAAAAAGATCGTCCTGTTTTGCCATTGGAATGCCCACGCCATTATCCCTTATGTGCAGCTTGACATGGCCGAAATCATAAGAACTGTAGATCTGAATTTCTCCTCCAGGCAGGGTAAACTTTATTGCATTATTTATCAGGTTCCTGATGACCAACTTTAGCATGTCTAAGTCGGCACTGAGCTCAATTTCCGGATCAATATTCACGCGGATTACAACATTCTTTATATCCGCTGCCGCATGTTGTACAAGTAGACAGGTCGATACAACTTCGGATAAGTTCAAGTTCACCATGTTTACGCTGATGCCACCATCCATTTGCGATTTTGTCCAGTTTAATAAATTGTGCAGCATTACCTGTGTGTTTTTCGTCTCGTTAAGCAGGTTACTTTCCAGAAATCGGCGCTCATCTGCCGATAATTCATGTTCATTAAGGGTCTCCAGGAAAATTGCAATAGAATTGAGGGGAGAACGTAAGTCATGAGACAAAATTGACAATAACCTTGTCTTAGAATCATTAGCTTCTTTTAAAGCCAGGGAAGATTTCAGCGCATTATTCTTTTCCCGTTGATAACTGTTGATCAGATAGGAGAGCACGACGCCTATACACGCGACTACGAAGATGTAAGTCGTTGCCATGTCAACAAATAAATCACTGCGCTTTGCGTAGGTGACTTCGATCAATTCAGTGTTATAGTATTCAACCAGCAATAATCCAACAACAATCCCCACATTGATCAGCATCCAAAATACATACTGACGAGTGGGCATTACGGCCAATGTAAATACCAACGAGAGTAGGTAAAGTATTAATGTGGGGCCATGTATACCTGAATTTATGAAGTAATTAAATACCATGAATACACTGGTGCCGACACTAAATAAAATGAAGCTAAGCTGCAACCGACCATAATATCTGGAATTGATGTACATCGCTACAATCACAATCCAGGTAGCCGAAAGTGCTAAATTGACCAATGGTACCTTTATGAAACCATTTACCAGTAATGCCAGAGGAAGACCGATCATAGCGATAACACTTACTTCATGAAATATTCTGGTTTGGAGCGGTGTGTCAGCAATACTGCCGATCAATTTGGCGTGTAGCCGTCTAATAGATTCGATCATCAAAAAGAATTGCCGGTTTTTAAAGGAGTAAATTTAAGAAAATCTTATCAGTCTATTAGATTTTTATAAACGCTTGTTATTCTGAGTTCTTTTGTTCTATAAATCAGCAGATTATAAGGTGTGATTGAATTTAATTGAAATTAAGTCATTGTCAAGGTATGAAATCTTAATAAATTTCATAGTTTTGCACTCCTTCAAACAAGGAAATGATTCCGTAGCTCAGCTGGTAGAGCATTACACTTTTAATGTAGTGGTCCTGGGTTCGAATCCCAGCGGGATCACCAGAGTAAAATAAAACCTTTGTAAGTAAGATACTTACAAAGGTTTTTTCTTTTTACCGTCAATATTACTGTCAGTTTTAAATAGAACTTTAAGAGTTAATAATAGTCGCTGATTTTTACTTCATTCAGCAGACGATAGAAATTAGTTATCTATGAAGCTTTGAATTCCTTGTTTCTAAGTTGATTAAAAATTTATTGTAAATGATTATATTTCGAGAAATATACTCTCATGACAATTACGCCGAATATTTTTAAGATTGATAGAGAACATCATCTTTTAAAACCACTAACAACTACTATTGCAATAATTAAAGTTTTGATTCGTGATGCATATCGCCGTGCGGAATGGGAATTAGACGAAGGTGATTTAGAAATCCAACCCTACAAAAGAGATAGTTTGACTTATTATCTTTATTTATATACGATTGCAGATAAGCAGTCGGAATGGGCCACCTTTTTACCTGAAGAAATAAAGCAAGGAAAGAACAAATTTCAACAAACAAAACTATCATTAATATTATTCGTAGAAACGGAAAATGAACTTTTCGCAATTGTAGGAGGTGGGGGATATCGGATTATAGTAAATTTTATTGATCATTCTTATGGTTTGATGACTTACGACCGCTTAATCAATTTGACAGAAGACGAAGCTACATCTACTAAATCTAGAGGCATCACTGGGCAGAGGATAGGCATGAGTGAACAGTTTCGAGATCAGTACAAAATGGTCAATTACCTACAGTTCGGGAAAATACCAAAAGAATTACATGTTAAGTTAGCAGAGTCAACAACATCCGACTATTTTACGTTTTTGCTGGGAAAATACAATGAACGTCTCAATATCACAGTGGGTAACGGTTTCAAGATTAACAAGCAAGTAAACTTTGAGGTTCTACACGAGATTATTAAGGAGCTTAACAATCTTTTGGAAATTCCTGCAAAAGAATTACTTAGTTCTTATACTCAAGTTAGAGATAAAAATGAGATCGACGAACTCCAGAAAGCACTCAATAAGCGTATTTTTAATCATATACCTTTTTTGTTGGGCACTAGTCGAGATGAAAGGGATAACTTTGAATTTGACTTAGCGAGTCCTAATAATATCGAAGCGTTTTATGAAGCAGAATCCTATCAATTAAAAGAAAAGATCGATGATAAGCACATATTATTTGATACCGTTTTCCATAGAGATGAGATTTACAAAACAGTTGTTTTAAAGGCGTATGAACACTGCGGTGATGATGAGAATGCAATCCTATTTTATTTACGTGGAGTTAGAGTACATTGCTATCAAGGGACTAAGCAGACTACTAGTGCAGGTTTTATATATCATCTAAATGCGGAAATTTCTCATAATTCCGAATCCGCATTCTTCATCGATTCTAAATGGTATAAAGTAAAAGATGTGTTTGTTAAAACTCTTATAACTCAAACAGAAAGCATTTTTAAAAATTTTAAATTACCGAATGGGATTTTATATGAACCATGGGATTTGCAATCTGGAACTAACGCTTTGATTGATGAAGGAGTGTACAACTTAAAATATAATGGAAAAACTAATTACATTGTAATGGATAAAATACTTCCAGATAATATTGAAGTTTGTGACATCTTGCATATTTTACCAACAGAGATTTATTTGATTCATGTTAAACATAGTTTTACAGCAAGAGTGCGAGAGTTGACAAATCAAATTTTGATTAGCGCGAGAAGACTTTCGGAGGCTATTGCTTCCAAAAATAACGCCTATTTTGAGCAAATGTTTAAGCAAATAGAATCAAACAAAAGAAATATCAATAATCTATCAGAGCTAGAGTTTTTAGATTTATTCTATAAAAAAAAAGTAACGTATGTTTTCGCAACGGCGTCCCAATTCTCAAGTGATTTAATGATTGAGGGGAATGTAAATAAATATCGATCAAACATTGCACGTTTCTCTCTTACAACCTGTTCTTCTGAAATGAGGAATCAATACTTTGATATGTTGACCTATCAGATAAAGCGTACCTAAGTTTTAGTCAAATGTATTGCTATGAATAAATTTGTATTTAAGATAAGTAAGCAATAATGTCATATTTAATTTTTATAATTGATGTAATATGAAAATAACATCAATTGACATTCGAAAACTCCACGGATATTTAGACACCCACATTAATTTAAAACCTAACATCGCCATTTTGGTGGGAATAAACGGTTCTGGAAAAACTAGTACTCTTAATGTTATAAACTGGATGTTCAATCTTTCGATAGAGAGCTTGTCAACAGAATCCTTCGAAACTATTGAGATTCATTTCATACACGAGAAAAGCGAATACCAATACATCTGTAGGCAAACAAATGAAATTTTAGAAATTTCATTATTGAACCTTAATAATCGAACAGTATTTGAACCTATTAGACATTCATTGAAGTCTGATCCAAAATCTATGGCCAGAAGGTCTAGATATAAGGAAATTATATATAATGAAACTTTATTCAATGAAATTAATTTTAATGCTGATGCTACATGGAATTTTATAAAGAATCTTCCTTCGCCTGTGATAATTGGCTTAGATAGAACCTTATATACTAGCGATCGACACGGAGTAAGTATACAACGAGAGGGTAATTTTGGAGGTATTTCAAGAAATGACTTTGCAAAAGACTCTTCCACTCCGCTTGAGAATGTCAGTAGATTGCTATCTGGAAAATTCACACAGCATACGAATGAACTTCTTAAGTTAAACAGGACCCTAAATGAAACAATAGTTTTATCTGCGTTCAACGAAGTCTATTCCCAGGAAAAACTCGAAGAACTATTGGTTCAGCAAACACCGTCGATTAAGAGATTGGATAAGCTTAGAAATCAAGTGATTGAATTTTTAAAAGATAATCATAATTGGAATTCGAGACAGAATAGATGGAGCGACCCAGAAAACTTTAATAACATCCCAGAGCAGAGAATTAGTAATTATTTTGAAAACTTAAAAGATGTAATCCAAAATAGGGTGACCGATAAAATAGATCTGAGATATCTAGTAAATGTTAGCCAGTTTAGAAAGGTAAACGAGCTTATCACGGCATTTAGCGAATTCGAACAGAAAACGCAAGATGAGATTGCTCCTCTAAATGAATTTATGGCTGTTCTCAACACTTTTTTTAAAGACTCATCAAAACAATTGTATTTTGAAAAAGAATCCGGACTGCTAAGATTTAATATTTTAGATAAATATGGGCAAATAATTACAGAGAGTATGAACGTGAATTCATTATCATCTGGAGAAAAACAAATACTTATTCTTTTAACATATATTAAGTATAGACGTGAAAATTTATTCCTCATTGACGAACCTGAATTGTCACTGCACCCCAAATGGCAAGAAGACTTTTTGAATGCTATTAATAAGCTGATGAGAAAAAATTCTCAGCTCATAATAGCGACACATTCGCCAGAAATCATTGGAGATTATAGAGATAATTGTTCTGTTTTACTACCATATGGTGATAACATATGATAAGTGCTATTGATAGTATACCTACAAGATCAGTAAGAGCAAAAGGAAACTTAGATTTAATATGGACACAATTCAATGATTTAAATTTTTTCATTGAAGATGAATACAAGGAAAACTTTTATTTAAATTTATTCAGGAAACTTTACCCTACAATACGGCTGGAAAAAGTATTTGGTTTAGGGGGAAAAAAGTATGTAAAGCAGTCCGCCAGAGACAAAGTAAATAGTAAAAAAGACATACATATCGTGGATCTGGACTTTGATCATTTATTAAATAGTATTGAGGTTTTACCAAATTTATTCTATCTCGAAAGGTACAGTATTGAAAACTATCTAATAGAACATGATGCGATAGCTGAATTTATAAAGGAAGAAAAAACGACGATAAAAGATTCAGAAATAAATTTAAAATTCAATTTAGAATCCAGTTTGCGGGATTTACACGATGTTGTCCAGAAATTGTCTGCATGTTGTTTCATAATCCATAAATTCAGTTTGGGTATTGAATATTTTAAAATTGAAATAAATAGAGATTTTAATTTAACGGCAACACCCTACGGTGTAAAAAATAGATTCATTACTGATTATTATGAAGAGGTCAAAGCAGGCTTGAAATTAAAAAGACCGCGCATGAGTTTTGAGAGGCAGGTATCTCTTGCACAAAGGCATTTTAAAAAAACGAACACATTAGTAAATGTACCGGGAAAGTATTTAATGAATTTGATCAAATTTATAGTTGTCAGGAATTTTGAATTACGAAGCTTACATTCTGATAACTTTAACTACAGGGTTGGCAAAAATTGTAGCTTAAAGTCATTGTCTTTTCTTAAATCTAAGATCGACGAGTTTTTGAACTAGATATATTTCACACGGAAAAAAGAGAAAAATTACAGGTCATTTGTAAATAAACATTCAGACAACAATACGTTCCCGTTTGTCTATAACATACGGGAAGGTGTCTCACTATTGGGACTGTCCAAGTCTCGCCCCATACTTTTGTTATACGTCTATAGTTTGTTTATGTAAATTATATAATTATCTATTTATAAGCATTTTGCTTTGCTGTGAAAATGAAAATAATGTCATGTTGAAGACGTTTCAAGAGGATATTTGCATAAACTCGTGTAATTGTAAAAAGTGTACGTTTTTACAATTGACTTCGCACTCGTGTTTTATAAAGAACAAATCGCCATTATTTCTAGCCCATATTACTCGTTTAGTATGGTTTTTTAGATAGGGATATGGGTTTTGTTTTTGTATAAAATTATTATTAACAGTTGTTTATGCGTTTTACATACTGTGTTCATTTAACTTATAACGCAGTGTAAATGGACGATTATAGAGGCGAGGTTGTGCCTAGTCAAACGGTAAATTGGTTTATTATTTCTGTTTTCTTAGAGATCACTGTAGTTGGACATTCCGGCACTGACCCCACCGTGTACACGGAAGGTTTTAGCTAAGAGTGATTATTATTAATAGCCTTTATTTTGAATCAGTAGATTTTTCTTTGGCAGTGTCTATTAGTTCTAAATCACCAAATAAAAATAAGTGAATTTCATTCAAATCTGCCTCAATAGCTTTGGCAACTAGGTAGACTTCGAATGCCATTGGTCTAGCATTAGACTTAAGGCTAAGATCATTTAATCGTTGTGTAGTTAATCCAGTTCTTTTTGATAAGGAACTTTTGTTGATGTGTCTACGAGCTAGAAATTCTCCAAATCTGGTCATTAAATAATTTTATTTTCTATTGATATTTTAAATATAGTCCTCAATAAATTAGATCACGGTATCTATTGTTAAATTGAATGTTATACATTACATTTGTTCTGTTTAACATTATTATTGTTGATTTTGAATATGCTATTATGAATACTAAAGGTTTATTGCGCGAATTAAAAAAGCTAGGTAAGAAGCTATGACCTCACCGATAACTCGTTTGTGTTTGGATTGCAGCAGCCCCCTATATGGGCGGATTGATAAGAAATTCTGTGATGATCATTGTAGAAGTAGCTACAACAATGAAGTAAAATCAGCAAACAATGGCATGATCAAATCGGTTAACCTCATCTTAAAAAGAAACCGGGACATCCTCGAAAACCTAAATCCAAGCAAAGAAACAAAGGTTAGCGGGAGCAAGTTGATGGCTTCAGGTTTCAATTTCAATTACCATACACATCGTTATATCAACCATAAGGGCAGTAATTGTACCTTTTGTTATGATAATGGCTATCTACGGTTACCCAATGACGAATATTTATTGATCAAAGATAACGCAACTTGAACAGCAAGCATTGTCGTATCAAGAAGCTAAAAGCTAATAAAATCTACAACTCATCATTTATTCAATACTTACTTTAAATTTATCATTATGGAAGAGCTTTTTAAAAAGCTGAATTATCAGCCAACAAGTTTAACAGCCTTAGAGCTGGAGAGGCCAGAAGAGGTAATAGAATGCTTCTTTGAAAACTACCCAATTCACACAACAAGAGAGCATTTATGGAATTTATATAAAGGTTGGGTGCATCATGCTTCTGAATACACCGATGCTGAAATAGCCATGTCAATGATGAATTTCTACAGCCAGTTTGTTGATTTTTTAGACGCATCCTTGATTTGTGCAGAAAAGAGAAAAGGGGAGAAGTAAGTACTTGTTTTAGAGTCAGAAGTTCAGCTTCCTTCATTGTTTCAGCTAAATTCTTAAATCGGGCGCAGCCGATAAGCCGTAACGTGTAGTGGGTACTTTTGGGAAAGTTTGCTAATCTTCAAATAATTCATCTATACAATTAAGCCTCGATTTATCGAGGCTTAATTGTTGATTTTAAATGGTATGAAGCCCTATAACATATGCCGAACCCGCCCACCAATGAGACTAGTCTACATCATTGCTTTACATCACGGTCAAACATGCTTACTATAATAAGTTGGTAACCTCTCATCAAAAGAGAAGTTGATTTTCTTGTATCGTTCTATATAAGCTCTGTCAAAAAAGCGTTGATTACCCTTTTTTATGCTCATTATTTTGTCCTTATTGATCCAGTTATTGAGTGTGGTTCTGGATATATCAAAATAAGCGGTCACTTGATTAGTCGTCATCAAGCTCTGTTCTGCGTCTTTATTTTCCGGTGGTTTCATTCCCTCAAAAATCCTTTTAAAAAACTCATCTGCTTTTTGATCAAATAGCCTTTTAAATTCTTTCCTGAATTCATCAAGCGTCATTGGTAAATCTCCCATGTCCCAGTTAAATAGTGTTTAAAGAATATTTCTGTCTCTTAATCGCGTCCAAAAGCTCTGAGCGTTTGAAATAGAGCTTTCTGCCCATTTTATGGCTTTTTATGATGCCTTTCTTTTTCCAGTTATGAATAGTAACCTTTGAAACCTTTAGGAATTTAAGGGCTTCTTCCATGTCCATTAGATCAGGATTGTCATTAAGGCGCTCACCATTCTTCAAATTAACGTCCTTAGGGTTTAGATTTTGTAGTGCATTTCCAATAACACTATTTAGCATGGATTTCAGTGTGGCCATGTCGATTAATACTAAAGGGTTTCTTTCAGCTTCTTCCAAGCGTAATGTTTTTGTGTTTGTGTAACTCATGTTTTTAAATTTTGTGAGCTGCAAAACAACAACGAAACGTGCTGGGAATAGGGGTAATCTTACGGGTAAATAACAGTAATCGACTGTATCCTAGTTTATTATTTTTTAGTTTTCTTGTCCTTAAGTTTATCGACAGCTTTATCTAGATTCAGCAATTTTGTCTTTAATTGTTCTTTTTCCGTTTTGGAAAACTCCCGCGTATTTATGTTGCTCAATTCCTGACCGAATTTTTTCGAACTGAGGCCAGTTAATATTTCAACAGCTCTTGCAATCTCTACATTGGTTAAATCACTGGTTATGATTCTTTCGTTTCTCATTTCATTAAAAAGGAAAAGAAGTTGGTTCTGGCTTAGTTCTGTTTCGTTATATTTAAGAACCTCTGTTGTTCTGCCTATTGGTGCTTTATGTTCTGGTTCTGCACAGGATATTAATGAATCTCGTTCTAAAAACAGCCTATACTCTTTAATGCGATTGTTTAACTCAAAGATCGCTCTGTGAAACTCCGCATCAGCAGGCAGGACAGAATAGCTTTTAATCTCTAGTAATTGAGTATTATGATCTATGAGCTTATTTAGAGCTGTAATTTTCTCACTAATGGGACTGTTAGTTTCACTTAATGACTTGAATTTTGAATATAAGTCATTGTATAAATGATGGTTATGTTTGCTTAATTCATTGTCGTCTGAATTCGTTTTCTTCTTTACTTCTCTGTCTTTTGGTTTGGCTATTGGATTTTCTGCACTATCCAATATAATTTTTGAAAGTGTGTTTAAAATATCTTCGTTCATAATTTCTTTAGTTCCAAGCGTTATTCATTTCGGCTAACTTAACGTTTTCCGTTAGTTTGATGTATTTTTTAAATGTAGGATAGTCTTTATGGCCTGTTATCGACATTACAACCTCTGGCCGCATTCCTTTTTCAAGTGATAGGGTTACAAAGGTTCTTCTGGCGGTATGGGTAGAAAGAAAGTTGTATTTAGGTTCAGCTTTTTCTATTCTGATTGCCCCCTGGTATTGGGTAAGTATGATATTGCCGTTTATTTCAGCCAGTTCTCCAATTTCTTTGATGTAGTCATTCATTTTCTGGTTGCTGATTACTTGTGGTGGATTCCCCTTGTGTTTGTTTAAGATAGCCTTTGCATAGTCATTCAGCGGTATGCGTAAAAAATCGCGCGTCTTTTTTGATTTTAATTCAATAAAATCCTGTTTTAAATTCGCAAACCTAAGCTCCGCTAAATCAGAAAACCTAAGGCCAGTAAAACAACCCAAACAAAAAGCATCTCTGACGGCATCTAGTCGGGGAGGTAGATTCTTAAAATGGTAAATCTTTAATAGTTCTTCTTCTGTTAAATAAATGATGTCAGCGTCCTGTTTAATGACTCTAAAGGATTTAAATTTATAATTATTGGTATATCCACGTTCAGCGGCAAAGTGCATGAACGATTTAATGGTTTTAATGTACCTGCCAATGGTATTGTTGACTAATTTATGGTCATTGATTAAATAGTCGGTGAATTTGCTTTCAAATTTGCTGTCTACGTTATCAAAAGATAACTGGTAGCGTTTATCTTCATTGAAAGCTTTAATCTTATTTAAAGTCACCTCATATATCTTTTTAGAGCTTATGGTCTTAGTGATCTCTGCCTCCCTAATGTATTCTTCAAATGCATCAAAAATCGTAAACGCGGCTTTTTTCTTGCCAGTAGCATCTTCAAGCTTGCTTCTGATCAAATCAAGTGTTAAACTGGAAGGGTCAAATTTGGTATCCAATTCAGCTTTGGTAATTACCCTTTTAAATTCATCCAAAGCAAAATTGATTTCACTTTCATTTGCGCCATTTCTTTTAACCTTTTGCTCTTTTGGATTCCAATCTTTGTCGGTAGTTTTAAGCTTTGTTGAAAAGCGTATTTTTGCCCCATTGAGGAGGTAAGTAAGCAAGATCGGTCTCTGATCTTTCCTGTTTGGTTTGTCTAGATAGAAGTTAACTGTAGCCATAGAATTGACAGTAAAATTGTTTCACTGTCAATATTACTGTCAATTTTTGGTTAATTCAAATGTTTTTTAATTTATTTTACTTTGCTGTAAACCGTCACTTATTAGCTTATAAAAGGCTTTATTGATGTTAATAAGCTAATATTTGATAAAATAGAGTATGGTAGGTTAGAGTCCCAGCGGGATCACAACAAAGACTATCAAAACGTATAAAACCCTGCAATTGCACGATTAGCAGGGTTTTTGCTTTTAGCGAATTGCCAGCGAAAGTAAGAATATGGAAAACCTGATGGTTCAACTACCGGAAGAATGGTTATTTGGCATCAATAATTATTTTAAAACCAATGAGGTTTTTCAGCCCACGCTGGTTTCCATAGAACATGACATTCAGCTGGGAACGATGGAAACTTTGCAGGCTTCACTATCCAGTATGGGATTATTGGGGTACGATTTATCGAGCAACAATTATTTTTATAGAAAGCTTCCATTTAAGCTCTCACGGTTAAAACGCTTTAATCCAAGGTTACAAAATGCGATAAAGTTGTTCGATGAAGATGGTGTGGTAATAATGCAAAATGACAAAAGCGGTATTAAAGCTGAAGTTAAAGGCAGTGCTGGTGTGAGTCATATCGTCGCCGGTAAAGGCAACGAGCTACAATGTACCTGTACCTGGTTTACTAATAACAAGACGAATAGAGGGCTCTGCAAACATATAATGGCTGTAAAGATGAAGCTGAGTGAATAAGTTTACTCATTTTTTGTCGACCCTTAGGATATTGAAAAGGGAAGGAATTTTCATGTCAATTAAGACGGAATTCGTAAACCACAATCTGCGACAAATACCCTTAATTCTTCATTTTTTAGTCTTTTCCTCATATTCCCATTAATTGCTCTTCTTTTCATTTGATTAACCATCTGTGCAAAGTAGAAACCATGTCCAATAATAATACAGTCCTGTTTCTTACTTAGAATATGATCTAAAAAATTGTTTATTCGCTCTTTGGAGTTTTTTCTTGTTTCCGGTTGGGTTGAATAATTAAAATACCATTGTAACCTACCCAAAACCAACCATATTATTGTTGGAAGTTGTAGTTTTGTATTGATAAAAGGTTTTAAAGGAATTTCATTTAAGAGATCTGTTTTTATTACTTCAATTTCCTCCTGAAAGAGATTTTTAGCGGTCGCCTCGGTTCTTATCAGGTTACTTATATAAACAGATTGCCTTTCAATTCTCATTTTTTTTCCCGCCTGAACCGGAGAAAGGTCATACTCTTGACAAGCTAGATCAAATGAATTTGTATTATAAAGTTTTCCCCAGTTAAATAATACTTTTGAATGCCTTATAAATGTTATTTTCATTATCTATTATTTTTCAAAGATACTGCAATTTATTTGTTGGTTAAATATGGGGGATATATTGTACAATTAAATAAAATTCCGAATATTTAGTTATAGCATTTGCAGCTAAAATATACTGAGAAAAGGCGCGTTATTCGTGGAGTCGAATTTCAAAACGATGCTCATACTGTTTAAACGTTGATTTTCGCACTAGGTGTGAATCCCAGCGGGGTCACACCTAAGACTATCAAAACATATATGAATCTGCATCCGTACCATTAGCACTATTCATTTCTTTCTCCATCAAGGTTTACAAGCAAATCGGAGAGCTTGTCGGTATAGTTATTTAGCTAGGTAGCCAGACTAGAAAGCAAAAATCAAGGAAATATTAGTTGCCCGATTTGCCTACAATTGCCGAGCTGATTTGTTATTTCTTTTTGAGAAATTTAAAAAGTTGTTGATTTAGTTTTTTTTTATCAATAAGATGATGAATGTCATTATTTTAAGTGTTTGAGATCAGCTGTCTAAGATTTGTTTGGTTGTACTTTTGGTTAAATTATTTAATCATGTAATTATGACCAAGAAGCTGTATCAACCCAAGCTACCTATCTATTTTAGACATCTGTTCGTTTTAATCATTATTTGCACGGCTGCTGGCATGGACCTGCATGCACAGGCATTGTATAAATTAAATGGCTCGAAAGATAATGTCGTAAAAATCTCTGGTAAATCAAATATTCACGACTGGACAATGATAGCGCAAAACCCTGTGTGTGAAGCAAATTTCGGCGCTGTTTCCGGAGAGAGCGGAGTACCTAAAAATCTGATTTCTTTAAATTTCAATGTTAAGGCTAAAAACCTCAAAAGCGAAAGCGAATCCATGAATAACCGTACCTACAAAGCCATTAAGGCTGACGCTTATCCGGATATCGATTTTAAACTCCGGGAAGCTTCTGTTACACCCCTTCAAAAAAATAAGTTTTCTGTTAATGCTACAGGGACACTTACCATTGCCGGGGTTTCCAAACTCATTACTATACAGGTAATAGGGGAAGTTAGTGCTGACAATACCATTTTATGTACTGGTCAGGAAAAAATAAAGCTGACTGATTATGGTATACAACCACCAAGTTTTATGCTCGGAGCAATGAAGGTGGGTAACGAGCTGACTATTTCATTTATCCTCAATTTTAAAAAGTAACCTGTTAAAAAAACTATAAATAAAAGATCATGAAAATTAAAATTACTCAACTTTTAGTTCCAATAACGCTGTTAATGTGGATTTGTTTTATTCCCCTTATCGGTAAGTCCCAGTTTCAAAAGGTAGACAATCTGAGACCATATGACAAGACTGGTATCAATGTATTTGAAGCTCCAAAAGATACCGTCACCACATTTGATGGAATGAAGTTAAAATTCGGCGCTGGCTTTACTCAACAATTTCAAAACCTGAAACATAAAAATCCAGGAGCCTTAAATAACAACATTGGGTCATTTAACCCGGCTGTAGCTGGCAACAGGTTGAAAATAATTACCCCGGGATTCCAGACAGCGCAAGCCAATCTATATATGGATGTTCAGCTGGCTGACGGGATCCGGTTAAACATCACCAGTTACCTTTCTACCAAACACCACAATGAAACTTGGGTTAAAGGTGGATACATTCAGTTCGATAAATTGCCGTTCAAAGGACAGATCTGGGACGACATCATGGAAATCGCAACCATTAAGATCGGACACTTTGAGGTCGATTACGGTGATCAACATTTCCGCAGAAGCGATGGGGGGAATGCGATCTATAATCCGTTTATGGAAGGCAATATTGTTGACGAGTTTGCAACCGAGATCGGCGGACAGGTGATGTTAAGGAAAAACGGTTTCTTTGGATTGATTGGAGCGACCAACGGCATGATCAAGGGTAATGTAGATTCTTTGTATGCTGCTTCAAATCCTGACGGTAAATACCATAAATCCCCATCGGTTATATTAAAAGGTGGATTTGACAAACAAGTGATGAAAGATGTCCGTGTAAGGGTAAGCGGCTCATACTATGGCAACCAAAGTTCAGGAAGTAACACCATTTTTGGTGGTGACCGTTCAGGATCTAATTATCAGTATGTGATGGAACTGAATTCTGCTAATCCCAGTAGTACAACAGGTGCGGGTACCCCATTAGCATTCTCTGGCCGCTTCAACCCAGGATTCAGCAAAAAAGTAAATACCATTATGCTAAACGGGTTTTTAAAAGTAAAAGGATTGGAATTGTTCGGTACCTACGAAACTGCTTCTGGAAGAACCGCCAAAGAAACAGACACCAGAAAAATGCAACAATTTGCTGCCGATGTAGTTTACCGTTTCGGAAAAACAGAAAATTTCTTTATAGGTGCTAAATACAATACGGTTACTGCGCGTTTGGCCAATACTACGGCTATTACCTATACTGATGATGTTAAAGTTGACCGTTTTGCAGGAGCTGCAGGCTGGTTTATGACTAAAAATATCCTTTTAAAAGGAGAATATGTAGTGCAGAAATATAAAGATTTCCCAACTCAGGATTATCGTTCCGGGGGCAAATTTAACGGCTATGTGATAGAAGCTGTGGTTGGATTTTAAATTAACAGTATAATATTCATAATTATGATACCTAAAAAAATGAAAGCGGCGGTGATCCATGCATTTGGAGAACCGTTGCATATTGAGGAAATGCCGGTCAGAGCACCTGGTGAAAATGAAATTCTGGTTAAAGTAATTGCTTGCGGGGTATGCCACACGGACCTGCATGCCTGTCAGGGAGACTGGCCGGCGAAGCCAAAAATGCCCTTGATACCCGGACACGAAGCTATTGGATACGTAGTCGCTTTAGGGAATGGTGTGAAAAAAATCAAAGAGGGGGATATTGTTGGTGTGCCCTGGTTATATAGCGCATGTGGTTGCTGTGATTACTGTTATACCGGCTGGGAAACGCTCTGCGAAACTCAGCAGAACGGTGGTTATAGTGTTGACGGTGGTTTTGCAGAGTATGTGGTTGCGGACTCCAGGTATGTTGCGCATTTTCCTTCAAATATCAATTTTATAGAAATGGCACCGATCATTTGTGCCGGTGTTACAGTTTATAAAGGTTTAAAAGAAACTGCAGCGAAACCGGGAGAATGGGTAGCCATTTCCGGTATTGGCGGTTTAGGACACCTGGCTGTTCAATATGCGAAAGCTATGGGCTTGCATGTTGCTGCTATTGATATTTCAGATGATAAGCTGCAACTGGCTAGAGATTTAGGCGCCGACCTTACCGTTAATGCAAAAGAAACTGACCCGGGTACATATCTCAAGAAGGAAACAGGCGGTATGCATGGTGTATTAGTTACTGCACCATCACCAATTGCCTTTAACCAGGGATTAAGTGCGCTCAGGCGTAAGGGGGTGCTTTCATTGAACGGCCTGCCTGCCGGAACTTTTGATCTTTCCATTTTTGATACGGTGATAAATGGTACAACCATCAAAGGCTCGATCGTAGGTACGCGCAAAGATATGGAAGAAGCCATTTCCTTTGCGGTAGAAGGGAAAGTTAAGGCAACGGTTAAATCCGCTAAACTGGAAGATATAAATACTGTATTTGACGAGATGAAAAAGGGAGACATTAGTGGCAGGATCGTCTTAGAAATAGCCAAACCATAATCACGAAAAACGCCTGTAACATTGAGCACAGCTGGTTTTGAAAGTGTTTAGCCAGGACTCTCAAAATTAATCACTGAAATTAAAGCGCTATAAATTAATAAGCTTAATAAAATAACATACCATGGCGATACAAACAATCAATCCTTTTAACAATCAGGTTGTTAAAACATTTCAAGAAATGAGTGAAGAGGCGGTAGATTCCGCCATTGCAAGAGCTGAAAAGACATTTGAGAGCTGGAAGCGAATCAGTTATCAGGAACGTGCAACAATACTGCACAAGGTTGCCGCGCTGATGCGCTCCAAATCCACACAGTTAGCTGAGTTAATTACGCTGGAAATGGGTAAATTAATCGCGCAAAGTAAGGGTGAGATCGCATTAAGTGCTGATATCATAGATTATTATGCTACTAACGGAGCGACTTTTCTGGCAAATAAGCAATTGGATCCGCAATACGGAGAAGCCTATATTACCAGCAGCCCGATTGGGGTTTTATTGGGGGTTGAGCCCTGGAATTTTCCATTTTACCAGGTTGCCCGATTTGCCGCACCAAATATCATGGCAGGAAATGTGGTCCTGGTAAAGCATGCTTCTAACGTTCCCCAGTGTGCAGTTGCCATAGAAGAATTGTTTACAGAAGCCGGTGCCCCTGAAGGATTGTACACTAATTTGTTTGTTTCGGGAAATAACGTGTCTGCCTATATTGCTGATCCAAGGATTAAGGGTGTTTCGCTTACAGGAAGTGAGAAAGCTGGTGCAAGTTTAGCCGCAGCAGCCGGAAGATCACTGAAAAAATCGGTTTTGGAACTGGGTGGAAGCGACGCGTTCATTGTATTGGAAGATGCCGATATTGATCAAGCCGTAGAATGGGGAGTGATTGGCCGGATGAACAACACAGGACAATGTTGTGTAGCCGCGAAAAGATTTATTGTTGTGGAAGCAGTTGCAGAAGAATTCCTGACCAAGTTCAAAGCGAAGCTGACCGGTTTAAAAGTTGGTGATCCGATGGATGAAAGCACTGAATTAGGGCCTTTAAGCAGTGAAAACGCAGCAGTTCAACTGGCAGATCAGGTTCAGCGTTCGGTTTATGCCGGAGCAAGGGTTGTGTTAGGCGGAAAACGAATCGACCGTCCCGGAGCGTTTATGGAAACTACTATCCTTACCGATATCAAACCTGGTATGCCTGCTTATTATGAAGAGCTATTTGGGCCTGTAGCTTCATTTTATACTGTTAAGGATGAGCAGGAAGCTGTAAAACTCGCTAATGATTCACCTTTTGGTTTAGGTGGTTCCGTATTTACTTCAGATAAAAACAGGGGTAAGAATGTAGCCTCGCAAATTGATACCGGCATGGTCTTTATTAATCATCCAACCTGGACGCAGCCCGATCTACCTTTTGGCGGTACCAAGATTTCGGGTTATGGACGTGAATTATCAAGTCTTGGAATTGAAGAATTTGTAAACAAGAAACTGATAAGATTCAGTGAGTATACTGATCCGTTTTAAACTTAAATTAGAATGTATGTGTTTTTCAGCAACAGCAAGTTTTAGTTCTGGAATAGCTTTAATGTTGATCGGAACAGTGACTGTTCAAAGCTCTAATGTCAGGACACATGTTCTTTTTGGATGTATCCCCCTGTTATTGGCTGTTCAACAATTTTCAGAAGGAGTGGTATGGCTTGCTTTGTCGGATCCTGTTTTTGAATATTGGAAAATTCCTGCAACTTTTCTTTTTTTATTTTTTGCACAGGTGCTTTGGCCAGTGTGGATTCCGCTGTCCATATTTCTTTTGGAAAAAGACAGGAATCGAAAGAAAATATTAGCTGCATTACTGATAGTTGGGGCAGGAGTGTCGGCATATTTGGCTTACCGTTTATTTGTAAAGCACATCTTTGCTGAAATTATTGGACATCATATTTATTATCATATCGGTGTGGTCAATTTTTCCTTGCATCTATCAGCACTATTATACTTTTTGGCCACTGTTGTGCCAGCATTAGTTTCATCGGTAAAGAAAATGTGGATATTTGGGATCGCTATTGGTACTTCTTACATCATAGCAAACCTGATCTATGAACGATATGTCTTATCAGTTTGGTGTTTTTTTGCAGCACTTGTGAGTATCATTGTATTTGTGATTTTATTTCGTCTCGATAAAACAGTGCTTTTTGATGTTAATTTAAAACGACAAGATGTAAGCTCATCCAGTTTATTTTAATCCTATACTTCTGCCAGTTCTTCTTCAGAAACTACTTCTTCAACTGGATTCAAGGTTTCATTTAGTGTATTGTATATTTCTATGGCTTTTGGATGCAAGGCTAAAATACCATTAACCTGGTTGGTATTACCTGTAGCAATTAACTCGTTCAAATATTTTACATCTTCAATAGTTAAAGCGTTGTTTTCAAACTTGCTTTTCCATGAGTTTATAAAATTAGTCATGCTCTTGGTTTCAATTTCAGATAAAATAGGTTGCAAACTCTTTTTTAATTCATCAGAATGATAGGTTTCAACATTGTAAAATGGATTGAAAGCCTTAAAAAAAGGCATCTGATGCTGCGAAAGCTTTTTATAAGATTTTGAGAAATAAATTGAGATAATTAAGGCGGCTGGTGTTAATAGGGCAATTAAAGTGTAGTTCATTATAATTTCTTAATAGGGGCTAATTACTAATTGTTTTTTTTTTAATTAGGTGCGGCAAAAGTAATAGAAAAGAAAGAAATAATTCCATTAAATTTTTTAAGTTGTGACATAGAAGAAGAATTTATATGAAGATGATTATTGAAACGGAGCGACTTTATTTTAGGGAATTACTAGAAACAGATGTTGATGGAATTTTTAGTTTGGATTCTGATCCCGAAGTACATCAGTATCTGGGAAAAAATCCAATTAAAACTTCCCAACAGGCAAAAGATGTAATAAGTTCGATTAGAAAACAATATGTTGACAACGGAGTGGGGCGTTTAGCTATAATTGAAAAAGAAACAAATGATTTTGTAGGATGGGGTGGTTTTAAGTTAATCACCGATTTAACGAATGGGCATATAGGCTATCATGATTTAGGATATAGATTTATAAAAACATTTTGGGGGAAAGGTTATGCCACCGAATCTTCAAAGGCAGCAGTGGAATATGCTTTTAATCAACTTAAGCTTCATGTAATTTATGCGATAGCTGATATAGGTAATTTGCAATCCCAGAAAGTTCTAAAGAAATGTGGTTTTATAGAAAAAGGACTATTTGATTATGATCTTGTCCCGCATTATTGGTTTGAGCTTTACAATCCAAACAAATAAGGTCGATTCTAAGATTATATAACAAAAAAGACGTTTACTCAGATATAGCAATTGCAGTCAAAACGTGAAGATATAAATGATTATATTCGATATTATAACGTAAGATAGAATAAAACCCAATTTAAAGGGATGAGCCCGATAAAATAATAGTATATCTAACATCATTATTCCATTATGCATATTCAATCTGCAATAGAAGAACTTAAAGAACGCGCCAAAACTGGTGCTCTTAGGCTGCATAGCGGTGCTTCTGAAACTTCATTAAAAGAAGTAGAAAGAATTTACAGCAAGACCTTGCCTGAAGACTTCAAAATGCTTTACAGATTTAGTGATGGTTTTGATACGGACGAAGACATTTTCAATATGATTAGGATTGAAGAGATTATTGAAAATAAGATGAAATATAACAATCAGCTATACATTGCCGAATATATGACATACTGTGATAGTTGGGAATTAGATATATCTATTCAAAATCCAAATGATTATCAAATCACTAACCTAACTCGTTTGAACACAACAATAACATTAACTAGATCGCTAGCAGAGTTTATACATCGTTTTCTTCAAGGTGGTGTATTTGACGCGGCGGGGTTGTATGACTGGCATGAGGAGACTATGAGGGGATAGTATTGTATAAAAGATAGGCGGAAGATATGGATTATTGATACTCCATTTTTAGTGGAATTGATTAATTTTCGTTTTGTGAGAATCGCTATATTAGCTTTATTAATCATTTAAATTCTTTTTCAGTTCAATCATATGAAGGGACAACTATTTTTAACGCTCATTCTCTTGATATTACTTAGTTGTAGTATTAAAACAAGAAAGAACTTAGAAGATCCTCAAGAAAGTATTATAAAAAGAGAGAAAGCCTCTGGTGAAAAAAGTAATGCTCATTTGGGAAAGTTCCTTGGAAAAATTTCGTTTGAAGTTAAAACAAAAGATACTATCGGTTTCAAAAATGGCCTTATTCCCTGGGCAAGTCTCGAAAAACCAGAACAGGATATATCTGGCTTAAAGAATGCAAGTGAAATTTTAATCAATCAGCCTGGAGTGACAGTTGTCATTGATTACCCTTTAAAGAATGGATATAGATTTGAGCTGAATTCTAACAATGGTTTTAGCAGAGAACTACTGCTTAAAGAAATTAGCAAGGCTTACTATAAAATGTATGAGGAGGAAGAAGCCACGGCTACTATAAAAACTATTCCGGTGGAGAAAAGAACGACGATGTATAATCGAAATGAAACTAATGGGAAGTATGGTATTTGGGGGCATGACATTGCAGACTTAGTGCTGTCAGAGATACATGTCTATGAGGATTCTGACAAAAAATTAATTCTAGCACTCATGATCGAGTCTTAACAATAGGTTTAAGATTTTGATTGAGATAAATTTATCTAAGTCAAGTTATCTAGTGATCATGAAAATACGCTCAATGAATTCCATTTCGCCTTTGCTGTTTATTTCATCAATTTTTATTAAAAAGTCATCTAGCTCCCTAGCCACCATAGCATTGTATCCAGGTGAAGGAACGAAATAGATGCCATCAGGTTGTATAAGCAATTTGCGACCATCATTGGACACCATCCGCAGGCTTCCATTGGACAAGCAGTATATTCCATATGCTAGATTGTCAAAATCCAAATTTAGTTTATTTATAATAATAGCACCGTAATGGAATGTTTTTAACCGTTCACCCTTGTCATATACTGAAAATACACCATTGTCTTCACGGATGAAATAATCTGGATATGAATGTTGTAATTGGGAAGAAATGGAGTCCGCTTTCGGCAATTTGCGATCAACCTTATGCCTATTTATTTGAAACCATCCTGAACTGAAATCCCTGTAAGGTGCTAATCCCAGGTATCGCTCGGATATTTTAAGTGCAAGATCCCCTGTTTCAATACGGTAACCAATAAATTCCCCTTTTTTAACAAAAACAAATTGATTCTTGAACTCTCCTAGGAAGCCCCGATCAATATCATTTAACAAGTAGAGATCCTGCTTTGGATAGTATTTTATCGTGTCAATTTCCTCCTTAAGAAGTTTGTGTTTTTTTAGTACGAATCCGTTCTCCTTGGTGCAGCTAGCAAGTATTCCAAAAAATAAAAAAATAAGGTATGAGACGCGTTTCATTAAAAATTTATTTAGCTGAAATCAATACAATTATAATGTGGTATAAAACTACGCTTTAACAAACTGAGATCGAATTTTTTTTTCAAATCACCCAACTGGTCACCAACATAGTGAATTGATTTTTGTTTTATGAACCTCAAATGCGCGCACCTAAAGCATTAAGTCAGGAGGAATTAACCAAAGCAAAGAATATTCTGCCTAATCCGAGTATCGAGCTTTTAAATAAGTACGTAGGAACTTATTTAGGTGCAAAAATCCAGAACGTGGTAGAAATGATGTTTTTAGATTGAAGCCCGTTAATGATCATATTTTTATACTCGATGAAAACGTTCAAGTTGAATTTGTAAAAGACCTAGCAGGCAATTATTCCAGTATGAGTATGCTTTGGAAGAATAGAAGCCTAAAAAAAGCCGAACTTTTTAGGTTCGGCTTCATTATACTCAAGAAGGTCTTACTTTAAATCAAACCTATCCAGATTCATCACTTTAGTCCAGGCAGCCACAAAATCTTTTGTGAATTTCTGCTGGCCATCAACACTTCCATATACTTCAGCAATCGCTCTGAGTTCTGAATTAGAACCAAAGACAAGATCAGCACGAGTACCTGTCCATTTTATTTCACCAGTATTACGGTCGCGACCTTCATAAACTTCTCTGTCAGCAGATGTAGCTTTCCATACAGTATTCATATCAAGTAGGTTGACAAAAAAATCGTTGCTAAGTTGACCTGGATTGGAAGTAAATACACCGTGTTTAGACCCATCGAAATTAATGTTTATTGTACGTAAGCCACCCAACAATACCGTTAACTCAGGCGCAGTGAGTGTAAGCAAATGCGCCTTATCAATCAGCAATTCTTCGGTGGATACAGGCAATTTCGACTTGCGGTAGTTACGGAAACCATCTGCAGCAGGCTCCAGGTAGCCAAATGATTCAACGTCTGTTTGTTCTTGTGAAGCATCCATACGACCAGGCGTAAAAGGAACCTTCGTAGCTTGTCCTGCATCTGAAGCAGCTTTTTCAATACCTGCGCAACCAGCCAGTACAATTAAATCTGCAATAGAAACTTTTTTGCCATTTGCCTGTGCAGCATTAAACTCTTTTTGAATTCCTTCAAGTTTGTCTAATACCTTTTGCAATTGCGATGTATTATTTACCTGCCAGTATTTTTGTGGAGCAAGACGAAGGCGTGCGCCGTTAGCGCCACCGCGTTTGTCTGTGCCACGGAAGGTAGAAGCCGAAGCCCAGGCTGTAGAAACCAGTTCAGATATACTTAAACCCGAAGCCAATACTTTCGCTTTCAATGCCGCGATGTCGTTTTCATCTATCAGTGTATGGTTTACAGCCGGAATAGGATCTTGCCATAGCAATTCTTCTTGTGGAACATCAGGACCGAGATAACGTTCACGTGGTCCCATGTCTCTGTGTGTTAATTTATACCATGCACGTGCAAAAGCATCCGTAAAGGCATCAGGATTCTCAAAAAAGCGTCGCGATATTTTTTCATAGACTGGATCAAATCTTAAAGCAAGATCTGTAGTCAGCATGGTTGGACGATGTCTCTTTGAGCTATCAAATGCATCGGGAATAAAAGCTTCTGCATCTTTCGCTACCCATTGATGGGCGCCAGCAGGGCTTTTAGATAGTTCCCATTCAAAGCCAAATAGGTTTTCAAAAAAGTTATGGCTCCATTGGGTTGGTGTTCTTGTCCATATCACTTCCAGTCCACTGGTAATTGCGTCTGGACCCTTGCCTGTACCATAGCTGTTGCTCCAGCCTAAACCTTGCATTTCAAGGTCTACTGCCTCCGGTTCCTTACCCACATGATCAGCAGAAGCTGCACCATGGGTTTTACCGAAGCTATGACCACCAGCTATCAATGCAACTGTTTCTTCGTCATCCATAGCCATACGGCCGAATGTATCGCGAATATCTTTGGCGGAAGCAATAGGATCAGGGTTACCATCCGGACCTTCCGGGTTCACGTAAATTAAGCCCATTTGTACGGCCGCAAGTGGTTTCTCCAGATTCCGGGAATGAACATCTCCATCTGCATCATCATCTGAAGCCAATACACCATCGCCTTCTACACCCGGTGAACCATGCGCATAGCGCAGGTCGCCACCCAGCCATGTCTTTTCAGAACCCCAATAAACTGATTCATCTGCTTCCCATACATCTTCACGACCACCAGCGAAACCAAAGGTTTTGAAACCCATTGATTCCAATGCGATGTTCCCTGTAAGAATCATCAGATCGGCCCATGAAATATTACGGCCATATTTTTGTTTAATTGGCCAAAGCAATCTGCGGGCTTTATCCAAACTCACATTGTCTGGCCAACTGTTAAGTGGAGCAAACCGTTGCAGACCTGCACCAGCACCGCCACGCCCATCACCTACACGATAAGTTCCGGCGCTGTGCCAGGCCATCCGTATAAATAAACCGCCATAGTGACCAAAATCTGCAGGCCACCAGTCTTGCGAATCGGTCATAAGTGCATGAAGATCTTTTTTTACGGCCTCAAGGTCAAGGCTATTAAAGGCTTCTGCGTAATTAAAATCTTCACCCATTGGATTGGATAAAGAGGAGTGTTGACGCAGGATATTCAGTTTTAACTGGTTAGGCCACCATTCGCTGTTCCGGGTACCGCCACCACCAACATTATGTTTTATGCTGCCATTATGAAAGGGGCATTTACTGATGTCATTTGATTCTTTTTCCATACTTTAAATATTATGTTTGAATGTTCTTGTACTTCGATATTTGAAAAGTATTATAAATTTAAGGTATTGGATGTTATAATCACAATCAATTAATTCTATGGTGGATAGTTAAAATCTATCCCACAAATGGAGGAAGATGTAGAAAAAGCTGCATTTGGTCATACTCAATTAACCACTCGTCAATAATCTTTTCTCCTTTTAGGGCTGCTTCCGTTCTTCGTGTCTGATATACAATAAGATCAGACACAAAATATGAAAACATTACGTTATTCTCTTACCATAGCTGGTATGGCTTTCGGTTCATCCTTATTTGCACAGAGTGGATTCTCGGGGAAAATTAAAGCCGAATATGTTCCTTTCTCCAATTATGTAAGACCGATAGACAGTCTTAAAACTGGGTCTACCAGTGATTTTAAGCGAATTCAGGCCGCTTTTAGCATCCCCATTTCAACAACATTAGATGAACTTGGGCGACCAAAAATCTGGGCCGTTGGAGTAGAGGGTTCCTATGCTAAAATGACTAACCGAAACTATGAGGAACAGTTATTCCCTACAGAAATGCTTAATGCGCAGATTGGTCTAATTCATTCCAGGCACATTAGTAAAACCTGGTCAATCATGGCGATGGCTTCAGTAGGGGTTTATACGGACATGGAAGAAATTTCATCTAAAGACCTACTTGCCCAGGGTGGTGTTTTGTTTATTAAACATTTCAATCCAAGATTGGCCTTAGGGGTGGGGCCGGTATTAACCAATACCTTTGGTGTTCCTATGGTTATGCCAGGTCTATATTTCAATTGGTCTACCCAGGGGCGGTATAAACTACAAATTAATTTCCCGAATGGAATCGAGTTTGGTGCAAAATTGAACGATGCGGTAGAACTTAAAACTGTCGTCGAACTGAGTGGTATGACTGCTGAAGTAAACCGTAATAATACTTCAATGCTTCTAGGTTACCAACAGGTTGTTGCTGGGCTACGTCCTCAAATTAATTTGAGTAAATCACTGTCTATTCAGTTAACTGCTGGTACATCGCTTGCCCGCTCCTTTAGTTTGACCAGTAGAAGATTGAAGGATTTCTTTAAGATGAAGAATGAAGCGGATCCTCGGTTTACGACTACGTTTTATGGATCCGCTGGATTGTCATGGAATTTTTCCAAACGCTAGCGGCTTAAAAGTTTATTGTAAACCACCTCATTTAGTAAATCCTCCCTGCGGGTTCTGGAAATTGGAAGTTCCTGTCCATTGATGAAAATCCGACCGCCAGATACCTGGTCAATATGCGCAATATTGACTAGGTAAGATTTATGAATTCTAAAGAAGTTATCCCTTGGAAGTGTCTCTTCCAGGGATATCATCGTTTGGTGGATCACCAGTTCCTGATCTTTAAAATGGAGTTTGGCATAATTCTGCATACCTTCAATATACAAGATGTCAACCCAGGAAATCTTTCGGAAGCTATCGCCCTGCCTAACGTATAAAAATGTATCCACAGGTTGCGGATGTCGCGGACTTAAGCTCATCATATGCATCTGTCTGGCTTTCAAGGCCGCCTGGTAAAAACGCTTAAAGGGGATTGGCTTTAATAAATAATCTACGATCTGAAGTCGGAAGCCTTCTAGCGCATGTTCCGAATAAGCGGTGGTTAGGATGGTAAGTGGGGGATGCTCCAGCGATTCTAAAAAGTCGAGCCCGGATAAATAAGGCATATTGATATCCAGAAAAAGAAGATCGATATTCCCTTTTCTTATGTATTCAGAGGCTTCCATCGCCGAAGAACAAGAGCCTGCAACAGTCAGAAAGTCTAACTTTTCAATGAAATCAATAATTCCTGCCCTCGCCAGGGGCTCATCATCAATAACCAGGCACTGCATTGCAGGTTCAGGCTGTAAAGAGTTTGAGTTAAGTGTCGTGGTCATGAGTTTGATGGATTTAATTGTAAGCGCAAATGTACCTTATAGCTTGATTCTGTTTTTTCAATGTTGAGTTCGTGTTTGTCCGGGTATAGGATTTCAAGTCTTTTTTGAACGTTGGTTAAGCCTATTCCTCCACTGTCTTGTTTGCGTGGTTGTTGTGCCGAATTGGAATTATCAATGTTCAGTTCCAGCATGTCGCCTGATTGTTTTAACATCAGATGTACGTAGCCCTTTTCTGTGGGTAAACGGGATACATGTTTAAATGCATTTTCTATAAAGGGTACTAACAATAATGGGGATATTTCACTTTTGCCATTCTGAATGGTCCAGTTATATTTCACTTCAAGTTCATCTGCCCATCTGATTTGTTCTATCGCAACCAAATCTTTCAGGTATTTCAGTTCCTTTTCCAATGTCACAAATTCACGGTTACACTCATACAACTGATACCTGAGAATATCTGAAAAACGGATTAATAACACAGAAGCGCGGTCAGTGTCTTTCTGCATAAGGATATGAATGTGATTAAGTACGTTGAACATCAGATGCGGATTGATTTGATCCTGTAAAATCCTGAGTTGTGCTTCCAGATGTACCTTAAGTAATTGCTCATGATTTTTCTCCATGAGGCTATGTTCCTGATAAAACCGCAGACCACAGGCTGTAGCATTGATCAAAATTGCAGAGGGAAGGTTGCTGTAAAACCTGAGCAGAGATTCGCTATAGGCTTCCATTCTTTCTGGAGTATCGAAAGCAGTCCCCATTACATAATGTTTATAAAACCACAATGGGATGGCTGTTAATACAAGCGCTAAAAGCAAGGTCATTAAAAGGCTTTGGCCTACAAATAACTTCATTTTGCCATTAACAAGGGCATTTGGAAGTAGGACGTCACTAACGGTATGGGCCACAACAATGGCTGCTGTTACAAATGCGATCGATTGTAAAATTGAGGGTACAAGCTGAAAATCTTTTATCATTTGTGCCCAAATGGATATACCCAGGAGTAACCAGTAAAGGCAGATAAAAAGCCAGTGTTTATTGAGTAGAGTCTTTTTCATATATAAGATAGACTGTCCGAAAGGTAACAGTTCTTAGAGAGCCGTTCCGTTCGGACAGTTTGAAATAGAAGGTAAAAGTAGAAAGAATTTTAGAAGATCATGAAGCCGATACTGGCCTGAAAGGAATTAGGTCTTGCCTTAAATTCTTTACTGATATTGGTCAATGCACCTTCATATCTTAAATCGAAGGTTAATTTTCCAACATCTACACCAGCGCCTACCTGATAACCAACATTAGATTTGTCGAATTTCTGAAAAGACTGAAATACTTGTTTTAAAACTGAAGCTTTGTCGTTCAGTACATAAGAATAAACACCACCACCAAAAATTCTAAAGTTTAAATTGTCAGACTGTAGAAGCTTGTAGCCAACCAATACTGGGACTTCAATGCTGCTCCATTTGGCTTGTTCTTTGCCAAAGCTGCTATTTTCAATCTTCGATTTTTTTTGCGAATACAATACCTCGCCCTGCACATACAGTTGAGAAATGTCTACCCGTGTAAACAACCCGCCATGATATCCCAGTGAATATTTGGCGTCAAGATTACTCTTTGCTAACGAAAGGTTAGAGAAATTTGCTCCTCCTTTAAAGCCAATGTGTATTGGGCTTTTGCTTTGCGATTTCGCTTCATTAGTGATAAATGCAGTACCTACCAGAAGTAGCGTCATCAAATTCTTCAATTTTAATTGTGTTTTCATTTGTTTTTATTTTCGACAAAAGAGGGGAATTCGTCAGCGGGACTCAAAATGATTTGACCAATTGCGGGTTTGAATTGACAAATGACTAAAGGAGAAAAGATGTACCTAAAAACTTTATGCGTCCTGACTTGTAGTATTTAAGATTAAAAACTATAGATCATGTTAAAAGAGTCAAAAGCATTTAGTTCATTTTCGGTAGATAACCTGGAAAAAGCAAAGAAATTTTACGGGTCAATACTTGAGCTTGAAGTTAAAGATAATCCAATGGGCGTATTGGAACTACATATTGAAGGATCATCTCCGGTAATGATTTATCTTAAACCCGATCACCAAGCGGCAACATTTACTGTACTCAATTTCCCCGTTCAACATGTTGAAAATGCAGTTACTGAGCTCGAAGAAAAAGGTATCCATTTTGAACACTATAATGATGAGCATCTTAGAACGGATGGGCGAGGGATTTTTCGTGGCGATGGACCGGTGATTGCCTGGTTTAAGGATCCCGCAGGTAATATCCTTTCCATAGTAGAAACGATTTAAAATTGTTAAATTAGATTCAAGATGTTTTAAGCTAACCGATGTATAATTAGTCAAATCAACATCAAAATACTTACAGGCATGAAAAAAATATTCAAGATTTGCTGTTTTTTTACCCTTCTTACGGGGAGTTTATATCTTCTATCTTCCTTTCTGATCAATCCTTCGCCAGTTACCGTATATAAATTTCCTTATAAACGGGCGGGTTTAACGGAACGGCAGGCTGCCGAACACCTGTTGAGCAGGTTCTCTTTTGGAGCAACACCAGGACAAGTTGACTCGGTGATGAAAATAGGCTTGGAGAATTGGTTCAATCAGCAACTCAATGCCGATTTGCCAGATGATTCTTTAAACAAACGCTTGAGCGTTTATGATGCCATTAAACTGAGTAATGCAGAGGTATGCCGTCAGTATCCACCCGGATTTGTAATCCGGTCGATGGCAATCAAAGATTCCGTAATCAGTAAAGATTCTGTCAATAAAGCAGTAGATAAAAAAGCCTTCAACTTGCAGTTGAAGGCCTATATGGATATGAAAGGCTATAAGTCCGATCAGGATCTTTATAAGCAATTTATTAATCAGAAAATACTTAGGGCAGCTTATACCCGCAACCAATTACAGGAGGTGATGACCGACTTCTGGTTTAACCATTTTAACGTTTCCTTTTTTAAAGGCGAATGTGCCCAGTTTATTCCTGCGTATGAAAGAGATGTAATTAGGCCTAATGTTATGGGAAAATTTGGGCAGTTGCTTTTGGCCTCTGCGCAGTCGCCGGCAATGTTGTATTACCTGGATAACTTTAGCAGCGTTGGGCCGCCAACAGCAGCCCCAGCTAAGCCCCAGGCGAAGCCTGCTGCAGCCAATGGTACTGACATGATGATGATGGCAGGTACTGAGGGGGCTAATGTACCCAATAAGGCAAAAACCCTTACAAAGCCTACCAATGTGAATGGTTTGAACGAAAACTATGCTCGTGAGGTGATGGAACTACATACCCTTGGTGTTGATGGTGGTTATACGCAACAGGATGTGACCCAGGCAGCGCGAATACTAACTGGTTGGACTGTTTACCCAATTAGCGACAATGCCTACGGCAGCGCTATGAAAGGCCTTGTTGCCAAAGTAGGAGAGGATAACCTTGCACAGAAAGGTTATGTGCGTAACGGCGATTTTCTATTTACACCAAACCGACACGATCGTGGAGAAAAAGTGGTGCTAGGCCATCGTTTTCCAGCTAGTACTGATCCAACAGTAGGTTATCAGGAAGGAGTTACGTTGTTGGATATGTTAGCACATCAACCCGCTACGGCAAAATTCATTTCGCGTAAGCTTGCTGTACGTTTTGTTAGCGATGCTCCGGCACAGAGTCTAATAGATAGAATGGCGAAGTCCTTTACTGATCATGACGGTGATATGAAACAGGTATTGATCACAATGGTAACTTCTCGCGAGTTCTGGGATAAAAAGACTTTGTATAGTAAAACCAAATCACCTTTTGAGCTTGCAATCAGTTCGGTACGTGGTTTAAATGCGGATATTAAAGATCCTTATCCGCTATTTGGTTGGATTTCCCGGATGGGACAAAAGATTTATTATTACCAGGCGCCGACAGGCTTTCCTGACCGGGGTAAATACTGGATCAATACAGGTTCGCTGCTAAATAGGATGGATTTCAGTCTGGCCTTAGCATCCGGACAAATCGCTGGAATAAAAGTAAATCTAAACAAAATCACAGCGCAACAAAAAGCGCAGGAAAATGCACAGGCTATTATCGATACTTATAGTAAGTTGTTACTGCCAGAGAAAAAGTTGGATCAGACGAGCAAAAAGTTAGCTGATCTATTAAACGATCCGGGCTTGTTGGTTAAAGCAAATAACATTGTTCGGCAGGATAAAACAGCGGTATCGGAAAGACCAGAAGCGGGGGCACCAGGCGATATGATGTTTATGGGCGTCATACCAGACAGCAAGGCGAAAGTGGCCGCTACAGTGGATAAACAGAAAAGCAATTATGATATGTTCAGAAATAAACGCAGTGCGATGCAAGCATTAGCAGCAGGTGTCATTATTGGCTCTCCTGAATTTCAACAACGTTGATCTAGATATTATGGTCACTGGCAAATTGGATCAGCTCACCAACGCCTTTGAGGTTTAATTTTCGGTAGATGTTTTTCCGATGGGTTTCTATGGTATATGTACTCAAGCCCAGTTGAGCCGATATTTGTTTGTTGCCATGACCAACCTTAATCAATTTAATGATTTCTATTTCCCTTGGAGATAGCTTTAAATTATTAGCAAAGTCATCTTGCTGCCAGACTGGCTCAGTAGATGTCTGCGGAAAGGGTGAATCAAAACAGGTACCTCCATTGGCAACATGAATCAATTTTTCTTTTAACAGAGGAGCAATAATATCTTTCAGTATAAAGCCTTTTACACCATTTTCTTTAGCTGAAGCAATGAGTTTAGCATCGAAATACATACTTAGAAATACGATTTTAATATCGGGCATGCGTCGCCCTATTTCTTTAGCGGCATCCAATCCATTCATATAAGGCATATTAATATCCAGCAAAATCAAGTCTGGCATTATCGTATTTAATACCTGTATCAAAAGCTTGCCGTTAGCTACTTTAGCTATTACTTCAAAGTCAGGTACGCTATTTAATATTTGCTCCAGGCCGTCGGCTAACAACAAATGATCGTCAGCAATAATGATTTTAGTTTTCATGTGGTGCTCCTTTAGTCTTGCGATCAAGCGGAATTTCTATAATGATTGATGTTCCCTCTGCGCTGTCATCTATATTAATCTTTCCGTGTAAAAAATCAGTTCTCGAATAGATGTTTTTCATGCCAATACCTTTGGTAAAAGCGGTTGTACTGCCACCTATGCCATTGTCTTCCAGCATCACAATAATTTCATCATCAGTAAGCAGTAGCTGTATGGTGGCTAAACTGGCTTGCGAGTGCTTAAGTGTGTTGTTGATGAGTTCATTTATAATACGGTAAATCGTAATAGAAAAGATGTTTCCAATATCCTGATCGTTTCCTTCCGTAATCAAAGTAAAGCGAATGTTACTAATCGCATTTAGTTCGTCGATTTTGTTTTTCAAGATGTGAAAAATGCCCAATTCGCTAAAGTCTTTAGGTAACAGATTGTGTGATATAGATCTTAAATCACTGATTGCCTTAAGACCTATATCAATCCCCTTTTGATAATGAATCTGGTTATTTTTGTTTTGCGCTTCATCGTTGGGGAGATGGCTAATGTGTAGCAAAAGGGTAGTTAGGGTAGAGCCTAAATCATCATGGAGATCTTGCGCAATGCGTTTGCGTTCGTCTTCTTGAGCAATCACAATTTGCTCCATTGTTTTTGTTTGTTGCTCGTTAAATTCTAACAGCAATTGTTCTTTTTCATTTTTATATAGGTTATATCGATAAATGATACCAATAAAAATGATGATGGCTTCTATGGTCAGACCAATTTGGATATCGTTAGGTAAAGACTGTACAGCACTATTTAAACTGCCCCCCAATAGATAAATGCAATATCTTATAATGCCAAAACCGATAAAACCGCCACCAATTAAATAAAACCAGGCCAGCTTTACTTTCTGAAAAATCTTCTCAATGGTGACTAAATAAAACAAAATAGAAAGCACAATTGCTAAACTGATGAATATATACTCATAGGTCACCTTGAGTGTGGCAGAATTCTCAAACCAGTAATGGATTGTAAAACCTACAACAGGAAGTATAAAAAAAGTATACTTCAATACATCCATACTCCTTTTAAAACGAGAGTTTTTAGATGTAACATCCAAAAATGCGGTAATCAGGTTGGTCATGGTAATGAAACCGAGACTGGCGGCGATGTATTCCGATATGGTAGCCAGAAAAGGTTGATTAGGGTACAGATATTGGAAATCTAGTGCCACATTGCAATACATCCAAAACAACATGGCCAATACATATTGAGCATATATCAAGTGTATTTTTTCCTTTAATGATAGGTATAAGAAAATATTGATGAGGATACTAAATATCATGATCCCAGTTAACACACCCAGAAATAGATATTCCTTTTTCTCTTCCGCTCTAAAGCTGTCACTATCCATTAAAGTAGGGAGGATGTTTAAGCTAGAACCTTTATTGTCAATTGATGCTAAATAAGTACCATAGCTTTGACTACGCAATTTGATAGGGAACACCATGTCGTAGTGCTTGTAAGGCCGTGCATTAAAATTCAGCTTCATGCCCGACTGCCCCACAAGCACATAACCAGTGTCGGTTTGCAAATAGAGCTGTGCTAAATGTAACCAGGGCTGATGCAGTTGGAAGTAAAAAGTGCCATCTGCTTTTTGTTCATTTTTTAGGGTAAAGCTTAACCAGTAATAATTTTTGGTAACTCCTGCGTTGATGGCATGATCGGGATATAGCTTTTTAAAGGATTTGGTGTTTACAAGTTTCGAAACCTCTTTTACCGATATCTTATTTGGGGTTTGATAATAGTATAGGTGTTCGTTAAACTGGAAGCTAGCATTGTCTCTGATATACAAGGTATCCGATCGCAGCTGTGCTGATACATCCATTACCAGAAGTAGAGGTAAGAGTAGGCCCAGCCACTTTAACGCTTTTATGATCACCTTGTCCAGTTTAAGTTACACTGCAAATATCTAATATAAAATAAATATAAAGACGTACCCAATATTGGGTATTGCAGAGCCTGTTACATCATTTTACTTTTGGTTTAATCATCCCTAAAACCAAAATCTATGAATGCTCGCTTTAGCTTCCGTGGTAAAGGCTCATTGGCCCTTATATTCTGTTTAATTCTGATTAGCAATACGGCAAAAAGTAATCCCCTTAAGTGTTTAAATAAACTATTTTATTTACTGTTTGGTGTATTTATGTTTTGCGGAATTAGTGCATGGGGGCAAAACAGCCCTGGGGAATTTAATAATCAAATACATACTGAAATTAATGATTATTACTTAAAGGTATATTGGGGAACAGATTTGCCCTGGTATAATGATGACGATGATCATGCTACTTTAGAAGTGAAAAACTCATCAGGATATCCAGGATGGAATTATTACTACCTGGCGGTTAATAAGAACGATGGTAATTCTAATTATCCGGCAGGACAAAGTATTACTAACTATGGGCCAAACAGGTCGTACAGGTTAGAAATTTTCTATCAATGGGGAAGAAATTGTAATGGATGCCATTTGAAATGGGGTACAAACTATCGCGAAGGAGTAACCCCGAAACTAAAAGCGCCAACAAATGTAAACCTACAAACAACAGTAGTTGATGGCATAAATTACCCAAGTAAATTATCCTGGGCAAAGGGAACAAGCGTTCCGGATAACCTGTTGGATTATTACATCTATTTAAAAAAGGGTAATGCCAGTTTCGAGTTGATTGCAACAGTAGCAGGAGATAAAAGAGAATTTGCTATTGATTATGCGAATATGGAATCAGGAGATTACGTGTATTCTGTACAAACGGTGCTAAATGATAGTGCGCCCGGCGACTGGAACAAAAATAAGGATCAAGATTATGAAGCCCCGACAAGTGCTCCATCCTTTAACCTTTTAAATAAGGGACTTACTGCAAGCTCGGCAGAAAACGGTAAAATTAAATTAGCCTGGCCATCATTTAACGGTACTTTAGGCTTGGATGCAATTGTAATTTATAAAAGAATAACAGGTACTGGCCAGGATACAGAAGTTGCAACCGTAACAAAGGCAAGTAAAACCTACAGCGATCTGGATATTATTCCGGGCAAACGCTATACCTATTATTTAAAGCTGGTACCCGATAATAGTGGTACAAATACCGCCAAAATTAACAGCTATAAATCTTCTGAATCAATTGGGTATTCTAATCCTAATGGTAAATTAAGTGGCTACGTAAAATCATTAACAGGCGTTGGCATTGCAAATACAACTTTAACTGCGGTATCTAAAAATTTGCTAAATGATGGTGCAACAAATAATACACGTACTTACACCGCTACAACCGATGCAACTGGCTATTATGAAATTACAGATGTTTATTACGATGCGAGCGCCGATTATGTAGTAACACCAAAATTACTTACCTATACAGACAGGCACGATCCAGCCAACATTACCCGGAAATTAACGCTGGATGAGTACAATGTGAAAAATATAAACTTTACCGATACAGCATCTTTTACTGTAAAAGGTATGGTTTATTTTCCTTTGGTGGATAAAAACAATGCGAAATTTAAAATAGAAGCCGATTCAGTTGATGTTTATGTAGATGGAATAAAGAAAACAACAACCAGCCAGAGCGGAGAATATAATGTAAGTTTTCCGGTTCAGGGTGTTCACCATATTGCGGCGGTTTATAAAAACCATAATATTCTACCTTCAGGCGATGTTTTTGATGCCTCGACCAATAGTTATGTACAACTAACCAATAGCAGTATAGTTACGAGGAAGAGTAATGATGGTAAAATTGATTTAAAAGGTTTTTCCATAGATGTAAATAAGAATTTTACCAATGTTAACTTTATTAACCTGCAAACCGATACGTTAAAGGTAAATGTATATGCTACGGACGGTAAGCTTGCCATTGGAGAAGAAGCACTGGTTTCTGTATATCCCGTAAAACCAAATGGAATAGCCAACTCTACAGCATTAAACAAGCTAAGTGTATTATCCAACGGAAATAAAACGAAGCAAAGCGGCGAAACTTTAATAGGAGACACCTATAGCTGGGGCGCTTATAGTGTTAGTTTTAACGAAAATAAAGGCGCTGTAAAGGTTGTATTGCCATCTACAAGATATCAGGTAAAAGTAAGCGATGTATTGAAGAAGCAGGATAAAAATGCTGCATATAGCGCTACTAATTCTGTACAAAATACTAATCAACAAGTATTCTTTGATAGAATACCTCAAACTGTATTTTTGGGCGCCAGAGACTCGATAACAGTAACCAGAACGCTTATTACGAAATGTTTGCCAGAAACTGATACGCAGGAAGTCATTAAGGGCCAAAACGGACAAGATTCAGTGATTACTGTTAAAGCCTGTTCTAAAATTAAGGACACCTTAAATGTTCAGGTAAAAGTAATAAAACCAATTTCGCCATTAAATTTCGTATACCATAAGGATGTAGAGATAGTTTGGAATGATGAAAAAGATGGTAGCACCGTAGCCAGCGATTTATTGTTGGCAGGTAAAAATAGGTTGCCCGCAAATATAATTAATCAGTGGAATGCGGCACAAAGAGGTTCTTCATCACTTTATTTAATGACTCAAGGTGATCAAAATGCCTTAAGTTTTAATATTATTGAGAAATACAAAATATACGATGAGGATCAGTATCAATTTTACTATGTGGATTCGGCCCTGGTGGAAGTTTACGATCAAATAGGTGATGTAGCGAATAAGCAATCTTACAATTATGCTGCTACAACAGCACAGCAAAAGTCAAAAGGTTTTACTTATAATCTGGTTCCAGGCGTTCCAAATTTCAGTTCCCTTCCGTTTTATGATAAATCATTTCAAATATATGCTTCAGTTGGTGTAGGCGGAAGCACACTGCGCGTAAGTAAATTAATTTATGGTATGGTGCAAGGCGAACGTGAGGAAGAGGGAAAAGGCGTAACCGTTACGCCAAATATACCTTTTATGGTTTTACATAGGCCGCCAGGTGATAATTCTTATGCTAGACTATCAAAAGGTTCCAAATTTACCTGGAAAAATACAACCCGATATGGTACCAGTGGTGGAGCAGGGGTAATGACCAATTTGAAGTTTGGATCTAAAACCATAGCATCATTTAACCTGGAGTCGCAATTAGTTTTTGGTAGAGATAATGATGGCGAGCGGGGTACCGAAACTACAATGACAATTAGTGAAGAGATTCAAACCAGTGATAATGAAAACAACATCGGTCAGCGTGGCGATATTCTCTTTTTTAACTCAAAGGCATTAAGTTATGGCGTTTATAAAAAATTGAGATACACAGCGCCAATAAACGCAGGATCCGGTAAAATAGATTCCTATTCTGATGCTGCCTTTGCAGACAATGGAATTGCTAGTACTGTTATGTATACCTATGCACAGGTTGTTGATACAGAGATACCTAAATTGAGCAAAATGATTGCTAATAATGAAATTGGTATTGGTGTAGAAAAAGCCAAGCCAGCATCTGATGCCACTTATATTAAAAGCAAACAGTTGGAAAATGCCAATTTAGGCGCCCAAATAAATGCCTATAAAAATGTTATCAAGCAATTAGATTCAATTCAAAATTTAGCGCAGAATAATAAAGATAAACTGAAGCCATTTTACAAAACAATGGTGCAGGACGAGATGGCTAAATATTTAAATGATAGCGATGCAGATAAAAAAGTAAAAGAAAACTTAAAAAATGATAATGGCGATTTATATGCCTTACAAAAGAATGTAACTTTTTCTAATGGTGTTGATTACACCTTTACCGTAGAAAACTCCATGGCCACCATTGATAATTTTGCCTATGAAGTTTATGTAGATATGGACATGTCAGTATATGCACATATTGGCGATAATGAAATGAATTATGCTGAAGTTGGAGCAGTGGCAACATTACACAGTATTTTAGATAGTAAGGTTGTAGAGCGTAGTGGTGAAAAAACAAGTAGCATAGAAATACATCTGGCGGATAAAAACCCAGGCGATTATTACAGTGTGGATATGCTGGTAGATCCAATATACAATACACCGCTATTTGCGGTATATGGCGGCGCATCTTCTTGTCCCTGGGTTCCTGGTACTTTAAAAAGAGATATACCCACAATTGCTGTTGTTGGAGCTCAAAAGCAAGTTAACGTACCGGCAGATCAGGCGGCAACTTTTACCATTCAACTGGGTAACGAAAGTGCAACCGACGAAGGCCGTCAATATAATGTTAAAGTAAATTCGCGTAGCAATCCTTATGGGGCAAAACTTTATTTGGCTGGCCAGGAAATTAATAATGGAGTGGCCACTTTTTATGTGGCTCCAAAAGATTCGGCAAGAGTAACTTTGGAGGTAAGGAGAGGTCCTTTGGCTTATCAGTATGAGAATTTAGAGCTATATATTGGTACTACCTGCGAAAACTTAGAAACTGATAATTCTGACGATTTAGGCTCTGCTATAAAAAGCACCAAAGTAAGTGTTGCTTTTGTTCCATCATGTGGTTCGGTAGATTTGTTTAAACCAGGTGCAAACTGGCTGGTAAGTTCATTAAACAATAATAAACTGCAAATTACTTTTAATAAATACGATGCTAATAATCCTAACATGAGATGGATAGGATTAGAATATCGTAAAAAAACTGGTCAAAATGCAGGCACCATTGAAGAACAATGGAAAGAGGTGGTCACCATAAAACCAAATCAATTACAGGATGCTTTTTATGATTATTTGTTTGATGTTTCTTCCCTTGAAGATGGTGATTATGAATTAAGAGCTAAATCGGTTTGTACGGATGGTTATTATTTCTCTGCAGTATATTCTGGTAAAATAGATAGGGCATCTTTAAATGTTTATGGCTTGCCAGAACCACAAGACGGTATTTTAGGCATTGGTAAATCTTTAAGCGTAACCTATAATTCTGTTTTAGCCGCAAGCCAGCCAACTTTAAAAATAAAACTTACACGGCTTGATACAAATGAAGAAATTCCGGTAACCTATACCATGAATGCTGCTGCAAATGCGATTAATATTGTTTCAGTAAACGGGGATGCAGTATTTGATGCACTTGAAAATATTGAACTCAAAGCAGAGGTTAGCGGGGCAATAGCCAACAATGCCAATGTACAAGCAGATACGATAGTTTGGAATTTTGTAGTGAACAGAAGCTCAGTGTACTGGTCGCCAAGAAATATTACTGTTAATGCAATTGAGAACCAACAAAGCCCATTTAGCGCAAAATTGATAAATAAAACAGCTAAAGAGCAAGCCTTCACGCTTACCAAATATGCTTCTTGGTTAAATCCGATATTAAAATCTGGTAAAATAGTGCCGTTTGGAGAGCTTAACCTGGACTTTACGGTAAATAAAAATTTAAATACCGGAATTTATCAAGATACCGTATATGCTGAAGTTAATGGTAAGCAGCAAATGTTGTACGTAACGGTAAATGTATTGCGTACACCACCTAGCTGGACTGTTGATCCTCAGAAATACAAATACAATATGAGTTTTACTACTCAGTTTAGTATTGATCAAACAGATCATTTGACCTCCCGGGATATCCGCGATAAAATGGCTCTTTTTGTAGGCAAAGAATGTAGAGGCATTGCGCAGATTGAATATGATAAAACTCGGGATAAATACGTGGCCTATATAACAGCATACTCCAATGTGGCTACAGGAGAAGAAATGACTATCCATTTTTGGGATACCTATCCAGGTTTAGAATACCAAGCCAAAGAACGCTTATCCTTTATTGCCAACGGAAATTTAGGCAATTTAGTTAATCCTTATGTACTCCATCCCGAAGGAATCTATCAAACTATTCCCCTTAAAAAAGGCTGGACATGGATTTCGTTAAATGTACAGAATAATGATATGTCCTTAAAAAATGTATTGGCTAATTTAACCCCAACAGAGGGCGATTTAATTAAAACATTGAGCAATAACAACGCTTACAGTCAATATTCTAAAACTATGGGCTGGGTAGGCGTACTTAATGATGTAAACTTGTACAATAGCTACATGATTTATGTGACCAAGCCAGATACCATCCGTATTTTAGGAAATTTTATAAGTCAGGTGGCCAATGTTAAACTGGTTAAAGGTTGGAGCTGGACAGGCTATCCAATGGCCATAAATATGGAATTGAATACTTATTTAAAAAACTTTAGCCCAGCAGATGGTAGTCAAATTGTAAGTCAGGAAGAATTTGCACAGTACAATGCAGGTACGCAAAGCTGGTCTGGAAGCTTAAAATATTTGCGTCCAGGCAAAGGCTATAAATTCTATACAGAGACAGATGGCTTTGCCATTCCTATAATGCCTTATGTGCCCACAGTTGATCCTTTGGTAGAAACCAAGCAGCCAATTACACCTCCCGATAACAACCCAGCCAATCCAATAATTGTAAATAATAACAATACTGTGGTAAATAGTACCGTAAACAATACTTCCGTTAATACGGTGAATTACGAAAACAACAGTTCGGTAACAACAATAATTAATCAAGGCGGTCAGACTATAAACAATACGACCAACAGGTACGAGAGCTATGTGTATGTAGAAAATAAACTGGTCAACATTGTAAATCAAACTGTTTTGCCTAATGGTCAAGCTGTAGGGTTTATACCGGTGAACGGTAGTGCTGCTGATGAAGGGAAAGAGGTACAGATCAAGGTATATGATAAGGAAGAGAAGAAAGAGTACACGGCAAAGATAGAGCAGCCTGTTACACAACAAACCGACTTGATAACGGGTACTGTGACATCCCCAGTGGTGCTGGTACTTGAAGGATTGGCCGACGTGAGCGTTAGCAATAGCCTGGAAGCAAACCAGGTAAATAGAGATGAAGAGTTTGTTTACCAGCTAAAAGTAAAGAATGAAGGAGCGGATTTGGCTGTAAACGTAATATTATCTGATACTTTAGCGAACACCTATGATTATGTGGGATCTGACAATATACTTGTATTTGATCCTATAAAGAGAACGCTTAAAGCAAGCATCCTTCAGTTAAAATCTGGCGAAACTCAACTTTTCAATGTTAAGCTTAGGGCCAATAAAGTGGGTAGCCTAACGATTGGTAAAGGTCTTGTTGCCTTAAACAATGACAACAATCTAGCTAATAATAACATTGGCGCATTGGCGCTCAATGTAGTTGATAAAAGAGCGAACAGTGCCAAATTGCTCATTCCTTCATTGTTTACCCCAAATGGTGATGGTATTAATGATCGATTTGAAATTGTAGGTCTGAGCGAATTTTATGTCGCAAACAGTCTGGTGATATTCAACAAAAATTACAATGAGGTTTACCGCAGACAAAATTATCAGAACGACTGGACGGGCGACAGCTTGCCGATGGGCTCGTACGGCTATATTCTAAAAGTGACCGATAAGGACAATAAGGAAATGGTGTACAAAGGGTTTATTACTATCGTTTATCAATAATCTATACTATGAAAAATTTAAAAATAGTTATATACACATTGTTAGGTTGGATGGTGTGTATGAACAGCAGCTTTGCACAAGTTGAAATGCAGGGGAGTCAGTTTATTTTTGATAAGACCTATGTGAACCCGGCGTTTTCCGGAATCAATGGAGGTTTTACTGGAAATTTACATTACCAATTAAACGACGGTAGTCACCAATTTGGAAAATCTTATACTTTGTCCGCTGGAGCCAATGTAGCTTTAAAGCAAGTAAAATCAGGGCTTGGAATTAATGTTGTAAGGAATGTTTTTGGGAGTGATAGTTATACTATGGGTTATGGAAATTATGTATACCACTTGCCTGTATCAGCTACTACAGTATTATCATCGGGGATCAGCTTGGGTATTCAGCAATTTGACATCAACCTGTCCGACCTTACCACGGTATCGCAAAACGACCCCTTGGCCGCCCGCAATATTTACAGTTCAAAATTCGATGCCAGATTTGGTGTAACCGGGACTTTTAGCAACAAGTTTTACATGGGCGTATCGTTTGACAATATTCTATCTCTTTATACCAGAAAGGACGATTATTACAATCAGATTCCACCTACCTTCAGAAAAATTAATATGTATCTTATCGGAGGTGCAAATCTGCTTTATGACAATGGAATGCAGCTTCAGCCAAGTGTGTTATTTATGAAAAATTTTGGGGGCATTACTTCAGTAGATGTTAATGCCATGGTTACTTTTGATCGCAGTATTAGTTTTGGGTTAGGTTTCAGACAGCGCGTAGAGGAGTCACAAAGTGTTGCCCTCGGCGCGGAGACTAAAAGCTATTCTCAATCTATACTCAGGCCAATGATTCAATATCAACTCAATAAAATGAACCAATCTATTAAAATTGGTTACTGTTATAGTTTTAATGCGGGAAATTCCTTGAATGTTGGCAGTAAGGGCTCACATGATCTTACACTGATATTTGAATTGCCTAAGTAATTCTATCTCATCACTGCTTTGTTCTTCCTTTGTCAAGGAAACTTTCAAGCATTGGAATTACGAAGCCTGCTTCTTTAGAATTAGATTTTAGTGTTGTTATTTCTTCAATATACTCACCATGTACGCCTGGGATTATAGCAAGTTCCGAGTTGGCAATCTGCCTATGCATTTCGATAGCATGCTCGGGTTGTATAACATCTTGGTCTGCGATAATGATAAAGGTAGGCGCTTTAATGGTTTTGATCTGTTCGTCGGGTATATCTTTAAAATTAACCATCCTTTTTGCGTCCTTATCATGCATCACCTGTAGGCCAGCAGGATTTGGAGAAACCTGTAAATAAGCTTCTTTTAGCTCTGCAGGCATATTAGACAGCTTGGCCTGTTTCATAAAGTCCCAAAACTGTGCGGGCATTCCACTGCGTTTGCAAAGTGCAGAACCTAAAATTATTTTATTAACGATTTGAGGGTGACGAGTGGCAATTTGGACACAGGTTGTCCCGCCATTACTGAAGCCGAAGAAATCAGCTTTCTCAATATTTAAATGCTGTAAAAGTGTTGCAACATCGTCTGCGTCCTGTTCAAACGATGCATCCGCTGCCCGGTCACTGGTTCTTCCATGCGCTTGCAACTCAACAGCTATTAGTTTTCTATGCTTTGCAAGCATTGGAATGACTCTTCCAAATGTGGTTTGAATGGTAGAGCCACCGCCGTGAAGCAAAACAAGTGGCTCACCTTGTCCATAAATTTCATAATACATTTTAATTCCGTTGACTTCAGAATATCCCTTACTTTCTTTAGATTGATTTGCATTATTGCAGGATGATACTGTAAGAACTGCAATGATAATGTATACGATTGTCCTTTTCATCTGAGTTGTTTTTAGGTTAACAGATCGCATTCAATAAGGATACCTAAACATATCACCGTGTAACGCAACCATATGATTGCAAATATATATGCAACTATTTAATTGCGCAACTTATTTTAATATTTTTTTTATCCAGGTATGTTAAAACTGCCGATGTAAAGCATGTCGTTATAATTTTCAAGTGGGTTATCTATGCTAAGCTCGTCGTCAGCATAACAAAGTATCACATTTGCAGTCGTAATTCCTTTGTTTACACATGCCTTGTATATGTCAACTTCGGTTTGGTCATTCCAGATTGGTAGTTCTTCGATAGCTGCCTGGATGCTGATTCTTTTGCGGCTGTAGTAAATCGTGATCCAATTTGCATCGTAATCATACTGTTTGTCGATTGCCTTGCTGAACTGGGAGCGGAGGTTAAAGTCGGGGGTGTTTCTTGGATAGTCTTTATCCGTATTGAAGCTGTGGTTATCCTTGAGGAACTTGGTTTGATCAAAATATTTGTAAAATTGTTCTTCTGTTTTATTTGTCGTTCCTGCCCAGATGTGGACGCGTTGCTCTGCCATTTTGTTATTACTTTAATTGAAGTCCAAAGATAGCTATTTCTATTCCCATAAGCTGTCAACAGTAGCTTGCTCTTTATTTGCCAAACACGCCATAGTAGATCATGGTCAGCGCTATGGTGTCATAAGTAGCATGAGAAATAATTACTGCCCAGAGGTTGCCCTTTAAACGTTGAAGTAGTGCGGACCAATAGAGGCCCCCGAGTATGGCAGGAACGATTCCAAAAATTCCTTGCTGGGCATGGTATATACCAAAAAGTAGACTTGTCAACACAGCGCTAATCCAAAATGCATAGTGATTCTTTACAAACCACTTTATGAATGTCTGTTGGATAAATCCTCTGAACACTAGTTCTTCGTATAAGCCGCCAATAATCCATGCAGCTACCAGGGTAAGTATTAATGCAATTGAATTTCCCTGGATAAAATCATATTCTTTGTAGTCGGGTGGCTGAAATAGGTATTTTATGGATGGGATATATACCCACTGCATAAAGGCCAACCACAATATGCCACTGGTTATTCCGTAAAATAGTACTTTTCGATTGACACCATTTTTGATCAGTCCCAGTTCTTGCAGCTTTATCTGCTTTTTTTTGAGATAAAACAGGAGTGCTATGAAACATATAATCGCATAAGTGTAATAGGGCATACCCGAAAAATGTGGGAATGCAAGCAGAAAAATGATCAGCAGCGCTGAAGCGATATTTGCTTTAATCATGGTGAGGTATCTATATGCAATATAGACAGTTACTTCTATTTAAAAAACTTCTTGCGATCCCATTTGTTAGTTTGTTACTAGAAAAGAATTATGGCTAAAATTTCAGAACCCTGGGAACCCTTCGATATTCAGGTAGTCATTGAGGGTAAGATGGAGAAAATCCTGGTTATACCTGATCGGGAAGAAGCTAAGTATGAACTTTTTGATGATCATACTTCTATCGGAAACGTGTGGACTGAACTGAAAGGAACAGCTACGGTCTGGTGTGCCGAAGGTATGATTGCCCGGGAATTATTGGATCAAATAGGGGAGCAGATCGAACAAAATAGAGAATGGCTACTAAGTGAGGAGGGCGAGCAAAATCAGCGTGGATCTGGGATTATTCCCGGAGCTCAAATACAAGGAAGTGATGCCGATCTGGATAAAAGTGATGGAAATGGTTCTGGTTTGATCCCTGATGAGGACCTCAGAGGCAGTGATGCCGATATTGATCGGTAATTTTTTAATCTATGAATCAATCTATTAAGCGAAATATTGGTGCTAATCTAAAATTAAGTTTTAGCCGAGGCTTGAAATACGCATAAATTTTATACTTTTGCACTCCTTCAAATAAGGAAATGATTCCGTAGCTCAGCTGGTAGAGCATTACACTTTTAATGTAGTGGTCCTGGGTTCGAATCCCAGCGGGATCACAAACAACAGTATCAAAAAGACTTAAAGCCCTGCAAATCAAATGATTGCAGGGCTTTTGTTTTTGGTGGGTATGTCAAAATATGCAATATATGACATATAAAATGAGCGTCATTCGGGGCGTTGTTCTTTATCTTATTAAACTCCCCTAATTTTAATTAACCATCTGATATTCAACTAATTCAACAATTGAACATCTTGTATACATAGAACTGCAAAGCTAATTTTGTTTAACCTTAATGTTATCATTATGAAGACTAATTTTAGCGTGCTTTTCTTTTTGAAAAGACCAAAGAACTACAAAAAAGGTGATGCTTACTTTATCTTTTTAAGAATTACAGTAGACGGCATCCGTTCGGAAGTGTCTACCAGCAGGTGTTGTGAGCCGGAAAAGTGGAATGCAAAAGCCGGAAAAGTAATCGGCACAAAAGAGGATGTTAAAACCCTTAATGCCTATCTGGATAGCATAAAAGCAAAGGTTTTTGCAGCGCACACCCTGCTTAGTATAGACGGAGCCCAAATAACTGCCGATAGTGTTAAATGTAAATACTCAGGCAAAGAAGAAAAATCACATACTATACTGGAAGCTATTAAAATCCACAATGAAAAAATGAACGCATTGGTGGATAAAGGCGAGTATGCAGATGGAACACTTAAGAGGTTTGAGGTACTGGAAAGGCATGTTAAAGATTACCTCGCCAATCAATACTTCAAAAAAGACTTAGACGTAAGGTGTATAGACCATGAGTTTATTGATGGTTTCGACTTCTATCTGCACACAAACAAGGAAAACGATACTAATACCGCAAATAAACATCTTAAAAACCTCAAAAAAATAGTTACCATCTGCCGGAAGTATAAATGGATCACTACTGACCCTTTTTTCGGATATATTTTAAAATCCAAACCCGTACACCGGGAATACCTGACCGCAGATGAATTGCGTAAGATCACCGAAAAACAATTCTCGACTACAAGGCTATCACAGGTACGTGATTTTTTTCTTTTTAGCTGTTATACCGGGCTTTCCTACGCAGATGTTCAAAAACTAAAGATAGCAGACATTGGTATTGGGGTTGACGGGGAACGTTGGATATTTACCTATAGAAAAAAAACAGATACAAGGGTAGCAATACCGCTATTACCGATTGCGGCAAATATCCTTGATAAGTACAAAGATCACCCTTACTGTTTGAATAATAACAAAGCGCTGCCCGTTTCAAGCAACCAAAAGATGAACGAATATCTGGTTGAAATTGCGGCTCTTTCAGGCGTTAACAAAACTTTAGGCAACCGCATTGCCAAACGGACATTTGGCACCACGGTAACCCTAACCAATGGTGTGCCTATCGAAAGTGTTTCTAAAATGCTTGGTCATACCAATATACGGACTACGCAATTATACGCTAAAGTGCTGGACAACAAAGTAAGTGAGGATATGGCACCGCTGATGCAAAAATTCGTCAGCCAACATGATAAAGCGGACGTAGTTACGGAAGCCCAAATAAGTGCAGATGTAGCCCTGTTGAGGGAGAAATATCAGCAGGCCATATAATAGCCTGCAATTCTCAACAATTAACCCAAATATTCACCTTCAACTGACAAATATTTAAAAATATTAGGCATTTCTTTCTATTATGGCTAAATTCGTATGATGGCAAAAGAGATTAATAAACGGGTAGTTGTGGTACACTGGAAAAGGTTTGCCGGAACGGATATAGATATTTTTTCCAGTCTTAAAGGCTTTTGCGACAGCTACCCGGTTTATAACTATCATACTTTAAATAACTACCTGTCTAAAAAGAAAATTCCGTTTGAAAATGACGAAATCAAAATTGAACGGCAACCGCTGATCCATCAGGTCAAAAGGCCGGATTTACCCAGAGTGTTGTTTTGGGATTTTGATTTCGATAAACTGGATTGGAACAGAAGTTATAAAACCATAATAGAAAGGGTTCTTGATAAAGGCAGTCCGGCAGAATGGGAAGAAATGATCAGGTTTTATGGAAGGGAAAATGTATTTCTAGCCCTTAAAAATGATATTACCTATCTATCTGACATGACTATGGATGCCGTTTGTAAGTATTTCCAGTTGAGCAAAGAAAAGCTCAAATGTTATACAAAGAAACAGTTAAACCAGGGACACTGGATTTAATTCAAAAGCTGATGCAAGATCAGCACCTCAATTCCTTTTACCTCGTTGGTGGCACCGCTCTGTCTTTAAGGATTGGTCACCGGCAATCCATAGACATCTATCTGTTCAATTCCTCGGATTTTGACGGGGATAAACTGGCTCTGCACTTAAAAGATACTTATGATGCTAATGTAAAACGCCATAAAGGCAATTATGTAAGTGGCAGTATCGGAGAGGTAGATTTTGATTTTATTTCACATAGGTACCCGTCCATAAAGCCGATTGAAACCATTGAAGGGATCAGGATCATGTCTAATGAGGATATTTCGGCCATGAAGATCAATGCGATTGTCAACAGCGGGCAAAGGATTAAAGATTTTATCGATATACATTATCTGTTAAAGGAGATGTCGTTAGATAAGGTTATGGATTACTATTGCATTAAATACCCGAATGTAGACCCTAATATTGCAAAATCGTCATTGCTGTATCAAAAAGATATTGATTTTAATGTTCCGGTGCTGTTGATGGATGGAAAGCTAAAATGGCAGGATGTGCGCTTGGGCATTTTAAAAGCTGTTCAGGAATACACAAGTCTGCAAGAAAGTAGGGAATTGTATCGCAAATTGCAGGAAATAAAAAACGATCCTGATAAAGATCGTGGCAGAGGTATGGGACGTTAGGGATTTTCCGATAAAATTGCACAATCCTTTCCTAAATGGCAGGAACCGGGGTATACTTTCCGTAAAGGCCAAAAGCGAGAACAGCGGGGAGGATGATGTGCGCAGGAGTTTCGCAGGCCACTCCTGTGCGTGGGGATAAATATATGTGTACATTATATCGGGTTGTATTATCTGTCCCGCCATTCCATTGGTACCACTAGCTTCAGGACATTATTAAGAAACCACTTTTTTTGATATTGCAAGTTCCTTTAAGTCCGTTAATAATAATGGCGAAAGTTGAAATAGTTTCGCATATTTGAGAGTTAGGCACAACTTTAGATAGCAAAGAATGGAATATTCCAAAGACGATATTATATTAGAATATAAAAAGCTAAGAGACTATTTTGGTAAGTCTCCTTCTTCTCGTAAATTTTATACTGAAACGGGACTTTCTATTAGACAGTTGGAGAAATTTTATGGTAGTAATGCTTTTAGCAAACTTGTGCAAGAATGTGGTGATGTTGCTAATAATTTTTCAACCGATAAGATCGGAATTGAAGAAATATTATTGCAATGGGGGGAACTAACGAGAGAATGCAAAAAATTACCTGCCATTGCAGACTGGCAATTTAACAACTGCAAACCGCAAATCACCAACATTAAAAAAAGTCATGGACTTAGGTGGGCAGACATTCCGTATAAATTTCTGGAATTGTTTTCAGATAAAGAGGACTGGAAAGATGTTATCGCTTTGATCCCAAACCTTTCAATAAATGAAATTTCAAAACCCAAAACTACTCCAAAGATTGAAGGCTTAACGTACGAAATTCTAAAATTTATTCCTCCCGTGGTTCAGGATTTAGTAGAGCAATCTTCCAATAAAGAAAAAGCGTTAGAGTTTGAAAAAGGTGTAAATCTTGTATTTCAAATGTTGGGTTTTGAAGTAACAGATTATGGCCAAGGAACCGGAAGAAATCCAGACGGAATAGCAAAAACAAGTCAATATAGCTATGCGATTTTAATTGACGCAAAATCCAGAACAGAGAATTATAAAATCGGAACGGATGACAGAACATTTATTGAATACATAAATAAGTTTTCTGAACCACTCAAAAAAAGTGGGTTCAAAAATATTTATTTACTAATTGTATCAAGTGGTTTTGACTTAATATCAGCAACTTCAATAAAAAACATCAAAATCGAGACACAAGTTTCAACCACATTCTTGACTTCAAGATTATTATTAAAACTTCTATCTAATAAAATCAAGACGCCGAGACACTTTGATTTAAAATTATTTCAAGAATTGTTAATCGAAGACGGAGAAATAACAGAAAAGAAAATAGATACTTTAATAGCAAGACAGAATAAAAGCTGATCCTAACACAGGTTTTGCATTATTGGGAAAAGTGTAATAGAAACATTTGGGCAATTAATGGGCTTTATAAAACAGCTATGAACACAGAAAGCGGACTTATGGGCCCGCTTCTAATGGTAGTGTAATTTCCCGTTTACGTGTAGCTTATAGTAGTTTTGGAACTTCCGTACTCCCCCCTTTAAATACAGTTTCCATGACTTTTCTGAAATAAAATATACTCTATTAATGCTTATTTATTCTCTAGGGATTTCAATAAACGTTCATATAACGCCTCTTTTTCCGCATGGAGTTTTTTAATTTCTTCCATTGTTTCCATTAATTTATCTAATGGGTTGAAATTGCAATCACGGAAAACACCCGAAGAGACAGATGCTGCATTGGGATTAGCACCTTCATAATTATTTTGAATATTATAAATTGCGGTTTCCTCGTCAAAATTCCTGATCGCCTCTTCCGGCACGTTCAATATCTTTGCTATTTCCGCCAAAAGTGCATCTTCAATTTTTTCTTTAGATTCTAATACGGAAACCTTTTTCTGGCTCCAGTCTTCACCTAATGAAGCGGCTAGTTTTTCTTGTTTTATGCCCATCATTTCACGGAAACGTTTTACGTTCCTGCCTTCATGCACTTTATTTGGACGGTCAGTTGTAGTACTCATATAGTGTTAATTTGAATCAAATGTAAATATATCTATTTAAACATAAAAATGGCAAGACTTTAGTTTAATCATCCGTCTAAAACAGATGGTATAATATACTAAAAAACGTTTATAAAATACCCTAAAATATTAATATAGACTGTTTTGAGTGTGGTTCTTTGGCTTGAACTAATTAAAAGCCTGATATGAAAAAAGAACTACAAGTTAGCGAAGAAACTTTCTATCGCTATTTAAAAGAAAAGGACGTTAGCAATCCGCATTATCAAATCGTAAGTTTTTTCTGCGATGATGAAAACAGCATTGAAACACTTCGTTTTGGGATGGTAGATTTTATTAAAACCGCTTGTTCAGATAGGTATTATGGTGACAAAAGCAGCTACCATTATACCCAACAGCAATGCGTAAAGTTATTAGAGCTGGCTTATGTCTTGTACAGCCGAAATGAAGAACTTAAACTAAATCCTGATCATTTTCTTTACAGGTGGTTAGAACATCCTTTTGACGTGTACAATCAGGTTAAAAACAAACTATTTCCTGCCTTGCACTTTCGCACCTTATCGGGTACTGAACTAAATGATGTTCAGACTGTTTTTGAAGAATTGTTTAGTTTCAAAGATTTGGAAGCGTGGCGGGCTATTTTAGATTCTCTTTTGTACTGTACGGGCAGGGAATTAAAACCTGATGATGTATGCGATGATAAAATTTTTGAAACAGTTCTGATCAGGGAGTATTTAGAGAAATTAATAGAGGCTATGGGTTTAGTCTGTGAGGCAAAATCCGTTCCTTATGTGAAATTGCATCATGCCGGAGATTTCAGATTTGAAATAGAAGACGAAGAAACAGCTTGTGTATATAATCCTGTGCCATTGATGAAGTTTGCCGAAAAGGACTTTCCGGCAGTGATTAATTTTCTTGCAGATGTAATTGCACCCGAAAAGATTTACTGCCTGAACCACCAAATCGGCAGCGATGGTACGGATCATGCCAATCTGATACTGGTTATCCCAGAAAAGTACCCGCAGACGTTTGAGGAAATCGAAACAGCGTTCAACTTTTCGTGCTTAAAGCACCATCATTTAAGCTGTACCATATTTAAAAGCTCATTTTTTCATAGTATGATTCGTGAAGGTCATGTTTATTTCAGCATGGCCTGCAATGCTGAAAGTCTGGTTTATGACGATGGCAGCAAGCCTATACCTCAATTAAGGTTAGACAGCAGACCGGAAAAAATAGAAAAAACTAATCATATTTTTTATGACGGATTTACAAAGGCCAAAACATTTTATACCGCTGCCGAGGGGTACCAGAATGACAATGTGATCCTTTCGGCTTTTCTATTACATCAGGCGGCTGAATTATGTTTAAGGGCATTAAACAGGTCGTTAACTACCCAAGATAAAACCACACATAGTTTAAAAGCACTGCTAAAATTCAGTTTGCGCCTCACAACCAAATTATTCATGCTAATGGATAGTGGCAGTGCCGAAGATGAACGCCTGTTAACGGTGTTTGAGGGAGCTTACTTAGGTTATAGATATTCCGAGAAATACAATATAGATACCCAAGACTTGAATATCCTTTTTGACAAGGTTAAAAATTTGCATGCTGGTGCCGAAGAAACCTTTTTGAACTGGATGGAAAAATACGATCTGTTAATTAAATCCGCTCAAAATGAACAATAATCCAAAGGATAATATGCCTTTAAGAAAGGCTTCTACGCCCTATAAGTTAAGTTTGGATAAGGAGACCAAACTTCCCAAATTACATGATTTAATATCAATAGATGATCCTGAATTGCCGAAATTCACCTATTTTTCGTATACCCCCAAATCCTTTAAGGGAAGAACCCTAACCATAAGGTCTAGATATAGTTATAACGAATTTTATAATCAGCACATTGTCTTGATTAATGATTACCTATTGGTTTACTGTGACTGCGATACAGAAGTATCAGGCCTTTGCATTCATGTGATCGAACTGTTCGCCCGGCTGATTAAAGACCGGAAACATGGCTATTTCGAACCTTATAAGTCCTTTCCTTATAATGATAGTGCATTTTTTGATCAGTATTTAACCTTAAAGGATGATTACCAAAGTGTCAGAGCTGTACCCAAGCCGGAGTATGGGCATATTTATAATTATAACAATGGTATTAATGCGGAATGCTTTACCTCGGAAAATACTTTTTGTTTAACTCCAATCAAAACTATTGAAGAAGACCCTGTTTTTGTGGGTTACACAATAGCTTATGCTTATGATGCTCCTGTTCCTTTCCTGATACCATTTTCGGCAATCCTGAACTACGAAAGAACGGGTATAAAAGTGTTTGAATGTTTCACTGACCCTACCATAGTGCCGGAAAGATTAAGTCCTGAACAAAAATTACTGTATGCCTATAGCCGTGATTTCAACCAATTGCTTGATTTTGAAAGCGTACATAAAATGCACCGGAATGGAGCTGTTGAAATTGCCCAAATGCGGCAGGTGATTTTTGAACATTGGAAAAAAATCATTCCACTCTTAAAAGTCCAAAAATATTTGTTTTGTCATACTTTCTACCATAAACTCAATTATAAAAGCAGACCGTCCAAACAGAGTATGAGGCCAGTCGTTTTTGCGGATGATCCGGTAACCTTTTGCTTTCTTTTAACTGAATATGAAGGCCATTACAAACTTCAATGTAAAGCATGGATGTCCGGGCAGGATTTTGAAGTTGATACGGTAGTCCCCGAAGCGTATCCGTTTTTCTTTTCCCTGAAACATGCACCTGAGGTACATTACCAATTCAGTAACCTAGAAGAAGGTCAGGCCATTAGTGAATTTGTTAAATCAGGCGGCATTTTTACAATCTTAAAACAAGATTTTGAAGAGTTTAACGCTTCTGTTTTGTCAAAATTAGCCCTTAAATATGTCGTTACCCATCACTGGCTAAAAAAAAGAGAACAACTGGCTGCAACTATTGCAGAAAAACAGATCAGGGTTGAAGATCAGGGTGATTATGTAGCCTTTATTCCAACATTCGTTTATAGCTGTGGTTTAAATATCGCTGTCAATAGTGCGGGTAATGAAATCCTGCACTTTAAAAACGGGACATTTCAGGTAGTAGAACGTGATAAAACAGCAGAAACCGGATTTAAGAACTATTTCATGGAACTGCACCCGGCGTTTAAAAAGCAGGAAAAGCTACCATACTTTTATTTGTCAAAAGAAAGGCTCAAAGCAGAAGAATGGTTTGCCCGAACCATGTATAGCCTGAATGATCCAGATGTTACTTTTATAGGCTTGGAACAGCTTACCGGGATTGATTTTCATATAGAGCTACCCGAAATTTCAATCTATGTACAGGAAGAAAAAGGCTGGTTTGACATTAGGGTTGCTGTGAATTTTGGGGATGTAACCCTAAGCCCCGAAGAAATCCAGAAAGCTTTAAAAAAGCGTTCTTCTACGTTATGGCTGTCCAATGGAAAAACAGCCCATTTGCCGGATGTCTTTTTTAATAAACTAAGTACAGTCTTCCGAAGCGGTACCTTGACGGAGAATGGTGTAAAAATTGCCGGGCAGCATTACACGTTAATTGACCAGCTATATCATAAAGCTGACAGGCCGGATCTGGCAAAACTTATTGCTGAACGGGAAAGGTTATTTGATGAACAGGAAAAAATACCTTTGGTACCCGTACCAGAAAACTTAAATGCCACCTTGCGGCCATACCAATTAATAGGCTATAGCTGGCTATATCATCTTCATTTCTTAAAATGGGGTGGCCTGCTGGCGGATGACATGGGACTAGGTAAGACTTTGCAGGTATTAACCTTATTACAACACCTTAAAAACGAAGGGTTAACAACAGCCCCACATTTACTTTTAGCCCCCACCTCATTGCTGTTTAACTGGCTGGATGAAGCCGCCAAGTTTTGCCCCGAACTGAATGTCCTTGTGTTTCATGGTTTTGAAAGGGAAAAGAATGCAGCCGAACTAAAGAAATACGATTTAATCATTACCTCTTATGGTACGGCTGCTGTAGACATTGAATTTTTATACAGCATTAGATATCATTATCTTATTTTAGACGAGGCACAAGCCATTAAAAACCCCTTCTCGCAAAAATTTAAAATGGTGATGCTGTTTGAAGCATACAACCGGATTGCACTTACGGGGACACCTGTAGAAAACAGTTCGTCTGATCTTTACGCTTTGATGAGTTTCGTAAACCCCGGTTTTTTCGGCACGCTTAAAATGTTTAAAGACAATCTGACCAGCAAAGGGGATGAACAGGATGCAGAGCGAGCAGGTACCTTATTAAAAATGACTAAGCCCTTTATTTTAAGACGCACAAAAAAACAGGTGGCAACCGATTTGCCACCTAAAACGGAAATGACAATTTGGTGCGAAATGGAACCTCCCCAACGGAAAATCTATGATCGGTACCGTAAACAGTTTAGAGCTTATTTGACCGATAAGATTGATTCCGATGGACTGGAAAATTCCAAATTATATGTGTTGGATGGGTTAATGAAACTTAGGCAGATCTGTAATTCTCCTGTGTTAATGAAAGATGCGCCTGCCTTTAATGAGCCTTCCTGTAAAATTATGGAGCTAATGGAACACATTATGGAAAAAACTACAGGCCATAAGCTATTGATTTTTTCAGCTTTTACGGGAATGCTGGGTTTAATCAGAGCAGGGCTTGAACAACAAGGCATTGCTTATGCCTATCTGGACGGGAAAACAACGTTGAATAAAAGAAAAACGGCAGTAACCAATTTTCAGGAAAATGAGACTTGCAGGGTATTTCTGATCAGTTTAAAAGCTGGTGGTACAGGTCTGAACCTGACTGCTGCCGATTATGTATATTTGGTAGACCCGTGGTGGAACCCTGCGGTAGAAAATCAGGCCATTGACCGCTGTTATCGGATCGGACAGGAAAAACATGTGATGGCTTACCGGATGATCTGCAAGGACACCTTAGAAGAAAAAATCTTAGAAATACAGGATAAAAAAAGGAAGCTCGCAGGTGAATTGATCCCGACGGATGAAGGGATATTAAAATCACTCGGTAAGGATGACTTATTAAAGTTGTTTGGATAATTTCAAAACAAGAAAGGGTTGCTACAGCTGTAACCCTTTCTTGTTTTATAGGCTTAATTAAGTATTATTTTAAATGACCTTTTAGCAATTGATAAGTAAAGATCATAAAAACCAAACCTAGTATACATAAAATTACTCTGGTCAGTACAGCCCTAACATATTCTACGCTCCTAAGCTGTTCGGGAAAAAATAAAAATCGGTATTCCTTTTTGAGCGGTTTAGGCCATTTTTCCATATTGTTATTGATACTGGCTAAGGCATTTTTTATGGTCGTATTGACTTCGGAAAAATCAGGTTTAGGGGATTGGATTACCACATTGCCAAATTTTTGCTCAAAATCAGCAATTAAGGCTTGTGTTTGTTCCTCTTTCTTCAAAATGGTTTCATTTTTAGCGGACAGTTCCTTTTCCAGAAAATCTGTCTTTCTGATCAAATTTTCAATTACTTCGTCAATCACTGTTTTTTCGGGTATTTGCTGGTTGCTCATATAGCGTTCCTTTATGATTAAATGTTAAAGTCATTAGTTCTTTTATCTGCTGGGTGTTTGGCCTTTATCCTGCCGTCTCCGGTTTCGGCCATAGATCGCCTCATCATCCACATCCTCCGATATATCAATTTCTAATGCGCCCAGATAATTGTTTTTTGGCTCATGATCTAAATACTGCGTTTTTGGTTCCTTTTTCAGATAATGCGTTTCATTGCCGGACTGTTTTAAAACGTCTCTTAGTTCATCTGCCAAACTTTTAGGTTGTACCATTTTTTCTTGTTTCTCTTGTTTCTGTACACGGTCAGAGATTGTTTTACTGATTTTTCCATAGCTTAAACTGCGGTCAATTTCTGACCCTTTAAACCGATGTTCACCTTTGCTGAAACTGACACCCTGTACTTCCTGTGTGCCACTTTTGTACTTGTACAGCATTTTAATACCCTGCATAGCCAATTGTTTTTGCAAATCGTCCATGGTTTTGACTTTTGGCAGTATGGCCTTGATCTGGTCATGTATTTGGTATTTTGCTTTGTCGGCTCCTTTAAGCCGCTGACGGTTTACCCTGTCTTTGCCTTCTGCCATGTGGAAACCGTATTTTAGGGTAAGTGCCTTGCTTACTTTTACATTGCTCCAACGCTGATTAGCATCACTTATCGTTTTACCTTCGTTGTTCACCCGATTGAAAACAATATGTAAATGGGGATGATTGGTATCGTGGTGCCTGACCATTAGCACCTGTGTATCGGAAATCTTCATTTTTTTCAGGTATTCTTTAGCAATGCTTATCATCAGTTCATCGGTCAGTTTTGGGCTATCCTCCGGGCTCCAGTTTAAAGCAATGTGGCCTACTGCTTGTCCTAAGCCGGGGCGCATTTTCCGCTGCATGTTGAAATCAGCAATAGTGTGTTTTACTTCACCAGTACGCAAGCCCGTAGCATCCAATACAACCGCATCTTTTTTCAGCATACAGTATTCTACGCAGCCCTTAAAAATTTTACCGGACTTAGGTATCTTTCCCATCATCGCTATTAAGATATTTAAGTGTCTGGTCAATTTCTGTTAACAAATGGCCGCACTTGATCGCAATACTCATGATCCCACTGGTATGCGCCAATTTTGTTAATTGGTTTAAGTTGTTGGCCATGCCAGCCAGAAGGTGTAAAATACGCCTGTCTTCGGCTGTTATTCTGCTCACTACCTTAGCTTTTAGGGCGGCCGCCCTGAACCAATCACTGATACGAACGCCTGCCTGCTTGGCTTTTGATTCGATCAGGAAACGTTCTGAAGTGGTCAGCCGGACACGGATGCCACTGGCACGTTTGATCTTTTTTTGTGGCGCACCTCCTTTATGCCTGGCACGTACAGTTGACTTATTTTTAGGGTCTTTAAGACCTGTCTTTGATATTGTTGCGGTCATAACTTCTTACTTATTAAATGACTTATCGGCTCTTAGTTTCTGCGCCCCGCCCTTCATGCGACCATCGGGAGCTTGAAGCAAGTTTCCCCCTTGCCGCAGGCTTGGGGGAGTTTTTGTGTAACAAAAACACAAACTTGCTTCCTACAAACCGCATAAGTTTGGCGTGCTGAAAGCCTCGCCTTACTTCCTGCGGTTTCCATTACCCGGATAGCTCCCCAAAGGAGCATCCGGGTAAATGCTACATCGGGTTTCCCGGCTCCTTTTTCTGGTCTGGTAGCCGCTCGGATAAGAGCGGCCACCAGACCAGGCTTCCCTTAATTGGATGGTAGGATGGCTGATAACGGATATATCCAAATTCATCCAGTTCACGGATGCATTTGTGATAGGTCGCAATTGAGGCAATTCTGGAAAAAGCCATCAGCTTTTTCCGGCTCACGGTAAAGGGATTGGTAAATCCACTTTGTTGCCAAAGGACAAAGAGCGCAGTAAGCAAACTGACATGGGTGGATAGCATTCTGCTATCCGACCCCATACGTTTGATCCATTTACTATAATCAGCGGTCTTACTTTGTTGGCTGGTTTCTGTCATTGCAGACCTCCTTCCAATAATCTAGTAATGTCCGATAATTTGTAATACATCATACCGCCAATCTTTGTGTACCGCAATGTTCCGTTAATGCGCAGGTTTTGTAAGGTTCCCGGTGAGATATTCAGCATCTTGCGCACTTCTGCGCTTTTAAGCCATTCCTTGGCTTCTTCCTGTGGTTTAACAATATCTTTAATGTCGTTCAGCAGTTCAGTCTTAAACTGCTTTAAATCGTCTTTAGTGATAATTTCTAGTTGCATTCTTATTCCTCCTTGATTTGATGATTGTATATATTCCCGCTTCCTTATACTGGATATTGCTCTTTAGCATAATTATATGGCTATACAGCTAACTAGCTATACAGTTATATAGCCTATCAGCTATATGGCTATCTAGATATATAACCTACTCGGGTGGTGGGTTTTCCTCTGTACACTTATGTTTAAGGTCGCTTTGGGTTTCTTCTACGGTTTTCTTTTTGCCCGCTTTTATCCAAGCAGATAATTCACCCGTAGAGAAATAAAGTCTTTTGCCACGTTTGTTTACAGGAATTTCTCCACGGCTTACCTTGGTGTAAAGTGTGGGTACGGAAAGTTTAAGAAATTCAGCGGCTTGGGTAATAGTTAATAAGTCTGAATGGGGGGACTGACTTGCTAGTTGGTTTTCCACTAGCAGGTCTTTAATGCTATCGACCTTTTCGTGTAAGGTACTGATGGCTTCCGGCAATTGTTCAAATGTGTAATTCATATACAGTATCTTTTGTTTTGATACTGCAATGGTAGAGGCTTGTTTTGTACGGTTACAACAGGTCAAACCGCATCCTTACTGTTTCCCTACTAATATTTACTATTTTTCTTGTTTCTGACAGTAGGAATAATGGTAGAAATCTTTTCTTTTATTAAAACTTCCATTATCGGGGATTTACAGTACTTAGTATCTGTAGAGATTACAGAGCTTAGCCAACCTTCTGTATACTCTTTTGGTACGTCTCCTGTAGCATATAGAAAGTGCTGGGCAATCCATTTTTCGAGTTCGGATTTTTTACAACCTACAATCAGGTTGGCTTCATAAAGCTGTTTAAAAGCATCCGCAAGCTGATTGCCATTTCCCTTAAAGATAAGCTGATTTTCAGGCTTTACACCAGCATTGATTAAAGCAGTAAGCCCGATATGATGTGCTTCGGAAAAATAGATTTTCATCAGTTGTAAGAAATCACCAGTAATCAATTCGTTGAATTTTGGCAAGCCTGCATCTTCATTAAAAGGAACTTTAGCAGATAGATCAGTACTTATGCTTTTGTTTGTTTCTGGGCTTTTCTGCTTTGCTTTCCATTCCTCAAACGTTTCCTTAGGGTATAACGTTTCTTCAATGTCATTGATTAGTTCATTTAAAAAAATCTCCCGGAGTTTGACCGAATCGCTCAAACTCTCCACAAATTCATCACCAATAAAAATATCGCTGTGATCGGGTTGTAGGTTTCTGACAATAAATAAACGATCAAGACCGATTGAAAAGATATAACTGCGGGGATATTCTGTTTGAAACTCCCTGTAACTTTGTTGGAAGTTTGTCCAGAACAATTTAAACCTTTCTTTTAATTTTTTTAGTTGTGCAAGTTCCCTTTTTATACTAATGTCATTAAGAGATAGCAGGTCTATCAGCGCAGTATCTTTCAATACCCTGGTTTCACTCTTATAGCTAAACGACTTATAATACTGTGTCTCATGAACAAGGCTATAGGCTTGTTTCTGTTCTTCCTCTTTTATCCGGTTTTGCAGTTCGCCCTTGGTAATAATGCGTAAATCAAAAGTCTGTAGACGGGTTAAAAAAGTGGCTAGATTCTGCATATCGTGGTTAGAGGTTTAATAAGATCGCTAAACGAAAATAACCAAATTTGTTGATCGGATCAAAATAAGTGTTTTTTCTGTCTGTATGCATATTTCAGTGAAAGTGGTTCTTCGTCACTTTTGAGAATTGTATCTCTTCTACAGATCGATATCAAAGTTATACTAATTAAAAAAGGCAATCCCTTTCTTGGAATCACCTTTATTATCATTGTTATTTTTTAATTTTAATAGTGTTTTTATAAACATGTCCATTTTTCATGATCAACAAAAAGTTTTTTTCTGGATTGGTGATTAAGGATAGATCTTTTAGTGGATTGCCATCAACCAATAATAAATCGGCATAGGCGTTTTCCTCTATTACGCCAATTTTTCCAGGATATGGGCTTCGAAGTCCGGAAAGCTGTAGCAACTCACCGTTATCCTGTGTAATCATTTTTAAAATTTCTGCGTTGCTAAACCATTTTTGAAGCCGGACGATATAGCTATTTTGATCTTTGTTGAGTTCAGGTTCAAAAAGGAAATCTGTTCCCCAAGCTAATTTTACGCCTAGCCTTTTAGCTAAAGGCCATACTTTGTCTTGTCCGTCTAATACAGGTTTCCGTTTTTCTTTGCGTTGCTCGTCCATGTTATCATGGTTATCCATCAAATTCTGAAGGCTTAACCAGACATTTTTCTCGGCTAGTAATTTCAATGTCTCCTCGTCAAGCATCTGACCATGTTCTATAGACTTTACACCTGCTTCTACGGCACGTTGTACCGCTCTGGGTGTATAGGCGTGTACCATTACATAGGTTCCCCAGTCTTCCGCTGCTTCTACCGCAGCTTTCATTTCGTCTAGTGTATATTGGGTAACATCAATCGGGTCGTAGGCAGAGGAAGTTCCTCCGCCCGCCATCAGCTTTATCTGACTTGCTCCAAAGCGTAAATTTTCTCTAACTGCCGTTAGTATTTCGTCTCGGCCATCGGCTATAAATGTAGCACCAAGTTGTTCTGCCCGGGAAGGCTTCCCGAAGAACCGACGTGAACGTTCATCTGGTGTTCTGAAATCGCCATGTCCTGCTGTTTGACTAATGGTGGCTCCGGATGGCCAGATTCGTGGTCCCGCAATTTTACCTTTATCGATGGCCAATTTTAAAGGAAAAATTGGACCTCCCGCATCACGAACGCTTGTAAATCCCCGCATGAGCATTTGTTGCGCAGAAATCCCGACGCTATTTATTAGAGCCTCTTCAGAAGTATTTGGAGCCATCATCTGAGCCATCGTTAAGGACCCAAATACCATATGTACATGGGCATCAATTAAACCAGGCATTAAGGTTTTACCGTTACCATTAATTTTTACAATATCCAAGCCGTTTACAGCAATAGCAGAAGAACTTATCTTTTGAATTATCTGACCGGAAACTAAGACATTCATCGGTTCTGTAAGTGCAGCTGTTTTATGGTCTATGAGCCTTACATTTTCTATAAGGATTTGTTTTGTCTGTGCTATAGTTATAGATGTGCTAATGAAAAAAAGCACTGCGATAAATTTTAATTTCATGTGTTCTGTTTTTAATTAAAATACTTGTGAATATTTCGGATCTAGAATAGACTTGAATGCTATTTTTTTAATGGTAATGCGTAACCGGCAGTCAAATTGAAGAAAACATTATGCAATGAAACCGGCAAGTTTTCTTTAGGCGGATTAAGTACATTGGTAAAGCCATAATTGACCATTCCTCTGATGTCCCAAATATTATTTATACGGCATTCAGCACCCAATTGTCCTCCGAAATCAAATTTTCTAATCTGACTTGAAGTTTTGAAAGTTGCATTAGGAACATCAATCTTTTGTGCTGTAGGTGCGCCTAATCTTATATATGCATCTCTAACGCCGCCTTCAAATGATCTGGATATCGTATTCGAAAAGGATATTCCACCAAGCATCTTCCATTTCTCGTTGAATGAATAACGCACCTGAATAGGTATTTCTAAATACCAATTGTGTGCATTAGTTTTAACAGAACCTGTAAAATATCCAAATATATTCTGGTAGGGCGTATTTTCCAAATTGATCATTCCTCTGAAATTTTCAACAAATGCGCCGGCTTTCATTCCATTGCTTTTAACATTCAGACCCGTAATTAGCTCCCATTTATTGTCAATTTGGAAAAAAGGAATTTCTACACCAAAAGAGAAAGGAGTAATGGGTTTATACCCTTCAATATCACGAACCTCCTGAGGTATAGAAGTTGGAGCTATACCACCAATATTAAATCCGGCTCGAAAAACCAATTTATCAGCTTTAAAAGAATCAAAAAAGGCTGAACGATTCTGTGCGAAAGTTAAGGTGTAGAAAAAACAAAAAACAGCGGTTGTAAATAATTTAAATTTCATAGGATATTTATTTTTAAGTCGTCAATTAATAATATGCTTCCAATTGCCCCGGTAAAACGATCGCCGTTCTTGCTTGAGCTTAACACGATTGCAATTTTGTAACGGCCAGTATTGAAATCTTTACCAATGGGTTGGGAGAGGTATTGAAAAGGGATAGAAAATGGTTTATACCTGTCGCCTTGAGTTGGTTCGGAATCGTACAACTCAGCTTTTGCTACGATGCTTTTATCCGTTAAGATGTTGGTGCCATTTAGGAAATAAGATCCCGAAGACAAAAACAAAGCTTCCGCATCGAAAAGTACAGCTACTAATGAGCAAGATTCAATTTCACTACTTGGCTTGCTTTCTTCGTCAATCACCTGTTCTCCCGGTGTATAATGGTAAAACCCCTCGAAAGAAGCAGGAGCTTTAGCAATAGGAATACCAAACATCGTAGATTTTAACGGATCACCCATTACATTTCCAGAATCAAATTTTCCCAGGAAAATATTTCCTGCTGCGATAGGTTTTTTTGCACTGGACCCAAAAACTCCAGTAGATTTTGTTTCCAATTTAGCAGCATACTTTCCGCTATGCGCTTGTTCTGTGAACTGTAGTGGATAAAGCGAAGGTTCCTTTTTTTTAAGTGGTGAAATACTCAGCACAAATCCTGCGTTTCCGGATGACCAGGTATCTGATGCTTTACCGTTACTTAAGTCATAAAATATGGTGTATTTGTTTTGGTTCTCAATGCTGTAGTTTTCAAAGTCGAAGGATAATGGTGTAAAAGCCAGTTTTTCATCAGTAGCTGTAACTTTGTAGGTTTTTTTAAATTCACCATTTTCAGATGTTACAACATACTCAACGGGGTTAGAAAAATCTTGAGGTGTACCTGATTGCGGTATACTTGTAGCACCTCTGGATAATTTAAATTGAAATTTAAATGAGTTGATGTTGTTTTTTTCCTTATTGAGAAATAACTTTATTTCCCTGTTGCTGATCTGAGGTTCTGCAAAAAAATCATCAGCAACATAATCAACCGCAATGACATCTGCTTCAATATTTGGTAGCGCTTCTTTTATACAGCCTTGCAGGCAAAAAATCATTAGCGAGCAAGTAACTAGCCTGCGGATTCTGAAATTACTTATTTGTTTTTTGAGCATAATTTTTAATATTTATTCAAGGCATAAGCCCGACCTACAACTTAATATTGTAAGCCATCCGTATTCCAAGAAAAGTTAAATTGTCTTCGGTATTTTTTACATCTGAATTGTGATATCTGAGGCCGACTTCAAAATTTTTCAATAGATAACCTACAGCCAACGCCCAGCCAAAGTCAGTTTCATTTCTACTCATTGAGCGCATGGTATTACGACCTATAATTCGGTTTAGCGATATTCCAGCCTGGGCCTCGAGTGTATAACGCTTGATGATGTAACGGTAGCCCGCATAAATTGGAACAGCTGAGTAATAAGCCTGAATATTGGCTGGGAGTTTTTTAACCGGGAAACGATTATAGCCACCTTCCAGGGTTACTTGCTGGTTGTCACTTCCAAAGCCATACATGCCTTTTAACGCCGCACCATATCCGATACTTGTAACCTCAAGCAGGGCAGATGTAGGTCTGGAAACCTGAACAGAAGCCTGGATCAGTTTAGTTACTTCCTGTGCTTTTGTGGCAAAACAGATAGCCATAAAACATACAAGTGAAATTGATTTGTGGTAGATGATGATTTGTCGTTTCATAACTTATAATAAAATCGGATGTAGTTTATAAAAGAACTACTTTGTTGAACTTTTTAGAAACATCTATTTTCATACCCAATGTAAAAACACTTTTTTCTTGTTCTCCAACAGCATTTTTTCCGGTCGATATACGTTGCTCGCTATAAAACTGAACAAATTTGAGCGGTTGATAGGCGATGCCGACAATAAAATCGTTTCTTTTGAAGTTCTTATGGACGGGAAGTTGACCGAAGACATTTGAAATGTGACCTATTATTGGCGCGTAATGATTGTAACCGGCAAGTATGGCTATTTTATCAAATTTATACTTGCCGAAGATTTCAATTCCTTTGGCGTCGAAAACGACCGTCGGTTTGACTTCTCCGGATTGGGGATCTATGTAAAAACCTTGCGCAAAGTCTCCGCTTTTTTGGAATGCATAGATCATACTGAAATCTATTTTCTTACCCATATACTTAGTACCTAAAGTGATATAGGTCGGATGTCCGGAAAGCCCTAATATTTTTCCACCGGTTATCGTATTCTTGCTTAGAAAAGCGCGGTTATAAGCTGTTCCAAAGAAAAAATCTTGCATTATTTCCAGTTGGGTAGATAATCCAAATCCATCGATAAACCGATTGTTATTGCCGGCTCTTGCCTGAATCTGGCCGCCAAAATGTAAAGGGCCAATCTGGTTTCTATAGATTATAGACTGATCTGCACGTCCCGTTCCGTTTTCACCGCCATCTGTCCCGCCAACAAAAGTTGCGGATGCTCTTGACCCGAAGACATTGAATCTGTCTGTGTACGAGCTGATGTCCCGGTAAACGCTCCACTGTTTTCCGATGGTAAGGGTGCCATATTTATCCAGATCTATTCCTAGATATCCCAAACGGTTTCCAAAAACCTGTTGCGTCTGCGAGGCTTGGATGTTCAGAAATCCACCTGATAAGTTTCCATCAGCATTGAATGACGAACTTCCTCTAAACATATTCACCTGTATTTCTACCCCAGCAACAAAACCGATTTTTCCTTTTCTGATACTTAATTCTGTTCCGATTCTCGATGCGTTTTCCTGAAGTTCCATTTGCTTGTCGAAAATAGCAGTATGGCCACGAAGTCCAACATACGGTTTGACCGTTATTTCAACGGAATCAATTATGCTTTGCCCATAAGCTGAACTTAAGCAAAAACATAAAGCTAAACAGTACTTTAGATGAAATATTCGCATATAAGGATACTTAATATTAAGGCGTTAACAAGAAAGACCCGGACGATCATTGACCGGTCGGGAAATTACTACTTTAAAAAGTGTTTTTAAGCTTAAATACCTTGAAATACAAAAGGTTTGGTTTCTACAAATTGATTAGAGGTTTCACCAGCATATATTTGGTTTTTATCTAATGCCAATTTTTTCACCTTACCTGTTTTGCTGAAATCCATTTTTTTTAAATCAACCCAAATCGCATTCGGACTGAGGGCATCTTCAAAATAGTATACTAAATTTTTCTGGTCAGAAACAGTTCTCCATCTTGTTGTAGATAAATTTGGAAAACCTTCGGTAGAAATACCATAGGGAACAGAACACTGTCTGATTACACTGAAAGCACCAGCTACCGCAATTCTTGTATCGTCTGTTTGCGGAATGGCGTTGATATAATAGGAAGCGCGTACATATCTGTCTGCCGCCCTATTCGTACCAGGAAGAAAGATATTGCCCGGAATGCCTTTCCAATATTCGTTTATGGCCAGTTGTTGTTCAAATACCGGGTCGTTTGTCATTACGGTATAAGATGGATCATGGTGTATCACTAACTTTCCATTTATATATTCCAGGATAGCATTGTCGCCGGTTGCATCTGATAGAGACAAGTGTACCGTTGTGAATTTATCTGTACCCGGGATAAAATCTGTAACAATAACAAATTCCTCTTTTTTAAATTGTGCTACTGCTTCCGCTACCGTGGCAAAATTATCCAGGGCGTATTGCGCCCATAGAGAAACGGACAAGCCTTTTCTACTATTACCTTCTTTCGAGAATTCTGGATATTTTGAACTTACCAGCCAAAGCAGATTAGCTACAAGTCCTTTCTCATTCATGCCGTCAGACACAGCAATATCCCAAGAACTGGTGGTCATGCTACCATGTTTAGAAGTCCATTTCATCGTATTTTTCCCTGTGCTTCCGTTGCGTTCCATACCTCTGGGGAAAAGCCATAGGTTGGAAGGAATAGGGATAGTAAAGTCCATACTCCTCGCAGTAATAATAGTGTTGTTTGGACCTTTATAAACGACTCTTGTACAGGCATCTGTTTTTTTTGTTACACTGCATACGGCAACGGCACTTAAAGCGATTGCAATTAGAAGACTTTTAGGGATTTTCATAAAATGAGATTGTTTTTAGTGAAAAAATAGGGATAATTGCTAAATTACTAAATTTAGGAAAATCTTTTAGTTTAGCAAAAACCAATTGGTATTTACAGATGTTAACCGAAAGTGAGTGAAAATTAAAATATGCAAAAGAATATTTTATTTATTGTTCGTTTTGGTATATATTTATCTCTATGACACTTAAACATTATACGTTTCTCTCAATTTTACTGTTATCAGCATTTGTTAATTTAAGTTATTTGGTAATTAATTATCCAATTAATCAATTCGATATCGATGCATCCAGATTTGTGCAGCAACATGCTGGGGCCGGTTTGGATAAATTTATGCTATTTATTAGTTTCTTTGCCGATAGTCCATATATATACTTCAGTTTAATCTTAATAACAGCGGCTTTTTTCTTTATAAATAAGTATAAAAGGGAAGCCTATTTTATATTAGCGGTAGTGCCATGTTCCACAATTATTGTATTGGTTAAAAAAACAATTAATAGACAGAGGCCAAATAGCGATTTGGTTAGGGTAGTAGAGGATTTAGAAACTAAAAGTTTTCCCAGCTCACATGTATTTTCCTATACTTTGTTTTTTGGTTTTATTATCCTGTTAATGTTCAGTGTAAAAAGTATAGCGAAAAATTTAAGGATAATGTTGGCCGTAATCTCTGGCTTTTTTTTAGTGCTTGTTGTGCCATCCAGAATTTATTTGGGTGCACATTGGTTTACCGATACCATTGGTGGGATATTGCTGGGATCCTTAATAATTTTAATTCTCTATTTTTTTTATTTAAGAGAAAATCGAGAAAAAGGTATTTAAAAATCGCTGTTTTTTTATTTGAAACTATGTTTAATAAAGTGAGCATATTGATTTGTTCATTTTTGCTTTACATGCCAGTCGGATGATGATAAACATAATATCAGTCTTTAATTTAAGTATTAAAGACTGATATTATGTTTCTGATTCCCTGTAAATAAAAAGCAATTGTCTGTATATCAATATTGTTTAATTGTCTTGGGAAAAGAATAAATAAATGAATTCAAGTTGCATTTTAACAGATAAAAGTTTATATTTAAACATAGTATTTGCAACTAAAGTATATTAAAAAAAAGGTGCGTTATTCGGGGAGTCGAATATTAAAAGCCATCCAGATATTGTAAAAACGCTGATTTTGGCACTAGGTGCAAATCCCAGCGGGATCACACAACCGACATCAAAATTTTCAACGATTTGATGTCGGTTTTTTTTATTCATTAATTCACTGTTAGTCAAGCAGATATACCTTGCAATTATATTCATTTCAGCAGTTCGAAACGCCGTTCCATCAAATTCAAGTTTTTTTGGGATATATCGAACTGGCAATCATCCTTTTTGTTTCCATATCGCCCTGCTTATACCGCTTTGAGATGCTTGATATAGCATTTAGGGCATGATCAAGCCTGGTTTGAATGTCGTATGTCTTGGTTTCTGAAACCAGGCAACCCAGTTCTTCTTCCAGCTTATCAGTCTCTAATTTTCCACTGCTCTTTATTTCCCTATAATCGTCTTCATCCAGTTTATCAGAAAGATAAAGATCTCTTGCCTTCGATACTCTTTCGTTGATCACATCTATTTGTTTTGAAACAGATTTTCTCTTTTCATCAATACCGCCTGTAAAGGATTTGTAGTTATTGAGCAAAAGTTTTTTTAAAACATCTTTCAAAGGTGGATTAAATTCAAACTTTGTCAGCTCCTTTTCAAAAAGATCATTCACAATATCAGATTTAGACCTGAAACTGCATTTCTTTGTGCAATGGTAATAGTAGTATATTTTCGAATGACCTTTAGAACCACTGCCCGTAAGGTTGCCGCCGCAACGCGGACAGGTTAAAAGCCCCCTAAGCGGAAAATGCTCATTCAGCAGAACCTTTCCTCCGGGTCTTTCTCCTTTCTTGTTACCATCCAGTACATCCTGAACCTTGTAGAACAACGCTTCGCTGATCAAAGGCTCGTGCTTGCCTTTAATGTAGTATGCCTCTTCCTGTTTATACTGCCCGATGTAGATTTTACCACAGTACACCGTATTCCTCATAGCAGTTATAAAGGTATTTCTGGCAAGTCCTTTGCCTTTCTCATACCATAAAAGACATTCAGTGCCCTTCTGTCGTTTTCTACTTCAGGAGAGGCCAGATAAATAGCCAGCATCAATTTATTTTCGGGGATAGCCATATCAAGCGGCTGCTCTATGGCTTGGGGATTGATCCCATTTTTTTGCAGCAGATTAATCATCTGGTAGGCATCCCCGGCATTTCGGCTGAACCTATCCCATTTGGTAAACTCTATCTCTATATGTTGACAAGGAAAAAATATCCAAAGTATCAAATCGGCTTGAAAAAAATTCAAAAAGATACTTTTCTATTCTGCGCTATCTTATTCATCTAAAATCTAATTTTTTGTAAGGCAATTTTGTGCGGTAATTTTTTCGTGTCAGTTGGTCGGGTTTCTATCTGTAAGTTGAATGTCGTCTTGCCGTTGCCACTAACGTTTCGGGGCTTTGCGTTCGGGCGGGAAATCGAAGCATAAAAGCCGATTTTATTACTAATGTTTAATTGAAAAACTGCCGTTGAATTTTGCACTTCAGCCCGCCTGACGCAAAACCCTTGTTACCTGCAATTGTTTTTTAAATTATTTGGTTTTCAGAAACTTCTCCAGTTAATAAATCTGTGGTCTTAAATGTATGTAGCAAAACTTTATTATCAAAATAGTTTGTAGCGAATCTGCCTCTAAACTGATACCCCTCAATTTGATTAATTAGTTCTCCATTCTCGCTATTAATCACAAATTCTGCACCCCAATTATTTGTTTTGGTAGATGTAGAATAGACTGCTACATAATTTCCATCTTCCGTTGAATAAATTTCAGAAGAATTAATTCGTCCTAAGCTATTAAAATCTTTACTCCATTTTGTTTTAAAATTTCGGTCGAAACAATACAAAATGTTTGTTTCCGTAATAACATATATAGAAGTAAAATCAACAGAATACTTAACTCGACTAATTATTTCCTTTGTTCCAATTTTTTGGACGTCTGTTTGTCCTGTTTTAAAATTGAACAAATAACAAGTTTCTTTTTTTTGTTCGCAAGGAGCTAGAAAAGTGTCATTTTGTAAATCTAAATCTCCTTTGTAAAGTCTGATTAGCTTTGGAAGTTCCGCAATTATTTCGTTTTTAATTATGTCAAGGCAAAAAGGTTTTTTATTATTGGCGACCACTAATAATTTACTTCCTGTTATGTCAAACGCTATATCATAAACATAATATTTATAATTATTCAGAAGAACAGTATTAGTATCGTGTTCTATTACTACCAAGTCAGTTTTTTCTAATTTTGTTTGTTGCGAATTAATTGTGATTGCTATTTTTCTACCGTCTGGCGAAATACTTTTAGATTTCCAATCTAAATACTCTTCTAAATATTTTTTTTCTTTGGTCTTGAAATCAAAAAGAAAAAGTCCTTTTTTGTTCTGTAAATTTTTTTCAAAAAGTCCAATTTTTGCTTGTCTATTAAGTATCATAATTTTTTCACGTTGGTTTTTGTACAATTGCAGGTAACGTCCAAATCTACGCAATACGCCAGGGAATAAGTAAGCCCTACAGCATCTTGAATTGTAGATTTTATATCTTCCCTAATATTTTGTACATCAGGGAGCGCTTCAATGCTTTCATTCAGATCGTTTACCAAATCACTAATGGGCTTATAATCCGCTTCTTTAATTTCACCACTCTTATTTTTCAAGAGTGTAAATAATGGATTAGTTCTGTTATTATGAAAATCACTTACAACATCCCTCAAGGCTTGTATGAATGTAAAAGAAATCTCCTTAGCTACAGACATTTGATGTGGAATTTTAGACCCAAATTTTGAAGCATCTATAGTCGATGGGAAAGCTACATTTTCAAAATCGCCTACAAGTTCTTTGTATATGTCAGGATCATTAAAATCTGCAGTACTTTTTCCTGTAAAGAAAGTTTCGTAGTTGTCCTGAATAGTGATGTCAATAAACAGGTGTTATTTCAAAAAACATTCTTATATTTATATACAGCAATTGCAGCTAAAACGTATAAAATAAATGGTGAATGATTCGGTGAGTCGAATTTGAAAACCATACAAAATACTATTTAAACGCTGATTTTTGGACTAGGTTCGAATCCCAGCGGGATCACTAGAATAAAATTAAACCCTTGCAAGTCAATAGATTGCAAGGGTTTTTTCATTTAACTGTCAATATTACAGTAAAAAATGTGGATCAAGCGGAATTCTTGGGAAAATGAAATTTAATTTATTGCTTTTTCATAGCAATTGAAAAGTCCTTTGCGGAAGATCACTGTACCGACAAACTCATATCCTTTTTTCAGATAGACAGTATTGGCAGTTTCATTGAGAGAGAATGCGTCAAGCCGAATGGAAAGATAGTTATGTTCAATTGCATACTGCTCGGCAAATCTTATCATCTTAGTGGAGATTCCTTTTGCCTGAGCCAACGGGCTAACAAATAACCTATGGATAACAAGAAACGGTGATGGATACTTCCACATTAAAAGATAGTATTCTTTATCGCAGGATTCGTTGAACACCATATAGGACAATAGCTCATTATTTTCAATATATACGTAACCTACTTGGCGCTGAATATCCTGTTTAAGTATGTCTTTGTTGGGATAATCAGCATCCCATTGGTCAATACCGTCGTCATACATCCTTGATTTTACATCTTCCAATACTTCTTCTATTATATCCAAATCATTGGGCATTGCTTTTCTAATCATAGATTGCTATTTTATACTTAAAACTTATATTATTCCTTTTTCTTTTTTCCACTTCGGGATTCTCCCTTTGGCGTTGGTGTAAGGAGAAGCCGTATTCTGATACTTAGATTTATAGACCTAAGAACTCAATTTAAAGTGGTATGAAGTAGATAATAATGTTCAAAGTTGGCTACTTTGGTTCAACCTTTACTACCGTTATCTACCTGGTTCAATCTGTTGTTTATATTTAGTTACAAACCAAATATAAACGATTAAGTATGAAAATCTTATTTTTAATCATGGCCTCGGTGTGCCTTGTCTCCTGTCATAAAGCGATGCTTGATGAAGGAGTTGAAATGTTAAACCGGAAAGAGAGCAGTACATTAAATGCCCTGCTTTCTGACTCAGTTACTATTTATCCTATTCCGTCAGGTTTACCTGCGGGATATAAGTCTGCCGCTTATACGGTGACAGCAGGCGGAAAGCCTGTTGCGCTTTATAATGCCGGTAACAATGGCTGGGGAAATGCAGTAAGCTATGGCTATTTTGACAGAAGTGGAACGGTAACTGTAACGGTTACCCCATCCACAAGTTTTAGTTCCTTTAAGCTACTGCCCGAATCCCTGGGAATTACTGGTACGAGAAATGGAAATACGATTACGTTTTCAATCCAGCAGTCTGCAAATATCTCTTTGGTGTTAAATAACAATTACCAGGGAAAGGTACTTCATCTTTTTGCAGAGGATCTGGAAACGGAAATTCCATCTCCTTCGGATCCTAATGTGGTTTATTATGCCCCTGGTTATTATGACCTCAGCACACAGCCCCCAATTGGTTTAAGTTCAGGAAAAACGCTGTACATTGCCGGGGGCGCTGTAATCAGGGGACGTGTGAAGATCGATAATGTATCCAATGTAACGGTTAGAGGAAGGGGGATATTACTGAATGATTATAACAGTTCAACGGATAACATTGCCCTTACTTTGGCATCGGTAAGCAATTCAACGGTTAGGGATATTATTGTTAACCGCAATATAGGAAGTTGGACCGCTGCTATGCATAACTGTAGTTTTGTGAATGTAAACAATTATAAGGCTATAAGTCCTTACTTTGCGAGCTCCGATGGCTTTAATATCAATAGTAGCCATGACATTACCTTTGATAAAGCTTTTGTCCATTCAGCGGATGATGCTGTGGCGATTAAGGGGATGTCAGATCAGCTTCCTGCGAATTCTCTGCCTATTTACAATATTACTTATAAAAATGCTCAGCTGTGGGCCGATGCCAATAATGCAATTGGTATAGGGGCTGAAACAAGAGCGTCCAGGTTCCAGAACATTTTATTTCAGAATATTGATGTCTTGTATAATTTTGATGATAAGAACCATCCGGATGTATTGCCTGACCGTTCTGCTATTAATATCTTTGCTTTACATGGAACCTATTTCAGTGACATCACCTTCGAAAACATACGGGTAGAAAACGCGAAACGATTGATCAATATACAGATGGATGAGACTTTCTATTTTGGTTCATTAACCGGTAACTGGAGCTGGCCTGGAGCGATGACAAACATTACTTACCGTAACATTACCTCTACTTCGAATGGGAGTAATGAGATTAAGCTGGCGGGCTGGGATGATAGTCACCGGATTACTGGCGTAAAGTTTGAAAATGTTAAGATTAATGGAGCTTATTTATTGAATTTCTCTGATGGCCGTTTTACGGTAAACCGTTTCGCAAACGGGCTCCAGGTAATTAGTCCATTGGGGACTATTAATGGTGATGTGTACAATGCTTCCGGTGATTTTTCGGCAGTTCAGGGGAAAAGGAATTGGTATTACCGGGTCTGGAGAGCTGGTATTGGCACTACACTTATGAATTGGAATCCGGATGGCTCTAATCACTGGAGAGGGCCAGGTAGTTATGACGGGATATGGAATGGAACCGGCAATATATATATGCATCCGGACAATAGTCAGGCGATGCTGGAATGGCAGGCGCCAAAAGCCGGGACGGTAAAGGTTACCGGATTGGTTAGAAAAAATGATACTGGAGGTGGAGATGGTGTAAATGTAAGCATATGGAAAAACAATACGCTGGTTTGGCCATCTGGACAGTGGCAAACTATTAATTACAATAACAGCACCGGATTCTGGCATGACATTAATGTAGTCGTGGCGTTTGGGGATGTACTTTCTTTTCGGGTAGACCAAAGGAGCAATTCCGGTTGGGATACTACTTATTGGAATCCACAGGTTGCCTACCAGTAGTTTTAATAAGAGGAAGTGGTCAAATAATAAATGACCTGATCAAAGTTAGCATCCTTAAGGATGATGTTCTTTTTCCGATTTAATAAATACATGGTTGGAACCGATCTTAAGTCATATAGCTTTTTAGTCCTTAGGTAATGCTTTGGGTCGTATGCACTAAGCCAGGTCTTCGGAAGGTTGTGTTTTTGCTTTTTCCAGATTTCGATTTTAAAATCAATATAAACGGACAAAATTTTTAATTTCCGGGATTGTAAAAGATCCCGGATAATTTTAGCGTTTATTAAAGATTTTTGATTTTCGATGCAGGATTCGCATTCTGGATTATATAAGATCAAAAGCAGTAAAGGGCTTTTTGGTGAATATAGTGTGCTGTTTTTTCCATTACTCATTGTATACAAAAAGTCAGGAGCAGGCATCCCTGGATTATTTTTATTTATCCATTTAAGGTCCTCAATCGCCTTGGCTAAGCGCTTCTTTTCAGCACAAGGTGAGGATAGGAATTCTGTTAATAGCGGTCGATACAAGTGCTCTGAACGCATCGGCGAATTGGGGTCATACAGGAACTTCCTAAATAGTTCGTGAAAATAATTAAAGGTCAGGCAGTTTTGAGCCATTTTTCGGCTCAGAATAATAAGGTTTTTTTTGGTCTTCTCCAGGGAATTGATTCGGGACTTTTCGAGGTAAGTTAGTAATGCTCGTTCGGTTTCCAGGGGATTATTTACGCCTGCCCTAAAATCATAATTGTCCCAGTAATGATCCATAACATACTGCTGTTTTTCTTTGACTAACTGTGCAAAACAGACGATAGAAACTATTATCAGGCCAATTGTGGCAATTGAATGTCTGAAGTATTTATACGCCATTTTCCTGTTTGCTTTTTCTATACTGACTTGGGGTGAGGCCAAAGAAATCTTTAAACTGTTTGCTGAAGTAATTGGAGTTGGAGTAGCCTAATTTATAAGCAATTTCTGAAATGCTTAGAGATTGTTTTTTTAAAAGGGACTTTCCATAATCCAGCTTCACTTTAATGATGAAATCTGTAGGTGAGATCTCTGTTGTTTTTTTTACCTGTAGGTACAGCTGTGTCCTGCTGATACGCATTTTATGGGCCAGCTGATTGACAGAAAAATCATTACTTGAAATATTATCGACTATGATCTGTTGTACTTTAAGGATAAAGGATTCTTCCTGCGAATTCGCCTCTTCTTTCAGACGCAGGGGCTCTTGGTGGCTGTAGTAGTTTCTTAAAGTGGCTTTATTTTTTAATAAGCTGCTAATCTTAGCTAAAAGTTCGCTGGTGCTGAAGGGTTTATTGATATAGCCGTCTGCACTAAGTTCATAGCTTTTGATTTTGTTTTGAATGTTATCATAGGAGGTCATCAGGATCACCGGGATGTGCTTGGTTTTGGGGTTACTCTTTAAGTGATCACAAAGTTCATAACCGTCCATTACAGGCATCATAATGTCACTGATCACCAGATCAACCTGCTGGCTTCTAATATAATCAAGTGCTTCTTTTCCATTGTGGGTAATCACCACATGGTACAGCGCTTTAAGTTTGTTTTTGAACAGGTCTGCAAGTTCAGAATGGTCTTCAACCAGCAACACTTTGTGGGTATGTCCTTGCGTGTTGGATTGTAGGTTCACATTAACCGGATCTGAATAAAGTACATCATTGATCAGCTCCATGGTGGAGTTTAAGTTCAAATCCTGGTTCTCTGTTATGGAGTTCACTTTTGTATTGATCGGTAGACATAGCGTAAACCGGGTGCCATCTTTAATACTGCTTTCTACCTTTATCTCGGCATTGAGGCGTTTTGTTAGTCCGATAACAAGAGCTAATCCAATCCCGTTGTTATCATAATAGTCACCTGTTGATTTCTGTCTGAAATAGGGTTGAAAGATCATCTGTATTTGTTCCTGCGGAATAAAGCTACCTGTATTTCTGACGGAGATATTTACTTTCTGTGGGACGACAGATTCGCTAATTTCCATGATGATATTTCCGTTAACTTCACAGTTCTTAAATGCGTTACTTAGCAGATTACTGATGATTTTTTCCAGCTTGTCGAAATCCATATTCACCATCAGCTCCTGTTTAAAACAATTGAACTCATAACTGATGTTTTTCCGCTCCAAGAGTGGTGTAAAAACAGAAAAGATGTTATTACAGAAAGCAATTAAGTCGGCATAGCTCGTTTGGAGTGGGAGATCACTGGTCTCGATTTCCCGAAATTCCATGAGTTGACTGATCAAAAATGTTAAACGCTTAATGTTTTTCTGAGAGATCTCATATTCTTTGATGTTTTCAATCTTATGATTGGAGAAAAGGTCCTCCTGTATAGCCATAATAATTGCAAGCGGGGTTTTGAGCTCATGGGACATGTAGGTGAAAAAGTCCAGTTTGCTTTTGTTCAGTTCTTCCAGTTTTGTCTTTTCTACTGCTGAGAGTTTTATTTTAAGTATCTCCAGATGCCTTCTTTTTATAAACTTTCTTAATTCCAGAACAGCATACAAAAGCAAGATGGTGTAGATCAGCAGCATGATGTTATTAAGCAGGAAATGAGGTTTAATGGTAATTTTTAGCGCTTTTGATGATAATGTCTTGTGATTTAGGTCTTCTAACTTAACTAATAGCCTGTAACTACCCGGTTTTAAGGAAGTAAAATTGATATTTCCTGAGCCGGAAGATAGTTCGTACCATCTGTTATCCGAGCCTTCCAGCTTATAAAAGGTCCGGTAGTTTTTTCTACTTTGATGATCAAAGTTTACCTGATTGACTTCTATAGAGATCATATTCTGATTATAGGCGAGTTCAATTTCATCGGTTTCATTGATGCTCTTTTCAAAATAAGCCACATTTTTCAGCTGACTTACATTGAAAATTTTGAAATCAGAAAAATATAGATTTGGCTTGACCAGAGATTGTTGAGCAAATTGAGGTGTCTTGAAATAACATATTCCATTCACAGAACCGAAATAAAGGATGTTGTCATAAACGTAGGAAGAACGTTCATTAAACCAGGTGGTATTTAGTCCCCACATTACATCGATGTTTTTAATTGAATGGTCCTTTTCTACGCAATACAAACCATTAGCTGTAGACAACCAATACCTTCCCTGGGTATCTTTTTGCAGCCCGTTAATCTGGGATTTGACTATATTACTTCCAGGGTAGGGTAAAAGAATGTTCTCCTTTCCTATATAATAGAGATAGTCATTCTTCGTGCCCAATATGATCTTCTCACCATCAAAGAGCATAGAGTGAAACTGAACCCTGGCGCTGTTTGCATGTTTTTTTGTATAGATTTTCTTCGTTTTTTTTAACCTGTCGTAACAAATGATCTCGTTCAGGCAGCATACCCAGATCTGTTGATCTTTTACAATAATGTCATTAACGGTAGAACTGGTCGCCAGAAGTATGGAAAAACGATCCTGTTTTTTGTCATAAACATTTATATAGCCATCTGTACCGATCAGCAAACTGTCTTTGTTTAAATTTCTAATGGAAAAGATCCTGTTGTTGCTGATGGAGGATTTGTCATTTTTATTATATAAATAATGTTTAATCTGGTTTCCCTGGTCAATCAAGCAATACAATCCGTTGGATTCTGAACCTGCCCAGATATTGCCTGCCTGGTCTTCACATAGAGAAATGATATTGTCATTTATGCTGCTATTTTGGTGACTGAATCTCTTAGTAATCTGCAATTTCTCATTGTACACATTAATTCCAATGGTATTGGTGGCGACCCAGAGTTCCTTTTTTGATGACATAAGCATGTTGTTTACCACAATGCCGCTGGCCCTGTCGGGATTAGTGACGTGTAAAAAATTAAGCCAGGCATCATTCTTAGAGAGGTAGAAACCTCCATTGAAATAGGTGCCTAATACCATGTCACCAATACTGCTTTTAAAAATAGAACAGACAGTCGTGTTGAGCTCATTCTCAAAATTTTCGATGAGCATCCGATACTCCACATATTGATTGATGTAATCGAAAACGGCAATTCCTCTATTGTGGCCAATCCAAAGCCTTCCGCTATCATCCTCTGCCATGCTGCAGACGTTTTGTATCTGGCCAGGGTTGGGGAGTTGAAGCTTAAATTTATCTTGTACAGGATCATATCTGAAAATACCGTGCCTTTTGGTGCCTGCCCACAATAGCCCCTTGCTGTCGCAATAGAAGGAGGTTATCAATAAGTCGTTATCAAAATTTTCTGCAAATTTGAAGTCAGATAACTGATTACCTATGTTATCGCATTTCACAACTGTGGTAAAGGTTGCTCCCCATAGATTTCCTTCAGCATCTACTTGTATCTTATTGAAGTAAATATTTTTCTTAATCTTGATGAGTTTTTCCATTGTCAGACGATACAAGTTATTGTCACAGAGTATGATCAATCCTCTGACGTCGCTGGCAAGACCTTTGGAAGTATTGAATTGATCAGATTTGATCAGCACTGCATACTTGTTGGTACTGAAATCATACTCATAAATACCATTGTCTCCGGCAATGACCATCTTGTGTTTAAATGCTTTAATTTCTATAATTTTACCTGGCTGAAAAATGGAGTCGTTGCTCGTTCTGGGACAGGCTGTAATTTGATCTCCGTCATACAGGCTTATCCCATCATTGGTGCCCAGCCAGATGCGACCAGATTCATCCTCGGCTATTGCCGTCACCCTGTTGGAAAGCAAACCGTCTTGCTGTGTTAGTTTATTGTACTTTCTAATGTTCTGAGCGCTTAGATTCAGGGAATTGGAAAGTAACAAAAAAGCCAGATTAATTAATATCAAGAATTTTTTAAAACCCATTCTGTAAAACTTTTTGCAATTTCTTCAAATAAACGAGCTGGCATGGTCACTTAGATATAGTATTGTTTATTTAAGTACAATATCGTTTAATACCTTAGAAAAAAGGGCTTCAAATATCAAATTTGTACGAATATGAACTAAAATATCTTTTTTGAATGAAATTACTATCTATTTTCGACCTCAGGCGATTCAGGTCTTTGTCGACCACTAGCTACATAGAAAAAACAAACATTAACCAAACATTAACCAAATATTAAACGGATGAACAGCAAACAAGGAAAGTGTAAAATGCTTTGTTTCCTTATGGCTTTTTTACTGGAAGCTCCGCTCTCAAATGCAATGCAAGAGGCGAAATCTTTTCCGGTTAACAAGCACTACATAAAGGAAATTATAAAAGGGCGGGTAGTTGATCATAATAAGCGTCCGCTACCAGGTGTAAACGTGAAAATTGCAGATACTCAGATTGGAACGACAACAGATAAAGATGGGGTATTTTCGATGGATGTAAAGCCTGGAGATATCTTAATCATTTCTTTCATAGGCTTTAAAACGATTACCCATAAAATTGAACGGATTTCAAACGGGTTACAGTTTACTATGGAGGAGGATGCCTTTGGCCTTCAGGATGTTGTGGTGGTGGGGTTTGGTAAACAGAAGAAAGTGAATTTAACAGGTGCAGTTACCGCTGTTTCTTTAGATGATCTGGAAAGCAGGCCCATCACCAATGCTTCCATGGCTTTGGCAGGAAAAGTTGCCGGTATGCAGGTGACCCAAAATTCCGGACAGCCAGGCGCAGACGCAGGAACATTAACGATTCGTGGTATCGGGACTTTGAACAATTCCGCTCCACTGGTAATCATTGATGGCTTTGAAGCTTCTTTTAATGATGTAGATCCGAAAGATATTGCCGCTATTTCTGTGTTAAAGGACGCGGCTTCCGCATCAATTTATGGAAATAAGGCCGCCAACGGCGTGATCCTCATCACCACAAAAAGGGGAAGACCCGGTGCACTTAAGCTTAAATACGATGCTTACGCCGCTGTACAAAGTGTAACCCGTTATCCAGATTTGTTAAATTCTTACCAGTATTTAACATTGATGAATGAAGCCAAGGTCAATTCTGGTTTTCAGCCCCAGTACGAGGATACTTATATCAGCCATTATAAGAATATTACCGATCCGGTCAGGTACCGGGATTACAATTGGGCTGATTTTTATTTTAAACCTGCGCTGCAGCAAAATCATTACATGCAGATGAGTGGCGGAAAAGACAATATCGTTTATTCCATGTCTGCCGGATATTTAAATCAAAGTGGTATTGTCGATGGAACCCATTCCAATAAATATAACTTCAGGTTCAATACCCAGAATTCTTTCTTAAAAAATAAGGCACGTATTGGATTAACTGTAGCTGGTTATGCCACCAACAACACAGACCTGATCAATGGTGCGGAAAGCACCATTTCCAGAATTACGCAGATGGCACCTACAGTTATCCCCAGAATTGAAGGTTACGGCTGGACAGACTGGTTTTACAGCGATGCGATCAAAGATGCAGGTGGTGGTGAGAAAATGGACTATACCAATTTCAACTCCATTTTAAATTTATCATTAAACCTTACTGACAGGCTCAATTTTGAGGGTGCAATCAATTATGTAATTAACAACGACAGGCAGCTGTCTTACGCGCCAAATGTAGATCTTTACCTGGTTACCCGTGCTGCCGACGGTACCAGTATCATTGGGAAAAATAATTCCAGGGAGTCTTACATCAGGAAAAGCTCCAATAGGTATGGTACTATTTCTAGTTGGGCAAATTTAAATTACACCTATAACTACAAGCAAAAACACCATTTCAAAGCATTAACAGGTTTTCAACAGTTTCAATGGAGAGGAAATTACTTTCAGTCAGAGATCAAACGTTTGTCTGCTAACCTGCCTTTTTTTAGTGTGGGCGATCCGGGGTCTGTTAAAAATAACGACTGGGGTAGTATGGAAACTTCCCTGGGCTTCTTTGGCAGGATCAATTATGATTACGATGGTAAATACCTGTTTGAAGCCAATATCCGTTATGATGGCGCTTCTAAATTTGCGAAGGACCATAAATGGGGTGCCTTTCCGTCCTTCTCGGCCGGGTGGCGACTATCACAGGAGCAATTTTTTAAAGGAGTAGATTTTATCCAGGATTTGAAGATTCGTGCCTCCTGGGGTAAACTGGGTAACCAGAACATAGGTAATTCATATGCCGGACAGGACATATTAGGGCTTGGGGGATCACAAACCAATTATATCTTCAATAACCTGGATAATGTGGGTGCCGCAATTTCCGTGATTGCCAACAAGGACCTCAGCTGGGAAGAAACGGAACAAACTAACATCGGTTTAGACCTGCAGTTCCTGAAGGATTTTAGCCTTACTGCCGACTACTACATTAAAAAAACAAATAAAATATTACTTCAGCTGCCTATTTCAAGCACTTTTGGTTTTACTGATGTGCCTTACCAAAATGCTGGGAAAATGAGTAATAAAGGGATAGAAATAGCACTGGGCTACATCAAGAATGTCAATGATTGGCAGTTTAAAGCCAATTTAATAGCAGCGCACAATACCAATAGGGTACTGGATTTAAAAGGTTTGAACCCAATTATCTTTGATGGTGCCATCCTTAAAGAAGGTGTAAATTCTACCGCACTTTATGGTTACGATACAGAAGGTATTTATCAAAGCGAAGGAGAAATCCAAAAACACCTTAAAACCTTTGATCAGGACGGCTTTACATTGATCAACGCTTATGCCGGATTAAGGGCTTTGCCAGGTGATGTAAGATTTAAGGACCAGAATGGGGATGGAATTATTGACGATAAAGACAAAGTGGTATTGGGCCATACCTCGCCCGACTACGTATTTTCTGCAAATCTGAATGTTAAATATAAGGCTTTTGATTTAACCACTTTTTTTGAAGGAACTTATGGTGGCAGGGGCTGGAGTGCCGGACAGTTGGTTACACCTTTCTTTAACGGAGGATATAACGGTGCCAGCTGGTTGATGGACCGCTGGACTGCCGAAAGTCCAAACAATACCTATCAACGTGTTTATTTTGATAACCAAAGGGGCAACTTAAAATCTAAATATTTTGTGGAAGATTTGTCTTACCTGCGTTTAAAGAACATTGAGTTGGCTTACAACTTTTCAGAACAGTGGCTAAGTAAAATATCCGTAAAAGGGTTAAGACTTTTCGTAAGTGGTCAGAATCTTTTTACCATCACTGGCTATAAAGGCTTTGATCCGGAAGCTTCGGGTAATCCCAGAGCAGGGAGCAGAATAGGTAACTATCCACAGGTAAAAACGTATACCGCAGGTTTAAACCTAAATTTCTAAACATGAATACTATGAACACTAAAATATTTATAGGTCTGCTGATGATTTCAGCAACCATCTGTTCTTCCTGCAAGAAATATTTAGATACCGTTCCGGAAGATAAAGTGACACCAGAAACTTTTTTAACTGGTATAGACCAAGCAAATACCTTGCTGAATGGTGTTTACAACCAATTGTATTACGATAGCCCGGACAAGGCCATACCTTATGTTTATGATAACATGAGTGACAATTCGTTTAATTCACATCCATGGGATCCTGCACCGCAATTTGCAACAGGTATGCAAAATGCAGATAGTGATTTTGCTCTCGTGAAATGGAAATACAATTTCCGGGGTATTTCCAGGGCCAATGCGTTATTGAGAGGATTAAGTACAACGTCTAATTTATCTGAATCTGAAAAGAATAAGGTCATTGCAGAAGCTAAATTCCTAAGGGCTTATTTTTACTTTGACCTCCTTAGTTTTTATGGTAAAGTGCCGGTCTTAGACGAGAATTCTGCACTTACCAATCCAAGTAGGAATGAAATTCCAGCTGTCCTGAACTTTATCAGCAGCGACCTGAATGTGGCAGTAAGTTATCTGGACGCTTCTTTTGGTGGAGAACGCGCCTCTAAAGGTGCTGCTTTGATGCTAAAACTACGGGTAGCAGAATACATGCGAAAGCCACTTGAGGTAATTTCCATTGCTCAGCAGATCGAGAAATTGGGCTACGATTTGTATCCGAATTATTTCGAGCTATTCCAGGTTGCGGGTATAGAGCAGAAAACCAACCACGAAATTATGTTCAAAATCAATTATGCAAAAGACTTGAGGAGCAGCGAGGTATCTAAACTTTTTGGTAACTGGAATAATTTTGCACCTACTTTGCAAATGGTAGACAGTTATTACACCAAAAATGGATTCCCGATTAAGGACATTAGCACCACAGAAGGAGCATTTATTCCTGCAGATCCTTCCTACAATAAAGACAGACCTTTCGATAACAGGGATCCAAGACTCCAAATGTCTATTGTGGTACCTGGTTCAGAATTTAGGTTGGATGGACAGGGATGGTACCAGGCCAATTACATTCCTGCAAATTGGGATGTAGCCACCTCATTTACGGTACGGAAGTTTGTAGACCCTATGTTAAAAAACCTTACTAATGATGGTACAGACCGGATTGTAATGCGTTATGCCGAAGTGTTGTTGTCCTGGGCGGAAGCTGAAAATGAATTGAATGGCCCTACTGCAAAAGTGTATGATATCATTGATCGGATCAGAGCACGTGCGGGTATGATCAAGCTTTCTGTCGCTATGCCATCCATTTCTAAAGTCGTGATGACAGAGGTGATTAGAAATGAAAGACGAATAGAGTTGTTTGGAGAAGGAAGAAGATGGTTTGATATCAGGAGGTGGCGTATTGCAGAAAAGGTTATGGTAGCTGCAGTTGGGTATGATAAGTCGAAATTGTCCTGGTATTCAGCAGGTGCCTTAACTGAATATTGGCAATATGTACCCATTGTGGTGGATCAAAGGTCTTTTAATCCGAATCGGGATTATTTATGGCCGATACCAAATGAAGAACTTAATTCCAATCCTAATATGGATCAGAATCCAGGATATTAATCAGCACATTCAAATAGAAAGATCATAAGATGAACTATAAAATTATTTATTCCTGTTTACTCAGCGTATTTCTGTTCCAGTCTTGCCAGAAAAAAATTGAGTATGTGAGCCCGGATTGGGCACAACAGTTATTACCAGCAAACAATACGCAAGTTAAAATTGATTATTTTGATACCAGTACTTCTCAGGAGTTTACCTGGCTTCAAAGACCGGCATCCACCTATAAAATTTCTATTGCAACAGATCAGGACTTTAAAAATCCGATTACCTACGATGTAGGGGCTGCAGGCTCGTTTAAGCTGGGTAATGCCGATTTTTTTAATGATTTAAAAAAGCTCAACCCTGCGTTCAGCAACGCTGGCCGTTTCTTTTGGCGCTTAGAACAAAATACAGGAGGCAAAATCGAAAGCGTATGGAGGTATTTTGATGTCATCGTTTCCGTTACTGGTTTTATTGACCCAAGAGATAATGAAAGCTATAAGGCACTGCAATATATGTTGCCAGGGGGAAAACTAGTTACCATTATGTCCGAAAATTTAAGAGCATCGACATATACCGATGGCAGTCCGTTGGTGTTACCGCGCAAGCTGGCTCCAGGGGCAACGCCTGAAGCCATTAAATCCAGGACAGGAGGGTATTACTCCTGGGCTACAGTAGTCAGGGATGAAGCAGCAGCCAGAACCAAAACTTTGGAAGGAAAAAACATCCAGGGCATTTGTCCGGACGGCTGGCATGTTCCTTCCTTTCCAGAATGGAAAGAACTTATCACTTATTGGAGTCCCAGTTCTGGTGATAAAGTGAAGAACCCTGAGTTCTGGACCCAGAACGGATACATTACAGGGGAAGCCAAGTTTAATGTTGTACCTGGTGGTTTTTACTGGAATGAATGGCAGGACGGTTTGGCTGATTTAGGAGGGTTAACGGGTTTCTGGAGCTCATCACCTTCACTTAGCGGCTACCAGTTCTCCTGGGAAACTTTAACGGCAGACCGTCCCGGAGAGTCAGCGGCAGTTGTGATTTATAACGACCCAGGAAATCGTGATGTCAATACACAATCCAGAAGCAGCTCGGGCGGCGGCAATTTTCATTACCATGTGCGCTGCATTATGGATTAACCTTAACCTCATTAATTCTATAACCATGAAACAAATCAAATACATCTGTCTGCTTGTAGTGGCCCTGGCTATTTTTCTTTCCTGTAAAAAGAAAAATAACTTTTACGAGGTTGGCTTTCAGCAAACCGTACTGATCAAACCTATTGCAGATACTTTAATCGTATTGGATGATGAAAACCTGAATACCCTGATCGGCTTTGAATATTTTTCTAAAAGAGCCCATGTCGATTACAATCTTATCTTGGGCACCAATTTGGCACTCACAGAAAACCGTAAAGTTGTTTCCGCCGGTGTAAGCGAAAAATATTACATCACGCATTTTAAACTGGATTCTCTTTTAAACACTATGAACATAGCTCCCGGCACACAGGCCGCTATTTACTGGACTGTACAAGCAAAAAATCCTGAATTTAGCCGTACAGAAGAAGCCCGTAAACTGAACATTCAACGTTTTGGACGAAGATCAATTACCCCCGAGGGTGTCAGCTGGACACTGGACAATTCAAAAAGTGATGAATTTAATGAACTCGATCCTGGCAAATGGTCAAATGCGCCACTCTGGTATTATGGTGGGGTAACAGGAGATTTTGCCTTTAAATCCGGGAACACCACCGTAAGCGGTGGAATTGTCAGCATTATGGCTAAAAAGGAAGATCATCAAAATCTTCCAGATCCAAATGTGCTCCGCCATTACACGGCAGGTTGTCTAAAATCAAAATTTGAGGTAGGAGGGAATACCTATATTGAAGTTCGTGCCAAGATGATCAAATCCCTAGCCAATGTATGTGCTGCCATATGGATATCAGATGAACCTGTATTAGAAAAAAGTCCTAACATAGAAATTGATATTCAAGAAACCAAGGATGCGGATGACCAGCCACACCTTTTAAATTCGAGTTTGCTTACCTGGCCGAAGCCAGGTAATGGAAATACAGTACCGGGATCTAAAAACTATTATTTTTCCAGTGGACTGGATGAAGATTTTCACCTCTACGGTTTGGAACGTAGAAACGGTAAATTAAAATTTTATCTGGATGGCGTGTTATACTGGGAATGGGATGCCGCTGCTACGCCGGAATTTGTTACACAGCTTCGGCCAATTATTTTTAGTATAGAAGGGCATGCGGGAGTACCCGTTAGTGAACATCTGCCCTCAGATTTTCAAATAGACTGGGTACGTGTTTATAACGCCAATTGATTAGGATCATGGTTAATCGAAATATGAAGTTATACAGCCTTTTTTTTACCCTGCTTTTTTTATGGCTCCACAAGCCTTGCTTTTCATTGGTGAAGACCATTACACTATATCCCGAAAATGGGAAAGATTTTACTGAGCAGGTTAGAAATATCATAGCTGCTCATCCCGGTGGGGATTTTACTTTGAAGTTTAAAAAAGGGTTGTACGATTTTTATCCTGAAAAGGCGATAGGAAAATACCTCAGTGTATCTAATAACGACAATGGCTATAAACACATTGTTTTTAACCTCTCAAATACACAAAACGTAATCATTGAGGGAGAGGATGCTGAATTTCTAATGCATGGTACGCTTGTCCCGTTTCTAATTTCAGGGAGTAACAATACGCTAATCTCTGGGATCAGTATAGATTATGATTATGGTTTCGTGCTTGAAGGAGAGGTGGTGGCACAAAATGCATCAGAAAAGAGTATTGACCTTGAAATCACGTCTGGAAACCCGGTCTACGTGAAAGATGAGCAGCTGTATTTTAAAGGATATAACTGGGAATGTTTATTAGGAGAGAATATGGTTTTTGATAAACAAAATAAGCGGCCGTATTATAATGCAGCACGATACCTGCACCATTCCTGGAAAAATTCATTGAAAGCCAAACAGCTTTCAGAAAAAATCTTTCGGTTGTATGGTTTCAATTCAGACGCCTTGCCTCCTTTAGGCGCTGTTTATACCGATAAAGGCCTCCAATCTTTAAACCGGTTATACCCTGGGATTGTTCTTCAAGCTTCGTTCAATACCAGTTTAATAAATGTAAAGGTATACATGGCCGGAGCTATGGCGCTGATTGCAGAAAACTGTGAAAACGTAAATCTTAAGGCTTTTGATGTAAAAATCAGGGAAGGCTCGACGCGAGTCGTCTCTTCCTCTGCAGATGCTACACATTTTGTCGCATGCAGAGGTAAAATTAGTTTTGAAGATTGTACGTTTTCTAACATGCTGGACGACGCGACAAATGTGCATGGGGTGTATATGGAGGGCGTTGAAAAGATTGATGACCGTACTTTAGGACTTAAGTTTGGTCATGCACAACAACAGGGTTTTGATTTTGCCAAAGCTACAGATGAAATTGTAGTGGTAGATAGAAATACGTTATTGCCAGTATTTTCAAGCCGGGTCAGGAAACTGACAAAGGTGAATGATAATTATTACTTGTTGGAAATTACTGATGTACTTCCTGATCTTGATCCAAAAGGCATTGCTGTAGAAAATAAAAGTAGTAATGCCACTGTGGTAATGAAAGATTGTCGCGTTTATGGTAACCGTGCCAGGAGTATTCTGCTTTCCACTTCAAAGCCAGTACTGATTGAAAATAATTATTTTAGTTCTATGATGGCCGGTATATTAATTGCGGGTGATGGAAACAAATGGTGGGAGTCCGGCAGTGTGGATGCGGTTGTTATTCGTAGAAATACATTTGAAAACCTAGGGACAGGAGGAGGAGAGCCTCAATCAGTCCTGCAAATTAGTCCGGAAATACACAAAAGGATTTCTAATCGCTATTACCATGGGAAAGTGGTCTTTGAAGGCAATATCGTGCGGACATTTGATTCCCAGGTTATTTATGCCTTAAGTGTCCGCGACATCAGTATACGCAATAACAAATTTGAGGTTTCCCGAGATTTTAAACCCATATTTAAAGGATTGGCTTATTTTGATTTTCAAAACTGTAAGCGAATCGTAGTTACGGAGAACACTTATGATGCAGAGCCTCAGGTACAAGTTAGCGTGAAAGACTGCGAAGAAACGATATACCACAAAAATAAAGGCTTTTCTAAAAGCATAATCAATAATCCCAATGCATTCTTTTATCAACAGTAATCAGGAATGCTAAGCATGTATAAAAATGAAGCTATATAAAAAATACCAAAGGCAATCAATGATCGCTGTGAGTCTTGCTCTAATTGTGTTTATGTTAACCGGATTTACACTGACTAAAAAAAAGATGGAAGCGCCGGTGAGTGTGATCATGTTTGGTGATTCCATTACTAATGGAGCTAACTGGAAAGAGCTCTTGCAAAGGAAGGATGTGAAAACCTGTGGATTTCCGGGATTTACAACTTCTCATCTGGTATGGTTGATTAAAGAAAATGTGATTGATCTAAAGCCGGAAATCTGCTTTCTGGAAGGTGGAATTAATGACATAGGAGTGGGTATTCCTTTGAGTCGTACAAAGGCCAATTATAAGAAACTGATTGATGGTTTACTCGATAATCATATAGTAGCTGTAGTGCAGTCTGTTCTATATCAGCAAAATAATCCAGAGAGTAAGATTCAGGTGGATAGTTTAAATACCTATCTGATTGAATACTGTAAAACCAGAAAAGTGCATTACCTGGATATCAATGGAAGATTGAGTTCTGCTACTGGCCTAAAAGCGGAGTATACTGTTGATGGAACCCACCTTAATTCGGTCGCGTATAAAATTTGGGCGAAAGAAGTGAAGGCTATTTTAGCCATATTAAGACCTCAATAATTTAGACTTTATACCATACTTTTAATGATCATAATTAGATTTAACCTTTTGCAATTGTGGGTATGGCTGTTTTTAGGCATGTTGATCAGTTCAAATGTAAAAGCTGCCGTAATTGATGTAACACACTTTGGAGCAATTCCAGATGACGGCCTTGACGATCAGGTCGCTTTACAGTTTATTTTGACCCATTTAAATAATGGAGATAAGGTGTATTTCCCCCAGGGAGTATATCATTTGTCAGCAGAATTGCAGCTGGAAGGTAAAACAGATATAGAAATTTACGGAAGTACCACAGGGAGAAGAGTTACTTTGATGGCGACAGGTTTTAATCCTTTTGAAACCAGCGTATATGGAGGAAGTTTATGGATAGTTTCGGATTGTAAAAAGGTGAATTTCCATGACTTGATGATAGATGTAGATAAGCCGGTGAGTATAAACGGTTCGGTCTCTGATATTGGATCGGATATCAGCGGTGCCTATTATATGTTAGAGTTAGGAGAGGAGTTTATTGGTTACAATCCCAATTTGCAGGATTTAAAGATCATGCATCAGTTAAGCTATGAGCATGATGGCACACCTAATTATCATATTTCTACTCATTATAATTTAAAAGAAGGAAAATATCCGCTGATTGAAAAAATGGATCGTTTAAAACTAAAAATATATAATGATCTCGCCGCACAACTCTCAATAGGAGAAAAGATCAATCTGAGGCTTAAAATCAGCGGTAACCCCTGTTTTAAATTTTTAGGAGTAACTACCCTGGCATTATCAGATATAACGATCTGGCAATGGCCAGATTTTGCAATGTATGTTTCAGACCGCTTAAATACTCATTTTAAATCTAAAGATATGACTTTAACCCGGGTTAAAATGAAGAGTAAACCGGGCTCTGCACGCTTGATGTCCATTAGTGCTGACGGGATTCATATTGCCTCCATGGAGGGAACTTTTAAAGTGCGGGATTGTGAGTTTGTCGGTCTTGGTGATGATGCGATCAATGTACACAGCCGAATGTGTAAGATAGAAGAGATCACAGAAAAAACTGTTAGTCTGATTAATGGATGGACAAATAAGCTAGTGGAAGATGATTGGTCCTTTCCTGATGATGTCATCGAATTTCTCGATGGAACAACCGGGAAATCAAAAGGTACGGCTGTAATTTCATCAAGACATTTAGGTCGATATGTGATGAAATCAGTTCTTAAGCATGTTAATCCTGGTGATTTCGTAGTAAAGAAAACTAGAACACCTTCAACAGTGATTAACAATTGTACGGTCTCCAGAAGCCGCGCACGTGGTTTTGTGCTCCAGTCAAATGATGTTATTGTTTCTAATAATAAATTCTCTGGTATTTCAGGTTCTGCGGTTTTGCTTTCCTGTGATATGGAACGTTGGTTTGAAGCAACAGTTATAAAATCTGCGCTAGTCAAAGGCAATACCATTGAAAATTGCGGAAAGTTTTTGAAATGGAATGATACATTAATCGGATATGGTGCAATTGCTGTGAAAACAGCACATGAAATTGGTGGCATAGATAAGCCTGCTGGGGTGCATCGAAATATTACAATTAGTAAAAACAACATTAAAGATTGTGCAAATTCTGCGATATTTGTTTCTTCAACAGATCAGATCAAAATTATAGATAACCGAATTGAAAATTGTAGTAATAGAATTGGGATATTTCCTTATGGTAAATACGCTATTTACTTAAAGAATTGTGAAAATGACCTTGTTCAAGGAAATAAATTTAAGAAAGTGAAAGAGGAATTTGGCCGTGCAGATAAAGGATTGCATAGCCATTTACGGATAAGATAGTAACAAAAAACTCGTTTATGGAAGATATAAGTCGAAAATTCCCATTATTAGAAACCAGCAGGACAAATTTATTCGAAATACAAGATAGTTATAAAAATGACCTTTTTACCTTATTTACAGACCCTCGTGTAACAGCATTCTTTCCTGTAATCACTCTGAAAGAAGAAAACGATATTCTTCCTGTGATAGACTTTTTTAAACAGAATTTTAAAAAAGACATCGCTATCCGGTGGGGAATAAAACTCAAAGAAAACGATCATCTGATTGGCACTATAGGCTATACCAATTATAAAAGTGGACATCGTGCTTCGCTGGTCTATGCATTAAAACCAGCCTATTGGGGGAAAGGACTCATGAGAGAAGTCATTACCGAAATTATCAGGTTTGGTTTTCGGGAACTGGATGTAACCAGAATTGATGCCGAAACCCTACTTGGCAACACTGTTTCGGAAAAGATTCTCGAGAAATCAGGATTTAAGTTTGAGGGGTTGCTGAGAGAATGGATGCAATGGAACGGGGTTAACCACGATGTCAATATGTATTCATTACTCAAAAAAGAATTTGAAACAGTATCTGACTGATCCAGAACAATATTCGGTAAAATATTTATATTGAAAAATATTTAATTGCTATATCCGGTAAACGTAAAAATAATCTAATCCCCTTTATTTCTATATTGCACCATCCCTTTTTTCAATATCATGAACTGTTCGGTTATACTTGTCATGTATGATTTTTATTTAGCCGTTCCTATTCCCTGTAGATAGATATTCAGATCTTTTTCTTTTTCCAGTCCTAGTTTTTGTTTGATTCTGTACTTACTCATTCGGATGCTTTTGGATTCAATATTCATGATCTGGGCGATTTGACGGGTATCCATTTTAAGGTAAATATATGCGCAGAGCTTTAAATCCAATGCACTGAGTTTCTTTTTCGCATTACTGTTAATCAGGTTGAAAAAGCCGGGATGTACTTGTTGGATCTGCATTTTGGCATCTTCAAAATCTTTATCCAATATCATTTCTTCCTTTAGTATTTTTTGCATGTTTACAGTATCGCCTCCATTCAGTTTGTCTTTTATCTGATGAAGCATCTGATTTTTATGCGCCAACTGTAACACATTGGCCATTGCTTCTTTCTTTAACTGTAGCTGTTGGGTTTCGAGCAATTGCTGTTCTGCCTTTAGTCTGGCACCAGCTTCCTGCTCAAGTTTTATCTGGAGCTCCGAATCCTGCTTTTCAAGTTCCAGTTGTTTTTCACGCTGCAATGAATAACGTAGTTTGAAATGGTAGGAGCGGAACATAAACAATAATCCAAAAAGAGAGGCAACAGCCACACAAGCGTACAAGTAATTCTGCTGTTTGTGACTCTGTTCTCTTTCTTTAAGTAGAGCCATTTCATTGTTTTTTTTTTCAGTTTCGTATTGGATTTCCAGTTTTTGAGCATTTAAAGCTTGTTCCTCGTTAAAACTCTTCAACGTATATTTGGTTACTTCTTTCTGAAAATCTACCGCTTTCTCGAGATTGCCTTTTCTTTCATAAAAATCGGCTAAAGCCTGAACCACATTCAACATAGTCGGATAATAAATGGGTTGTCCAGTTTTTATTACTTCATAGGCACTTAACAGATAGGTCTCCTGCTTACCAAAGTCGCCCTCCAATTTGGCATACTCACTAAGTATGCCCAGACCGCTAGCCATTACTTCTTGACTGTTATTGATCCCTTTTAAGGCCGATATGGCTGTATTGGTATAACGAAGGCCCAGCGCTTTTGCCTGTGCATCTGTTTGTGGGAAATATTTAAGATAAAAACTAGCCAGATCTATGCAAACTATTGCGTAGGTATGATTGGCCACATGACCAGGATATTGGTGGTAAAGCTTTTCTGATTTTTGAAGATAAAACAACACACTGTCAAGCTCGGCTTTATCCTTGGTGCTGTGGTAATTGTATTCATGCGCTACCGATAATGCCGTATAACAATTGCTTAATAGGTTGTAGTCGCTGGTTAGCAATACATTTTCAGTGGCCTTGGCGGCATATAAATTTACTTTTGCTTCATTATTCCAGCTAGCGTATACCGCATATAGCCGATAGTATATTTTGGAAGCAAGATAAGGATCAGTTTTTTTTTCCAGTTCTTTCAGTCCCAGTTTGCAGAACTTTACTACATGTTGTTTATCATCTAAGATTTTGTACAACAGTACCTGGGCATAATAAGCGTAAGCCATTGCAACCGGACTATTGGCCTGTTTAGCGAGTGTTAATGTCGAATCGCTGCTGCGTTTAGCAGCCGACAGCTGTCCCGTTGTGATTTTGATGTTGACCAGTAATGTATAGGCCTTTACGGCATTTAAATAATTCTTATTGCGTAAGGCAATATCAGCTCCTTGTTTGGCTGTCTTTTCAGCAAGTGGGTAGTTTTTATTGATCCGATATAGTTCAGCCAACTGATTTAGCAATTCTGGTTTTTCCTTTTCGCCCAGAGCTGGATTCTGCAAAACAGATTGTAAGCTGTCGGTCAAAGTTGTCTGAGCGAGGGCGGGGAAGCTTAAGAGCAAGAAAAAAAGGATAGGAGATTTGTAAAATAAAGCTTTCATAGGTGCCCAAATTTAATTATAAATTGATAAGCGCAGGGGCAAAACAAATAAAAAATACAGGCAATGGCTTGTCGTTAATGATTTGTTTGTCAGTTGATTGTTTGGGTATGTAGACGTATTGTAGACGCCGATTAGCACACAGGTAGACCTTTTGTAGTCTCTTAAAACTTGTATCCCATTGTACCAGATCGGAGCTTTGCTAAAACAATAAAGCCAAAAAAAATACGGGAATGAACAACAAAACATTATCTATGGTAGCCTACATCACCCTGATCGGGTGGTTGATCGCTTACCTAAAAGGAAAGGACAAGGCCGACGACCTGCTTAAGTACCATTTAAAACAGTCTTTAGGACTCGCGATTGTGAGTATACTTTTAAGCATGGTACTCAATGTCATTGCTCATATTGTACCAGGCTTATCTTTTTTAGGTCTGCTGGGTTGGTTAATCGTTATTTTATGGATTATGGGCATCATCAATGCAGCCAATATGGCCAAAAAACCAGTTCCTTTAATTGGCAGAATGTTCGAACATAGATTTACGTTTATATGAAATCATTTAAATATTTTACAAAAGAAGGAGATGTGTACGTTAAAATACCTCAACGTACATTGTACTATGCTTTTGCATTTTTTTTATTGGCATGTGCGGCCCTTGCGTTCCTATACGGAGAAAATACAAAGGGTAGTAAATGGTTGATGGCCTTGATGGGCATTCTGGGAGTTATACTGCTGTTACGTGCCGGCGCTACTACCACGTTTGACGTACAAAATCGTACCATCGTAGCTCAATCATTTTTTTTTATCAAACCAAAGGTGTTTCATTTTGATGATTTCGATAGTTTTCTCATCTCTAAACAGACATTTTTGATCACTCTTAATGCAACAGCGACACTAATCCTGGCTCCAAAAGGAAAAAGACTCAACCTGCTGCTGCATCAAACCATGTTTGTGACCAGGCCTTTGCAAACTGTAATAGACGAAACAGCTCAGATTATGGAAATTGCAAATGCCCAGAATTCAGGCCGGCAATGACGAAGCCCTGGATTTTCAATGTTAACGATCAAAAGATTAGTTTACAGCCCAATAAACGTTACAGAAATAAGATTATTATTTTTACGCTGCTGGCTATAATTTGTATCTTGTTACCACATTTCTTTGTGGTAAATACTGAGGTATACAGACTCACGGTCAGTATCGGTATTTTTTGCGCAGCTTACGCGATTTATGATTTTGTGTTCAGGCTTAACCTTACCTATGTGTTTGATTTAAATCAAAGAAAAGTATACCAAAAGGTACCAGGACTGTTTATTCGAAAGCTCATGAACTTCGATGAAGTTTATATTCTGCTCGAAACCGATAATTGTGAACCACATTATGTGCTATCGAATCAAAAAGATCGGTATGGAAATAACTACGCGATCAGTGATTACTTTTCGGGTAGTCGTAAAGGTATAGAGGAGCAGCAACGCTATGAAACAGAAGTACTAGTCAAAATACACCAGATTTTGCAACCCCATGTAGAACGACAATAAATGTGTAAAGCTATGAAACGAACCTTTGTTACCATATGGAATAGTTTTTGGCTGGTGTATTTGACCTTTTTTGCCCTACCATTTCCTATGATCATTTATTATGGTACGCAGGATGGTAGCGAAGAAACTCATTTCCTGGAGAAAAGCCCGGTTACAGCCTTGATTATGCTTGGGATTTCTGTCGCACTTTGGTGTTTGCTATTCACCGGATATTTCAAAAACTGGATAGGCTCCGTTTTCAGAGAGAAACGGAATATCGAACAAATCAAAGCAGATGGTGTACTTCGAAAGGCGGAAATATTATCCGCAGAAAAGACTGCTAAACCTTACGCCGGGATCGACAGTTATGCATTAAAACTTTCTTTTAAAAACCTTGCCGATACCACTGTTTTGGTTAATACTACTGTACATGATGCCAAACCTTACGAGCGCCGCTTTGAAAAAGGTAAGAGGGTAGACCTACTGCTTGATCAAAGCATGAAACGCAGTCCTTATTTTATTTTTGCCAATGCTGAGGTCAGGCTCAAAATACCTGTACTCTTACTTAAGATACTGGGCTGGGCTATCTTCCTTGCGCTTGTTATTTGGTATTACGGTTATGCCTATGCTGATGAAAGCAGGGGAGCTGGCTGGCGTTTTCTTAGCTTCGGACACCCACTTATCGTTTGTCCCCTCATACTTTTTTGCTACAGAATCCTGGCAAGACTGTTGAAACGTTATATAGGCAGGGTTAACGAATTGATCTTGATTAAGTTTAAAGGACGTAGAACTTCAGCTAAGCTTATCAATGCGAGCCAAACTGGAGTTTATATTAATGAACAGCCTCAAATCAGGTTTGAATTGGAGTATCACGATAACAAGAGGCAATTACATCGCACAAGTCTGAAAAAAACGATTGGCCTTCTTCAACTTGACCTAACCAAGCAAGAGCAGTTAGATATCTTTTACCTTCCCGAAGATCCCAGCCGAATTGCCCTTGCTTACGATTTAGATGAATTAAATGATTAAGTCATGAGATATTTTTTAACAGTTACCAGCATTTGCCTGTTCAGTTTCTTTGGCTGTAATCAGGTAAACAAGAGCATTCAGGAGACTTTGCACCCTCTTGATACCACAACCCGGAAAATAATAAATAAGGGAATTGAAAGACCTGATATCAAAAAAATTATCGATTCGCAGATTACCATGGTTAATTCAATGATCCAGACCCATACCAATCAGCATATCGAGGTACATCTGGATGGGGAAAGTAAGAAGTTCCTAAGTGATCGCCGGGGGCTTGAAAAAGCCGAAGAAGAACTCAGGCAGCTTCCGCAATATGCTGGAAAGGAAATCTTCATCTATCAAAGTATTCATTTTTATGATGATGGCAGTATCAATGTGATGTTGCAGCATCCTGCTAATCCTATGTACGTAGATCAATACAGCTACAAAGAAGGGGAATGGTTGGCACCTGTACCAGTGCAATTATCTGCAAGAGCTGAAGCTGCCAACAGAATGGTTCCCCTGGATAGCATAAGTTTTATCACTGCTTTTAAAGTGGCAAAAAACTACAATCAAAAAGTAAATGAAGTTGAAGGCGCTAAACCGATCAATAGTGTTTATGCTTCCATATGGGATAAACGAATACGTTGGTTTCCTGCAACTATTAATGGTAGCCGTGAACGCTATTCCATAGAATTTAATTCGGATGGGAGCCTGAAGCGCTTTAGTGTACAATAGTCGGATGAAATAGTATCAGTTTTGTCAATGACAATTTTTCCTAAAAAAGAGTCTATTCCTTCTTCCTCAATTAAATAATTGCAGTAAAAAGTATCATACTATTCTGCGATAAACAGAAGTGGCAAACAAACTATTACTTATAAGCTATATCCCCAAACTGAAAGCCAGCAAGGAGAGGGGGCTAAGACATTAAACACAGCAGTTTAACCGAAGCTGATGGCAAAACCTTTATTGGGAAAGATAAAGATTATTACGAGTGCAGCTTTACTTTTGATGCAAATATACCCTATGAAAATAAAGGCTGGGAAAGCAGTACGGATTTAAGTAAATTAGATCAGAAAGAATTACTAACCAAAACAGAAAATGCCTACAAACAAGTTTGGATCTCTTGATAAGAGGTTAAGAGGTGAATCTGCGCTATGGTCGAAATATAAAGATGAGGACGGTAATGTTATAGCTAGTTTTATCAGTCTTTATCTTCATATCCCAAAAGGTAAGACGAATTTTGAGGTAATCAGGTAATTAAGAGGATATTAATAGGGTAAGATATGAGGAAAATTGTATTTAGGATCTGGCTGGTTAACCTTCAATAATTTACTTAGTATGTTCTGTTATAGAATTTTTGATGTTCAGAAAAAAAGTAAAAGCTCAAATTCTTCTGGACAATCATAACAGGCTATTCAATTAAGACAAGCCGCACACGGATAAGACATTATTGAGTTTTTAAGATCGCTATCCGTATACATCCATAAATTAGAAAAAAGAAATTAATAAAACAGAACGTTCCCGTTTTGGGAACATTTTAGTATCTTTGTTAAATATGCGAGTGATAGCAATAAAAACTCTAAAAGATTATATTGATGAATTCCATCAGGCAGAACAAGCATTATTAAGCTGGTATGAAGAAGCTGCTTCTGCACTATGGAATAATCCAAATGAATTAAAAGCACAATATAAAAATGCTTCTATACTTAATGAAAAAAGAGTTGTATTTAATATCCATGGTAATAGTTACCGCTTAATCGTAGATATAGAATATCGATTAAAAATTGTTTTTATTGTCTGGTTTGGATCGCATAATCAATATGATAAAATAAACGCTAAAACAATTAGTTATGTTAAAACCAATTAAAACTGAGAAAGAATACGATGATGCTCTGGCTCATGTATATGAGTTGATGCAAACTGATATCGTAGAGGGCTCTGCAATTTCTGATGAATTAGAAATCTTAAGCCTATTAATCAAAGAATATGAACAGGTACATTATCCTGTTTCTTATCCAAATCCAATAGAAGCTATAAAGTTTCGAATGGAACAAATGAACTTATCTGAAAATGAACTAAGTGATTTGTTAGGTACACGTTCAAGAAAGTCTGAAGTCCTATCAGGGAAAAGAAAACTAAGTCTTTCTATGATTCGGAAATTAACGGATATACTTCATATACCAGCTGAAGTCCTAATCCAAGCTTATTAATCGTTCCATTATAAATAATTAAATAATTTTTGACCAAAAGTCCCTATATTTATTTTATAGCAATTGCAGCTAAAACGTACAAAATAAATGGTGAGCGATTCGTTGAGTCGAATTATAAAACACCTCTAAATACTATTTAAACGTAGATTTCAGGACTAGGTTCGAATCCCAGCGGGATCACGTATAAAAAAAGTCTTAAAATCAATGGATTGTAAGGCTTTTTTGTTTTGAGGAAATCCTACATATACAAATGGTAAATTTGATGGAAAGAATTAGTAATAATAGCTATCTGGAGGAATAAAGTGTAAACTATGAGAATTGCAATTGTCGGTGCTCACAGGGTGGGAAAATCAACCCTGGCTGAAGAACTCCTGATGAATCTTCCTGGTTATATACTTGAGATGGAACCATACTATCAACTGGAAACATCAGGGCATGAATTCTCAGAAATCCCTACTGCTGAAGATTTTATTGAGCAGTTTAATTATTCGGCCAGACTGGTTTCTAAAAGTGAAGATAATGTGATATTTGACAGATGTGTTATTGATATTTTAGCCTATCTGCATGTTATAGTCCCAGGTATGAACATTCAATTGCTCTTTGAAGCTGCTCAATCGGTGATTGCTGGAATTGACCTTCTCGTGTTTGTTCCAATTGAGGAACCTGATCTGATAGCTTGCCGTCAGACAGATCTTCCAAAACTCAGAAGCCGGGTTAATAATTTACTATACGATTGGATTGGGGATTTTGGTATTGAGGTAATTGAAGTGGGCGGTAGCTTATCAAACCGCAGAGACCAGGTACTTGCTAAAATTTCATGATAGGTTGGGAGTTTACAAACAAATTAAAATAAACGACAAGTAATTTCTGTACGGGATTCCCAGATAGGATCACCAATCAATTCATCAAATGTCCAATCACAAAACATGGACCTCATGCATCCGGATCAGATTTCAGGAAGGACTCAGGATAAGTGCCAATTTACTTGCCGACCTCGTTCTGAAGCTGCAAATCTAATTTATGAAATATACTTGAAAGTTGTCTCCGCTATTCAATTGCGACTTCGCAATCTTGTGATTTCAGGACGGGACAGTAGCTTTATAGAAATTACCACTTGTCAGTAATACATTCAAATAATTGAGCGACACGGATTTTATCCTTAGCAACACTTCTCCAGGTCTGGGAGCAATTGCAGCAATACTATCACATTGCAAGCTACGTAGGAGTAAAGCCGGAATCTTTAATCAATGCAAACTGATTACTCGTGTGATTTGCCACTGGCCATTTTTTAATCGCCACAGGGTAACAAACTTGCTCGGATGACTTTCTCCAGGCTCATTGACATTGCGAAAGCTATGATAGCCGAATTGGACTGCGCCATAACCCGGTATTTCGTAAACTTCCATGCTGCCTGGTGTAAGAATACGAGTCACCTTGCCACAGATGTTCTTTTGTATAGATGCGAGTAATTCCTTTTTTGAGTGTGAAAAGCCTCCGCGGTCGTGATAGAATTCAATATCGTCTGCAGTAAGTGAATCCATTTGGGCGATCTTACAACGGTTATAGGTATCGAAATAAATACTATCCATTTTAGCAATGGTATGATATAGTTCCGCTGATGCGGGTACATAGAGCCCTGGCACATATCGATTGCCAGGGTCGGAACTGGGCTGATTGTTGACCATGTAATCGGTTTCATCTGCCATTTTCCAGATGCCTCTTTCTCTGCGCCAATGACGGGTAAATTTTGATTCTTCGACTGGTTTAATATCTACATAAAAGCGCTGCACACCAGTTTGTACAGCCGTGATCTCATTTAACCGGAAACTCTGTAAGTTGGCAACTTCGCGGCGCATCTTTACTTTCCCGCAGGTAGCGGCTATGCGTTTAAAAAAATCCGCACTGGATTGGGCGTAGGTTTGTTGATGTAGTCCTTGATCATGCAGAAATACGAAATCGGTAGTAAAAAGATCGGGTAAGTGTTGAACCTTGCAACTGTTCAATGCAATATCAAAAAAGAGGCTGTCCTTAGCCGCTAATATGCGATTGAGCGCTGTATTCTCTATACTTGAAGTGCTTTGTGCATAGGTACTAGTAAAAAAAACTACTAGATGGGTGGCTATTGTTAGAATTTTTTTCATCTGACATTACATTTGTATTTTGACGCCAAATCCCAAAGAGTGTTACAGTGTCGACTCCTAAAAGAGCTATGTACGGATAAGACAGCGACCGGTCTGAGTAGTGTAATACTCCAAGTATAGTCCAAGTATACAGCAACTATACTCCATCTTTTTCTATAAAAATATGGAGTATGATCCCTTTTTAATTTTTTTTAACTTTAAATTTTGTAGTACGCTATCCGAACGCTATCTTAGCTCAGATGTTTATTTATAAAAAACATATAGATCATGGCAAAATTTGACGGAAAATTCCTGACAGGCATAGTAGGACCTGCTGTTTATAAGAAATATCGCAATATGCAAGTGGTTACAGCCAAATCCAGGTTGACAAAAAAACAGCAAACTAAAAACACACACAAAGCAGCAACTCAATTTGGGATCGCCAGTACGCTGGCAGAACAATTTCGGCGAGATGCATACGGGGTCATCACAGATTTTTATGATGGAACCATGGTTTATCGCTTTAGAACCGATGTACAAAAGGCTTTGCGACAAGCATTCGACGCTCAATCTGAAACCTATCATTTTACAGCCAACAGTTTTGATCGGCTCAATGGTTTTGAATTTAATGTGGATTCTCCTGTAATGGATAATTTCTTTGTGCAACCGGAGCAGCCTATCGATGGAAATATCCTGACCATTAGGTTGCCGGAAATCCATGTTTCGAAGGATATGAAATTTCCGGTAAAAGCAAGTTCTTGCTTGTTAAACATTGCTGTGGGGATGTTTGACCTTACCTATGGAAATAGAACGATGTGTCCGATTCAATCTATTGAAATTCCAAGGGGCTCAGGAGATAATGTTATTCCTGCGCAGGAACTTAGTTTTGAAATAGAACCAGGCTGTTTATGTATTTCTATGTTTTCATTTCAGTTTATACAAAAGACATTTGCTGGTAACCTACTCATCAATAGTAAAAGCTTCAATCCTGTGGCGGTATTCAGAGCAGTAATCGCGGATGGGACAGTAGATCAGGAACAGACCAAAGAATGGGATGATATGTCAGTTGTGAGGGATTCTGAACATTTTAATAAACCTAAAACGGAACTCAAAGCAAAATCCACCGATTTACAGGATGAATCTTTTACAATTGCGCAAATTGAGCAGGAACATGAAAAAGTGAAAAGCGGAGCAGATTTCCCTAAGTATATTCAAGCGATCAAAAAATTAGGGGTAGAAGAATTTGTGACCTATGTATCCGATAGTCATACCCAGTATTTCGGGAATAATGGCCATCAGCTAAGCTCCAAGGCAAAGTATGAACCTTTAGTCGTCGCTGCTGTAAGTCATAAGAAAAAGTTTATGAAGTATTTGAAAATGCATCAGGCGGGGCAAACAGATTACCTTAGCTTTTGCAGGCATTGTGCAGAAACAGGAATCGATAGATGGATAGTGAATTTATCATTGCTGACTTGCACTTATTATGATCAGAAAAATCAGCTCATCCTGACAGAATCGATCCCAAATTCCGAATGAAATTGATTTTAGTAAGTTTTTTGCGTTAAACTGACCTTTTTTGCCAGATAACAACTATAAGTAGTGGAGATGCAACTATAAGTAGTCGAGAATTTTTGATTCCGGATGTGCAGCTGGATACATTTGCAGTGTCGAAAAAATAAAAAGATATGCTATGTTAAACACTAAAATGATTGGCAATAAAATAGCCGAAGCACGAAAGAAGATAAATATATCCCAGGCTCAGCTTGCTGGATTTCTATTTATTAGCCCACAGGCAGTTGGAAAATGGGAACGGGGTGAGTCAATGCCTGATATTACTACTTTTAACCGACTCGCTGAAATTTTAAACGTTGATCTGAACTATTTTTCAGAAAACACTCAATCTTCAGAAGCTGAAACTAATATGGATCTACCCATTGACAGTGATATGGAGCAAATAGGGCAGGAGCGTCAGATTCCAATAAAACTGACTGCAGTTAATCTGGAAAGGAGTGATTTTTCAGGGACTAATTTACACAATGGAAAATTCAAAGCAAGCCCCATGTTCGCAGCCAACTTTGCTGGTTCCGATCTTACGGGTAGTTCGTTTGAGGTTAGCGATGCACGTGAAGCCAATTTTGATGGGGCAAATCTGACAGACTGTAGCTTTTCTATCACTGAACTTGCAAACGCTAGCTTCTGCAAGTCGGTTCTCGTTCGCACCAACTTCAATAAGTCTTCACTAGCTGGAACAAAATTCATCGATGCGAAACTTACCGATGTGAAGCTGACCATGGTAGACCTTAGACAAACAGTTTTTGAAAACTGCGTTTTTAATGGGGTGGATTTTAAATATTCAGATCTGCGGGGAATACATTTTGAAGGGCATACTTTTATCGGTGTCCAGTTTGATAAGTCCGCACTAAACAACGTTTCATTTAGAGGGGCGACACTAAAAAACGTGTCCTTTCGTCTGCCTTTTTCTGTCACCAATAGGTCTTATCGTGCCTTCCAGACCGTTGACTTTGACGGCGCTATGATGGATAAGTTAACCTATGCCGCGCTTAAAGGTTTATTAGTGGTTGATTTGTCAAAGGTTATAGTTATTTAAGCATCAATATCGCTATTAACGCCTTTCTATAAACAGTATATCATGGCTGCGATCGATCGTACAATGGATACGAACAGCCATCCCAGGTTTTAAGTGTTGGGGACTAAGCCCCTGACCCAACACTGCCGTTGCCCAACTATCCAGTTCCTGATATTCGGTTTTTATAATATAGCGGGGCGGTAAAACACTGCCTATTTGGTTTTCTACTGTTACGCTCTGTATAACCGTATCTATCACCCTTTTGGAAGATTGAAGACAGTGTTTAAAGGTGCGTATGTAAAAAGGGATCAATACAGCTATAAGCAAGATGGTAAATACGATGATAAGGATAATCCCAAACCAAGTTAGCCCGTTAATATGGTTGTTTGCTATATCTTTAATCACATTTTTAATAAAGATCACATAGGCATATACCAATGGCGTAATAAAGATAACCAGGAAGATTAACCGCTGTATCAGCAGGCTTTTCAGTTTTTTCTTTTCAGATGCAGTCAGCGGTTCTATATTCATTTTTTGCTTGATGCCTTATGCTATTTGTCTCCTTCGTTTACACTAAATAAGCGAAAAAAATATTGACTCCAAAATGTTTTCCTTGAGAAATGGGAAATCTACGGGTAAATTTAGATACAACAATTTAATTAATCTCCTTAGATTTGCCGCGCAAACTAACAAACGGTGTTGAAGGACCGGAATACTTAAAACAATTACGAAGAACATACATGGAAGAGAACGATTTTGTATCCATATGGTTAGAAGAAAGCGGAAACCCCGCAATAGAGGAATTAACACAGCTGAATCTTGACATTGCCAGTAAGGCTGCGAAAGCTTTAGCCGATAATGGTCTTTCAGAAATTGACCTTGCTGTTTCCCTTGACATCAATCCGGACGAAATCAAGAGGTGGTTATCTGGTCGCCATCCTTTCAGTATAAAAACAATAAAGGAAATCTCTAGTATACTGGCAAGTTATCCATTATAATCAGGATAAAAGCAAAAGCCTTTTGCTGTAAGGCTTTTGCTTTTATAAGGCTCTTTATTCTACACGGAAAGAGACTTTACAGATCACGCCATAAGATGTGATTTGATTATTTTTAAGATGTACTTTAAAATCCTTGACATAGACCGAGTCAATATTTTTTATCGTTTTTGATACCTCCGTTACTGCATTTCTTACAGCATCCTCAAATCCACTTTCTGATGAGGCGATAACTTCAATTACTTTTACAATGCTCATAATCTTAATTTTTAGTGATAAAAAGGTTTGATTTTTTAAACCAATCCAAGCCGGTATTGTTTTAGTATTTATCGGTTAAGGCTCATGAATTCAAATGAGTAAAATTCATATCATGAAAAATGGCGTTTTATCATTGATATTGATCATTGTCGGTCTTACTTTTCAAGGCTGCCAGCATGCAAACCATAATTCTGAAACTGGTAATGGCGAAATGGTTGATACGGCGAAAATAGATGATCGGTTGAAACTGGAAAACGAGATCCAAACTGCTATGTTTATCGAAACGGTTGCAATGAATAATATGCTCAAAGTTGAATTGGGAGAACTTGTTGTAGAAAAGGCAAACAACCCGAGCGGACTTACTCTTTAAAGTTAAGCACAAAGATGACTATGCTTGTCAAGAAAAGTGCGGTTGCCAAGATCATTAAGGAAACACTTAAAGCGTTTTTTTCAGTACCCCACGCATAATTAGTTAAGAAGCCTGCAATGACAATCAAGATTCCAGAGATTATAAAATTTCTTCTCTTCTTCATAAGTATTTACTTTCTGGCGATTAAACAAATCAATTTTAAAATTGTTTAACCAGAAATACTTGTATCATGCAACGCAACATAAAAAGTATGATCGGTTTCGCCATGGCGGAAACCGATGGGGAAATTGGAAAAGTTGACGAGTTTTATTTTGATGATGAAACCTGGACAATACGTTATCTGGTCGTAAAAACTGGCGGCTGGCTAATGGAACGCAAAGTTCTAATTTCACCGGGAGCACTGAAGGAGCCGGATTGGGAGCATAAATCATTTCCTGTTAATCTGACAAAGGATCAGGTTAAACACAGTCCTGATATTGATACTGATATGCCGGTCTCTCGTCAGCAGGAGCTTGCATTATATCATCATTATCAATGGCCTTATGGCGATCCTGTAGGAGCAGGGTTTTATGGGGGTATGGGCATGATGGGGATGGTAGAATCCCGGCTGCCACTCGAAGATGCTATTGCGCTCCAGCGAAGCGAAAAGAAATCAGGCGACCCGCACCTTCGTAGTACCAGCGAAATCAAAGGATACCGGATTCATGTTACAGATGGCGAAATAGGGGATGTGTCGGATCTTATCGTGGATAAGGACTGGAAGATATCATTTTTGGTTGTCGATACTGGTAATTGGTTCCCTGGCAAAAAGGTCCTGATCTCACCTGAATGGATAAAAGAACTCAATTGGGAAAGTTCATCAATCACTGTTGATGTTTCAAAGGAAGCTGTAAAGAACAGCCCTGAATACGATCCAAATTGAGCTATATCTGGAAATTAGACTGCTACATTAAACTCAATTTCCTGAGGAGGCAAACATTGAGTGTCGTCGCATGTTCCAAATTCTAACTTGCCTTTAACAGCTATTTTTCCTTTTGACTTTATGTTAATCTTCTGCTGAAATATTACAGTCTTTTCAAAGTATCCGATCTTCATATTAAACATTCTGTCAAAATGACTAATAGGTTTAGGTTCAATTGTCTTGCCGTTTAACACATAATCTTTTGATGGATGGAAGGAGAATGCTGTTTTCGTCGGTCCATCAGCTGCAATATTTTGGGAATAGATATGCCAGCCATTGTCAATTGTTGCTTTTAGATAAACGATGGCTTCTTTTGAATTGATGCGTTTAGCCGCATAGCTCCATTTTACAGGATTTAAAATCTGTGCGCTACTGAGCTTAGCAACCAGGCATAAGGCAATAAAAATTAAGACTTTTTTCATTGTGTTAGTTGTGCAAAAAGGTTAAAGAAATACTATGCTTATAAAAATAGGTATTTAAAGCAGAAAATATTAGAACGAGGATTAAATTTTCAACCTATAAATCAATCCCTTAAAGGAAATATTAGTGTTAAGTTGAAATTAAATTCTTGTTAAGGTTTGAAATACGCATAATTTTTATACTTTTGCACTCCTTCAAACAAGGGAATGATTCCGTAGCTCAGCTGGTAGAGCATTACACTTTTAATGTAGTGGTCCTGGGTTCGAATCCCAGCGGGATCACCAGAGAATAGTATCAAAACTACGTAAAAGCCTGCAAATCAAATGATTGCAGGCTTTTTGTTTTTACAGCTTATGCAATTTTGGCGAATAATAAGTATCATTGTTTAAAAATATATAGATTTGTTGTTTAGGAATTATTAAATGCCGACATCCTTTCGCAATATGCCTTTAACTTTATTTATAGCAAATATTATCCTGTATGGTTCTAAGACCATTTTATAGTGATGGTGATCTGTTGCAGAAGATAGCAACAGGTGATGAGCATGCATTTAGCTTGTTCTACTATAAGTATAATAAAACGGTTTTCCTTTTTGCATATCGTATTCTTGACGATGAATTACATGCCGAAGAATTAATGCAGGAAGTTATGCTAAAGGTCTGGATGCTAGGCGATGAATTGAGTAATGTAAATAACATAGAAAGCTACATGCGAGTAATGTGTAGAAACCGTTGTTATAATAAATTGCGGCAATTAAGACGGGAGGCAGGCAAAAATAGAGAAGCTACCTTAGGCTGGAGAGATGAAAGCAATGAAACTGAAGAAACAATACTGTTAAATGAAGCAAAAGGATTGTATGAAAAAGCCATAGCAAAGTTACCTGCCCAGCAACGTGAAGTCTATAATTTGTGCCAAATTCAAGGTCTGAAGTATGAGGAAGCGGCTAAACAACTTAATATTTCAGTTTTAACAGTTCAGTCCTATATGAAAATAGCTTTAAAATCTGTGCGAAATACGATGCGTAACCATGGTGGGATAGCAGCTATATTGATTACATTAAAACTTTTTTAATCTTTTAAAACCCCCGGGATTATCCTAACTGGTGCCTTTGCAATGTATGAAGCCCATTTCCATAAGAAAATTTGCCACCGGCAAATAATTTTTTAATTTATTTTATGTTCAATACCCCCGGTTACCGGAGGTATGGTGTCTTTGTAATAATGGAACCGAATAGAATTATACTTCTGTATGATAAGATTAAACGAAAAACAGCTTCTGAAGATGAGCAGCAGGAGTTTGATCAGTTGTTGCAGGATGAAGATGCAGAGCAAGCGCTTAAAATGCATTGGGACCAGCAATGGATAGAAGTATTGGCTGAAGATAAATCTGCTTTGCAAATCCGGAATGAACAGGAAATCCTTCGGGATATACTTTCGCATGAAGTGGCTGCGCGTAGCATACCACTGAATAAAAAATCACCGGGTTATAAATATCTGGTTGCCGCTGCATGTGTACTGATCGTATTGGCAAGTGGTTTATTCTTTTTCAATCATAAAAGCTCCGTGTCATCAAATCAGCGAACTGTTGTTCATGCCATTGTGCCTGGAAAAAACAGTGCTACACTTACCCTCGCAAATGGTAAGAAAATAGTCCTTTCTAGTGTTGCAAATGGTGAACTTGCTAAAGAGGCTGGCGTAAAGATTTCAAAGTCGGCAGATGGCCAGATCATTTATGAAATCATTGGTACAGATAACAATTCTAATCAATTGAATACACTTTCTACCTCAAATGGAGAAACTTATCGGATACGTTTACCTGACCAGAGTGAGGTTTGGCTTAATGCTGCTTCAACAATTAAATACCCGGTAAGTTTTGCAAATCATGCGACAAGAAAGATAGAGTTGATTGGCGAGGCTTATTTTGAGATTGCCAGGGATAAAAAACACCCTTTCATTGTAGAGAGCAAAGAACAGCGGATTGAAGTTTTAGGAACGCATTTTAATGTGAACGCCTATGCTAACGAAAACAATGTAAAAACGACTTTGATTGAAGGCAGTGTAAAAGTACAAAAGCTTAATTCAAATGCGAAAACGTTGGAGGGAGAGCAGGCTATCCTAAAGCCCGGAGAACAATCACTTTTGTCAGGTGATGAGTTCAATGTTAAGCAGGCAGACGTTGAAGAGGCCATTGCCTGGAAAATAGGCTTTTTTAAATTTAAAGATGAAAATATTCAGAGCATCATGCGCAAAGTATCACGTTGGTATGATGTAGAGGTTATATATAAAGGAGAAATTCCGCAAAGTGGTTTAGAAGGAACGGTGTCCCGCTATCAGGATATTACCCAGTTACTGGACATGTTGCAGTCTACCGGTCTCGTTAAATTCAGCATCATCAAAAACAAAATTATAGTGAGTAAATAACCAAATATTTAACCAAATACTAAACGACGTATGAAAATAAGACCTACCTGACCTCTTTTAGGGAAGCTTAGTGCAATAAAAACGTGAAAGTGTCTCACCACTTCCACGTTATAAGCCTGGGCTATTCAATACCTGGATCATATCCGGATAAAATAATCGAAAAGAAATCTTGAATAAACCCAAACAACCAAAAGTATGAATTTAAATGCTTTTATCAAGACCGCTATGCCCATAGCTGGCCGATATAAAAAAATATTATTAGTTATGAGAGTAACTGTGTTTTTATTGCTGATGGGTCTGATGCAGGTAAGCGCTTCCAGCGTTGCACAGAGAATAACCCTTTCATCAAAGAATGCCGATCTGCAGGACGTCATAGAACAGCTGAGAAAACAAAGCGGCTACAATTTTCTGTATATCAAAAAAGATGTGCTCGGGAGAGCAAAACCAGTAACGGCACAGCTCAATGATGTGACTATTGAGGAAGCGCTGAATAAGATTTTTACCGCACAGCCATTGGTTTATCAGATCAAAGATAAAACGGTAATTATCAAACCATCTCTGGACAAACCATCTGTAAGGGCAGAACAAAAGCCTGTTACAGGTAAAGTGAAGGATGAGACAGGAGAAACACTTATTGGAGTGTCTGTCTTGATAAAGGGGACCAAAACGGGAACCGTTACCAATTCGGAAGGAAGTTATACCATTCAGGCTGAACCTGGATCGGTACTGGTATTTAGCTATATCGGTTACCAGACCCAGGAAATTACTGTAGGAACGGAGAGCAATATTAATGTATCGCTGATCGCTGTAGCAGGTGGTCTGGATGAGGTGGTTGTCGTAGCCTACGGTACACAAAAAAAGGAAACAGTTACCGGAGCAATCTCTTCTATTAAAACCAAAGAAATTAAACAAAGTCCTGCAGCAAATTTAGCGGTAACCCTGGCAGGAAGATTACCTGGATTAACTTCTATCCAACGTAGTGGTCAGCCTGGTCGGGACATTACGCAATTGTTCATTAGGGGGCAGGGAACGGTAAATGCACAAAGCCCGATCATCCTTGTAGATGGAATTGAGCGTGATCTGACATATATTGATCCGAATGAGGTGGAGTCGGTGACAATCTTAAAGGATGCCTCATCTACAGCTATTTTTGGGGTTAGAGGAGCTAATGGTGTTATTTTGGTCACCACAAAAAGAGGAACTTCTGAAACTCCGGAAATCAATTTTGTAGCAGAGGCCGGTGCACAGGATTTTCCACGCTTTATCAGTCCGGTTAATGCTTACGACTTTGCAACACTAAAAAATCTGGCACTTACGAACGACGGCTTACCTGCTGAATATTCTAGTCAATCATTGAAATACTACAAAACTCAGGAAGATCCCTTGCGTTACGCGAATACAGACTGGCGTAAACTGCTGATTAAGGATTATTCTTATCAGCAACGGTATAACCTGAATGTTTCTGGAGCGAGTAAAACCACGAAGTATTTTGTAAATGCCGGTTATCTTAATCAGGGAGGACAGTTTAATACCGAAAAAGATCTTAGCTACGATCCGAGCTTTAAACTTAACCGTTATAATTTCCGATCAAATATCGATATTCAGCTGAATAAGAATTTAAAAGCATTTTTAAATGTAGCTGGTTACCTGGAGCAAAGGAATAGTCCCTATGCTTTAGGTGGCGATAATCCAACGGATTGGATCATCTATTTTATGAACCGGATGCCGGCAGTTGTACCCGGCCCGCTTACACCCGATGGGCAGGTGATTACCTATTCCGATATTGACCATCCAGCCTATGGTCTGATCAACCGTTCTGGTTATACACAGCAGAAAAGAAGTAATGTGTTGGCTACTTACGGTATGGAGCAAAACCTTGACTTTATTACCAAAGGTTTATCGGCAAGGGCTGTAGTTTCATTCGATGCACGGACAGTTAATAATCTTGAAGCGACAAGGAAATATGAAAAATACATACAGATCATTAATCCTAATTTACAAGGAGCTGACGGACGCGATAGTGTGTACTACCGACCGTTCAATAACGACCAGAATACGCCATTATCCATTGGGGGTGGGCGGAATTTTGAAACCTTATCTAATTTTCAGGGGTTCATAAACTATGCAAAAACGATTGGTAAGCATGATTTCTCAGGTATGCTGCTGTATCAGCAACAAAATAATGTAATCAATAATGAGCTGCCATTCAAGTTAATGGGACTGGCTTCGAGATTTACGTATGGTTACAACTCACGGTACTTTCTGGAATTTAACGCAGGTTACAACGGTTCTGAGCAATTTGCTGAGGGCCAGCGTTTCGGATTTTTTCCGGCAGTTTCTGCCAGCTGGCTCATCTCAAATGAATCGTTTCTACAGAATAACCCTGTTGTGAATTTGTTGAAATTAAGAGGTTCGTTTGGTAAAGTAGGTAATGACCGCATCGGGAGCAGAAGGTTTTTATACCTGGATGATATACAGGTTGTTGGAGGTGGTTTCTCCGGTAGTTTGGGCAATGCACAAACCATCAATTATAATTTATTAAAAAATGCGCAGTTACAATGGGAGGTTGCAAAAAAATACAATCTTGGATTGGAGATGGGATTATTTAACCAGTTTAATCTGGTGGCTGATGTGTTTTATGAAAAGAGAGACAACATTTTGCGTAACAGGGGGACGATTCCGGAACTGAACGGGCTTCCTATCTCGGTATTGCCACCGGTAAATATTGGTGTAGTAGAAAACAAAGGATTTGAAGTTGAATTGAATTATAAGAAATCCTTCAATAAGGATCTGTCTGTGTTGGCCCGCGTCAATCTGAATTATGCAACAAACAGGCAAATCTATGCAGATGAGCCCTTGCTGCCTGAAGATTATGCTTACCGCTATAGGGAAACCGGTTACCGGATAGGACAGATGTTCGGATATCAGGTAGATCGGTATTTTAGGGACGCGAATGACATCGCCAATTCTCCTGTACAAAATGTAGGTGGACATGAATCCAGACCTGGTGATTTTAAGTATAAGGATTTGAACAACGATAACCTGATCAATGAAAGAGATATGGCACCGATTGGCTATTCAACAGTTCCGGAATATCAGTATGGTGCAGCATTTAACCTGACTTATAAAGGATTTGATTTTAGTGTCCTGTTTCAGGGGATTTCAAATGTTTCTAACTATTATAGTGATCAGGGGGTTTTTGCTGACAAAAATTATGTGGCAAGGCATCTGGAGAGCTGGACAGCAGAACGTGCAGCCAGTGGAATGCCAATCAATTATCCCCGCATTTCTACTCAATCTAATCCCAATGAAAGGCCAAACTCCTTTTTCATTCTCAATGCGAGCTATCTGAGGTTAAAAAACATGGAAATTGGTTATAGTCTGCCATCAAAATGGAGCAGTGCGATTGGTGCAAAACGTTTGCGTATTTATGCCAACGGCCTGAACCTCTTTACCTGGGATAAACTACCTACAAAAGAGTTTGATCCGGAGTTGACGAACAGTCGCGATTACCCGATTACAAGGCTGTATAATTTTGGTGTAAACTTCACTTTTTAATCAGAAGATAAGATGAAAAATATTTTAAGAATTTTTATGTTGCTTTCTTTCCTGGCAGCAGGTTGTACGAAAGATTATCTGAACATCACGCCTGATGGCCGGACAACACTTGATGATATATTTAAAGATGAGAAACGAACTGAGGCTTATCTGAACAGAGTCTACGGACAAATGCCAAGCTACTTCTGGAAGTACGGTTTTTTTGATTTCCTGGCACCTTATTCTGATGAGGCTTACGCTTACAGTGGTGCGGTAATGGCTTGGTCTGCAGGTAGTCTGAATGCCAGCGGTAGTCCTTTGCACGCGCACCAGGAGAGAGGTAAAGGCGTTTATCATTATGGTGCTTTCTGGGCGGGTATCAGAGATGCGAACGTATTCCTGCAAAACATCCAGACTGCCAATATTCCGAGTGCAACCAACAGGGAGCGTTTTCGTGCGGAAGCGCAGTTATTAAGGGCTTTTTATTACTGGGAACTCATCAAAGAATACGGTCCGATGCCTGTGGTAACGGCACCTTTTACGAATGATTTTGATTATACTACGCTTAAACGTCCGTCTTTCCAGGATTGTGTAAATTTTATTGTAAAAGAGTGTGATGAAGTTATTGCGAACAACAGTATGCCGATACGTATTACCACAGAAGCAGAGCGCGGGCGGTTTACAAAAGCTGTTGCCTATGCGGTAAAGTCTCAGGCTTTGTTGTATAATGCCAGTCCGTTATGGAACGTTAGTAACGATAAAAGTAAATGGGAAGCGGCTTCGCTGGCAGCACAGAATGCCATCAGTGCGCTGACCACGCAAGGGTATAGCCTGGTAGACAATTATGGAGATTATTTTCTGAGCAAAACTGACATCAGCACTTCACCAAGGGATAAAGAAACAATCTATGAGGTTTATGAGGGACAAATAGATCCTGTGTTCAGTATCATCAATAGCATTCCAAGTAAACCTGGAATGTTTAAAGTAGGGGCTACTCCAAGTCAGGAACTGGTAGACAGTTATGATATGCAAGCTACAGGTGAGCCGGTTATTACAGGCTATCAGGATTTGGATCATACACAGCCAATACTCAATCCAGCCTCGGGATACGATCCGTCAAAGCCTTATCTTGGACGCGATCCTAGATTTTATGCAACGGTTTGGTACAATGGGGCTGCTTATGATAATATAGCAGGAAATGTACATATTATGGAAACTTATATAGGTGGGGCAGATCAGTTATTGAAAGCACCTATAGGTTGGGCCTTCACGCGAACCGGTTATTATTTACGCAAATTTATTGATCCTCGTTTACAATCTGGTCAGCCCGAAGATACACGCTGGAAAAAATACCGCCTGGCAGAACTTTATCTTAACCTGGCCGAGGCGGAAAACGAAGCCAATGGACCAACTACAATAGCGCAAAATGCAGTTAATAAGGTGAGATTTAGAGCGAATATGCCTAATTTTCCAACCACTTTATCACAGCAGGAGTTTCAGAACCGTATCCGTAAGGAGCGTAGGGTAGAGCTGGCTTTTGAAGAACACCGTTTCTGGGATGTACGCAGATGGAAAATACTGGATAAGACAGATAAGCTGGTGACCGGTATGGAGATTACAAAGCAGCCGAACAATAGCTTTACCTATGCCCGTTTTGTAACTGAACGCAGAAATGCCTGGAGTGATAAGTTTCTGATTATGCCTATCCCAATCAAGGAAACTGCTATAATTCCTGATTTTAACCTCAACCAGAACCCTGGTTGGTAAGCATCACCTGAACGAATGTAAACTTTAATCAAATAGTTATGGTTGCCATAAAACTTATCAGCTTAACGCTTTTAGTTGCCACTGCTTTGGGGTGTAAAAAACCTACTGCAGAAAATAAAGAAACTATCAAAGCAAATGAAGTGCAAAATACCGGCAGTACATCGTTGACCGCTGCACAGGAACGTTATATTGTTTTTTTTCTAACCAATACCGGCGTTGATCAGGCTGATAGCGAAAATACAGGTAAAGATGCCAATTCGGCCTATACGTTTGTAGGGGAACTTCCGCAGATATTTGGGCCAGTTAACGCTGACGCTCCTTATAAATACGCATTTGGGTTACCCGGGCCAATGCTGCTCACCCAATCGGTTCAGCAGATGCAATACCAGGTAAATAAAGCTTTTGATATTGCGGAAAAATACAACGTTCCGGTATATTTCCAGCTGGATGATATCAATAATTATACGACTGAATTTGGCGGGGGCGCTATGCCTAAATTTTACAATGATCCGTCATGGTGCGAATGGGTATCATTTCCCTCGGGAACAGAAGCCTGGGGCGGACAATCTAACGGCCGCCTGCCTTATTTCTGGTTCAACTGGGGTGCCTGGATGCATGCCCAGGCTTTCCCAAATTTGCAATCACCAGGCTTCAGGGCCTTCGTAAAAAGTCAGCTTGAAAACGGTGTGTTGTCGGTACTGAATACACGGTATAACCAGCTAAAAGCAAATGGAAAAGGGTACTTGTTTGCAGGAATGGCTATTGGCTGGGAAACACATATTCCTGATTATTCAGCTGATAATACGCTATATAATGTGAATCCCTCTTCGTTGCCGGTAAATGCAATATTAGGGGATCAGATGCAAAGTTGGGAAGCAGGGAAATTTGGATATGCGGCGTTGCATACCTTAGGTTACACGGCTTATAATAAGGATAGACTGTACCAGGTGATCCATGATTATTCAGAATTTTTAGCCAAAACAGCTTACGATACTGGAATTCCGAGAGAAAAGATTTTTTCCCATATTGTAGGGGTAAAATCTAGTCAACCAGGTTTGTCGACCACGTTTGCACCACCAATCTGGACCGCTGTCAACAATTACTCAACACCAGGTTTCACGCTTTCGCCAGTAAGCTGTCCTTACAACCTGAATACTTTAAAAGCAGAGATCAATCTGGTTGATCCACAGCAGAAAAATTTCGCAAATGCAGAAGGTTATAGCATCGGTGTGAACGGCTCTTTTGCACAGGCTGATGCCTATTTTGGCGATATGTTTGGTCATGGAGCTTCTATGGTTGCCGTATTTGGTTGGGGAAGAGAGCCCGCAAGCTCTGCTTTCGCCGTGTCGCATAGTCCCACAAGTCCCTTTGTGCAGGCCGCAAAAAAATGGCTGAGCAATGAGGTGAAAGTCTGGTCATTTGCCGCAGGTGCTGAAGGTTGGACATCCGGAAACGACATCAGTGGTTTTGGATGGAACAATGCAGGTAAAATAGGTGGAACATTGACTGGAAATGATGCTTTTATACTTTCTGCAAACTCAGTGGGGTATAATATGGGGACTGAAAAACTCGTCCAGATTGGCATTAGCAATGCTTCTGCCAATACAGTTGGACAAGTTTATTTTACAACTACAGCAAGTACAGGCTGGTCGGAGGATAAAAGAAAGGACTTTGCAATGGTTGCGAACAGTTCCCTTACCAATTATACCATCAATATGGCTGATATTCCAACCTGGCAGGGAACACTTAAACAATTAAGGATAGATCCTTCCAATGCGGTTCCTGGCAGTACCACTTCAGGTAATTTTAGTGTGGATTATATACATGTAGGTAGCCAGGGCTGGAATTTTATGTCAGCTTTGGAAGGTTGGACTGCCGGACAGCAGATTAATAATTTTGGCTGGTCTGCCGCAGCCGGGAATTATATCGGTGGAAAGATAACAGGCGCCGATGCATTTATACTATCTGGTGATAATCTGAATGCAAGTCTGGCAAACTGCCGATATGTGGTGGTAAGGGTCAAGAATTCTTCTCCGCAAACGATCGGACAGGTTTATTTTACTACGACTACCGATCTGGCATGGAATAATGCCAAACAGGTGTCTTTCGCGATGAATCCTTATTCTGATTTTACAACTTATACCATCGATATGAGTACCGTTCCAGGATGGACAGGTACATTAAAGCAATTACGAATTGATCCTTCCAATGCTACTCCTGGAACACCTGTTAATGGATATTTCCAGATTCAACATGTCAAAATAATTAATTAAGGAGGAGTATGAAGGTGTTCAAATTTAAGTTAATAAACATATTTTTTATCGTTCTTGCGTTCGGGGTGGCTGCGGCCATCCCTTGCAAGGCGCAAAAAAAAACACCCACTCCGGTAATTTTTGAAACCGATATGGGAAATGATGTGGATGATGGGCTCGCACTGGCTATGCTTTTCAGATACGCTGATCAGGGAAAAATTAATTTTCTTGGCATCAGTAATAATAAACAAAGTCTAAGTTCCTTGCAGTTTATAGATCTGATGAGGCGCCAGTATGGTTACGGCCAGTTACCCATAGCAACGGTACAAAATGGTGTCGAGGGTGAAGTTGAAGCTAAGAGCTTTGCCAGAAAGGTGATGGACTATAAGGAGCAAGGCCAGTTGCTATATTCGAGCAGCATAAAAAACTATAGGGATGTTGAAGCTGCAGTTCACTTCTATCGACGTATGTTGGCCAAAGCTAAGGATACTTCAGTTGTGATTATTTCGGTGGGTTTCTCTACAAACCTTGCGAAATTACTGGAATCTAAAGCAGATCAATATTCAAAATTAAGTGGTTTGGAGCTGGTAAAACGAAAGGTGAAATTTTTGAGTACGATGGCGGGTAATTTTAGCCATCCAAGGCAAAAAGAATTCAATGTGATCAGTGATCTTCCTGCTGCCAGGAAAATGTTTAATCATTGGCCGACTGCTATTTATATCAGTCCGTTTGAAGTAGGGGCAAGTGTACATTTTCCTGCTACAGCTATTGAAGCTAACCTTGGTTATAGTGGGAACCAGCCTTTGGTTACCGCCTACAAGGAGTACATTACGATGCCCTATAACAGGGAAACCTGGGACCTTACTTCTGTTTTGTTTGCGGTAGAAAAATCAGCACACTATTTTAAAGAAAGTGTGCCCGGTAAATTTATAGTGGATGAGCAGGGCTATACACAGTTTAAAGAGGAGCATAAGGGAAGGCACTATTTTCTACATGCTCCCGGCGAATCAGAAGGTAGCAAAATTAAAAACCGCTTTGTAAAATTAATCATGACTGCGAAGTCTGGATCAACGGAGCTGAAAAGTAATATTGATGTTCAGGGTTTCCTAAACCCTGTATTGAAATATAGGCCATTAAGGATCATTCATGAACATCTGGATACCACCCTGATCAGGAATTTAAAAGAGCTGGGTTATGGTGGTGTAGTTACAAATGTATCCTACCAGGATTACCTGAGCTCGACACAAAACTGGGAGAAATTCCGTTCCGATATTGCTTATGCAATTGATAAACTGGGTTTAAGGATATGGATTTATGACGAAAAGGGATATCCCAGTGGGGCAGCAGGTGGTATAGTATTGAAAGATGATCCTTCGGCTCAGGCACTTGGTCTGTCTGTTATCTCTAAACTCGTGAATAAAGGAGAACAGCTGGCTATAGCATTTCCGCACGGACATACCAGATTCCTGGCAGCATTTGCTTATCCTGAAGCTGGATTTGGAACTAGTGAGATAATTGATCTTAGAAAGTACACCGATGCAAGAGGGAACCTGAAGTGGTCAGCACCTAAAGGGAAAGGGAACTGGAAAGTGCAGTACTTTGTACAGAAACCTTTTTATGAAAATACCCACGCTACACACAATTGGTTCGAGCAGCGAAAAATGGTGAATTTATTGGAAAAGAAAGCTACTGCCGATTTCATTAAAGTTACACATGAACAGTATAAACATCATGTCGGTGACTACTTTGGAAAGGGAATTGAAGCTTTTTTTACGGATGAACCCTCCTTAGTCGGTGCCCACTTTTTGAATAACAAACCACCTGTAACACCTGGAGTACGTGATCAGCCAGATTTTAACATTCCGGCCTTTCCAACCTTAAACTGGAGTGAAAGTTTGCTGACCGAGTTTAAAAGAAGAAGAGGATATGACTTGTTTAATAAGCTTCCCTATCTGGTGGAAGGGCAATCGGCAACTGCATTTAAGGTCAGGATAGATTACTACCAGACGTTAATGGAGCTGGTCGCGGAATGTTATTTTAAACCGCTGGAGGAATTTGCAGCAAAGAATAATGTCGCCTCATCTGGGCATTTACTGCTGGAAGAAGACTTATTTTACCATCCTGTTTTTGAAGGAAGTTTGATGGAAATGTATAAGCATATGCAGTTTCCGGGGATAGATCTGCTTACCGCTTATCCATTGATCGCAAAACGCTGGGGCGTTACGACTGCTAAGTTCGCTTCTTCGGTTGCAGATACATATGGAAAAAAACAGGTAATGAGCGAAATATCCAGTGCATTCGATAGTAATGATGCTGGTATAAATGGTCAAATGGCTGCGGTAGGTATTCAATTTGCCTATGGAGTTGATCTGTTTAATTCTTATTACAGGCATGATAAAATGAGTGTCGAGGAAAATAAGCAGTTTACGAATTACATTGGGAGGGTTGCTTATTTGCTGGACCAGGGAAAAAGACAACCGCAAGTTGCGGTATATTATCCAATTGAGAGCATCTGGGCCAAAACCTTAATTCCCTTATCCATTGGAAGGGAACATTTCGATAAAGAAGCATTGCTTTTAAGCGATAATTTTACGGAACTGGGGCTGGCACTCGTTGATCAGCATATTGACTTCAATTATGTAGATCGTGAAAAGTTGCCTGAACCCGGAAAAGAAATTAAAAAATTGATTATTCCAAAGCTAGCGGTGTTGCAGAAAGAACTGCTGGATCATTTGATCAGGCTTGCAGATCAGGGCATGAACCTTTATTTCCAGAATACTGATGCCATCCTGTTAAATGCAGACGGATTTGAGAGTGAGACCGTTGACCTTAGAGAAAAATTTAGCGCTTACAACAATGTCGTTTTCTTTGACAATTTAACTCATCTCGCTTCGCAAATTTCGGCTGATACGGATTCGGGATATCGAATTGAAGCTGGAACTGAAAATATTGTTGCTTTGGCTAAGCCCGGTAAAACAGCAAAAGTATATCTGTTTGTGAATGCAGCCGATAATGCACAGGACGTAAAGGTAACTTTTAAAAAATCTGATAAACGTTTGATGGTCTGGGACCCGGTATCCGGACTGGTTAAACCTGGAAATACCCGGATCACAAACAGTGGAGATGTATTGGAGCTGCACCTTGATAAATGGCAGACACTATTGGTAACAATTGATAAATAAAAGATGAACGAATTAAATAAATATACCATAAGAACCGGACTGGTCTTACTGATTTCCTTATTTGGTGTTTTTAAGCTCACAGCTCAATTTAAAGCGGGAAATTCAATACTTTCAAAAGGATTTTTAGCTCCGCCAGATTCTGTCAGGCCTTATGTCTATTGGTACTGGATAAACGATCATATCTCACCAGCTGGTGTGGTAAAGGATCTGGAAGCAATGAAAAAGGTGGGGATTGGTGGCGCATTCATAGGCAATATAGGGCTTTCTAAAGAAGAAGGGACCTCCTTTGGAGATGTGAAATTATTTTCTGACCAATGGTGGAAAGCAACTGAAGTGGCTATGGAAACTGCAACAAAGAACGGAATTACTTTGGGGATGTTCAATAGTCCGGGATGGAGTCAAAGCGGAGGCCCATGGATAAAACCAGCATCTTCTATGCGTTATATAACAAGCAGCAGGTTAATGGTAAAAGGGGGGCAGCAACTTGCCATGAATATAATGCCGGCAAATGCAGATACGAGTTATTTATTTACACTTGCTGTACCCGCTCCTGATTATACTGATTTTGATCTGAAGTCTTATCAGCCACAACTGACAACGGATGCAGATATTAATAATATATCAAACTTAACGGATGACGATTTTTCAAGTTCTTCCATGTTTTCGTCCGGTATTAAAAGTAGTAGTATCCATATCAAACTAAAAAAGGCTTTAACCATCCGAAGTCTGGTTCTGCATCCTGCTGAAGTACCATTTTCTGCCGATGTACTGCTACAGGTAATGCGCAACGGGAAAATGGAAACAATTAAAACGTTTAATATAAATAGGATTAATCCAAGTAAACAAGTCGGTTTTATCCCTTATGCGCCTTTAGCCATCGCCTTCGATCCTGTTAACTCAAACGAATTTAAGATTGTATTAAAACATATAGAAGGGCAGGCAGGATTCAAGGAAATAAATTTGTCTCCTGCTGCTTACCTGGAAAATTACATGGAAAAGCAATTGGCTAAGATGTATGCGACACCATTACCGCTTTGGCCGGAATATCAATGGCAGACACAAGGGGAAATTAAAGAGGCTCAATTGATAATAGACCCGCAAAAAGTAATCAATTTAAAATCGTTTGTAAATCAACAAGGTCAGCTTAACTGGAAGGTGCCTGCTGGAAAGTGGTTGATTATGAATTATTACCTTGCCACAACAGGTGTAACGAACAGCCCGGCATCACCCGAAGGAAAGGGGCTGGAAGTAGATAAAATGGACCATAAAAAACTGGCTTCCCATTTTGATTCTTTTATTGGAAAAGTACTCGCCCGCATACCGGAGGAAAAACGTAAAACTTTTAAGTATTTAGTTGCTGATAGCTATGAAATGGGCTCTCAAAACTGGACTGACAGTTTACAGCATACCTTTAAACTAATTTATGGGTATGATCCTTTGCCCTGGCTCCCCGTATTGACAGGTAATATCGTCGGAAGTGCTGATCAATCGGATAGGTTTTTATGGGATCTTAGAAGACTTGTTGCCGATCTGGTTGCTACTGAATATGTTGGAGGTTTAAAAAAACTTGGTAACAAAGCAGGTCTCAAACTCTGGCTTGAAAATTATGGACATTGGGGTTTCCCTTCAGAGTTCTTAAAATACGGGGGAGCGTCTGATGAGGTGGCAGGTGAATTTTGGAACGAAGGTGAACTGGGAAATATCGAAAATAAATCTGCATCGTCAGCGGCCCATACCTACGGTAAACGCAGGGTTTGGGCAGAATCTTTTACTGCTGGCGGTGGTGCATATAGCAGATATCCGGCTTTATTGAAAAAAAGAGGTGACTGGTCTTTTACAGAAGGCGTGAATCAGACTTTATTGCACCTTTATATCCACCAGCCTGATGAAGTGAATTATCCCGGTCTGAATGCATGGTTTAGTACAGAGTTTAACCGAAAAAATACCTGGTTTTATCAGGGGAAGGCTTTTGTAGACTATTTGAGACGATGTAATTATTTACTTCAGCAGGGAACTCCTGTAAATGATGTTGCTTATTTTATCGGAGAAGATGCACCTAAGATGACGGGAATTAGAAATCCTGAATTGCCCGAAGGCTACTCCTATGATTACATTAATGCAGATGTGATGCTAAACAGGATAACTGTTAAAAATGGAAAACTGTTATTGCCTGACGGCGTACAATATAGCCTGTTGGTTCTTCCTCCAGTTAAAACTATCCGTCCTGCTTTGCTGAAAAAAATTGAGTCACTTGTAAATGAAGGTGCAGTAGTATTAGGAAGTGCTCCGGAAAGATCGCCAAGTTTACAGGATTATCCGGAAGCTGATAAACGTGTTAAAGTACTTGCACAAAATTTATGGGGCGGAACAGTGCTGAAGAAAGGAATAAGGAAGTATGGTAAAGGCTTGGTTATGGAAGGTATTTCTATGCAAGAGGCATTGGACTATATTGGCCTGGCACCTGATCTAAAATCTACTGTTGGCAACAAGATATTGTATACCCATCGAAGTACTGAAGAAAAAGAACTGTATTTTATGACCAACCAATCTGGTGGTGCAATTGAATTTTCCGCTGTCTTTAGAGTTGGTAATTCTGTGCCTTACTGGTGGGATCCCGTTACAGGTACGATGAGAGATCTACCTGTCTTTAATAATACTAACGATAAGACATCTATTTCTTTTAGACTTGAAACCAATCAGAGTGGTTTTGTAGTTTTCAATAAGGGGGAATCGAAGAAGAATTCAGTTATACGGGAGAATTTTCCTGTGGCGAGGCACCTGCTTACTTTATCTGCTCCATGGGAAGTTAGCTTTCTCAATGCTCCGATATCCGGAGGCCCGGAAAAGCCAGTTGTGTTTAATGAATTGATGAGTTGGTCTGATCATAAAGATGAACGTATAAAAAACTTCTCGGGCTCAGTTGTATATAAATCAAACTTTAACCTGGAGAAGGCGCATCGGGAAGAAACGATCTTCCTGAATACAGGGCATATTAATGGAATGGCTAAAATTAAAATCAATGGACAGGATGTAGGTTCAGTGTGGACAGCCCCCTGGCGGGTCGATGTTTCAAAAGCCATTAAAGCAGGAAAGAACAATGTTGAGATAGAGGTGGTAAACACCTGGACAAACCGTTTAATAGGAGATAGTAAACTTGACAAGAAGGATAAATTAACACGTACAGATGTAATTAATCTTCCTGCGGATAGCAAATATGAGCAATCAGGCTTAACCGGGCCAGTAATTGTGACAAAGGTTGAGTATTAAGTGGTAAAATATTAAATATATACCAAATCTATTTTTAAATAATAAAGAAATTAAAAAATGAATCCAATGATTTTAGTTGTAGGAAGCTCAAACACAGATATGGTTATAAAAACTGCACACCTGCCTGTTGCAGGAGAAACAACTCTGGGTGGAGTTTTCTTTATGAACCCGGGGGGCAAGGGCGCGAATCAGGCAGTTGCAGCCGCCAGACTTGGAGGAAATGTAACGTTTATATGTAAAACAGGAAATGATATCTTTGGCAGACAGTCTAAGCAACTTTTCCAGAAAGAAGGAATTAATACGGATCATATTTTATCTGATCCAGATAATCCATCAGGCGTAGCCCTGATTACGGTGGACCAGAATGCTGAAAATTGTATTGTTGTTGCATCTGGTGCGAATGCGACGCTTAGTGTAAGCGACCTTGAGAATATTGAACAGTTGATTGGTCAGGCAAAAATAGTTTTGATTCAATTAGAAATTCCTTTAGCAACGGTAGCGCATGTTGTACAAATGGCGGCAGCCAAAGGTGTAAAAATTGTGCTGAATCCTGCACCTGCCTGCAGCTTGTCGGATGCCCTGTTAAGTAATATTTCAGTTATTACACCCAATAGAACAGAAGCGGAGATATTATCAGGGATCACTGTGAATGATATGGGAAGTGCAAAGAAAGCGGCTCAGATTATCAAAGAAAAAGGTGTTGAAACAGTGATCATTACTTTAGGAAGAGAAGGGGCTTTGATATTACATGATAATGAATTTATGCATATTCATGCGCCATTAGTGGAAGCTATTGATACTACGGCTGCCGGTGACGTGTTTAACGGAGCATTTACAGTCGCTTTATCGGAAAATAAAAGTATCCGGGATGCAGTAACTTTTGCCTGTAGTGCATCAGCAATATCTGTAACCCGTTTGGGCGCACAATCATCTGTGCCATCAAGAAACGAAATTATTGCAAATTTATAATTTCGAAGAAACCTTATCATGCACACAATCAAACCTTATTAAATATAAACCAGAATTAAAAAAACGAAACTATGTTTATCATTGAGAGTTATTCACTTGCAGTAGTATTTTGCCTTATCACTATGCTATGTTGGGGATCATGGGCTAATACACAGAAAATGGCTGCCAAATCATGGCGCTTTGAACTGTTTTATTGGGATTACGTAATTGGTATTTTACTTTTTTCAGTTATTTCTGCTTTTACTATGGGCAGTGTCGGTCACCAGGGGCGTGATTTTCTGACGGATCTTAAACAGGCAGACAGCTCAAATGTAATAAGCGCTTTGTTTGGAGGTGTAATTTTTAACGCTGCGAATATTTTATTGTCAGCTGCCATAGCCATAGCAGGTATGTCTGTCGCCTTTCCATTAGCCATAGGTTTAGCATTGGTTTTGGGCGTGTTGATTAATTATACTGCTGCGCAAAAGGGAGACCCAATTCTGTTATTTGCAGGGGTGGCATTAATCGTTGTGGCGATACTCCTGAATGCAACTGCCTATAAAAGGAAGAGCATGGGCGATCAGAAGAAAGTATCTGCAAAAGGAATTGGAATCTGTATAACCTCGGGTGTGTTGATGGCTTTCTTTTACCGATTTGTTGCGGCAGCTATGGATCTTGAGAATTTTACATCTCCCGCTATTGGTAAAATGACCCCATATACAGCTGTATTTACTTTTTCGCTGGGTATCTTTTTAAGTAATTTTGTATTCAATACAATCCTTATCAAAAGACCGATTGTAGGTGAACCGACTAATTATAAAGCTTATTTTTCAGGAAGTTTTAGTACACATATGACAGGTGTATTGGGTGGTTTGATTTGGTGCCTCGGGAATTCATTGAATCTGATCGCTGCTGGAAAAGCAGGCCCCGCTATATCGTATGGATTGGGGCAGGGAGCAACACTCATAGCTGCATTATGGGGTGTTTTCATTTGGAAAGAATTCCGTAATTCGCCCCGAGGTACCAATGGCTTGTTAATCGCAATGTTCTGCTTTTTTATCGCTGGGCTCGGTTTACTGATTTTCGCAGGCGTGTAAACCCTAAAATTTTAAAAGAGGGTGTCCATAGTGTGGCTGTTGCACAACTAACAGATGTCTTTTTAAAATGTATTAGTTAATTTCGATTTGTATTTTTCAAGGTAAACTGTTATACTTAGATTATAGCAATTGCAGCTAAAACGTATCGAAAAAAATGGTGAGCGATTCGGTGAGTCGAATTTAAAAAACCATACAAAATACTATTTAAACGTTGATTTTTACACTAGGTGTAAATCCCAGCGGGATCACAGAAAGGCTTAGAGAAATCTAAGCCTTTTATGCTTTACACCTTTATTTTTATATTGCACCATCCCGTTTTTCAATATCATGAACTGTTCGGTTATACTTGTCATATATCATCTCAAAAGGGTGATAATTACTTGCTGGCTTCCACTTTTCAATTGTAGAATGTGTATTTCCTTCTATAAACGTTTTCGAATCTATTAAAGTCCCTTTTCTACTGTCTTTAAATTCAAAACCAACCTTTGATTGTAAATATTTTTCAACCAGATCAGGTAGTGCCTTAAAATTTATAGCATCACTTTTTATTCTTATTTTATTGTTTTTTTGCTTGAAGGGGAATAACCTATTTAGCCACCATGGGTTTTCCTTTTGAGTACATATTGGTAATTTATTGACAAAAATGATATACTCATTGTAATCCTCATTTCTCGAATCTGAATAAATAATGGTATCAATGCTGTTCCATGTAATGAAACAAGAACAGTCAAATAAAGTCATTTCAAAATTAATTCCATCTGGGTTGAAAACCAATTGGTTTCTATTGGAAGCTATAGTTTTGCCAGGGCTGAAACCAAATAAGTATCCATAAGTCAATAGTAATGGAATGATGATAAAAGCTCCGATAACGATCCAGCCATAAAATGGAATGATTTCAATTTTTAGGACTGCAAAATAAAGCAATGCACATCCTATTAAAAAGAAAATGATAAGCGGAATAGCAAAGATTAAAACGGGATTTTTTTCAATTATTCTCTTCATAAATTTAAATGTCCAGTATGCTAAAACATTCGGGGTGTAACGAACCAGGCGGCAATCAGTGCGATGATGCCGCTGAGCAGTAGCTTAAGGTACATCTTTCGGTCAAGTGGTGTTTTACTGATAAAATAACAGATCAACATCCAGATCATCCACACGGTAATTGCGGTAAAAAGTATCATACCGTAAATAAGGCCAGACAAATCATAGCCTCCTCCACCAAAACTTCCTGTTGACTGACCATCATGCAATATTAAAGTGAGGATACCAAAAGGAATGACAAGAAAAGCTGATCTGAAAATAAATTTGTTGTTATTATTATTTGCGGCCATTTTGCTGATTTACAGAATTGTGAGGATTATCGAAGTTAAAATGATAACAAATCTTAGACCAAAGCCATTTGCAACCGTAATCTGAGAATTTATGCGGTATGATTATTGCAACTTTTGCAAAAATTCTCTTCATCATATGGATATTATTAAAAATGCAATTTTAGTTTTCCTGCTTATTTTTTCAGTTTCAAGTTGTTCAGATTCCAATAAGCAAAACAAGTCGGAAATTGATGAAACCACTCCTAAGCTTACAAGTACTGACTATGTAGAAACGCTCCTTAAGTCAGTAAAGCATTCTCCTCACGAACCGTTTTATTATCTGTTTGTAAGTCATGAAGCCTGTTATTTTCAAATCCTGGTTAATGATTTACCAGTATATAATTATTTTAATTTAGGACAAGTTGTAACGCCTATAGATATTTATTCTGCGATAAACAGAAGTGGCAAACAAACCATTACTTATAAGCTATATCCTCAAACTGAAAGCCAGCAAGGAGAGGGGGCTAAGACATTACTGGATTGGACCAATATAAAAATTGAAGTGTTTCAACGCAACAAGGCTGACACGGGCAAAAATACTTTCGCAAACGAAAAACCAGTGGTTAAACACAGCAGTTTAACCGAAGCTGATGGCAAAACCTTTATTGGGAAAGATAAAGATTATTACGAGTGCAGCTTTACTTTTGATGCAAATGTACCCTATGAAAATAAAGGCTGGGAAAGCAGTACGGATTTAAGTAAATTAGATCAGAAGGAATTACTGACCAAAACAGAAAATGCCTATAAACAAGTTTGGCAAATGAAAGACAATAAAAAAGTTGATGATTTTTTTGCCCTCGTATTTAATAAAGAAAAAGAAAATGCGCAATGTGAATACAGTATTAAAAATGATTTGCAGGAATCACTGAAAAACTATATGGAACCCTTATCAGCAAAAGGTTACAAAATGCAACCGCTGGAAAATTATAAACTGGTTTTATATGGAGGGGGGCGATTGGTTCGATTAGAACAAACATCTCTTGATAAGAGGTTAAGAGGTGAATCTGCGCTATGGTCGAAATATAAAGATGAGGACGGTAATGTTATAGCTAGTTTTATCAGTCTTTATCTTCATATCCCAAAAGGTAAGACGAATTTTGAGGTAATCAGGTAATTAAGAGGATATTAATAGGGTAATATATGAGGAAAATTGTATTTAGGATCTGGCTGGTTAACCTTCTGCTAAGTATTGTACTGTTTATGCTGTACAGAATTGTTATTGCTGGATTACAGCCTGCTGACACCACTTTTTTAGAAAGGTTTTTCAATTTTTTGGATATATTGTTAAATCTTGGTTTTTCGATGATCTATCTTGTGGTAATGGTTGCTGGTTCTTTCTCAGTTTTTTTAAATCAAATTGAAAGGATTAAGAATAGTTATTTTTTGTCTTTTCTTACATTTTCAGGAATTCCGTTGTTTTGCGTTGTTTTTTTGGTTGTAAATGTTTCGATGGATATTTTCCAATATAGCTTTACACCTGACCCAATAAAAACACTCTTGTGCTTCTCAATAATTTACTTAGTATGTTCTGTTATAGAATTTTTGATGTTCAGAAAAAAAGTAAAAGCTCAAATTCTTCTGGCCGTTCCATTATGAATAATTAAATAATTTTTGACCAAAAGTCCCTATATTCATTCTGTAGCAATTGCAGCTAAAACATACCGAAAAAAATGGTGAGCGATTAGGTGAGTCAAAATCGAAAACCGCATAAAATACTATTTAAACGCTGATTTTTGGACTAGATTCGAATCCCAGCGGGATCACGAAAGCCTCACATCTTGTGAGGCTTTTTTGCGTTAAAAAATATTACAACATTTTTTAACTTTTTCCTTGACTATAAATATCCATAGTCAAGGAAAAGTAGCTTTCCCTTGACTATGGATATTTTTGCTAAATTTGTAATATATGAATTTAGAAGATCATAAATCCGGAAACTTTACTAAACAATTTGGCTATAAAAGCTTTTTTCCAAACCCAATTAATTTTGAGTGGAATATAAATAACCCGAAGATCAATATGTTATTAGAAGAAGCTAATTTGCATTTAGGACAGTTAAATGCATTCTCCAGCTTTGTGCCGGATGTTAACGTTTTTATCAGGATGCATATCGTGAAAGAAGCTACTCAATCGAGTCGCATTGAAGGGACACGTACAAGAATGGATGAAGCAGTACTGGAGGAAAAAGATATCAGTCCAGACTCTAGAGACGATTGGCAAGAGGTGCAAAATTATATAGAGGCTATTAATTTCTCAATTGGACGCTTAGAGAGACTTCCACTATCCTCCAGATTGATTAAAGATGCGCATAAAATATTATTGCAGGGAGTACGTGGAAAAAATAAACTTCCAGGAGAATTTAGGACCAGCCAGAATTGGATAGGTGGGGCGACCTTAACTGACGCTTCCTTTGTCCCACCTCATCATTCTCAAATTGATGAATGTATAAGTGATTTAGAGAAATTTTTAAATAACGACGAGATTCAAGTGCCCCATTTGATCAGAATAGGGATAGCACACTACCAATTTGAAGCAATTCATCCTTTTCTTGATGGAAATGGAAGAATTGGCAGGTTGTTAGTTACCTTATATCTGATAAACCAAAATATACTTACTAAGCCAACCTTATATCTCTCCGATTTTATTGAAAAACATAGAAGTACTTACTATGACAACTTAATGGGTGTATCTATAAATAACAACTTAGAGCAGTGGCTTAAGTTTTTCCTTGTTGGAGTGATAGAAACGGCGAAAAAAGCAATACTTACATTTACAAAAATTATAGCCTTGAGGGATGAGTTGGAAAAGCAAACCATATTATCTATGGGAAAGAAATTAATAAGTGCCAGAGCTTTACTTCACTTTTTATACAGCAAACCCGTAATTACTGTGTCCGATATTGTTGAAACCTTAAGCCTCAGCAAACAAAGTGCTAATGGGCTTATTAAAGATTTTTGTAATCTAGGTATATTAACCGAACAGACTGGATATAAACGCAATAGGATATTTACTTTTACAGAGTATTTAAAATTATTTCAGGAATAATTTATTGGATCATTAACGATCTGCATGATTTATTACATTTGTGATGTAGTAATCGCAGTTAAACTCCCGCTTCCATACGAAAAGAGGGAATAAAGGATGACCGGATCAGAACCATCCTAGCTTACAGGATATATATTGCAGTAGTTCTGAGGCGGTGATCTTAAAAACCATTTCTTCGGGCTCTTTGTCCAGAATCACACCTATTACAAGCATTTCATTGCTGAAAGATATTTTTCTGATTTTAATGGGTAGATAACCCCTTTTGGGTTTTCTGATATCGGAATATTATCCGACATAATCCACCTCACTTTCTTTTTTTAATCGTGTGTAGGATTCTGCCACTTTTGCAAGGGATTTTATCTTGTCGCCGCACATAATTTCGGTAAGCTTTAGAAAGGTTGATACACGGGTAAATATTTGCTCCGCATCGGCTTGTTCGACCTTAAAGTCATCCTTGTAACGTGCAGCAGAATAGCTTTTCACCATGATGTCAAAGAGCCGTTTGTCATCTTCACTACCCGATAAAAATAGCTTTGATGGTGCCGGAGAAAAGCTATCACATAACTGAAGCTGTCTATATAGGTTGTGTATATCAGAACGGTAAGCCAAATGAACCCTTATCAAAACAATACAGCATTGTTCTACGACCTGGTGCGCCATAAATACACTTAGATTGTAATGTTGGTTCGTCAAGCATTCTTTTGCACTTTTTAAAAACCCTGTTGCCAATGGAATGCGGTGGTTGTAGTGCTTTTGAGCTTTTACCGCTCCCTGTGTAGGTATCAAACTTGTAGCTTGAGAAAGTTGTACCATACCATCCCGACTATAAACAATTTTACCCTCATTATAAATGGTGATGAAGAACCTGTTATTGGCCTTTATTGCCGCTGCAATGGTTTCTTGCCCATGAGCCAATATGGTGATCTTACCGAAAGGATAATGATTATTTGCAAAGTCTTGTACCTCGTGTTCAATTCTGGTAACGCTTTCGGTGACCATCAACAAAAAATAATGATGGTTTTCTGCGCTATGTTTCTCTATAAAACAACCGTCATTGACTTTAAAATCAATGTTTTTGCCAAAGCTATAGATTTGCTCGGGCTTGAATTTTTGAACCAGCTCTTTGATAAAGGCCGAAAAGTTTTCTTTCTGGAACTGACCAGATTGCGAGAATAGTGTTTCCATAATCGTGACATTTTTGATTTCTGAGATCAAAAATGCGGTACGGCAATGTCGTAACCTACCAATTAAAGTGGTATCTTACCGTAGTTTATTGGTTCTCTACTACCTAAAAAAATAATTATATTTGGCTCTATGGAAACACCTACAAAATCTAGCAAAATGCACATCGGTAGAAAAATTAGTCGTATTCGTGAAATCAGAGGGATAAAACAGGATTATCTTGCTGTTGAACTCGGTGTAAGCCAGCAGACGATTTCTAAAATTGAGCAAAGCGAAGATGTAGAGGATTCAACTTTAGAAAAAATTGCGAAGATACTTGGTGTAACTGTATCAGGAATTAAAAATTTCAGTGAAGAAGGTATTGTCAATTTCTTTAATACGTTTAACGATAGCAGCACTAGTACGTTCAATAATCATTGCACATTCAACCCTCTCGATAAATTGATGGAAGTAGTAGAGGAAAATAAGAGTCTTTATGAGCGGTTATTAGCAAGTGAGCGTGAAAAGATAGAATTATTGAAAGATAGACGCACCGAAATTTAAAACCTTGTGCTAATATTTTTAATTTCAAAGAATACATGCCTCCGCAATTATACGGAGGCTTTTTTATATAGTAAGGCTTAAAATGTTAGTAATATATTAATTGTGCGCTAGACAAAACTAACCTACTATGAAACAGCATTTTCTTCCTGAGGTATATTTGAAGGAGTTTCGAAACAGAGAGGGAAAATTACACTGTTTAGATTACTACATAGTACAATTTGGACGAAAAGTATTTGATGAACCCAAATACCCGGCGGAAGTATGTAGAGCAAAAGACTTTAATACAATTCAGCCAGTATTCAAAACAAAATTCCCTCATATGACTGGCTTACCTTCGTTACATATAGAGACCTCCTTTCATCCATATGAATCTGAGTTTAAATAGCCGCGCTGCATTTGGCCACAAATTGCTCAAACTTCCGATCTGTATTTCGCATGATCGGTCCATGACCGAAGCAGATAATGGCAGGGTTTAGTTTTGCTAACTTCTGGAGCGATTTGATGTTGAGCCGCTGATCCGAGGTGAATATGTTTGGCGGAAGCCGCAGACCGATCGCTGTCGTGAGCAGGTTCATATTTGTCGCTACATCCCCGATTATCAGTACACCATCTCGCTCACGGAATAAAGAAATATGACCTGCCGAATGTCCGGACGTCTCTATTACCCGAAAGTTTCCAATCCTATCGTTTTCAACAATTGTCTGTTCGACTTTATGCCCCTGACCTGCCCAATACTTTTGTTGAAGCTTTGCTACCCAATGTTGCGGAGTTGGATAGTCGTTGGTTACCATACCCGTTTCGGTCCTAAAAACTTCTTCGGGATGGCAGAGTAAGGGTATCGCGAACTCAGCGCATATCTGATCGCTACAGCCCTGGTGGTCTGCATGCGCATGCGTCAGTATATGTTGATAAACAGGGATTTTCTGAAGAGCTTTCTTTAAGGTGGTATATGAACTCCGTATTCCGGAGTCTACCAATACACCTTCGATAATATAGCAGTTGATACTGTTTCGAGGCATCAGTGAAATATGGAACACTTCGGGAGCAATTTGATGTAACATAGTTTTTTTGTGCAAATCTACATCGCTGATCAGGACTACATAAGGACATTTGTCCTATAATATATTGGGTCTATGTAGTTGTCTCTTCGCCCGTGTAAGTGATCGTTGCGTGATGCCCAGGTACGATGCCAGATCCTGCGTCGCTATGCGCTGGACGAGCATCGGTTCGCAAGACAGGACATGACGGTATTTATCCACAGCCGGTCTATTATTGGAATTCAGCAGATAACGTTCCTTTTGGTTATACTCATGCTCCATCACCGATTTTATAACCCCGTTCCAAGCGGTCACCTGATCAAGAAGATGCTGATAGTCCGGGTAGTTTATCCTATAGATTACGCTATCTTCTATAGTCCTGATACTCCTTCTGGATTTTTTCTGCGTCACAAACTCCGGAAACGAGGTGACAAATTCATTTTCAAACTTGAAGCAAGTTATATTTTCCTTTCCTTCTTTGTCGACACCATATGCTTTTACCGCGCCACTAGCGATAAATCCAATATGACGGCAGGATTCATCCTCACGAATAAAAAAATCACCCTTTTTTAAGCGGATTGGTTTGAAAAACTGCGCAGAAAAGTTGATTTCCTCAGCCGATAGCCCTCCTGTTGAGGATAGGTAATTTTCAAATAAGTCAGTCATTTCGCAGTCTTTCTGTCCTTTTATTTTCTTTTAAACCATCCATGGATACATATCAAATCCAACATCCAAATCTAACAATTATTATACATTCAAAAAAAACTGCATCTACAGCTTTTTTTTAGTTCACTTTATTTGCACATTCCCAGGTGTCAGTTCGCCTTAAATCGCTTTATTTTGAGGTGGAGCTATAATGGATCAGTTGGAGGTAATTTAGGGACATGTTTTGATCAGAAAATATAATCAGGAGTAGAATGAGGTTAGCTTTCTCAATTTCATAGCTATTTTAGTTTAATGTAAAGTTTGTTTGATCTTCTGTAAGCACGATAGGCTCTGTCATTATTTTTTGAACATCGTTATCGGTAGCAGCTCGGAAGCCATTAACAAATTTTTCCAGATCCGCTTCGCTTTTAGGTATGAAGGAGGCAGCATTATTTCTTGCATTGGTTTGAAATTTTTCAATAATTGGCTGCATCAACCTATTGTAGCTTTCACAGGCGGTTAAGATATCATTAGGATACTCTTCCATAAAATGTGCCAACGCCTTTGCTCCATAAATAGACAGTGAAGCACCCATGCCTGATAAGGCAGTTGGACAATAACCTGCATCTCCCAACAAAACCAATCGGCCATTAACCAGATTTGGAGTATTTATCATCCCCATTTTATCAACGAAAACCAATCCATTGTTCAAAAGGTCATTAAGCAGTTTCTGCACTTGCCCGTTATAATCATGAAAACTATTTTTCAGAATGGAGGGAGTATTATTTTTTATAGTGCCAATGTCTTCGAAGCTACGTATATAACACTGAATAGCGATCTCGTCTTGTGCTATAGGGTATATGGACAGCATTTTATGGACATCTATATATATCTTAAAAACACCAACATTGTATGAGTGGCTTTGCTTTAATTTTCCTCCCAGATAGAGCGTGTTAAAATCTTCCTGCTGGAAATTCTTAAAGTATTTATTTCTTGTATCAGAACGCAATCCTTCGGAAACAACTACTAAATCTACCGGTATAATATTTCCGTTTGAAAGCGTAACTTTCGTATGATCTTCCAGTTCTTCCAGTTGTGAAATCGTTGTGTCAAAAAGTATATTTACATTTTTTTTGATAGCCTCATGCAAAACGTGATGTAGTCCGCCACGGGATATAAGAACGGAACGTTCAATATTTTCATTCATTTTATCATAATTGATGCTTTGAATAATCTCCTCATTTGTTTCTACAAAATGAACCGTCTCAGAAGGCGATGATTCCGCCTGAAGGTTTTGGGTTAGCCCTAACTCATCCATGATTTTCACGCCGAAGCTTTTTAGGGAGATAAGAAAGCCTGCTTTACTAAACGAGGTCGATCTATCAATTATAGTAACGATATGACCTTGCTTTGACAAAAAAATAGCTGCTGTCAGACCAGCAATCCCTGCTCCAGATATTAAAATATGTTTTTTCATTTCCCTTATTTTTAAATTTATATTGCAAATGTATTTATACTTTTAATGCTAAAATAACTCAATAAGAAACAAAAATAGTCTTGAAAAATGAGTAGAATGACCAAGAAAGAAGAAATGAACTATTGGGCTGAACGGATGGGTGTTTCGCTTGCACCATCTGGAACCGAATTAGAAATGCTATACCTTAATGAGCTGAAAATCGTAGATCTGCTGCCCGAAATGCTAGTCATGGTTCGCTCTGTTGTGGCCAGGCAAACATTTTATTTTCAAAGAAAACCGATAACAATTATTAACAACGGAATATCAATCTCATTTCAAAATATTATCAATTTGCCATTAACTACGTCTATTTCGGACAAAAAGATAATCCAGCAGGTACAACCACACGTTCGCATTATACCATTGCATGTCGAAAGCGAGGTGAGCTTTCCAAAAGATATAAATATTCGGCAGGTAACTATTATCGTAAGCCTTGATTATTTAAAAAATTTTATCGGACAAGAACATGTTAAATATGATTATCTTTTTAATAACGAGAAAACGCTCTGGATAGAGGAATTCATGTCACCGGAAATAGCCGAAATAGTTAATGAGATTTCTGCTACAACAGTATCTGATACGTTATCTGATGCTTACTACCGACTTAAATCTCTTGAATTGCTATTTTATTTGTTAAAAAATCTATCAATCAGAGAGAATGTTTCACATCAGCATTTATCAAAATATGAACTAGAATCGGTGTATGGCGTACGAGATAAAATCGCGGCATCGATAGACCAACCATTTCTTCAGGAAGAATTGATGAAACTAAGTGGTATGAATGTAATTAAACTTCGAAAACTTTTTACGCAAGTATTTGGTAAAGGTATGTATCATTACTATCAGCATTTGCGCATGCAAGAAGCCGCAAGACTTTTAAAGGAGGAACATTTATCGGTTTCTGAAACCGGTTACAAGTTAGGTTTTAGCAATTTAAGCTATTTTGGAAGATTATTTGCAAGACATTTTGGATCTAAACCGAAGAAATGGACTCAGAACAATAGGAATAAATAATATTTATTTTATACACTTGACATTTCCTTAAATTCTGTAGGTCTCATATTGGTCAGTTGATGAAAATTATTACTAAACGCAGATATATTTGAATATCCAATTTCATAGGCTATCTCTGTCATGTTCAAATCTGTATCTTTTATTAATTCCATCGCACGAATAATTCGCAACATTTTTAAATATTGGATAAAGGTAATGTGCAGTTTCGTTTGAAATAATCTTGTTAAACTTCTCACACTCATTCCCGATTGATTTGCCGTACTTTCTAAGGTAAGGTTTTCATTGAGCCGATTTCTAATATTATCAATAATGGTATTAAGACGTTGGTCGTCTGTTGTAGGAAGTTGAATGGAGAATTTTTTGAGATTTTCTTTTGATAATACATTCTTAAGCGTTGATAAAAATTCAAATTCCCAAGAACCTTTGCAATAATCGCCTTGCCATTTCTCGCTAAATGAGAGCATTTCTGCCAGAAGCTTACTCACCGGATAAATACCCAATTCATCATAAAAACCACCAGCTTTTTCGTCTGGAAAATAGATGTTGATAATGTATAAATCCTTCGTGTTAAACATCAGGTTGTGAGGATAATTTTTCGGTATCCAGATATAATGATTAGATGGGATATAGAAATCCTTCTCGTCTGTCTGCAAATAAGCAATCCCTCCATAAACCAATAACAACTGAGTCTTATTGTGCTGATGAGCAGGCAAACGCTGTTCCGTCTGCTGTCGCATCACCAGGATTGAATCAGGATTTTGATCAACAATATTTATTAATTGGCTAAGAATCTTCATATGGCCAAATATGGCAAATATTAGGCTAATTATATAAAAAGAAGGCTTGGTGTGTTGGGTATTTTTGCTGTATTAATAATAGTAGAATCACTATGAAACATAAAACATTTATAAAAAGAAAACCGATGAAACAATATAAAACAGCCCGAGTTTTGAGCATACTGTTACTGCTATTTGCACAATCTATTTATGCACAGCATGTAGCAAACATCCAATCCTTAAGTTTGGAAGAAATATGGAAAGTTGCCGAAACGAATAATCGACAACTGAAACTATCTGATCTCAGTCTTCAGCAAAGTAATTTGGAAGTGTTGGAAGCCAAAGACGGCCTGCTACCAGAACTCTCAGTAGGTGGAGAGGTAAAACTCAATTCCAAGTTTCTGATTTATGACAATGGATTATTCTCGTCTCCACAGGATGTGCCGGTAAAAGGATATGGCTACGGAGTGGGATACAACTTAAACTTTAACCTTTTCAATGGTGGTAAAGACAAAAGGAATATCGTCATGAAAAAGGAAGAAGAGATACGAAAACAATATGAAGTTGATCTACAAAGGCACGGCGTAAAATACAATGTTGCAGTTGCCTATTTCGATTTGTATAAGTTTCTGCACTTCTGTGATTTTCTTGATGCAGAAATTGAAGCAGAAAAAAAACAGCTGACACTAATAGAAAGCCTGCATAAAAACGGCACTGTGCTAAAGAGTGATGTACTGAGAACCTCTGCAAAATTATCGCAACTAGAACTTAGCCTTTCCGATGTTGAAAAAAGGATTGAAATCGCTAAACAACGGCTAAATATATTGATGGGACGTGAAAATGATACTGAGCTAGCAATCAAATACGAAGATACAATTGAATTAAACTCCATCACCGAAGATGACTACAACGATTATGTAGATATAGCTTTTAACAGATCGCCTGAGTACAAAATGGTTAATAGCGACATCAAATGGAGCGAATTGAACATCAAACAGATTAAAGCTACACTATTACCTAAAGTTTCCTTGTACTCTAATTACAATTATACCTATCCGCAGATTTCATTCTATCCGTATTCGAATGACTTATGGGGGTTTGGTCAGACAGGAATTAAGGTACAGTTTTCTATCGATAATCTATATAAGAGCAAACACTCTATTGCTCGTGCACAGGTCGTAGCCGATCAGGCAAAAGAAAAGGCCAACATTAAAAAGGATGAAATCTTTCTTCGGGTAAAAGAAACTTATTTACAGCAACAACAAGCTTTGGAGAGCGTGGAAACGGCAGAGCAAAATATCATTAAAACCACCGAAATCGTACGTGTTATCAGAAGTAGCTATTTAAATCAGGAATCTCTTCTGACCGATCTTTTGGAAGCTGAAAATGCTTTATTGGAAGCCAAATTTAATCTGACAACAGCACAAACAAACGTAAAACTAACGCATATCAGACTACTGGAAATTATAGGAATTCTTTAATACAAACATTATGAACAAAAATAAAACAGATAAAGTTATGATAACCCTTACCAAATGGTTTGGAATCGCACTATTGATTGGAATCATTATTTGGGGAGCAACTTATTTCTTAAAAGGGTATCGCTATGAACAGACCAATGACGCTCAGGTCGATGCCTACTTGTCGCCGATAAACGTAAAAGTAGGTGGCTATATCAATAAAATATATTACAAGGACAATCAGCAGGTTAAAAAAGGTGATACACTTGTTGTGATTGAACTGGATGAGTACGGGCTAAAAAAAGATGCTGCATCAGCAGAACTCATGAGCTCACACGCCAAATTACCCATCTTGGCTGCGAACGAAGAAACGCAACTTAAAAGTATTGAAGTAATAAAGGCACAATTGGCAGGTGCCAAGGCGAGATTGAACCAACAACAAAAAGAATTTGCCCGTTATCAAAATCTACTGGCTGACGAATCTACCACACAACAAAAATTCGATAATGTCAGTGCTTCTTTGTCAATCGTACAATCGGATTATGATCAGGCAAAGGCTTCTTTACAAGTTGCCGAGTCCAAACTTAATGATTTTAGAGCACAGCGTAATGCCATACAGGCGGAAATAAAGATTAAAGAAACGCTTCTTCAAAGACAGGAACTAGACATTCGATATACCGTCATCACTGCACCTTTTGATGGACAAATTGGTAAAAAGACCATTCAGGAAGGACAACTGACACAACCAGGACAAACATTGGCATTTTTGGTAAACAAAGCCGAGGAAAAATGGGTGATGGCAAATTTTAAAGAAACACAGATTAGTAACTTCAAAATCGGACAAGTGGTATCTATTGAAGTCGATGCTTTTCCGAATGAAAAATTCAATGGTACAATCGAATCACTTTCGCCAACCACAGGTTCCCGATATTCATTGCTTCCACCAGATAATGCTACAGGTAATTTTGTCAAAATCACTCAACGTATTCCTGTTAGAATTAAACTTACCGATACGGCTGAAAAATTAGCGAAGCTCTCTGCAGGAATGAATGCAAATGTTTACGTTTTAAAAGATTGATGATGCAAGCACATAAAATACCAATTTTCAAACCATGGGTGTCCGAATGGGTGGCGAGATCCGTCATATTTGCTATTCTGATGGCCTGTCTGTTTAGTTTCGCTTTTTACAGCAGTCCGGTTGCAGCAATGGGGTTTTACGGTATACAACCTACCGATGTACAATATGGTATGGTCGTTATCTATGGTTCCACCGTGGCTTTCCTGGCACTTGATTTTCGTATTGTAAAGTATTTTGCACCAAGAAAATATTTACTGTTAGCAATTGCCGTAAATGCAATATGTTCTGTTATCTGTTTTCATTTCAAAGACTGGACATTGTTTGTTATTTGCCAGTTTTTGCAAGGAATTACCTGTGCATTGATGTCGGGAATTGTATTACAGCTTATCTTTCCACGATTGCTGTCTGTACGTGCCCGTGTGATTGCTTATAGTCTTCTTTACGGTAGTATACAAATCGCTGTGCCGTTTTACTCCATCTATACGAGTATAGTCATTCATTTCTTTGATTTTAACTGGCTATTCTACGGATTTATTATCATACTCATCATCCTGACATTTGTTGTGTTGCTGACAATGGACAGTAAAGCCAGATTTACTAAGAAGTTACCACTCTATCAGGTGGATTGGATAGGCTATCTGTTTTATGTATCTTTTATCTTAATATTGGGATACATCCTTGTATATGGGCGACAATTGGGATGGTTCGATAGTCGATTAATACTTACACTTAGTTTAGTTAATCTGATCATTCTTTCGATTTTTATCATTAGAGAATCAAAACTAAAAAGACCTTTAATCAACTTACAGATCTTTAAGGCAAAGAATTTTGTTATTGGGTTGTTACTGCTTTTTACATTTTACATTTTCAAAGGAAGTACTGGGCTAGCCTATGGTTATCTTGAAGTGATTTTAGGAAATCATCCGTTGAGTACCATTCCGATATGGACTGTTGTAATTTTGGGAACTACGTTAAGTATGTTTATTACCTCCCGATTTGTCTTGATGGGATATAACCTAATAAGGATTATCATTGTTGGTTTTGGCATTATGGCGATGTACTATGCTTATATGATAGTATTTGTTTCTATACAAGGAGAGACAATCGATTTCATTTTACCAATGTTTATTTATGGTGTAGCAACAGGCGTTTTATTTGTTCCGATTGTTTCATTTACCGCTTCATCAGCACCTCCTAAAATTGCAATCAATGCCTCGCTTGTTGGCATATTGGCAAGGTTCACCGGGTTTACAGCAAGTCTAGCACTTAATAATGAACTTCAATTATTTACAAAATCGGGAGTTCGGGAAAAGATTCGGGAAGCAATCACTGAAACTAACCCTCAATTACCTGTTACTTTACTGGATATCCAAAACCAATACATGAATGCAGGTAGCGATATGTATGCGTCAAAAACAATATCCACAGGCTATTTTAATCAAATGGTCAGTCATCAAGTATTGGCTCGTGCTACCCGTGATTATTATGATTTTATGTTAACAGGCATGATTTTCGTAATTGTTATTTTACTTCTCTTACCTCAAATTCAAAATGTTGTTTTGAGATTAAGGAAAGGTGATATTCCTTATTAAATTTTATTATGACAGAAAGATCATATGATATTTTTATCTTTTCAGCTAGTTTTGGGCTCCATGCGTTATTTTCCAGATTTGCTAACAGAATAAACCTTCCAATAAAGAGCTCGGGTTCTGTACCAGCGGGATCACGAGAGCCGCAATGTAAATTGAGCCTTTTTTTATGTTTGAGTAATGAATTCACACGCTTTTTTTTCAGCCTATCGACAACATCATCGTCCGGGAAATACTAATCATCAATCAGGTGAGTACTTTCTGCAAACTGAAAAGGTATTTCTGAATGTCTTTCAGGTGGGGCTTTTTGAAATCTATGATTTTCTATATAACACCTGCAGAGATGACGAACATTTTAGCGCATGGCTTATTGAACTAAAAGGGATGGAGTTTTATGATCGTGCGGTGATTCAGTTTAATGAATGGTATCAATCTGGAAAGCAATTCGCTAATCAGACTTTCCATGCTGTACTTAGTCCGGAGCAACTGGAATTCTGGAATCTGAATGGTTATTTAAAAATCGAAAAAGTTATAGATGCTGAGCGCTGTGATGCCATCGTGCAACACTTGACTGAAGCATTGCAGATCGATCTTGGAGATCCAGCCAGCTGGTATAAGGCTCATCCTGCACTTCAGGGCATGATGCTACAACTTTACCAGGGGCAGGTATTTGATTCACTAAGACAAGACCCGCATGTGAGAAATATATTCGCGAGTTTATACGGTCATGGCGATATACTACCCAATTGTGATAAGGTTAGTTTTAACCCGCCCGTAAACGAATATTATACATTTAAAGGTAGTCCTTTGCACTGGGATATCGATTTTAGCGTCGGCCCCAGATATTATATCCAGGGATTAGTGTATTTGAACGATGTTCCTGCTAACCGTGGACCATTAACGCTTATTCCTGGTTATCATCATCATATTGAAAATATCCTGAGCCAGTTCAGCGATCCCGAAGCTGCTATGCATTCATTAAGAGAAAAGAAACAAGAAATACCAGTTCCCGGACAACAAGGAGATCTTGTTGTTTGGTTGGAATCACTACCTCATGCCGCCAGTCCAAATCATTCTGAATTGCCCAGGTTTGTGCAATACTTAAGTTTTAGCGAGCTAAAAGCATAAAATGGCCATAGGATTTGCAGATTAATTGCACATTCTACTCATCTCGAACTGTGCTATTTTTTCGCGAAGCCCTATAGATTTTAAAAAGCCCAATGTGGAGTCCGCTGTATGATCTACATTATACACATAGACTTCTTGCTGCTCAACAACCTCATTGATATGGGAAAATATTTGACTGCCAATTCCCTGACCTCGATGATCTTTCGCTATAGCGAATTGATTTATTTTTCTTGATGTTGGATTAAATATTGCATAACCTACCAATAGATCATTCATGTAAGCTCCTATAACACGACAGTTCTCTTTGCTGTTTTCCAATGTCTGAATAGCATTTTGCCAGGAGGGAAGGATATCCCAGAAAGAAGTAAATTCGGACCAGCTAAAGCTATCAAGTTCTTTCAATGTGGCTGCCGTGCTATTTTTTTTGATATGAGGTTTTCCACTATAACAGTCTAATTTTCTGGCAACAGTGTATCCCATTTTTTCATACGCCTTTATTGCAGAATGGTTTCCCGTTATCACTTCCAGTACCATTTTCTTTACTTTTAGTTTTTTTAATTCAGGTAGCAAAGAGTCATACATCTTAGCCACTAAACCTTTCCCGCGATAGTCCGGAATTACTCCTGTAGCTGCATTGTACACCATTAGTCCGTCATCTGTAGCCCGTATTCCATGTAACATACAGGCCACCATTTTATCTGCATCAAACACTCCTGTGGATAATGTCAGTTTGACATCCTCTGATTCAATTTTAGCCTTCAATATTTCCAGGGTCCACTTCAAGGGTACGATATAATCCGAAAATGCTAAATTGATAACCGACAACAATTTTTCCAGTCCTATTTGTTCTAAATTTCTTACTTCCATTTTGATCCTGTTTATATTTCCTGGGTCAGGATTCGCTAAAATAGAAACTAATAGCAAAGCGAACAAAAGTACTGCTTTACCTTATGTCATAAACTGAGACAAATCAGCAAAAAGATGATCAGATTTTACAAAATTGATTGGTTTACTTTGGACAGAAACCAAATTATAACGTCCTGCAAAGACCTGAATTCTGCAATGCTGAATTCAGTGTTAAAAAACTATGAGAAATTACAGATTGAACTACGCAACCTTCTATCTATTATTGGGTTTAACGTTGCTTTCTTGCGGCATTAATAAAAAGGAGGCCTCAAGAACGACAGACATCCCTATTGATACACCCTTTGTTAATCCGGCTTTACCAGGCGATAATCCTGATCCTTCCATCATAAGAGTGGGACAAGTCTATTATGCCAGCTCTACAACTAACGAATGGGCACCCTATTTCACCATTTACAAATCGACCAACCTCAAGGATTGGAAATTAGTGAATCATGTATTTCCAAACGGCTTCAAAGACATGAAGAATCAATGGGGGGAAAATAATTTTTGGGCATCAGAGCTGGCTTATGATGCGAAACAAAATCGCATTTATGCTTACTATACTGCTCATAATCGCGAAGTAAAAGGGAATCCTGGCTTGCAGTGTGGTGTTGCCTGGATAGATGCGGATCAAATTGAATCTGGAAAATTTAATGATAATGGTCCTGTGATCATAGAAGAGGATTGTGGTGCTATAGATGCTTTTGAATTACAAGACGGTGGTAAAATCTATGCCTTCTGGAAAAACGATGGCAATGGTTGTGGGAAAGAAAGCTGGATATGGATGCAGGAAATCAATGAAAGTCGTACAAAATTATTAGGTAAAAAAAAGAAGACCTATACAAACAGTCAACCATGGGAAACGGCCCTGGTAGAAGGTTCTTGCTTTTTTAAAATGGGAGCGTACATCTATAGCCTTTATTCAGTTGGTGGCTGCTGCGATTTCAAGTGTAATTATAAAACAGGCATAGCCAGAACCAAAAGTCTGGCAAGTGGAGTCTGGGAGAAATACGATAAAAACCCAATTATGGTCGGCAATGACAGGTGGAAATGTCCTGGTCATGGTACTGTGGTTCAGTCGTCCGACAATAGGTTGTTCATGCTGTACCACGCCTTTAATAAAAACTATGATGTCTTTGTCGGTCGCGAAGGTATCATCGAAGAACTAAAGCAGGGAGCCGACGGGTGGCCAGTGCTTCATAATGCAACAGTAGCGAACCGGCCAAAAGCAGACCTTGATTTTTTCGATGATTTTCAAAAAGATAAAAAGCTAAATCTGGTTTGGCAATGGCCCTCAAAACTAGAAAGGCCAGCAATGATTTTTAAAAATGGCCTGAGACTGAATGCTTCAGTGGATAATCATGACTTGGGCACTTTCCTTGGGCAATACATTAAATCAGTAGATTTCGACATCATTGCTGAAGTTGAAACTGGTACTGCATTAACAGGAATCTCGTTGGGAGGAGCGATCGCGAAAAGTAAATGGCCGGGTGAGTTGGGCGGGATTGGCATTACGGCCTCTAAAAATGGGTATGCTGTTTTCAGCAATTTAGATGGAAAATATACTGTGCTTAAGCAATCAAATGAATCATTGTCGGGCTCAAGAAAATTAAGAATGAAAATTAGTAAGGGTGGGAAGTTAATAGACCTGTTTTATAAGAATGCTGCATCCGACTGGTTGAAGTTTCATAGCCTGGAATTTAACGCAGCCAAATATGTCCCCTGGGGAATGGGGTATAGGGCAGGCATTGTTGTTAAAGGTCAACCCTCAGAAAAAGGAGTTTTTAAAAGTTTTGAATTGAAAAATAATTAGAAGTTCGGCTGGGAGTCGAAAAACTGAGACAAATCGACTAAAAAATGAATAGTTTTTGTAAGATGGATTGGTTTACTTTGGTAGAAACAACCAAATAAATCTGCATGAAAATTAAAATCTTTCTTCTAATCATCACGGGCTTAACTTTTAATGTCGGCTCTTTTGCTCAAGTGAAAACAATTGCTCCAGAAAAAGTATGGTCGGCCGCAAAAGCCAATGACTGGTATAAAAAACAACCTTATCTGGTTGGCGCTAACTATATACCAGCAAATGCCATAAATCAATTGGAAATGTGGCAGGCAGATACTTTTGATCCGGCCACTATAGATAAAGAACTGGGTTGGGCAGAAGGTATCGGGATGAAGACCATGCGGGTATTTTTGCATAGTCTGGCTTATAAAGCGGATCCGAAGGGCTTTAAAGTACGGATTAACGAGTTTCTGTCAATTGCAGATAAACATCATATAAAGCCGATGTTCGTGTTTTTTGATGATTGCTGGAATAAAGTGCCAAAAGTTGGCAAACAGCCAGAGAAAAAGATAGGGATACACAATTCTGGCTGGATGCAAGATCCTGGAGATCCAGCTTACAAAGAGCCCGCAAACTATCCGGCTTTGGAGATTTACGTAAAAGATGTCCTAAAGTCCTTTTCGCACGACAAACGGATATTGTTATGGGATCTTTACAATGAACCGGGAAATAGCGGCAAAGTTGGTTCTAGTATGACTTTACTGAGCAAGATATTTACCTGGGCCCGTGAAGTCAATCCTGAGCAGCCGATAACTGCTGGCCTTTGGAACTGGGGAGAACAGTTTAATGGATTAAACAGGTTTCAGCTGGCCAATTCTGATGTGATTTCATACCATTGCTATGATAATCCCGAACTGCATTCACGTACCATTGAATTGTTTAAGTTGTACGGAAAACCATTGATCTGTACCGAATATATGGCCCGTACACGTAACAGCACTTTTGTTAACTCTTTACCTGTACTTAAAAAACACAATGTAGCTGCCATAAACTGGGGTTTTGTGGATGGGAAAACCAATACAAAATATGCCTGGGATACGCCAATGGCTGGTGGTGGGGAACCTGCGCTGTGGTTTCATGAAATTTTTAGAGCAGATGGAACTCCTTATAAAAAGGAAGAAACTGACGTCATCAAGAAAGTGACCGACGCTAAATAATAATTTCTGGTAACAAGGCTTCTATTTGCTCGTGGAAGGCACAGGAATTTGTACATTGGTTGCCAAAGGAATCCCGAAATTCGGGGTTCCATCGCCATTCCAGGTAAAGCGTTGCATTCTCGGTGAGCGTTTGCCGCCGCAACCTTGTCCTGGCGCAGAATTGGCATGGTAGAGTATCCAGTCTTGTTTTCCATCGGCTGATTTGAAAAAAGAATTGTGTCCGGTAGCATAAACTCCATTTTCTGCCGATGACTTAAATACTGGTTGGGCTGATTTGATCCAGCTTGAAGCTTTCATCGGATCTGCATCAATATTAGCAGTCAGCATCCCCAGCGCATAGTAATCCGTCCAGCATCCACTTGCAGAATAAATGACAAACATCTTTTTACCTCTAGTAAGAAACTGTGGTCCCTCGTTTACATTTACATGAGGCGGGTTGTTATGCTTACCCAAATCCCCGTATTTTTCCCAGTCGTAATCAGATCCCGAAATTTTTACCCGGTTCCCGGTGATCGTCCATGGATTTTTCATTTTAGCAATATAGATGTTCTGTTGTCCATTCTCGTTTCCTTCCCATCCCGACCACATCATATATAAGTTTCCTGTATGCTCAAATAGATTGCCGTCAATCGCCCATTTATTGCTTGGGTCGGTGATTTGACCTTTGAATACCCATTTACCCTCAGTAGGATCCTCTGAACTATTTTCAATTACATAAAGTCGGTGATGCTTATTATCACCATCATCAGCTGAAAAATACATATACCATTTTTGTTGAATGTAATGTAATTCAGGTGCCCATAATTGTTTGGAATAGGACTTACCTGTGGGCGGGATCCATATCACTTTGCGAGATGTATTGCGCAAATCAACCATACTTTTAGATTTCCAAATGGCTAGATCTTTCCCGGTTGTCTGCGTGTAATAATAATAGCCCTTGTTGAAGATCACCCAGGGATCGGCTCCGGCTGGCAGAATGGGGTTTGTGAATGTCTTTTCAGTGTTGATTTGTGCGTTTGCAGAGGCCCCAAAGAAAAGGAGGAATAGCAAAGTCAGTTTGTTCATTTTTAAGTGTTGATTGCTTTACTCAACGAATTGATGTATTCAAGAGGAGTAACATTAAAATATTTCTGGAAATTTTTGTTAAAGTGGCTTTGACTGCTGTAACCCACTGCTTTAGCGATCTCGAACAAGGTGAATTCGTTTTGCGCAATTAGTCGCGTGGCCTTTTTAAGGCGGGTAATGTCGATCAGCTCCTTTGGGGATAAGGAGGAAAGAGATTTTATTTTGCGATAAAAGGTAGGTCGACTCATGTTCATATGATCAGCAAGCTGATCAATATCAATATTAGGATCTTTAATGTTTTTACGGATGTACTCATCCAACTTTTTTAGAAAGGCTTCGTCGGTTTTTGAATGCGCCATTACACGGACATCTTCGAAGGGCGAGCTTGCGAAATGGGTTTTTATATTTAAACGATTTTTCAGCAAATTGGCTATTTGCAGCTGCAACAACTCAGGAGAAAAGGGTTTTTGAATATAAAGATCCGCACCAACCTCCAGGCTCTCAATATGAGCCTGATAGGTATTTTTGGCCGTCAGCAGCACGACTGGGATGTGACAATATTCAACATTTGATTTTACCAGCCGACAAACCTCGAAACCGTCTATTCCGGGCATCATAATGTCTGATACAATCAGGTCTACGACTTCGGTATTTAAAATATTTTGTGCGATTTCGCCATTTTCGGCCAAATGCAATTTGTAAGTGTCGCCCAGAACTTCTGATAAAAATTCTAAGATATCCTCGTTGTCATCTATAATTAGAACATTGTCGGTCATACTTGTTTTATCTTTTTCCAACTACTTAATTTAAATTCAAACTTTTGACGTACAGGTAAAGTTAATTCGAAAATTACTCTATCCGTGCTGCACGATACTAATTTTAGCGAGCCATTGTGTAATTCTGTCAAGGATTTGGCTAGTGGAAGGCCAATCCCAGTGCCTGGTTTATCTTTGCTATGCAATCTAAAAAATGGTTCAAATATTTTATCCTTGAACTCATCAGGTATACCCTTACCATCGTTACTAAACCTAATGATAAATTGCTCGTCTGTGGGTTGAACAGGGGCTAAGCTCACCCTGGCTGTACTTGTTGCATATTTGATGGCGTTTGAGATCAGGTTACTGCAGATCTTTACCAAAGCCTCTGGATCGGCGAAGACGATAACATGACTTTTTGGGAGGTCGATATGTAATGAAATATTATTTTTTTCGGCTTCTGGCCTAAACACTGCAATTTGTTCGTTTAACAAACGACTTACGTCCGTATTGACAAAATTTAAGCCAAATTGGTTCATTTCAGTTTTACGAAAATCAAGGAGCTGACTGGTTAGTTCAGCTAAACGTTTGGCATTTTTTTCGACCATCAGCAGGCTTTTTTTAATAGCCTCTTGTTCCGCTGTCTTTTTAATCATCCGCTCAACCGGACCTAAGATCAGGGTCAACGGAGTTTGTATCTCATGGGCGATATTGGTAAAAAACTCAATCTTGGCCTGGTAAATCTCTTTTTCCTTCTCGTGTTCAAATAGCTGCAGCTTATTCTGATTCCTACGTTCCAGATAACGATGATAATAACGTATTAACCAGAACAAGCTGATCGCTAATATAAGCAAGTAGCAGAAATAAGCGGGGTAACTTTTCCAAAAGGGAGGGCGGATTTTAATAAAAAGAAGCCGCTCTTTACCTGTCCAACTGCCTATATTGCTTTTGGCCCGAACTATAAATGTATAGTTGCCAGCTGATAGGTCGGTAAAATAGGCTTTGCGGTTACTGCTAAGGTATGTCCTGTTTTTATCGAGGCCCTCCATTAGGTATTCGTATCGAGTAACCTCTGGTGAGGAGTAATTTAGGGCTGCAAACTCTATACTGAAATTATTTTGGTCGTGTGCAAGTACGATGGTATCCGTATATAGAATGGATTTGTGGAGTGGACTATTGTCCATTCCGGGAATGATCTCTTTATTGTTGATCTGGAAGCCTGTTATGTAAGTTGAGGATCTGGTATCTTTTTGTCCAAATTCTTTTGGGTCAAAAGCAATCATTCCTTTAACAGATCCGAAATACATTTTGCCATTGCCATCTTTATAGGCTGAGCTGAAATTGAACTGATCGGTAATTAATCCGTTGGATTGTGTATAAATTTTGCTTTGTTCCGTACGCATATCAAAACAGATCAAACCTTTGAGTGAACTAATCCAGAGATGTTTGGAGTCATCTTCCAACATTCGGAACAGGACATTACTGGGCAGGCCGTTATCGGTAGTGAATTTTTTTAAAGTCTTCCTGTCTGGACTTAACCGGATCATGCCGCCGCCCTCGGTAGTAAACCACATCGCATGATCACTGTCTTCCAATATACCATAGACAGGAAACTCGTTTACGATTTTGTCTTTGATCTTATCTCCAAAGCGGATGTTGCCACGTTTGCCAGTTTTAGGATGGTAATAAAATGCTCCCTGTGTTACGCTACCGGTCCAGATATTCCCTTTTTCATCTTCTTTAATATCAAAAACATACGAGTTATAAGGGATTTGTTGGATACGAGTAAATGTTTTGCGCTTCCTATCATAGGTAAATAAGCCAGAGCCATTATAAGCTGTCCCAATAAGTAAGGTGCTATCCTTTGTAAGATAGATGGACAGCACAAAATCACTAACTTGGTCACCTTTATCGCCAATGAGCTTAAAACGCTCCTTTATTAAGCCGGTGTTCATATCCATTATTTCCATCCCATGTAAAAATGGTCCTATGAACAATTGATTATCTAAAGCTAGTAATCCATGTATATTAGGATAGGAAACATCTCCTTTTTTTCCAGTTGAAGTATAATTGGTAAACCTTCTGGTTTTTAAGTTGAACTTATTAAAGCCGGCATCTTCAGTTCCAATCCAGAGGTTGCCCTTATTGTCTGAACATATCTCCCGTACTGCGCTGCCTGAAATGGAGTTGGTACCGAGTAGGGGGTAATATTTTTCGAATCTTGCATTCTCCTTTGAGTAGTAATTTAATCCTCCAAAAAAGGTACCAGCCCACATCCCGCCCTGGTTATCCCGGCATATCGTGTAAACCGCGTTATCTGAAATAGAATATGGATCGCCTGCCCGTTTGCGTAAGTTGCGGCTGGTATTGGTTGCTAAATTGTAAATAAAAATGCCGGATTCGGTAGCCACCCAATATTCCTGATTGCTGCCAGCGGTAATATCTCGTACATATATATCGGTATTATCTTTGCTAAATAGGGGAAGAGACTTGATTAATCCGGTTTTAGTATTGTAACTTTTTAAGCCTTGTTTAAAGCAGCCCACTAACAGTTCACTATCCCTAATAGGGAATATTTTGCTGATAGACCGTAAATTTCCTGGGACGTTTTGATCAATGATTCTAACACTGCTCCTTATTTTGTTCCGGAGATTATAGGTAATTATCAGGCCATCATCATTGCCGATCCTCAAATTCATGTTGCTATCGATAGCTAAGCAGGAGGCCTGCATTTTCAAGTCCAGGACTCTATTTTCTTTTTGGATGTATTGGTATAGGTTTCTTTCTGCTATAAAGAATAAGTTGTTTTGATCATCAATTAAAATTTGGTTGATGTAAATTTGCGGTGCGATTTCAAGTGGCGTAAAAACTTCCTTATAAGGATCATATTTAAAGATTCCGGCGCCTGTACCGATCCATAGCATACCGTTTTTATCCTGGATAATCGTGGTTATAAGGTTATTTCCAATATTGCCAAATTTGTTTTTTTCGTTTTTGTAGGTTTTAAAGCTGTAACCATCAAAGCGATTTAACCCACCGCGGGTACCGATCCATATTAAGCCCTTCCTATCCTGAATGATTGAGGTTACAGAATTATGTGCTAAGCCATCATCAGCCTGATAATGTTTAAAATAATAAGATTGACCCTCGCAGGTAAAAACTGCAAAAAATAGCATCACTTGAAAAAAAGCAAATGAAAGTATGGCGCGCATAGTTTGGTTTGGTCAACTATAAATATATATATAATATGCTTTCCATGAAGTGTGAGATTGTCGTTTTGAGACAAATCGACAAAAAGATGAACAGATATTACAGTCTCCATTCCTTTTCTTTGAAAGAATTAACCAATTATAAACCGTACTGCGGATTGTCTTTTTTCTGGCAAATGAATGTGCCTATGCAGTATATAGAATTTCATTTATGAGAATTAAATCTTTCACTAAACTGACTGCCACGATTCTATTATTACTGGCAGCTTGTCAAAAAGAAGTATCAAATGTTGCGATTGACGGCGATGAAATGGCTGTGAAGAAAATGGATATGGTCATTGCCGCTGCTCCGCCATTGGGGACGCTGATTGATGGGGCCACTTATCGTATCAGAGGTGTGTCCTCCAACGTTTCCGGTGGACCAGTGGTAGAGGTAACAGGTAATTCCAGCGCTGAAAATGCAAAGATTCAGCAGTGGCCCTGGTTTCCCAATAATGGCCAGAAATGGAAATTGCTTAAAATTGATGCTACCTACTATAAATTAGTCAATGTAACGAGCAATAAGTGCCTGGAATCACCCTCCTCAACTTCAGGTGACATTTTGCAGCAGGCTACCGATTCCGGGACTGATGCGCAAAGCTGGTCCATTGCCTATACTGGCAGCAACAACATATTTTCACTGACTAATAAAGCTACGGGGATGAAAATGGTGGTAGATCCTGAAAACAACACGCCCGGAACAAAAATAAGGCAAAAGAGTACCATCTCAGGTACACAAGACCTGTTCAATTTCCATAACGTCAACTTTCAAAATCCTCTGATTGAAGCCAGCAGGCCAGATCCATATGTCGCAGAAAAGGACGGTTATTATTATTTCATGTACACCAGGGGGAATAAGATTGGTCTTAGGAAAACCACTTCCATGTCTTTGCTCTCCACGGCTACTGAAAGCGTAGTCTGGACTCCACCCACTGGGACAGCATATTCTTCTAACATATGGGCGCCAGAACTACACTTTCTTTCTGGAAAATGGTACATCTATTTTGCCGCTAATGATGGTACCGGAGATACCCACCGTATGTATGTATTAGAAAATGCCAATGCAGACCCGATGACTGGAACCTGGACCTTTAAGGGGAAGATATTTGATTCCAGCGATCAGTGGGCTATTGATGGTTCGGTACTGACAATAGGATCAACCAATTATTTTATCTGGTCTGGATGGGAAAGCACTGCCAGCAGGTATAAGCAATACCTTTATCTGGCTACAATGTCAGATCCATGGACCATCAGTGGGCCAAGAATCAAAATATCATCACCAACAAATACCTGGGAGAAACATGAACCCAGTTCTATAGGTGCGGGTGTGAACGAAGGACCGATTATGTTGCAGAGAGACGCCAGCAGTCCGGTATTTATTATCTATTCTGCCAGTCGCTATAGTAGCGACGATTATTGTCTGGGACAAATACAATTGAAAAGTGGGGGCGATCCTACAGTCGCTGCCGACTGGATCAATAAGAAACAGGTTTTCGTAAGAAATGATGTCAATGCGGTATACGGGCCAGGGCACAACGGCTTTTTTACCAGTAGTTATACTGATCCGAATGGGGTAGTCAAAAAAGAAAATTGGTTTATATACCATGCGAGAAGTGTCCCTAATGTTACGAACGGAGCCAGAAGCCCAAGAATGCAGAAGATTAGCTGGAACCTTGATGGTTCACCGAATTTCGGTGTAGCCACAGCAACCGGGGTAGATATTACTGTTCCTGTAGGTGAATAATAAAATATGAGAACAAGACATTTTCTATTCCTAAGCCTGATATTGGCATTTGGTACTAATATCAGTAGCTCAGCCCAAGATAAAAATGAACTTCCCGATTGGGCAATGGGCGGCTTTGTGAGGCCAAAAGGTGCCAATCCTATAATCTCTGCAGATTCAAACACGATGTTCTTGGATCCAATGACCAATTCTAAAATTCATTGGCAAGCCAACGACACCTTTAATCCTGGATCTGCAGTTAAAGATGGAAAAGTAGTGGTCCTTTATCGATCAGAGGACAAAAGCGGGATTAAGATTGGCAGCCGTACCTCGAGACTTGGTTATGCCGTTAGTAAGGATGGCCTGAATTTTAAGCGTAAAACTGAACCTGTTCTTTATCCTGATCATGATGATCAAAAAGAATTTGAATGGCCTGGCGGATGTGAAGATCCTCGAATCGCAGTAACTGAAGATGGAACTTACCTCATGCTGTATACGCAATGGAACCGAAAGATACCAAGATTGGGCGCTGCAACTTCAAAAGACTTGATCAATTGGACAAAACATGGCCCAATATTTCAGGATGCTTATGAAGGGAAATTTCTTAACATCGCTACAAAATCTGCTTCCATTTTAACGCAGGTTAAAGGAGCTAAACAAGTTATCGTTAAATCCAATGGGCAATATTTCATGTATTGGGGTGAAAGGCATGTATATGCTGCAACCTCGTCAAATCTTGTGGACTGGAAACCGCTGGTAGATGCGCAGGGAGAATTATTGAAACTGGCATCACCACGAAGAGGCTTTTTTGATAGCGATATGACCGAATGTGGTCCGCCGGCAATAATGACTGAAAAGGGAATTGTTCTACTTTATAATGGTAGAAACAATGCTGGTGACCGAGGTGATAAGCGATATAACGGAGGTGCTTACTGTGCGGGTCAAATGCTGTTTGATAAAGCTGATCCAACCAAGTTATTGGCCCGTCTTGATGTTCCTTTCTTTAGACCTATGGAATCCTTTGAAAAAAGTGGGCAATACCGCGACGGCACCGTATTTATTGAAGGTATGGCCTGGTTTAAGAATAAATGGTTTCTCTATTATGGTTGCGCCGATTCGAGAGTTGGCGTAGCCATATATAAGCCCGTTAAACCTCAATAGAATATTACACAACAAACAAATGAAAATATGAAAAAAAACACACTATTAATTCTTTTAACTATTTACACGCTTTTTAGTCAAGCTCAACCTAGTAGTAAGCCCGAAGATGTGATACGTCGCGTAGCCAATAATGTTATCGATAATACATCATATCAGTTTAAAAATTTAAAAACGGGTGTTAAGTATCCCTCAACTAAAGGGCTGGAAAGTATGCCGGACCTTAGAGCCGAAAGTCCTTACAATAAATGGTATTACCCTATGGGTGTATTGGCCGTAAGCATGGTACAGTTAAGCAACGTTACCGGTGAAGCCAAGTATGCTGATTATGCTGCACGTAACTATGATTTTGTATTCAGCAACAGCGCTTACTTTGAAAAACTTTATAAGGAAAATGTGAGGACGGAGTGGTCGCCGCTTTTTGCAATGAACGAACTTGATGCCTGCGGGGCATTGGCCGCCGGTTTAGCCGATGTGAATTTGACCGCAAAACGTGCCGATTATACGGCATATCTAAAACGCGCAACGGATTATGTTAGCACTAAACAAGTGAGATTGGCAGATCGGACACTTGTGCGCCCTGGCCCAAGAAAGATGACCTTATGGGCAGATGATCTATATATGAGTGTTCCTCTACTTGCACGCATGGGAAAAATTACCGGTGATCAGCAATATTTTGATGATGCCATTATGCAGGTGGATAATTTTAACAATTATCTATATGATAGTGCCAGCGGTCTCTTTATTCACTGCTATTATACAGATGTAAACAAGCAGGGGGTAGCTCGTTGGGGCCGTTGTAATGGATGGCTTGCTTTAGCACAAACGGATTTGATTGCAGCACTACCTGCCGAGCATCCGAAACGTAAACATTTGATTGATTTGCTTTTGCGCCAAATCGTTGGTTTTGCGCGTTACCAGGATGTATCTGGACTATGGAATCAGGTATTGGATAAAAAGGACTCCTATCTTGAGACTTCAGCTACCGCTATGTTTACCTATGCAGTAGCCAAAGCCGTAAACGAGGGATGGATACCTAAATCTTACATCAGCATTGCTAAAGAAGGTTGGAAAGGTGTAGCCTCAAAAGTAGATCAGCAGGGTGGGATATTTGACATCTGTATCGGTACAGGTATCTCGGATGCGGTGAGTTTTTATTACAATAGGCCAGTTCCTTACAATGATGTACATGGTATTGGTCCGGTAATTATGGCTGGTGCCGAAATGGTAAAATACAATAAAGCTAATCCGGCTAAATAAAAAATGATAAGTGATTTGATTACCATGAGAAAAGAAATATTTAAACTGAGTTGTTGCCTGGTTCTGCTTGCCGCTGGTTGTTCCCAGAACAACAAACCCAATGAAGATTTATTGCCTAAGCAAGAGAATTTTAAGCAGATGGTAGCAGGGAAACCAGTCGAATTATATGTTTTAAAAAATGCTGCAGGTATGTCTGCTGCTATAACTAATTATGGTGGCAGGCTAGTTTCACTATTGGTACCTGATCAAAAAGGTGATTTAACCAGTGTAGTGATTGGATTTGATAGTCTGGCTGGTTATATCAACAGTACTGAACCCTATTTTGGGGCATCTATTGGTCGCTATGGAAACCGGATAGCGGGCGGAAGGTTTTCACTTGAGGGAAAGGATTACCAGTTGTCGGTGAACAATGGTCCGAATACTTTGCATGGGGGAAAAGATGGCTTTCAATACAAAGTATGGGACGCAGTAAAGCAGGGGGATTCAGTGTTGGTTCTTAGCTATCGTTCTGTAGACGGCGAGCAAGGTTTTCCAGGTAATCTCCAGGCCAGGGTGACATATACGCTAACCGCTGACAACCGTTTGAAACTAGATTACCATGCAGTAACTGACCAGACAACGGTAGTTAACCTGACCAATCATGCTTTCTTTAATTTAAACGGCGAAGGTTCAGGGACCATTAATAACCATTTGTTGAGAATCGATGCAGCGGCTTATACTCCAGTAGATTCGACTTTAATACCCAACGGGAAGTTGGAGGCGGTAAAGGATACACCATTTGACTTTAGCACTTCAACTGCCATTGGCAAGCGAGTGGATCTTAACAATGAACAACTCCGTTTTGGAAAGGGCTACGATCATAATTATGTATTGAATGCTTCTGGTCTGGATGTGCTGGCAGCTGAAGTTGAAGGAGAAAAAACTGGGATTGTGATGCGGGTTTATACCACCGAGCCTGGCCTTCAATTTTATGGGGGTAATTTTATGCAAAGCAAAAACAGATTACGTAAGGGAATGGATGATTTCAGGACCGCATTTTGTCTTGAAACACAACACTTCCCAGATAGTCCAAATCAAGCTAAGTTCCCATCAACAACTTTAAAGCCTGGACAAGTGTATGAAAGCCATTCGGTATATGCATTTTCCACAAAATAAAGCAATTATAAATAACGCTTACGATTTAATCGTAGAAAGGGAACCCAAAAGGTTCCTTTTTTTTGCTGCCTATTGTTCGTCTTTTTTAGGTTGAATTCTATTTTTCTGATCCCATTAAATTGAGATAATTCGACAAAAAGTTGAACAAATTATATAAACCGTAATCGGTTAATTTGATTGTTAATCAACCAAATATAAACCAACTGCATGCGCTCTTCAGACGACAGTACTGACGCTAATTGCAGTAAAACAAGCATTGTATGAATAAAAATTTACATCTCTTATTTATTACGGCAGTTCTTTATAAGGTCGTCATATATAGCCAAGTCAAATGGGGTATAAAAAAAATATCAACTGGATGTGCTGTATTAATGTTATTCATGTGTTGCTCATGCAACAAAAATGATTTTGAAAATAAAAGCGCAGAGAATCCGAGGAAAGCTAATCAAATGATGCTTACACCAGATCCCTGGAATCCAACACCATCTCCTATAGCTTGGATACAAGATCGGGAAGGAACAGGCCCCTATCAACCATCAGACCCTAATTATTTATATGTAGGCGATGCCCCTGACTCTAAACTTGGTAATAATTATAGTTATTATGTTCATTTTTACTGGCATGGTTTTCCGAGCGATGGGCCAGATTATCCGCATTTAGCCGCAGATTACAAGATGCAAATCCAGTGGAGATATTACGACACTGAGCCATGGCGTTATATATATGGTGATACACCAGGTTATGGCTTAACCGGAATACGATACACTGATGTCTTTGAAGACATACCTGCATATGCTTTCCCTTATTGTGACTTCGGAGCTCAAATTAGAGTAAGAATCAGGGTAATTCATAAAGACTTTCTAACATTAACCCCTGATTTCGATGCTTACGAAATTTATGATCGTAGCTTAGTTTCACCATGGAGTTCAGAATATGGATCTACTGCACCTTCTTATTACAATTACTGGGGTTTTGGCAGACCGCAACCTCAGCAAACGTCTGGTGGTGGTTGGACAGAGTCCGACCCGGATAATGTGACCGACGGTCAAATTTTAGTGTCCGTTTATTTACCTACCGTAACTGGTTATTCATTTTCCTATGAAATAGAAAATCTAACTGGGGGGCTTACTCAGAATTTCAGAGATAAAAGCCCCAATTCCGTGGGTGTTGGCAAAAATTTAATGATGGGGATCGGATCTTCAGGTGGAAGTATTTCTGTCCATGCTAAGTGCACTAATAATTTGACACACAATACATCATATTCTACAAAAATGATGAGTTATGGCTTAGGTGAAAAAACGCTTGATATATTTTTCTCGGATAGCGATTTCGACGTTTCTCCATAGGACCATATTAAAATTAGATTACCCGTTCAGCGGTAGAAGTATATTCAGAGGCGATCGGAATTTGAGATAATTCGACAAAAAGTTGAACAAATTATATAAACCGTAATCGGTTAATTTGATTGTTAATCAACCAAATATAAACCAACTGCATGCGCTCTTCCGTCGATAGTACTTACGGCAATTGCAGTAAAACAAGCATTGTATGAATAAAAATTTACATCTCTTAATGATAACCGACTTGGTTAACATCAGGCGTTGGCATATCCATAGGATACTGCTAGGATTGATTGTTCTTTGCTTTACGCATTGTAAAAACGCTGAAGTAAAGAAAGAAGATGGCTATGATCCGTCAAAACCCATGACTGTCTCAGATTTCTATCCTAAAGAAGGGGGAGCAGGAAACAATCTGGTTATTTATGGGGAAAATTTTGGTAGTGATCTATCCAAGATCAAAGTTATGATTGGTGGAAAAACCGCCGTAGTAGTAGGTGTAAAAAATAACAGCCTGTATTGCCTCATTCCGACGCAAGCTTACGACGGAGATATTAAGGTATCTGTTGTTGACGGTGACAATAATGAGATCGCCAATGCCACAGCCAAAGAGGTGCTGTCCTATACTAGGAAATGGCTGGTCTCGACATTTCTCGGGAAGTATTACGAAGTTGGTTCCGCTTTTCAGGAAAAAGAAGGTCCGTTTGAAGACTGTGGAGCATTTAAAGGTATACAGTGGTTATCTTTTGATCCTAAAAATCCCAACCATCTTTATTTTACAGCTGGTACCAATAGTAGTCGGTTGATTGATTTCGAAAATAAATATGTAAGTTATTTTAGAACTGGTCTTGACGATGCATCTGTGATGACCTGGAAGCTTGATGGCAATCAGGATATGCTTGTTTCGCACAACCATGCCAGTGATACCAAATACGGGAACTATATATTTAGCAGGCAATCAAACTTTGTTCAGAAGCAAGCTATTGAAGTGTACTCCCGTGGAGTGCGAGGAACATTAATTCATCCGCAAAATGGAGAATTGTATTATTCCAGATTCAGAGCCGGGGATGTTCGAAGGTACGACTTTAATACCAAGGAGGATAAACTGGTATTTACAAATCCATATAGTGGTGTTGCCATTTACATGGTCATGCATCCCACAGGGGATTATGCTTATCTACTGGAGTATGAAAAGCATTACATCATGCGTACCGACTACGATCGGGTTAACAAAACCTTTAAAATTCCATACACAGTTTGTGGGGAGGCCGGTACTGCAGGCTATGCAGACGGAATAGGTACAAATGCTCGTCTGAACAATCCTGTCCAGGGTGTATTCGTGAAAAATCCGGATTATCAAGCCGCGGGAGGAGATCAGTATGATTTTTATTTCTGCGACAAGAGTAATCATGCTATCCGTACGCTCACGCCACAGGGAAGAGTGGGTACATTCGCCGGACGTGGAAATAATGGTACAAATGGCTATGCTAACGGTGATTTGCGTACTGAGGCTCGTTTCAATAGTCCGCAAGCAATTGCTTATGATGAGCTTAAGAAATGTTTTTATATCGGTGACGCCGGTAATTGGCTGATTCGCAAAATAGCAAAAGAAGAATAGAAAACTAACACTCAAATATAAACGATGAAATTTATTTTACTAACATGCTTGATCTTGTTTGGGATGTTCTTTAACGTTCGGGCCCAGGAAGAGATAACCGTGAAAGGAGTTGTCCTCGACGAGCAAAATTTACCCCTTATAGGTGTAAGTATAGCTGTCAGCAATATGCCCGGATTGGGAACCACTACTGTGACCGATGGAAAATACAGCATAAAAATGCGACCTTTTCAAACTTTGATCTTCAGCTATATTGGATATCAGAAAAAAGAGGTATTGGTGAAAGACCAGCGTACCATCAACGTCACAATGAAAGAAAATGACGACAGTAAGCTTAATGAAGTTGTCGTTACCGCTACTGGGGTGGAGAAAAGGATTGCTGTAACAGGTGCGATCACAACGGTAGATGTGGAACGATTAAAGTCAAATCCCTCAACTTCTATGGCAGATGCCTTAGCGGGCGTTGTGCCTGGTATCCAGGCCATGCAAAGCTCAGGCAGACCCGGCAGTGTGTCGGAATTCTGGATCAGGAGTATATCTACATTTGGGGCAAACAATTCTGCATTGGTATTGATAGATGGCTTTGAACGCGATATGAATGAAATCAATGTGGAAGATGTAGCCTCATTTTCAGTTTTGAAAGATGCTTCGGCAACAGCGATTTATGGTAGCAGAGGTGCGAATGGGGTGATTTTGATCACCACAAAAAGGGGTAAAGAAGGTAAAGTAGAGATCAATGCGAAGATAGAAGGATTTTACAATACCGCCACTAAACTCCCTGATTTTGCGGATGGATACACCTATGCGTCACTCGCTAACGAAGCTAAGACTACCCGAAATCTGCAACCACTTTATTCTGCTTCAGAAATGGAGATACTACGTCTTGGGCTGGATCCTGATCTCTTTCCTAATGTTGACTGGATGGATGTTTTGCTTCGTGACGGAGCAAAGAGCCAGCGTAGTATATTGAATCTAAGCGGGGGTGGAAAAACAGCACGTTATTTTGTATCTGGAGGGTATCAGAATCAACAGGGAATGTACAAAGTGGATGAGGCAATTGGCGATTATAATACCAATACCAATTTTAAAAAGTATACCTATCGCTTAAATGTCGATATGGACATCACGAAATCTACGCTGCTAAAGGTGGGGGTTTCCGGGTCCTTGAGGCAGCAGAATGATCCAGGTGTCGGAACAAAAGCCATTTGGACTACACTCATGGGATATAATCCCATCATGATGCCGATGCAATATTCGAATGGGAAAATCCCCTCATGGACAGGAAAAGATGATAACCTCAATCCTTGGGTACAGGGAACAATGACCGGATACAACGAAAGCTGGACAAATAATATTCAGACTACGTTAAACTTAGAACAGAAACTGGATTTTATCACTAATGGACTTAGGTTCATTGGAAGGTATGGATATGATACCAATAATGACAATTACGTTAAACGATTTAAGCGTCCCGAATTGTGGAATGCCGCACGTTATCGTAACGCAGATGGGACATTGGTGTTCACGCGGGTAGCCGAAGAACAAAAAATGACCCAAACTTCTGGTTCGGACGGCGATCGCCGGGACTTCTTTGAATGGGATCTCTTATATAATAAAGATATCGGAAACCACCATTTTGGTGCGGTTGCAAAATATACACAATCGTCTAAAGTATTTACGCAGAATATTGGTTCAGACCTTAAAAATGGAATAGCTCGCCGGAACCAGGGTCTTGCAGGCCGCGTAAATTACAATTGGAATCATCGGTATTATATCGATTTTAACTTCGGTTATACAGGTTCAGAGAATTTTCATAAAGATTACCGATTCGGATTCTTTCCAGCCATTTCAGGTGCCTGGAATATTGGCGAGGAGCCTTTCCTTAAAAATTTGGGATGGGTAGATATGTTTAAAGTGCGTTATTCGTATGGAAAGGCAGGGAATGATAATATGGGCAAGGATAATGCAGGTAGAGAAATTAGATTCCCTTATCTGTATGACATTGAGCAAATGACTGGTGGAGGATATAATTTCGGTGGTTATGAAAGTAGTAATTCATGGGATGGAATCCGTTACTCTTCTATAGCATCTCCAAACGTTACCTGGGAGATTGCGACTAAACAGGATCTTGGATTCGATTATTCCTTTTTTGGAGATAAGGTTAATGGTGCTTTTGACTTGTTTAGTGAACATCGGGAAGGGATTTACATGAAACGTGAATATCTTCCAGGATTCGCTGGAATAGAAAGTGATCCTTCGGCCAACGTAGGTATTGTAAATGTTCGTGGATTCGATGGAAATATTGCGGTCACTCAGAAGCTTTTTAATGTGGATCTAACTTTCCGCGCAAATGTAACCTACAGTAAAAATGAGATCAATGAACGCGATGAAGAAAATACAATTTATAAATATAGACTACAAGAAGGGCATCGCATTGATCAAGCGAGAGGATTGATTTCTCTAGGTTTGTTCAAAGATTATGACGACATCAGAAATAGCCCGCAACAAACCTTTGGTGCGGTTATGCCAGGCGACATCAAATACAAAGATGTAAATGGTGATGGTAAGGTAGATGGGACGGATTTTGTCGTAATCGGCGCAACAACGAAACCAAATTTAACCTATGGATTTGGTCTTTCTGCCCGCTGGAAAGGGTTGGACATCAACATGCATTTTCAAGGCGTAGGCAAATCAAGTTATTTCATCAGTGGCAGCTCAGTTTTTATGTTTTCAGGTGGAGATGGATGGGGGAATGTACTGACTTCGCTCGCGAACAGTAACCGCTGGATTCTAGGTACAAATGAGGATCCGAATGCCGAATATCCAAGATTGACTTACGGAAATAACAGCAACAACTATCAAAGATCTTCATTTTGGCTTAAGGACGGATCGTATATGCGTTTGAAAACACTCGATGTTGGCTATCAGATCCCGAAATCATTGGTGAATAGGGCCCGGATAAGCAGCGCCCGTATATTTTTTGTCGGCACCAATCTGTATACATTCTCGAAATTTAAGTTGTGGGATCCGGAGTTAGGAAATCCAGATGGAAAAGTTTATCCGCTGAGCAGAACATTTTCATTGGGATTATCTGTCAGTTTATAAGAAAAGAAATATGAAAAAAATAGCTATAATTTTAGTCTTCGCTACATTAGTTTTGACAATTAGCGGGTGTAAAAAATACCTGGATTCGGATTATCTGTTCGATGAACGAATGACTACGGAGGATGTATTTTCCAATTCCGACTATGCAAACAGGTGGTTGGCACGCGCGTATTATTTTTTGGGGACCAACGTGATGCAAGATGTGGCCAGTAAAAAGGTGATACCTTTTAATTTCGCTGATGATATGTTTTATGGCGATGAAAACGATGAATATAAACGTTGGAAAAATGGACAATATACTGAGAGTGGTCTGGATGGAGAAAGCAAAACGATCTGGGTAACTGGGTATCAGGGAATCAGACAAGCCTCAATTTTCCTGAATAATATTGATATCAATAAACAGTTTACTGCTCAGGAAATGGCAGATCTAAAAGGCCAGGCTCGTTTTTTAAGAGCTTACTTTTATTGGATTCTTCTCCGTACCTATGGTCCAGTGCCGATTATTCCAGACGAAGGTATTGACTATACCAAAGAGTATGATGAAATCGCGCAGGCAAGAAATACTTATGCAGAATGCGCAGATTATATTTCGAATGAGCTTGTTGAAGCCGCGAAAGGACTTCCACTTCAAAATGGGGTGCAGCAGCTTGCCCGACCTACACGTGGGGCTGCATTGGCCCTACGGGCTAAGGTATTGTTGTATGCCGCTAGCCCATTAGCCAATGGTAAAGCACCTGCTGAGGTTGCCGCATTAATGGTGAATAAAGATAAAAAGCCCCTACTGTCGCCAACTTATGATGAATCCAAATGGGCCAGGGCCGCTGCAGCTGCAAAGGATGTTATAGACCTTGGACAATATCAATTGTTCGTGGCTTATAAGAAGACTGTTGGCGATATCGCTTATCCGGCAACTGTTACACCTCCTTCAGACAATAACTTTTCAAACAGCAACTGGCCTGCCGGTTGGAAGGATATTGACCCATTTGAATCGTATCGATCTGTATTCAACGGAGCCGTTTCCGCTTCTGAAAATCGCGAACTTATTTTTACACGTGGGAGAAATCAGGGTAGCGAATCTATTGGCAATATGGTAGTACACCAGTTACCCAGGCTGGAAGGAAAAGGCTATAATTCTCATGGTATGACGTTAAAACAGGCTGATGCTTATTATATGAACGACGGTACTGATATCCCTGGAATGAATAGCATGTATGCTGGAAGACCTGGTTATCAAGATCGGTATAATACACAGCAGCGTGCGGCAGGTTTTGTACAGACCGCTGAATCGGCAAATTATCCGGAGTTGGGTGCATTGGCTGCTGGTGTAAGTAAACAATTTGCAAAGCGTGAGCCTCGCTTTTATGCTTCAGTTTCCTACAATGGTTCGACCTGGAATTTGCTGAACGCAGAAGTGACGAAAGATGAAAAACCTAATGTGCAGGTGTTTTATTACCGTGGGGATCCCAATGGCTATAAAAATACCACGTACTGGACTCGTACAGGGATCGGGATTAAAAAGTATGTGCACCCTGACGACATCAGTAATACGATACTTACTCCGGTTGACCAGAGTCGAATGAAAGATAAAGTTGACCCGGCAATCCGATATGCAGAGATCCTGCTGATTTATGCGGAGGCTTTAAATGAATTGAACGGATCATATTCTATCCCTTCCTGGGACGGTAAGACAACGCATACTGTGGCTCGGAATATTGGGGAAATAAAAAGAGGGATTCAGCCCATTCGAATCAGAGCAGGATTAGCAGACTATGCAAATGATGTGTATGCTGATGCGACAAAATTCCGTATTAAACTAAAAAGAGAACGTCAGATTGAGTTATTTGCCGAGGGACACCGATATTTTGATTTGCGTCGCTGGACAGATGCTCCAGGCGAGGAATCTGCCCCCGTTTATGGATATAATGCTTATGCGACCAAAGCGCAGGCAGACCTCTTCCATACTCCAGTTGAAACCCCTTCCTTGCCTTCAATATTTACCCTAAAAATGTGGTTCTGGCCAATTCATTTTGATGAACTCAGACGTAACAAATTTTTAGTACAGAATCCGGGCTGGACAAATCCTGAATAGTTTATTTTAATTAGCGACAATGAAAAAGAAATTATATATATTGTTTTTGATATTAACAACAGCAAGCTGCTTTATTTCATGTAAAAATGAATGGGAAGATGAGCAATTTACCCAAATGGCATCGTTTAAAGCCATACCAGGTAGTCAAGGGGTGACATGGAGTTATTTACGTTACAATGCTAACGGCGTAGTGCGATACAATCTTCCAATTATAATGAGTGGGTCTACTCCAAATAATAAATCCCGGACCATACATATCGGTTTGGATCCTGATACACTTGCGAGACTAAACCAGGAGCAATATGGCCACCGTCAGGAATTGTATTTTAGACAATTAGATCGAAAATATTATAATCTTCCTGCCACAATCACAATTCCAGAGGGCGTTAGTACAATCTCATTACCTATAGATTTTACAATGAGTGATCTGGATCAATCTGACAAATGGGTGTTACCCTTGCAGATTTTAGATGATCCATCTTATGACTACAAAGCAAATCCGAACAAAAGTTTCCGTAGAGCAATGTTGCGTGTTATGCCATTTAACAATTACTCGGGCGAGTATGGTGGTACCTTATACAAGATCTTTCTTGATGGTGATACGGAGCCGTTAACACTGAACAAACATCGCACGTATGTAGCGGATGACAAAACGATATTTCTATACGCCGGGACCCGGGATATTGATTATTTGGACCGTAAGAATTACAAGATACTGATGAAGTTTACTGATGAGAACATAGATATTCAGAATCGGAAGAAAAAGCTGGAAGTTTGGAGTGACAATGTGGTAAATAATAAGTTTAAGCTAGGGACGTCCCAGTCTTATTATACAATTGACGAAGAAATGGATGCGAAACTTCCCTATATGAAACACATATATATTACCCTTTATCTGTCCTACGAGTTTGAGGATTATACAACTGTACCAGGACAGCGATTGAAATATAAGGTAGAAGGTACTTTATCTATGCAACGTGACCTGAATACGCTTATACCAGACCAGGATCAGCAAATTCAGTGGTAATTGTGAGAAGTATTAAAAATAGTTCGGTAATCTGCATTTTATTTGCGTTGTGTGTATGCTCACTATCCTGTGGAGGTAGCGTTAGTTTAACTCCTGATATAGAAGGTGTAAAACCAATCTCCTATGAGATTATTGAAGACAAGTTGCCTATTGCAGATCCATATGTATTGTATCACAATGGTAAATACTATGCTTATGGGACGCGTATAAACGGTTTTGAAGTATATATATCAGAAGATCTGAAGCATTGGAAGAGGAGCGACCATCTTGCCCTGTCACCAGAGAACTCATGGGGAACAAGATGGTACTGGGCCCCTGAAGTATATTATGTTGCATCGAAAAATAGGTTTTATATGTTTTATACTGTTGATGAGCATATTTGTGTGGCTTCGGCAGATACACCTACCGGGCCTTTTGTGCAGGATGAAAAAAAGCCTATTGTTGTAAATGAAAAAGGAATTGACCCATCGTTGTTTATAGACAAAGACGGTACTCCTTACCTCTATTTTGTACGTTTTACTTCAGGCAATGTTATCTGGGTGGCCGAAATGAATGATGACCTGCAAAGCATAAAAACGAATACCTTGACTAAATGCATTAGTGCTGAAGAGGATTGGGAAAAGATTCAAGGCACTATTGCAGAAGGGCCCTCAGTGTTGAAGAAAGGAGAGACTTATTATTTAATGTATTCAGCAAATCATTTCGAGAGTAAAAACTATGGGGTAGGCTATGCGACAGCAAGTTCCCCTAAAGGGCCGTGGAAGAAGTATAATGAAAATCCAATTCTACGTAGAGATAAGCCCGCCGCTTCGGGATTGGTTGGTACTGGTCATGGTGCCCCCTTCGTTTGTGCAGATGGTACTTACAAATATATTTATCATGCACATGCGGATATTAATAACGTTGGGCCAAGAAGGTCTTATATCAATGATTTAGGTTTCTCCGCACAGGGTGTGATCAGCATTAGTGGTGAACCTATCAGACCAGTTATAATAAAATAGACACACACACACAATCAAATACGTAACACAAAACAAATGAAACGAATCCTTCTCTCTTTAGGCCTGGTTGCAGCAATGCTTGGTGTATCTGCCCAGCAACGCAAAGCGCCGGCCTATCCATTGATTACGCACGATCCTTATTTTAGTATCTGGTCGTTTTCTGATCATCTTAATGCCGGGGCAACAAAACACTGGACTGGCACAAACCATGCGCTATCCGGATTGATAAAAGTTGATCAAGAGGTTTATAGTTTTTTAGGTAAAGCCGATAAGAGTTTTGAAATGCTTTTACCTACAGCTGAAGGCAAACCTTATACTGCAAAGTATACGGAAACTGAACCGACTGCGGGTTGGGAAAAAACGGATTACAATGATCATGACTGGAAAACCGGAAATGCGCCATTTGGTGACAGCGATGCAAAAACCCAATGGAAAAGCGATAACCTTTGGATGCGCCGCGAGTTTAATCTCGATAACATTGATGTTAAGGGGTTAAATTTGAGAATCAATCATGACGACAACATCGATCTGTTTTTAAACGGTGTTAAAGTTTACAATTGTAACTGCTGGACCAGCAAGTATGTTTATATCCCTATTGATGAAAAGATAAAGGGTGTATTGAGAAAAGGCAAAAATGTACTCGCTGCACATGTTAAAAATACAGCAGGTGGGCAATGGTTAGATATCGGTTTAGCTGTTGAAAAGCCTGCGGCGGAATTAAAATCGGTGCTTTTGGCTAAACAAAATAGGGTTACCATAAATGCTACGCAAACCATTTATCAGTTTAGCGCAGGTAAGGTCGATCTTGAGCTCACTTTTACATCGCCCTTGCTGATGGATAATCTTGATCTGTTGGCCAGACCGGTTTCTTACGTGTCGTTCAAGCTTAGAGCCAATGATGGGAAAAAGCACAATGCACAGGTTTATTTTGGTGCATCTACTGATATAGCGACCAATAATCCTGCTCAGGAAGTTGAGGCATCGGCTTACAAGAATGGATCACTTTCGGTACTTAAAGCGGGTACAATAGCACAGCCGATTTTGAAGAAAAAGGGGGATGATATCCGTATCGATTGGGGTTATATGTACGTTGCTGTTGCTCAAAATACTGGAAAACAATATGTTACTTCATCCGCCAATGCGATCTCATCTTTTATAAGCGGAAAAGTAGATGCTGGTCCAGCGAAAGGCAATAACTTAACACTGGCTACAGTATTGCCTTTTAACGTAGGTATTGGAAGTACAGAAAAAACAGTATTGATTGGCTATGATGATATTGAGTCTGTTCAGTATTTCGGTGAAAATTTAAAGCCTTGGTGGAATCGTAAAAATAACCAGACGATAGATAAACAGCTTACACTTGCAAGCAATGAATATGCTGCTGTTTTAAAAAAATGTGATGCATTTAATCAGCAGTATCGTGCTGCAAACCTAAAGGTTGGAGGTAAGGAGTATGCTGATCTTTCAGATATTTCGTATCGTCAGGCCATCTCTGCTCATAAATTAGTAGAAAGTCCGCAGGGTGATATCTTATTTCTGTCTAAAGAGAACTTTAGTAATGGTTCTATCAATACTGTAGATGTAACTTACCCTTCTGCGCCATTGTTTTTGGTATACAATACGGATTTATTAAAAGGAATGCTAAATGGAATTTTCTATTATAGCGAAAGCGGAAGATGGAAGAAACCTTTTCCTGCACATGATTTAGGTACTTACCCTTTGGCCAATGGACAAACTTATGGTGAAGATATGCCTGTAGAGGAAGCTGGCAACATGCTTATTCTGACTGCAGCGATTGCCAAAGTTGAAGGTAATGCAGCCTATGCTAAAAAGCATTGGAAGACCCTTTCTGTTTGGGCAGATTACTTGAGTAAGGAAGGCTTTGATCCGGCAAATCAGCTATGTACCGATGATTTTGCTGGTCACCTGGCCAGGAATACAAACTTATCGGTTAAGGCTATTGTAGCTTTAGGAGGTTACGGAATGCTTGCCCAACAATTGGGCGAAAAAGAAGCGAGCGGAAAGTATAAAGCAATGGCTAAAGAAATGGCGAAAAAATGGATGGAAATGGCCGATGCTGGAGACCATTATACTTTAACATTTGATTTGAAAAATAGCTGGAGCCAGAAGTATAATCTGGTATGGGATAAGGTATTGAAGCTTGATATTTTTCCAGAAGCCGTTTATAAAAAGGAGATTGATTTTTATCTGAAAAAGCAAAATGCCTTTGGTTTGCCCTTGGATAGCCGTAAAACTTATACCAAATCTGACTGGATTATGTGGACTGCAACCTTGACCGATAATCGGGCTGATTTTGAGAAACTAATCAAACCAATTGATAAGTTTGCTATCGAGTCGCCAAGTAGAGTTCCATTAAGTGACTGGTATGAAACTACCAATGGTAAGCAAGTAGGTTTTCAGGCTCGCAGTGTTGTAGGTGGCTTTGCCATTAAATTATTGGACTATCAGTTAAATAGAAGATAGTATTATAGCAAAAACGCATAGATGTGCGTTTTTGCTATGCTAAACCGTTAGTCAATGATATCATGGGGGAGATAGAGACAGGTGTAGCCACTATTTAAAAGGGAAAAGATAATATCTTCCACATGGAAGCAATTCCCTTCAACTCTGAGTATTTTATCCACATCCTCCAGATCGAAGGAAACCTTGAACGCAGGATATTTGCACAATAGCTCCGTAATGACATTCATTGCAGCTGCGGGGTGTTTGACATTTGTTTTGAAAATTGCAACCATGATTATTCGTTTTGTGGCTTTTTAATTCTTCCTCAATAAAGAAAAAGGATTAAAGGAGATGCCTATATTGAAATAAAATGCCGGATCTGGTGTGATTTGATAAACGGGATCTTGAAATGTCTCCTCTTTTTTAAATATTCTACCTGCAGGTGTAGCTTTTACTCCACTTTTTGCCGTAAGCATAAAGTGTTTTGCAATTACATGTTCGTAGGTTAGTCCCGAATTGATATCCAATTGCCTATATTCATATTTTTGAGCAGTACCGTCCAAATTGTATAGGTAAAATGAGGTACCGTCCATTTCTGTACCTAATGAAACTCTACCGTTGCGGTTAAAAACAAATTTTCTTAGCTGTATGCTTCGGGGAAGGAAAATGTCAGCGATTAAGCCATTGTTGAATTTATGTTCATAAGAGAATATTGGGATAAATGGTGTCAGTGCTCCCGGATCAATGTTAACCATGAACCCCGCTGTCATCTTAGTCTTCTGATTGGCTTTCAATACCATTACTCCGGCAAACAATCCTTTTATTCTTTCGAAATGTTTATCACTACCATCTACCACCAGACTCGAATTATAGATGACCCGCTTTCCGAATAAAGAGGAAAAATAAGTCAGGTTCAGTGATGAAAACAGGTAATAATAGTCATTCTCTAAAGTGGTTTGCGCTGTCGTGCCGGTTTGAACAACTTCTGTTGCTGTCGAAGTGGATTTGTAGCCGAGGGTTGTGCTTAGGAGCCAGGTTTTCCTTTTAATCAAATCTATATTGGCACTTAATTTTGTCTGCTGAAAACGGGTCAATCTTCCGCCTGGCAAGATATTCCCTTCATTCTTTGATTTGTAATGATATGGGGCAGTATTACTGAACTCGAAATTTAAGGGCCGGGCTATAGCAAACTTATCAGCTGCAAAGGCAACTACTCGTTTTCGTATGCTCAAACTATCATCTGCTTTCTTCGGGATACTGTCTGTAACCTGGGAGAAGCCCTTTGTTGACATGACCAGTATGCCCAATACTGTCATCGTACTTTTTATCCTATTCATGTGTTCTGTTAAGATTCTGATGGTGAATTGAATGCAAAGAAATGTATAATGTGAATGCCTATTTTTGTTTTTATACCAAAGCGCTTAGTTATTATACTAAAATTGAAATACCCTGAATTTGGTATAATAAGGGAGGTGTTTAGTATAATTTTGTCAATGAGGTTGTGGTATTCCGCTATCTTCGTTAATTATAAAAATTTGAAATGAAAGCAAACCTTGAACTGAAGAATACAAACCTCCTGCAGTTTATTATCGACGATCGGTACAGGATCTTACGTCATGTTGTATTTTTAGTGGCAAGTTTGGTTGTAATTTCTTATTCCAATTGGCAGGTTGGATATCCCGAACCTTTAAAGTATTATAGATTGTTCTGTGTCTATGGTGTGCTGATCACAATATGCTATATCAATATGTACTTTTTGGTTCCCGTTTTTTTCTTTAGGGGTAGACATTTATTGTATCTGGTTCTTCTTTCGCTCTTGGTATTCCTCAGTCTGACTTTCATGGCAACTTTGTTTCATGCACATCTGATTTCAGGGGAGATCCCGCAAGTTGGGAACTATAGGGGCTTTTTTGAGGGATTTTTTATAACGGTGTCGATTGTTCTGATTACCACCATGATTAAATTATTTCAACGTTGGACAAAGGACAATGACCGAATTGCCGAATTGAAAAACATCACCTTGAGGATGGAACTTAATGAGTTAAGAAATCAGATCAATCCGCACTTCTTTTTCAACATGTTGAACGGTATAAAAGCATTGATACGAACTGACCCTGAGAAGGCGAACCTTGTTATTATGAAACTCTCAGAGTTTTTACGCTACCAGATTTACGAGAACAATGAAGCGCAAACATTATTGAGCTCTGAAATCATTTTTTTATCAAACTTCCTTGACCTCGAGATGCTTAGGAGGGATCACCTCGTCATTGACGTTAGTGTCCCGGATACATCTGGAATACTGAATGGTATTTTTATACCCCCAAACTTGTTTACCACGTTTGTAGAAAATGCGGTCAAACATAGTGTGAATATCAGTGGCGGTCAATCTCATATTGGCATCAAAATAGCGCTTTTTGGAAATCAGCTTCATTTCTCATGTACAAATTCAATAGACCCTAATTTTATTTTAACAGATCAGAAAAACAGTGGATTAGGACTGTCGAACATCAAACGCAGGCTTGAGCTACTGTACCATGAGAATTATTCTATGACTGTAAATTCCACAGAAAATCAGTTTACCATTACATTAATTTTACCCTTATGAACTGTATCATTGTAGATGACGAACCCCTGGCCAGAGCTGAAATGACAGCATTGATTAAAGAGGTATCCGATACTGAAATATTGGGAGACTTTTCCAATGCTCCGATGGCGCTTGAATTCTTGAGATCAAATCAGGTCGATTTGGTTTTTCTGGATATCGAAATGCCGATGGTGACCGGACTGGAGTTTGCTACAGAGTTGCCTGAATCTACAATGATAATATTCAGCACAGCTTATCCGCAATACGCTTTAAAAAGCTATGAACTGGATGCTATTGACTATTTACTCAAACCAATAGATAAGTCAAGACTAAGCAAGGCCATAAGAAAGGCTGAGGCATATCAGGGATTGCTATCAGATCATCCCGAAAAGAATACAGTTGAAGGCAGTACAGCAGATTTCCTATTGATTAAATCTGACAGGAGGTTTCACAGAATCAAATTTGTTGACATCAGGTTTATTGAAGGGTTAAAAGACTATGTAGTGATCCATACAACAAATCAGAAGTTGATTACTGCGATGAATTTAAAAACTTTCCATCAGAAAATTCCGGCGGATAGTTTTTTGCGCGTAAGCAAGTCCTATATCGTAAATAAAAATTTTATCGAGTCTTTTGATCACCATACGATTTACCTGGGGGAAAATGAACTACCCATTGGCGAGGTCTACAAAAAGGAATTCTTTGCGCTGTATTCTGGCGGCACAATCTCTCCAGATGTTATAGGCCTGTAGTTTCATACAGATCCTGTAGCATGTCAAATCTGGCTTTATAGGTAAAGTTTGCTTTTTCGAGCACCTTCCTTGCTGCGATGTTTTCTCGGTTAACCACAGCGCCAATCTTTAAAATTCCCTGATCTGATAAGCTGTCAATCAATTGCGGCAGGATTTCGGTCATGATATAACAGCCACTGGCAAAGCCACTCAGGTAAAATTCAATAAAAAATGGATAATGATCCATTTGATAATGCTGTTTGGCTACTTCAGGAGAGATCAGGTCGATGATGCCAATTACTTTGTTGAGTTGTTTATGCGTAATGAAATGGATGTAATTGTGCCCGGAATGGTAATTCATGACCATGGTCTGCAAAAACAATTCCGCTTCCTGTAAGTTGTGTAGCCGCTTTCCGGGGATAAATTTTAGCGTTTGGTCGTCCGATAGAATGGAAAAGATATCGCTGCTGAGCTCCTGGAATCTTCCTAAATCTTCAGGACGGAAGGTATGGATCAACAGCGTATCGTTTTCAAGGAATATCGGTTTCAGCATTTGGTTCTAAGAAAGGAGATAAGCTGTTACGATATCCTGTATTTGTGTTGGCAGAATTGCTGGGACATGGTTATCCAGTTGATGTTGAGCTGAATTGAATTTTTCAATATAAGTAGCGCTCTGGTCATTGAATTTCAAATAGCCTTGTTCAAAGAATCGTTCCTGGACTTCGCCTGAGGAATCCATCGACCGGAAGGTAAGAGACTGAATTTGTTTTGTTTTTTTGTCCAGAATAAGCCAGCGGAAAATTTCTGAAATATCAGCATCTTCAGTAAGATCTGTTCTTTTGATCTCCATTATGCAGTACTCAGGGTTCTCCAGGTAATAAAGGCAGGTAAAAACGGGTTTCATGCGTGTAATAGTATGTGTGCGCCGAAAATAGAAAAAAATTATTTTATTCCACCAAAAGCTGCGAAACAGGAATTTTTATGGAGGACCTCAATAGCTTTAAATCCTACTTTATTTAATAAATTAAGCTGATAACTTAAGGAACGTGGTGTATCCTCATAGGCAATGTAATCGAATACTTTTTGCGCATATACTGTGCCACCTAGTGTTTCAAGATATGTTCTGTATTTATCTTCAAATAGCTTATTAATCAGCTCGGAGTCATGCGTAATTAAGTCAGAAATCCAAATACCGCCACCCGGTTTAAGTGCATTGTATACTTTACTGAAAACCAGTTCCCAATCCTCATCAGTACGTAAATGATGAAATGTGGCAGCAGCCAGTACGATATCAAAATGGTTGTCAGGTAAATCGAGGTTGCGCATATCATCCTGTATGACAGTTACCTGGCCATTAGTTTTTTCAGATACTCTTTCTTTTGCCTTCTCTAGCATCGGCATACTCAAATCATTCAGCGTACAATTCAATTCAGGAATTTTGCTCAGCATTTTCAAAGTATAGTTACCTGCGCCGCAACCGATATCCAGCAATTCTTTTGCATGCGGGGCAATATATTTTGCTGCTTCGGTGCATAATTCCATAGTAAGTGGGGCATCAATGGTCGTTTGTTGTCCAGACTCAAGATTTGAGAAGCGTTCAACATCATTATCGAACCTTGTCTTAATCTCGTCGTTAGTAGCTTTTTGCGAATGATCTGTTTTCATGTTTTACCTTTTTTTTTTGTCAAAACTAATGGCTTTTATCATATTTGAAAAATATCAATTTAGTCAATTGATGATACTTATTGGGTATTGTAGATATGGAACTTAGACATCTTTTATATTTTAAAACTGTTGCAGAAGAATTACATTTTACAAAAGCTGCAACAAAGCTTTTTATTTCACAGCCGCCTTTGAGTCGCCAAATTAAAGAGCTGGAACAGGAGTTAGAGCTGCAATTATTTACGCGTAACAATAAGCAGGTCACCTTAACAGATGCCGGGAAATATTTCAAAAGTGAGGTCGATGCAATTTTTGCCAAGTTGGAAGAAAGTAAAAGTATAGCGCGCCAAATTCATTTAAGTGCAAGCGGGGAGTTAAAGATTGGCTACATCAGTTCGGTTTATCAATCTTACCTGGCCGAAATTTTAAAAGCGATGCGTCAGGAATTCCCTTATATAAAAACGGGCTTATTTGAAATGCCAACGATCAGCCAAATAGAAGCTTTGGAACAAGGGAGGCTAGATGTAGGTATTTTAAGGGCACCCATTCTTTCGGAAAAACTAGTTGTTAAGACTTTGTTTTTTGATCCTTTTATAGTGGTCATTCCGCTTTCGGAACAAACATTCAATACCAATAAGGAATTAGCGGATTTTTTAAAAAAGAGTCCATTTATATTTTTCAATAAGGAATTTGCACCTCATTATAACCACAAGCTAATCGAGATTTGCAAACGCATGCAATTTGCTCCTGATATTACCCATGAGGCTAATAACGTACACTCGATACTACAATTAGTAGAAGCTGGTCTAGGTGTATCGATACTGCCTTTATCGCTTAAAAGACAATATGACCACTTAAAAGTCTCCTTTGTAGAATTGAAAGACATTCCCGTAAATACGGAAGTGGTAATAGCCTATAAGGCAACAAATAGAAATCCGGCCTTGAAATGGTTTATTGACAATTATGGCTAATTTCTTTTGTCTTATCTTTGCGCGACCATGAATAATGAGTGTATTTCAAAAAATAATAAGAACAGCTTTCTATTTTTTATCTACTTAGTCGGACTAAGCATTATCGGTTTATTGGCCACAGATATGTATCTACCTGCATTTGATAAAATGCGCATAGATCTGAACTCTAGCAAAAGCAGCATCGGCGCTACAATGAGTTTGTTTTTAGCAGGATACGCCATTGCACAATTGTTATGGGGACCGATATCTGATAAAGCAGGCAAGCCCAAAACAGTACTGATGGGCTTAAGTATCTTTACGATCGCTTCATTAGGTATTTTTTTTACGGAAAGCGTAAGCATCTTATTAATGCTAAGATTAGTACAAGCGATTGGCGTTTGTGCAGCTGCTGTATGCTGGCAAGCATTGGTTATTGAAAGATATCCACCAGAAGAAACCAATAAGGTATTTGCCTCAATTATGCCTTTAGTGGCATTATCTCCAGCATTAGCACCGGTAATGGGCGCTTTCTTACTGGACGCTTTCGGATGGAGATCTATATTTATCGCATTAGGTTTAATTGCGGTATTATTAATCCTGTATACCTTAACCATAAAGGAAGACCAAATAGGAGCTGACCACAAGACTAAGCCGCTGAATTCGACATCGGATAACACTTATTTATCACTTTTAAGATCAAAAGGCTACGTAGGTAATGTTTTTATCTATGCCCTTTGCTCGGCGGCTTTTTTTGCCTGGCTTACCGGTTGTCCTTTCTTTTTAAAAGAACTTGGATATAATGAGAGTCAGATTGGATTTAGTTTTTTTCCGCAAACTATCTCATTTTTGATCGGTGGCTATGGCTACAGAAGCTTATCCAGTAGAATAGAAGGGAAAAAACTTCTTCCTATATTGCTTATCATATACTCGATCAGTTGCCTGTCCCTTTATCTGATTACCATTTCAATTACGCCCACACTGACCATATTACTTATTCCATTTTGTTTAATGGCTTTATCCAATGGTGCCTGCTATCCGATAGTTGTAGCAGCGGCATTAAAAGCATTTCCAAATAATTCGGGAAAGGCGGCTGCTATGCAAAATACCATTCAGTTGGGAATTTGTTTTTTAGCAAGTGCAATTGTTTCCTTGTTTTCTAAAGATGCTTTATTGAGCACCACGATTGTAATGACTTGTACAATTCCTTTAGTTTATATAGGGTATAGGTTTACTTTAAAAACTAATCTGTATTGGTAATCCGCTGGAATTCATGTTTTTTCAGATTATTTTTTTATAAATATTTGCGTAGTTAAATAACTACATATATATTTGTAGTCAAATAGCTACATAATGAATTTAAGACGAGATGTATTTCAAGCCATAGCAGATCCAACAAGAAGGGCTATACTGATGTTGGTAGCTACGCAATCCTTGACTGCAGGAGCTATAGCTTCAAATTTCGATACCGCAAGACCGACTGTTTCAAAACACTTGCAAATACTTACTGAGTGCGAGTTGCTTAAGCAAGCGCAAAATGGGAGAGAGGTTTACTATGAAATTAATGCAAAAAAAATGAAAGAAGTAGCCGATTTTATTGAGCCATTCCGCAATATGTGGGATGATCGATTTAATAAACTAGAAGCCATCATGAAAAACTACAAATCTGAGAAATAAAATCATATGGAACGGAAAACAAAAATCAATGCAGAAGAGGGTAGACAAGATTTATTGATTACCAGAGAATTTGATTTGCCACTGGACCTGCTTTTTAAAGCATATGCCGAAGCCGAAATTGTTGAACAATGGATGGGGACCAAAGTGCTAAAATTGGAGAATAAACAGCATGGGAGCTGGCGATTCGAAACAAGCGATGCTCAAGGGAATGTCGTATTTAGGGCCAATGGAGTAATCCATGAGTTTGTTCCGAACCGGAAGATCACAAGAACATTTGAAATGGAGAATGCGCCTTTTGAGGTTCAGCTTGAGTTCCTGGAATTTGAGCAACTTACTGACAGCAGCAGCAAGCTAAATATACATGCTATATATAGATCAGTTGCACTCAGAGATCAAATGCTGCGCTTGCCCTTTGCACAAGGTATAAATATGGCACATAACCGATTACAAGACATCCTAAACAAATTAAAATAATACGTTATGACAAAAAGAAACAAAATAATCTATTGGATTGCTACAATCTGGCTTTCCTTAGGAATGGTATCAACTGGAGTGGTCCAGCTGTTAAAAGTGAAAGAGGAGATCGCTCTTTTTACAAACCTGGGCTATCCACTCTATTTAATGACAATACTAGCTATCTGGAAATTTTTAGGCGTTATAGCCGTACTTATTCCTAAATTTCCTTTACTAAAAGAGTGGGCTTATGCAGGCTTCTTTTTTGCAATGTCTGGTGCCGTGTTTTCTCACCTGGCTCATGGTGATGGCGCAAAAGAGTTTTTTGGCCCAATATTATTACTTATCCTGACTGTTGTATCTTGGTATTTCAGACCTGAGGATAGAAAAATGACTTCAGTTAAGCTATAAAAATATAATCGACATGAAAAATAATAAAAAGGTATTATCACCAGAGCAAAACGCAGAACTACTCAATACGTTGAAAGCGCGCTTTCATAAACACATGAATCGCCATAAGGATCTGGACTGGGATAAAGTGCAAGCAAAGCTCGAAGCTAAGCCGGAAAAATTGTGGGTGTTGGATGAAATGGAAGTAACTGGCGGGGAGCCAGATGTTGTTGGTTATGATGAAAAAACGGGAGAATACATTTTTTACGATTGTTCAGCCGAAAGTCCTAAAGGCCGTAGAAGCCTTTGTTACGACCGTGAAGCTTGGGAATCGAGGAAAGAGCATAAACCTGCAAACAACGTTACTGAGACGGCTAACGCTATGGGGATTGAACTTTTAACGGAAGAAGAATATAGAATGTTACAGGACTTCGGAAAGTTTGATACTAAGACTTCAAGCTGGTTGGCTACACCTGCTGACATTAGAAAACTTGGTGGTGCCATTTTTGGAGATTATCGCTACGGAACAGTATTCTTGTATCATAATGGTGCGGAATCTTACTACGCTGCAAGAGGATTTCGTGGTTCATTAAGGGTTTAATGTGAGATAAAGTCAAGGTGTTTAGGTTGAATATCATTTATTTAATACTGAGTGTGATTTTTGGCCTGTTCGAGTATTATATGAGATCATAGTTTTTACTGCTCCTGTAATTCTTCTGGCCTTACTTTTCGTTGTGGGCGGTATCCGATCAGGGCCAGATTGATTTCATCCTGAGTGTTGGGGTTGATCAATTTCGAGCAGTAACCATCTCCATTTTCATCACTAAAACTGATTACTGTTCGTTCCCTGGGGTGGTTGATCTCAGGTAAGGTAGTCAACACCTCTAATAAGTTATCATAAATGCTTCTGATGTCTTCTTTTGTAGGTAAAACAAACAAAATTTCATCCCTACGGCCATCAAAAAAGGTAACAGTACGCCAGGATTGTTCCTGGTAATGTGCTTTCAGGTTTGATAGGAGTTGCGCTTTATAAGGATGTTTCATCTTAGTTCTGATTGGTGAGGCTAATATAACAGATTAACTGGAGTTGAGCTGATTGTTGGGGAAGTTATCTGGATGTTTTTTTACGATTTACAAATTATTGTATTAATTTGTTACATCTAATTAATCACTCTATGACTCCTGCAATACAAGGCCTACATGAAGTTTGGCTTTCAAATAGAACCATTGAACCTATTCCGCATCATATATCCTTTGATGACCTGACAAATTCAATTATTAGTACAGGGCCGTTTTCGTTTTATGTGATTGACTTTTTTGACATGTCTATTTCTGACATTAGTCCATCGCTTTATGAGATGCATGACTTTGATCCTGAAACGATCAACTTTAATGATCTATTGGGTGCTATACATCCGGATGATTTGAACTTTGTTATCAAGGCAGAGGCCTTTCTGACTAAATTTTTCATGGAGAAAGTTGGCCGAGAGAAGTTGTTGAGTTATAAAATTAGCTACTGCTATAGGGGGCGCTTAAGAAACGGAGAATTTGCACTTTTCAATCACCAGGCATTAATGTTAACAATGGATGATCAAGGCGGTTATGGTAAGTCATTAATTATCAATACCCGTGTTGATCACCTGAGTAGTTTTAATACTTACAAATTATCGCTTGTTGGACTTCATGGTGAACCTTCTTTTATGAATCTAAGTCTAGATGAAGATAATCAAGATTTAAAAGAGTTTTCTAAAAGGGAGATCGACATTATTAAACTTGTTAGTAATGGCTTAAGTAATGAAGAGATAGGTGAAAAGCTTTTTATCAGTCCATACACCGTAAAGAAACATCGTAATAATATTCTAATGAAATCAGATTGTAAAAATACAGCTCAACTTGTAAAAAACTGTATTCTTCAAGGGGTTATTTAGCTTTATTTCTTCTGCGCGTAAACTACGATAGCGCTTGAGTCAATAATTACGTTTCCATCAGGATATTTTTGGTTTATTGCTGCATATACTTCGGCTTTTATTTTGTCTTTCATCGCTTGATCTGCTTTACTAAGAGCAGCAACAACAGGGGCCGCAATATCAGTCATGAGGTTCCAGTAGGTATCGGTTGTCCCGCAATTCATCTTTCCCGCGATTTCCTTTTCAGAGATATCAGTTAAACCTGCTTCTTTGAATAAATCAGACATCATTCCTGCTTTAGCACAGCGAAACATTCCTGGTGCTCCAGAAGGAGGGGCTGGAATGTCCATATTTTTCTGGATTACACCCATGGATGCTGTTATCCAGAAATTTTTTTCTGGAATACTCCATACAGAAGTTGCCACTTTACCACCTGGCTTGAGTACACGCGCCATTTCTTTAGCTGCCAATTGCATGTCAGGGAAAAACATGAAACCAAATCGGCAACTAATGATGTCGAATGTGTTGTCTTCGAAGGGCAGTTCACTAACATCGCAAACGAGGGTTTCAATGTTTTTAATTCCTCTGTCTACTCCATTTTGACGAGCAATTTCTAGCATATCGGCTGAAAGATCAGTAAGCGTTACTTTTCCATTAGTCAGCATAGCTGCAATAGTTAATCCAGGTTCACCGGTTCCGGATGCAATATCTAGCACCATGTCATTGTTTTTAGGGCTTAGCAAACGAATCATTTCGTCACCTACGGGTTTTAAAAAGTCCATAGTAAGCGTATCCCATTTTTTCCAGCCTGCCGAAAACTTATTCCATACCTCTTGTTGCTGGTCGCGTATGATTTCGAGTTCTTGATTCATGATCGTAGATCTTAGACCGAAGAAACAATTTACTTTGATTTAAGTTTTCTATCTGTTAAAACAAAAGAAAAATACTCCATAACTATTACATTTGCTGTATGGAGATCACAGCACAATTCCCAGTATTAGAGGACTATACTTATCTTAATACGGCCAGTTCGGGTATTTTATCACAGTCTATACAACAGTGGCGGAGATCGCACGATGAAGGCTTTATGCGACGTGGAAGCGGATTTCGCACCCAGCAGGCTGATTTTTTACAGGACGTAAGGCAGCATGTGGCGCGTTTTTTTAGGGGTTCTATTGAAAATACCTTTCTTGTTCAGAATTTTTCTTTGGCATTTAATACTTTCTTAGACGGATTATCTCATGACCATAGGTTTCTTTTGATTAAGAGTGATTATCCTTCTGTAAATTACCCTGTTGAAAGTAGAGGCTTTATTTGTGACTATGCTGATCTGAACGAAGAGCTGGAACAAAATATATTAGCTAAAATAAAAGTCTTTAGACCATCTGTATTGGCCATAAGCTTGGTGCAATACATCGGTGGTATTAAAATCGATCTTAATTTTATAAAGCGATTAAAAACTGAATATCCGAATATGCTGATTGTTGCCGATGGGACTCAATTTTGCGGCACTGAAAACTTTAATTTTCAAGAATCGGGATTGGATGTGCTAATTAGTAGCGGCTATAAATGGATGCTAAGTGGATTCGGAAATGGTTTTGTGCTGATTAAGGAGGATGCATGTAAAGAGTTATATAAAAGCCGATTGAGCCATTCTTTGCCCACTGAGCCATTTTTAAAAGATAGGGGACTACTGTCACTTTGCTTTGAGCCAGGCCATTTGGATACACTAAACTTTGGTACGCTGAAACAATCTATATTGCTTTTAGAAGAATTTGGTATGGATGCTATTGAAAAGAGATTAAAGGAAATAGGGCAAATTGCTAAAAAGGCCTTTATGGACCGAGGCCTTCTTTCCAGGTCGGTAGTCGAGCGGACTTCACATTCTACCATATTCAACATAACTGCGAATGCTGAATTGATAAAAAGAATAAATGAAGCTAGTATATTGGCGTTACCACGAGGTGAAGGCTTGAGAGTGTCTTTTAATTTTTATAACAATGAAAGAGATTTAGCGTTCCTATTGAAGGTAATTGATAGGGATTAGTGGGCGTCAGTTCCAGATGGCCACTGCTATTTTTAAGTCATTTTAAGGTAATTGTTAAATATAGAGTTACTTACGTAAAATTAAATTCATACTTTTGGCTCAAGTTAAACCATAAACCATAAGAAAAAACCACATCTGTATAAACCTCTTACTTAAACATATTTATTTTTTAAAGCTAAGTAACTCTATAGGATGAGAAAATGCATTTTAGGGTTGTGGACACCAATTGTTATTATATTGGCTTTGACCACAATCAGCTGGAGATCAGTGAACAGGGAGATCGTACGACCATTAACAGTAGACACCACCACAGTACAACCAAGTAAAACCGTAAATAGCGATTCGTTATACAACAACTACATTAGTAAACTATATGATAGTGCTGGTCTGGAACTAAGCGGACTTAGGCTTGAAGTTTTTGAAAAAGCAGTTACGGGCTTCTATAACCTTAAAAATTCAGGAAAAATTGCTGAAGATAAATCTGTAGTAACTATCGCAGACTTTGACTTGAGAAGTACTGAGAAACGTTTATGGATTATCGATTTGAATAAGAAAACCTTGTTGCTGAATACCTGGGTAGCCCATGGGCAGGGTAGCGGCGGCGATAAAGCTGTAAATTTTTCAAATACCAGTGAATCTTTGAAAAGTAGTCTTGGGTTTTATGTAACCGGTGAGGTTTACAATGGAACGCATGGTCGTTCTTTAAGGCTAGATGGAATGGATGAAGGCTTTAATTCCAATGCGAGAAGGCGTGCCATTGTGGTGCATGGTGCAAATTATGTTGGTCCACAAACTATTTCTGCTCTGGGTAGATTAGGTAGAAGTCAGGGATGCCCGGCGGTACCACAATCGGTAGTTAAAAAAGTGATCGATAACATTGCAGGTGGGACGGTCTTGTTTATCAATTCGAGTGATGAACGCTTTAACTCCAAATACCTCGACGAAACAATGATGAGCACCTTAAAACCCTGGGAAGGGGGTGCGGATAATGTATAATTTTTAAATGTAAAGCGCATACCTATTGATTAAGGCATGCGCTTTACATTTATTAAGCATTTTCCAGATCGGCGATTACCAATTTTTTCATTTGCATCATTACCTTCATTACGTTTTGAGTACGGGCGGGGTCTGTAACCAATTTTCCCAATGATTGAGGAACGATCTGCCAGCTTACACCATATTTGTCGGTCAACCAACCACAAGCAACTTCGTAGCCGCCATTAGCGGTTAGTATATCCCAATAATTATCAATTTCATCCTGGGTTTCGCATTCTACAACTAATGAGATGGCATCGTTAAAGCCAAAGTCATGTTCGGCCGAGCTGTCCATAGCCATTGCTACAAAATCATTGATCTTGAATTGCGCATGCTTTACAAAATCAACATTTTCTTTATCTTCTTTACTATATTTCATGATGCCCTGTATACTGGAATTAGGGAAGAGTTGCGTATAATAATTTACAGCGCTTTCTGCTTTCCCTGCATTTGCACCGGTAAACATTAATGTTGGACAGAATTTTTGCGGCGTATCAGCTTTGTCTCCTGTGTATAATTGCCAGGAAACTCCGTATTTGTCCTGTACCCAGCCATATTTGGAACTCCAACCATAACTGTCCAATGGCATAAGTATTTTGCCACCTTCTATCAGTTTATTCCAATATTTTTCTGTTTCATCAGCTGTTTCACTGATAACCATAAATGATATGGCCGCATTAGGATCTGTAGATGGTCCATCGTTAAGTAACATGAATTTCTCACCACTCAATTCAATTTGTATAACAAATGGCGCGGTTTGATTGATTTTTCCCTCTCCAAAAGTTTGGATATAAAAATCAGCGGCTTCTGCAATTTTACCTCGGATCGTTAGACAAGGATAAATGGAATTTTTCATAATTATTTAGCTTTAAGTTTAAGCATTTTATCTACACTAAGTTACTGTTCTTACGATCGTATCTGAAGTGTATAATAGACAATTAAGGGGGTGATTTGCGACAAATAACATTAATTTTAAATACAGTAGGCAAGTCCGGATAGTTGTGCTGATCTTAAGCCCTTTTGCTGGATGAGCACCTTGTATTTACTACCCATTTCCAACAGAAGGGTATGGCTTATGGCTGCAACTTGTGCTGCAGCACCGAGGATATCCTTTTCTTGAGCCAAAGACTTGATGAGGTGTTCTCTAAAGCCAAAAGACATTAAAAAATATCCCTGATTGGTAAGTCCGCACGATGCTAATCCGTCTTTAGCTCCCCAATGTGCTAAAGCAGAAAAGTTGATGTGACAAGTCATATCCTGTTCACCAATATGTTCATAAGGAGAATCATTTATCGCATGATGGTAATAGCATAAGAGCGTGCCTTGACTTTTACTATCATTATACAACTCTGAATTCTGAAAACCATAGTCGATAGTAAGTACATAACCCTTGTTTAGCGCTGAAGCAATTTCGGCCAACCAATCCAGTGCTTCTAGATTGATTTCAGTGGAGTAACTTTTTGGGAGGGATACATTTAATTCTGTCAAATAATTTACAAGATCCTGATTAGCTGGTTGTAACATCTCTGTAAAACCATTTTGGTGATCTACAAACACTTCCATCAATTCTTGCTGCATCACCACACGGTGGATCGCAAAGTTATCTACCAATTCATTTGATAATACACAACCGTTGAGATCTTTAATTTCTTTAATGGAATTGTACCATTCTACCTTTTCAGTTAACTGTTTAGCTTCTTGATTACACATTATAGGGCTCTTTTCAATGATACAGTAACGGAGCTCTTTGTACATTCTTTCATTGTTTTTTAAATGATTGAGAATAGATTTGCAGAGGTCGCCTGTTCCTGCGCCATATTCTACGATGGTAAAAGCTGGGTTACCCATATGCATCCACATCTCTTCAAGCTGCTTTGCAATCATTACTCCGAATACAGGGCTGAGGGTAGAACTGGTGTAAAAATGCCCTTCCTTCCCAATGATATCTGGATTAGTGGTGTAATAGCCCATTTCAGGATGATACAAACAGGTTTCCATATAATCATGGAATGAAATAGGTCCCTGATCTTGAATTTGCCGGATAATGTGTTCAGAAAGGAGATTTGAGTTTACCAATGCCATTTCGATATCTTCCAATTGTGATAGCTGATTTATTTCAACCTCAGCCTAAGAACAGTTTTGAAAAAAAGTAGTTTGTTTTTTTTTATAAAACTGTTGTCATCAGTATTTGTTCTTTACCCAAAGGCTGATGCATTTATGACATAGCTATTTGCATCCTTTGTGCCGCTCGTTATTTGGGGGATATAATTCATATTAAAGAACAATATAATGGAAACATTTTCTGTACAATTCAAGATAGGTTGTCTTGAGTTAAGCGCTATAGTTACTGCATTTGACCATCACCGTCAGTTTAAGATAGAAATGGTAACCAATGAGCCTGCTCCGATTTTATTAAATCGATCGACAGAAGGGGTCTGGGCAATCGTTGAGCGTGGCGAAAGAAACATTTCTGATTTGGGATTTCAGGAACTACAAGCAGCTATTGATGCGCAGCTGGAAAAGTTTATAGGTGTAAAACACATGTTGGTGCTCACTGATTTTTCGGACGCAGCACTGAACGCGTGCACTTATGCAGCTGCATTGAGTAAACAATTAAAAACGAAAAGCTTAATGTTGTACCATTCTTATGAGTCTATTTTATTACCGCCAACGGGCTCTGCTCCGGTTAGCGCCCAGGCGACTGAATCATCGGAGGATAGTTTTACGAAATTGACCAGGTTGAAAGATGTATTGAGGCCATTGGTAGCACCTAAGACCGAAATAAAGATTCAAAGTGATGAAAGAACTTTAGTTACTGCTGTAAATATTTTGGTTCAGCAACAACACGCGGGGCTGGTGGTTGTAGGAATTACAGGAAAGAGTAAACTGGAAAGAGTGCTTATTGGTAGTAATACTTTGGATTTAGCGAACAACAGCGTGGCCCCCTTATTAATAGTACCACCTGTTGCAGTTTTTAAAACAATAAAGAAAATAGTTTTTGCTTGCGATTTGAAACGGGTATCGGAGTCGACCCCCGTGCTCGCTATAAAAGGCCTGGTTGATGCACTGGGGGCAACTTTGTACATATTAAATGTAGATCGAGATGGGGCGAGTTTTAATCCTGATACAATTAAGGAAATCTCCGACCTTCACCAATTGTGGGATGGAGGAAAACCTGAATATCATTATACTGATCATGAGGATACCGCCATCGGAATTATGGAATTCGCAGACAAGATCGGTGCTGATTTGGTGATCACTGTTCCTAAAGTATATGGTTTTTTTGACAGCATTTTACATCGCAGCCTTACACATAAATTAGCTTATCATACCCATCTTCCTTTGATGCTGTTTAGGGCAGAGCCTTAATACAGGTAACATCAGCACGTGTCATGTTTCAAAATGTTTCCTATATTTACAGCAATTATGGGTTACGCAAAAGAAAGAGGAAAGCTTGAACAGCTATTGGTTAAAATTGCAAGTGTAGACACTTACAATGAGAAAAGTTTAGCAATTCTGGTAGATAGCTACGAAAAATACTCACATACGGTGAGAATATTAAAGAATAAAAATGCCGACATCTTTATGGATATGTATACAAATGAGTTGCAGGCTATAAAGGAAGCTAAAAAAACACTTAGAGAAAGTGATTCTGATGAAAGTCGCCAGATCAATTTCATCGCTTATAAAACATCCATTGTAAGTGCGTTAGAAAAGACAATTAATACTACACTGGAGACTGTGTAGTTAAGCATACCGCTTAGCAGGGTATCCTGTGACTCAGGATACCTATTTGGTGCTATAAAGTGAAAAACAAGGCCACAGCGGCGGTCCCCATAATTACAAATGTTGTCCACAATAGGATTTTTGATAGTAAGCCACTTTTGTATTGGCCCATTATTTTGTCGCTGGCTGCAATCTTTACAATTAGAAACAATAAAGGGACGGCTGCTACACCATTGAGTACAGCAGTGTAAACCAAGGCTTTTAACGGATCAATACCTATGAAATTAATAGTGAGTCCCACCATAGTAGCGATGGTAATTACACCATAAAATCCATGCGCTTTTTTGAGTTTGAGATTTAGACTCGCATTCCAATCAAAGGCTTCTGATACTGCATAGGCTGCAGACCCGGATAATACCGGTACGGCCAGCAAGCCCAATCCAATAATACCTATAGAGAAGATCAGTTTGGCCAGGTAACCGGCGTTGGGGAAAGAGTGTACCAATGGTTCAAGTGCTTTTGCCGCGTCTGCTGCATTTTTGATATCCGTTACACCGCTACTATGCAAAACAGTCCCTCCAACCAATAGAATGCACCAGGTTGTAAATTCCGAAATGACCATCCCAACGTTGTTATCTTTTCGCATGGCATGTATATGTGGCCAGCCAATTCGAGGTTTTCCATCCCTCATTAACCCTTTTGCTTTTTCCTCTTCAACTTCCTGAGAGGCTTGCCAAAAAAACATATAGGGTGTGATGGTGGTTCCAAATACGCCGGTAATGATGAATAAAAAGTCAAAAGAGAACTCGAAATGCGGCACTACCGTTGCTCTTAATACGGTAGACCATGGTTGGTCTACAATAAATACGGTAATTGGATAAGCCAGCAAAGTAAGGGCGAGCCATTTTAGTATTCTGGAATAGATCTTATAATTGGTGAAAATTTCTAAGATCAAAATCGTTGCAGTAAAGAGAAGGGTTAGTATTACAAATGGAATTGGTACAAGTAATTGCGCTGCAGCTGCCATAGCACCAATATCTGCACCAATATTGATGGTGTTGGCTACCACGACCAGACCTACAACTGCATATAGAACTTTTCGACTGTAGTGCTCTTTGACCACTGCGGCTATACCTTTTCCAGTAACGAGGCCTATTCTGGCACAAGCTTCCTGCACGGCCGTCATAAATGGCAACATGTACAAAGCTGTCCATAATTGACCGTAACCAAATTGAGCACCAGTTTGAGAATAGGTAGCAATGCCTGATGGGTCGTCATCTGCAGCACCTGTGGTTAATCCTGGCCCCAAAAGGCTAAAGAATTTCTTAATTTTCCTAAGCCTGAATTTTAATTTTCTCTTTGGAACCATAGGTCGATTTTTGATGTAATAGGTTTTACAATATACCACCTATTTGACAATTTAAAAGTCTTATCTTTAATTAGGTTAAAAAAAATCATCCTATGAAATCTCGCTATATGGAACTTTCAGTATACGCGAAACTAAAGCATTATTTTTAATTTCTATTTGCTTCATAACTAATTAACTTACAAAGTATTAATTATTCGTGAAGTAAATTGGTGTCTTTGGATTTCCAGAATAATAAAAATTGGGAAGACAAAAATTGAACTTGAAAATTATAGTTCAAATCGATAAGATCATCGACGTATTTACAACTTTTATGCTTTAATTTGTAATTCACAGCGCCTCTCTTTTCCATATACAAGCAGAGCGTCAGCAGGGATTATTGATGTTTAAATATTTGAAACTTAATTGGGAAAATAATTGGCTCCGAATGGTAGGGGATGCAGAACACTTTTCATTGGAAGGTCGTATATTCCATGCCAATTGTATTGCTATTATCCTCGCTGTTTTTTTTACTGCGGTTTATAATTATGTTACCGCTCTTCATTATGCGGTTTTAATTTCCATTGTAATTCTACTGGTTCAAATTGGCTTATTTGGATTGAGCCGACTCAAAGGGAAGACTAAACTCGCCGTTAGATTATCTGTAATTCAAATTAACACCGCCATAACAGTCGCCTATTTTTATAATGCAGGTGCGGAGGGAAGCATAATGCTACTGTTTGTACTGAGTTTATTCCTGATATTCCTTATTATTCCACGTAAAAAATTAACCGTCTGGTACTTTTTTAATTTACTGTCTGTATTTGCGCTCCTTGGTATTGAGTACTTTTACCCAAATAGCATACAACAACATTATTTTAGTAGGGCTGAAGGATTTATTGATATTGCTTTTACTTACCTTTTGGTTAGTGTGATGATTGCTGTAGGTACGATTCAATTACGTAGAAGCTATCGGGCCCAAAAAGAAAAGGCCGAAGAAAAGGCAGTTAAACTGGAGTTGATGAACCAGGAAAAAGATAAGCTGTTTTCGATCATTGCTCATGATCTAAGTACACCGTTAAATTCATTACAACAATACCTGCAATTGCTGAACGAAATGGAGTTGAGTGCTCAGGAACGATTGGATGTAGAACGAAATTTAGCAACTTCTTTATCGGATGCGCAATACCTGTTAGGTAATTTATTGGAATGGGCCAAAAAGCAGCTCCATAATGCGCCAATGAATTTAAAACCAATGGTATTGCATACACAAGTATGGCCCACTTTACGCATGTTTGAACAAGTGGCATCCAGAAAAAATATAACGTTAGTTGTGGACATTGATAAAGATGCAACAATTCTCGCGGACAAAAACATGTTTGACCTGGTATTACGTAATTTGTTAAATAATGCGATAAAGTTTACCAATTTAAATGGTAAGATTTGGGTGAATACAATTGTTGACAAAAACCATTGTGTATTGGTAATCAAAGACGATGGTATTGGCATTTCGCAGGAACGACAAGATAAAATTTTTAGTCTAAATATAGCTTCCAGTTATGGAACGATGAATGAAAAAGGGACAGGGCTTGGCCTTTTGCTCTGTAAAGATTTTATTATTCAGCAAGGTGGTGATATTTGGTTTACGAGTGCTGCAAATGAGGGAACCACATTTTACGTAAAAATGAGGTTAGCTCAATAAGCTTAGTTAACAGTGTCATTTTAGCCCGAATGTTTTGTTCTGCTTTATTTAAAATTGGTAACTTTACAATCTTGATTTTAAACAAAAAGAACATATTTTGGAACAACAATTATTAGAAAGAAGCGAAAATAAATGTGAATTATGCCAATCGGCAGCATCTTTAAAGTTATACGAGGTTTTACCTCAATCGGGCAGAACTGAAGATAACTGTATTATGATTTGCGATAAGTGCTTAGGTCAGATTGAGAAAACTGAAGCGCTGGATGTAAAACATTTGAACTGCTTAAGAACAAGTATTTGGAGTGCAGTTCCTGGTGTGCAGGTGGTAACCTGGCGACTTTTACATCGTTTGAAGGACGAAAGCTGGGCTACAGAGAGTATAGAAATGATGTATATGGACGACAAAACTTTAGCATGGGCGGCAGCAGGTCTTGAGGAGGATAGTGCTGGTGCTGATGAGGTATATAAAGATTGCAATGGTCAGGTATTGGAAGCTGGAAATTCTGTTGTGCTTACAAAAACACTGGATGTTAAAGGTTCTTCACTGAGCGCTAAATTAGGTACTGTAGTAAAGAACATTCGTTTAGTCGAAGACAATACTGATCAGATTGAAGGTAAAATTGAGGGACAAACTATTGTAATTCTTACTAAATACGTAAGAAAGCAAAACTAATATTTTATAATCCCATGTTTGGGAAATAACATTAAAAATGAACAAAGCTATATTTCTAGACCGTGATGGGGTTTTGAATCACGAGATAAACGATTACATTACCAAACTGGAGGATTTTGAAATATTAACCTACCAGATTGCGCCATTAAAAAGGCTGCACGATGAGGGGTATCTTTTGATTATCATCACCAATCAGGGTGGAATTGCACAAAAAAGGTATACAGAGGAAGCGCTTGCGGAAATGCATAAGGGATTATACGCTAGTTTTGAGGCGCAGGGAGCGTTAATTACTCATGCATATTATTGTAAACATCACCCAACGGTTTCTGGGGACTGCGATTGTCGCAAGCCTAAATCAGGAATGCTATTAGAAGCGATTGCGACTTATGATATTGATCCGGCACAGTCAGTTATGATTGGCGACAAGCAACGCGATGTAGAGGCTGCAAATGGGGCAGGAGTGAAAGGTATTTTAATTGCTCCTGATGAGCAAATTGATTATGATTTGGTAAAGCTAGTATTGGCAGGTGATAAGTTTGATGTCTTGTCAGCAGCTATGCTTAAATAATTTAGGAACGAAAATTTTTGCATAAAAAAGGGATCATAAATTTAAATTTATGATCCCTTTTTTATAAGTGGTATATTTTATTTACCCGAAGCCTTAGCGTGGTCCGCTAGGAAAGTAGCTAAACCGCTATCAGTTAATGGGTGTTTCAATAAAGCTGTGATCGCAGCCAATGGAGCTGTAATTACATCAGCGCCCAATTTAGCACAAGCAACAATATGCAATGGTCCACGGATAGAAGCCGCAAGGATTTCAGTAGGGTATCCATAATTATCGAATATCAATCTGATGTCTTCAATTAATTGCAAACCATCAGTCGAAATATCATCTAAACGACCTAAAAATGGAGAAACATAAGAAGCTCCAGCTTTGGCAGCTAATAAAGCCTGTCCAGGAGAGAAAATTAAAGTACAATTGGTTCTGATTCCTTTTGAAGATAGATATTTGATTGCTTTTACGCCATCTTTAATCATTGGGATTTTAACAACGATTTTAGGATCTAACTTAGCTAAAGCTTCACCTTCTTTAATCATTTCCTCATAAGTTGTTGAAATAACTTCAGCACTTACGTTGTTATCTACAATAGCGCAGATCGCTTTATAATGGGCAGTTACGTTGGCGTCGCCTGTAATACCTTCCTTAGCCATAAGACTTGGATTAGTGGTTACACCATCTAAAACACCAAGGTCTTGTGCTTCTTTTATCTGGTCAAGATTAGCTGTATCAATGAAAAATTTCATGTTGTTTAAATTAGCAAATTGGTTAACGTATAAATTCTATCAAATAATTTCGCCTAAATTAGGCAATTACATTGAGCTCTTTTAAGAAAAATTGAATAATAAGGGGGATGTTCCGAATTTACTTCTATTGAAAAAAGTAAAAAATGGGCAAGCACCTTTTATCGCATCGCTACAACCTTCTACCCTTGCTTCGTTCCCGCCCTGGGGGAGTTCAAAGGGAGCTGATCGTAAAAGACTTGCCCGCCACAAAAGTAGGAAAAGAGTTCAGTCTACCAAAGAAAAAAGCATAAATATTTAAGTTTTTTTAGTGAAAAATACCTAATCAATTGAGGTTAAATAGATTGAATGTATTAAAAAAACACTGAAAGATATTCGACGGTTCTATAATTCAATTATACAACTATTGAATAGCAAATATTGCGATCTGGTGGTCTGATGCAAGCTTATGAAAATTAATTCTAAATAGTGGTATTGCTAATCTCGTAATTTCAATCGTTGCATATTGTCAATATGGCAATGTTGGTGTGATTAATTTTAAATATGTTGTGTATATCCTAAAAAATATATAAATATTATAATTCGTCATTATTTATTCGTATCTTAGTGTCCTAAATACACTATACCAAACTATTATTAAACGGAACTTATGGAATTAACACAAGATAACCAAGGGTTATACGACCAGCGTTTTGAACATGATGCGTGCGGCATCGGATTTGTGGCTCATATTAAGGGCAGAAAGTCGCAACAAATCATTTCAGACGCGATAACCATTCTTGAAAATCTTGATCACCGCGGGGCAGTGGGAGCCGAAATCAATACTGGAGACGGTGCTGGTATCATGATACAGATACCTCACGAATTCCTGTACGATGAATGTCTTAAAATCGGATTCAGTTTAAATGAATCAGGAGATTATGGCGTAGGGATGCTTTTTTTACCGAAAGATGTAAAAGCAAGAGAAGAATGCAGAGAGATTATTTATAGGGCAGCGGAAAAGCTTAACCTTGAAGTTTTGGGCTTTAGAAAGGTGCTGACCAACACCGAAGGTATAGGCGATATGGCCTTATCTGTAGAGCCAGAAATGGAACAGGTATTTATTGCTCGTCCTTATGCAATTGCTGCAGGTGCAGATTTTGAACGTAAACTATATGTATTCAAAAACTACCTGTCTAAAACCATTAACACGACTGTAAAGGGGATTAATGGCGAATTCTATATCGCATCTTTCTCTTCCAGAACTATCGTATATAAGGGGCAGCTGACCTCATTGCAAGTTAGATCTTACTTTACCGAATTAGGCGATAAGCGTGTAGTGTCGGCGTTTGGATTGGTGCATTCCCGTTTTGCAACCAATACATTCCCTTCATGGAGATTGGCACAGCCTTTTAGATATATTGCCCACAATGGTGAGATTAATACCTTACAGGGTAATCTGAACTGGTTTAGAGCAAGCGTGAAGTCTTTCGCGTCTCCATACTTTACACCAGAAGAATTAAATATTTTACTTCCTGTTATAGATGAGTCGAACTCAGATTCAGGATGTTTGGATAATATCGTGGAATTATTATTGCATTCAGGTCGTTCTTTACCACATGTATTGATGATGTTGATCCCGGAAGCATGGGATGGTAATGAAGATATGGACGAGCTGAAACAAGCTTTCTATAAATTCCATGCTACTTTAATGGAGCCTTGGGATGGACCGGCAGCAGTTTCCTTTACAGACGGTAACCTAATTGGTGCTACACTGGACAGAAACGGTTTACGTCCGCAAAGATACGCGATTACTGAAGATGACCATGTGATTATGGCTTCTGAGGCAGGAGCTTTAGCACTTGATCAAAGCCGAATCATTGAAAAGGGTAGGTTAACCCCGGGTAAAATGTTCGTGGTTGACATGGAACAAGGTCGTATCATCAGTGATGAAGAAATTAAACAACAAGTTTGTAGCAGAAGACCTTATGGCGACTGGATCAATCAATATCAAATCAGACTGGAAGAACTTCCTGAGCCTAGATTGGTATTTAGTGGTTTATCTCAGGAATCTATATTCAGGTATCAACAGGTATTTGGTTACAGTAGAGAGGATGTAGATCTGATTTTAAAACCAATGGCTAGAGATGCTAAAGAGCCAATCGGTTCTATGGGTACTGATATCCCATTGGCTGTTCTTTCTCAGAAACCACAGCATTTATCTTCTTACTTTAAGCAATTATTTGCACAGGTTACCAATCCACCAATCGACCCAATCAGGGAAAAAGTGGTGATGAGCCTTGCAGGATTTATGGGGAATAATGGTAATATATTGGAGGAGAATGCGCTGCAGTGTCACTGTGTGGGTATTAAACATCCAATATTAACCAACCATGAGCTAGAGAAACTAAGAAGTATCGATACTGGAGTATTCCAATCAAAAACCTTACAGACTTATTTTAGGGCTGATGGTAAGCCAGGTGCTTTAGCAAAAGGCTTAGACAGACTTTGTCGCTATGCAGTTGACGCTGTTGAAGATGGATTCCAGGTGATTGTACTGTCTGATCGTGCATTGGATTCAGAACACGCTGCAATTCCTTCTTTGTTAGCTGTATCTACAGTACATCATCACTTAATCCGTAAAGGATACAGAGGTGCAGTAGGTATTGTAGTTGAGGCTGGTGATGTTTGGGAAGTACATCATTTTGCAACCTTAATCGGTTTTGGTGCAACAGCAGTAAACCCTTACCTGGCTTTAGAAACTATTACAGGTTTCCAACAGGAGTTAGGTGTTAAACCTGAAAAACTAATTCAGAACTATATCTACGCTATTAATAATGGTTTGTTAAAGATCTTCTCAAAAATGGGAATCTCTACCTTACAATCTTACCATGGTGCGCAGATATTTGAAATCCTTGGTTTACATAAAAATGTAGTAGATAATTACTTTACAGGCGCTGTATCAAGAATCGGTGGATTAGGATTGGATGAAATCGCTAAAGAAACTTTAATTAAGCACAATAGAGTCTTTAAGTTGGCTAATCGCCCTGACCCAATATTGCCTACGGGTGGAAATTACAAATGGAAACGTAAAGGTGAGCAGCATTTGTTTAACCCACAAACTATCCACTTGTTACAAAATGCTACCCGTAAAAAGGATTATGGTATTTACAAACAATACTCTAAACTGGTAAATGAGCAAACTAACCAGGCGTTTACTATCAGAGGTTTATTCGAATTTAATTACAATCGCCCAGCTGTTCCGTTGGAAGAAGTTGAACCGATTGAAGGTATATTAAAACGTTTTGCAACAGGAGCAATGTCTTTTGGCTCTATTTCACATGAAGCACACTCAACTTTAGCTATTGCTATGAACCGTATAGGTGGAAAAAGCAATACCGGTGAGGGTGGCGAAGATGAGTTGAGGTATGAACCATTGCCAAATGGTGATTCTATGCGCTCTGCGATTAAGCAGATTGCTTCGGCTCGCTTTGGGGTAACTAGTTACTACTTGAGTAATGCAGACGAGTTACAGATTAAAATGGCACAAGGTGCTAAACCTGGAGAAGGTGGTCAGTTACCTGGCGAGAAAGTGGATGACTGGATCGGAAAGGTTCGTCACGCTACACCTGGTGTAGGTTTAATTTCTCCGCCACCACACCATGATATTTATTCTATCGAGGATTTGGCACAGCTGATTTTCGATTTGAAAAATGCTAACCGTGAAGCAAGAATCAACGTTAAACTGGTTTCTAAAGCTGGTGTAGGTACAATTGCTGCTGGTGTAGCGAAAGCACATGCTGATGTGATTTTGGTGTCAGGTTTTGATGGCGGTACAGGAGCTTCTCCATTAACCTCTATTCAACATGCAGGCTTACCTTGGGAACTTGGTTTGGCTGAAGCGCACCAGACACTGGTTAAAAACCGTCTGCGTAGCAGAGTGGTATTACAGACGGATGGTCAGCTTAAAACTGGTAAAGATATCGCAATCGCCACGTTATTAGGTGCTGAAGAATGGGGTGTAGCTACTGCTGCATTGGTAACTTCGGGCTGTATCATGATGCGTAAGTGTCACTTAAATACTTGTCCGGTTGGTGTAGCTACACAAGATCCTAACTTAAGGAAGTTGTTTACTGGCGAAGCGGATCATGTAGTAAACTTGTTCTATTTCTTAGCTGAAGAGTTAAGAGAGACTATGGCTGAGCTTGGTTTTAGATCAGTACAGGAAATGGTTGGACAAGCGGATGCACTGAGTGTTCGTCCTATTGAAGAAGCTGATTGGAAATTGAAAGATCTTGATTTGTCTGCCATATTATATAAGGCACCTGACAATGGATTGAGTTTATATCAAACTGAGGTACAGGATCATGGGTTGACTGATGTATTGGATCACGAACTAATTAAAGCTGCGCAACCAGCATTAGCTAGCAAAGAGCCTATATACAAAGAGTTTGAGTTGAAAAACACAAACCGTGCGATCGGTACCATGCTTTCTAATGAGGTGTCTAAGCTTTATAAGAGTCAAGGTTTACCTAATGATACCATTAACTTCAAGTTTAAAGGTTCTGCAGGACAAAGTTTTGGTGCTTTTGCGACCAAAGGTATTTCCTTACAACTGGAAGGTGAAGCAAATGACTACGTTGGTAAAGGACTTTCTGGGGCTAGATTGTCGATCTATCCTTTCAGTGAAATCAAATATGTGCCTGAACAAAACATTATTATTGGTAACGTGGCGTTGTATGGTGCCACATCTGGTGAGTTGTTTGTGCGTGGACAGGCTGGTGAGCGTTTTGCGGTAAGAAACTCTGGTGCTACTGCGGTAGTTGAAGGATTAGGCGATCATGGTTGCGAGTATATGACCGGTGGTGAGGTACTTGTGATTGGCGCCACTGGAAGCAACTTTGCAGCGGGTATGAGTGGTGGTATTGCCTGGGTTTACAATACAGCAGGTGATTTTGCCAGCAAATGCAATAAAGAAATGGTAGATCTTGATCCGCTTGACGAACAAGATGAACTGAGAATTAATGTGTTGCTGAAGAGACATATCCAACTTACAGATAGTGATTTAGCTAAGTTTATCTTAAACGATTGGGCAACTCAATCGGCACACTTTATTAAAGTATTCCCTAAAGAATACAAAGCAGTGTTGCAAAAAAGAGGACAAACAGTTAAAGCCTAAGCTAAATCAGATCACCAAAAAAGAAGAGAATAATGACCATCACTAATAATTCAAATATATAATAATGGGAAAAGTAACCGGATTTTTAGAGTATGAAAGAACTGCTCCTGTAAAAGAAGATGCTAAAGCTCGTTTAAAACATTATAATGAGTTTGTAGAGGCTTTTGAAGCTGAACAGGTAAATGCAGAGGCAGCAAGATGTATGGATTGCGGAGTACCGTTTTGCCAGTCGGGATGCCCGCTTGGTAACGTAATACCAGAATTTAACGATGCTGTATATAAAGGTGACTGGCACTTGGCATCAACTATTTTGTTGAGCACCAATAACTTTCCAGAGTTTACAGGTCGTATTTGTCCGGCACCATGCGAGTCTGCATGTGTGTTAGGGATCAACAAGTCACCTGTATCTATTGAGGAAATAGAAAAACATATCATTGAGATTGCATTCAATAAAGGATATATTAAAGCCGAGCAACCTTTAATCCGAACAGGTAAAAAGGTAGCGGTGATTGGCTCTGGTCCGGCTGGACTAGCGGCAGCAGCACAATTGAACAAAGCTGGTCATGAGGTGGTTGTTTACGAACGTGACGATACTCCAGGTGGCTTGCTAAACTACGGTATTCCTGATTTTAAACTACAAAAGGATGTAGTAACCAGACGTATTGCACTGATGGAAAAAGAAGGCGTAGTATTTAAATGTAACTCCAATGTTGGTGTCAATGTGGAGTTGAATACTTTGTTAAGAGACTTTCAATCCATTATTCTTGCAGGTGGATCAACCATTCCACGTGATTTACCAGCTAAGGGTAGAGAAGCTAAAGGAGTACATTTTGCAATGGACTTTTTAAAGCAGCAAAACAAAAGAGTTAAAAACTTTAAGGTTGAAGGGGAAGATATCCTTGCGACAGGTAAAGATGTGATTGTAATTGGTGGTGGTGATACCGGATCTGATTGTATTGGCACATCTAACCGCCAGGGCGCAAAATCGGTAACTCAGTTTGAGATTATGCCAATGCCAGCCCAAAGTCGTACCGATAATATGCCTTGGCCAACTTACCCGATGTTACTTAAAGTAACTTCTTCGCATGAAGAGGGTTGCGAGAGAGGCTGGGGAGTAAACACTAAGGAGTTCATCAAAGATGAGAACGGTAACCTTAAAGCTGTAAAAGTAGTTGATGTGGAATGGGATATTGATGCGACTGGCCGTCCTTTGAATTTCAAAGAAAAACCAGGTACTGAGCGCGATTTACCTTGTCAATTGGTGCTATTGGCTATGGGTTTCTTACATCCTCAAAAAGAAGGCTTAATTGAAAAATTAGGTGTAGAAATAGACAATAGAGGTAACGTGAAAGCGGAAGAAGGTAAATACCAAACAAATATTGCTAAGATATTTGCTGCCGGTGATATGCGTCGCGGACAATCCTTAGTGGTATGGGCAATATCTGAAGGCAGGGAAGCTGCACGTAAGGTAGATCAGTATTTAATGGGGCATAGTAGCCTTCCATCAAAAGATGGCATTCCATACGCATAGTCTGAAGTAGAATATATTGTTAAAAAACCTGCATCCTAAGAAGATGCAGGTTTTTTAACAATATATTCTCTATAAGCTTACAGATAGATTTTACAATCTTAATTTAGCAAAGAAATCCCAAAGTACAATTCCTGCTGAAATAACAATGTTGAACGAATGCTTTGTGCCAAATTGAGGAATTTCAATGCATTGATCAATTTGTGCCATCACTTCGTCACTTACTCCATTTACTTCATTACCAAAAATCAATGCATATTTAGCATCTGTAGCAGGTTTAAATGTATTTAACATCGTGCTTCCAGCAGCTTGCTCAATTGCAATGATGGTGTAGCCATCAGCCCTTAAAGAAGCTACTGCATCAAGAGTAGTCTCGAAATGTTTCCAGTCTACCGATTGAGTTGCACCTAATGCTGTTTTTTCTATCTCTCTATGTGGCGGTTGAGCCGTGATGCCACATAAATAAACGCCTGCTACAGCAAAACCATCACTGGTTCTAAAAACAGAGCCGATATTGTGCATACTGCGTACATTATCAAGTACTACAACTACCGGAAGTTTTTCCTGTTCTTTAAACTCATCAATACTCACACGGTTCAGGTCGTCTAATTTTAATTTCTGCATGCTGCAAAAATAAAATTAAATTATGGAAGCACCATTACCAATTTCACTGATATAGATCGTAGGGGCATAACCAATGCGATCGGTATAGAAATCAGTTAGTTTCTTGTTGAAATCATCTTCCTGACCCTTTTTAAGCAAAGCGATAGCACAACCGCCAAATCCAGCGCCCGTCATACGTGCACCAATCACATGCTCGTAAGCTGAACAAAATTCAACCACAGCATCCAATTCGGCACCAGTAACTTCATATAAATCCTTCAAAGATTGATGAGAAGCGTACATTAAACGACCAAATTCTGTTAAGTTGCCACTGTTTAGTGCTTTTGCAGCCAGGTTAACCCGGTCATTTTCGTTCACCACATGCGTTGCACGGTTTAAAACGATCGGATCTGTAATCAGGCGACTGTATTCAGCAAATTTATCGGCATTTAGCTCGCAAAGGTTATGCAAAGAGATTTCTTTGTTTAACTGCCTTAAGGCGGTTTGGCACTCAGCAACACGCTGGTTATATTTAGATTCCGCCAGTTTACGTGGTTTGTTGGTATTTATGATGGCTAACTTGTAGTTTCCAAGATTGCAGTCAACAATTTCATGATGTAGCGTATCGCAATTTAAGACAATGGCTTTATCTGTTTCCCCAAAGGCAACTGCAAACTGATCCATGATGCCACAGTTTACACCAATAAATTCATTTTCTACTTTTTGCGCAAGCAAAGGGATTTCGATTTTTTCGTATCCTAAATTGAAGTAATTGTTTAAGGCGTAGGCCATCGCGACTTCAATAGAGGCAGAAGAAGATAGTCCTGATCCGATCGGGATATTGCCGAAAAACAACAGGTCTAAGCCGCTAGTTAACGGGTACCTTTTTATGATTTCATTAAAAACACCAAGCGGGTAATTATACCATTCAGGACCTGTTTTGGTATATCTGGTTTGTATTGGGAATTCTTGTTCTTCAGAGAAGTTTAAACTCTTAAATCTGATTACATTATCATTGTTAGGAGCCATGCTAAGCCAGGTTCCAAGTGTTACTGCGCAGGGCATCACGAGTCCGCCATTATAATCAATATGTTCTCCAATTAGGTTTACACGACCAGGGGTAAAATAGTTTGCGGTTGGCTCATGCCCGTATTTTTCTAAGAACTTACTAATTAATTCCGTTTTCATTGTAATATTTTAAGTTTGCTTTTGGTTTTAAGTTAAAGTATTGATAGTATTGTTAGTTCATAACAAACGCTCCTAATATACAATTTATGGAAAGAAAGCTGATTAAGACTGGAAAATTTATTGATGAAAAAGAAGTCTTGGCGATAGAACTGACCAATATTCACGGTACCTATGTTAAAATCTATAATTATGGTGCGATTATAAGCAAGTTTATAGTTGCCAATAAGAACGGTGATAAGCAGGACATCGTTTTAGGTTTTGATGATGTAGATCAGTATACCAGCGAAGAATATTTAAGTAATTACCCTTTTTTAGGCGCTGTAATAGGACGTTATGCTAACCGGATTAAGAACGGAAGATTTAGTATTGATGGAGCAACATATCAGCTTTCACAAGCCAAAGGCGGAGATTGTTTACATGGAGGTGATATCGGTTTTGACCGGAAAATGTGGGAAGTATTGTCGACCATTGACCCGAGTGTTACCCTAGAATATGTTAGCCCTGATGGAGAGGAGAATTTTCCTGGGAATTTAACCGTACAGCTCACTTTTAAGTTGACTGATGAAAATGAGTTGATTTTAGACTTTAAAGCAACAACGGATGCACCTACAGCTATAAATTTAACCCATCATGGCTATTTTAACTTAGCACCACAGGGTGGTTCTATAGCAAATCACTTGCATAGAATGCCTGCAAGCTATTATCTGGAGCAGGATGATAATTATGTGGTTACTGGGATGTTAATTCCTGTAGAGGGCACTACGCATGATTTCCTGGGTGATAAAGCGATAGGAAGGGATTGGGATCCTACAGAAGGGTACGACCAGACTTACGTTTTAGATAAGCCATATGGCGAACTTACCTTAGCGTCCGAAACTTCCGAAGAGACAGGAGGACTTAAGCTTTCAGTGTATACCACAGAGCCTGTTGCTCATTTTTATACTGCTAAGTATTTAGAGGTAAAGGGCGGTAAAGATGGTAAGGATTATCATCCTTACGAGGCATTTTGTGTGGAGACGCAACATCACCCAAATGCAGTTAATATTCCAACTTTTCCAAGCACCATTCTAAGGCCTGGGGAAAACTATAGGCAAACAACAATTTACAAAATAGAACATAAGTAATGAAGGTAGATATCTGGTCGGATGTAAGATGCCCATTTTGTTACATAGGCAAAAGAAAGTTTGAAATGGCCCTGGCTCAGTTTGAACATAAAGATGAAGTAGAGGTGGAGTGGCATAGCTTTGAGTTGGATCCTAATGCCGCTACCGTATTGGATAAAAGTGCCTACGATTATTTAGCTGAGCGTTATGGCAGGAGCAGGGACTGGGCTGTAGAAACGCATAAGCATGTAGCGCAGACAGCAGCCGAAGTTGGTTTAACTTTTAATTTTGACCAGTCGGTGATCGCCAACTCTTTTGATGCACACCGTCTTATTCAAATGGCCAAGGAGAATGGTGCTGGAGATTTAGTAGAAGAGAATCTGTTTAAGGCTCATTTTACAGACGGTAAGAATATTGCTGACCATGAGGTTTTACTTCAAATTGGTAGGGATAGCGGATTAAACACACTGGAAGTTGAAGTTATGCTGAAAAGCGATGATTTTGCTGATGAGGTGAGGTATGATGAGAAAACAGCTCAGGATTTGGGAATTACAGGAGTACCCTTCTTTATTTTTGATCAAAAGCTAGTTGTTTCTGGCGCACAAGCTCCCGAAACCTTTTTGGGCGCAATGATTAAAGCTACTGAAGAAAATAAATAATATTTTTAAAACCATTTAGTATCCGATTACGTTTATATTTTAGAGAGCGTTAAGGGTGCGTGTTTTTCATGACGCGTGCCCTTTTTTATTTTAAGTAGCTCAATCAGGTGATCAATCTATTTTTTATCGCATAACGAATAAGTGAGGCGGTATTGTTTTGCGTAGTCTTTTGCAATAGACTTTGACGATGACCTTCAATTGTACGCTTGCTCAGGAATAATTTATTGGAGATTTCATTGTTAGTCAATCCATCAGCTATGAGTTGCAGCACCTGTAGTTCTCGCTCTGAGTAATGGCCTAAATCCCCTGTTAACTGATTGTTGTATAGGTTATTAATCTGTAGTTTAATAAGTTTTTCAATAAGTTCTATGCCCATGTATTTACGGTTTTTGTTCACCATTTTCACCGCGAATACCAGCTCTTCTGTATCGGCACTTTTTAAGAGATAAGCATTTGCCCCTGCGTTAAAAACTGCAGCAACATGATTTAGATCATCATACATAGAAAGTATAATTACTTTAATACCTGGATTAATGGTTTGCAAGGCTATAGTCAGCTCCGTGCCGTTCATTTCTGGCATATTTAAGTCGGAAATAACAATGTCGATTTTTTCTCCTGTTTTAACAAAATCGAGAACTTCCATACCATTCGCACATTCTTTGATTACTAGTATATCTTCAGGTTGCTCTACGAGTTTTCTTAATCCACTGCGTACTATAGGGTGATCGTCAGCCAATACAATGCTAATCATACTTTTTGTAATTAAAATAGTTGATCGTCGACACTATTACTCCTTATCGATGTGGTAACAAAGCTTTTAGCTTATTGTTTGATTTAAATTTATTATTTATTGCTCAATATATGATGTCCAGCGTAGAACAATCGTTGATGAAATTTGTTCATAATTAAATTGGGAACGTATAAGGCTGTAGCTGTTATTTTAAAAATTAAATAAATGACACAAAAAAAAGTCGACAATAAGGATACAGAACTACCTGCTTTTTATCAGTTGCTAGAAACAGAGCGAGTGAAATTTGCATTTTTTTTCAACAGAGCACCAGTAGGTTACTTTATTCTTGACTATCTTGGTCTGGTAGAAGAAGCCAATCAAACCGGGGCCGATCTGTTACGGATTTCTAAAAGAGACATTTTGGAAAAACGGTTTCAAAGTTTTGTTGCTCCCGAAATGTGGGAGTTTTTTTATGGGTTCTTACATAAAATGCAAAGTACCGAGCTTAAGCAGAATTGTGAGATTAAACTTTCGCTTGCCGGGAATCTGGAAATTTATACCCGAATGGAGGGAATCGCTATTGTGAATACATTTACTGGAATACTTCAGTATTATATTACGGTTATAGATATTTCAGAAAGTCGTATTGGTCAAGAAAAGTTGATGGGGACGACCAAAAGACTGGAGTTGACGCTAAAAGCTTCTGGAACGGGTACCTGGACCATGAAGATAGCAACAAACAAAATTTTTTTGGATGACTTTAGCTTGTATTTATTCGATGTTAGTCCTTGGGAATTTGATGGTACAATCCGTTCATTTATCTCATTTATTCACCCAGATGATCAATATTTAGTCCGACAAAGCTTGTCCAATGCAATCCAACACGGTGGCGATGTTGAAATGGAGTTTAGAATCGTAACTAAACGTGGTAAAACCAAAATTGTTGCTGTTAAAGGGCAGCAGATTGACAGCACTGGACCTGACAGTTACTTTGCCGGTATTGTGATGGATATCACAAAAAAAACCAGATTGAAATTGAAAGCGCAACAGCAAGATGCTGAGCAGCAAAGATTGATACTTGCTGCTACTTTTAAAGCTCAGGAAAATGAAAGAAATAAAATAAGCAATGCCTTACACGATGGTGTGTGTCAGATCCTTTACGGAATCAGGCTTAATGTTCAGAATATCCAACATAGCCAAAATTTGAATGCAGAATTCCAGAATATCAATCAATTACTTGCCCAGGCGATTACCGAAACCCGGGAATTGTCTTATGAACTTACTCCTTCCGTGCTCAGAGACTTTGGTTTTACAAAGGGCATAAAGGAGATGATACAGCGGTTAAGTACTTCAGGATTTAAAATCAAGAGTACCTTAGATCCATCAGCTGACCTACTCCATCCGGAACTTCAATTGTATATCTTTAGAATGATCCAGGAATTAATAAATAATTGCATTAAACATGCTCAGGCAACGGAAGCAGAAATTACTGTTTGTGCAGCATTTGACTGGGTAAACATAAGAGTTTCAGATAATGGAAAGGGGTTTCAAGTTGGAATTGACGAGTCATTAGCAAAGGGCTCTGGTGTAAGGTCTATTAAAAACAGAGTTTTTCTGCTAAGCGGGAATATGGATATTGATACTTCAAAATCGGGCACTCAGATTACTATTAAATTTGAGAAAGACTTACCTGCACTTGGACTTTAGTACACTTCTGCCTTCACTAACTGTGTTCTAATTTTTTCAATGAAAGAACTTGGCTCAAAAGGCTTCCCAATAAAGGAATCGCAACCATACTTACTTACCGATAGGAACATATTATTGTATGCCGAGCAAATAATCACCGGTAGGGATCTGGTTTGCGCACATCGTTTAATCTGATTACAAAGTATCTCACCATTTGATATGGGTAAACTATAGTCTAACAAAACAAGATCCGGTTTAAAATTTTCAATCAATCGAAGAATATTTTCGGTATATCGATAAGCTCGAAAGACGTATCCTGCTCGAGTAAGGATCTGGTCGAGTAACCTTACACAAAGTTCGTCATCTTCAATAATGAGAATTTTTTTTGAAGCGTTTAAGGGGGGAGCGATGCTGATACCAATATCAGTAAAATTTGCACTAATCATGTTTTTCATAAGTAAATATGTTAATTACATGTTAAATTGATTTTTTCTTTCTCGCAAGAGGTTTTAATTCGATCGTCTTTTCCTTAGCCCAATCCCAATCTTCCTTGAAGTCTTCATCCGCATGAAAATAATAACTAGGAGTACCGTTCACACGGGTTTTTGGGAAATTGTGGCGTTTACCTTCATTCGTTTTTGTTTTCATAGCTTCGTAATTAATTTCTCGTAACCTACAAAAGGGATTATAAATTTAGGAACTATGATTTTGTTGATCAATGAGGTTTATACGCCTTTTTAAGCAGCTAAATACGTGTTTTTTACAATTTGAGATTAAATCTATGTTTTTTAGACCTGTTTCCTGTTATTTTTTGAACCAATCGGAGTTAAGATTGTTATGTAAATCATATATTGCTAGTCTAATCTACAAAAACTATGAAGAAGATAATTCTGTTTGTCCTAAGTTTGCTTTTTGGGCTGATGTTTATTAACGCAGGATTGAATAAATTTTTGAATTATATGCCTGTGCCCAAAGATTTGCCGGAGGGTATGGTTAAAGTTATGACAGCCTTTATGACTATAGGTTGGTTGATGCCACTTATTGCAGTTGCCGAAATTGTTGGGGGTGCACTTTTTATAACCAACAAGTACAGAGCGCTTGGTGCGATAATTATTTTTCCAGTGATGATAGGAATAGTTTTGACACATGCTACAATGGCCCCATCGGGTTTACCAATAGCACTTGCATTGTTTGCGATTAATATTTGGGTAATTATCGAGAGTCGTGAAAAGTATCTTCCTATGATAAAATAGGGGACAAAAAAAATGGCTTGCATTTCTGTAAGCCATCTTGAAATAATTATTTAATTATTTAACACGTTCGACGTATTCGCCTGTACGCGTATCTACTTTTATCTTATCACCTTGATTTACAAATAAAGGCACTTTTAATTCAATGCCATTTTCTGTTGTAACACTTTTTAGTGCACCAGAAGAAGTATCACCTTTAACAGCTGGCTCAGCATAGGTAATTTCTAATTCTACAAAGTTTGGAGCCTGCGCCATAATCGGTTCTTCACTTTCTAGAGAAACGATTACATTCATTCCTTCTTTTAGAAACTTAGCTGATGTTCCAAAAAGTGCTTTAGGGATATTGAATTGGTCAAAAGTGACATTATCCATGACCACAAAATAATCACCTTCTTCATATAAATATTGATAGTCACTCGTCTCTACACGGCAAATTTCAACCTGCTCGTCAGTTCCTAAACGGGCCTCAACAATTTTCCCTGTTTTAATGTTACGAAATTTGCCTAAGTAGAAAGCTCCACCTTTACCTGGAGTACGATGTAAGATTTCCGTAACTGTTACTAGTTCGCCGTTAAAACGTAAAATGTTTCCTACTTTAATTTCAGATGCTTTTGCCATAAAAGAATTTAATTGTAAAATTTGAGCGTAAAGATATATGCTTTTTTGATATACCGGGGCGATCTCCTGAGATATTAGTCTCTTTTTGATTTTTTTTAATTGTTCTAACGATTTTTTTAAAGTTTTAATGCCATTTTAATTTCCCATTGCTACTCTTGTTTCTGATCGTATTAATTTATAAAATCATGTTTCAAACAACATTACTGGCATCATTAAGTAAAAAATCTGGATTAGCATCTGTCAATCCATTTCTCTTTTTAAAAATTCAAGCAATACCAGGGCATGATTATACTGTTGATCGTGCGCGGCGTATAACAAGGTAATCGTTGGCTTAGTTTCATGTACATTTAAAAGCTCTTTTGTAGCCTTATTCGTCGCCAATTCCTCCAGATAGTTCTTTTTAAAGACTTCCCATTTTTGCGGCTGGTGATCAAACCATTTACGAAGCTCAGTGGAAGGAGAAACTTCTTTCAACCAAAGCTGGATATGAGCGTCCTCTTTCTTTAATCCTCTGGGCCATAGTCGATCAACCAAAATTCGAAAGCCATCATCCTTTGATATTGGCTCATAAACTCTTTTAATCTTAATCATCTGTATTAAACATTAATTACATTAAATGTAATTAATTGTGCAGCAATAAAAGAAATTCATTACAGTAGAGGTTGCAGTTTTCTATATCTTTATGCCTGATTTTAGAACGATTAAATGCATGTTATGAATAATACTGAGCTGGCATTGCGATCGGTTAATGTAACCAGGTATGTAACTCCTTTAAGAGAAGGAGGGTCTATGCCTGCGATTGCAGAGGCTGATGATGGATTTTTATATGTACTTAAATTTCGAGGTGCAGGACAAGGTGCAAAAGCACTGATTGCCGAAATATTCGGTGCTGAAATTGCCCGGGCACTTGGCTTAAAAGTACCGGAAATTGTATTTGCCAGTCTGGATGAGGCATTTGGAAGGATAGAGCCGGATGAAGAGATACAGGATCTACTTAGAGCGAGTGAAGGGCTTAATTTGGCTTTACATTATCTTTCTGGAGCGATTACCTTTGATCCATTGGTGACTGTAGTAGACGCAAAATTGGCTTCACAGATTGTATGGCTTGACTGTTTGCTAACCAATATGGATCGCACAGCCAGAAACACAAATATGTTGATCTGGCATAGAGAGCTCTGGTTAATAGATCATGGGGCATCTCTATATTTTCATCATTCCTGGCAAAACTGGAAAGAGCAAGCTTTGCGTCCTTTTATTTTGATTAAGGATCACGTTTTATTGCCCTATGCTTCTGAACTTGAAGCAGTGGACAAAGCCTTTCGTGCCATACTGACTCCGAGCCTTATAGCTTCAATAGCCGCATTAATACCTGAAGAATGGTTGACTGATGAATATTCGTTTGAAAGTCCAGAGGAGCATAGACAAGCTTACATTCATTTCCTTGAGACCAGATTAGACAATTCAAATATTTTTGTAAAAGCAGCACAAGATGCAAGAGAAGCACTTATTTGAGTATGCCGTTATCCGCGTTGTACCCAGGGTAGAGCGTGAGGAGTTTATGAATGTGGGCGTTGTTGTGTATTGCTCCAAAGAGAAATTTCTTGGTGTTTTGATCAATCTGAATACCGAAAAATTAGGCATGTTCTGTAATGATTTGGATTTAGATGTAATAGAAGGTAACTTATGTGCTTTTGAGCGAATTTGTGAAGGTGCTGAACAAGGTGGGACTATTGGAAAGTTAGATATGGCATCTAGGTTTAGATGGCTAACTGCCACCAGAAGTACAGTTTTGCAAACATCCAGGGCACATGCAGGCTTGTGCACCGATGCAAAAGAGACCTTATTGAAATTATACAATCAAATGGTCCTTTAATTTGTTATATTTTGCAATAAGTTTAAATGATTAATAGCTGATGAAGGCCGAAGAAAGTGTGATACTTGTTGATGAAAATGACAATGAAATAGGCGTAATGGAAAAAATGGAGGCGCATATTCAGGGCAGGCGTCATCGCGCATTTTCAATATTTATTTTTAATAAAAAGGGAGAATTGCTATTACAGAAACGCGCAGGAGATAAATATCATTCGGGGGGCAAATGGACAAACACCTGCTGTAGTCATCCCCGGCCTGGTGAACGCAGCAAAGATGCGGCAAATAGGCGATTGCGGGAAGAGATGGGGATGGAAGCTGATCTTTCTGAAGTCTTCAGCTTTTTGTACGATACTGAAATTATGCCTGGAATTATAGAGCATGAATATGACCATGTATATGTGGGAATTAGTGATACATTACCTGTTCTAAACCTTGAAGAAGCTTCAGATTATCAGTACATCTCAATGAAAGAGTTGTCAGATGAGCTAAATACAAATCCAAATAAATATACGAAATGGCTAAAAATCTGTTTCGAAAAAGTGATGGAGTACCATCATCAAATATTCTAACTTAAAAAAAGAACTATATGATTATTGAACCTAGAATGCGTGGGTTTATCTGCCTTACTGCGCATCCAGATGGATGTGAACAAAATGTAATCAATCAAATTAATTACGTGAAATCAAAAGGAGCTATTGATGGTCCAAAAAAAGTGCTGGTTATTGGTGCTTCTACAGGATTCGGGTTAGCTTCCAGAATAACCAGTGCCTTTGGCTCCGATGCTGCTACAATTGGTGTTTTCTTTGAAAAACCATCTGCTCTAGGAAAACCTGCTTCGCCAGGATGGTATAACAGTGCTGCATTTGAAAAGCATGCGCATAAGGCTGGCTTGTATGCTAAAAGTATTAATGGTGATGCTTTTTCTGATGAGATTAAACAACAGACACTTGATTTGATTAAGAATGATCTTGGGCAAGTTGATCTTGTTATTTACAGCCTGGCCTCACCAAAAAGACTGCATCCTAAAACCGGTGTAGTGCATAATTCGGTACTAAAACCGATTGGAGAAAATGTTTTTACCAACAAAACTGTAGATTTTCATACCGGAGCTGTTTCGGAAGTTTCCATTTCGCCAGCTAATGAGGATGAAATAGAAAATACTGTTGCTGTGATGGGTGGAGAAGATTGGGAAATGTGGATTGACGCATTGAAGGCGGCTAATTTACTCGCACCAGGAGCCACTACAGTGGCCTATTCTTATATCGGCCCATCATTAACTGAAGCTGTATATCGAAAAGGAACAATTGGTAGAGCTAAAGATCATTTGGAAGCAACTGCGTTTACCATTTCTGATAAATTAAAAGATATCAACGGAAAAGCTTATGTTTCTGTCAACAAAGCACTCGTTACACAGGCAAGTTCAGCCATTCCAGTAATTCCACTTTATATTTCGCTGCTCTACAAGGTGATGAAGGAAAAAGGAATCCACGAAGGCTGCATCGAACAAATCCAACGTCTGTTTGCCGAAAGATTATATATGAACGAAGACACACCAACTGACGCAGCAGGCAGAATCCGTATCGACGATTGGGAAATGCGTGCTGACGTTCAGGAAAAGGTAGCCCAATTGTGGCCAGAAGCTACAGAGGAAACTTTACCGCTCATTGGTGACCTTGCTGGTTATAAAAAAGACTTTTTAAATCTATTCGGCTTTGATGTAGCAGGAATTGATTATGAAAAGGACGTGAATGAAATGGTAGAAATGCCATCTTAATAAATGATAGTAGATTTTATGCCGTTTTCAGGGCTTTATAGTGTATTATTTACACTTTAAAGCCTTGATAATAAATGCATTTAGATGCGGTGCTTTCAAAGTAATATAATATTTTTGGGCAAAACACTAAAACCAATGAATATTAAGAAAGTTCTAATTGCCAACCGGGGCGAAATTGCCATTCGCATAGAGCGTGCCTGTAGTGAATTAAACATTCAAACAGTTGCCATCTATACTTATGAGGATAGATACTCGTTGCATCGGTATAAAGCCGACGAAGCTTATCAGATAGGGGAAGATCATGAACCACTCAAACCTTATCTTGATATCACAGCCATTATTGAAATGGCCAAGTATAGTGAAGCAGATGCCATACATCCGGGCTATGGCTTTTTATCCGAAAATGAAGAATTCGCGAAGAAATGTGCCGAAAATGGAATCATATTTATAGGTCCAAGGCCGGATGTGATGTTGGCGCTCGGTGACAAGGTAACTGCGAAAACGGTAGCTAAAAAAGCAGGTTTACCCATTATTGAGAGTAACGAGACAGACTTAAATTCCATTGAAATTGCGCTTGCAGAAGCTCAGCGAATTGGATATCCATTGATGATCAAGGCCGCATCTGGTGGTGGTGGCAGGGGTATGCGGATCGTAAGGAATGATGAACAATTAGAAAAGGGCTTTTTTGAAGCACGTAGTGAAGCGAAAAATGCTTTTGGTGATGATACCGTGTTTCTTGAGAAATTTATTGACCGACCAAGACATATTGAGGTGCAAATTGTAGCAGATAATCACGGTAAGGTATTACACCTTTACGAACGCGATTGTTCGGTACAACGACGTTTCCAAAAGGTGGTTGAAGTTGCGCCTTCTTTAAATTTAACGCAGGAAACCAGAGATAAACTTTACCATTATGCTACTTCGATAGCGAAGGCTGTAAAATATAATAACGTTGGAACTGTAGAGTTTTTAATCGACCAGGATGAAAACATCTATTTTATAGAAGTAAACCCAAGAATCCAGGTTGAACATACGGTTACGGAAATGATCACAGGTATTGACCTGATCAAGACTCAGATTTTTGTAGCAGATGGCTATCATCTTTCTGATCCAGAAATTGGCTTAACCAGTCAGGATGCAATTATGTGCAATGGTTTTGCGATGCAATGTCGCATTACTACGGAAGATCCGGCTAATGGATTTAAACCTGATTATGGCACGCTGATTACTTATAGAAATGCTACAGGCTTTGGTATCCGATTGGATGAAGGCAGTACTTATCCTGGAATGAAGATCAGTCCTTTCTTTGATTCGATGTTGGTTAAGGTGAGTACCAGTGGGGCAACCTTAGAAGATGCTTCAAGAAAAATGAACCGGGCGCTTCGCGAATTTAGAATCAGAGGGGTCAAAAACAATGTACAATTTCTAGAGAATTTAATCAACCACCCTACATTTATCCATGGGAAGGCTACGGTTAATTTTATTCAGGAACATCAAGAGCTTTTTGAATCTAAAAAGCGACTAGATAGGGGAACAAAGATTTTAACCTATTTAGCTGATGTATCTGTAAATGGAAATCCTGATGTGAGGTTTGTGGATGAAAACAAGCGACTAGAAAAACCTGAAGTGCCGCCTGTAGATCATTATAGTGCATATCCTAAAGGAACAAAAGATCTTTTAACCGAGTTGGGGCCTGAGGGTTTCTCTAAGTGGCTTAAAGCTGAAAAGAAGATCCATTATACCGACACTACTTTTAGAGACGCACATCAATCCTTATTGGCTACACGCATGCGTAGTTACGATATGCTTAAAGTTGCAGAAGGGTTTGCCAAGCATCACCCACAAACCTTTAGCATGGAGGCCTGGGGCGGTGCAACATTTGATGTGTGCTTAAGGTTTTTACATGAAGATCCTTGGAAAAGACTGGAGAAGCTGCGTGAGGCTATGCCTAACATATTGATCCAGATGCTGATCAGAGGTTGTAATGGCGTTGGATACGCTGCATATCCTGATAATCTGATCGAATCTTTTGTAGAGACTAGCTGGGAGAAGGGGGTAGATATATTCAGGATATTCGATTCACTGAATTGGATGGAGAACATTGCGCCTTGTATAGAAATGGTACGCAAGAAAACCAAAGGCCTGGCCGAAGGCTCATTGTGTTATACCGGAGATATATTGGATCCTAAACGGACTAAATACAGTCTGGAATATTACTTAAAACTAGCTAAAGACCTTGAAAATGCGGGTAGTCATATTCTGGGTGTTAAAGATATGTCTGGCTTGCTTAAGCCTTATGCCGCTAAATTATTGATCGAGGCTTTAAAGGACACTGTTAAAATTCCTATCCACCTACATACTCACGATACATCCTCTTTGCAACCAGCTACTTATCTGATGGCTATTGAAGCGGGTGTAGATGTAATTGACTGCGCATTGGGTTCATTATCAGGTACTACATCGCAACCGAATTTTAATGCGATTGTAGAGATGATGCGCTTCCATGAGCGGGAAAATCCTTATGACCAAAAGTCATTAAATGCTTATTCTAATTACTGGGAGGCGGTAAGAGAATATTATTATCCATTCGAATCAGGCTTAAAATCAAGTTCTGCAGAGGTATATGAACATGAAATTCCGGGTGGACAATATTCAAATTTAAAGCCTCAAGCTATAGCGCTCGGATTGGGCGATCAATTTGAGTTAATTAAACAACGATACGCTGATGTGAATCAACTTTTTGGGGATATAGTAAAGGTTACGCCGAGTTCTAAAGTGGTTGGAGATATGGCTCAGTTCATGGTAGCCAATCAAATTAGCCCTGAAGATATATTTGCCCGTGGTGAGCAACTTTCATTCCCAGACTCTGTGGTTTCCTTCTTCATGGGAGAAATTGGTCAGCCTGAAGGTGGTTTCCCTGTGGCACTTCAAAATATTTTACTGAAGGGTAAGACGCCTTTTACAGACCGTCCGAATAAACACCTGGCACCACTTAATTTAGAGTTGGAATTTGAGGCCTTTAAAAAGGAGTTTGGGGATGACCTAAGCTATACCATGTATCTGGCTTACAAATTTTATCCTAAGGTGACTACTGATGCCATAAAGACATTTAGATTTTACGGTGATGTTTCTGTTATTCCAACCAGGTATTTCTTTTATGGAATGAAGCCAGGTGAGGAGACCACTATTGAAATTGCAAAGGGAAAGACCTTATTGGTCCGCTTGCTATCTATAGGCCCTGCCGATGATAATGGAATGCGGACTGTATTCTTTAAATTGAATGGGCAAACCAGAGATATTGAAATTCAGGACCGATCGGTTAAGGTTGTTAAACTAGAGAACCGAAAAGTGGATAAAGATAGCTCAAATCATATTGGTTCGCCCTTACAAGGATTGTTGTCAAAGGTATTTGTCAAAGCCGGTGATCAGGTTAAAAAGAATCAACCCCTTTTTATGATTGAGGCCATGAAAATGGAATCAAACATTTCTGCGATTGCGGATGGGATTATCAAATCAATAACGCTAACCGCCGGAACAATGGTAAATACAGACGATTTGGTACTTGAATTAGCTGATTAGTAGATTTATAAAATGGCTGTTAAAGCGTTTGCTTTTTCAGCCATTTTACCAATTCAACAGCACCATTGTAATTCTCGTATTTTGCAGGAATACGTGTGCCATCCACATATTCATTATATAACCATGGATCGCCTACGGCAAATACGGTCCCTTTACCATATTTAGCTGTAGCCATAATCACATCATTTTGTTCGGTAATTAAGGCTTTTGCAGGTGGCCTAAGACTAAGAACAGAAATTTCCTTCAAATAGAAAGTTTTAGAAGCTGGAAAAACTTCATTACCTGCTGGCACATGAACCTCACCAATTTCAAGCTTTCCATTTTTTACCATATTCCGGCTTCTATTGGTAAAGTTGATTCCAAATTTGCCAGTCAGGTCATTTAGTTGAACAAGGTTTGTGTTTGCACTGTCGTTAGCAAATATCACAAGCACACCACCCGCTTTTACCCAATCTGCGATGGCTTTGACATGATCGGCGGCAATTAGGTTAGGAGTAGGGCTTTCTTTAAGATTATCCGGGTCAACAATAATATATACATCACTTCCTTTTAGATTAGCGGCAGTAGGGGCAGCATCCAGACTTTTAGTTTGAAATCCGGCCTTTTTAAATATATCGCCCAGCATAGAAAAACCATTTAAAGTTTGATCTTCCCAGGTATAATGGAATCGGTTTTCTTTTCCTGACTTATCCTTCTTTACTTCATGATTAAAGTAGTAATCGAGTAAAACCGTCTTTTCCTGAGCATAAATTTCAGAAATATTTGCTGCAAAACATATGAGGAATACTGCAGCACATTTAGGTAATGAGTTTTTAAATTGCATAGCTAAATCTATGAAATTATTTTACACTTAATTCAGGCCTTTTGTATAAAAGATAATATAGTTTACTCCTTGGCCAAAAGAACATTATACATGCGGTAGCCACGATAACGATTGCGTAAATATTTTCCAATGAAGAGTGTTTTTACTTATAATTATTATGTAGAATTGCTTTCCACCATGCGCTTTTTAACGGGAATAGCGCCCTGGTACGGAACCAAAACTAGATACGTAAAGAATTTTTGACACAGGTAATTACAGGGAAATACATATATTGAGGGCCCAAATGATATCATTAAGGGTATAACGAGCGGAAAAAACAAATTATTAATTACACAAAAATTAAAATAAAACCAGATATAATGAACCAAGAAAAAATTGGAAAGTACAGGTGGACAATATGCGCAATGTTATTTTTTGCTACCACGATAAATTATTTGGACAGACAAGTTCTTTCACTAACATGGAAAGAGTTTATCGCTCCAGAGTTTCATTGGACAAATAATGATTATGGTAATATTACTGCGCTGTTTTCGATTTTTTATGCAGTATCTATGTTATTCGCAGGTCGCTTTGTTGACCGCATGGATACAAAGAAAGGTTTTTTATGGGCAATTGGTGTATGGTCTATCGGCGCAGTAATTCATGCATTTTGTGGAATCGCAACTTCAGGTTTCCTTACAGGCGAATGGTTTGTAGGATTTGAAGGTGCTAAGCACTCAATTGCAAGCATTGGTGATACCTCACTAATCATCTCAACAAGTGTTACCTTATTCATTTTTGCACGTTTCGTGCTGGCAGTTGGAGAAGCTGGGAATTTCCCGGCAGCGATTAAAGCTACTGCGGAGTATTTTCCAAAAAAAGACAGGGCATTTTCAACTAGTATTTTCAATGCAGGCGCTACTGTAGGTGCATTAGCAGCACCAATAACTATTCCTTTTATAGCAGCAGCCTATGGTTGGGAAATGTCGTTTATCATTATTGGTGCTTTAGGTTTTGTATGGATGGGATTTTGGATATTCGTTTACCAGAAACCTGAAGTACATCCGAAAGTTAATGCTGCTGAGCTTGCTTATATACAACAAGATCTAATTGCAGATAGAAAGCTTGTAGATTATATAGAGGAAACTACGGTTAAAGTTTCGTTTATGGACTGTTTCAGATACAAACAGACCTGGGCATTTGCAGCCGGTAAATTTATGACTGATGGCGTTTGGTGGTTTTTCCTTTTCTGGACACCTGCTTACCTAAGCTCTGTTTATAAAATGGACTCTACGCAAAGTGCATTACCATTGTTTGTACTTTATACGATCACATTACTCTCAATTATTGGCGGATGGTTACCAACTTATTTCGTAGAGAAAAAAGGAATGAATCCTTATGCTGGTCGTATGAAATCCATGTTGATATTTGCATTTTTCCCATTACTGGCCTTATTTGCACAACCTTTGGGTTATATCACTTACTGGATCCCGGTTATCATTATTGGTATTGCAGGAGCAGCACACCAGGCATGGTCGGCAAACATATTCTCTACAGTAGGCGACATGTTCCCTAAAAAAGCAATCGCAACTATAACCGGCATCGGTGGTATGGCTGGTGGAATTGGCGCAATGATCATCAACAAAGGTTCAGGCGTATTATTTGATTATGCAGGTCAAAATCAAATGGTATTTATGGGCTTTAAAGGTGAAGAAGCTGGATATTTCATCATCTTCTCTATCTGTGCGGTTTGTTATTTAATTGGCTGGACTATTATGAAAACCCTTGTACCCAAATATAGACCGATTACGGATTTATAACCAATAAATTATACCTAAATTAAATTACCTAAATGTTATTAAAAGATCAGCTTGATGCGATTTTTGTGGAAGAGAACCATATTCCACAAGAATTTAAATTAGCAGAAGAAGTACACCAGCGGGAGTACTTAAGTAATGGAGAAATGCGGCCCTGGAATGGGGAAGTGCATGAAGTCTTGTCCCCAATATGCATTAGAATCGAGAACGGTTTGAAGCGAAAGGTGATCGGTACTTATCCATTATGTAGTGAAAAGGAGGCTAGCGAGGCGCTTGATGCGGCTGTTGCGGCTTATGATAATGGGAGAGGAGAATGGCCTACCATGAGCGTGGCAAACCGCATTCATTGTGTAGAGCAGTTCACCCATAAGATTATTGAAAAGAAGGCAATTGTAGTAAAATTGCTAATGTGGGAGATAGGCAAGTCCTATGCAGATTCTGTTAAAGAGTTTGACCGTACAGTTGAATATATTTATGCAACTATCGATGCCTTGAAAGACCTGGACAGACAATCGTCTAAGTTTAGCATCGAGCAAGGAATTGTTGCACAAATCAGACGCTCCCCACTTGGAGTAGTGCTTTGTATGGGCCCATTCAATTACCCTTTAAATGAGACTTTTACTACACTGATCCCTGCCCTTATAATGGGTAATACGATTTTGTTTAAACCACCTAAACATGGTACTTTATTACACTATCCTTTATTAGAGGCTTTTAGAGATTGTTTCCCTAAAGGAGTAGTAAATACAATTTACGGGCGCGGAAATAAGATCATTCCTGATTTGATGAAATCTGGTAAGATTAATGTGTTAACCTTAATCGGTTCCAGTAAGGTAGCCAACGAACTTAAAAAGTTGCACCCTAAAGTAAATAGATTGCGTGCTATACTTGGTCTTGATGCTAAGAACGCTGCTATTATCACCGCTAAAGCAGATATAAAGCTGGCAGTACAGGAAACTGTTCTAGGCTCTTTATCATTTAACGGACAAAGATGTACAGCACTTAAAATCATTTTTATCCACCGTAGTCTTGCTGACGTATTCTTAAAGGAACTTTCTGCTGCTGTAGCTAAACTTAAATTTGGTATGCCGTGGGAAGATGGAGTGGCTTTAACTCCACTACCTGAGCCTCAGAAACCAGCATATCTTAAAGAGTGCATTGATGATGCGATAGCATATGGTGCTAAAGTAATTAATGAAAACGGTGGTGAAACAGTTGAATCTTTTGTTTACCCGGCAATAGTTTACCCGGTTAACAAAAACATGAAACTGTATGCAGAAGAGCAATTCGGGCCGATAATTCCGGTAGTTGCATTTGATGATCTGGAAGAGCCTATTCAATATTTAATTGAATCTACTCACGGACAGCAAGTGAGTGTGTTTAGTGATGACGACGAGGAAGTTGCTGCGCTGATTGATCCTTTAGTGAATCAGGTAAGCAGAGTGAACATTAACTGCCAATGTCAGCGCGGGCCGGATGTATTTCCGTTTACTGGTAGAAAAGATAGTGCTGAAGGTACTTTATCTGTTGTAGATGCCTTACGCTCATTCTCTATCAGATCGTTGGTAGCTACAAAATTAAATGAAAGTAACAAGCATTTGATCAATGAAATCGTAGATAGTAATAGCTCTAATTTCTTGAGTACTAAATACCTTTTTTAATTTATATTGATGCAACTAATATAAAGCGATCAAAAAGGGGCTACGTCAAGCAATGATGTAGCCCTTTTCTATTTTATGTCTTATAGTTCATCCTGATCCAGCTCTTCATCTTCATTAACCACTTCAGGTTCCTTAAAGAATGCCAGTGCTATTGGCACTAGAAAAGCTATATTAATGATGATGTGAGGGAGGATAAGGTAAAACGTCGTTGTCTCCAAAAGTTTATCAATCAATATCCCTACAGATGCAATAATTAATACCGCATAAATCGATGCAGCTATTTTTCGATTGGGCGCGTATTTGAGAAATATTCCGATCACAAAAATGGACACAGCAATTCCGAAAATGAACATGGCGTACCAAAAAACATCAGTCGCCGTTAGCCCGGACAATGCATTTCCGTCACTATTCTTGAATCTGCTGAATTGAGATATGGCAAACTTCGCCAAAACGAGATAGGCGAGGCCCCAGAACAGATAAAATCCTGTAATAAATAATAACCAGTGGAGAGTGAGTTTAAGTTTAGATTTATACATAACCTCGATATAGATATTGCATGTAAATTAAACATTTTATATCACATCCAAACTATAGATTGTTAAAAAAAATGATTTTTTTAACAATCTATCTAATCGCAAAAGGGCTTTTCATCATACATAAAAGGCCCTTTTTATCTGTAACAGAATCTTAAAAAGTAGTTCAGAGTTCTTTCTCCAGTTCAAGATATGCCTTTAGTAGCTCAATCTGATTCATGGCTCTGTTGAAATTATGGCCTTCGTATTTAGCACCGTAATAAATATCATTCTGTAGATAATCTGCAAGGAAACGAATAGCCTGCATGTAGATTATAAATTTACCAGCGTAAGTAAAATAAGTCTTCTCTTCAGCAGTCAATACCGATTCCATTTCCGACATGTAACCATTGTATATAGCCTTAAAGAAAGGTTTTCTAATGCTAATTTTACTTAAGTCTGTTTCCTCTTCGCTAGCCTCACATAAGTAAGTTCTCATCATATCACCTACGTCGCTAATAAAATAACCAGGCATAACGGTATCTAGGTCAATGACACAAATACCCTTATTTTGACCATCAAAAAGCACATTACTGATTTTAGTATCGTGATGAATCACTCTTAATGGGATGTTTTTATTACTTAGGATCCCACGAAAAATGTCCACAATTCCTTGATGATCTTTAATGAATTGAATTCCATCAGCCGCTTGTGCTAATCTTTCTGCTGATGCCTGTTTGCAAGCATCTGTAAATTGATCATACCTCAATACCAGATTATGAAAATTTGGAATGGTGATGTTTAAGTCCTCTGCTTTAAAACCGTCTAAGATTCTAGAGAACTTCCCAAATTGTTTTGCAGCCTCATAAGCCTCTTCCTCATTCTCTAAGACATTGAGAGAAGTTGAGCCCTCTATGAATGGGAATAGTCTGTAATATCCAGTATCATTATGTATTAATGTTTGGCCATTTGTAGCTATAACAGGTGACACAAATAGATAATCAGGATTTTCTTTGCTCAAATAATCTCTAAGTAAAGCAAGGTTCTCATCAATATCCGAAGGCTGTTTAAACACCTCGTTATTTACCCTCTGTAATATGTAGTTTTTGTGATCTATATTAACTTTCCAGGTATGGTTAATCAAACCATCACCAAATGGCCGTACATCTGTTTTATCGGAATCAAAACCGTAGATACTTAAAATATTCTCGAACATGCGCTTTGTATACTAGTTGATAAACCAAACTTAAATATTTAACTGGCTAAAAAGATGTGCAAACGTTTGCGCGAAATTATTTGCGCTTGCTCAAAACCAATTCAGATTCTACAACAATATTAAAGTAAGCCTGTTCTGAACCTGATTCATTTTTTGGCTTGTTAATCAGGTCTATCAATATATCAGCAGCCTTTTTACCCTGTTTATATGGAAACTGCTCGACAGAGGCTATTGGTGTATGATCCATATAATTGATGATAGGGAGGTTGGCATAGCTCACAAAATCAATATCAGTAAGCCCAATAGACTTAACATACCGCATAGCAAATAAGGCTACATAATCGTTAAAAGTTACCACTGTTGATGGTTTTCGTCTGTGGTTTAGCAAGGCATCCATCGCTTTAATTGTATCGTCTTCGGACAAATCGCAGGTTACGATAAGGGAAGGATCAAACTTTAACCGGTTTGCTGTCATTGCCCGGATGTATCCTTCTTTTCTTTCATGACTTGCCACAAGCGTACCCGGCCCATTAATCATACCTATGGTTCGATGCCCCTTTTTTAAGAGAAAATTTACAGCTTCAAAAGTACCTGTTTCCAGGTTCGAACTAACGTAGTGTATATCCTTAATAGGGGGGATACGATCAAAAAATACAATAGGAATGTTTAATTTCCTAAAAAGCTCAAAATGTTCGTAAGTACTGGTGGTTTTAGCAACAGAAACCAGTAAGCCATCAACGCCTTGGCTTTTCATTTTAGCAACAAGAAGTTTTTCCCTTTCTGCATCATCATGCGATTGCGCCAATAAAACAGTATAGTTACGTTTATAGGCAATATCCTCAATGCCGCTTATCGCAGTGGAGAAGAATGACTCAGACAATTCTGGCAAAATAACGCCTATTACAAATGATTTGCCATGCAAAAACTGAATAGCCCGCTGATTTGGTTCGTAGTTAAGTTCTGCGGCAAGCTTTTTGACACGCATTTTTGTTGTTAAACCTATACTGGAATGGTCGTTCAATGCTCTTGATACAGTAGAAACTGAAATCTTGAGCATTTTGGCAATTTCCTTAATAGTGGTTGGTTTATCCGGCATCATCCTCAAATATTAAAATAAACTTTAACATTTTAATAAAAAACTGCAATCACTTCCTAATTTTAGGGGTGAATACACTTGATCTCACGCAAACGTTTGTGTGTTTTTTTAGATATTAATTTATTGGGTTAACTGGATAGTTCTATAACTTGGAGTTATTATTCACCTGTAAGAGTAATATGCGTAGCTAACCCTAACACATAAAATGAACTAAAATAATATGAACAGAAGAGAATTTGTTAAGAACAGTAGCATTACTGCTGCTGCCGCGACAGTTTTACCAAACAATTCTTTATTTGCCAATACCGCGGCCGATAAAATAAAAGTAGCAATGATAGGGGTAGGTTTACGTGGTCAGAACCATTTAAACTTATTGTTAAAGAGATCAGATGTTGATTTGGTTGCTATTTGTGATGTAGATGATCGTATGCTCACCAGTGCTAAAGCAATGATCGCTAAAAGTGGCAAACCAATGCCTAAAATTTTTACGGGCGACAATTATGCCTGGAAAAAAATGTTGGAAACGACAAAAGGACTAAAAGCTGTAGTGATATCTACTCCCTGGGAATGGCATAAAGAAATGATCATTAAGTCTATGGAATCAGGACTTAAATATATAGCCAGTGAAGTTGTAATTGGTATTACCCTGCAAGATCACTGGGATGTTGTACAGGCAGCAGAAAAACATGAGGCTCATGTTATGATGCTTGAGAATGTTTGCTATCGCAGAGATGTACTTGCCGTTTTAAACATGGTAAGACATGGTGTGTTTGGCGAAATGCTGCATCTACAAGGTGGATACCAACATGATTTAAGAGAAGTTAAATTTAATGATGGTGTAAAACCTTATGGTGGTGGTGTTGAGTTTAATGAGAAAGGCTTCTCTGAAGCAAGATGGAGGACCAATCATTCTGTGCACCGTAACGGAGATCTTTACCCAACACATGGTATCGGCCCAGTTGCAAATTGTATCAATATCAACAGAGGAAATAAATTCCTTAAACTAAATTCGTTTGCCACAAAGTCTAGGGGATTACACAATTATATAGTTGAAAAAGGTGGCGAAAACCATCCTAATGCAAAAGTTAATTTCCGTTTAGGCGATATTGTAACCACTACAATTGATTGTGCGAATGGAGAAACAATAATTCTGCAACACGATACCAATCTTCCAAGACCATATTCTTTAGGCTTTAGGGTTCAAGGAACAAAAGGACTTTGGATGGATCTCAATAAAAGTATTTATGTAGAAGGAGAAAGCAAGCCGCACCAATGGGATGCTCAAGATAAGTGGTTGGCAAAATACGATCACCCGCTATGGAAAAAATATGGCAACGATGCTGAGGGTGCTGGACATGGTGGTATGGACTTCTTTGTTATACACGGCTTTATTGAAGCGGCAAAACGTAATGAGCCAACCCCAATGGATGTTTACGACGCCGCTGCATGGAGTGCGATTACCCCCTTAAGTGAGCAGTCTATAGAGATGGGTAATGAAACAATTGACTTCCCTGATTTTACAAGTGGAAAATGGATGTCCAGAAAACCGATTTTTGCTTTGAATGACGACTACTAATCATATTTGGGATCGTATTTAATTTTCGCTTATATCTCATAACAAAGCCCTGCACGCTAAGCTGCGCAGGGCTTTTGTCATTTTTATTGACAAAACATCAAAAAATATACCTGTTAACATTAACTTAACATTGAATATGCATATTTGCATATGTTTATAAATATTCTGGCAATTACATTTGTCCTGTTCGCACTTCTTGCAGCATTTAAGATGGATACTTTTTTTCAGGGCTTTCTGTTTATTCTGGCGTTGTGTGCAGTTTCAGGTTTACTATTTTTGTTTATCTCTTTCCCGGGGCTTTCAGGGCTTTCGGTAGCTATAATAATGGCGGCCTTTATCTTCAGGCAATCTAAGAAGTAATTTTTCGATACACCAATGCACTGTGTATTTATCTTTCCCTAAACTATTATTAGATAATTATTTAATCTGTGAAATAGAATTTCGCATTTTATTTCATAATATTATAAGAATATTACAATATTTTATTAAATAATTCTTAATTTTATTATATAAAAAAGTTCACAAAGATATACTTCGTAAATTATGAAAACTTTAGGTGAAAAATTTAGGATCTTACGTCAAAAGATGGGAGTTAACCAAAAGGCAATGGCTGACCAATTGGAAATATCAATCCCGGCGTATTCAAAATTAGAAACTAGCATCACGGATCCGAACTTTAGCAGGATAAATCAAATAGCGAAGGTTCATGGTCTAACCCTTAGAGAATTTCTTGATGTTGGAGAAGAAGGGGCTAGTGAGCAGGAACAGCTTATTCAGCAGTTAAAAGAGAAGATCGCCACATTAGAAAATTCCGTGATCCGACTGCAAAGTAAATTGATTGACCTCTACGATAGAGAAGATCAAAAGAAGTAATTAAGGCTTTCAATAAATTTAAAGAACCTTGATCAGCTATTAAGTTGATAAGGTTCTTCAAATTTTAAGGTTATTTTAGCCTTTAACTAATTTAATAAGCAACTGGCAGCGCTCTGTTAGCCAGTTATAATCTTTGGCGTTTTCAGGCTGTTGAAACAGTTTAGAACCAAATCCTAAAGCGGTAACACCTGCATTTAACCAATTATCAATATTTTCCTTATTTACATCAACACCACCTGTTGGCATAAATTTAAGGTTAGGAAACAATGGTTTGATCGCCTTTAAAAATCCTATACCCAAAGTATCTCCAGGGAAAAGCTTAACCAATGGTGCGCCAAGCTCTTCAGCTAAATTAATTTCAGTAGGCGTCATGCATCCCGGTACCCATAATATGTTGTGTGAAGCAGTGATTTCAGCAAGATCCGCCCTTACAATAGGACTAACAATAAAATCAGCACCAAGTTCGATGTAAGCCTCGGCCTGAGCTACTGTTTTAATTGTACCTATCCCAAGCTTCATATCAGGAAAATGCTCATTTCTATAAGCTAATAATGCTTTAAAATTTTCTGGTGCTTTGGGCCCTCTGTTTGTGAATTCAAACACGCGGATACCACCGGCATAACTTGCCTTTACTACTTCTATACAGGTTTGAGCATCTTCATTATAATAAACCGGAATAACCGGGTAGTCCTGAATGACTTTTAAAGGGTTTGTTTCTGTTTTCATCTGTATATGATTATTTTATCGTTACAATCTGTTATTATTTTCATTAAATAGATCCGTCACCAAAATCGCCTTTTACAAAAAGCTTTTTGTAACCTGAGGAGGTTGCTTTATCTATAATTTCCTGACCATCATTACTGCTTGTCAATCCGTAAATTAATCCAGCCATAAAAGCATCACCACTGCCGATTCTATCCACAACTTCATTCGTTTCCAGTATCGAAGAAATGTAATTGCTTTCAGGCGTATGGTAGGTTCCGTAAAACAGGTTATGCTTTGGATTGTCCATGAACCTAAAGGTATTAGCAATATGCTTACACTGCGGGAAACGGTCAAAAACTGCTTTTGCCGAAGCATTGGCATGAATCGTATAGTCTTCAGCGGAAGTCTGACGATCCAATTTCTCATCCACAGGAATACCAAGCATTTTATTTACCGCCCAGATATTGCCCATAATTACATCACAATACTCAACCAACTCAGGCATTACATCAATGGGCTGCTTTCCATAATCCCACAATCTGCTTCTATAATTTAGGTCTACAGATATTTTTAGTCCTTTTTTTCTTGCAGCAACCAGTGCTTCCTTACAAACCGCGGCCATATTTGCACTCAATGCAGGAGTTAAAGCGGTCCAATGAAACCAGGTATGACCATCCAGAATCTTTTCCCAATCAATTGTACCTGGAGTAAGGCTGCTAAATGAGGAGAATTTCCTATCATAAACTACCTCTCCGCTGGTTAGGCCATTGGCCGAAAGCAAAAAATACAAACCTAGTCTACTTCCTTGTAGCACAGTCTTGCTAGTATTTACCCCTAGCTCTTGTAAAGCCTGAAGGGCGTTGTTGGCCAATGCATTGTCTGGTACGCAACTTACATAAGCACAAGGAATATTCCATTGACCTAATGAGGCCGAAACATTTGCCTCAGAGCCGCCAGGAAATAAAGAAACAGTGTGATTTTTAGAAATAAATTGATCTTCAGTAGAACTGAACCGCAGTAGCAATTCACCAAACACCAATATGTTTTCTTGATTTAGCATATATATAATAATTTCAGATTGCAATAATACAGGTTCTTGCAATTAAATAGAAGTAAACTAATTTATTTAATAAATTTCAAACGATTTCGTAAATATTTAGTTCTGATTATTGAATCAAACCTTTAAATTTCATTAACATTGATAGAATTATTAAATCCATATTAAATAGATTATATGAAGAGCAAAGATCTGTTTTCGCTGGAAAACAAGGTAATCGTAATCACAGGAGCTACAGGTGTATTAGGACAGTCTTTTGCATTAGCTGTTGCAGCAGCAGGGGCGAAGGTTGCCATTTTGGGTCGAAATGAAGAAAAAGCCAATGAGCGTGTAAAAGCCATTACAGAAAATGGAGGCGAAGCAATTGCTGTAATCACAGATGTATTGGACGAAGCAGCCCTAATAGACGCTAAAAATCAAATATTAAGCACATGGGGTACGATTGACGGATTGGTAAATGCAGCTGGTGGAAACATTCCAGGTGCGACAGTCTCGCCAGATCAGAACTTATTCGATATAAATATTGCCGATACTCAAAAAGCGGTCGAATTAAATCTATTTGGCACAGTTTACCCAACACACGTTTTTGGACGGGTAATTGCCGAGAAAGGTAAAGGATCTATTGTTAACATTTCATCATTAGCTGCACAACGACCTTTAACACGTGTTTTGGGCTATACAATGGGTAAAAATGCAATAGAAGGTTACACCAAATGGATGGCCGTTGAATTAGCTCAGCGTTATGGAGATAAAGTAAGAGTGAACGCACTTGCGCCGGGCGTATTCTTAACAGAGCAGAACCGTTCCTTACTCACCAATCCTGATGGATCTTTTACAGATCGTGCACAACGCTTTGTAAACCATACCCCATTTGGGCGCTTGGGTAGCCCAGAAGAATTAAATGGTACATTAATTTATCTGTTAAGTGATGCATCAGCCTTTGTAAATGGAGAAACCATTTTGGTTGATGGCGGATTTAATGCTTACAGTGGCGTTTAAAATTGATAACAACGATATAAAATGAATACAGCAAAACATAAGTTACTACAAACCTGGCGTTGGTATGGACCAATAGATCCGGTTAGTTTGCAAGATGTAAAACAAGCAGGTGCTACAGGAATTGTTAGTGCATTACACCATATTCCACATGGAGAGGTATGGCCATTGGAGGATATTAAAGAAAGAAAAGCAATTATTGAAGCTGCTGGATTAACCTGGGCTGTGGTAGAAAGTGTACCGGTTCATGAAGCAATCAAAACACGCAGAGCGGATGCAGATCATTATATTGAGAATTATAAAGAATCTCTAAGAAACCTGGCAAAATGTGGCATCAAAACAGTATGCTATAATTTTATGCCGGTTCTTGACTGGACACGTACGCAATTGGATCTAACCATGGCAGATGGTTCAAAAGCTTTATATTTTAACTGGTTAGATCTTGCCGTTTTTGACCTTTTTATCCTGAAAAGAGAAGGAGCAGATACTGATTACGCTGAAAATCTGAGACAAAGAGCAAAAGAGCGTTTTGCAACGATGAATACAGATGAGCTAAATGAGCTGAAAACCAATGTCCTGATGGGCATACCCAATGAAAAGGAAATCGAACTGGAAGCTTTACGTGCCAGCATCGAAGAATATAAAACTATTGGTAGAGAGGGACTAAAGAAAAACCTGGCCTATTTCCTGAATGGAATTGCAGATGTATGTGAAGAAACCGGCATAAACATGACCATCCACCCAGATGATCCTCCTTATGCAATTTTAGGTTTACCTCGTATTGTGAGTACAAAAGAAGATTTGGTAGATATTTTGAGAAGTGTAGATAAACCTTTTAACGGTATTTGTTACTGCACAGGGTCACTTGGAGCCGGTGTATCCAACAACCTTCCTGAAATTTTTGAGGCGGTAAAAGAAAGGGTATACTTCTTACACTTGCGTAATGTAACTAAGGATGAAGAAGGTAATTTTTATGAAGCAGACCATTTGGGTGGCGACGTAAATATGTATGAAATTATGAAAGCTGTTACTGCAGAAAATGCGCGCAGAGCTGAACCAATACCTTTCAGACCAGATCACGGCCATCAAATGTTGGATGACCTAAACAAGGTGACAAATCCAGGGTATTCTGCAATTGGACGTTTACGCGGGTTAGCAGAATTACGTGGATTAGAATTGGGCGTTACCGGAAATTATTAATGAGAATGAGGTTGCGATGAAGCCCTTACCTTGATATTGGTAGGCAGCATAATCGTTTCGTAACCGTCATCAAGATTTTTCCTTTCAATCAGTGAGATTAGTTTTTCAGCAGCAAGCTGACCAATCTCGAAAGCTGGCTGATGTACTGTACTCAAAGCTGGGTTCATTGCATCAGCCAGCTCTGTATTCGTAAAGCCAATCAGTGCAACATCATCTGGGATTTTGTAACCCAATTTATTCAGCAAGACCAAACATCTGGTGCTGATTTGATCAGTTGCCGTAAAAATGGCATCTGGCTTATCCGTTAAGCTCATATAATACTTAATGGCTTGTTCCAGGTCTTCATTCAATTTATTAGCATCTGTATAATTGCAGGAACGCAATAACTCAGGTCTGTATTTTATGCCACTATCTTCAAGTGCTCGTTTATATCCATTTAAACGATCCGTAGCAATGCTCAGAATCGTGTTTGTATTTAAATGTGCAATGTTTTTGTATCCGTTATGAATCAAGTGCATGGTTGCATCATAAGCACCCTTGAAATTATCAGCGCCAACCTTATGGGTAGTCACCTGGTCAATCAAGCGATCAAAAAGCACTATAGGTAAGCCCGAAGCCTGTAAAGAATTTAAGTAACTAAAGTTTATGGTTTCATAAGCAGGAGAGATCAGAATCCCATCAACACCACCTGCGTAAAGCAATTCAATACAAGCTGTTTCTAGTTTCTCAGATTCCTTGCTTTGCATGATGATGATCTGATAAGATTTATCGTTGCTCGCTTTATGAATCCCATCCAGCATCTGGGCAATTACATTGTTATCCAAAGAACATACTACGACACCAATAGATCGACTTTTGCCTTCTTTTAGGCCTTTAGCCATTCTATTTGGCGAATAATGATGCTTCTTAGCATAATCTAAAACCTTTTGTTTCGTTTCTGAACCAATTTCATGACTATCATTTAAAGCCTTTGAAATTGTAGAAATAGATAAATTAAGTGCTTTAGCAATATCTCTTAATGTAACGGTCATGCTCATTTCTCTTTAAATAGAAACGCTAATTTGCAATTATTAAGGCGATAAGCTTAAATTTATTTTAATTAATCATTTATTGACAAACGAATGATAGATTCTTGAAGAACTGTTTTTACATTTGCTTAACGGTGTTAGATTATTTATACATCTTGACAAAATGTAATGGGAAGTAAAGAACGCATACAAAGGCTGAAAGAAGAAACGAGGACAAAAATCCTCGAAGCAGCCTTACAAATCGTTAAAGAGGATGGCTGGCAAGCGCTAAGCATGAGGAAAATTGCAGATAAGATAGAGTATACAGCCCCAATCATTTACGAGTATTTTACCAATAAAGAAGGAATCTTACTTGAACTAACCCGACAGGGGTACGTATTACTTGGTAAAAATGTTAAAGCTGCTAAAGGCAAATACGAAAAAACTGAGGAACAATTGGAAGCCATGTGGACTGCCTACTGGAATTTTGCCTTTAAACACAAAGAGTATTACCAGTTAATGTTTGGCGTAGATATGGTTTGCTGCGAACAAAAGAAAGCAAAGGTGCCGGAAATGGAGTTTCTAGATAATTTGTTTTTTGACACCATTAAAGACCTAATGAAAGCTGAACAGCCAGAAGAAGGGGTAATATGCAGGAAGTATTATACTTTTTGGTCTATTATACATGGTCTGATCTCTATCAATATGGTAAATAAAGGAAGAGACGAAGAGATGAATCAACATATTTTAAAAGACGCTTTAAAAGGTATTATTAAATATATAAACGATTAATTTTTACAGGCTTTACAAGAAAGCCTGTTTTTTTCTAGAGCTACTTAACGCTGTTAAATCACTTACATACGTTATAATCATAAATTAATAAAATCAATTCTCATGAAATATAAATCCTTTTACCCATTATTACTTAACGCTGTTAGATCATCTAATAACGTTGGAAAGGCAATAGCCCTGATATTTGCCCTGTTTTTATATAGTTGCACTAGTAAAACTCCTCAGGCTGTGGCACCTGCACCACCAGCTTTACCGGTAGCAAGTGTAACTTCAGGTACAGAGACAACCTTTCAAGAGTATCCAGCTGCTATAGAGGGTACTGTTAATGTTGAAGTTCGACCTCAGGTTAGCGGAAGCTTAGAGAAAGTGTATGTTGATGAAGGTGCTTTTGTAAATGCCGGGCAGCCGATATTTAAAATTAATGATCAGCAATATCGTGCTTCTTTGAATAATGCAATTGCAGCTCAACATTCGGCAGAAGCCGCTTTGATTAACGCCCAATTAGAAGTAGAGCGTTTAACTCCATTGGTTCAGAATAAGGTAATATCTGAATTTCAGTTAAAATCAGCGAAAGCTACCGCGCAGGTTGCTAAAGCGAACATTGAACAGGCGAAAGCAAACGTTTCTACGGCTTCTATAAATCTTGGTTATACCTTAATTAAGGCACCAGTAAGCGGCTATATTGGCCGATTAGCCAAAAAACAAGGAAGTCTTGTAGCACCAGCTGATGTGGATGCCTTAACACAATTGTCGGATGTGCATGATGTTCATGTATATTTTTCTCTTGGTGAGAAGGACTTTGTGAACTTTAAGGAACAATATCCAGGGCAAACGCTAAATGATAAGCTTAAACAACTTCCTGCAGTGAAATTGATTTTGGCCGACAATACTGAATATGCCAGGTTAGGAAAAATTGACGTAATAGATGGTCAGTTTGATAAAACTACAGGTGCCATTACAGTTCGGGCAAAGTTTCCTAATCCGCAAGGCTTATTGAGATCTGGGAATACCGGAAAGATACGTCTGAGCCTACAACACGAAAACACGCTTGTGGTGCCACAGATTGCTACAATAGAAGTGCAAGACAAAATATTTGTATTTGCACTTGCGGATAGCAATAAGGTTAAAAAACAAGCCATTACTGTTATTGGTAAAACAGGAACCAATTACCTGGTAAAGGATGGTATAAAAGCCGGTGATCAGATTGTGTTAAGCGGACTTGACCGCCTACAAGAGGGCGCAGTGATTGCGCCACAGAGAGCAACAGATAAAGTTGCTAAAAACTAATTACACCATTAAACATTAACAATCATGTTCAAAATATTTATTCAGAGGCCGGTGTTGGCTACTGTAATCTCCATCTTATTGGTCATACTTGGAGTATTAAGCCTTACTAAATTACCCTTACAGCAGTTTCCGGATATCGCACCGCCTTCTGTATTGGTTACGGCCAACTACCCAGGCGCCAATGCCGAAACTGTACTACGCTCTGTAGCACCATCATTGGAAGAATCCATCAATGGTGTCGAAAACATGAGTTACATGAGCTCAACAGCAAGTAACGATGGTACATTGGCCATTACAGTTTATTTTAAATTAGGAACTGACCCGGATCAAGCCGCCGTAAATGTGCAGAACCGTGTTACACAAGCAACCAGTCAATTGCCTTCGGAGGTTGTACAGCAAGGGATCATCACGGCGAAACAGCAGAATAGTTTTATTATGGCTATTGGGATGTATACCGAAGATGAAAGTAAATATGATCAAACTTTCGTAGCCAATTATGCGCAAATCAATATCATACCAGAAATCAAACGTATTCCAGGGGTAGGATCGGCTAGTATATTTGGTGGTGTTAAAGATTACTCAATGCGGATTTGGTTAAATCCAACACAAATGGCAAGCTATAAAATCACACCTAATGAAGTGATGGCTGCCATACAAGATAAAAGTTTAGAAGCTGCACCAGGTCGTTTTGGAGAGCGTAGCAATGAAGTTTTTGAATATGTAATTAAATATAAAGGCAAACTAACAAAACCTGAAGAGTATGAAAATATAGCGATTCGCTCTAATTCAGATGGCTCCGTATTGCATTTAAAGGATGTAGGTAGAGTTGAGTTTGGAGCCTACTCCTACAACAGTCTTACGCGCCTGAATGGTAAAAAAGGGGTGGTACTAGGAATTATACAATTAGCAGGTTCTAATGCCAATGAAATTCAGATTGCCATCAATAAACTAATGGAAAAAGCTGCCAAAGATTTTCCTGCAGGCGTAAAGCACAATATATTTTACAGTACAAAGGTAGCGCTCGATCAATCTATTGAACAAGTTGTACACACACTTATCGAAGCATTTATCCTGGTATTCATCGTTGTATTTATATTCCTTCAAGATTTCAGGTCGACATTGATTCCAGCCATAGCTGTTCCGGTTGCTATTTTGGGTACGTTCTTCTTTATGCAGCTCTTTGGCTTCTCTATCAACTTGCTTACTTTATTTGCATTGGTATTGGCGATCGGTATTGTGGTAGATGATGCCATCGTGGTCGTCGAAGCAGTGCACGCTAAGATGGAACACAACCACATTGGGGCTAAACAAGCTACTACCGAAGCGATGCATGAGATTAGTGGAGCCATTATTTCCATTACTCTAGTGATGTCTGCTGTATTTTTACCGGTAGGTTTCCTTGAAGGTTCCACAGGTGTTTTCTACAGGCAGTTCGCCTTTACCATGGCAACAGCAATTATCATATCTGCGATTAATGCATTAACCTTAAGTCCGGCATTGGCAGCTCTGTTTTTAAAGAGTAACCACACTGGGGAGACCGAAGGAAAAGAAAAAGGCTTTAAAGAGAAGTTCTTCGCTGGATTCAACAGCAGCTTCAATGCAATGACCAATAGATACATTAGTGGTTTGCGTTTCTTGATTAAAAACAAAGTAGTAAGTATTGGTGCGTTGGCGATTATTGTTTTAGCAACCATCTGGTTGGTTCGAACTACACCTACAGGCTTTATCCCAACAGAAGATCAAGGTTTCGTGGCCATTGCCGTAAATACACCATCAGGAACTTCATTAGACGGCACGGCTAAAGTGATGCAGCAAGCGGAGACAGAACTACGTTCTTTGGATGCATCAAGATTCGTAACTGCAATAACAGGCTTTAACTTGCTAACATCATCAACTAGTCCCTCATCAGCAGTAGTTTTCGTATTGTTAAAACCTACTAAAGAAAGAGGTAAGGTTCAGGATATTAATGCTATCATGGATGTGATCAGAGGTAAGTTAGGCGCCATCAGTGGTGGTAGTTTCTTCGTATTTAGCTTTCCAACAGTTCCGGGTTTTAGTAACGTGGAAGCCTTGGATCTTGTTTTACAAGATAAAACAGGTGGTAAACTGGATAAATTCAGTGGAATAGCCAATAATTTTATTGGGGAATTGATGAAGCGGAAAGAAATCGCAGTAGCTTTTACCACCTTTAAAGCTGACTATCCGCAATTGCAATTGGAAGTAGACGATGAGAAAGCAAACCAATTAGGGGTTAATGTGCGCGATATTTTGCAAACTATGCAAGCTTATTTCGGTAGTGCTCAGGCTTCAGACTTTAATCGTTTTGGTAAGTATTATCGGGTATTGGTTCAGGCAGATATTGCCGACAGGGCAGATCCATCGGCAATAGACCGGGTGTTTGTTAAAAACAAAACAGGGGAGATGGTACCTATAAAAACACTGGTGAAATTATCACGTGTCTATGGATCAGAAACCGCATCACGCTACAATCTATTTAACTCCATCCAGGTAAATGCTATTCCAAAACCAGGTTTTAGTTCTGGTGATGCGATAAATGCAATACAGGAAGTAGCCAAAGATCAATTGCCAGCAGGTTATGGATTCGAATTCTCCGGACAAACCAGGGAAGAGATGTCTTCAAATGGACAATCTACTGTCGTATTTTTACTGTGTTTAGTCTTTGTATACTTCTTACTTGCAGCACAATACGAAAGCTATATTTTACCATTGGCGGTTATATTATCAGTTCCTACCGGGGTATTGGGCGTATTTGTGACTATTGGTTTAACAGGTATAGAAAACAACATCTATGTACAGGTTGCATTAATTATGCTCATAGGGCTACTTGCTAAGAATGCTATTCTGATTGTTGAATTCGCTATACAGCGTCGTAAGGCAGGTTTATCTTTAGTGAACGCCGCTTTAGATGCAGCAAGACTGAGATTGCGTCCGATTCTGATGACTTCATTAGCATTTGTTGTTGGATTGTTTCCAATGAGTATCGCGACAGGGCCTTCGGCACAAGGTAATCACTCTATAAGTATTGGTGCTGCAGGCGGAATGGTTTCTGGTGTAATCCTTGGACTAATGTTGATCCCTGTGTTGTTTGTCATTTTCCAAAATTTACAGGAAAAAGTATCTGGTAAACCCCTACAGGATAAAGACAATCATCAGCCTGAAGTAATAAAGGTAGATTCAGAAATAATCTATTCTTAATCATTTAAATAATAATAAGATAAAATGAGCACATATAGAAATACATTAGTTGCTTTGTCTGTTTTGCTGGTGCTTGCTGGATGCAAAATATCAAAAGATACCGCACTGCCAACGAAAGCAATCCCCGAAAATTTTAGGAACGCTCACAGCCGAGATACAGTGAGTATAGCTGATCAAACCATTAAAGATTTTTTTAAGGAAGCAGAATTAAGGAATCTTGTAGATACCGCTTTGGTAAGAAATTACGACTTACAAATTGCCCTTAAAAATATCCAATCGGCACAGCAGTTACTGAAGCAAGCAAAACTGGGCAATTTGCCTCAGCTAGATTTACAAGTAGAAGCAAGTTCAAATCGCCCTTCAGATAACAGCCTAAATGGGTTAAGCACCAGCCAGTTTTTAAAAACGACTCATGTTGAAGATTTCAATGCAAACCTGGGATTAAGATGGGAGGCCGACATCTGGGGTAAAATAAAGAGTCAAAAACATGCAGCCTTAGCAACTTACTTACAGACAGAGGAAGCCAGAAAAGCCGTGCAAACGCAATTGGTAGCCAGCGTTGCTCAGGGATATTACAGATTGTTAATGATGGATGCACAGATGGCCATTGCTAAGAAGAATTTAGCTTTAAGTGATAGTACCTTAAGAATTATAAACTTGCAGTTTGATGCAGGACAGGTAACATCACTTGCTATTCAGCAAGCTAAAGCTCAGCAATTGGTTGCCGCACAGCTGATTCCAAAGTTTGAGCAAGACATAACGATACAGGAGAATGCACTACGGATGCTTACCGGTCGATTACCGGGAAGTGTGGAGCGCTTGGCAAGCCTGGATAAGACAAATGTCATTAGCCAGGTTTCAGCAGGTTATCCTTCAGCGATGGTTAGTAGACGTCCAGACGTTAAAAGTGCGGAATTGTCATTAACGATTGCCAATGCTAAAGTAGGTGTTGCCAAAGCAAGTCTGTATCCATCCTTAAGCATTACAGCAAGTGCTGGCCTCAATTCATTTAAAGCCAGTAATTGGTTCAATATACCAGCTTCATTATTTGGTGTAGTAGCTGGTGGAATTACGCAGCCACTAATTCAAGGCCGACAGTTAAAAACGCAATATGAATTGGCAAAAATTGAAAGAGAAAAAACAGTAATACAATTCCGTCAATCCGTACTGAATGCTGTTTCCGAAGTTTCTGATGAATTGGTCAAAATTGAAAAATTAAAGCAGCAATATGACATTTCAAAAGATAAAGTAAACACCCTACAGCAAGCTGTTAAAAATGCCAACCTATTATTTAAAAGCGGGATGGCGAATTACCTTGAAGTGATCACTGCTCAAAGCAATTCACTGCAAAGTGAGCTTGAGTTAACGACCATTAAAACGGCGCAACTCAATGCTACAGTCGAACTTTACCGAGCACTTGGAGGGGGATTATAAGGGGGATATTTTTGATATCACACAATTGTTACCCGACTAGATAATCTCTAGATATTTAGCCATAAAACCAGGTATTATAATCCATAAATTATCAATTGAAAGCTTTTTTGATGATAATTGGGGTTGTAAACCTGGTTTCATGGTTAAAGAAGTCTTGGCATTATCTCTTCTGGGTTGATCTGTAATTTACATTTATTGAATAAAATGATATGTTTGCAACCGAATCCAAACCATACCTCACTAAGTTGAAACTGATACGGCGTTAAACTTAATGGGGAAAGAGGAGTCAAAGCTGTGTACTAAATGTAATATTTAATAGGTATGACTTAAATTACAAAATTGAATACCCATGATATTACAGGAAATACATAAGTTTGCTAACACATAAAAAAACAATTAAAAAATGAAAAACCTAATCTTGTTAACCGTTGGAATACTATTTAGCTTATCTGCAAGTAGTCAAATTTTGAAACCCGTAAAATGGAGTTACGCTGCAAAGAAAACTTCAAAAACAGAAGCTACTGTGTACCTTAAAGCTACTATTGATGAAGGATGGCACCTTTATTCACAAAATATGGCTGATGGTGGTCCAGTAAAAACAAGTTTTACGTTTGCACCTTCAAAAGCTTACAAACCAGTAGGCAAAACAATCGAACCAAAAGGAATTACTAAATTCGAGAAGTCATTTGATATGAATGTTACTTACTTTGAGAAAACAGTTACTTTCCAACAAAAAGTTAAATTAACTGGTGCAACTGCAATTGTTAAAGGAACACTTGAGTTCATGGTATGTGATGATTCTCAGTGCCTACCTCCAGAAACAGTTGAGTTCTCTATTCCAGTAAAATAAGAAAAAATGATTTTAAAAAACTATTTGACAAGCATGAAAGTGCTTGTCATTTGGCTTTTCTTACTTTTTGGCGCTGTTACCTGCGCATTCGCACAGGAAGCAGATACCTCGATGGCTGATCTTGAATTTACTGAGATTGGTCCCGATACTACCACTAAAGTTGATACAGCCACAGTTGCTCAGGCAACCACCGTTACGGATACTACAAAAACCACAACAGCTACCAGCACGGATGTAAAAGCTAATAAAGCAGAGAAGGAAAAGACCTTATGGGAAACTT